>CAWBOU010000026.1:0-59491 GCA_963790365.1 uncultured delta proteobacterium
GGAGTGCTTCCTCGAGCGAGGGAATGGGATCGGTCATCGTATCGTCGCGCAACGACCCGGCCTTCACCTTCTTCAGCTCGGCCAAGGTCATCTCGCTCACCCGCCCGTGCGTCGACGTGGTGAATTCGAGCTCTTCATCGTGCGCGATCACCGGAACCTTGTCGCGCGTGAGGCGCACGTCCATCTCGACCATGTCGGCACCGACGGCGTAGGCGGACTCGAACGAAGCCATGGTGTTCTCGAAGAACACCACCGGGTTGCCGCGGTGGCCGATGACGAGGCACTTCTTCGGAACAGGCTTCGGCGTCACGCGATCCGCGTGGGCTGCACCGATCGAGCATGCGAGCCAGGCGAAAAGCGCCGTCGTCAGCGGCCATGCGCTGAGTCGTCTCAAGGCCGCACGTCTGGCGATCGTTCGGTCAGATAGGGAATCAAATTCGCTCGAATGATCAGATCGGATATGGCCAAACGTTCCTCCGCTGCGCGCCTCTTGTCGGCAGCAATCTCGGGAGACACTCGCTCTCCCGACCGCGCATCATAGCAAACCGACGCCTCCGCCGGCCCCGGAGCGCGCAGGTATTGATGCTCTTCGTCGATGAAGCTGCCGTCGCGAAAAACGATGAGATGGTTGGCGTCCCGCAGGAGGTCGCGTCCGAGGGACACCATTTCGTCCGGAGGGATGCCGAGCAGGCTGAGCAGTGTGGGTGCGACGTCCAAATGGCCCCCCGCGCCACGGTGAACCCCTGCAGCTCGTGCGTGCGGTAACCGAACGAAAAACGGAAGGCGCTTTTGCGCCAGCCATTGCCGACGTCGATCCTCATCCTCGATGCCGACCAAGCGAGCGACCGCCTGCTGATCATCGAGAAATCCGTGATGGTCGCCGTACACTGCGACGACGGAGTCGTCGAGCATGCCGTTGGCGCGCAATGCGTCGACGAACATACCGAAAGCGCGGTCGAAGTAGTTGACGGTCTGGAGATATTTTCCGAGCAGCGTGCCCTCGAGTGCGCCAACCGGCAGGGGATTCAGCGCGGCAGGCATATCGTATGGGGCGTGATTGGATAGGCTCAGGAAGAAGGACATGAACGGTCGCCGCTGCTCCCGCAGCAACGCGGCGGCCTGGGGAAAGAAGAAGTGATCGGGCACTCCCGGCCCGACCTCGAAATCGAAGTGGAAGCTGGGCTTGAAGAACGAACGTTGAAATCCGAGGTTCGGGTGCATCTGCAGCATATTCCATTGGTGACCGGGCTCGCCGACCGCCGATACCGTCCGATAGCCGTGTTCGACGAGCACGCCTGGCAAGCCGTGAAACGCGTTGAGCGGATAGCGCGTGGCAACCGCACTGCTGGTCAACGGATGCAGTGACTGCATCGAGGTAAACTCGCCATCCGAGGTCGTGCCCAGGTTGGTCTGATCGAAGAACTCGGCGAACGCGAGACTCTCCGCTGCAAACTGAGCCAGGCGCGGCGCGACCGGTCGCCCATCGATGGTGACGCTCACGGGAAAGGCTTGCAGCGATTCCGCCATGACGACGATCAGATTCTTTCCACGCGCGACGCCGAACAAGTCGGAGGGCGGCGGTTGCTGCGCGCGGAATGTCGCGAGGTACTGCACGGCGTGTTCCCGTTCCGCCGCGGAAGTCACAAGTCGGCCGCGGAGCGCGAAGGCGAGCTGAATGAAGGCGTCGTAGAGGTGATACGGGAGGATACCGATTCCTCGAACGACCACCTGTCGCGCGTCGTTGTAGGTGTACACCGCTTCACGATCCACCTGCATCGCGCGCAGCACGGGGGCCGCGAACGAGCATCCCAACACGACCATCGCGATGCTGACGCCCCGCCGCAGGGCTGCACGCGGAGCCGGCGCGGCACGGGCGACGGCGCGGTAAAGGGGGATGCAGGCGATTGCGATGACCAAATCGATCGCCAGGAGCAAATCCCACGCGCGCCATGCGACGAATGCCGCGCGCCAGCTCGCGCGGAGCTGCGGCGCCCGCTGCACGTCGGGAATGGAGAGGAATTCGTTGAAGACCCGAAAGTGAAGGATATCGGCGAGGAGTAATACGCTCAGCACGAGGTTGAGGACGACCGCACAGACGTAGCGCACCGGACGGGGCAGCAGCGGGAGTGGCCAGGTCAGCAACAACAGGACGGCCAGCGTTGCGATATCGGCATAGCGGTCTTCGGGAAACCAAATCGGATTCAACAGAATCGGCGCAGCGACCAGTTTGATCCACAACGCGATCAGCGGCAGGGCCGGGACGAGCTCGACGACAATGGGGATTCGCGAACGCAGAGGCATGAGGATGGGAGTCGTAGCGCCCCCGACCGGCTTCATGCAAAAGTGCGGACGACTTCCTCGCGATCAGCTCTAGACCAGATCCCTCGCGTGGCTGGTGCGCTAGGGTGAGCTTGGCGCGGCACGCGCCTTCGCGTGCTCCCGCAGCGTTGCGATCATCTCGGGCAAGACGCTCTCGGTCGCCCACCGAAGGATGAAGTCGGGCATCGCCATCTTCGGCTCCGTCATCGCCTCGTAGGTCGCGAGCGTTTTCGAGCCGTCGCCCCAAGGTACGAGCGTCCAGCGCCCCTCGTTCGCATTGAAGTCGCCGCTCCGTTGTTTCCATTCGCGCCGGTAGAGCTTCCCCGGCTCGACGGTGTGAACGGCGTCCGTCTCGGTCGGCAAATCGGAGAACGGAAAGGGCAAGTCACCCACGCCCCGACACCGGACGTGATTGCCTTGCCGCTCGAGCTCCTCGCTGTCGAGTGTGCTCGGCATCGTGTCCTCGTAGCGCGCGCATTCGTCGATGATCGGCCAGACGGCCGCGGGCGGCGCGTCGACGAGGCCGACGGCCTTCGTCGCTGGCACGGAGCGCCCCGCGACCTGCCATGTCCAGGTGAGGATCTCGCCGGCTTCGAGGCGCCGCAGCTCGTCGGCGCTCAGCTCGGCGCCGCCGGCATGCGCGGTCACGAGAGCGCCGAGCGCCAGCAGGATGAGGACCACGCCTTTGACTCTCATGAATAGGAATGCCAATTCCACTTCGAGTTCAAACACCGCCTCGTGCGTATCGTCGTCGACTTCAGCCTCTGCGAGAGTAACGCCCTTTGCGTGAACGCCGCGCCGGAAGTCTTCGAGGTGCGCGACGACGACCTCCTCTACGTGCTCGACGAGAATCCACCCGAGGCGCTCCGCGCCAAGGTCGAGGCCGCGGTCCGCGTCTGCCCAAAACAGGCGATCAAGCTCGAAGACTGACGCTCAGCGCTGAAGCAGCATGTTGACGAACGGGGTGGCGGACGGGAACGAGCCGGTCAGCCCCGAGCTCCAGTAGCCGGCGTCGGAGATCACCGTGACGCCGGTGATGGCGGCCGCCGCGTCGCTGCAGAGAAACACGAGCGGGTACGCCTGCTCGAGCGGTGTGAAGGGCTCGATGCCCGCTTCGTCCCGGTAGTCGGCGCCGAAGCCGAGCCATCGGTCCTTGTTCGCCTGGGCGAGCGGCGTGTCCGTCGGCCCCGGGCAGATCGCGTTGATGCGGATGCCGCGCTTCAGCAGCGGAAGGGCCTGCCGCGCGACGTACGCGCAGATCGCCTGCTTGCTCCAGAAGTAGTCCGCTTTGCCGTTGGCCTCGATCCACGCGACCGCGGTGTCGAAGTCGGAGGTGTCGAGGAACTCGCAGAGCGCGGGGATGTTCGTGTCCCAGCCGAGCCCGATCGAGGAGGAGATGAAACCGATCGCGCTGCCCCGCGACATCATGTCCCTCTCGAGCAGGCGATCGATCAGGTGGCGGTGACCGATGAAGTTGATCTTCTCGATGCCCGGCGTGCCGTCCGCCACGCCGGCGCAGGAGAACAGCGCGTGCACCGGCCCGCCGCATTCCTTCACGGCCGCGTCGATCGACGCCGCTTCGGCGAGATTCACGTGAATCGCGCGGACTCCGCCGAGCGCCACCTTCGCGAAGTCCATGACGACGACGTCGGCGCCGGCGTCACGCACGAGCTCGGCGGCCGCGGCCCCCATGCCGGTGGCGCCGCCGACGACGAGCACTCGCTTGCCGTCGAATCGAAACGCATCGAAGAGCGACATTCCGTCTTCCCCTAACCGAGTATGGCCTCTTGTTTTTTGTAGAGCGGCGTTCTCATAACAGAGTTCGACGATGAGCGCACCGGACGTTTACTACGACCCGTACGACTTCGAGATCGATGCCGATCCCTACCCGATCTGGAAGCGGCTTCGCGACGAGGCGCCGCTCTACCGAAACGAGCGGTACGACTTCTGGGCGCTCAGCCGCTTCGACGACGTCGAGCGCGGCCTCATCGACTGGACGACGTACAGCTCGGCGACGCGGCACTCTACTCGAGCTGATCAAGAGCGACGTCACGCTGCCGCCGGGCACGATGATCTTCGAGGATCCGCCTCGACACGATCTTCACCGCGGGCTCATCTCACGCGTCTTCACGCCTCGTCGGATCGGCGCGATCGAGCCGAAGGTGCGCGAATTCTGCGCCCGCTCCCTCGATCCGCTCGTCGGCGCCGGCGGCTTCGACTTCAGCCGCGACCTCGGCGCGCAAATGCCGATGCGCACGATCGGCATGCTGATCGGCATCCCGGAAGAGGACCAAGAAGCGCTCCGGACCGCATCGACGACGGGCTGCGGATCGCCGACGGCACGATGCCGGATCACGAGAAGACTCGCGACCGCGTCTTCGAGGCGAGCAATCGCGGCTTCGCCGAATACATCGAGTGGCGTGCCGATCATCCGTCCGACGACCTGATGACCGAGCTCTTGAACGCGGAGTACGAAGACGAGAGCGGGAAGCGCACGCGCCTCACCCACGACGAGGTCGTCTCCTACGTGAACCTGATCGCCGCGGCGGGCAATGAGACCACGACCCGGCTCATCGGCTTCACCGGCAAGGTGCTGGCCGAGCATCCCGAGCAGCGTCGCGAGCTCGCCGAGCGGCGCGAGCTCATCCCGAACGCGATCGAGGAGCTTCTCCGCTACGAGGCGCCCTCGCCCGTTCAGGCGCGGTTCGTGACCAAGGACGTCGAGGCCCACGGCACGGTCGTTCCCGCGGGCAGCGCGATCCTGCTCCTCAACGGATCGGCGAACCGCGACGAGCGGAAGTTTCCGGAAGGCGATCGCTTCGACATCCACCGCAAGATCGACCACCATCTCGCGTTCGGCTACGGCGCCCACTTCTGCCTCGGCGCCGCGCTCGCGCGATTGGAGGGTCGCGTGGCGCTGGAGGAAGTGCTGAAGCGGTTCCCGACGTGGGAGGTCGACTGGGAGAACGCCGAGCAAGCCCACACGTCGACGGTGCGCGGCTGGGAGCGCCTCCCCGTCGTCACGCGGTAGTTCGCCTCAGCTCATCATTCCCCAGAAGCGCGCGGCGTTCGTGCAGATGATCTTCCGGCGCTCGTCAGCGGGAATCTCGGCGAACAGGCCGTCGATCGTCTTCCGCGAGTACGGCCAGTCGTTGCCGTGGTGCGGGAAGTCGGTCGACCACGCCATGTTCTCGATGCCGACCTGATGGCGGACCGAAACCCCGCTCCGGTCGACGATGAACGTGCAGAGCCAGTGGTCACGGAAGTACTGACTCGGGACCTTCTTCAGCTTGACGCCGGCCCACAGTCGGTTCCGCCAGTAGCGATCGTCGGTCATCTCGAGGAAGTGAGGAATCCAGCCGACGCCGGTCTCGACGCCCGCCATGCGGAGCTTCGGGAAACGATCGAACACGCCTTGGAAGATGAGCTCGGTGATGAGTGGCATCGTGTTCGAGAACGCGCTCGCGCCGAGCGCGACCCCGGCTTCGCGCGAGCCGCTCACCTTCGTCTGCTGCGCGGCGAGCAGGAGGTGGATGCTCACCGGCATGTCGAGCTCCGCGGCGGCGTCCCAGAACGGGTCGTCGGCGCGCGAGGTTGTCGCCGCCGGCGGGCCAGGCCGAGATCGCGACCCCGCGGTAGCCCTCCTTCTTCGCGCGCTCGAGCTCCGCGACCGAGGTCTCGATGCCGACGTTCGGCGTCTGGAAGATCGCGATCAGCCGCTCCGGATCCGCGGCGCAGAAGCCGTCCTTCAGCCAGCGGTTGTATGCGCGGATGCCGGCGAGATGCGCGTCCTTGTCGGTGTTCTTCATGAACGTGAGCATCGCCCGCTGCGGCGGATACAGAATCTCCGCGTCGACTCCGTCGACGTCGAGGATCTCGAGACGAGCCTTCCCCTCGTAGCAGGCGGGGTGGATGTTCACGCCGTACTTCTTCCCCGTCCACTTGAGCTCTTCGGGCCGGGTACCGACGCAGGTGACGAGACCGAGCGGCTCGGGAACCTTGCCGCCGAGGTAGAGCCAGGCGTCGCCGCCGTCGCCGTCGTCGACGAGCTCGCGGCGCGGTGTCGAGGTACTTCCGTTCGAGCCACTTCTCCCAGAGATCGGGCGGCTCGACGACGTGAGAATCGGCCGAGATGATCTGATAGTCGCGCATCGCGTTCCTCGCCTCCTCAATTCAGGCGATAGAGCCGCGCCGCGTTCCCGCCGGTGATCAACGCGCGCTCCTCGGCGGCACGTCCTTGAAGTGCTGCGGTCGAGCGCCTCGCGCGACTTCGGCCAGGTGCTGTCGCAGTGCGGGTAGTCCGTCGACCACATGATGTTCTCGAGCGCCGGCGCGGTGGCGCTCGGCGACGCCGGCGAGGTCCTGGATGAAGGTCGCGTGGCCCTGGCGGTACCAGTAGCTGCTCGGCTTCTCCGTGATGATCGACTTGGTCCAGAAGCGGTGCTTGTTGAACGTCTGGTCCATGCGCTCGAGGAAGTACGGGATCCAGCCGATGCCGCACTCGACGAGCACGAAGTTGAGCTTCGGATGGCGCGCCAGGATGCCGGTGAAGACGAGCGTCGAGACGACCTCGCAGATCGAGATCGGCGCGATCGCGATGAAGGTCTCCTTCACGCCGGGCGTCGGGTTCATGAACGTCGCGGCGACGTTCGCGTTGCGCGGGCCGACGATGTGGAAGCTGATCGGCAGGCCGGTCTCCTCGACCAGGGACCAGAACGGCTCGTACGCGGGATCCTACAGCGGCTTCGCCGCCGCGCTCGTCCGGGAACGGATCGACGTGGAAGCCGCGAAGGCCGAGCTTGGCGATCCGCTCGAGCTCGGCGCATGCCCTCGTCGAGGTCGACGAGCGGGACGTGCGCGAGGCCGATGAGACGGCCGGGCGCCGCCTTCGGAGAGCTCGACCATCCAGTCGTTGTACGTGCGGACGATGAAGCGGCGCAGCTCGGCGTCCTCGGGATACTGCGTGACGGGGCCGCCGAAGTAGAGCACCTCGGCGTCGACGCCGTCGAGGTCCATGTCCTCGAGGCGCGCCTTCGGATCGTACGAGCCGGGGCGCATGTCCTTGTAGGTGAGCCCGTGCGGCTTGAAGTCCTCGGGCTTCCGGCCGGCCGAGGAGTCGAGGCCGATCGCGCCCTTGATCTGCGAGTCGACGATCCAGAAGTCGCCCTGCGGCGTCGACTCGACGCGCGGCGCGCGGTCCTTGAGCTGCCTCGGGCGCGTCCCGCGTCCAGAGATCCTTCGCCGGGTTGACGTGTGAGTCGGCCGAGATGATGCGATCCGTCGCCATGGCTTCGTCTCCTTCTACCGTTTCATCATCGGACGTCCGGCGGTGAACCCGCCGTCCACCGGCAACACCGTTCCCGTGATCTGCGCCGATCGATCGCTTGCCAGAAAGAGGACGGCCTCCGCCACATCTTTCACGGCCCCCTCGCGATTCAGCGGCTGGGACGTCTGCCGCACCCGCGCGAGGTCGTAGTTCGTCATCGGCGTCGCGATGAGGCCCGGCGCCACGCAGTTCACGCGGACGCCGTATTCCCCGAGATCGACCGCGGCGGAGCGGCTGAAGTGGATGACCGCCGCTTTCGCCGCGCGATACGCCATGATGCCGCCACCCGGCTGGATGCCGCCGATCGAGGAGTTGTTGATGATCGAGCCGCCGGCCTTCTTCGCCATGTGCCGCGCCGCGCGCTGACTGCAGACCATCGTCGCGTAGAGGTTCACCGCCATCACGCGCTCGAAGTCCGCGAAGTCGTCGTCGAGCAGGCGGCGCTGGGGGCCCGCAACCCCGGCGTTGTTGAAGAGCACGTGGAGGCCGCCGAAGCGATCGATCGTGAAGTCGACGAGCGCCTGCACGGCTGCCGCGTCGGCGACGTCCGCCCGCACGAAGGCGGCCGCGGCGCCGAGCCTCGCAGCGGCGTCTTCACCGCGCGCGGCGTCCACGTCGGCGATCACGACCTTCGCGCCTTCCGCGGCGAAGAGCTCGGCCGTCGCGAGGCCGATGCCGCTCGCGCCGCCGGTGACGATCGCGACCTTGCCGGAGAGCTCCTGCCCCATTCGTCAGCCGGCGCTCGCCATGCCCTCGATCGTCTCGCTCCCGTAGAGCGTCGTCCGATGCATCATCCGGCCGGAGCTCGCGTCGTAGGGGATCACCCGGTGCATGACACCGCAGTTGTCCCACATGAGGAGATCGCCGACCGTCCACTCGTGCCGGTAGACGATCTCTCGGCGCGTCGCATGCGCGGAAAGCTTCTCGATCAGCGCGCGGCTCTCAGCCTCGGGCATGCCGACGACGTGGTCGACGGTCATGCCGAGCACGAGCGACTTCCGCCCCGAGCGATGTCGCCAGACGAGCGGGTGCTCCTTCTCGCCTTTCCGCCCCGTCGCCGCGCGGCGCGCTTCGAGCTTCTGCCAGCGCGCCGCCTCTTCCGGGGTCGGGTTCGGGCTCGAGAAGCGATTCGACGCCGCGAGCGTGTGTTGGATGCGAAGGGACTCGCAGCGCTTCTTCTCCGCTTCCGAGAGGTCCTCGTACGCCGCGTACGCGTTGCAGAACTCCGTCTGGCCTCCGTCCGCGGAGAGCTTCCGGCCGGACAGCATCGTCGCCTTCGCGCGGCGGGCCGTCGTCGAAGAGCCCGTCGATGTGCCAGCCGATCGTCGCCTTCAGGTACTCGGCGCCGAACGGGTTTTCCTTCGGGTCGAGCGTGATCTTGTAGATCGGGTCCGGCGTGCCGTCCTCGCGGATCGCTCCCATCGGGATGATGCGGCCGAGGTTGTTGCTGAGCGTGACCTGCTCCTCGTCGCTGAGCTCGATCTTCGGAAAGACGAGGACGCCGTAGCGCTCGAGCGCGTCGAGGATCTCGTCGGCGTGGGCGCGGTCGAGCACCTGTTCCCTCGGCATCGCCACCTTTGCCCCGATGCGAGGCGTGAGGGGGATGAAGCGGTCGCTCATCGCTCAGGCTCCTTCGATCCAGCCGTCCGGGACGGGGTTCACGTCGTGGCGCGCGAAGCTCGCGTCGATCTCGCGGACCACGTCGTCGTCGAGCGATCCGCCGAGCGCACCGACGTTGTCCTCCACCTCGGCGACGCTGCGGCAGCCGACGAGCGCCGTCGAGACGACCGGGTTCGAGATCGCCCAGCGGAGCGCGAGCTGCGGCAGGCTCCGCCCATGGCGCGCCGCGAGCGCCTTCAGCTCGTTCACCACTTGGATGTTTCGCGGGAAGCTTTCGTGGCCGAAGAGCGTCTCGAAGAGCTTGATCGAGCCCATCTTGCCCTGGCGCGCTCGCCAATCATCCGAAGCGAAGTCCGTCTTCTCGGTGAACGCGCCGGTCAGGAGCCCGTAGGCGAGCGAGCCGTACGTCATCACGCCGATGCCTTGCTCGCGGCAGTACGGGAAGACATCCCGCTGCATCCGCCGGTCGAAGAGGTTCCAGCCGTACTGCGCGACGTCGACGCGGCGGACGCGCATGCAGGCGTCGATCTCCTCCGCCTTGAAGTTCGAGACGCCGACGAAGCGGGCTTTTCCTTGTCGGACGACGTCCTCTACCGCATGCATCGTCTCCTCGAACGGCGTCGCGCGATCGGGCCAGTGGATCAGGTAGACGTCGACGCAGTCCGTGCCGAGGTTCGTGAGGCTCTTCTCGATCGAGGCCATCACGCGCGCGCGGCTCGCGTCGCGCATGTTCGGCTTGTCGCGGTAACCGATGCCGAACTTGGTGACGAGGATCGCCTCTTTGCGGCGGCCGCCGAGCGCTCGCGCGAGCGCACGCTCCGAGGCGCCGAAGCCGTACCCTTCGGCGGTATCGAAGCAGTTGATGCCGAGATCGAGCGCCCGGGACACGGCGCGGGCGAACTCGGCCTCCTCGATCTGGCCGTAACCGCCGCCGATCTCCCAGCAGCCGAAGCCGATGACCGAGACCTGGAGCCCCGTTCTTCCGAAAGGTCGAACCTCCATCCTGCCTCCTCGTTCGCCCGCGATAGCACGGGGCATGCGAACGGATCCAGTATCAATTGCCATTTTTGTATAGTTACATTCTCACATGTTCGTGAGCCTCGGTTTCCGCTAGGGATGCGCCGGGGGGACGCGATCGATGCTCAATCGGGCCTGGTCCGGAGGAATGTCGCGGCGGCGGTTTCTTCGCACCGCGGTTGCGGGAACCGTGGTCGCCTCGCCGGTCTTCTGGAAGAGGCCGGGATGGGCCGCCGTCACGCCGCGCGGCGTGCATCTCACCTACGGCGCCGACCCTACGACGGGAATGACGATCTCGTGGAGCACACCGAATGCCGTTGCCGACGCCGCGCTCCGCTTCGGGCCCTCCCCGAGCGAGTACGGCGACCCCGTCGGGGCGGAGACGCGAACGGTTCGGGCGACCTTGCCGATCTACGAGAACAGCCGAAGCCGCTACCATCATGTCCGGCTCGAGGGACTGGCGCCGAGCACGAGCTACTTCTACCGTGTCGAGCACGCGGGCGGCGCGAGCGAGGATCTGACGTTCACCACCGCGCCCGCCATGCCTGAGCCGTTCACGTTCACCGCGTTCGGCGATCAGGGCGTCACCGCGGGTGGTGCCTCGACCACGAAACGCGTGCGCGAGATCGCCCCCGCGTTCCACTTCCACGTCGGCGACCTCTGTTACGCGCATTCCGTGATCGGCTTCGGTCTCCTCGGCCCGACGACGCAGGCCACGTGGGACCAATGGTTCGAGCAGATCCGTCCGGTCGCATCGGCGGCACCGTGGATGACCGCGGTCGGCAATCACGAGATGGAGCCCGGCTACGGCGATCTCGGCTACGGCGGTTACTTCAGCCGGTTCTCGCTCCCCTCCGGCGACGACGTCACCTACTACTCGTTCCGCTACGGCAACGTGGGCTTCATCGCGCTCGACGCGAACGACGCCTCGTACGAGATCCCCCACAACCAGTGCTACACGTCGTTCGCGCAGGATCGCTGGTTGGAAGACACGCTCCTTTCGCTGCGTGCCGACTCGACGATCGACTTCATCGTCGTCGGCTTCCATCACTGCGCGTACTGCACGAACGCCGTGCATGCTTCCGACGCCGGCGTGCGCGAGCGGTGGGGCGCCCTCTTCGACGAGTTCAACGTCGACCTCGTGATCAACGGCCACAACCACTGCTACGAGCGAACGCACCCGATCCGTGGCGGCGTACCGACCGAGGACGTCGCCCTTCACGGCATCGTGCGTCCCGTCGACGACGGCACGACGTACGTGACCGCGGGCGGCGGCGGCTCGCAGCCGTATCCGCTGACGCTTCACCCGCTTTCCACGGTGACCATCACGGGCGGGCTCCGCGTGCCCGAGACGGCCGAATGGTCATCGATCCGCGCGAACGAGCTCTCCGTCCTGAGAGTCGACGTGACCCCGCCCGCTGGTCAGGGCGCGGCGACGACGATGCGCGTGCAGGGTCTCCTGCCGAACGGAACCGTGCTCGACGATTTCGTCCTGGAGAGGGATCAGGGAAGCCGCTACACGCAGACGCGGCCCGCGGCCGCGCCGCTGCTCCCGAACCTCTGCATCGGCAGCTTGCCGCTGCTGTAGCTCAGTCCCCGCTGCAGCTCGACGGATCCGCGATCTCGGCTGCGAGCGCGTCGGGCTCGTCGGTGATGATCGCGTGAACGCGGAGGTCGATCAGCCGGCGCATCTCGCACCGCTCGTTCACCGTGTAGGGCCGGACCGCGAGACCGAGCGAGCGCGCGAACCGCACGAGCGCGGGCGTCGTCTCCAGGTACGAAGGGTGGATCGCATCCAGACCGAGAGCCCACGCGAGCAACGCTTGCACGCTCGGGTCGGGCACGACGGGGCTGCCGAGCTCGGCGAACGGCAGCAGGAGGAGCCCGCCGTCGATGGATTTCGGCGCGGGACCGAGAAGCGTTCCGAGCACGGTCGACTCGTGCTTGGCGAGCGCGACCGCTTCCGGGTTGAACGAGGAGAAGATGACGAGCCGCCGCTCGGCCACCGTGTACTCGGTCAACAAGAGGCTGCTCACGAGTGAGCTCACCGCGAGGGGATCGAGCGAGCTGCAGAGCTCGCCCTGCGAGTCCGCGTCGAGCGGCGGTTGATTCTTGATCTCGATGTTCACCCGCTTGCCGCGCTCGCGCACGACCGCGTCGAGCGCTTCGCGAAGCGTCGGCACGACTACGCCGGGTTGCGTCTCGCCCGAGCCGTTCCGCGGGAGACAGCTCTCGCGGATCTGGTCGATGGTTCGAGCCGTCACGCAATCGTCGAGCGGCGTCGCCGAATGACATGTCGTGGTTCGCGAGAGGCTCTCGTCGTGCATGATCACGAGCTCGTCGTAGAGGTCCGCGTTGCCGTTCGGAGCCGCGAGCTGAACGTCGAGCTCGATCCCGTCGGCACCCTCGACGTCGATCGCGTAGAGGAAAGATTCGAGCGTGTTCTCCGCATGCGGATTCGCCGGGGTGTTCGTGCCCGTGCCGCGGTGGCCGAGGTTCAACGGATCGGCCGCAGCGAACGCGGCGGGCGTCGCGAGGGCGACGAGAAAAAACCCGGAAACGACGATCGGATGGCGCAGCACTGTCTCCCCTTCGGATGGATCGCGGTGGGGCGACTCTCTCCCGTGCGGTTCACCGGGTCAACGGCAATCGAAGCTTCCGGCCGACCCCGAGGTCCGGCGGTTCGAGTCTCGATCTTCGTTTCGTATAGTGCCATTCTCCCGCCCGAGGAGGATGACGATGATGGCGGGAAGACGGTCGACGAAAGGGGTCACGAATCTCGACGACGAGACGATCCCCGCGTGGCAGCGCGCGAGCATGCAGCGGTCCTTGCAGTCAGCGCGTGCCCGCGCGCACGCCCGGAGCGACCGCTTCGTCAAAGCCGCCACGCACCTCCTCCAAGAGAAGGGCACGACCGACTTCACGGTCCAGGACGTGGTCGACCGTTCGAAGATGTCGATCCGGACCTTCTACAAGTACTTCGAGAGCAAAGAGGACCTGCTCGTCGCAGTCTACGAGACCGTGGTCGCGCGCGAAGCCGTGCCGCGGCTCCGGAAGAGCATCGACAAGTATCGCGAGCCGATGCAGCGTCTCCGAGCCTACATCGAGTGCCTCTGCGAGCTCACCGCCCGGACGGGACCGGCGGCGCGGACGCTCACGAACTATCAGAACCGGCTCGCTGAAACGCGGCCCGAGGATCTCGCGCGGGCGATGAAGCCGCAGTTCGACCTCCTCGTCGAGCTGATCAACGACGTCGCGCGCACCACCCCTCTCCGGCGTGAGCTCACCGTCGAGACCGCGGCGCGCCTCACGCATTACACGGTGCTCGCCGCCGTCCACAGCCGGATCCTCGGGGTCGAGGGCGCGCTCGACATTCCCGGGCGGACGATCTGGGAGTTCTGCGCGTCGGGAATGGGTTTCCCGGTCGGGAGCACGGCCTCGGCACGTCGCTAGAGTGAAGCTCACTCACATCGGAGTCTGCGTCTCCGACATGGAGCGCTCGAAGCGCTTCTATTGCGACCTGCTTGGCTTCCGCTTCGTGCGCGAGCTCCGCCTCGAAGGCGAGCCTTGCGACACGCTGCTGCGCCTGCGCGACGTGAAGATCCACCTCGTCTACATCGAGCGCGACGGCTTCCAGCTCGAGCTGCTCCACTATGATTCGCCGCGATCCCCGAAGGCCGCACCCCCGCACGCGATGAACGATCTCGGCTTCACGCACCTCTCGCTCCTGGTGCCGAATCTCGACGAGGCGATGGCGAAGCTCGAGGCGGCCGGCGTCGAGGTGATGCGCTCGACGTTCGTGCGGGTCGGCGAAACCGGCGGCGCGGTCTTCGCCCGCGACCCGGACGGGCTCCTCGTCGAGCTCGTGATCGACCGGTCCTAGCCCGGCGAGAGCGCGGACGCGGCCGAGTCGAGCGCTTCTTCGAGCGCCTCGATCGACTTTCCCTGGCGGACGTTCGTGACGAGATACCCGACGCCCGCCGCCGCGTAGCTCTCGACGTCGCGCCGGATCTTCGCGGGCGTGCCGGCGAGCGCCGCGTCTTCGGCGCGATCGGCGTCGCGAACGACGACGCTCTTCCGCACGCTCACCGTGAAGCTCGCGGCATCGCGCCCCGCGCGCTCGAGATCGGCGCGTACGCGGGCGATTTCCGCCGCCGCCTCGCCGGGCTCGACGTCGATCAGATGGAGACCATCGCCGAGCCGGACCGCGCGCTCGCGCGCCGCCCGCGAATTGCCGCCGACCCAGATCGGTGGCCACGGCCGCTGGCGCGGTTTCGGGCCGGTGCGAACCGGGGGCAGAGAGTAGTGCGCGCCCGTAAACTCGGCAACCTCGTCGCGCCAGAGACGGCGACAGACCTCGAGGTAGTCGTCCGTCATCCGGCCGCGGTAGCGCGCATCGAGACCGAGCGCAGCGAACTCCTCGCGGAGCCAGCCCACGCCGACGCCGAAGATCACGCGTCCGCCCGAGAGCGCGTCGAGCGTCGCCACGATCTTCGCCGTCACGACGGGGTTTCGATACGGCATCACGTAGACGCTGACGCCGAGGCGGATCCGTTCCGTCGCGCCGGCGAGGAACGCGAGCGTCGTCAGCGGCTCGTAGAACTCCTCGATCACGCCCATCTGTCCGGGCTTCGGGTCCGGCCGCTTGTCGTACGGATAGATGCTGCCGACCTCGACCGGCGCGACGAGATGGTCCGAGACCCAAACCGAGTCGACGCCGCGAGCCTCCGCACGGCGCGCGAGACGCACGAGGTTCTCGGCGCTCGCGAGCGACCCGTAGTTCGGCAGCGCGATCCCGAAGCGAAGCGGTGCGCTCATGAGGCCGCCACGTCTCTCATCCGCTCCGCTCGAAAAAAAGGCCTCCTCGGTTTCGTCCGAGGAGGCCTTTTCCAGTTGCGGGGGCAGGATTTGAACCTGCGACCTCGAGGTTATGAGCCTCGCGAGCTACCAGACTGCTCCACCCCGCGCATCGCCGCGCACGCGGCTTGAACCGGTTGGAGTATCGTCGGTCCCCGACAGTGTCAAGCGAGCGTGTTTCCCTCTCCGCGCTTGCGCGCTCACCGTGATGGTGCGAAACGCGCGGGATGGCCAACTCCGTCGCTCTCGTCACCGGCGCCTCGGCCGGCATCGGCGCGGAATTCGCGCGCCAGCTCGCCAAGGAAGGTTCGGATCTCGTGCTCGTCGCGCGACGCCTGGATCGTCTCGAAGAGCTCCGCGCCGAGCTCGAGCGCGCTCACTCGGTGAGCGTGAAGGTGATCGCCAAGGATCTCTCCGCGCCGGGCGCGCCCGAGGAGATCTTCCGCGAGACCGAGGCCGCCGGCCTCGCCGTCGAGTGGCTGATCAACAACGCGGGCTTCGGTACGCACGGTCGATTCGCCGAGCTCCCGCTCGATCGCGAGCGGGAAGAGCTCCGTCTCAACATCGAAGCGCTCGTGGCGCTCGCCAGCCTCTATCTGCCGGGGATGGTCGCGCGTCGAAAAGGGCGGATCGTGAACCTCGGCTCGATCGGCTCGTTCACGCCGACGCCCTACATGGCGACCTACGCGGCGACGAAGGCGTTCGTCCTCTCCTTCTCCGAAGCGCTCTCGACCGAGCTCGCCGGCACCGGCGTGACGGTGCTCGCGCTCTGCCCCGGCGCGACGAAGACGGAGTTCCAGACCGTCGCCGGCGTCACCGAGGAAGTCCCGGAGTTCACCTACATGACGGCCGAGGCGGTCGTCCGTCAGGCGATCGCCGCGGCGAAGTCCGGCACGCGCGCGCTCGTGCCCGGATGGATGAACAAGATCGTCGCGGTGAGCGCGCGGGTCACTCCGCGGAGCGTGCTCGCACGGATCGCCGGGTCGATGTTCGCGCCTTCCTAGGGCGCCGCGCTCGCCGCTCCGTTTTCGGCTCGGCGATCTCGACCATCTGTCGCAGGCGCTCGATCTCGCGCGACCCGAGCGGCCGCCACTCACCGGGGCGGAGACGTCCGAGCTCGACCGGTCCGAACGAAACGCGCACGAGCTTGTCGACGGGATGACCGATCGCATCGCACATGCGGCGGATCTCGCGACGCTTGCCCTCGCGGATCGTGATGCGGAGCCAGCACTTCGTCGGCAGCTCTTCCTCGACGATGACCTTCGCCGGCCCGGTGATGCCGTCCTCGAGCCGGACGCCGCGACGAAGTCGCGCGAGCCCCGCCTCGCTCGGCACGCGGCTCACCTTCACGCGATAGGTCCGCTCGATCTGGTTCTTCGGGTGAAGGAGGCGCGCCGCGAGATCGCCGTCGTTCGTCAGGAGCAGGAGGCCCGAGGAGTTGTAGTCGAGCCGGCCGACGGGAAACACGCGCGTGAGGCCCGCCGGGAGGAGGTCCTTGATCGTCGCTCGTCGCTGCGGATCGTCGAGCGTGGTCACGACCCCCGGCGGCTTGTGCAGCGCGAAGAAGACTGCCCGCTCGCTCCGCACGCGCTCGCCGTCGAGCCGCACGTCGTCGATCGCGGGGTCCGCGCGCGTGCCGAGCTCGGTCACGCGCCGGCCGTTCACGGTCACGCGACCGGTGACGATCAGCTCTTCCGCGGCGCGACGCGAGGCGATCCCCGCGCGAGCGAGGATCTTCTGCAGGCGCTCAGCGCTCGACATCGGGTAGCGGCGGCGACTCGATGCCGGGCAGCTCGGGGTCGGTCGCGGCGGCGGGCTCGCCGCTCTCGACCTCGATCGCGGTCGCGGCCGCACGCTCGAGTGCCTCGACGGATGCGCCGAGCTCTTCGAGCGTCGGCAGTGAAGACAGATCCTTCAGGCCGAAGATCTCGAGGAAATCGGGCGTCGTGCCGTAGAGGAGCGGACGGCCGATCACGTCCTTCCTTCCGAGCACGCGGATCAAGCGCCGCTCGAGGAGCGTCGCGAGCACGGCGTCGACGTCGACGCCGCGGATCGCCTCGATCTCGGGACGCGTGACGGGCTGGCGGTAGGCGATGATCGCGAGCGTCTCGAGAGACGCGCGCGTCAGCCGCACCGGGCGTTCGGCGCGGAGCTCGCGCACGAACTCCGAGTTCTCGCGCGGCGTGCGGAGCTGCCAGCCGCCCGCGACCTGCGCGAGGCGGAAGCCGCGCCCGTCGCGATCGTATTCCTCGGCAAGCGCGCCGAGCACGCGCATGATGTCGCGCCGCTCGTAGCCGGTGACGATCTTCTCGATCCGCGCGACGGTGAGCGGCTCACCGGCGGCGAAGAGGAGGCTTTCGACGATCGAGCGGAGACGGTCGCCTTCCATCAATTCAATCCTTGAAGTCGCTGCCGAGATTCTGCGGCAGCTCGATCGCGCCCTCGCGCACGGCGAGCGACAACACGATCGGTCCGAAGTTCTCCGCCTGCATCGCGCGCACGACGCGCGTTCGTACGAGCTCGAGAAGCGCGAGGAACGTGACGATGACCTCGGCTCGGCTCGAGGTTTCAGAGAATAGCGCCGTGAACTCGACGTCGCCCGCGCGCAATTTGTCCAGAATGACCGGGATCCTGTCCGCCAGCGAGATTCGCTCGCCGAGGATCTCGTGCGCGGTCTCGGCCGGCAGGCGGCGGAGCACCTCGCGGAGCGCCTCGACGAGATCCGCGAGGGTGAGCGGGCGGAGCGGTGGGGGCTCGCGAGTCTCGTCCTCGGGAATCGAGGGCTCGCGGCGAAAGACGTCGCGGTCGAGGAGCTCGCGGTTGTTGAGCTGCACGGCCGCCATCTTGATCCGCTGATACTCGGCGAGCTGTTCCTTCAGCTCGGTGAGCTCGGTCGGATCCTCGCCTTCCTCCTCCCCTTCCCCCGGCGGCAACATCAGCCGCGACTTGATGTGAGTGAGCGTCGCCGCCATCACCAGGTACTCGCCGGCGAGGTCGAGGTTCAGCTCCTCGAGGAACTGCATGTACTCGAGGTACTGCTCGGTGATCCGCGCGATCGGGATCTCCGTGATCTCGACCTCTTCCTTCTTGATGAGGTGAAGGAGGAGATCGAGCGGTCCTTCGAAGATCTCGAGGCGGAACCGCGGATTCACGACGGCGACTCTATCAAATCCCGATTGCGTCGCGCACCTCTCTCATCGTTTCGCGCGCGACGGTTTGCGCGTTCGCCGTGCCCTGCGCGAGCACGTCGTCGACGAGGCCCGGCTTCGCGTCGATCCCGGCGCGGCGCTCGCGGATCGGCGCGAGATCGTCGAGCACGTGGCGGATCATGATCTTCTTGCAGTCGAGGCAGCCAATCGTCGCCGTCGTACAGCCCTTCTGCACGGTCTCGAGCTCATCCGGCGTGCAGTAGATCTTGTGGAAGCTCTGGTACGCCGGGCAATCCTTCGGATCGCCGGGATCCGTGCGCCGCACGCGCCGCGGATCCGTCATCATCTTCGAGAGCTTCGCGTCGATCTCCTTCGGCGCCTCGGAGAGAAAGACCGCGTTGTTGAAGCTCTTGCTCATCTTCCGGCCATCGAGCCCGGCGATCTTCGGCACCTCGGAAAGGAGCGGCTTCGGCTCCGGGAAGATCTCGCGGTAGAGGAAATTGAAGCGACGCGCGATCTCGCGCATGATCTCGAGGTGCGGCACTTGGTCGAGCCCGACCGGAACGCCTCCCGCTTTGTAGAGGAGCACGTCGGCGGACTGCAGCACGGGATAGCCGAGGAGCCCGTAGTTGATCTTCGTCATCTCGGCGTCGTCGTCGGATTGGACGAGGCCGAGCTCGCGCGCCTGCTCCTTGATCGTCGGATTCCGGATCAGCCAGGGCACCGGCGTGATCATGGAGAGAAGGAGATGCAGCTCCGCGTGCTCGAGAATCGCGGACTGCCGGAAGATCGTGGCTTTCGCCGGGTCGAGCCCGACCGCGAGCCAATCCGCGACCATCTCGCGCGAGCTCTCGCCGATGCCTTCGCTCTTGTCGTATCCGGTGGTGAGCGCGTGCCAATCCGCGACGAAGTAGTACGCGTGATACTCGTCCTGAAGGCGCACCCAGTTCCGCAGCGTGCCGAGGAGGTGGCCGAGGTGCAGGCGGCCCGTCGGTCGCGAGCCGCTGACGATGACGGAATTCTGCGCGGTCATCCGAGGAGCAGCCCGAGAATCAGGCGAGCGGGCGCGTCGACGATCCAGCCGAGGCTGTCGGTCGACATCAGCACGAGGAGAACGATGAAGCCGAACGGCTCGATCCGCGCGAAGCTCTGCGCGAGCGACGGCGGGAGGAGGCCGGTCATCACGCGCCCGCCGTCGAGCGGCGGGATCGGCAGCAGGTTGAAGAGCGCGAGGAACACGTTCGTCGTCACGGTGTAGTAGGCGATCAGCGCGACCGCGAACGGAACCGTGCTCGCCGCTTTGAGGTCGCCGCCGGGCGCCGTCAGCGTGATCGCCTGGACGATCGCGGCCGCGACCCCCGCGATCACGAAGTTCGTGGCCGGCCCGGCCGCCGCGACGAGGATCATGTCACGGCGCGGATTCCGGAGGTTCGCGAAGTTGACCGGCACGGGGCGCGCCCAGCCGAACACGAAGCCAGCCTTCGTGAGCACGAGGAGGAGCGGCACGATGATCGTGCCGATCGGATCGACGTGCTTCAGCGGGTTCAGCGTGAGGCGGCCGCGGATCGCCGCGGTCGGGTCGCCGAGCCGATACGCGACGAAGCCGTGTGCGACCTCGTGAAGCACCACCGCGAGCAAGATGGGCACGGACCAAAAAGCGATCTCGGCGGCGGTCTCGATCACGGTCCGCGAATGTGTAGCAGATTCCCCGAAGGGCGATAGTGCGGCTCAGGAGCGCATTTTCGCGCGCGGATGGTGGCGGCGGTGGATCTCGCGGAGCCGCCCGCGCGCGACCTCGGTGTAGATCTGCGTGGTGCCGATGTCGGCGTGGCCGAGCATCGCCTGCACCGCGCGGAGATCGGCGCCGCCCTCGAGGAGATGCGTCGCGAACGAATGCCGCAGGCGATGCGGGCTGATCGGCGGCAGCCCGAGCGCGAGCGCGCGACGGCCGAGCGACTTCCAGAACGCCTGGCGCGTGAGCGGCTTCGCGCGATGCGAGACGAAGAGCCACGGGCACTGCCGTTCGCGGAGGAGACGGCCGCGGGGCCCGTCGAGATACGCCGCGATCGCCTCTCGCGCGCGCTGTCCGAGCGGCACCGCCCGCTCCTTCCGCCCCTTGCCGAACGCGATGAGGTAGCCGCCGACGAGGTTCACCTGCTCGAGCCGGAGCTTCACGAGCTCCGAGACACGAAGCCCGGCGCCGTACATGGTCTCGATCATCGCGCGATCGCGCGCGCCGCGGTCGCCGACGAACGGCGCATCGAGGAGACGGCCGACGTCGTCGCGCGTCCACGGACGCGGGAGCCGCCGCGGTCGCTTGCCGCCGCGGAGCTCCGCCGCCGGGCTCCGCGCGATCGCTCCCTCGGTCTCGAGATGGCGAAAGAACCCGCGCACCGCGGACAGCCGGCGCGCGATGCCCGCGGGCGCGAGCCGCCGCTCGCGCATCTTCGCGAGGTAGTCGACGAGGGCCGCGGCGTCGATCTGACGCGGATCGGTGAGGTCGCGCTCAATGAGAAACTCCGCCATCGCCGCGAGGTCGCGACCGTAGGCGTCGAGCGTATTTGCCGAAAGGCCTCGACTGGTCGCGAGCGTCGCGAGATAGCGGTCGATCGCGCGGTCGAGCGAGCTCACGCGCTGGCTTGCCGGAGATCCTCGAGGCGCTGCCGTACGGCGTTGCAAATCGCTTGCATGCGCCCGGAGTCGACGATCTTCCGGCCTTCTCCATCGGTCACGTAGAACACGTCGTAGACGTGGCGCAGAACGGTCGAGACGCGCGCGCGGTGAATCGCGCAGCCCTCGTGGAAGAGGCTTCGCGTGATCGCGAAAAGGACGCCGATCCGATCCTCCGCGGACACCTCGACGAGGCTGTATTCGCCCGAGCTCTCGTTGTCGATCTGCACCGAGGTCTCGATCGGCGGCAGGAGGCGGCGACTGTCGAGAATTGACGGCTTCGGCATCGTCGCGGCAACCGAGTCGATCGTGCGCTCGCCGCGCAAGACCTCGTCGAGCGTGCCGCGGACTTTCTGCCACCGGCGATCGTCGATCATTCGATCCTCGTGCGCGGTGTGCACGATGCGGAAGACGTCGAGCACGGTGCCGTCCCGCGCCGTGGTGATCTTCGCGGAAAGGATGTTCATCGCATGCGCGGTGAGCACACCGGTGATCATGGAAAAGAGACCGGGGCGATCGGCCGTGAGCACGGTGAACTCGCTGAACTCGCGCTCCGGCACGTGGCGGACCGAGGTCGCGGCGCCCTGGCGATTCTCCTCGAACGCGCGCCAGAGCTCGAGATGATGGACGAACGCGGCCTCCGTCGCCGACAGGAAGTAAATCGACGGGAGGAGCTCGAGCGCCTTGTCGACGTGCGGCCCGGCGATCGAGGGCGTGCGTGCGGCGAGCCCGGCCTTCAGGCGCGCTCGCGCGCGCTCGGCGCGGGCCTCGGGATCCTCGACGACGAACCCGCCGGTCTCGAAGACCTCGAGCGCGCGCATGTAGAGCTCGCCGATCACCATGTCGCGCCAGTTGTTCCACACGTTCGGCGCGACCGACTTCATGTCGGCGAACGTCATCACGTAGAGCTTCTTCAGCGTCTCGCGGTCTTCGAGGAGCTGCGCGAAGTCGACGACGACGCGATCGTCCTCGAGGTCACGATGCTGGGCGACGTGCGACATGAGCAGGTGATGGCGCACGAGCCTGGAGATCTCCGCCGCGGCGTCGGCATCGAACCCGAGGCGCGCGGCGACGCCGAGCGCGAGGCGCGCCCCGCGATCGGAGTGCCCGTGGCCGTGCCCTTTGCCGATGTCGTGGAGGATCATCGACAAGATGAGGATCTCGCGGTCGTCGACATCGCGCATGACGTCGGTGCAGAGCGGCGCAGAATCCTTGAAGCGTTCCGGCGGCGCAGCTGCTCGAGCGCGCGGACGCCGCGGAGCGTGTGCTCGTCGACGGTGTAGATGTGGTAGAAATCGCGGATCACCATCGCGCGGAGCTGCCCGAACTCGGGGATCAGCGGATCGAGCACCTCGAGCTCGTGCATGGCCGACAGCGTCTCGTAGATGCGCCCGCGGCCGCGCAGGATCTCGCGGAACGATTGGACGACGTCGGGTCGCTCGCGGACCGCGGCGAGCCCTGCCGCGTGCGCCCGCACGAGCTCCTTCGAGCGCTGCGCGAGCGGCACACCGTGCCGCTGCGATTCGAGGAAGACGCCGACGATCGCCGCGGGGTCGCGCGCGAGAAGCTCGGGATCCTCGATCGTGACTTCGCCGCGCGTGATCCGTAGCCCGGGCCGGATCCGCCGGCCGAAGATCTCCGTCAGCCGCCGATACGGGCTCGGCTTCTCGAGGCATCGGTCGATGACGGCGTCGGCGAAGCGATTGATGACCGCGGCGTGGAGGTAATAGTCGCGCATGAAGCGCTCGACGCCGCGACGCTCCTCGGCGTCGCCGTAGCCGAGGATCTGCGCGACGCGCTCCTGGTACTCGAACGTCAGCTGATCTTGATGCGTGCCCGAGAGGAAGTGGAGGCTGTTGCGCACGCGCCAGAGGAAATCCCGCGAGCCGAGCACGGAATCGAGATCGCGCTCGGACACGACGCTCTTCTGCACGAGCTCCTTGAGATGACGGATCTTGAACTTGACCCGCGCCATCCAGAACGCGGTCTGCAGGTCGCGGAGACCGCCCTCGCCTTCCTTGAGCTGCGGCTCGAGGAGGTAGACGGACTCGCCGAACTGCCGGTGGCGCTCTTCGCTCTCGGCGAGCTTTTCCTTGAAGAACGAATCCGCGCTCTGCTTGAGGACCTCGTTCTCGATCGCCTTCTCGAGGTCGCGGCCGAGCTCGGCGTCCCCGCAGAGAAAGCGCGTATCCAGAAGCGCGGTCTTCACCTTGAAATCTCGTGCCGCGAGCCGCACGCATTCCGGCACGCTCCGCACCGCGTGCCCGACCTGGAGGCCCGTGTCCCAGAGGGTGTAGAGGATCTTCTCCGCCACCCACTCGACGAACGGATTCACCTTCCACTGGTAGACGAAGAGGAGATCGATGTCGGAGCCGGGCGAGAGCTCGCCGCGCCCGTAGCCGCCCTGCGCGATGATCGCGCAGCGCCCCGAGACACGCACGTTTCGCGTGGCGAACTCCGCCGTCGCGATGTCGTGGAGATAGACGACGGCGCGATCGATCGTGGCGGTCATCGCGCGGACGATGTCCGCGCCGCTCGCGCCGGAGAGATGCCAGTCGGAGAGCTTCCGGCGCGCTTCCTCGAGATAGGCGCGCACGATCGCCGGCGCGAGATCGCGCCGCCCGTCGAGCGGCGGCAACACCAGCTCCTCGACACGGAACGCGCGCGGTTCTTCGGCGAGCTCCCCGCTCATCCCGCGCAGCCTATCTCGCCTACAACGTCCGCGCGATACTGGTCTGCTGCAGATACGAGCGAATGCCCTGAAAGATTCCGTCGGCCAGCGCCTCGCGATACGCGAGCGTCTTCAGGCGCGCTCCTTCGACCGGGTGCGTGAGGAACGACGTCTCGACGAGCACGCAGGGCATGTAGGCGCCGACGAGCACGTAGAACGGGCCTTCCTTCGCGCCGAGCCCTTGCACGCCGGGGAAGCTCGCCCGCGCGCTCTCCGACATCGAGTGCACGAGCCCCTGCGCGAGCACCTTCGACTCTTCGACTTTGTACGTCTGCCGGAGGTCGCTCAGGATGTACGACAGGTCCGGGATCGCCGACTGGAGCGACGGATCATCGGGATTCCAGCGGACGTCGTTCTCCATCGCCGCGAGGCGGAGCGTGCCGCGGTTGTTCGTGTTGTTCAGGTAGTAGACTCTCGATTCCGTGAGCGCTCGCGGTTCGGGCTCGCGTTCGCGTGGATCGAGATGAAGAGATCCGCGCCGACGGCGTTCGCGAGCGCGGTGCGCTCCTCGAGCGTCGAGGTAACGGTCGTCGCGTCGCGTGAGGTGGACGTCGATCGTCGGATCCTCGCGGAGCCGCGCCTCGACGAGGCGCGAGATCGAAAGCACGACGTCCTTCTCGTAGATGCCGCCGACGCCGCGCGCGCCGGGATCTTTGCCGCCGTGACCGGGGTCGAGCATCACCTTGTAGCGACGCGGCCCCGCCTGCGTGGGCAAGGCGACCCGGCCGCGCGAGGCGACGACCGGCGGCGAGGCGGGCGCGGATGCGGGCGGTCGGCTCGCCGCCGCCGCGGGCGGATCCCGCGGTAGCGCCGGCCGCGAAGCCGAGGCGGGCTCGCTCGGCTTGGCGGCGTCGCTCGCGGCCGTTCCGCCGCGGCGGACGATCTCCGGATGCGACGCGACCGCCGCGTCCGTGCGGAGGTCGATCACGAGCCGGTACGGGTTCGGCAGGCTGAACACGCGGTAGTTCGCGTCGCGCGCGAGATCGAGCACGACGCGTGCGGTCTCGTCGCTGTACTGTCCCGTGCGGATGCGGCGGAGGAGCGCGTCGCCGACGTTCAGCGGCTCCTTCGCCTCGACGCCGATCTTGGCGCCATCGACGTCGAGCACGACGCGGATCGGCGCGTCGGCCTGTGCATCCGCGGGCACGAGCTGCACGCGATAGGTGGAGGGACGCGAGAGGTCGATCACGACGCGGCTGTAGCTCACCGTGCCGACGTAACGGATGCGCTCGACGAGCGTGCGCACGGCGGCGCCGGCATGCGTCACGCAGGCGAGCGTGAGCGCGAGACGAGCGAGGGCGACGCCGCGTTTCCTCATTTCTTGACACCTCCCTCCGGGAGGTCGCGCGAAGCGCGGGAGGGGGTGACTTGGGCGCGCGCCCGCGCGGCGAGATCCGCGAGCCGCTGCAGCGCCTCGATCGGCGTGAGCGTCAGCGGATCGATCGTCGCGAGCTCCTGCACGAGCGGGGATTCCGCGACTGGCGCCGAGCGAGCAAACAGCGGGAGCTGATCCGCGCCCACGCCGGCGACGTGGGCGCGCTCCCCGCCTTCGAGCCCGGCGAGGATCTCCCTCGCGCGCGACACGACGGTTTCGGGAATCCCCGCGAGCCTTGCGACGTGGATGCCGTAGCTCTGGCTCGCGGGCCCGGGAACGATCCGCCGGAGGAACACGACGTCGCCCTGCCATTCCTTGACGGCGACGCAGAAGTTCCGGACGCGCGGCCGCGATCGCGCTGAGCTCCGTCAGCTCGTGGAAGTGCGTCGCGAAGAGCGTCTTCGGCTGCGCGGGCGCGTCGTGCAGGTGCTCGGCGACCGCCCAGGCGATCGAGATGCCGTCGAACGTGCTCGTGCCGCGACCGATCTCGTCGAGCACGACGAGCGAGCGCGGCGTGAGACGCGCGAGGATGTGCGCCGTCTCCTTCATCTCGACCATGAACGTCGAATCGCCGGCGGCGAGGTCGTCCGACGCGCCGACGCGCGTGAAGATGCGATCGACGACGCCGATCCGCGCCTGCGACGCCGGCACGAAGCTCCCGACCTGCGCGAGGAGCACGAGGAGCGCGATCTGGCGGAGGTACGTCGACTTGCCCGCCATGTTCGGCCCGGTGAGGACGACGACCTGCGCGCCCGAAGGATCGAGATGAGCATCGTTCGGCACGAAGCGGCCGGGCGGCAGCACGTGCTCGACGACGGGATGCCGGCCGTCGACGATGTCGAGCGCGCGCGAACGATCGATCTCCGGCCGCACCCAGCGGCCGCGATCGGCCGCTTCGGCGAGGCCGGCGAGCACGTCGATCGTGCCGAGCGCCTCGGCCGTCGCGCGAATCGAAGCGAGCTGCTCCACGGCAGCGGCGACGAGCCCATCGAAGATCTCGGATTCGGCGCGACGGAGCCGATCCTCGGCGCCGAGCACCTTCGCCTCGTAGTCCTTGAGCTCGGCCGTGACGTAGCGCTCGCCGCCTGCGATCGTCTGCTTCCGCTGCTAGTCCGCGGGAACGAGCTTGAGGTTCGACTTGGTGACCTCGAGGTAGTAGCCGAAGACCTTGTTGTAGCGGACCTTGAGCGACGTGATCCCGGTTCGCTGGCGCTCGCGCGTCTCGAGCTCGGCGATCCAGCCTTTGCCGTCGCGGCGAAGCGCGCGGAGCTCGTCGATCTCCGCGGAGTGGCCGTCGCGGACGATGTCACCGGTCTTCGCGGTCGCCGGCGGATCGTCGACGAGCGCGCGCTCGAGAAGCTCGCGAAGCTCGGGCAGCGACTCGATCGCGTCGCGCGCCCCGACGAGGAGCGCCGCGCGTGCCGGCTCGAGCTGCCCGCGGACCTCGGCGGCACGCCCGAGCGAGCGACCGAGCCGCGACGAGGTCGCGCGGTCCGACCGCGGCGGCGCCGAGGCGGCCGGCGAGCCGCTCGAGATCACCCATGCCGTCGAGCGTCGACTGCACGGGCTCCGCGATCGCACGCGCGTCACGAAGCTCCTCGACGGCGTCGAGGCGCGCGCCGATCGCCTCGGGATCGACCAGCGGATAGAGCAGCCACCGGCGGAGGAGCCGCGCGCCCATCGGGCTCCGCGTGCGGTCGACGACCCAGAGGAGCGAGCCGCGGCGCTCGCCGCGCGTATTCTCTACGATCTCCAGGTTGTGTCGGCTCGTCTCGTCGACGACGAGGAAGCTCGCCGCGCCGTACGCCTCGGGCGCGCGGAGGGAGTCGATCCGCGTGAGCTGCTCGGAGAGATACGCGAGGAGCCCGGCGAGCGCCGACGCCGCGAGCGGGCGCGCGCGCCACGGCTCCGCGTCCGCTCCCGCATGGTGCTCCGCGAGCCAGCGGTCGAAGCCCTCGGCCCGGAAGCGGTCGGCGCCGAACGCGCTGACGCGCTTCGCGCCGGCGTCGGCGGCGACGTTCTCGGCGAGCGAGCCCGCCGCGACGATAACCTCGCGCGGGCGCAGGCGCGCGAGCTCCTCGCGGAGCGCGTCGCCGCCCTCGATCTCGCTCGCGCGAAGCTCGCCCGTCGAGAGGTCGACGACGCCGAGCCCGACGCGGACACCGTTGCCGACCAAGGCGACCAAGTAGCTCGGCTCGCGCGGCTCGAGCCCCTCCTCCTCGAGGATCGTGCCCGGCGTGACGACGCGGACGACGCGGCGCTCGACGATTCCCTTGGCCGCCGCGGGATCCTCCGTCTGCTCGCAGATCGCGACCTTGTGCCCGGCGTCGAGGAGCTTCTGCACGTAGGGCTGGACGGAGTGGTGGGGAACACCACAGAGCGGAACGGGAACTTCGTCGCCCTTGTTCCGCGCGGTCAGCGTGAGGTCGAGCAGCCGGCTCGCGACCTCCGCGTCCTCGAAGAACATCTCGTAGAAGTCGCCGAGCCGATAGAGGAGGATCGCGTCCGGGTACCGTCGCTTCTGCTCGAGGTACTGCTGGATCATCGGCGTGATCTTCACACCACGGGCCGAAGGCAATATCCCAGAAAGAACAGCGGCGTCGCTCACGGGTCGACCCTCAGTCGGCGAGGCAAGCGAGCAACCTTCCCCGTGAGCTCCTCCACCAGCGGGCCGAGCGCGAGCGAAAAGCAGAATTGCCGCGCCATCACGTCGAGGATCTTTCGCTCGTCCGCGGTGACGAGGAACAGCCGGTCGCCGTCCGTGACGAGCTTCAATCCCGCGAGCGGATCGAGCACGGCGGGCGTCGTCTCGCGGAGAAGTGCCAAGCTCTTGCGAATCTTCTGCGGCGTGAGGCCGTGCTCGATCAGGCGGCGCACGACCGACAGCCGCACGAGATCGAGGAACGAATAGCGACGCCGGGAGCCGCGCCCCGCCGCCGGACGAGTCGACGGCTTCACGAGCGCGATCTCGTCCCAGTACTGGATCTGCCGGGCGGTGACGCCGACCACGCGACAGACCGTGCGGCTGTCGAATCCAGAATCTGGAGTCATGCTTCGGAAAACATGAATGTTTTCCTGGGAGAAAGATACGCGCGGCCCCGGCAGGCGGTCAAGTCGCGGGCGCGACTTCCATGCTTGTGGCGAGCGCGGTCTCGCCTCCGCTCCATGGCTCGCCGACCGTGCGCGTTTAGTCGGCAGCCGGATGCCTGGTTCGCGGCAGTAAAGCGCAGCTGCGCAGGCTGCTCGCATGAAGCTGCTCGCTCCCAGCAGCGAGCCATGGAGCGAGCCAGGCACCCGGCTGCCGGCGTAGACCGCTGCTCGGCTGCGCTTTACTTCCGCGGAGGCGAGACCGTGCCCGCCACCTGACAAGTTGCGCCGTGAGCGGGTTGCGATCTCGATTCCTTCGGTTCGAGTGCGATGGTAGGAGTCGCGCCACCGACGCCCCATGGCTCGCTCTCCACTGATCGGCATCTCCGCCTACGACTTCACCGGCAAGCCCGAGGGGTATTACCTGCCGAAGAGCTACGTCGACGGCGTGCGCGCGGGCGGCGGACGTCCGTTGATCTTGCCACCGGGCGGTGGCGACCCCGAGCATCTGCTCGAGATCGTCGACGGGCTCATCCTCTCCGGCGGCGGCGACGTGAATCCGAGTCGTTACGGCGGAGCGGGCCACGACGCGGTCTATCACGTCTCGCCCGAGCGCGACGAGTTCGAGATCCGTCTGGTCGAGCTCGCGCTCGAGCGCGACTTCCCGATGCTCTGCATCTGCCGCGGGCTTCAGGTGCTGAACGTCGCGCTCGGCGGCGACCTCCACGCGCACCTGCCGGACGTCTACGACAAGATCGAGCACCGCGACCCCGAGCGGAATCCGATCCGGCACACCGCGAGCGTCGAGCCGGCGAGCCGGCTCGCGGAGATTCTCGGCACGACCTCGCTCACGGTGATGTCGCGCCATCACCAGGGCGCGAACCGCGTCGCGCGCGATCTCCGCGCCGTGGCTTGGGCGGAGGACGGCGTGATCGAGGGGCTCGAGCACCCGAGCCGTCGCTTCTGCGTCGCCGTGCAATGGCACCCGGAGATGGCGCTCGACGATCCCGTCCAGGGCCGGCTCTTCGCGGCGCTGGTCGCGGCGAGCGGTTGATTCCGTTCCTGCACCCTCTGCTCGCGGCCGCGACGATCGCCGGCGCGATCTGGATCGCCACGCTCGGCTTTCGCGGGCGGCGCCGGCACGACCGTCGCGATCTCGCGGCCCACGCGCGATTCGCGCCGTGGGTGTTCGCGGCGATGCTCGTGAGCTGGATCGGCGGCATCGGGACGGTCGTCGTCGCCCGCGCCGACATGGACGCCGCGGCGAGCACGCACTTCCTCGTCGGCTCGGCGATCACCGCGCTCTTCGGCGCCTCCGCGCTGTCGTCCCGCTGGATCGACGCGCCGGCGGTCCGCGCGATCCATCCCTGGATCGGCGCGCTCGGGCTCCTCCTCTGCGGCGTGCAGACGATGCTCGGGCTCGAGCTCTTACCCTGACTTCGGCGGCTCTACTCTTTTCGGCTTCGTCGCCGGCACGCCGACCGCGGTCAGGAACATCACGCCGTACCGCTCCGGGTCGAGGCCGAACGCGGCCGCGGCCTCGTCGTCGAAGAACGTGAGCCCGGTCGCGCCGAGCCCGAGCGCATACGCCGCGAGATACGCGCGCCCGCCGGAGATCCCGCCGTCGAGGCTCGCCGCGCGATAGCCGCGATCGCCGAGCGTCGCGGTCACGCGCTCGAGATCCGCGACGGCGAAGATGTCGACGGCCGCGTCGCCGGGAAGCTCCTGGCCGAGGCCGAGGAAGGCCGCGTTCTTCCGGTCGAGCGCATCGCCGATCCGATCGAGCCGGCCGGCGTTCGCATCGAAACGATAGCGCCCCGCCTCGAGGCCTTCGACGGCGAGCACGAGCACGTAGAGATCGACGTGCGCCCGCCGCGGATCCGCGCGGGAGTCGCACTCGAGCGGCGCCGCCGCGGCGCGGAGCAGGCTCTCGAGCGCGGCGCGCGAGATCGGCCGGCGATGGAACTGGCGCGCCGAGCCGCGGGCGAGGATCACTTCTTCGAGCGGCGGCGTCGGCGGATCGGCGGCGGGCTGCAGCTCCGGCATCGGAGATGCGGGGGGCTTCGCCGCTCGATCGCGCCATCGCCGCGCTTCCTCGCCGCTCGGCAGCGACGACGCGGCGTGCATCTCGCGGATCTCCGGGTAGTCGATCGTCTCCGGCGAGAGCCGGGCCGTTCGGAACGAGATCGGCTCGATCGCGGGCGGGCTCGGCACCGGGCTCGCACCGCCGATCGAGACGAGCGCGAACGCGCCTTCCTTCGTCGGATCGAGCCCGACGAGCCGCTCGACCTCGGCGTCCTCGAACGCGGTCGCGACGAAGAACCTCCAGCCGTCCGCCGCCGCCTGCGCGTCGAGATGCGCGATGATCGCGCCGCCGTCCCAGTAGACGTGGCGGTAGGCGCGCGCGCGGTACTTCCACGCGTTCCGCCAGTACGTGCTCGCGAGGACGATCGTCACGGGCGCGGACGTGAGCGCTGCTTCGTTGCCGGTCGCGCGCGCGAGCACGCCGCGGAAGTCTCCGGCGCGGAGCGTCCGGAGCGCGAAATCGCGCGGATCGAAGTGGTGTACCCCGGCCGCGAGGTCCCGCAGCTCGCCCGTCACGAGGTAGGCATCCACGTGGTAGAGCGCGCCCGTGCACGGCGCGGCGCGGAAACCGATCTTACGGCCGTCGCCGAGCGGGGTGCTCCGGATGATCCCGAGGGAATAGTAGAGAAGCCGGCCGAGCGCGGCGCGGTCGGGCCGGTCCTCGAGCCCCCGCGTCGGCTTCCTGCCGGCGATCGCCTCGAGCGCGGGCGTCTTGCCGCGCGCGAGCGAGCGCGGCAGCGGCTGGGGCGCGAGATCCAGGTAGTCCTTGAACGGCGTCGGCTGGTTCGGCCAGTCGAGCCCGTGCGGCCCGGAGCGGACCGAGAGGAGCGAGTGCTTCGTCAGGCGGTGATAAGTCCGAGCGTCCACGCGGCTCCTCCGTTTGTGCGTCGAAACCCGCGACCGATACAATCGTGACCATGTCCCAATTTCTGGAAGTCATCGAGTGGCTCGACGCCACGGGGCAGGAAATCGCCCACCGCATTCCCGAGGACGGCTCGGGAGAAACGAAGTTCGGCGCCCAGCTCGTCGTCCGCGACAGCCAGGCCGCGGTCTTCTTCCAGAACGGTCGCGGGCTCGACGTGTTCGGCCCCGGTCGTCACACGCTCACGACCGCGAACCTGCCGATCCTGACGAAGATCCTCGCCCTCCCCTGGGGCTTCAAGAGCCCGTTTCGCTGCGAGGTCTATTTCGTCAACCAGAAGGTCTTCACGCAGCTCCGCTGGGGCACGCAGGACCCGGTCGCGTTCCGCGATCGCGAGCTCGGCCTCATCCGCCTCCGCGCATTCGGCACGTTCACGATGCAGGTGACGCAGCCGCTCCTCTTCATCAATTCGCTCGTCGGCACGCAGGCGAGCTTCGAGACCAGCGCGATCGAGGATTACCTCCGCGACGTGATCGTCTCGCGCCTGAACGACTATCTCGGCGAGAAGCTCGACTCGCTGCTGGAGCTGCCGGCCCGTTACGACGATCTCGCACTCGAAGTGCGCGAGCGTCTCGTCGCCGACTTCCGGAAATACGGCATCGATCTCGTCGACTTCTTCGTGACGCGGATCACGCCCCCCGAGGAAGTGCAGCGCATGATCGACGAGCGCGCTGGCATGGCCGCCGTCGGCAACCTCGACGAGTTCTTCAAGTTCCGCGCGGCGAAGGCGATCGGCGACGCCGCGACGAATGCCGGCTCCGGCATGGGCGCGAGCGCGGGCGCGGGGCTCGGCCTGCTGCTTCCCGGGATGCTCGTGAATTCCCTCGGCGGCGCGCCGGCGACCCCGGAGGAGATCACCAAGAAGGGCGGCGCGGACTGTCCGGAGTGCCACGGCACCGTCACGACGGACAGCCGATTCTGCGCGCACTGCGGGCACCAGCTCGTGGTGATCCGCAAATGCGCCCGCTGCGACAAGAACCTCACCGCGAGCGCACGCTTCTGCTCCGCGTGCGGGCTCGATCAAGAAACGCAGCATCAGTGCGCGAAGTGCGGCACGCGCCTCCCGCCCGGCACCCGCTACTGCTTCCACTGCGGCGAGCGCGCGACGCAGTGATCGGCGCTCAGGGCGAGCGGCTCTCCGTCGCGACCGAGTGCCCGACCTGCGGCGCACCGGTCGACTTCGGCGAGGGTTCGAACGCGCTCTCTTGCACGCATTGCCGCACGAACCTCCTCGTCACGGGCCGGAAGCGCGTCCTCAACTACTGGATTCCGCCGCGGATCGACGCCGAGCACGCCGTGCAATCCGCGCGCGAGGCGGAAGTCGGATCGCCGGCGCAGGTGCGAGGCCCGCGTCTCTGGTTCCTGCCCTACTATCGGATCACCGGCTTCGAGATCCGCGTCGAGCTCGTCGCGCGCGAGCGCGACCTCGCGCCGAGCGCGTGGGCCGTGGATCCCACGCTCGGCGAGACGGGCCTTCGCGCCGCCTCGCTCCGCAAGGTCGACGTTCCGATCAAGGAGCCCGAGGTCCACGACCGGCACATCGAGAAGAACTTCCTCGCGCTCGACGCGGACGCGCTCGCGCCCTATTCGATCGGCGTCCGCGCCGCGGTGCTCCGGCTCGAGCTCTTCCGGCGAGGGCCGCTCGAAGCGCTCGGCACGATCGTCGCGCCCGCGTTCGATCCGACGGCCGCGATCGAGCGCGGCACCCGCGGGGTCGGCGGCGGCGAGGTCGTGCGTCGCGGGCATCTCGCCTTGCGACGCGCGCTCGTCTTCTTTCCCTTCTGGACGGTCGAGATCCGGCGGTCCGGGCGCGCGAGCCTCACGTCCGTCGACGGCGTCACGGGCTCCCTGGTCAAGCGCGGCGTCGCCCCATCCGTCCTCGAGACGCTCGGGACGCCACTCGCCGGCGAGGCGCAGACCGTCGGCTTCCGTCCGCTCCTCTGCCCGAACTGCGGCTGGGAGCTCCCGCTCCGTCCCGACGACTGCGTGCTCTGCTGCGGGAGCTGCCGACGCGCGTGGGAGATCGACGGCGAGAGCCTCGTCGACACGCCGACGCTCGTGATCGAAGCGCCCGACCGAGACGCGGCTCGTTCGGTGGAGCGGACTCACCTCCCGTTCTGGAGCTGCCCGAGCCGAGACGGCGCCGCGCATCTCGTGCCGGCGTTCCGCTGCCGTCGGCTGAAGTCCGTGATCGATCTCGCCACGAGCTATGCGCAGAAGCCTCCCGCGACGAAGATGGCGAGCGCGGAAGCTCCGGAGCTCGTCGGCGCGTTCCTCGACCGAGACGACGCGGCCGCGCTCTCCGCCTTCGTCGACGCGGGGGACGCGCGCGGCGAAGCGTTGGTCTGGGTCCCGTATCGCAACGACGGCTACTCGCTCGTCGATCCGCACTTCGGCCTCGGGCTCGCGAAGAATCTGCTCGTCTGACGGGGCGGGAATTCCCCGTTGACGCCTCTTCGGGCGAGCGGTAAATGGTCGTTAACTAATGACCGTTCACTGATCGCCGACCCGAAGGAGCGCGCCGCATGGATCGCTACAACCTCATCTCCGCCGACTCGCACGTCGTCGAGGCTCCGGACCTCTGGGAGAAGTGGCTGCCGAAAGAGTTTCAGCCGAAGGCGCCGAAGCTCGTGAAGGACTCGGAAGACGGCGACGCGTGGCAGTATCGTCCCGGCACGCCGCCCGTGCCGCTCGGCCTCGTCACCACCTATCCGGGTCGCACGTACGAGAACTTCAAGTGGACCGGCGCGCGCTACGACCGCGTGAACGCCGGCGCGTTCGTCGGTGCCGCGCGCGTGAAGGAGCAGAAGATCGACGGCGTCGACGCCGAGGTTCTCTACCCCTCGCAGCGGACGATGCGGCACTTCATGCTCGACGAGGACGATCAATTCCACAAGGCCGGCATCCGCGCCTACAACGACTGGATGGCGAAGGAGTTCATGGCCGCCGATCCGACGCGCCTCATCGGACTCGCGCAGATGCCGAACCTCGGCGTGCAGGCGATGCTCGACGAGATGCACCGCACGCGTAAGATGGGCATGCGCGGCGTGATCCTCTCGTGCTGGCCGAGCGGCGCGGAGTCGCTCTCGCAGGAGGACGACGCTTTCTGGACCGAGTGCGAGAAGCTGAAGGTGCCGGTCAGCATCCATCTCGGCGTGCACTCGAAGGCGAAACCGGCGGCGCATGCGCAGGCACAGACGGGCGTCGCGGCCGCGACCGGGCTCCTGTCTTCCGGACAGAAGAGCCTCGTCGGCTACTCGACGGCGGGTCTCGGCGACATGCCGACGATCATGGCCGAGTCGATTCTCTCGGGGCTCTTCGATCGCTTTCCGGGTCTCCGCTTCATCTCCGTCGAGGCCGGCGCCGGCTGGGTGCCCTACTTCCTCGAGCAGATGGACGACCGCTGGTTCCGCAACCGCCACTGGGCGAAGGTCCCGCTCGAGATGCTGCCGAGCGGGTACTTCAAGCGGAACTGGCTCCTCACGTTCGTGCAGGACTTCTACGGCGTGCGGAACCGCCACGCGGTCGGCGTCGACAACATGATGTGGTCGACGGACTACCCGCACCACATCTCCGACTGGCCGCAATCGCGGAAGATCGCCGGGGAGATGTTCTCGGGCGTGCCCGAGGAAGAGCGCTACCGGATCTGCGCGGGCAACGCGGTTGCGTTGTACAGCCTGAACGCCGCATAAGCTCCCGGCGATGCCGGATCTGATCGAGCTCTTCGGCGGGCACTTCATGAGCCCGATCGAGGATCCGTGGTCGACGTGCGCGCGCATGCGGCGCGATTCGCCCGTCCTGTATGTCGATCTCCCGCTCCGCAGCGGCTACCTGATCTTCCGCTACGACGACGTGCTCGCCGTGCTGCGCGACGCGACGACGTTCGCCTCGCGCATCAACGCCGAGGGCATCGGCCTCGTGATGGGCCGCACGATCATCGAGATGGACGGCAAGGAGCACACTCGAACCCGCAACATCGTCTCGACGTTCTTCGTGCCGAAGACGATCCGCGAGAAGCTGCCGCCGGTCGTCGACGCGACGGCGCACAGCATGATCGATGCCTTCGCGAACGACGGCCGGGCAGATCTGGTCACGCGTTTCACGACGACGTTTCCGCTCCGGATCGTCGCCGGCATCATCGGCATCCCGATCGCGGACTACGAGGCGTTCCAGCGCTGGGCGCTGGCGATCATCGGCTTCCCGGCCGATCCGGGGGCCGGCTTCGAGGCCGCGCAGGCGATCTCGGAGTTCCTCCGTCCGATCGCGGACGAGCGGAGACGCGAGCCGAAAGACGACCTCCTCTCGGCGCTCGTCCACGCGGAGGTCGACGGCGAGCGCCTGACGGACGAGGAGGTCGTGAGCTTCCTCCGACTCCTCCTCCCGGCAGGCGCCGAGACGACCTATCGCCTGATCGGCAACACGCTCGCCGCTCTCCTCGCAGAGCCCGAGCTGCTCGAGGAGGTCCGCGCGGACCGCTCGCTCGTGCCGGGCGCGGTCGAAGAGGCGCTCCGCTGGGAATCCGCCGTCGGGTTCACCGCGCGCGAGGCGACGGTCGCGACCTCGATCGGCGGTGTCGAGATCCCGGCCGGCACGTCGATCCTCACCGTCCTCGGCTCGGCGAACCGCGACGAGCGTCACTACGAGGATCCCGAGCGCTTCGATCCGCGGCGCGGCGCCGACGACCATCTCGCGTTCGGCTTCGGCAAGCACTTCTGCCTCGGCTCGCACCTCGCGCGGCTCGAAGCGACGGTCGCGTTGAACGCGCTACTCGACCGGCTGCCCCGCCTCCGCCTCGAGGAAGGCACGCGGCCGCGGATCGTCGGCCTCGCCTTCCGCTCGCCCGAGACCCTCCCCGTCCGCTTCGACTGACGCTAACGACGTGGTCCGTGGCGGGCGCGGTGTCGCCTCCGCTCCATGGCTCGCCGATCGTGCGTGTCTAGTCGGCAGCCGGGTGTCTGGCTCGCGGAAGTAAAGCGCAGTCCGCCCGGTTCGCTCGGATTGAGCAGCTAGGCTCCCGCGGCGAGCCATGGAGCGAGCCAGACACCCGGCTGCCGGCGTAGGCCGCAGCTCGGCTGCGCTTTACTTCCGCAGAGGCGACACCGCGCCCGCCACGGACGACACGGTTGCGCAAAGCCGCCGATGGCGGCCGTTTCGGCCGTATGCTACCCGCCAGGATCGCTATGGCGCGGGCTTCCACCGAGCAGCAAGCTGCCGAGCGGCTGCGAGAGCTCACGGTCGTCTACGAGCTCCTTCATACGCTGACCTCGACCCTCGAGCTCCCCGAGGTGCTCCGGATCGTGCTCGCGCGCATCAAGAGCCTCACGCGCGCCGAGGCGATCTCGCTCCTCCTGTTCGACGAGGAGCGCGACGAGCTCGTCTTCGCCGCGACGGAGACGCTCCAGGAGAACAGCCTCCTCGGTCTTCGCGTTCCCGTCGCGCAGAGCATCGCGGGCTGGGCGGCACGGAACGACAAGACCGTCATCGTGAACGGCGTCCGCAACGATCCCCGTTTTTGCGATTCCGTGGATCGCGCGTCGGGTTTCACCACGCGTGACGTGGTCGTCGTGCCGCTCCGCAAGGACGGCAAAGTGATCGGCGCGCTCGAGCTCGCGAACCGATACGACGGCCGCCCCTACGAGGAGGTGGATGCAAAGCGGCTGGCGACGATCGCCGAAGAGCTCGCCACCGCGATCGATACCGAGGACATCGAGCGGAACGCGGTGCCGACGCGCAATCTGCTCGAGCGCGCGGTCGGCGAGGTGCCGAGCGAAGCGGCGGGACTGCTCCTCCTCGCCAAGGGCGGCCGCGAGCTCGCCTTCCAGGCGTCGCGCACGCTCCGTCCCGGCGTCGTCGACGGGCTTCGCATGCCGACGGCACGCGGGATCGCCGGCTGGGTCGCGCGCCACCGCCAATCGCTGAAGCTCGACGACGTGGCGAACGATCCGCGTCACGAGCGCGCGATCGGCGAGCAAGCGAGCCTCGTCGCGCGGACGATGATCTGCGTGCCGATGGTCAGCAAGGACCGACTCCGCGGCGTCATCCAGGTGATCAACAAGGTCGGCGGCGAGCCGTTCGACGACGACGAGCTGCGGCTCACGGAGCGGCTCGCCGAGCACGCGGCGATCGCGATCGAGAACGCGTCGCTCTACCGGCAGGCGTACCTCGCGTCGATCACGGACGATCTCACCGGCCTCGGTAACACGCGCCGCTTCCATCAGGTGCTCGCCGAGGCGATCGGGAGCGGAGGCGAGGTGTCGCTCGTCGTCCTCGATCTCGACCACTTCAAGGAAGTCGTCGACCGCTACGGTCACCTCGTCGGCAGTCGTACGATCGCGGACTTCGGACGCCGCATCGGCAAGCGCCTGCGTCCGGGGGATTTCGCCGCGCGCTTCGGCGGCGACGAGTTCGTCGTCCTCTTGCCCGCGACCGGCGCCGAAGAGGCGCGCGCGATCGCGGACACGATTCGCGCGGAGATCGAAGCGTGCGCCCGGCTCGAGGGCGAGGACGTGGATCTCTCCGAACGTCACCGCGAGCGCCGGCGTCGCCGTGCATCCGACGCACGCGACGGATTCGTCGGCGCTCTTCCGCGCCGCCGACGCGGCGATGTACCGCGCGAAGCACCGCGGCCGGAACCGCGTCGTGATCGCCGGCGACTGACGCCTAGCGACCGAACCGGAACACGTAGTCCTCGACGCTCCGCCGGATCACTTCGTAGGCCTCTTCGCGGCCGTAGACGTGCGTGATCTCGCAGTTCCGCGGCTCTGTGGTTCCCGGCACGTCCTTGTAGGTCAGGAAGTAGTGGCGAAGGCGCTCGATGAGGGAAGGCGGGATCGCGTCGATCTCTCCCGCCCCGCCGTAGACCGCGTCGCTCTCGAGCACGGCCACGATCTTATCGTCGGCCTCGGCGCGGTCGATCATCCGCAAGCCGCCGATCGGCACCGCTTGGAGGAGGATGTCGCCCCGCGGGATCGCCTTCTCGGAGAGCACGCAGACGTCGAGCGGATCGCCGTCGCCGACGATGCCGGTTCGACCGGTGCGCTCCATGCAGAGCTCGGCGACGCGCGCGCCGCAATACGTGCGGGGCAAGAAACCGTAGAGCGCCGGGCAGATGTTCGAGTACTTCTGCGGCCGGTCGACCTTGAGCAGCCCGGAATCCTTGTCGATCTCGTACTTTACCGTGTCGGTCGGCACGATCTCGACGTAGACGGTGACGAGCCTCGGCGCGTCCTCCCCGAGCGGCACGCCGTGCCAGGGGTGGAGCCGGTGCGGGACCGGGCTCGCCTTCCCTCCGTCGTCGGGCATGGATCGCGGTTATCCGCGATCGGGGACGAGGATCAAGGCGCCGAGCGGCGGCAGGCGCAAGCGGAACGATTGCGGGAAGCCGTGCTGCGCGGAGGGCTCGGTCGGCACGTGACTCCCGACGTCGAAGCCGCTGCCGCCGAAGCGACGCGTCGTCGCTCGAGAGCGCGACGCCGATAGGTGCCGCCGCTCGGGCGCGCCGATGCGGTAGTCCTCGCGCGGCACCGGCGTCAGGTTGAGCACGACGACGGCGTGCTCGCCGCCGTCGCGCCGCACGTACGAGACGACCGAGTTGTCGCGGTCGGCGCAGTCGATCCACGCGAAGCCGGCGGGATCGGGATCGTCCCGCCAGAAGCAGGCGTGCGTCGCGGTAGAGCGCGCCGAGCTCGGCGAGGAAGCGCAGGAAGCCCCTGGCGCTCCGGCGTCGTCGCGCGAGATGCCAGTCGAGGCTCCGCTCGTGGATCCACTCGTGGTACGGCGCGAGCTCGGTGCCCATGAAGAGGAGCTTCTTGCCCGGCCGCGTGTACTGGTAGGCGAGCAGCAGCCGGAGGTTCGCGAACTTCTGCCAGTGGTCGCCCGGCATCTTCTCGAGGAGCGACGCTTCTTCCGTGCACGACCTCGTCGTGCGAGAGCGGATTCACGAAGCGCTCGCTGTACTCGTAGAGCATCGCGAACGTGAGCTCGTCGTGATGGTAGCGGCGGTGGATCGGACTCGCGCGCGAAGTACGCGAGCGTGTCGTGCATCCAGCCCATGTTCCACTTGAAGTGAAGCCGAGCCCGCCGTCGCGCGACGGGCGCGTGACGCCCGGCCACGCCGTCGACTCCTCGGCGATCGTGACGCAGCCCGGCTGCCTCGACGCGCGATCGATGTCGTTCAGCGCGCGGAGGAACGTCGATCGCCTCGAGGTTCTCGCGGCCGCCGTAGCGGTTCGGCAGCCACTCGCCCGCCTTCGCGGCTGTAGTCGAGGTAGAGCATCGACGCGACGGCGTCGACGCGCAGCCCGTCGACGTGGAACTCGCGCAGCCAGTAGAGCGCGTTGGCGATCAGGAAGTTCCGCACCTCGTTGCGGCCGTAGTTGAAGATCAGCGTGCCCCAGTCGGGATGCTCGCCGCGCCGCGGGTCCTCGTGCTCGTAGAGCGCGGTGCCGTCGAAGCGGCGCAGCGCGAAGTCGTCCTGCGGGAAGTGCGCCGGCACCCAGTCGAGGATCACGCCGATGCCGGCGCGGTGGCAGCGTGTCGACGAAGAAGCGGAAGTCGTCGGGCGTGCCGAAGCGCGAGGTCGGCGCGTAGTAGCCGGTGACCTGGTAGCCCCACGAGCCCTCGAACGGATGCTCCATGATCGGCAGCAGCTCGACGTGCGTGAAGCCGAGGCGCGCGCACGTGCTCGGCGAGCCGCGGGCGCGATCTCGCGGTAGGTGAGCGAGCGGTTGCCCTCCTCCGGCACGCGCGCCCAGGAGCCGAGGTGCACCTCGTAGATCGACCATCGGCTCGCGCGCGGGATCGCGCGCGGCGCGCGCGCGCATCCACTCGTCGTCGCCCCACGCGTAGGTCGACGGGCGCGACGACGCGCGACGCCGTGCCGGGCGGGCGCTCCATCGCCTGCGCGAACGGGTCGGTCTTCAGGCGGATCGCGCCTTCGCGCGTCAGGATCTCGTACTTGTAGAGCGCGCCGGGCTCGAGGTCGGGGACGAACAGCTCGAAGACGCCCGAGGCGCCGAGGCTGCCGCATCGGCAGCAGCCGCCCGTCCCAGCGGCAGAAGTCGCCGACGACGCTCACGCGCCGCGCGTTCGGCGCCCAGACCGCGAACGCCACGCCGCGCACGCCGTCGACGTCGACACGCGCGCGCCGAGACGCTCCCACAGGCGGCGGTGGTTGCCCTCGTTGAAGAGATGGAGGTCGATGTCGCCGAGCGTCGGCAGGAAGCGATACGGATCGCCGCGCTCCCAGACGTCGACCGTCGCGGAAGCGGAAGCGCAGGCGGTAGTCGAGCGGCCGATCGAGCGTCCGGCGACGAACGCGGCGAAGAGCCCGCCGCCGAGCGCCTGCGTCGCGACGGGCTCGCCGCCGTCGGGCACGCCACTCCGCGGCGGTCGCGTCGGGATGAAACGCGCGGACGATCGCGCCGCGCTGATCGTCCACGATCGCCGGGTGCGCGCCGAGGACGCGTGCGGGCTGCGCATGGTCGCCCGCGAGGAGCCGGCGATGATCGGCGGACGGCACCTCGAGCGGCGTCGGCGCGTGGCGAGCCTTCACGCGGCGCCCTCCGTAGCGGAGAAGCACCGAGGCGTGCGCGGCAACCGCGACGGATTCGCCCCGGACCGTGCGCGGCGCGCCGCGCGCGGTGTCGACGAGCTCGTGCCAGGAGCCGGGCTCGTCGGGAGCTTCGGCAGCGTGAACGTCACGCGATTTCGCCGCCGCATTCAGCAGCCAGAGCAGCGTATCGCCGATCGACGGGACGCCCGCGATCGTCGACCTCGTCCGTCGCGCCCGCGTAGATCAGCATGCCGAGCGCGCGCCGATCGCCGTCGCGCCCAGTCGCGCTTCGGTCATCTCGCCTCCGTCGGGGCGAAGCCAGGTGAGTCCTTGAGCTTCGACGAATCGACGGGTCGACCGCCGAAGAAGCTCCGCCGGCGGAGGACCGGGTTCGAACGACGGATCGCGAACACCTGACGCGACGAACTGCAGGAGCTGTTGCTGCCGCGGGCCGAGGCTCCAATCGACCCACGCGATCTCGTTGTCTTGGCAGTACGCATTGTTGTTGCCGCGCTGCGTGCGGCCGATCTCGTCCCCATGGGAGATCATGGGCACGCCCTGCGAGAACGCGAGCGTGGCGAAGAAGTTCCGCTTCATTCGGTCGCGAACTTCGTTGATCTCGGGGTCGTCGGTCGTCGCCCTCGGCGCCCCAGTTGCGGCTGTAGTTCGCGTCCGTACCGTCGCGATTCCCCTCGCCGTTCGCCTCGTTGTGCTTGTGCTCGTAGGACACGAGGTCGTTCGCAGCGTGAAGCCGTCATGGCAGGTGACGAAGTTGATGCTCGAGTACGGATTTTTGTTGCTCCACTGGTAAAGGTCGCTCGAACCGGACAGCCGGGACGCGAGGTCGCCGAGCTGCCCGGGCTCCTCGCGCCAGAAGCGCCGCACCGTGTCGCGGTACTTGCCGTTCCACTCGGCCCACTTCACGGGGAAATTGCCGACCTGGTAACCGCCCGGCCCGAGGTCCCACGGCTCGGCGATGAGCTTCACCTGCGAGAGCACCGGATCCTGGTGGATGATGTCGAAGAACGTGCCGAGCCGGTTCACCTCGAAGAGCTCGCGCGCGAGCGCGGGCGCGAGATCGAAGCGGAAGCCGTCGACGTGCATGTCGAGCACCCAGTACCGCAGGCTGTCCATGATGAGCTGCAGCGTGCGCGGGTGGAGCATGTTCAGGCTGTTTCCGCAGCCGGTGAAGTCCGTGTAGTAGCGCCGCCGATCGGGATCGAGGCGGTAGTATGCGGCGTTGTCGATGCCGCGGAACGAGAGCGTCGGGCCGAGATGGTTGCCTTCGGCCGTGTGGTTGTAGACGACGTCGAGGATCACCTCGATGCCGACGCGGTGGAACGCCTTCACCATCGACTTGAACTCGTCGACTTGTTGACCGGCGCCGCCCGTCGCGTAGCGCGCTTCCGGCGCGAAGAACCCGATCGTGTTGTAGCCCCAATAGTTGACGAGCCGGCGCTCGACGACCGCGCGCTCGGACGCGAAGTGATGGACCGGCATCAGCTCGACCGCCGTCACGCCGAGCGAGAGGAGATGGTCGAGGATCTCGTCCGACGCCATGCCGAGGTAGGTGCCGCGGAGGCCCTCCGGAATCTGCGGATGGCGCATCGTCATGCCCTTCACGTGGCATTCGTAGATGACGCTCCGGTTCCACGGCACGCGCGGCGGGCGATCGTCACCCCAGGTGAACGCCGTGTCGACGACGACGGACTTCGGCATTCCCGGCGCGCTGTCGCGATCGTCGATCGCGAGATCCTCCTCGGGATCGCCGACGCGGTAGCCATAAAGCGCGTCGCTCCACTGAAACGGGCTGCTGATCGCCTTCGCGTATGGATCGAGCAGGAGCTTCGCGGGATTGAAGCGATGCCCTTCCTCCGGCGCGTACGGACCGTGGACGCGGTAGCCGTAGAGCTGCCCCGGCCGCACGTCCGGCAAGTAGGCGTGCCACACCTCGTCGGTCTGCTCGCGCAGCGGAATGCACGCGGTCTGGCGAGCCTCGGGAGGAGAAGAAAAGAGGCAGAGCTCGACCCGCGTTGCGTTCTCGGAGAAGAGCGCGAAGTTCACGCCCTCCCCGTCCCACGTCGCGCCGAGCGGATAGGGAGCACCGGGCCACACGCGGATCGAGGGGTTGGGCATCGGATTCCGCGCGTCATTTCACTTTTTTTCGTGCTTGGCGAACAACGCCGCGCTCCAGGGCGGCAGCATGACTCGACCGTCGTCGACCTTCGCGGTCGCATCCCCCGAGCCGCCGTACGCGCTCGCCTCGCTCGAGAAACGGAGCACCCACGAGCCCGCGAGCCGCTCCGGCAACGGCGCCGCGATCGCCGTCGCGCTCACGTTGAACGCCGTGAAGAGCACGGCCGAGCGCGCCGCGACGAACCACCCTTCGCCACGATTGAGCTCCGCGCCCGTGACGAAGAGATCCTTGCCGCCGGCTCGAAGCGCCGGCTCCTCCTCGCGCAGTACGAGGAGATCGCGGTGGAGCGCGAGCGTTCCCGCGGGCTCTCCTTCACGGTCGCGCCGCGACCAGTCGAGGCGCGAGCGCGCGAACGTCTCCTCGCTCTGCGGATCAGGTACCTCGCCGGGCCAGTCGAACCGCCGGAACTCCTCGCGTCGCCCGCGACCGACGGCTTGCGCGAGCTCCGGATCGCCGTGGCTCGTGAAGTAGAGGAACGGCGCCGGCTCACCCCATTCCTCACCCATGAACAAGAGCGGGACGTAAGGTGACAGCAAGCAGAGAGATGTGGCGAGACGGCGCTTCGCCGGCTCGACGAGCGTCGTCAGGCGATCGCCCGCAGCGCGGTTGCCGATCTGGTCGTGGTTCTGCACGAAGACGACGAACCGCTCGGCGGGAACGTCGGTCCCGGGCGCGCCGTGGCTCCGCCTGCGGAACGACGAGCGCTGCCCTTCGAAGAAGAAACGATCGCGGAACGCCTTCGCGATCGGCGCGACGCCGCCGAAATCTTGGTAGTACCCACGGCGCTCGCCCGTGAGCGCCACATGCACCGCGTGATGGAAATCGTCGCTCCATTGTCCGTCGAGGCCGTAGCCGCCGATCTCGCGCGGGCGGACGATGCGCGGATCGTTCAGGTCGCTCTCGGCGATCACGAGGGCCGTTCGGCGGAGCTCGGCCGCTTGCTCGCGCACCGCCGTCGCGATCTCCTCGAGCACGTGCCGTGCGCCGAAGTCGTAGATCGCATGGACCGCGTCGAGGCGGAGCCCGTCGACGTGGAAGTCCGTCACCCAGTGGAGCGCGTTGTCGATGAAGTAGCGGCGGACCTCGTCGCTGTCCTCGTCGTCGAAGTTGATCGCCGAGCCCCAGGGCGTCTTGTGGCGGTCGGTGAAGTAGGGACCGTACTCACCGAGATAGTTTCCTTCCGGTCCGAGGTGGTTGTAGACCACGTCGAGGACGACGCCGAGGTCGATCGCGTGCGCGGCATCGACGAGCTTCGCGAGCGCCGCCGGGCCGCCGTAGGTGCTCTGCGTGGCGTACGGATGCACGCCGTCGTATCCCCAGTTCCGCGCGCCGGGAAATTCGGCGACGGGCATGAGCTCGATCGCGGTGACGCCGAGGTCACGGAGCAGCGGCAGCTTCTCGATCGCGGCCGCGAACGTCCCTTCCGGCGTGAACGTGCCGACATGGAGCTCGTAGAGAACGAGGCTCGGGAGCTCGAGCCCGCGCCAGCCGGCGTCGCGCCACGCGAACCCGTGCGGATCGACGACGGCGGAAGCCTCGTGCACGCCGCGGGGCTGCGAGCGGCTGACGGGGTCGGGACGCTCGCGCTCGCCGTCGAGGCGGAAGCGATAGAGGGCGCCTTCCGCGACGCCCTCGACGAGCGCGGAAAAGGCGCCTTCTCCGTCGGGGGCGAGGGGGATCGCACGCTCCCCCCCCTCGAGGACGACGTCTACGCGCTCCGCGCGCGGCGCCCAGACGGAGAAGCGGACGCCGCCCTTCTCGAGGACCGCGCCTCGCTCGAGCCTCCACGTCGTCACAAGTGGCCCTCTCGCGGGTTTCTTGACAGCCTAGGCGGAGCGAGGATGCCATCTTGAAGCGACCTTCCGGCGTCTCCGGCGACGACCCCCTCTGGTACAAAGACGCGATCGTCTACGAGCTCCACGTGCGCGCGTTCGCGGACTCGAACGCGGACGGCATCGGGGACTTCGCGGGGCTCACCGAGAAGCTCGACTACCTCCAGGACCTCGGTGTCACGGCGCTCTGGCTCCTGCCGTTTTACCCGTCGCCCGGCCGCGACGACGGGTACGACATTTCCGACTACACCGACGTCAATCCCAACTACGGCTCGCTGCCGGACGTCGAGAAATTCGTCGAGGAGGCCCACAAGCGGGGCCTCCGCGTGATCACCGAGCTCGTCGTCAATCACACTTCGGATCAGCATCCTTGGTTCCAACGCGCCCGCAAGGCGCCGGCGGGAAGCCGCTTTCGGGACTTCTACGTCTGGTCCGACGAGCCGTCGAAATGGAGCGAGGCGCGCGTCATCTTCCAGGACTTCGAGCCGTCCAACTGGACGTTCGATCGCGACGCGAAATCCTACTTCTGGCACCGCTTCTACTCCCACCAGCCCGATCTCAACTTCGAGAGCGCCGCGGTCCGACGCGCGCTCTTCCGGGTGCTCGAGTTCTGGATGACGCTCGGCGTGGACGGGATGCGCCTCGACGCCGTGCCCTACCTCTACGAGCGAGAGGGCACGAACTGCGAGAATCTGCCCGAGACACACGACTTCCTGAAACACCTGCGGAAGCACCTCGATTCGAAATTCGCCGCGCGCATGTTCCTCGCCGAGGCGAATCAGTGGCCCGAAGACGCCGCCGCCTATTTCGGCGCCGGCGACGAGTGCCACATGAACTTCCACTTTCCGCTGATGCCGCGGCTCTTCATGTCGATCCACATGGAGGACCGCTTCCCGATCATCGACATTCTGCAGCAGACGCCGGAGATCCCGCCGAACTGCCAGTGGGCGCTGTTCCTCCGCAATCACGACGAGCTCACGCTGGAGATGGTGACCGACGAGGAGCGCGACTACATGGTATCGCGTCTACGCGAACGATCCGCGCGCCCGCGTGAACCTCGGCATCCGCCGGCGGCTGGCGCCGCTTCTCGGGAATGATCGGCGACGAATCGAGCTCATGAACGGGCTGCTGTTTTCTTTGCCCGGGACCCCGGTCCTTTACTACGGCGACGAGATCGGCATGGGGGACAACATCTACCTCGGCGATCGCAACGGCGTGCGAACGCCGATGCAGTGGACGGCGGACCGGAACGCCGGGTTCTCGCGCGCGAACCCGCAGCGGCTCTACCTGCCGGTCATCATCGACCCCGAGTACAACTACGAGACCTGCAACGTCGAAGCGCAGCTCGGCAACCCGCATTCGCTGCTCTGGTGGATGCGCCGCCTGATCGCGCTCCGGAAGCGATTCCGCGCGTTCGGCCGCGGCACGCTGCAGTTCCTCCTGCCGGAGAACCGCAAGGTCCTCGCGTTCATCCGCCGCTGGGAGAACGAGACGATCCTCGTCGTCGCGAACGTCAGCCGCTTCGTGCAGTACGTCGAGCTGGACCTCTCGGAATTCCGAGGAAGCGTGCCGGTCGAGCTCTTCGGCCGCACCGACTTCCCGCCGATCGGCGATCTTCCCTATCTCCTGACGCTCGGACCGCACGCGTTCTACTGGTTCGCGCTCGAGCGCCACGCGAGCGGCGGCACGATCGAGGCGGCGCCGTCGGAGACCGACGTGCCGACGATCGCGGTGAGCGCCGGGTGGAACGAGCTCTTCCTCGAAGACGGTTCGCCGGCGCGGTCGGCGCTCGAGCAAGTGATGCCGAAATTCCTCCGCACGCGCCGCTGGTTCGGGGGCAAGTCGCGGCGCCTGAAGGCGGCGCAGCTCGTCGAGGCCGTGCCGCTGGAAGGCCCGGAGCCGATGTGGCTCGCGGTCTTTCGCGTCGACTATCACGAGGGAACGTCGGAGCGGTACGTCGTCCCGCTCGCGGTCGTCACGGGCGACGCGGCGGCGATGGTCTCGCGCTTCACGGTGCAGGCGATCGTCGCGCGCCTCCGTCAGCCGGCGTCGAACGGAGGAAGCGAGGTCGAGGCGCTCCTCTACGACGCGTTCGAGAACGCCGCGGTCGCGCCGCGAATCTACGACACGATCGCGCGCCAGCGCCGTGCGCGCGGGTGGGAGCTCGAGCTCTCGGGCTCGACGACGCGCGTGTTCCGCAATCGCCGGCCGCCCGATGGCTCGGTCCCACCAGCGACGGCGATGCGCGCGGACCAATCCCACAGCTCCCTCACTTACGGCGATCGCTTCGTCCTGAAGCTCTTCCGCCGCATCGAGGACGGGCCGCATCCCGAGCTCGAGGTCGTCCGCTTCCTGACCGAGCGCGCAAAGTTCACGAACGCACCGGGCGTCGCCGGCGCAATCGCCCTCTCGAGCAAAGGCGGCATCTCCACGCTCGCGGTGATGCACGAGTTCGTCGTCTTCGAAGCGGACGGCTGGATGTACGCGCTCGACCAGCTCGACGACTACTTCGACCGCTGGATCGCGCGCGCACGCGACGAGAAGGCGCTCGCCGCGCCGCAAGCGACGGTGTTGGAGCTCGCCGCGGCGGCGCCGCCGCCCGAGGTGTTCGAGCTCATCGGACCCTGGGTCCACGGCATCGAGCTCCTCGGCCGGCGCACCGCGGAGCTTCACGCCGCGCTCGCCACGCCGACCGACGACGAGGCGTTCGAGCCGGAGCCGTTCACGAGCCTCTACCAGCGCTCGCTCTACCAGGCGATGCGGAACGCCGTCGGGCACGTGTTCCAGAGCCTCCGCGAGCGGCGCCGCCACATGCCGGAGGATCTTGCCACGTTGGCCGGCCGGCTCCTCGACCGTGAGCGCGACGCGCTCCGCCGGTGCGAAGGGATCCGCCAGAGGAAGGTGAACGCGCTCCGCACGCGAGTCCACGGCGACTATCACCTGAAGCAGGTGCTCTGGACGGGCAAGGACTTCATCCTCATCGACTTCGAGGGCGAGCCGGCGCGCCCACTCGGTGAGCGTCGCATCAAGCGCTCGCCCCTTCGCGACGTGGCGAGCATGATGCGCTCGCTCGAATACGCCGCGCACCACGCGAAAGCGCGCGCCGACGAATCGAAGCGCACCGCGATCGATGAGAACGTGCTCCGCTACTGGACGCGCTGGGCCTCCGCGGTGCTTCTCCGCGGATACTTCGACGTCGCGAGCAAGGGCACGTACCTGCCGCGCGCGGCCGAAGAGCGGGCGCTGCTGCTGGAATTCTACCTGCTCGACAAGGCGATCTACGAGCTTCGCTACGAGCTCGACAACCGGCCCGAGTGGGTCGGCATCCCGATCGCCGGGCTGCTCGAGCTCCTCGAGCCGCGCTAGCGAGACCGGGAGGGACGCACCTCTCGGCGCCCCGCTCCGTGAGAGTCACGTGAGGCGGGCAAGGAACGTCCCCTACCCGCTCATAACGCTGGGCGTTCTGAGCGGAGGACATGCTCGACGCCGGCGAGCGGCACACCGATCCAGTCCGGTCGATTGTCGATCTCGTATTCGAGCTCGTAGAAGACCTTCTCGAGCTCGAAGAGCGCGAGCGCAAACGCGCGCGCGGGCTCGCCGGCCGGCAGGATCGAATCGTTTCGCCCCGAGCCGAAGTAGGCGCGCAGGAACGACTCGCGCGCCGACTCTTCCCAACGCGCGGCGGCGCCCTCGCATCCCGACTCCGAGGCTCGCTCGGCGAGCGCGAACTGCGCCGCATAGGAGAACGAACGCACCATGCCGGCGACGTCGCGGAGCGCGCTCGCGCGCGCGCGCCGCTCGGTGAGCGGACGCGCCGGCTCGCCTTCGAAATCGACGACGACGATGCGCTCGTTCCGCCCGATGAGCACCTGGCCGAGATGATAGTCGCCGTGGTGCCGGATCGCCGCGCCCGGCATCGCGGCGAACGCAATCGTCGCGCGACGGGCGAGCGCTGCCGCCTCGTCGCGACGACCGAGCAGCCCCTCGAGCCGCGCCCGCCGCGATGCCCAGGACGGCGCCGGCTTCCGCAGGCGCTCCGCCAGAAGATCGAGCGCGCGCGCAATCTGACCCTGCACGCGCTCGCCGACGCGCTCGATGTCCTCGCGATCGAGCGGCCGCGGCGCGAACGCGGGTGCGTCCGGATCGGAGGCGAGGGCCTCGTGGAGCTCGCGCGTCACCTTCCCGATCTCGCCGGCGCGGGGGCCGAAGTCCGTGCCCGATCGCGCCGCTTCGAGCGCGACGCTCCAGCCGTCGCCGATGGAGGGGACGACCTCTTGCACCATGCCCGCGATCGAGCGCGCACCGTCGGCATCCTCGAGCGCCATCGTGCCGAGGAGCTTCGGCACGTGCGGGCACCCGTGCGCCGTCAGGAACTCGCCGATCTCCACGTCGGGGTGCTCGCCGACGACGAGCCGCCGGTAGAGCTTGAGGATCGCGTCTCCGTAGAAGACCGAAGTGTTGCTCTGCTCGGCGCTGAGCGGCTTCGGGCACTCGAACGCGCGACCGGACGGCGACACCGTCCAGCGCGTCCCTTCGCCGGGGAAGCTCTTCCCGCCCGCGAACGCGCGGCCGAGCTTCGCGAGGAACTCGAGATCCGCCATCGCATCGAGAAGAAGCGCGCTCCCCTCTTCCGATTCGACCCGTGCGACGATCGCCTTCGGATCGGCCTCCGCGCGCCGGAGCACGAGCGGAAGCTGGTACACGGACGGGTCACGGCCCGGGCGCTCGACGACGATTCGCGCGACCGCCGTGCCGGGGAACAGCGGCGTCACGTCGCGCACGCGCGCATCGGCGACGCCGCCCTTGCCACCGAACCAGCGCCGTGGCGAGAGCGCTTCGACGAGCGGCGGCCCGTCGAGCGCGCGGAGCGCCGACGCCCGAAGCGCCTCGGAGAGCGGCCCTCGAACCGCGAGCGTCGCGACGCTCACGGCGACACGAGGCGCAGCACGTGCGCGACCTGCCCGATCGTCGGATCGAGACGCACGTAGTTCCGCACGCCGCGCCACGAGTAGCGCACGCCGGTCAGAAGATCCTCGACGCCGTACGCTTCGTCGCCGAGCCCCAGCTCCGCCGTCGGCACGTGAACCATCGTCTCCTCGGCGTGGAGGGGATTCAGATTGACGGCGATGAGCAGCTCGTTCCCGGGCGCGTGCTTGCGGAAGAAGAGGATGTGGTCGTTCTCGGAGGTTTCGAACGAGAGGTTCCGGAACGCCTGCAGCGCCGGGTTCTCGCGCCGAATGCGGTTCAGCGTCGCGATCTCGCCGTTCAGGTTCCCCGTCGCGTTCCAGTCGCGGACGCGGATCTCGTACTTCTCCGAATGGAGGTATTCCTCGCTGCCCGGCTTCAGCGGCACGTTTTCGCCGAGCTCGAAGCCGCTATAGATGCCGTAGAGCGGCGACAGCGTGCCGGCGAGGAGGAGGCGGATGCGGAACGCCGCCGGCCCGCCCGTCTGTAGGTACTCGTGGAGGATGTCGGGCGTGTTCGCGAAGAAGTTCGCCCGCATGGACTCCGCGACGTCGGTCGTCGTGAGCTCTTCCAGGTATTCGGTGAGCTCCGCCGCCGTGTTCCGCCACGTGAAGTACGAGTACGACTGCGTGAAGCCGAGCTTCGCGAGCGCCTTCATCCGTTTCGGGCGCGTGAACGCCTCCGAGAGAAAGACGATGTCCGGATGCTCGGACTGGACGTCCGCGATCAACCACTCCCAGAACGCGAACGGCTTCGTGTGCGGATTGTCGACGCGGAACGTGCGCACGCCGTGGCCGATCCAGAACGTGACGATCCCCTTGCAGGCCTCCCAGAGGGACGGCCAGTCGTCGCACCAGAAGTTCAGCGGAACGATGTCCTGATACTTCTTCGGCGGGTTCTCTGCGTATTTGATCGTGCCGTCCGGCCGCACGAAGAACCACTCGGGATGCTCGCGGACCCACGGGTGATCGGGGGAGCACTGGAGCGCGTAGTCGAGCGCGATCTCGAGCCCGAGCTCGCTCGCCCGCGCGACGAAGCGATCGAAGTCGGCGATCGTCCCGAGCTCGGGGTGAACGGCGGTGTGGCCGCCCTCCTCCGCGCCGATCGCCCAAGGGCTGCCGACGTCGTCCGGCTCGGGCACGAGCGTGTTGTTCTTGCCCTTCCGATGCGAGCGGCCGATCGGATGGATCGGCGGCAGATAGACGACGTCGAAGCCGAGGTCCGCGACGGCCTCGAGGCGGCGCGCGGCATCGGCGAACGTGCCGTGGCGGCCGGCTTCGGGCGCCTGCGAGCGCGGGAACATCTCGTACCACGCGGCGAAGCCCGCGCGCGCGCGATCGACGCGGAGCGGGTACTCGCGATCCGAGAGCGTCGTATCGGAGAGATCGGGCGCGGCGCCCATCTGCCGGCGGAGCCCGGTCGAGAGCGCGACCCGCGCGCGCTCGCCGACGGGGACCGTCGCGTCGCGGAGCTGCTCGGCCGTCTCGCGCAACATCGCGCGCGCCTCGGGCGCCGCGCGCTCGACCGTGGCGGCGACGATCGCCGCACCTTCGAGGAGCTCGTTCGTGACGTCGACGCCGGCGGCCACCTTCTTGTCGATCTCCGTGCGCCAGCTCTCGAAGGGATCGGTCCAGACCTCCATCGCGTAGGCCCAGCGCCCGACGCGATCGACGACGAAGCCACCGATCCACACGTCGCGGTCGAATTCGTAGACCATCGGCGCGAAATTCCACTTGCGATCGCCGGGCCCTCGGAAACGGACGCGCGCCGCGAGAACGTCGTGGCCGTCCTTGAACGCCGAGCCCTCGACGACGAAGCGATCGCCGACGACGCGCTTGACCGCGAATCGCCCAGAGTCGACGGCGGGCTCGACCCGATCGATGACGATCTTCGGGAACCGCATTCTCGTCGCGGGCCCGGACGCGTCGCGAAGCCGTGCGGTCTCCGGAGCCATGGTCTTCTTCGTGCGCCGCGCCGAACGCGGCGTTTGCTCCTTCGCGTACATTAACAGAGAACCTCCCAGTCGCAACTTGCGCGCCCCCCGGCGTGCACCGATCCCGGAGGCTCAGGTCGCCGGTGACCCGCAAAGTGGTGAACACATATCGACTGCAGTTGCGTCGCGAATTCTCGTTCGACGATGCGCGGGCCGTCGTGCCCTATCTCGCGAGGCTCGGGGTGACGCATCTCTATCTTTCTCCGATCCTCGCGGCGCGCCCGGGCAGCGCGCACGGCTACGACATCACGGACCACGGCCGCCTGAACGAAGAGCTCGGCGGCGAGGACGGCTTCGCGGCGCTCGCCGCGGAGGCGCGAGCCCATGGGCTCGGGATCGTCGTCGATATCGTGCCGAACCACATGGGAATCGATCCGAAGGCGAATCCGTGGTGGCGCGACGTGCTCGAGAACGGTGAATGCTCGCCGCACGCGCGGGCATTCGACATCGACTGGCGGCCGATCAAGCCGGAGCTACGCGACCGCGTGCTCCTGCCGATCCTCGGCGACCGCTACGGAATCGTCCTCGAGCGCGGCGAGCTCGAGCTCCGGTTCGCGGACGGCGCCCTCTCGCTCGCTTATTTCGAGCACGACTTGCCGATCGACCCGCGGCAGGCGCCGAAGGTCCTCGCGGCCGGCACTCCAGCGTCTCGGCGGTGACGACGCGAACAAGCTCGGCGAGATCCTCGATACGCTCGACGCGTTGCCGGCAACCGACCGCCGAGATGCGGAATCCGCCGAGCGGCGCCTTCGCGAGAAGGAAGCCGCCCGCGCCGCGCTCGACTCGCTCTGCGAGCGCCCGTCCGTCGCGGCGGCGATCGCGGAGGCCGTCGGTGCGGTGAACGGCGTCGCGGGCGACGCGGCGAGCTTCGACCGCCTTCACGACTCCTCGAGGCACAGCCCTATCGTCTCGCGTACTGGCGAACCGCGCTCCACGAGATCAACTACCGCCGCTTCTTCGACGTCAACGACCTCGCCGCGCTTCGCATGGAGGATCCGGAGGTGTTCGCCGCGACGCACGAGCTCGTGCTTCGTCTCCTCCGCGAGGGAACGATCGACGGGCTTCGCCTCGACCACGTCGACGGGCTCCTCGACCCGGGCGCGTATCTCGAGCGCCTCGCGGCCGAGGCCGGCGGCGCGTGGATCGTGATCGAGAAGATCCTCGGCGACGGAGAATCGCTCCCCGAAGGGTGGCCGATCGCCGGCACCACGGGCTACGACTTCCTGAACGAGCTGAACAGCCTCTTCGTCGACGGCCGCAACGGCAAGCGCCTTCGCACGCTCTACGAGCGCTTCACGCGCCGCACCGCACCGCTGCCGATCCTCCTCGCCGTTTGTAAGCGGCTGGTGATGCAGACGACGCTCGCGAGCGAGCTCTCCGTGCTCGCCCATCGCGCGAACCGCATCTCGGAGCGCGATCGGCGCTCGCGGGACTTCACGCTCGACAGCCTTCGCGACGCCATCCGTGAGGTCGTCGCCGCGTTCCCCGTGTACCGCACGTACGTCTCGTCGCGGGGCGCATCGGACGACGACCGGCGGGTCGTGAACGCCGCCGTCGACCACGCGGCTTCGCGGAACCCGCTGATGGAGCGCTCGATCTTCGACTTCGTCCGCGATTGCCTGCTTGCCGAGGGCGACGCGATTCCCGCCCGAGAGCTCGCCGAGCGCCGCGACTTCGCGATGCGCTTCCAGCAGTACGCGACCGCGGTGCAGGCAAAGGGAGTCGAGGACACCGCCTTCTATCGGCATCACGCGCTCGCGTCGCTCTGCGAGGTCGGCGGCGATCCCGCCCGCTTCGGCGGGGATGTCGCGCGAGTTCCACGAAGCAAACCGGCGCCGCCGCGAGCGCTGGCCCCACGGCATGCTCGCCACCGCGACACACGACACGAAGCGCGGCGAGGACGCACGCGCTCGGATCGACGTGATCTCGGAAATGCCGCTCGACTGGGGCCGCGCGGTCACCCGCTGGGCACGGATGCACACGGCCTCCGCGGGAATCCGGCGAGAAGCCGCGCCCGATCGCAACGACGAGTGGCTCTTCTACCAGACGCTCGTCGGGATCTGGCCGCCGGAGGGCGCGAGCGCCGCGGACGACGAGCTCGTCGAGCGGATCGCCGCCTACCTCCTCAAGGCCGCGCGCGAGGCGAAGCTCCACACGAGCTGGGTCAATCCGAACGAGCGCTACGAGGCGGCGCTCCGCCACTTCGTGGAGGGCGCGCTCCGCGGCCGCTCGTCCGCGCGCTTTCTCGAGTCGTTGCGCGAGACGGCGGCCGACGTCGCGCGGCGCGGCGCGCTGAATTCGCTTTCGGCGCTCGTCCTGAAGCTCGTCTCGCCAGGCGTCGCCGACACGTATCAAGGCTGCGAGCTTTGGGATCTCTCGCTCGTCGATCCCGACAACCGCCGGCCGGTTGACTTCACACGCCGCGCGCGAGCTCCTCGAGGAGCTCGATCGGGCGTCGAACGGGCGGAGGTCCCGGCGAGCTTTCTCGCCGAGCTGCTCGCGTCGTGGCCGGATGGTCGCTTGAAGCTCTTCGTGCTCGCGCGCGGGCTTCGGCTGCGCCGTGAGCGTCCCAGGTCTTCCTCGAAGGCGAGTCGCTCGGCCTCGACCGACCGGCGAGCACGCCGAGCGATCGTCGCCGCCGCCCGCCGGCGCGGCGCCGCGTTCGCGCTTGCGATCGTACCCCGCCTCACGCGCGCGCTCGCGAGCGGCGACCGTCCCTTCCCGCTCGGCGACGTCTGGGGCGAACCCGCGTCCCCGTGCCGCGCGAGCTCGGCGCGCTCGCGACGCGTTCACGGGCGCCCCGTCCGGGCCACGGACGGCTTCGTCGCGATCGCTGAGGTGCTCCGGCGCTGGCCCGTGACGCTCCTCGTCAGCTCCGACGTCCTGACGCAGCGTGCGGCCGAACGAACCGGGGCTCAACCGGTTCGTAGCCTAACGTACCTTGACACCACAGGCTGTTTTTCAGATAGAGATTCGGCTCAAACCGGGGAACACCTTATGAAATTAGGGAGCGAACTCGATCTGGACGACATCGACCGCAGGCATCCTCGCGCTCCTGCAAGAGAATTGCCTACTCCGCTCGCCCGGATCGGCGACAGGTCGGCCTGTCGGCCCCCTCCGTGGTCGAGCGCATCAAGAAGCTCGAGGACGGCGGCGTCATCACAGGGTACACGGCGATGCTCGAGCGAGCCCTCGGCATCGACATCACCGCCTTCATCGGCGTGATCGATCGAGCATCCCCGCAGCTCATCACGTTCGAGAACGAGATCGCGACCTCGCCGGCGTCCTCGAATGCCATCACGTGACCGGCGGCTACACCTTGTGCTCAAGGTGAAGACGGAGAACACCTCGACGTGGAGCGAGCTGATCAGCCGCTTGCGTCGATCGAGGGCGTCGACCGGACGGAGACGATGGTGGTCCTGTCGACGCACACGAAGGCGCGCGGCTCCCACTGCTCGCCGCCGCCGAGCGTGTCACGCCGCTGGACAACAAACGCGGCCGTCGGCCGGGAGCGCGCCCGAGGAGTAGTCCGCGATGACGAACTCCGAGAAGCAAGGCCTATACGATCCGCGCATTCGAGCACGATTCGTGCGGCGTCGGCTTCGTCGTTAACATCGCGGCGAGCGCTCGCACGACATCGTCGAGAAGGGCCTGCGAGATTCTCCGGAACCTCGAGCATCGCGGCGCGTGCGGCTGCGACCCGCTGACCGGCGACGGCGCGGGCATCCCGGTGCAGATCCGCACGAGTTCCTGAAGAAAGAATGTCGGGCGCTCCACATCACGCTCCCGAGCCGGCGAGTACGGCGTCGGCATGGTTTCCTGCCGACCGAGCGGACCAGCTCAACGAGTGCAGGGCGATCTTCGAGAAGCGCATCCGCCAGGAGGGCAGCGGTTCCTCGGCTGGCGCGTCGTGCCGGTCGATCCCGAGCAGTGCGGCCCGCGGCGCGCCGACATGCCCGAGATCCGCCAGATCTTCATCGGCGCGTGACCGTCGCAAGGTCCGCAACCAAGAAGCGCTCGAGCGGAAGCTCTCGTGGTGCGAACTTGCCCTCCTCAAGCAGGTACATGCCTTTGATGATTTGCTCTTCGGTGCCCGGCTTCAGGCCCGGCATCGGATAGTTCTCGTTGAGCAGCGTCAGGTAGTAGTAGACGTTGTCCTGCTTTTCGACCATACGCTTGCAGGCCGTGGTGCATGATCACTGCGACTTCATGCGCGAACGTCGGGTCGTAGCTGATGCAGTTCGGGATCGGTGCCGGCCAGGATGTGGCTGTGGCCGTCCTCGTGTTGCAGGCCCTCGCCGTTGAGCGTGGTGCGGCCCGATGTACCACCCAGAAGGAAGCCGCGCGCCTGCATGTCGCCTGCGGCCCATGCAAGGTCACCGATGCGCTGGAAGCCGAACATCGAGTAGTAGACGTAGAACGGGATCATGATGCGGTTGTTCGTCGAGTACGACGTCGCCGCGGCGATCAGTGAGCTTCATGCCACCTGCCTCGTTGATGCCTTCCTGCAGGATCTGGCCCTGCCTTGTCTTCCTTGTAGTACATGACCTGGTCCTTGTCGACCGGCGTGTACTTCTGGCCTTCGGGGTTGTAGATGCCGATCTGCCGGAACAGGCCCTCCATGCCGAAGGTGCGAGCCTCATCAACGAGGATCGGTACCGCTCGCGGGCCGAGTTCCTTGTCGCGCAGCATCTGCGTCAGGAAGCGCACGAAGGCCTGCGTCGTCGAGATCTCGCGACCCTCGGCAGTCGCCTCGAGCACTGCCTTGAAGGTGTCGAGAGTCAGGCACCTTCAACTGCTCGTGGGTTTTCACGCGCCGCTTGGGCAAGTAGCCGCCGAGCGCCTTGCGCCGCTCGTGCAGATACTTCATTTCCGGCGTGTCGTCGGCCGGTTTGTAGAAGGGAAGCTCAACGAGCTTGTCGTCCGAAATCGGGATATTGAAGCGATCGCGGAAGCTGCGGATGTCGTCATCGGTCAGCTTCTTCGTCTGGTGCGCGGTCACTTTGCCTTCGCCGCTCTTGCCCATGCCGAAGCCCTTGACCGTCTTGATCAGCAGCACTGTCGGCTGGCCCTTGTGATTGACCGCGCGGTGGTAGGCCGCGTAGACCTTCTGCGGGTCGTGGCCCCCACGGTTCAGGCGCCAGATATCGTCATCGCTCATCTTCGCGACCATCTCGAGCAACTTCGGATGCTTGCCGAAGAAGTGCTTGCGAACGAAAGCGCCATCGTTGGCCTTCATCGCCTGATAGTCGCCATCGACCGTCTCCATCATCACCTTGCGCAGCAGGCCATCCCTGTCGCGTGCCAGCAGCGGATCCCAGTAGCTACCCACGGCAGCTTGATGACGTTCCAACCCGAACCGCGGAACTCACCTTCCAACTCCTGAATGATCTTGCCGTTGCCACGCACCGGACCATGAAGTCTTTGCAGGTTGCAGTTGATGACAAAAATCAGGTTGTCGAGCTTCTCGCGTGCTGCGAGTCCAATGGCGCCGAGCGACTCGGGCTCGTCCATTTCGCCGTCACCGCAAAAGACCCACACTTTGCGGTTCTCGGTGTTCGCGATTCCGCGAGCATGCAGGTACTTGAGGAAGCGGGCCTGATAGATCCCCATCAGCGGGCCGAGGCCCATCGACACTGTCGGGAACTGCCAGAACTCCGGCATCAATTTGGGGTGCGGGTAACTCGAGATGCCTTTGCGGTCGACCTTCTGGCGGAAGTTCAGCAGCTGTTCTTCGCTGATGCGGCCCTTCCATGTAAGCGCGCGCGTAGATGCCGGGCGAAGAGTGACCCTGGATGTACAGCAGGTCGCCGCCGTGCCCTTCGCTTTCGGCGTGCCAGAAATGATTGAAGCCCGCACCGAACATCGTCGCGAGCGAGGCGAAGGACGAGATGTGCCCGCCCAGATCGCCGCCGTCGGGCGGATGCAAGCGATTGGCCTTCACGACCATCGCCATCGCGTTCCAGCGCATGTACGCGCGCAACCGTTCCTCGACCTCGAGGTTGCCCGGGCAGCGTTCCTCCTGCTCGGTGGGGATGGTGTTGACGGCGACGCGCCCCTCTGTCTTGCCCCGACGTCAATGACAGCGAGGTCCTTCTCGATGCCGACAACGATCCCTTTGACGACGGACCCTTCCTGCAGAGAGCCGCTGCCGAACAATACATCGAGCATGGCGGCGAAGTCTTCACGCGATGGCGCGGTACTGGTGTCAGTTGCCATAAAGTCTCCTGTTAAGCGGGCGCACCGGCGAGATGGATCGGCGTTCCGAACGACCGGCCCGAAGGTCCCGCGGGACTTCGGTGACCGCCAATGCATGCGCAGGCTCAAGCCTGCGTGCCGGCAGCCCGGCGCAAACCGGGTGATCGGAACGGATGGTTCAAAGTCCGGCAGGAAGCTGCTTGCGCGAGGGCTCTGTCCTCCAACACGGACGGGCGGTCTGCCGCTCATCCGGCCTCGCTCGGGCAGCCCAGAGAAAGAACTCCGTCCGGACCGCGCGGATATAGCCAAAGGAGCCGCGTCGAGCAAGCAAAACGGGCCAAAATCAGATCTTCGGCGGCGGCTCGTGCCGGCCAATCGCGTGAAAGCCGCCAAAACGTGCGAAATCGCAGCCGACCGCCTATCGTACGCACCAACTCGCTTCGGAGGCGGGCTTTGCTGGTCTTTGCCGTTTCGCTGGCCGCCATCGCCGCCGCGACGACCGCGATATCGCTGTTCGGCTTCAATGTCGACCTCTTCCCTCGCCAGCCTGTTTCTACGATCCGGGAACGAAAACGTTTCTGGCGGGCAAGGAACGACCGTTGGCGCATGGCTGCGCGATCACGGCGTGGTCGCCATGCTGACCTGCGCTGCATTTTTCGCGCTGGCGCTTCGACCGCCATCGAGATGGGGGCTGCCGAATGTGCCGGGACGCGCAGCGGCGTTCCTCACGCTCAGCCTGCTGCTGGGACCGGGACTGCTGGTGAACGTCATCCTGAAAGACAACTGGGGGCGGCCGCGGCCCGGCAGCGTGATCGAGCTCGGCGGCACCCACGCTTACGTCCATTGGTTGGACCGGCGCGGCAGTTGCCCGAACAACTGCTCGTTCGCGTCCGGCGAAGGGGCAGCCGCGGCATGGATGTTTGGACCCGCCATGCTCGCACCGCCGCACTGGCGCGCCGCCGCGATTGCGGGCGCTGCCGTTTTCTCAGTCACGATGGGCGCGCTGCGCGTCGCGGCCGGCGGGCACTTCCTCACCGATGTGCTGTTCGGCGCCTTGATAGCACTCGTCGTTGTGCTGACCGTTTACAAACTGGTGTTTGGCTGGCCTTGGGCCGCGTTCCAGAACTATCTGCGCCGCAAGCGCTCGACCAGCTCGACCGCGGCCTGAAACGCGGCATTTGCATCCAGCGCCGTGGTGTCGAGCAGGTGGGCATCGGCCGCCTGCTTGAGGGGCGCCGTGGCGCGCGACGTGTCGCGCTCATCGCGCTTCAAAATATCGGCAAGCACCACGGTTTCGTCAGCCTTTTCACCCCTGCCCTGAATTTCGAGCACGCGGCGTTGCGCGCGAACTTGCGACGTCGCGGTGACAAAAAACTTCACGTCGGCGTGCGGGCAGATCACCGTGCCGATGTCGCGGCCGTCGAGCACCGCGCCGGGCGGCTTGATCGCGAAGTTGCGCTGGAACGCCAGCAGCGCAGCGCGCACGTCCGGAATGGCGGACACCAGCGATGCGGCTTCGCCGACCGCATGGGCTTTCAGCGCGGTTTCGTCGAATGCCGCGGGATCGATCGCGTCGGCGGCGGCAACCGCGCGCG
>CAWBOU010000027.1:0-86471 GCA_963790365.1 uncultured delta proteobacterium
GCGCGAGGTGCGACACCAGCGCCCACTCGTCGGAACAGGTCCGCCGCCACCTCCGCGTCGGTCGTGCAGCCGACGTAGAACAGCAGGCACCCGTAGTAGGTCTGCCGCGCCGTCTCGTCGTCGACGCCGAGCCGCTCGCTCAGCCGCATCGCCGCGAGCGCGCTCTCGAGCCCGTGCTCAAGCGGGAGCCTGGTGGCGAGGTCCGTGGCCAGGGAGAGGGCCGCGATCCCTCCGCGGCGCGCGAACGCGCCCCCGAGCGGGGATGCGTTCTCCGACACAGTATGCAACCGAAACGGCGACGCCACGGAGCGCAACCGCTTGCGCGGCCTTGCCGCGCAACTCGCGCACGACCGAGCTGGAGCAGCGCCTCTCGGACTCGTCGCGGCGGCCGTCGGTGACCGCGTCGACGATCCCGCGCTTCTTCGCGATCAGCTCGATCATCGTCTCGTCGATCGTCTCCGCGGCGAGCAGGTACCAGGCGGTGACCGCGTCCTCCTGGCCGATGCGGTGGGCAGCGGTCCTCGGCCTGGTCGTGGATCGCCGGGGTCCACTCGAGGTCGAGGAAGGCGACGTTGGAGGGCGCGGGTCAGCGCGATCCCCTGCGCGCCCACGCGCGTGGAGCACACGATCAGCTGCGGGCCGCCGGGCTCCTGGAACGCCTGCACCGCGTCCTCGCGTGCCTGGGTGGAGTCGCGGCCGAGCAGGTGCGCAGCGTCCGGGGAGCGGCGCCGGGGACGGCCCCGAGGTCCTGGACCTCGCGGTGACCGCAGAACACGACGAGCGGCTCGTCGGAGGCCAGGAAGTCGTCGATCCAGGCGAGCGCCGGGGCCGAGCTTGCCGCGGGCGGCGAAGCCGCTTCAGCGCGTTGAGCTGCGCCAGCCGCTCGGCGCGCAGCGCGGCGGCCACCCGGCCCTCGAAGCTCCTGGAGCAGGTCGAGCGGCTGCTCGCGCAGCCAGGCGATCACGTCCTGCTCGGCGAGCCGGTACTCGCGCTCGTTGTCGAGCGCGACCGGCACGACAACCTGGCGCTTGCGCGGTAGCTGCCGGCAGCACGTCGGCCTTCACCCGCCGCACGAAGCAGGGAGCGGCGCAGGTGCCAGTGGACGACCGCGCGGGCACGATCTTCGCCGGCACCTCGGAGATTCAGCGGAACATCCTCGCCACGCGCGTGCTCGGGCTGCCGCGATGAGCTTGCCCCTCGAAGGCATCCGCATCCTCGACGTCGGCACGCGGATCGCCGCGCCGTTCGCGGCGACGCTGCTTGCGGACTTCGGCGCGGAGGTGTGGAAGATCGAGCTCCCCGGTAGCGGCGATTTCCTTCGCCAGATCGGCCCGTTCGACGGCGCGCACTCCCTGTTCTGGGCAGTCGAAGGGCGCAACAAGAAATCCGTCACGCTCGATCTGCGGAAGACGCGCGGCCAGGAGCTCTTCCGCCGCATGGTCCCCCTCGCGGACGTGATCGTCGAGAACTTCCAGCCCGGCACGCTCGAGGGCTGGGGCCTCGGCTACGACGTGCTCGAGCAGCTGAACCCGGGCGTCGTGCTCACGCGCGCGACCGTCTATGGCCAGGACGGTCCGTACCGCGATCGCCCCGGCCTCGACCGCAACGGCATCTCGATGGGCGGACTCCTGTATCTCACCGGCTATCGCGATCGCCCGCCGGTGCGTCCCGGCATCCTCGTCTCGGACTATCTGACCGCGGTCTTCAACGCGCTCTCGATCATGATCGCGCTCCACGAGCGCGGAAAGAGCGGGCGTGGCCAGGTCGTCGATCTCGCGCTCTACGAATCCGTGCTGCGCCTCCTCGAGCACACGGTCGCCGCCTACGACCGCCTCGGGATCGTCCGCGAGCGCGAAGGAAACCGGCTCGCGAACTCGGCGCCGCTCGATACGTGGGAGACGAGGGACGGCAAGTTCCTCTCGATCGTCGCCGCGGGCGACGTGCTGTTCCCGCGCCTCGCGCGCGCGATCGGGCGCGAGGATCTGCTCACGAACCCGAAGTTCCGCACGCTGAAGGACCGCGCGCGTCACGGCGACGAGATCAACGGCATCGTCGCCGACTGGTGCCGCGCGCACGACGCCGCCGAGATCGAGGAGCGGATGCTCGCCGCGCAGGTCCCTGTCTGCCGCGCGTACTCCGTGGCCGACATCGTCGCGGACCCCCACGTGGCCGCGCGCGGCGACGTCGAGACCGTCGACGACCCGGCGCTCGGCCCCATCCGCATGCAGGGCGTCTATCCGCGCTTTTCGCGGACACCCGGGGCGATCCGGCGGGGTGCACCGCGCCTCGGCGAGCACGACGACGAGATCTACGGCGGGGTCCTCGGGCTCTCGGCCGCCGAGATCGCCGACCTTCGTCGGGAGGCCGTCATTTCGATGGACGCCCCCGCCGGGGGCGCGGTATCGAAGCCGTCATGAAGATCCTGGCTTTGATCGCCGCGTTGTCGCTCGCCTCCTGCAACTCCGGCGGCGACGAGGCGAAGACGTCGGAGGCGATGGAAGCGCGGATGCGCGAGATCGAGAAGCGCATCAAGGAGTCGATGCCGCAGGTGCAGGAAGCCGCGCTCGCGCAGAAGGTCGAGCCCGCGGTCGTGAAGACCTGCCAAGAGCACCTGAAGAAGCTGAATGAGTATCAGGACGAACCGAGCGGCAAGCTCGACGACGTGACCGTCAACGCGATCATGGCGTTCCAGCGGAGCGCGGGACTCACGGACGACGGGCTCCTCACCGACCGCACGATCCGCAAGCTCGCCGAGAAGGCCGGCGCTAGCTAGTCGCGGCCCCTGAGGGCGTCGCTACTTCGCGAGGCTCCACCAGAGGAGCGCGCGCCGCGTGCGGACGAGCGTCTCACGGAGCGCGATGCGCGAGTCGGCTCCGTCGCCGACCGGCGGCGCGACCGCGATGATCTCCGCGACCCAGTGCTCGGGATTCGCGAGCGGCTCGCGGAACTCGATCTCGAGCCAGTCTTCGCCGGCACCGAGGAGATCCCACGCCGCCTCCGCGTGCCAGGCGCGGAGCTTCGCGAGCCGGGCTTCCTTCTCGTGCGACGCAATGCGCTTGGCGACCACCTCGATCGGCTCGCTCGCACGCACGATCGCGACGTGGTCGGGACCGGTGCCGTAGCTCCGGTCGGCGACGAACACGACGAGACCGCGCTTGCCGAGCTCCGCGCGCAGCTGCTGCACGAGCTTCACGGAGCCCGTCGATTCGATCGGCCACTGGATGCCGATCGGCGCATCACGATCCGCACCGCGGAGAAGGGTTCCCTGCCCGCCCGTGCGGTTGCGCATCATCTCCGCGAGCTCCGCGTCCACGCCGAGCGCGGTCATTTCCTCCGGCGAGGCGGGCGCGTCGAATTCCTTCCACGGCGATTCCGCGGGCGCTTTTTCGCCGCTGAGGTCCTTCCTGTCGAGCGCGGCCGCGGACGAGGCCATCGACGCCACGAGCAGAAGACCGAGCGCCGCCCGCTTCCTCACGCGAACACCGCCGCGGCCGCTTGCCGGTAGTGCTCGAGGTCGTCGTCGCTGAAGAGCACGAAGCGCACCTCTTCGACGGAGCTCTTCGCGCCGCCGAGGAACGCCTGCACGGTCTCCATCGCGATCCGCGCCGCGGTCGCGATCGGAAAGCGATACGCGCCGGTCGAGATCGACGGGAACGCCACCGAGCGGAGCCCTGCGCCGGCCGCCACCTCGAGGCTCCGGCGATAGGCGGACGCGAGGAGCTCGGGCTCGCCGCGCCGGCCGCCCGACCAGACCGGACCGACGGTGTGGATCACGTGCGTTGCCGGAAGCCGGCCGCCTACCGTGATCACCGCGTCGCCGGTCGCGCAGCCGCCGATCTTCCGGCACTCCTCGAGGATCGCCGGCCCGCCCGCGCGGTGGATCGCGCCGTCGACGCCGCCCCCGCCGAGGAGCGAGGTGTTCGCCGCGTTGACGATCGCGTCGGTCGCCTCGCGGGTGATGTCGCCGCGAACCAGGACCAGCCGTGCCTCTGCGATCGTGTGCTCGATCATGGCAGCCTCGTGGCAGGGCGCTCGATCACTGGAAGTCGCGTGGAGCCTCGCGTGGAGCCGCGGTCACGCGGCGATGGAAAGAAGGAATGGGCAGGGGCGGAGTTGAACCGCCGACACCGAACTTTTCAGGCTCGTGCTCTACCGACTGAGCTACCTGCCCGTCTCGGAATCGTCCGAAATCCACCCGTCTAACGGAGCCCCCCGGGGGGGTCAAGCCGAGGCACGCGACTCGACGAAATCGAGAACGCGCGCGGAGATGTCCGTGCCTTCGAGCTTGTCGATCTCCTCGACGCCGGTCGGGCTCGTGACGTTCACCTCGGTGAGGTAGCCGCCGATCACGTCGATGCCGACGAACCAGAGGCCGTGCTCGCGGAGCGCCGGCGCGAGGCACTCGCAGATCTTCCGATCGCGCTCGTCGAGCGTCGTCTTCACGAAGCGGCCGCCGGCGGCGAGGTTCCCCCGCGTGTCCGTCTCCTGCGGCACGCGGAGCATCGCGCCCAGCGGCTCGCCGTCGAGCAACAAGATCCGCTTGTCGCCGTCGCGGCTCGCCGGCAGGTACTGCTGCGCCACGATCGGCAGGCGCCCGCGCTCGGTCGCGATCTCGAGGAGCGAGTTCAGGTTCCGATCGCCGGGGCGGAGGTGGAACACGCCGCGGCCCGCGAAGCCGTCGACTGGCTTCACGATCATGTCGCCGCCGACTTCCTCGGCGAAGGCACGAATGCGCACGAGGTCGGCGGTGATCAGCGTCTTCGGCAGGAGATCGGGAAAACGGAGCGCGAAGAGCTTCTCGTTCGCGTTGCGGAGCCCGGCGGGGGAGTTCACGCGCAACGGCTTCTTCTCCGTGCCGCCGAGCTCGACGATTTGCGTCGCGTGGAGGTAGTCGACGTCGACCGGCGGATCCTTGCGGAGGAAGAGCACGTCGAGGTCGGCGATCGCGACGTTGCGATCGTCGAGCACGTCGAAGTGGTTGCCCTTCTCCTTCCGCACGCGGAGCGTCCGCATGCGCGCCCCGGCGCCCCCGCCGTCGACGTAGAGTTCGCGTTGCTCGAAGAAGAGGAGCGAGTGCCCACGGCGCTGCGCTTCGACCATGAACGCGAACGTCGTGTCGTGACCGACGATCAGGCTCTCGATCGGGTCGGCGAGGAAGCCGATGCGCACGGGCGCACTGTAAGCAGGGGCCGCCGACCAGACAAGGCTGGTCAATCGTGCCGGAATCGTGCCTGATGGCCTGGCGATGGCGATCGAGCGGACCGTCCGGCTGACCTGTCATCCCGCGGTCAACGCAGCGCCCGTGCAGGCGATCGAGGTGCGCGTCCACCGCTCGCCCGACTCGACACTCTCGCTCACCTATCGCCTGGCCGGCGAGGTCGGCCTCCTCCGCGTGCCCGCACCGCAGCCGCCGCGCGCAGACGATCGCCTCTGGGAGCACACCTGCTTCGAGGCGTTCGTCGGCTTGAGCGGCGAGCTCGCCTACCACGAGGTCAATCTCTCGCCGTCCGGAGAATGGGGCGTGTTCTCGTTCCGCGACACGCGAGACGGCGGATTTGTCCGTGACGAACGGCTCGCGCCGTGGATCGAGGTCCGGTGTGCCGAACGCACGCTCGAGCTCGAATCGACGATCGCGCTCGATCGACTGAGTGAAGCGTACCGCGGCGCCGACCTCCGCGTCGGCCTCTCCGCGGTCGTCGAGGCGAGCGACGCGACACGCTCGTACTGGGCGATCCACCATCCGGTGAGCCGGCCGGATTTCCACCACGCGGAGGCGTTCGCGCTCCGCCTCGAGGCGCCGGCATGAAGCTCGGCATCGACCGACTGCTCGAAGACGCGGAGTTGCGGAAACCCCTCGCGGGCCGACGCGTCGCCTTGCTCGCGCACCCGGCGTCCGTGACTCGCGATCTCGTCCACTCGATCGACGCGCTCGCCGCGCTCGGCGACGTGAAGCTCAGCGCGGCGTTCGGACCGCAGCACGGGCTTCGCGGCGACAAGCAGGACAACATGATCGAGTCGCCGGACTTCGTGGACCACGGTGTTCCCGTCTTCAGTCTGTATGGCAAGGTGCGGCGCCCGACGACGGCGATGATGGATGCGTTCGACGTGCTGCTCGTCGACCTCCAAGACGTCGGCACGCGCGTCTACACGTTCGTGACGACGCTCCGCTATGTGCTCGAGGAAGCGGCCGCGCATCGCAAGGCGGTGTGGGTGCTCGACCGGCCGAATCCGGTCGGCCGCCCGGTCGAAGGGCTTCGTCTCCGCGCGGGATGGGAGAGCTTCGTGGGCGCCGGGCCGCTGCCGATGCGGCACGGGCTCACGCTCGGCGAGCTCGCGCAGTGGTTCGTCGCGACTCTCGGGCTCGACGTCGAATGTCGGATCGTGACGATGGAGGGCTGGGCGCCGAACGAGGCGCCCGGATTCGGCTGGCCGCTCGGCGAGCGCTCGTGGGTGAACCCGAGCCCGAACGCGGCGAGCCTCTCGATGGCGCGCGCCTACCCCGGCACGGTGATGATCGAGGGCACGACGCTCTCCGAGGGTCGTGGCACCACGCACCCGCTCGAGCTCTTCGGCGCGCCCGAGCTCGACGCCGCCGCGCTCGTCGCCGAGATGCGCGCACTTGCCCCGCAGTACCTCCTCGGTTGTCGGGTTCGGCCTTGCTGGTTCGAGCCGACGTTCCACAAGCACTCCGGCCGGCTCTGCGCCGGCGTGCAGATCCACGTCGACGATCCGAGCTACGAGCACGAGCGGTTCCGTCCCTGGCGCCTCGTCGCGCTCGCGCTGAAAGCAATTCGGCGCTTGCGACCCGATACGGATCTCTGGCGCGACTTCGTCTACGAGTACGTCCGCGACCGGCTCGCGTTCGACGTGATCAACGGCGGCGAGGATCTGCGCCGCTGGATCGACGACCCGGCGACGACGGCCGCCGATCTCGACGTGCTGACGAATCCCGACGAGGCAAGCTGGCGCGACGAGCGGGAGAGCTTCCTCCTCTACCGCTGAGCCTCTCCGTCCCTCGCGAGATCGCCCCACATCAGCTGGCAGACCGTGACCGCCGCGATCGCCGCGGTCTCCGCGCGGAGCACGCGCGGGCCGAGACCGACGAGATCGAACCCGGCCGCCGCGGCGCGCTCTGCTTCCGCAGCGGAAAAGCCGCCTTCCGAGCCGGTGACGACGAGCGCGCGTCGCGGAGCGGCGCCCGCGGCGATCGGTGCAGAGGCCCGCTCCCAGAGGAGGAGCTTCCGATCGTACGGTCCGCCGTCGGCGAGAACCGCGTCGAAGCTCGCGACCGCCGCGACCTCCGGCACGACGAGGCGACCCGACTGCGCCGCCGCCGATTCCGCGATCCGCCGCCAGCGCTCCGTCTTCTCGCCCCGCGGCGTGGATCTGTCCGTGATGAACGGCACGAGCCGTCGAACGCCGAGCTCGGTTGCTTTCTCGATCACCCAGTCGAGCTTGGCGCCGCGCACGAGCGCGACCGCGAGCGTCAGCTCGAGCGGCGACTCGCGGTCGCCGCCAGTGCGCTCGAGCACGCGCAGCTCGGCGGCCGTCGCGGTCACGCTCACGATCTCCGCGGTCGCGCCGATGCCGGCGCCGTCGAAGAGCTCGACGCGATCGCCGGCGCGGAGGCGCAGCACCGTGTGGAGATGATGCAGCGCCGCGCCGCGGAGCTCGACCTCCGGTCGCTCGAGCGCGCCCGGTTCGACCCGGAAGCGCGAGATCCCTTCCGGCCGGCGTGTCATCGGGAACGAAGCACGAGCGTCGTCCAGCCGTCGATCCCATGCGAGCCCGCGGGGACGAGGCGACACTCGGCGGCGCGCTCGACTAGGCCGGCCGCATCGGTGGCGAGGAGCCCGGCGAGCACGAGCCGCCCGTTCGGCTGCAACCGCGCGGCCAGCTCGGGGAGGATCGCCGTGAGCACGCCGGAATAGAGGTTCGCAAGCACGAGCGCGAAGCGGCCGCGCACGCACTCGACGCCGCCGACCGCGAAGAAGGTGCCGTCCGCGACGGCGCTCCGCACCGCATTCTCGCGCGCGGCCGTGACGGCGATCGGATCGGTGTCGACGCCGACCGCGACCCCCGCGCCGAGGAGCGCCGCGGCGATCGCGAGAATCCCGCTGCCCGTGCCGACGTCGAGCACCGTCGCGCCCGGCGCGAGCGATTCCTCGATCGCGAGGAGACAGCCGTGCGTCGACGCATGCTGCCCGGTCCCGAACGCCATTGCCGGCTCGATGACGACGTCGGCGCGACCGTCTTCGGGCGGCTTCTCCCAAGGCGGGCGCACGAGGATGCGGCGCCCGATCGCGAGCGGCGGAAACGCCTGGCGCCAGCCCTCCGCCCAGTCCTCTTCGTCGACGACGCGCGATTCGAGCGGCGCGCCCGCGACCCCCGGGAAGTACGGCTCGAGCTCGCTCAACAGTCGCTCCACCGTGAAGACAGCATCCTCGTCGGAGAAATGCGCGACGAGGCGCCGGCGCTCGGCGTCCACTTCTTCCTCGCGGATTCCCGGCGCGCCGTTCTCGACGAGTCGATCGGCGACGACGTCGGCGGCGCCAATCGGCACCACGACGGCGATCTCGAGCCAGCGGCGCACGAAACGATCATGCCCAATTTCCCTCATCCCTGCTAAGGTCGCGCGACCGTGACCGAGCTTCCGGCGTTCCAGAAAATCGCCCACCGGGGCGCGTCGGGGCATTGTCCCGAGAACACCCGCGCGGCGTTCGTGCGCGCGATCGAGCTCGGCGCCGACATGATCGAGGTGGACTGCCAGCTCACGCTCGACGGTGCGGCGGTGATCCTCCACGACGAGCGGCTCGATCGCACGACGAACGGGCGCGGCCCGGTGCGCGCGAAGACGCTCCGCGAGGTGAAGGAGCTCGACGCGGGCGCCTGGTTCGGGCCGGCGTTCAAGGGCGAGCAGATTCCGACGCTCGAGGAGACGGTCGGCGCGCTCGCCGGCCGCGTCGGCATGAATCTCGAGCTCAAGGGCGACGACGATCCCGGGCGCCTCGAGCTCGTCGCGTTCGGCATCGTCTCGCAAACGGGCGAGCTCGAGCGGACGGTGTTCTCGTCGTTCTCCGCTCAGCGCATGCGCCGGCTCCGCCAGCTCTCCTCCGACGCGCGGATCGGGGTCCTCGTCGATTGCGACGGCGATTGGGAAGCCGGGCTCGACTTCGCGCGCTCACTCGAGGCCGAGGCGATCCACCCGGAGCGCACGCTCGTCACGCCCGAGCGCGTGCGGAGCGCGCATGCGGCCGGGCTCGAGGTCCGGGCTTGGTTCGTCAATGCGATCGACGAGGCGGAGCGGCTGGTCCGCGCCGGCGTCGACGGCATCTTCACGGACTTCCCGGATCGCCTGCTCCGCCTCGAGGCGCTGCGCGAGCGCCCGTCTTGGACGTGAGGATGGTTGACTCCCGCCGGACTTTTCCAGACACTCGCCGATCAATCTCGGCCTCTGGCCGAGATGTTTTTTCGGGAGGGGGTGAATCCAGGAATGTCCGGCGTCCGTGTGAAGGAAAACGAACCGATCGAAAGCGCCATTCGGCGCTTCAAGAAGCAGTGCGAAAAGGCCGGCATCCTCGCCGAGCTGCGCAAGCGCGAGCACTACGAGAAGCCCAGCGTGCGTCGCAAGAAGAAGCAGCTCGCCGCCAAGAAGCGCGCCTTGCGGCGCGCGGCCCGCACCCCGCATTAGCGTTTTTTCTTAGACCGTCGCGATACCGAGGTTTCGTGGTGCGCCGGGCTGCCCCGGCGCACCGCGTGCCCGCGACGGCCCTCCGGGTAGCGCCGTGAGCTCGCTCGACATCGTCGTCCTCGCGATCGTCGGCGTGCTCGGGGTCCGCGGGCTCTTCCGCGGGTTCATCCGCGAGGCGTTCGCGGTCGTCGCCTGGGTCGGCGGCATCGCGCTCTCCTTCCTCTTCGCCGCCGAGCTCGCGCCCGTCGTCGCCGACACGATCGGCGTCGGCCCGCCGTTCGATCGCGCGATCGCCGGCACGGGAATTTTCCTCGCCGTGTACGTCGTCGTGGAGATCGTCGCGCGGATCCTCCGCCGGATCGCGCACGCGATCTTCCTCGGCCCCGTCGATCGCATGGCGGGGCTCGTCCTCGGCGCGGCGAAGGGCGCCGTCCTCTGTGGGCTCGCGTTGTGGCTCGCCGTGCAGCGCTTCGGACCGGAGACGCGCGCGCGCATCGAGGCGTCGCCCGTGGCGGCGACCGTCCTGAGGGCCACCGAGGAAGCGCTCGCGGAAATCTCGCCGCCGGCGGCCGAGAAGCCCGCGCCGAAAAAACAGGACCCGAAGGCGTGAGCGCACGGTTCGCCGACGACTCGGTCGCGCAGGTCCGCGATCGCACGAACATCGTCGAGGTCATCTCGCGCTACGTCTCGCTCAAACGGAGCGGCCGCGGCCACATGGGCCTCTGCCCGTTCCACGGGGAGAAGACGCCGTCCTTCAGCGTGAGCGGCGAGCGCGGCTTCTTCCACTGCTTCGGGTGCGGCGTCTCCGGCGACGTCTTCAAGTTCCTCATGCAGATCGACGGGCTGACGTTCCCGGAATCGCTCGAACGGCTCGCGAAGGAAGCCGGCGTCGAGCTGCCGCGGCGCACGCGCGAGCCCGGCGCCGACGACGCGCGCGAGCGCCAGCTCCGCGCGCTCGAGATCGCGGCGGAGTACTTCCGTCGCGCGCTCTGGGCCGAGAAGAGCGGACAGATGGCACGCGCGTATCTCGAGGAGCGCGAGATCCGCGAGCCGACGACACACTCGTTCGGCCTCGGCTGGGCGCCCCCGCAGGGGCTCGTCCACGCGCTCGAGGCCGAGCACGTCTCGATGGCGGACGGCGAGGCCGCCGGTCTCGTCGGCCGCTCGCAGCGGGACGGCGGTTGGTACGATCGCTTCCGGAGCCGGCTGATGTTCCCGATCCAGGATCTCGGCAATCGCGTGGTCGGGTTCGGCGGCCGGCTCCTCGGCTCCGTCGAGGGGCAACCGAAGTACCTGAACTCGTCCGACTCGCCGACCTTCCACAAGGGCCGCCTGCTCTACGGCCTCGCGGCCGCGCGCGACGCGATCCGCAAGGGCGACGAGGCGATCGTCGTCGAAGGCTACATGGACGTGATCGCGCTCGCCCAGGCCGGCATCGCCGCGGTGGTCGCACCGCTCGGCACCGCGCTCACCGCCGATCAAGTGCGCCTTCTCCATCGGTTCACCGATCGCATCGTCGTGCTGTTCGACGGCGACGATGCCGGGCGGGCCGCCGCGGCACGGAGCTTTGCCGTCTTCGCCGAGGCGGGCATCTTCGCGGACGGCGCGTTCCTACCCGAGGACGAGGATCCCGACAGCCTCGTGCGGAAGGCCGGGCGGAGCGCCGTCGAGGAGCGCCTCGCCGCTCGCGCGCCGCTCGTCGACCACTACCTGACGACGCTCGCCCCGCGCGGAGCCTCGCTCCCGGAGCGGCAGCGCGGCGCCTCCTCGGTTGCGGAGCTCCTCGCGCGGACGAGCGATCCGATCTTCGCCGGTCTGCTCGCCCGGCAAGCCGCGGACCACTTCGGAATCGCCGAGTCGCAGCTCCTCGCGCGCGTGCGCCGCCCCTCGCCGACCGCGCGCTCGGCGCCCACGGCGAACGCCGCCGCAAAGCCGCAGCCGCTCTCGAACGAGGAGTCGCTCCTGATCGAGCTTCTCCTCGTCGAGCCGACTCTCCGCACCCGCGATCTCGAGCGCGAGCTCGGACCCTGGCTCTCCGAGACCGCCGCCGCGATCGTCGACCGCATCCGCGAAGCGGGCGCGAGTCTCGACCCCTCGGAGCTCTTCGAAGAGCTCTCGAAGGAAGCACGCGACAAGGTCGCGAGCTCGCTCCTCGTCACCGAGGAGTCGGCGAACGCCTACGGCAACGCCGTGCAGGCCTTCGAGGATTGTCTGCTGCGGCTCCGGCGCCGGCGGCTGAAGGAGCGCCAGGCGGAGCTCACGCGGAAGATCAACGAAGCCGAGCAGCAGGGCGACGAAGAAGCCGTGGCGCGCTGGCAGGAGGAGAAGAAGAGCCTCCTGAAGGGGCTCGATTCCTAGCGCCGCCCGCGCCCGCCGCCGGACCCGGAGCCGCGCCCGCGATCGTCGCCGCGCCGCGGACCGCTGAAGCGCGGACGATGCTGTCGCGGCGCGTGCTTCAGGTCGGTCGCGAAGAGCTCCTCGCTCGGCACGTCGTGCGGCAGCTTGAAGGTGAGAAGCTTCTCGATCGCCGGGAGCGAGTCGATGTAGTCCTCGCACGCGAGCGTGAACGCGCGGCCCGAGGCGCCGGCGCGCGCCGTCCGGCCGACGCGATGGATGTAGTCCTCCGGATCCTGCGGGAGATCGAAGTTCACGACCTCGGTCACACCGTCGATGTGGAGGCCGCGCGATGCCACGTCGGTCGCGATCAGGATCGGCACCGCGCCCTGCTTGAAGTCTTCGAGGATCTTGAAGCGCCGGCGCTGGTCGACGTCGCCCGTCAGCGCCGCGGCCGCGAAGCCGTTCGCGACGAGATCGGCCTCGAGGCGCTCCGCCGTCCGTTTCATGTTCGCGAAGATCATCACGCGCTCGCCCGCCTCGCGACGTAAAAGACCAACCAGAAAAGAAAGCTTTTCGTGGTTGCCGACGTGGAAGACGAGGTGCTCGATCCGCTCGGCGGCGAGCGTGTCGGGTCGGTCGACCACGCGCACGGGCTCGTTCATGTGCTCGTAGCCGAGCTCCATGACCGCCCAGGAGAGCGTGGCCGAGAACAGCATCGACTGGCGGCGGCGATAGTTCGGCAGGCGTCGGAGGAGGAAGCGGAGATCGCGGATGAAGCCCATGTCGAACATCCGATCCGCTTCGTCGATCACGAGCATCTCGACCGCGCCGAGGTCGTAGACGCCCTGCTTCAGGTAGTCGATCAGTCGGCCCGGGGTGCCGATCAGGATGTCGACATCGCCCGACAACGCGGCGCGCTGCTTCTGGTAGTCGACGCCGCCGTACACGGCCTGGATCCGGAACGGCGTCGCCACGCCGAGCAGGAGCGCGTCGCTCTGGATCTGCACGGCGAGCTCGCGCGTCGGTGCGATCACCAGCGCCCGAGGCCGGCCGGGCACTTTTTCGACGGTGTGCTCGAGGAGCCGCGTGAAGAGGGTGACCAGGAACGCCGCGGTCTTGCCGGTCCCCGTCTGCGCCTGGCCGGCGACATCCTTGCCCGCGAGCGAGATCGGCAGGACTTTTTCCTGGATCCCGGTGCAGCTCACGAAGCCGGCGCCGCGGATTCCCTCGCGGACTTGCGGGGGAAGCGTCAGCTCGTCGAAAGTCATTCACTCACCGTCATGATCTCCTCACCCTATCACTCGGTTTGGTGGCATGGTAAGTAGCGTCGATTGGGCTATGCGGGCCCATAGCTCAGTTGGTTAGAGCGGCCGGCTCATAACCGGTTGGTCCCAGGTTCGAGTCCTGGTGGGCCCATGGGGGAGACGGAAGGAATTTGGCGAGCCCGATCGAACAGCTCTTCGCACTGCAGGACATCGATTCACGCCTGCAGGCCTTACACACGCAAATATCCGATCTCGAGAAAGTCGCGGGCACGGTCGCCGAACAGGTGAGCGAGACGCGGCGGCGCGCGGAGATCCAGAAGCAGGAGATCGCCGATCACGAGAAGCGCCGCCGCGAGATCGAGAACAGGCTCCGTGACGAGGAAGAGCGCATCAAGAACCGCCGGATGCGCATGCAGCAGATCCGCAACGAGCGTGAGCTCGCGGCGGTGAAGCACGAGATCGACCTCTCCCGGGAATCGAACGCGCTGCTCGAGGAGGAGCTTCTGCTGCTCTTCGAGACGCTCGACGTCAAGAACAAGGAGCTCGAGACGCTATCGGCCGATCTCACGAAGCAGGAGGCCGAGCTCGAGGAGCGGCAGCTCGACGTCGACGCCAAGCGTGAGGAGCTGGGAGAACGGCTCGAGGCCACGACGGCCGAGCGGACCGCGCTCGCCGGGGCGATCGATCCCAGCCATCTCGAGCGCTACGATCGACTGCGCGCCCGACGGGCCGGCGTCGCCGTGGTCGCGATCCGGCAGGGCAATTGTGGCGGCTGCGGAGTGCAAGTACCGCCGCGCCTCCTGCTCGACATCCATCGCAACCACGAAGCGGTTTCTTGCCCGAGCTGCCACCGCCTGCTTCACACCTCGATCGCGCGGGCGCCGACCCCCGCGTCTGCGTAGCGATTTTTGGCGACGGCGTCCGCGACGCCAACGACCGTCGTCGCCGCAGACCGCTCGGGGCGGTTCTACGCCGCGATCTTCGAAAGCAGATACGCCTCGATGAAGCGATCGAGGTCGCCGTCGAGCACCGCGTCCGTGTTGCCCATCTCGGTGCCGGTACGGTGGTCCTTCACCATGCGGTAGGGATGCAGGACGTAGGAGCGGATCTGGCTGCCGAAGCCGATCTCCTTCTTGTCCTTGGCGAGCACCGCCATCTTGTCCTGCTGCTTCTGCAGCTCGAGCTCGTAGAGGCGCGAGCGCAGGATCTTCATCGCCATCGCCTTGTTCTTGTGCTGCGAGCGCTCGTTCTGGCAGGCGACGACGATGCCGCTCGGCAGGTGCGTGAGGCGGACGGCGGAGTCGGTCTTGTTCACGTGCTGCCCGCCGGCGCCGCTCGAGCGATACGTGTCGATGCGGAGATCCTCGTCACGGATCTCGATCTCGATGTCATCTTCGATCGTCGGTGAAACGAAGACCGACGCGAACGACGTCTGCCGGCGCGCGTTCGCGTCGAACGGCGAGATCCGGACCAGGCGATGCACGCCGACCTCGGCGTGGAGGTAGCCGTAGGCGTAAGGGCCGTCGACGGTGAGCGTGGCGCTCTTGATGCCCGCGCCTTCGCCCGGCTGACAGCTCGACCATCTCGGTCTTGAACCCGCGCCGCTCGCACCAGCGGAGATACATGCGCATCAGCATCTCCGCCCAGTCCTGCGCGTCGACGCCGCCGGCACCGGCGTGGATCTCGACGATCGCGTTGCCCACGTCGTGCTCGCCGCCGAGCATCTGGCGCATCTCGAGGTCCTGCAGGAGACGCTCGAGCTCGCCGAGCTTCGCCTCCGCCTCGGCACGCGCCTCCTCTTCCCCCTCCACCGCCATCTCGAGGTAGACGCGGCCGTCGCTGGCGGTGTCGGTCAGCTTGCGGAAGCCGTCGAGCGTGCCTTGGAGCGTCGAGCGCTCGCGCAGAGCCTTCTGCGCGGCCTCGCGGTTGTTCCAGAAGTCCGGCGCGCCGCTCTTCTCGGATAGCTCGGCCACCCGCTTCTCGAGGCCCGGAACGTCAAAGATGCCTCCGCAGCGTCTCCATGCGCGTTTCCAGCGCGGTCATCTTGTCGCGGATCTCGCCGTCGGAAAGCATCGGTGGGGTTCTCCTAGGTCTCTACTGGCAAAACCACGGGCTCGTCGCCGTGCGGCCTCGACCCGCCGGCATACACGAGAAGCGCGACCGCCGCGAGGGCGGCTCCGATCGCGAACACGTCGCCGTGCCGGGAATAGAACGTCGGCGCAGCATTCGGGTGTACCTCGCCGACGATCGCCGTGCGCGCGCCGAACGGTGTCCGCCGGTGGATCGTGCCGTCGGCGCCGACGAACGCCGAGATTCCCGAGTTCGCCGCGCGCACGAGCGGTCGCCGAGCCTCGACGGCGCGCATCGCCGCCATCGCAAAGTGCTGCTCCGCCGGCGCCGCGCCGCCGAGCCACGCGTCGTTCGTGAGATCGAGGATCAGGCTCGCCTGGCCGGCAGCCTCGGCCACGAACGCGGGGAAGATCGCTTCCCAGCAGATCACGGTCGCCGCTTCGACGCCCGCGACCCGGAGGAGCGGCGACCCGTTGCCCGGCCGATACTCCCCATGACCCGGCACGATCGCGGTGAGCAGGCTTCGCAGCCCACCGAAGGGCACGATCTCGCCGAACGGCACGAGGATCCGCTTGTCGACGTGATCGACGACCTCTCCCTTTCGATCGATCGCGACGACGCGGTTCCGCGACGTCCACGTCTGGCCACGGCCGTTCACCTCGATGACGACCGCGCCGGCGCCGGTGACGATCGGGCGGCGGAGCTCGCGTGCGAGCGCGAGAACGCGGTCCCGAGCGCGGCGATCGCCCGCGAGCGTCGCGCCACCGGCGTCGTAGGTCGCCTCGTCGACGATCGCGAACGGCGCCGCGCCTTCCGGCCAGACGACCAGGTCGACCGGCGCGCGGAGCTCGCGCGTCAGCCCCTCGGCGACGCGCGCATCGGAGTCGACCCCCGGTGGGAGCGCCGGTTGCACGACGCCGATGCGGAGGACGCGCTCATCGGACCCGCCTTGCGCGGCCGAACGCAGCCATTCTCCCGCCCCGAACGCGATCGCGACCACGAGCGTCGCCGCGCCGAGCCGCGCGGCCGCACGGCGGCCGGTCTCGCGGCGCCCAATCTCGCGGGAGGTTGTGCCGACGTGGATCGCGGCGTTTACGATCACGACGAGCGCGCTCGGGCCGTAGACGCCGGTCCACTCCGCGATCTGACTGATGCTCGCGCGTGCCGGCTGCGTGTAGCCGAGCAGACACCACGGCAGCGGCAACGGCCCGAGCGTTCGCGACCATTCGAGCGCCGACCAAAGCGTCGCGGCGAGCGTGATGCCGAACGCGCCGAGGCGCCGCTCGTAGAATGCGAGCGCGGCGGCGTATGCCGCGTACGGCACGGCATACGCGGCGGCGACCGCCGTCGCGACGGCGAGACCGCCCGCGAGCCCGAGGCGCGAATGCGCCGCGACCGGCAAGCCGATCCACCAGAGCGTGCTCGCGGCGAACCCGAAGCCGGCGAGCCAGCCGAGAAACGCCGCCCGTGGCGTCCCGACGCCGGCGATCGCGCGAAAGAGCGGCACGAGCGCGATCCACGCGAGGACGCCGATCCCGGAGCCGGGCGCGGCGAGCGCCAGCAGCAATCCCGACGCGACCGCGAGCCAGACGTCGCTCAAGGGGCGCGCGCCTCGAGCGCCTTCAGGCAAACGCTTTCTTTCCGGCGCATCTTCCGCGCCTCCGCCGCCGATCGTTCGTGGTCGTAGCCGAGCGAGGTGGAGGATGCCGTGGACGAGCAGCCGGTCGACTTCCTCGCGAAGCGTGAGCCCGTTCTCGCGCGCCTGGCGAGCCGCGGTCGCGGTCGAGATCACGACGTCGCCGATCGCGTCGCTCGACGCCGGCCCCCGCGCCTTCGAGGAGCGAAAATGCGAGGACGTCGGTCGTGCGGTCTTTCCCTCGATAGTCTCGATTGAGACGACGCATCGCCGCGTCACCGAGCGAGAACGACCGAGAGCTCGGAGGCGCTATGGCCGACCGTCTCGAGGACGATCTGGGCTCGGCGCGCGATCCGGCGCCGATCGAGCCGGGGCCGCCGCGCCGCTCCCGACACCGTGACCGCCATTCGCCCCTTCCTCCCGTCGCGCGTCCGCCGCCGCGGCGCGCTCGTACGCGATGATGATGTCCTGCACGAGGCGGTGGCGGACGACGTCGCGCTCGTTGAACTGCACGAACGCGATGCCCGGCGATGTCGCGCGAGCACGACATCGCGCTGCCTTGAGCCCGGAGCGCCTTGCCCGCCGGCAGGTCGATCTGGGTGACGTCGCCGGTGATGACCGCCTTCGAGCCGTAGCCGAGCCGCGTGAGGAACATCTTCATCTGCTCGCGCGTCGTGTTCTGCGCCTCGTCGAGGATGACGAACGAATCGTTCAGCGTTCGTCCGCGCATGAACGCCAGCGGCGCGACCTCGATCGTGCCGCGCTCGATCATCTTCCGCGCGCGGTCGAAGTCGACCATGTCGTGGAGCGCGTCGTAGAGCGGGCGGAGATACGGGATTCACCTTCTCGGCGAGGTCGCCGGGCAGGAAGCCGAGCTTCTCGCCGGCCTCGACCGCGGGGCGCGTGAGGACGATGCGCGCGAAGTTGTTCTTCATGCAGCTCGGCGACGCGCCATCGCCATCGCCAGGTAGGTCTTGCCCGGTGCCGGCCGGGCCGATGCCGAACACGATGTCGTAGTTCCGGATCGCGTCGATGTAGCGCCTTCTGGCGCGACGCTCTTCGGCGTGATCACGCGCTTGTGCGCGGAGATGAAGACGGTGTCGAGGAAGATGTCGCGCAGGTTGCGCGCTGCGGTCGCGCGGAGAGGATGCGCAGCGCGTAGTCGACGTCGCGACGGGTAGATCGGATAGCCGCTGCTCGAGGAGCCCGTAGAGCTGCGTCAGCACGCGGCGCGGCGAGCTCGCGCTCGACGGCGTCGCCGCTGGATCTGCGAGCGTCGCGCCGCCGACGTCGATGCGGCACGCCGAGCTGCCGCTCGACGATGCTGCAGGTGCTCGTCGTGCTGCCCGAGCGAGCTCGCGGAAGAGCGCGGCGGTCGTCGAAGTGGAGCTCGGTCGGTGCGGTGCCGGCTCGGCCAACGGACGTCAGCGTCCCAGCGCCGACCAGCTCGTAGACGCGCCGCGAGCGCCTCGTCGAGACGCGCCGGGTCCTTGCCGCCGGCCTGCGCGAAGTCCGGCCGGCCGCCGCCTCCGCCGCCGACGATCGGCGCGATCTGCTTGATGATGTTGCCGGCGTGGTAGCGGTCCGACGAGGTCCTTCGTGACCGCCGCGAGCAGCATCGCCTTCTCGCCGTCGCTGCGCGCCGAGCACGACGACGCCCGAGCTCGAGCGGTCGCGCAGCTGGTCGGCCATCTCGCGGAGCGCCTTGTCGTCGACGCCGCTCGACGCGCGTCGGCGAGCACGGTGACGCCGTCACGGTCCGCGCGCGTCGAGCGAGATCGCCGCGCTGCGCCGCCCGCGAGCTTCGCCTGCAGCTCCTGCGATGCGGCGTCTCGAGCTCGCGCTGCTGCGGCGAGGAGCTTCTCGAGCTTGCTCGACGGCCTCGTCCTCGGGGCCGCTGCAGGAGCTCGCCGATCTCGCGCAGCACGCTGCTCGCGGCGGCGGATCGCAGTCGAGCGCGCCCGTCGCCCGTCAGCCGCCTCGATGCGCCGCACGCCCGCCGCGACGCCGCGCTTCGCCGCGGAGCTTGAAGACGCCGATGTCGCCGGTCCGCGCGCACGTGCGTGCCGCCGCAGAGCTCGATCGAGAAGTCGCCCATGCGGAGCACGCGCACGCGGTCGCCGTACTTGTCGCCGAAGAACGCGAGCGCGCCGCGCCTTGATCGCGTCGTCGTAGGACATCTCCTCGCTCGTCACCTCGGCGTTCGCGCGGATGTGCGCGTTGACCTCGTCCTCGATGCGCCGCGAGCGTCGTCGGCGCGATCGGCCCTGTGATGGTTGAAGTCGAAGCGCAGCCGCTCCGGCGCGACCAGCGAGCCGGCCTGCCGCACGTGCGTCGCCGAGGAGCTGGCGCAGCGCCGCGTGCAGCAGGTGCGTCGCCGAGTGGTTCAGGCGCGACGCCTCGCGCCGCTCGCGGTCGATCGCGAGGCGCACGCGGTCGCCGACGGCGGATGCGCGCCCTGCGCACGACGGCCGCGGTGCACGATCGACGCCGTCGGGCTGCGAGGCCTTCTGCGTGTCGGCGACCTCGAAACGCGTCGCCGCCGTCGGTCGTCGATCGTGCCGCGATCGCCGACCTGGCCGCCGGACTCGCGCGTAGAAGGGCGTCTCCGCGGTGACGACGTCGACCGTCGTCGCCCTCGCGCGCCTCGCCGCGCGCTCGCGCGCCGTCGACGAGGAGCGCCAGCACCTCGGACTCCGCACTCGTCGACGCGATCGCCGACGAAGCGCGTCGCGAGCGTGCGGCCGGGACGGCTCGGCGCTCGCGTCGGCGTCGACGAAGCGCTGCGCGCTCGCGCGCGCGCGTGCGCTGCTCCGTCCATCGCGCGCGTCGAAGCCGGCGCGGTCGACCGTCGATGCCCGTCGCCGCGAGGATGTCCTCGGTCAGGTCGAGCGGGAAGCCGTAGGTGTCGTAGAGCTTGAAGGCGACGTCGCCCGGCAGCGTACGCGACGCCGGCGCGCGCGCAGCCGCGCGACCTCGCTCCTCGAGGAGCGCCAGGCCGCGTTCGAGCGTCTCGGCGAAGCGCTCCTCCTCGGCTTCGATCGACCTCGGCGATGCGCTCGCGCGCTCGCGCGAGCTCGGATAGGCGGCGCCGTACTCCTCGACGACCGCGCTCGGTCACCTCGTGACAGGAACGGCTCGCTCGAGGCCGAGGAGCTTGCCGTGGCGCGCGGCGCGGCGGAGGAGCCGGCGGAGCACGTAGCCGCGGCCCTCGTTCGACGGCAGCACGCCGTCGGCGATCATGAACGTCGACGCGCGCGGCCGTGGTCGGCGATCACGCGGAACGAGACGTCGTCGCTCTCGCGTCTGCGCCGTAGCGCCTTGCCCGAGAGCTTCTCGGCGACGCGCGATGATGCGCGCGCAAGAGGTCGGTGTCGTAGTTGCCGGCGACGCCCTGGAGCACCGCCGTCGACGCGCTCGAGGCCCATGCCGGTGTCGACGTGCTTCGCCGGCAGCTCGCGTGAGCTCGCCGTCCTCGTCGCGGTTGTACTGGATGAAGACGAGGTTCCAGAGCTCGATGTAGCGCGCGCAGCCGGCGTTCACCGCGCAGACGTGCGCCGGCTCGCCGCTGCTGGTCGCAGGCCGCCGGCGCCGCGGTCGATGTGGATCTCCGAGCACGGGCCGCACGGGCCCGGTCTCGCCCATCTCCCAGAAGTTGTCCTTGCGTCGAAGCGCAGGATCGCGGTCGTGGCCGATGTCGGTGACCTTCGGCCAGAGCTGCTCGGCCTCGTCGTCGGTCGTGTAGACGGTCGCCCAGAGCTTGTCCTTCGGCAGCTTCCAGACCTCGGTCAGGAGCTCCCAGGCCCAGGCGATCGCCTCGCGCTTGTAGTAGTCGCCGAACGACCAGTTCCCGAGCATCTCGAAGAACGTGTGGTGGTAGGTGTCGCGCCCCACCTCCTCGAGGTCGTTGTGCTTGCCGCGAGATGCGCAGGCACTTCTGCGCGTCGGCGGCGCGCGGGTCGGCGCGCGTCTCCTTGCCGAGGAAGACCTGCTTGAACTGCACCATGCCCGGCGTTGGTGAAGAGCAGCGTCGGGTCGTTCTCGGGCACGAGCGGGCGCGCTCGGCACGATGTCGTGCCCGCGCTCGCGGAAGAAATCGAGGAAGCTCTTGCGGATCTCGCTGCCGCTTCATGGCCGGACCCGCTCCATCGTCGTCAATCGTCGCTCCAGGATTCGCTCCATTCTTCGAGGATCTCGCGCGGAACCCGCGTCCGGCGAGAACCAGCGGATCATCTGCATCCGCCGCCGCGCGCCGAGCCCGCCCGAGCCGCCGAATCGCTCGCGACGAGCGCGCGCGCGCGCCGTCGCTCCTCGCGGAGGTCGGGCGATCGCTCGCATCGATCGTCTGAGCATCGATGCGGCACCGTGCGAGATCGATGCTGGATCCGCTCCGCGCCGAACCCCCGCTCGAGCCATAGCTGCACGCGCTCGGCGGCAAACCTGCGGTCATCGATATAGCCGAGGTCGCGGAGCCGCCGAAGTACCTCGCCGCGACGATGCGCTTGGCCGTCCCGCGCCGGTCGAGCTCGGCGCGGATCTCGGCGGCCGAGCGATCGCGGCGCGCGATGAGGCGGAGCGCCGCCTGCATGGCTTCGTCGCGGCCCGTCGTCACGGCCGACCGAGGAAGGCTCGGCGGGACGAGCCGGAGCCCCAAGACCAACCGACCCTAGAACCGATCGATCTTCAGACGCGCGGCCTCGCGTCCTCCTCGGCTCCGGCGCCTTCTCGAAGTCTGATCCCACCGCGCGTCGCTGGTCGAGGCGACGCCGCGAACCTTGAGCGCGAAGTCGTCGGGGTTCGAGGCCTGCGCGAGCGCCTCGTCGTAGGTGATGAGGCCCTGGCGGTAGAGCGCCATCAGCGACTGATCGAACGTCTGCATGCCGTAGGTCGTATGGCCGTGCGCGATCGCGTCGCGGATCTCGGCGTCTTCTCCTTCACGCGATGCACTCGCCGATGCGCGCCGTCGACACGCAGCACCTCGACCGCCGGCACCATGCCCTGGCCGTCGGCGCGCGGCACGAGCCGCTGGCTGATGATGCCCTTGATGACGGTCGAGAGGATCAGACGGATCTGATCGCGCTGGTGCTCCGGGAAGGCCGAGATCGACACGGGTGATCGTCTCCGTCGCGTCGAGGGTATGCAGAGTGACATCACCAGATGGCCCGTCTCGGCGGCGAGGATCGCCGTCTCGATCGTCTCGAGGTCGCGCATTTCGCCGACCAGGATGACGTCGGGATCCTGGCGGAGCGCGCCCCGCAAGCCCTCGGACGAAGTTCGTTGCAGTCGTAGCCGATCTCGCGCTGCTAGATGATGCACTGCACGTCCTCGTGCGTGTACTCGATCGGATCCTCGACCGTGATGATGTGGTTCGCGCAGTTCTCGTTGATGTGACGGATCATCGACGGCGAGCGTCGTCGACTTGCCGCTGCCGGTCGTGCCGGTGACGAGGATCGAGACCGCGCTGCTCGAGCGCGATCTTCTCGACACCGGCGGTAGGTTGAGCTCGCGCACGTTCCGGACGTGCGGCGGGATCGTCGCGGAGCGCGATCGAGGGCTCGCCCGCGCTGCAGGAAGAGGTTGATGCGGAACCGGCCGAGATCCGGAGGCCCGTATGCGAGGTCGACCTGCAGGTCCCGCCGATACTGTTCGCGGTGGTGATCGTCGAGCAGGGACATCGACGACCGCATCCATCTCCGCACGCGTGATCGGCGCCGCGCCCTCGAGCGCGTAGAGCCTCGAGTGGATCCGCACGGTCGGCGGGTTGCCGACCTTCAGATGCGTATCGGAGGCCCCGAGGGCCACGGACTCGGCGAGAATCGCGTTGAGATCCATGTCACCTTCCCTTCGAGCGCGGCTCTCGCTTCTGCCGACTCTTCGGTCGCGGCGTCGGCCACCGGCTCTGCCTCGGGCGCGGGAGCGGCTGCCGCTTGCAGGCCGAGCTTCTCGCGGATCCGCGTCTCGATCGAGCGCGCGATCTCCGGATGATCCTTCAGGTACTGCTTCGTGTTCTCCCGGCCCTGGCCGATGCGCTCGCCTTCGAACGAGTACCAGGCGCCGCTCTTCTCGACCGCGCCGATCTCGGCGCCGAGGTCGACGATCTCGCCGTCACGGGAGATGCCGAGCCCGTAGAGGATGTCGAACTCCGCCTCCTTGAAGGGCGGCGCCACTTTGTTCTTCACGACTTTCGCTTTCGTCCGGCTGCCGACGACCTGATCGCCGTCCTTGATCGCGCCGATGCGGCGGATGTCGAGGCGGACCGAGGCGTAGAACTTGAGCGCGTTGCCGCCGGTCGTCGTCTCGGGATTGCCGAACATGACGCCGATCTTCATGCGGATCTGGTTGATGAAGACGACGATCGTCTGCGACTTCGAGATCGCGCCGGTGAGCTTGCGCAGCGCCTGCGACATGAGGCGCGCCTGGAGGCCCATCTGCGGATCGCCCATCTCGCCTTCGATCTCGGCGCGCGGCACGAGCGCCGCCACCGAGTCGACGACGAGCACGTCGATCGCACCGCTCCGCACGAGCGTCTCGGCGATCTCGAGCGCCTGCTCGCCGTGATCCGGCTGCGAGATGAGGAGGTCTTCCGTGCGGACGCCGAGCTTCCGCGCGTAGGTGACGTCGAGCGCGTGCTCCGCGTCGATGAACGCGCAGACGCCGCCCTTCTTCTGTGCCTCGGCGACGAGCTGGAGCGCGAGCGTCGTCTTGCCCGAGGATTCCGGTCCGTAGATCTCGACCACCCGCCCGCGCGGCACACCGCCGACGCCGAGCGCGATGTCGAGGCCGAGGCTGCCCGTCGAGATGACCGACACGTCGCGCAGCTGCATGTCGGCGCCGAGCTTCATGATCGCGCCCTTGCCGAAGCTCTTCTCGATCTGGCCGACGGCCAGCTCCAGGGCACGCTCGCGGTTTGCATCCATCGCCATGATTCCGTTTCCTCCTGAGTTCACGCGGCGCGATTTCGCCCCGGCCGCGGTCCGATTATAGGGGCAAGGATGCCCCTCCCGAAAGGGTTTGGACGGCGTGCAACGCCGTGTTTCAAACGGGCGATCGCCCGATGACTCAGGCGCCCGCCCGTCCCAGCGCGAAAACGCGGAGCGGTGTGTAGACCGAGCCGTCGGGACGGAGGTCGCTCTTGTAGAGAGTCACCTCGCTGATGGTCGACCGCCCGAAGGAGCGCTCACGCTGCTCCTGCAGTGTGCGAGACAGCGTTTCCCATCCGCGCGGCGAGCGCACGCGGCCGAGCGTCAGATGAGCGGAGAATTCGCGCCCTTCCGGCGGGAAGCCGAGCGGCGCGAGCGCGCTCTCTGCGGCGTCGGCGATCGCCGCGAGGCCGTCACCTTCGAGCCCGACCCATACGATCCGCGGCCGCTTCCAGTTCGGGAAGACGCCGAGGCCCCGCGCCTCGACCTCGACCGGCGCGAGCTCCGCGAGGCGCTCTTCGAGCGCGCGCTCGATGCCGCCGAGCTCGGGCTCCGGCACCTCGCCGAGGAATTTGATCGTGACGTGGAGCCCGTCCGCTTTGGACCAGCGCACGTCGGCGCCGGCAGCGGCGAGCTCGTCCCGCCCGCGCTCGATCTCGGCGAGAACTTCGGCCGTAGGATGAACGGCGAGAAAAGCGCGAAGGTGACGCATGCGAGAATTAGCGACGGATGAGGAGGGACTCGGACGGCGGGATGTCGAGCGTGTGCCGGCGCGCCCAGTCGAGCGCGATCTGTGAAGCGAGGAGCTTGATCCAGTCTCTCGTCCCCCAAAGCGTATAGCGCCGAGACGCGAGCACCCCCGCGGCGGAGAGACCGATGCAGACGGTGCCGACCGGCGTCTCCTTCGTGCCGCCGTCCGGCCCGGCGACGCCCGTCACCGAGACCGCGACGTCCGCGCCCGTCACCCGCCGCGCGCCTTCCGCCATCTCACGCGCGGTCTCTTCGCTGACGACGCCCCGGTTCTCGAGCGTCTCGTTGGAGACGCCGAGGAGCGACTGCTTGAGCTCCGGGGTGTACGCGACGAGGCCGCCCGCGAACACCTTGCTGCTCCCCGGCACGTTCGTCAGCCGGTTCGCGACGAGCCCGCCCGTGCAGGATTCCGCGAGCGCGAGCTTCCAACCGCGGCGCCGGAGGTTCTCGACGACGACCCCCTCCATCGTCTCGGCGCCTTCGCCGAAGACGACCGAGCCGATGCGCGCGCGGACTTTGTCGGCGAGCGCCGCGAGCTTGCGATCCGCGTCGTCCGGTTTGCCGCGCACGGTGACGCGGACGCAGATCTGCGGAAACGCCGCACGGAAAGAAAGCTTGCCCTCTTCCGGCGTGATGGCCCCGGCCATCATCTCGTCGAGCCCCGACTCGCTCGCGCCGAACGTATTGAACGACCGGCTGCGGTAGACCTCGCCCGTCTCGTCGAGGCTCCGGATCCACGGCAGCACCGTGTCGTCGATCATCGGCTTCATCTCGCGCGGCACGCCGGGGAGAACGACGATGTGGCGCTCGCTGCCGTCGCGGACGACGGTCGCGCGGTAGCCGGCGGCCGTGCCGAGCGGATTCGGCACGATCACGGAGCCCTCGGGGAAGCGCGCCTGGCGGAGGTTGTTCTCCGGCATCTCGCGCCCAATCGAGCGAAAGAGCGCGCGGCAGCGCTCGGCCTCGGCTTCGTCGAAGCGAAGCGGAACGCCGAGCGTTTCGGCGAGCACGTCGGTCGTCAGGTCGTCGGCGGTCGGGCCGAGGCCGCCCGTGGAGAGCACCAGGTCGGCGAGCTCTATGCCGCGCTCGAACGCCCAGCGGATCCGCTCGGGATCGTCGCCGACCGTCAGCACCGTGACGAGATCGATGCCTTCGGCGAAGAGCTTGTCGGCCAGCCAGTTGGAGTTCGTGTCGACAGTAATCCCGGACGTGAGCTCGTCACCCGTGCTGAGAATCACCGCTCGTCGAATCATCGCCTCTCCGAAGGCTGTTTCTAAAGAAGCGCCCCGAGGCAGGCAAGGTGAGGGGTGCGAGTCGCGCGGCGCGTCGGATCGGGTAAGATCCGCGCGGATGGGAGAAAACCATGGGGCACGTGTGCTCGCCGACGTGCGCCGGAGACGGCGACCGTCCGCGCGCTTGTGGCGTGCGCCCGCGCGGAGGCCCCGCCGGCTCGCCGTCGTCTCGGGCGCGTTCCACCCGCCGACGCTCGCGCATCGCGCACTCGCAAGAGCCGCGCTCCGCGCCGGCGCGGACGCCGTTCTCTTCGCGCTCGGCACGGTGACGCTCGACAAGGACGAGAGCGGTCTCGCGCTCGCGGAGCGCCTCGAGCTGCTGGACGCGCTCGCCGCGGACGACGACCGCCTCGGCATCGTCGTCCACAACGCCGGGCTGTACGCGGATCAGGCCGTCGCGCTTCGTCGTGCCGTCCCGCACGTCCGCGAGCTCGTGTTCGTGGTCGGCATGGACAAACTCCCGCAGCTCCTCGACCCGCACTACTACGCCGACGTCGAGCGGGATCTGGCGCGGCTGTTCAAGCTCGCGAGCCTTTGGGTCGCGCCGCGCGGCGATGCCGGCTACCGCGAGTTCCTCGCGCTGCTCTCTCGGAACGTCGTGAAACCCCATCGCGACCGCATCTCCTGGCTGCCGCTCGCGCGCCGCTGGCGAGCCGTCTCGGCGACCGACGTCCGCGCCGCGCTCGCACGCGGGGACGACGAAGTCGATGCGCTGCCGCGGGGCTGGACGGCACGGCTCGCGCCTAGCAAAGGAAGCCGAACGCGGCGAAGACGATCCTGAGCGTCGCGTTCGCGTAGAGCCCGGCGAACACGTCGTCGAGCACGACGCCGGCGCCGCCGCCGAGCTCGCGATCGAACCATCCGGCCGGCCACGGTTTCAGCACGTCGAAGAGCCGGAAAAGGAAGAAGCTCCCCGCGATCGTGGCGAGATCCAACGGCAGGAACAACGTCGCGGCGATGTAACCGGCGATCTCGTCGATCACGATCTTGCCGCTGTCCTCCTCGTCGAAGATCTTCTCCGCCTGATCCGCGATCGCGATCGCCGCGGCGATGAGCGCGACCGCCGACAGCACGTAGATCGGGGTCGAGTACGCGCGAAGCGCGTGAAAGACGGGGAACAGCGCGACGCCTGCGAGCGTGCCGAACGTGCCCGACGCGAACGGCGCGTAGCCCAGGTATGCCCCGGACGCGAGGAAGACGACGGCTCGACGGCCGAGCATGCGCGCGTCTCCCACTTCGTCGAAATGAATGCAACGACGAAAGAAGTTTGTTAGGGTCCGCCGCTCGCATGAAGAAGAGTCGCCGTCTCGGCCTCCCGAAGATCGATCCGAAACCGATCCGCCGGAACACGTCGCTCGTCGATTTGGTCGACGGCACGTTCCTCGCCTACAACGGCGCGCGCCTTCGCGAAGCGTGTCAGCTCTTCTCGGAGAAGATGCTCGACGACGACGTGACGGTCGGCATGAGCTTGACCGGCGCGCTGACGCCGGCGGGCGTCGGGATCTCCACGATCATCCCGCTGATCGAGGCGGGGTTCATCGACTGGATCGTCTCGACCGGCGCGAACCTCTATCACGACACGCACTACGGCATCGGTCTGTCGATGCACCGGGGAACGCCGTTCGCGGACGACGTCAAGCTCCGCGCCGACGGCGTCGTGCGCATCTACGACATCTTCTTCGCGTACGACGTGCTGTTGAAGACCGACGCATTCTTCCGCGAGGTGATCGGCGCGCCCGAATTCCAGCGCCCCATGGGCACCGCGGAGTTCCACTACCGTGCCGGCCGCTGGGTCGCCGAGCGCGAGCGCGTGCTCGGCCAGAAGAACCGCTCGCTCCTCGCCGTGGCGCACCGGTACGGCGTGCCGATCTACACCTCCTCGCCCGGCGACAGCTCGATCGGCATGAACGTCGCGGCGATGGCGCTCGAAGGCAACAAGCTCACGTTCGACCCGAACGTCGACGTCAACGAGACGGCAGCGATCGTCTACGCCGCGAAGCAGAGCGGCGGGAAGAGCGGCGTGCTCCTCATCGGCGGCGGCTCGCCGAAGAATTTCGTTCTGCAGACCGAGCCGCAGATCCAGGAAGTGCTCGGCATTGAGGAAAAGGGCCACGATTACTTCCTGCAGATGACCGACGCGCGGCCCGATACCGGCGGGCTCTCCGGCGCGACGCCCGGCGAAGCGGTGAGCTGGGGCAAGGTCGATCCCGACAAGCTGCCGGACACCGTCGTCGTGTACTGCGATTCGACGATCGCGTTGCCGGTGCTCACCGCGTACGCGATGACGAAGCACAAGAAGCGCCGCCACAAGCGTCTCTACGATCGCCGCGAAGAGATGCTCGAAGCGCTCGCCAGGGACTATCGACGCGAGCTCGGGCGCATCAAGCGGACGCTCAAGCGCGCGTGAAGGAGCTCGACATCGCAATCCGCGCCGCTCGCGAGGCCGGCGCGATCATCCGTTCGCTCTACGGGACGGACTTTGCCGTAACCGAAAAAGGCGACCGCGCCGAAAGCCCGCTCACGGAAGCGGACACGCGCTCGAACGAGACGATCGAGCGGATCGTCCGCGGCGCTTTCCCCGACGACGGCTGGCTCTCGGAGGAGACGAAAGACACGAGCGAGCGGCTCGCGAAGCGGCGCGTCTGGATCGTCGATCCCCTCGACGGCACGCGCGAGTTCGTGCAGCGCATTCCCGAGCTCGCGGTCGCGATCGCGCTGGTCGAGGACGGCTTGCCGATCGTCGGCGTCACCTTCAACCCGATCCGCGACGAGCTCTTCGCCGCCGCGCGCGGCGAAGAGGCGACGCTGAACGGAGAGCCGATGCGCGTCAGCCCGACGTCTTCACTCGAACGGGCGACGCTCCTCGCGAGCCGCTCCGAAGACGCGCGCGGCGAATGGGACCGCTTCAAGGACCGGGTCAAGGTCGAGCTCACGGGCTCGGTCGCCTACAAGCTCGCGCTCGTCGCCTCCGGGCACGGCGACGCGACGTTCACGTTGACGCCGAAGCACGAGTGGGACGTCTGCTCGTCCGTCTGCCTGATCGAGGTCGCGGGCGGGCGCGTGACCGATCTCGCGGGCGCGCCGATCCGCTTCAACCTCGAACAGCCGAAGCTCGGCGGGATGGTCGCCTCGAACGGCGCGCTTCATTCTGCGTTGCTCGATCTCGTCGCCCCGTCGACCTGACCGAGGAATTCGCGGGCCACGTCCGCGGGCGGTCGGCCGTCGGCGTCGACGGCGCGATTCAGCCGGCGCATCGTCTCGGCGTCGATCCGTCCCTCGAGCTCGCGAATCGCCGCCAGCGCCTCCGGCCGCTCGCGTGCGAACCGTGTGCTCGCGAGCATCAGCGCGTCGTACGGCGGGATCGCTCGCCGATCGTCCTCGAGCACGCACGAGATCGTACGCGGCGATGCGCCCGTCGCTCGAATACGCCGAGACGACGTCGACCGCACGCGCCCGCGACCGCCTCGTAGAGGAGCGAAGGGTCCATCGTGCGCTGCTCGCGGAAGCGGAGGCCGTAGCTCGTCTCGAGCGAGCGCCACTCGGGGCGCGAGAAGAACTCGTAGTCGCCGCCGATCGCGAGTGACGACGCGTGGGCGGCGAGATCGCTGACCCGTGCGGACCCGAGCCGTGTCGCCCGCCCCCGCGCGAGCGCGAGGCAGTACGCGTTCTCGAAGCCGAGCGCGCCGACGACGAGGACGCCGTGCTCGCGCTCGAGCCGCTCGCGGACTCGCGTGCACCATCTTGCTTCGGTCGGGCGGGATCGTCGGCTCGCGCAGGATCGTCGTCCAGATCGTGCCCGAATAGTCGACGTACGACGTCGACGTCGCCGGTCGGCGAGCGCATCGAAGACGACGGTCGAGCCGAGCGACGGCAGCACCGTCACGGCGGCATCCCCGTCTTTCGCGAGATGCTCGCCGGCCAGGACTCGGCGCAGGACGTATTGCTCGGTGAACGTCTTCGCGCCGATGCGGACCGGCGCCGCCGCGATCGCGCACCGAGGAGCGCGGGGCCGATCGCGAACGCAGCGACCACGAGCACGATCGCCGCGAGCCCGATCCGGCACGGAGCATCGCGCGGCGCTCGCGGAGCCCGCGCTCGAGGCGTCGCGACCGGGCGTCCAGCGCGAGCGCCAGCGCCGCGGCCGCGACGCAGCCGGCGAGGACCGACGCCGAGATCGCGCGTCTGCAGGCCGCCGAAGATCAGTTGCCGAGGCTCGTCGCGCCGACCGGTGTCGCGAGCGTCGCTGTCCCGACGATCCAGACCGCCGACGTTCTCAGCCCGGCGACGATGAGCGGCATCGCGAGCGGCAGCTCGACTCGCCAGAGCTCTTCGCCGGGCCGTCATGCCGACCCCGCGCGCGGCCTCGAGGATCGGCGCAGTCGATCCCGGCAGCGCGGCCGTACCGTGTTCCGCAGGATCGGCAGCATGCCGTAGAGCGTGAGCGCCAAGATCGCCGGAGCGCGCCGATCGACGGTAAGCGACCCGATGACTCCGAGAACGTCGCCGAGCGCCGCGAGCGCCGGCACCATGACCGCGAGGAGCGCGAGGCTCGGGATCGTCTGCACCACGCTCGACGAAGCCGAGCACGGTCGGTGCGGCGCTCGCGCGGCGCGCCGACCACACGCCGAGCGGCAGGCTGACGCGATCGCCGAGCGAGAGCGCGGCGAGCGAGAGCTGGAGGTGAGCCGCGAGGTAGCCCGGCAGCAGGGCGAGCTGTCTTCGCGTCACGTCTCGGTCCGCCGACGGCGCGCCGCGGAGCAGCGCTCGACCTCGGCGGCCTGCCGTCGCGGCGTATCGACGAGCGCCGCGACATAGCTCGTCCGCCGGCGCGCTCGACGAGCTCGTGGCCGGGCGCCGACCTGCAGCGAGCCGGCCGCGCTCCATCACGCCGATGCGATCGGCGAGCAGGAGCGCCTCGAGCACGTCGTGCGTGACGAAGATCGCGGTGAGGCCGAGCTTCGGCGGAGCTCGTGGAACGAGGCCTGCAGGCGCTCGCGGTCGAGCGGATCGAGCGCGCCGAAGGGCTCGTCGAGGAGCATCGACCTCGGGCTCGCCGGCGAGCGCGCGCGCAAGGCCGACGCGCTGCTGCTGGCCGCCGGAGAGCTCGTCGGGCGGCGCTCGCGGACACGCGGCGGGATCGAGCTCGGCGAGCTCGAGACAGTTCGTCGACGCGCTCCGCGATCCGCGCCGCCGGCCAGCCGAGGAGCGCCGGCGTGACGCCCACGTTCTCGGCGACCGTGAGATGGGGGAAGAGACCGATCGCGCTGGAAGCACATAGCCGATGCGCCGCCGGAGCTCGTGCGGCGGCACACCGGCTAGATGTCCTCGCCGCCGATGCGGACCGTGCCGCCGGAAGGCTCGATCAGCCGATTCACCATACTTAGCAGTGGTCGTCTTCCCCGAGCCCGAGCCGCCGAGCAGCACGAGGAGCTCGCCGGTGGCGATCGTCACGGAGCAATCCTCGACCGCGGTGACGTCGCCGAAGCGCTTCCGCAGGTGCTCGATCTCGATCGCCATCGGCGCTCTCTGATAGGATGATCCGCCGAGCTGAACCAGGGAATGTCGATGTTCCTCGCCGCCGCCGTGCAAATGTCATCGGGCCCCGACAAGGGCGCCAACCTCGAGAAGGCGGATCGGCTCGTTCGCGAGGCCGCGGCGCGCGGCGCGCGGCTCGTGGTGCTGCCCGAGGTGTTCCTCTGGCGCGGGCCGCGGAAAGCCGAAGGCGCGGCCGGAGAGGACGTGCCGGGGCCGGTGACGAACCAGCTCGGCGCCCTCGCGCGCGAGCTCGGCATCTTCCTCCAGGCGGGCTCGCTTCCCGAGCGCATCGAGGGCGACGCGCGCTGCTACAACACCGCGCTCCTCTTCGATCCGCGCGGCGAGCTCGTCGCGCGCTACCGGAAGATCCACCTCTTCGACGTCGAGATCCCCGGTCAGGTAACGGCACGCGAGTCCGAGGCGCGCGCCCCCGGGAGCGAGACCGTCGTCGCGGAGACCGAGCTCGGACGGATCGGCCTCTCGGTCTGCTATGACCTCCGGTTCCCGGAGCTCTTCCGCCGGCTCTCCGTCGGCGGCGTCGAGATCATCTGCCTGCCGTCGGCGTTCACGTTCCCGACCGGCGCCGCCCACTGGGAGCCGCTCGTCCGCGCGCGAGCGATCGAGAACCAGGCCTACGTGATCGCGCCCGATCAGTACGGCACGAGCCCAAACGGCTATCGCGACTACGGAAACTCGATGATCGTCGACCCCTGGGGCGCGGTGCTCGCCCGTGCGGGCGAGGGCGAAGAGGTCATCGTCGCCCCGGTCCGGCTCGAGTACCTCCGGCGCGTCCGGTCCGAGCTTCCCGCGCTGCGTCACGCTCGCCTCCTCGGCTGACGCGGCGCGCCCGAAATTCGTCGTTGACACGCCGGCGGAGGAATTGATAATGACTTTCAAGATCGTGGTGGGAGCGAACGAATGATCTTCTGTCATTGTGCGGCCGTCAGCGATTCCGTCGTCGCGCGAGTCATCGCCGAAGGCGCCGACTCGGTCGGCGAGGTGATGGAGCGCTGCGGCGCCGGCCGGCGCTGCTCTCCCTGCCGCGACGAGATCGCCGCGCTCCTTTACGACGAGCGATCGAAGCGCCAGAATCCCCCGACCGGCGTCGCGCGTTGCGACCGCCGCGCAGCCTGAAGCAGGCGGGATCGCCTCCGCCTGCGTGCGGAGGAACGAGGGATGAAGGGGAACGCAAAGATCCTCGAGGCGCTCAACGAGATCCTCACGGCCGAGCTCACCGGCATCAACCAGTACTTCGTGCACGCGAAGATGTGCGAGAACTGGGGCTACCACCGGCTCGCCGAGAAGAATCGAAAAGAATCGATTGGCGAGATGAAGCACGCCGACGAGCTCATCGAGCGGATTCTCTTCCTCGAGGGCGTGCCGAACCTGCAGCGGCTCGGCAAGGTCAAGGTCGGCGAAAAGGTGGCCGAGCAGCTGAAGCTCGATCGCCAGCTCGAGGTCGATGCCGTCGCCGCGCTGAACAAGGCGATCGCGCTCGCGGTCGACGTCGGCGACAACGGCACGCGCGAGCTGCTCGAGGACATGCTCGAGTCCGAGGAAGACCACCTCGACTGGCTGGAGACCCAGCTCGAGCTGATCAAGCAGGTCGGCGAGGAGAACTACCTCTCCCAGCAGATCCACGGCGGGTCTTAGGCGGTTGTCCTCACCCCCCGGGCTGCGCCCGACCCCCTGAGGGGGTTCCACCGCCCCCGAAACCTCCGTTGACTCGATCACGAGCGGGGGCCTATTCTGGCTCCAATTTGAAAATGGTTTTCAAAATCGCGGTCGTGGCGGCCCTCGCGTTCGGCATGGCCTGCTCCCGCTCCGAGGCGCCCGCGACGGGCGACGCACCGGCCCCGGATACGAGCGCGGAAGACGAGCTCGCCGGCGATCTCCAAGAGATCATCGGCCGCGTGAAGCTCGTGAAGGAAGAGTACCGCGACGGCGTCCGCGACGGCGCGATCATCGACCAAGGGGAATACGAGGAAGCCGAGATGTTCGCCGAGCAGGCGGCGCTCCGCTTCCGTCGCGTCGCCGACGCGGCGCGTGCGCGTGACGCGGAGGCGGTGCCCCGCATCGAGACGGCGCTCGGCGATCTCATGAAGATCGTCGCGGCGAAAGGCCCGAACACCGATGCGGACGCGCGCGTCGCGGCGCTGCTCGCCGATCTCGCAAAGGTGAATCCGAAGCCGATCCCGCCGGCGATCGAGGAGACGCAGGCGACGGTCGCCCGCGCCGACGCCCAGATCATCGAGCAACAGGTCGAGGGCTATCGCATCGGCTTGCTGCTCGGCCCGCCGCGCCCGCTCTACCTCCGCCAGCCCGGCGGCGCGCTCCGCCAGCAGCCCGCGGACTCGGGCGCGACGCAATTCGTCGCGGTCGTCCTTCGCGAGCCGCTCACCAAGCGCTTCCTCCCTGCCGCGAAGATCACGCTCCGCGTGAACGGCGGCGCCGAAGTCGAGCTCGCGCACCTCTGGGGCGAGTTCCCGCTCTACGGCGCGAACCTCGCGCTGCCCGCGACCGAAGCGACCGCCGAGGTGTCCGTGTCTCCGCCCGCGTATTGCCGCCACGGCGACATGCTCGCGAGCTTCGTGAAACCCGCGCGAGCGAGCTTCACGATCCAGCAGCAGAACGGGCGCTGGCTCGCGAAGGGCGCGCACCCGGCGTCGTCGGCCGACGACTACGACATCGGCGACGACGTCCTTCAGGCGATCGGCGAGGCGCGTTGGAAGGGCGAAGCCGGACCCTACTCGCTCGGCTTCATCGCCGAGGGCCCGGAGCCTATCTGGCTCTGGGAGAACGGCAAGGCGGTGCTGAAGCCCGCCGCACAGGGCGAGACGAACCACCTCGAGATCGCGCTCATGGAAAAGGGCTCGATGCGGATCGTCCCGGAAGCGAAGGTTTCGTTGAAGCTCGTGCGTGACGATGCGCCGGACGTGACCGCGCTCGAGTTTCCGCTCTACCCGCTGATGTCCGAGTTCTACCACTACGGGAACACGGTGCAGGTCCCGCCCGGCCGCTATCAGGTGACCGCGCGAGTCGAGCCGCCGAGCTTCGGCTCGCTCACGCCGGGTCTCTTCGAGCAGCCCGTCGAGGTGAGCTTCTCCTGGGACAACCGTCCCGACGTCGCCGGCTCCGAAGCCGCGCCGGCCGGAGGTCCGTCGTGATTCGCTCGACCGTTTTCGCGCTCGCGCTGCTGCTGACTTCGATTCCCGCGTTCGCCAAGAACGAGAGCGATCCCGGCCAGGAAGCCGACGCGTTTGCGAGTGGTCTCTCCGCCGCGGCCGCCGCCTATGCCAAGGGTGACGCACTCGCCGCCGCCGAGGTCGGCGATCTCTTCTACGAGTTCGAGGAGTCCGGCTTCCGCGATCGCGTCGCCGCTGCCGACCAGACGCTTTACAAGAGCCTCGAGACCGAATGGCTCGCGGTCCGGCGGCTGATGAAGTCGGGCGCCGCGGCCGCCGAGGTCGACGCGCAGGCCGAGCTCGCGCGCGCGAAGATCGTGGAGGCGAAGGCGCTCATCGGCGTGGCCGTCGGCACGACCGCGCTCTTCTTCGGCTCCTTCCTGCTGATCTTCCGCGAAGGGTTCGAGGCGTTGCTCGTCATCGGCGCGCTCGCGGCGTACCTCCGGAAGTCGAAGCGCGACGATCGCGTCCGCGATCTCTACGTCGGCGCGGGTGCGGCGGTCGCCGCGAGCCTCGCGCTCTGGGTTCTCGCCAAGACCGTGATCCAGATCTCCGGCGCGCAGGCCGAGATGATCGAAGGCGTCACGCTGCTCGTCGCCACGGTCGTCCTCTTCTACGTCTCCCACTGGCTCGTCTCGAAGGCGCAGGCGGCAAAGTGGGAAGCGTTCGTACGCCGGCAGATGCAAGGCGCGCTCGCGCAGGGCGGCCGCGCGGCGTTCCTCGGCGTCGCGTTTCTCGTCGTCTTCCGCGAAGGCTTCGAGACCGTGCTCTTCTACGAGGCGCTCGCCGGCTCGGCTCCGGCCGGAGCCGCCGCGACGTCGTCGCTCGTCGGCGGATTTCTCGTCGGCATCGTCGTCCTCACCGCGGTCTACGGGGCGATCTCGTTTCTCGGCATGAGGCTGCCGATGTCCACGTTCTTCGGCCTGACCGGCGCTCTCCTCTACCTGATGGCGTTCAAGTTCGCGGGCGACGGCATGCGCGAGCTCCAGGAAGCAGGCGCGCTCGGCGAGACGATGGTCGGCTTCGTGCCCGCATCGCCGCTCCTCGCAGCGTGGCTCGGCATTCACCCGTTCGTCGAGACGCTCGCCGCGCAGGCCGTGCTCGTCGTCGCCGTCGCGGCCGGTCTCGCTTGGACGTTCCGCGCGCGCACCGTCGGCGAGCCCGTCACCGAAGCGTGAGCGCAACGCGGCGCGGCCGGGCGGCGCTGATCGCGCTCGCATCGGTCGCCGTGGTCACGGGCGGCTTCGTCGCTTGGCGCGCGCTCCGCACGGTGCCGGATCCCGAGCCCGTCCCCGCACCGTACGCCGGTCTTCGTCTCCCCGACGTCACGCCCGGCACCGGGGCCGGCCAGCGCCTCTTCTTCGACAACTGCGCGCCTTGCCACGACGAGGGCGGCACGGGACACGGTCCCGGCAGCGTCGGCTTGACCAAGATGCCGGCCGCGCTCTCGTCGCCCGGGTTCCTCGCCGCGCGGAGCGACGCCTATCTCTTCTGGCGGATCTCGGAGGGCAAGGCCGGCACGCCGATGCCGTCGTTTCGCCAATCGCTCTCGGCCGAGGAGCGCTGGGCGATCATCCGCTGGCTGCGCGAAGCCTGGCAACGCTGAAGCGCACGCTATTCGACGCTGGACGCTTCGCGATCCGGCGACCGCCACATCTCGCGAAGCGGCAACACCGCCATCACGACGAACGTGCCGAAGAACGCGATCCGCGTCGGGTGCTCGAGCCACGCGAAGCCGGCCGAGCCGTAGACGATCAGCCACGGGAGCGCGATCTCGAGCAGGAGCGCGACGAACGCCGTGACGACGACGATCGTCTTCCAGCGCGCGGAGACGCCCGTGAGGATGAAGATGTGCCCGAGCACGAGGAAGAAGATCGGCATGCTGAATAGGTGGAAGTGCGCGGTCTCGAGCAGCTCGAGGAACGACTTCGGTCCGAGCCCCGATTCCTCCTGGCGGTAGTACTCGGCGACGGTCGACGCCGAGACGCCCGACTTCGCGAAGATGAAGCCGAGGCTCGAGAGGAGCCCGAGCAGCACGAATACGAGAAACAGCGAATAGAAGAGCTTCGCGCCGAACGGAAATCGCGAGAGCCGATAGTCGGGGTTGGAGTAGATCTGCACGTCAGTCAGGGACGAGCCCGGCGAAGAGCGGGCTGGCTCTTACCGCGTCCGCGCACACGAGGAAACCGGCGAGACCCTCGCCGCGTTCGAAGACGGCGAACGTCCGATCCGGATCGATGAGCAGCGCCTTGCTCCACGCCTCGGCCTCGGTCGCCGAGCCGCTTCGCACCGACGCCTGACACTTCGTCGCGAGCGGTCGGCCGTTCCGTGGATCGATGATGTCGCCGACGCGGGTCTTGCCGATCGTTCGCACTCGCGCGAGGCTCCGGGACGTCGACAGCGCGGCGTCGACGAGGCGGAGCGGGCCGAGCCGCTCGCGTCCGCGTCGAATCCAGACTTCCCAACCCTGCTTGCCCGGAGGCGAGCCGAACGCGCGTAGGCTGCTCTCGCCGAAGCTCACGTACGCCGCGGGCACGCCGAGCTCGCGCAATCGCTCGACCATGCGGTCGACCGCGTAGCCCTTGCCGACGCCGCCGAGATCGATTCCCATTCCCGCGGGGAGCGCCGCTCGATTCGGAGGGACGATACGGAGCTTGTCGAGCCCGATCCTCGCGCGCGCCGCCGCGATCTCGGCATCGGTCGGCATACGATCGACGCGCGCGGCCTCGGACCAGAAGCGGAGGAGCGGCCCCACGGAAGGATCGAAGACGCCGCCGGTCGCCTGCCACAGGGAGCGAGATTCCGCGAGCACGCGATAGAGGTCGGGTGGCAGCGCGCTCTCCCCCGTGCCGGCGGCGCGGTTGAAGCGCGAGAGCGGGCTCTTCGCGTCGTAGGTGGTGAGCTCGCGATCCAGGCGGCGAGCGACGCCGACCGCGTCGCGAACCCATCGGCGTCCTTGCTCGACGTCGGGCGCCTCGAGTGTCACCTCCAGCACAGTGCCCATCACGTAGTGGGCCTCGCGCACTTCGACGGCGCTCGCCGAGAGGGCCCCGAGAACGATCGCCGCGGCGAGCGTTCCGACTCGTCTCACCGGCGTCCGGCGTGGAGCGGCGGAACCTCGACGGAGTCGAGCACGGCGATCGCTTTCTTCACTCCGCGCCCGATCGCGCGCGCCGACAACGTCGCGCCGGCGATGTTGCGCACGTCGCTGCCCGGGATCAGCGCATCGTCGGCGGACTTGCCGCGATACTGCGAGAGAAACCGCCGGCTCCGCACCTCGCCGCCGTAGGCTTCCCGGTACGCCATGACCGCGACACCCACGACCTCGTCCTTCGTGTCGATGCCGACCACGAACGTGATCGCGCGATGCTTGCCGACTTCTTCGACGACGATCGAGGCGCCGAGCCGCTGGTCGCCGCGGTACGCGATCGCGACGGGATACCGCTCCTCCCACACCGTCGGCTGGACCTTGCCGAGGCGCTCGCGGACGCGAGCGCGAAGCGCTTCGGTGGCGGGCACGTCGGCACGATCGAACCGATCCGCGTCGGGGAACACCGCCGCGGGTGCCTCCTCGGGCGTCAGGTAGACGTCGTCGGCTCGCGCCCGGCCGGACAGGCCGAGCGCGAGCGCGAGTAGCGCGAAGAAGATCCGCCGCCTAGAAACCGAACGCGGCGCCGACGAGGATCGCGTGCGACTCATCGTCCTCCGTGGCGAGGAAGTTCGTGACGTCTCCGAGCGCTCCGTCGTCGACCTTGGTGAACTCGTAGGCGAGTTGGAACGCGACGAGCGGCACCGGCCGGTACGAGCCGCCGATCGTCACGCGGTCGATCCGGCGATCCACCTTGTCGAGCGCCGTCACTGCGGACTCCTCGAACTCGAACGTCTCGATCAGGCCGTCCACCCAGGCCTGCTCCCAGCGGACGACGGCGGTCAGCACCGGATCTTCGAAGTCTCTGCCGAAGATCGAGTCCTTCAGCCACTGCGGCCGGAAGCGCCAGCGCGGCTCGATCCAGTAGCCGTGGCGAGTCTCCGCGAGCTGGTCGACCTCGAACTCGATCTCGGCCTCGAAGTTCGGGTTCGTCTCGGCCGGGTTCGCCGAAGCTTGATCGACCGCCGTGCGCGCGAACGACGTGACGATATTGTCGACGTCGCCGAAATCCGAATAGAGGAACTCGCCCTCGAGCTCGAACGGCCCCCAGGTCGTGAGGCCGTCGACGCCGAACGCGGAGATCGACTCGCTCGGGAGGAAATCGGGCGTGTAGCGGCCGTAGTAGAACGAGCCGCCGACTTCGTGACCGAGCGCGGGGCTGAAGGCGACGCGGCCGGTGACCGCTTTGTCGTCTTTCACGTCGGCGCCGAAGACGCCGGTCTGAACGCCGAACTTGCCCTCGAGCTCGAGCTTGTCGCGGCTCGGCACGCGCGTCTGCAGAATCTCTTCGACCTCGGGCTCGAAGATCGCGCCGTTCACGACGTAGAGGCGGTAGTCGATCTTCGACTCGTCACCGACCTCGAGGTCGCCCGCGAGGCCAACGCCGAGCTCGTTCCACGCGGATTTGACGGGGAGCACCGGCATGCCACGGTCGATCAACGAGCGGCGCGGCAGATCCCACCGGTTGTCGTCGTGGTTGATGTTGAACCGGCCGAGCGGCACGAGAAGGCCGCCGGCCTGGAAGCGGAGCTCGTCCGCGAAGGCCCACTCGATCCAGACCTGCTCGATCGCGAGCTCCGACTCGTTCGTGCCCTCGACCTCCTGCTCGACCTTGAGACCGCCCTCGGTCACTTCCACGCCGCGTTCCAGCTCGAGCGCGCGGAAGCGCTCGAACTCGAGCTCGAGGTAGAAACGAATCTTCGGGGCGACCGCCGCGTCCGCCGTCAGGACGAAGCGCCGGAACGTGAACGTGTCGAGCGTGTCGTCCGCGGAGTTGTGCTCGAAGCGGAGCGAGCCGTAACCGCCGATCTTCACGCGCTCGGCGAGCGCACCGGCCGCCGCCGCGACTCCTTCGGAAGCCACGGGCGCTGGCGCTTCCTTGCGCTCTTCCTTCAGGTCCTCGACTTCATCGCGCAACCGCTCGATCTCACGCTCGAGGCGCTCGATCCGATCTTCTCGCTCGTCCGCCGCCACCGGACCGGCGCCGAGCATGAGCGCCGTCGCGCAGACGACGGCTCCCTTCGTCCAACCCCGCCAAGCTCCCATCGTTCGTCCCTTCCCCTTCAAAGTGAAAATGATTCTCATTTTCGTATCTTGCCGCCCCCGCGGCCGTCAAGCGCTCAGCAAAGCGCGGGGACGTCGCGCTCTTCCTCGTCGGCAAGCGCTTCGAAGAGCGCGGCGGCGAGCTCGCGAGCCGCGGCTCGCTTGAGCCGCAGCGTGACGCTTCCCGCCGAAACGTGGAACGTGCCGCAGCCGCAGGCGTCGATGAAGAACGGCGCGCGGTCGACGAGTCGGCGTGGCAAACAGTGGCTGGAGTCGATCATGAGAAGCCTCCTGTACGGGCGCTAGATGAAATTGATGTTCAATTTCATAAGCCGCGCGCACGCGTCAAGCGGAAAAGGCGCCCCCGCCGGACGGCCTAGCGGCGCGTCGCGACCGGCAGCGCGCCGCGCTCCATCTCGAGCACGATCTCGCGCGCCGCGGCCTTCGGATCTTTCGCGTCGCGGATCGGCTTGCCGACGACGAGGTAGTCGGCGCCGGACTGGATCGCCTCCGCTGGCCCGAGCACGCGCTTCTGATCGTCCCAGCGCGAGCCGGCGATGCGCACGCCCGGCGTGACGATCAGGAACCCTCGCCCGCACTCCTTGCGGATCCGCGCGATCTCGAGCGGCGACGCGACGACGCCGTCCATCGACGCCGCGTGCGCGAGGCGCGCGAGGCGGCTCACCTGCCCTTCCACCCCCGCCTGCACGCCGACGCGCTTGAGGTCGTCGCGGGTGAGGCTCGTGAGGACCGTGACCGCGAGAATCTTCGGGCGCCGGAGCCCTTCGTTCCGGCAGACGCGATTCACCTCGGAGACGGTCTGCTGCATCATCGCCGAGCTGCCGGAGGCGTGGAGATCGAACATCCGCGCACCCATCCGCGTCGCTTCCGCGGACGCCTTGGCGACGGTCCGAGGGATGTCGTGGAACTTGAGGTCGAGGAACACTTCGCCCCCCTTGTCGCGCACCATGCGCACGACCTGCGGCCCCGCATGGAGGAAGAGCTGCTTGCCGATCTTGAAGAGGCCGACCTCGCGCGCGAGCAGCTTCACGAGCTGCTCGGCTTCCTTCAGCGAGCCGACGTCGAGCGCGAAGATGAGGCGGCTCTTCGCGCCGCCCTGGCGCGCTCCCGCGAACGGCCAGTTGAGGCTCATTGCCCGAGCGCCTCGCGAATCTTGTCGGCGACGCGGCCCGCCGCCTCTGCGACAGGCACCTCGACCGCTTTCTCCGCCGACCGCTCCTTCAGCTCGACAACGCCCTTCGCGAGCCCTTTCGGCCCGATCGTCACGCGGAGCGGCACGCCGATCAGATCCGCGTCCTTGAACTTCACCCCCGCCCGCTCGTCGCGATCGTCGATCCACGCATCGACACCACGATCCACGAGCTCGCGATGAATGCGCTCGGCCGCACCCCACTGTGCTTCGTCGTTGCGGGCAACCGGAACCACGAGCGCGGGAATCGGCGCGAGCGGGATCGGCCAGATGATGCCGTTCGCGTCGTGGTTCTGCTCGATCGCCGCGGCCACCGTGCGTGTCACGCCGATGCCGTACGTACCCATCTCGATCATCTGCTCGGCGCCGTCCGCGTCGAGGAACACAGCTTTCATCGCCTCGCTGTATTTGCGGCCGAGGTAGAAGACCTGACCGACCTCGATGCCGCGATGGATCTCGAGCGCGGCCTTCCCGCAGCGCCCGCAGAGATCGCCGACCCCCGCCTTCACGAGATCGACGTACTCGAGATCGCCCGCGTCGCGCGCGAGATCGAGACCGACCACGTGCAGGTCCGCGCGGTTCGCGCCGCTCACCGCACCGCGAAGCCCACGGAGCCCGCGATCCGCGAGCACCTTCGCGCGGAGCCCGACGGGCCCCGCAAACCCGACGGGCGCGCCGGTCACGCGCTCGACCGTCGCCGCGTCCGCCAAACCGACTGCCGCGCCGCCGAGCGCGTTCTTGAGCTTCGCTTCGGAGAGCTCGCGATCGCCGCGCACGAGCGCGACCACGGGCTCGCCCCCCTCGGTCACGTAGACGAGCGTCTTCACGAAGCGCTCCGGCGGCACGCCGAGGAACGCGCTCACTTCCTCGACCGTCCGCTGGCCGGGCGTCGCGACTTCCTCGAGCGCGCGCGAGTCAGATTCCGCCGGCGGCGTCACGACGCTCTCCGCCAATTCGACGTTCGCGGAGTAGTTGCAGCTCGGGCAGCTCGCGATCGCGTCCTCGCCCGCCGACGCGAGCACCTGGAATTCGTGCGACGCGGAGCCGCCGATCGCGCCGGTGTCCGCCTCGACGGGCCGGAACTCGAGCCCGCACCGCTCGAAGATCCGCGAGTACGTCTGGAACATGTTCTCGTACTCGCGCCGGCAGTCCTCGACCGACGTGTGGAAAGAGTACCCGTCCTTCATGATGAATTCGCGCCCACGCATGAGGCCGAAGCGCGGCCGCACTTCGTCTCTGAATTTCACTTGGATCTGGTAGAGGTTCAGCGGCAGCTGACGATACGAGCGCACCTCGCGACGCACGAGATCGGTGACGACCTCTTCGTGCGTCGGCCCGAAGCAGAACTCGCGGTCGTGGCGATCCTTGAAGCGGAGGAGCTCCTTGCCGTAGCGCCCCCAGCGCCCGCTCTCCTGCCAGAGCTCGGCGGGACACACGGCCGGCATGAGGATCTCCTGCGCGCCGGCGCGTGCCATCTCCTCGCGGATGATCGTCTCGACGCGGCGAACCGCGCGGAGGCCGAGCGGCAGGAAGTCGTAGATGCCGCGCGCGACCTGCCGGATCATGCCGGCGCGGAGGAGGAGCTTGTGACTCACGACCTCGGCGTCGGAAGGGTCTTCTTTGAGTGTCGGGAGGAGCAGTCGAGAGATCTTCATGAGGAAAGCGGGGCTATAGCCGAGTTTCCGCGGGGGCAACAGTTGACGACCATGGATGGCCGGCGGGCGCGGGGGCTGGCCTCGCGGAAGTAAAGCGCAGCCGAGCAGCAACTACGCCGGCAACCGGATGCCTGGCTCGCTGCTGGGAGCGAGCAGCTTCATGCGAGCACTCAGCGCAGCTGCGCTTTACTTCCGCGAACCAGGCATCCGGCTGCCGACTAAACACGCGCGTTCGGCGAGCCATGGAGCGAGGCCAGCCCCCGCGCCCGCCGGCCGTCACGACTACCCACGGTTGCCCCCGCGCTCACGTTTCCGTTAGGCGGGGGCGGTGAACTTCGCGCTCGACTCGGAGCAGGAGCTTCTCCGCACGACCGCGCGGCGCTTTCTCGCCGCGGAGTGTCCGCCCGCGTTCGTCCGCGAGATGATCGACGAGGAGACCGCGCATTCCGGCGATCTCTGGCGGAAGCTCGCCGAGCTCGGCTGGCTCGGGCTCCCGTGGGCGGCGGACGTCGGCGGTCAGGGGCGCGGCATGCTCGACCTCGCGGTGCTCCTCGAGGAGACCGGGCGCGCGCTCTTGCCCGGACCGTTCTTCTCGAGCGTCTGCCTCGGCGGCAACGCGGTCGATCTCGGCGGCAACAAGGCGCAACGCCGCGACGTGCTCGGCGCGCTCGCGGCCGGGCGCGCGATCCTCACGCTCGCCGCGTTCGACGAGCCCGATCGGTTCGAGGCGAACGCCATCACCACGCGCGCGCGACGCCGAGGGAGTGCCTGGGTGCTTTCCGGCGAGAAGCCGCTCGTGCCGGACGCCGCCGTCGCGGACTGGATCGTCGTCGCCGCGCGCACCGACGCCGCCCGCCGGCGCCCCGAGTCGGGCATCACGCTCTTTCTCGTCGAGGGCGGCGCGCCCGGCGCGTCGCTTCGTGCGGACGCCGGCATCGACCTCACGCGACGCACGGCGAGCCTACGACTCGACGGCGTGCGCGTGCCCGCCGCGCGCGTGCTCGGTCGGCCGGGCGGCGGTTGGGCGATCCTCGAGCGCGTCTTTGCTCGGGCGTCCGCGGCGATTGCCGCCGAGACCGTCGGCGTTGCCGCGCGCGCGCTCGAGACGGCGACGGCCTACGCGAAGGAGCGCGTCCAGTTCGGCCGTCCCATCGGTTCGTTCCAGGCGGTCCAGCACGAGCTCGTCGACATGCTGGTCGCGGTCGAGAGCGGGCGCTCGCTCGCGTGGCACGCGGCATGGGCGCTCGACGCAAATAACGCCGAAGCGCCGCTCGCGGTCGCGATGGCGAAGGCGTTCACCGCCGAAATGGGCCGCGACACCACGGCCGCCTGCATCCAGATCCACGGCGGCACCGGGTTCACCTGGGAACACGATGCTCATCTCCTCCATCGGCGAGCGCTCGCCAACGAGGTGACGTTCGGCACGGCACTCCGTCACCGCGAGGCGGTGGCGGCACGAATCGGATTGTAGCGGAAAGCGAGGAGGCGCATCCCTCAGGGATCGGGCGAAGCCCGAGGGGTGAAGAAACTAGCTCGCGCTCTTCTTGCCCTTCTTCACGACCACGATTTCCTGTCCGTTCACACGGACGGTCCGGCGGTCGGGAGTCGCGGCGACCGGCGCTCCCGGACGAGCCGGGGCCGCAGGCTGCTGCGCGCGCTTCTCGCGCCACTTCTTCAACTCTTTCTCGAGATCCATTGCTTCCTCATTGATGCGACCCCCTCAGGGGGTCGGGCGAAGCCCGGGGGGTGAGTAATCTAGTTCTGAACGAAGCTCTCCAACGACTTCACACGAGACGGATTGCGCAGCTTGCGCAGCGCCTTCGCCTCGATCTGCCGGATGCGCTCACGCGTGACGGCGAAGCGCTGCCCTACTTCCTCGAGCGTGTAATCGGTCTTCTCGCCGATGCCGAAGCGCATGCGGAGGATCTGCTCCTCGCGCGGCGTCAGCGTCGCGAGCACCTTCCGCGTCTGCTCCTCGAGGTTCATGTACATCGCCGCATCGGCCGGCGAGAGGCTCTGCCGATCCTCGACGAAGTCGCCGAGGCTCGACTCCTCGTCGTCGCCGATCGGCGTCTCGAGCGACACGGGCTCCTTCACGATCTTCAAGACCTTGCGGATCTTGTCGGCCGGCATCTCCATCTGCTCGGCGATCTCTTCCGGAGAAGGCTCGCGGCCGAGCTGCTGCACGAGATAACGCGACGTCCGGAGCACCTTGTTGATCGTTTCGATCATGTGCACCGGGATACGGATCGTGCGGGCTTGATCGGCGATCGCGCGCGAAACCGATTGCCGGATCCACCACGTGGCGTAGGTGGAGAACTTGTATCCGCGTTGATACTCGAACTTGTCGACGGCTCGCATGAGCCCGATGTTTCCTTCTTGGATCAGATCCAAGAACCCGAGACCGCGGTTCGTGTATCGCTTGGCGATCGAAACGACGAGGCGGAGGTTCGCCTCGATCAGCCGGCGCTTGCCCTCCTGGGCCTTGAACTCGCCCTCGAGGATCCGCCCGAGCGACTTGAGGAGCGCCTCGCGCGACATCGAGACTTCGATCTCGACCTCGCCGACGCGCCGGCGCATGGCGCGGATGCCGTCGCCGAGCCGAAGCAGCTCCTCGGCCGGCAGCCGGAACGAGCTCGTCGCCGAGCGGACCGCCTTCTTGTCGCCGGAGCGGAGCTTCGGAGAGACCTTGAGGAGATCCGCGACCGTCTTGCCGGTGCGATGCTCGATGTCGCGCTGCCAGCGATCCTGGTCGCGGATCACGTCGCTCGCCTGCTTCATCTTGTCGACGATCGCCGTGATGTGCCGCTCGCCGAGCTCGAGCGCCGCGAGACCTTCCTTGATCTTCCCTTGCAGCGCGGCGAGCCGGCGCTCGCGCTTGACGATCTCGCGCGTCGTCGCCTTGCCCTTCGCGCCTTCGAGCTTGCCGCGCTCGTTCCCGAGCCGTCGCAGCCCGGCGACGTCCTTCAGGAACGCCTGAACGCGCTTCTTCTCCTTCTCGGGAGAATCGACCTCGTCGTCCTCTTCGAAGAGCACCTGACGAGCCTCGACCTCACCGCTCTTGAGCTTCTCGCTCATCGTGCCGACGTATTGGAGCGTCAGCGGCAGCGCGAAGACCTCGTCGGCGACCTGCAGCTTGCCCGCCTCGATCTCCTTCGCGATCGCGACTTCCTGCTCGCGCGAGAGGAGCGGCACGCCGCCCATCTCCTGCAAGTACATCCGCACCGGGTCGGACGTGTCGCCGAACGACCGCTCCTGCTCCTGCGGCTCGGGCGTCTCGGGCTCGGCTTCCGGTTCCGGCACCGGCTCCGCGTCGGGCGCGAAGCTCTCTTCTTCCATCGACTCGACGACCTCGATGTCCATGTCGCCGAGCATCGACATCACGCTGTCGAGCTCCTCGGGCGTCGAGCCGTCACGAGGCATCGCCTCGTTGACCTCGGTGTAGGTGAGGTAACCGCGCTCCTTGCCGAGATCGATCAGCTTGCGGATCTTCTTCGGATCGTTCTTCTCCTCCACCGCGGCCAGCGCCGGGTTCTTCGCGCCGGCCGCCGGGTTCTTCGCGCCGGGCGCCGCCGCAACTGCCGCCTTCGCTGTGGGAGCGGCGCCGCCCTTGGTCGGAGCGCTCGCGCCTTTCGCCCGTGTCGGTGGCGCGGTCGGCGAGGTTGCGGCTTGCGGTCGCGCACCGTTCGACGGCGCCTGCCCCTTCGACTTGGGCTGAGCCTTCGCTGCGGGCGCTTCGCGCTGAGGAGTCCGTTTCGCCATGAGTACCTTACCTTTCAAACCGATCAGCGGCGGACGCCTCCCGCACGAATGCAGCGACGCTCTCGGATTGAGGGCACGGCAGTCGAAACGGGCTTCGCCAGGAGCTTTGCGGACACGCGTCGCGAAGGGGTCGAGCTTACTTGAAGGTCGAAGAAAAAACGGGCCGAGGTCTACGAAGGCGGATCCCTGCGCGGCCCAGCGGCGGAGTGTAAGAAGGCATAGAAACCCTGTCAAGCAAGGGTCTTGCGCAGCCAGAGATAACCCTGCTCGTCGCGCATCGCGCGTGCGCCGGTGCGGTGGAGATCGCCGTCCGTGTGCGCCTCGACGGCGAGGGTCGGTGGACGACCGCGGAGCGCGAGCTCGCCTTCCTCGTGCGGCGCGATCTCCCGGCCATCGCCATCGACGACGAGCACCTCGTGGCCGGGGAACGGCCGGCCGATCGAGCCCGGCCGCACCGGCAGACCGCGCAGATGCGCGGCGAGCAACGGGCACTCGGGCCGACCCCAACCGGCATGGATCGCGAGGCCGGTCGCCCGGTGCCAGGCGTGCGCGGTCGCGACCGCGGTGGGCTCGGTCGCGACGCAGTGTCGAAGATGCGCCGTCTCCGCGGGCTTTTTCCGCCCGACGAGCTCCGCGTAGACGGCGGCCGGCGCGGCGAGGGTCGAGATCGGGTAGCGCGCGAGCCAATCGGCGATCGCGCCCTCGCCGGGCCAGGCGACCGCACATCCGATCATCCACGGCGCGAAGAGCCCGACCGAGAGGCCGAGCGGATCCGTGACGGAGCCGATCGCGCCGTGAAGATCCGTCCGGCGGAGATCGAGCCAGAATTCGCCGACCCACCCCTGCGCGAAGATCGCGGCTTGGGAGTGCGACGCGGAGGCGAGCGCGATGGCGGCGCTCGCGCGAGCCGGCCGGGCTCCGGTGAACGGCGCCGACGCCTCCGCATCGACCCAGCCCGCGACCTTTCGGCCGATCGCGATCCGCGTCCGCGATCCGCCACGCCCGAGGCGCTTCGCGACCGCGGACGTGGCGATCGTCGCACGCGGGCGTACGGACGAGATCCGCTTCGCGAGCGCCGCGGTCTTCGCGCCGGGGTCGAGTGGCATCGCCGTCGCGCCGATCCGCGCGACCGCGACGAGCGCGACGGCGCAGTCGATGCCGAGCGGCGCGACGATCGCGACCTCGTCGCCCGCCGAGACTCCCTTCGCGACGAGCAGCCCGGCGAGCGCCCGGCTCCGCTCGCGCACGTCCCAGAACGTCGCGCGGCCTTCGCCCACGTCGCCGATCGGCCAGCAGGCCGCGAGCCGCCCGCGGTCTTCGGCCCAGACGTCGACGACGTCCCAGGCGAAGTTGAACTCGTCGGGGATCTCCCAACGGAAGCGGGCGACCCGCTCCTCGTACGACGCGGGATCGAACGTCAGCCGAACATCTCCTCGACGTCGATGGAGTCGACTTCGATCGTCCGCACTTCGTTGTTGCGGAAGATCTTGAAGGAGACGCGCTCGCCCGAGGGGTGCGTCCAGATCTGCCGGTAGAGCGCGAAGCGCGACTCGACCTTCAGGCCGTCGACCGCGAGGAGCACGTCGCCGGTCTTGAGGCCGGCCTTCTCGGCCGGGCTGCCGGGCATCAGACCCGCGATCACGACGTGGTCATGGAGCGTCGTGCAGTAGAGCCCGATCCACGCCCGGGACGGTCGCGGGGCGGCTCCGCCGAGAAGCCGATCACGATCATCCAGAAAATATTCGACCGGGATCGCCATCGAGAAGCGACCGATCTCGTTCAGGTTCAGCGAGACGATGCCGACCATGCGGCCGAATCGATCGCAGAGCGGCCCGCCGCCGAGCCCGGGATTCATCGCCGTCGTCATGATCGCGCGATCGAGCTGGTACTCCCAGTAGGCGTCGAACGCGCCGAGGTAGCTGACGCCGCCCGAGCTCACACGCGGACCTTCTTCGCCGCTCGAGCCGACGAGGAACACGTCCTCGCCGCAATCGAGGTCGCGCGAGGCGCGCAGCGGCAGCGCCGCCGGCGGGGTGCCGCCGACCTGCAGCACCGCGATCCCCGTCGTGTAGTCGCGCGCGACGACGTCCGCCGTCACGGTCTCGCCGTCGAAGCGCGTGACCTCGACGACGTCGGCGCCGATCACGAGATAGTTCGCGGTGAGCGCGAGGCCGCCGGGGTCGACGACCGTCGCCGTGCCTTCCCGCTCCGAGCCGAGGATCACGGTCGACGGATGCTCCTCCGGAATCCGCGCCTTCAGTCGGACGACGGACGGCAACACCTGGCGGAGGAGATGGATCGACGCGTTCACGGCTTCGCCTCGGGGCGCGCGCCGAAACTAGACGGAAGCTCCGCGGACGGGCAACCCCCGATTTCCGGTGCGCGCGGAATGCGCTACGCGGTCTCCTTCGGGATGCAGAACGCCGCAGACGATCTCGCCGAGGCTCCGTCGCCGCTCGACCTCTTCGCGCGCGTCGCCGGCGAGCCGGGCGTCGCGTTCCTCGACGGCGGCGGGGGACGCTCGTATCTCGCGTGGCAGCCGCGCGCTCGGCTCGAGATCGACCGCGACGGCCGCTCGGCGATCGACGGCGTGGACCCGCAGGCCGGCGATCCGATCGCCGCGATCGCGCGCTTTCTCGACGCGGAGACGAGCGCCGGCCGCACCGTGATCGGCGCCCTCTCCTACGATCTTCGCCCGTGGATCGAGCCGCGCGCCGGGGGCGCCTCCCGCGCGCGATGGCCCCTCGCGGTGCTCCATGCTTACGACCGGGTTCTCACGCTCGACGGCAGCGCCGCAACATCCGCGATCGATTGCGAGCGCGTGCGGCTCGGCACGCCGCGCCCGAGCTTCGACCTCGCCGCGTATCGCCGCCGCTTCGCGCGCGTCCATGAGGCGCTCCGCGACGGCGAGATCTATCAGGCGAACCTCGCGATCGCGTTCGACGCGACGCTCGACGGCTCCGCCGCCGCGCTCTATCGCCGGCTCTCGGCGAGCCATCCAGTGCCGCTCGGCGCCTACCTCGATCTCGGCACCGTGCAGCTGCTCAGCAACTCGCCCGAGCTCTTCCTCGAGCGCCGCGGCGATCGCATCACGACGCGCCCGATCAAGGGCACGCGCCGCCGCGGCCGCGACGCCGCCGAGGATCGGCAGCTCCGCGAGGAGCTCGCGAGCGACGCCAAGGAGCGCGCCGAGCACCTCATGATCGTCGATCTCGAGCGGAACGATCTCGGCCGAATCGCCGCGATCGGCTCCGTGCGCGTCGACTCATTTGCACGCGTCGTCACCTTCGGCACGCTCCACCACCTCGAATCGACCGTGAGCGCGCGCCTCCGCCCGGACGTGCGCACGGAGGACGTGCTCCGCGCGACGTTCCCCGGCGGCTCGATCACGGGTGCGCCGAAGATCCGGGCGATGCAGCTGATCGACGAGATCGAGCCCGAGGCGCGGAGCTTCTACACCGGCGCGATCCTTCACGCGGAGCCCGGCGGAGCGCTCACCGCGAGCGTGAACATCCGCGCGGCGATCGTCGACGGCGAGCGCGTGCGATACTTCGCGGGCGGCGGCGTGGTGATCGATTCGACCCCCGACGGCGAGTACGACGAGTGCTGGCTCAAGGCGAAGGCGTTCTTCGCCGCCGCATCCTGAGGTCGGAAATCACGAAGGCACGAAGCGAAACCGTCTTCGTCGACGGCACGTTCGTCGCCGCCGCGCGCGCACGCGTCAGCGTCTTCGACAGGGGCTTCCAGTTCGGCGACGCGCTGTTCGAGACGATCCGCACGTACCACGGCGAGCCGTTCGCGCTGCGCGAGCACCTCCGGCGGATGAGGACGGGGGCGCGCGCGCTCGGCTTCGCGATCCCGTGGAGCGAGACGCGCTGGCGCCGCACGATCCGCGAGCTTCTGCGCCGCAATCGGCGGCTCGACGTCGACGCCGCGGTGCGGATCACGGTCACGCGGGGAGCCGACGGGCGAAGCCTCCTGCCGCCGCGGCGCCCGAAGCCGACGGTCGTCATCGCGCTTCGGGCGATCGATCCCCGCGTGGCGCGCCTCCGGCGCCGCGGTGCGGCCGTCGTGCTCGTGCCGTTCCATCCCGGCTTCGGCGGCCTCCTCGCGGCGACGAAGACGACCGACTACGCGGCCGCGATCGTCGCCAAGGAGAGCGCTCGGCGCCGCCGCGCGTTCGAGGCGATCTACCGGCTGCCCGACCGCACGCTCGCGGAAGGGGCGACGACGAACCTCTTCGTGGTCGAGCGCGGGGCTCTCCTCACGCCGCCGATCGGCGCCGGCATCCTGCCCGGCGTGACGCGCCGAACCGTGCTCGCCCTCGCCCGGCGTGCCGGCATCCCGGCGCGAGAGGAAGCGGTCACCGAGCGCCGGCTCCTTCGCGCCGACGAGGCGTTCCTCACCGCCACCACGATCGAGCTCGTGCCGATCCGGTCGGTCGACGGCCGGGCGCTCCGGAGCGCCGGCGGACCCGTGACGCGCCGCCTCCAGAAGCTCTTCTGCGCCGGGCATCCGCGGGGCGACTGCATGGACGAAGATTGACAACTTTACCCTTCATTTTCTGCACACCCCGACAATTCTGTCGTTCCGTGACCTTTCGCGTTCCGGCGGTCCCCTCGGTTAAACCTCCGAAATTCCATGAAAACGCCTGCGTCCGACCCCCTGACCAAAGGGTGGCGGACCGTTTGCTTTCTGACGGGGGCAGAGGAGAGCGAGAACAATGCCCCAGCAACTTCCCACTCCGATGGACCCTGCGCTGTTCGCAGCGCTCGAGTCGGATCTGATCCTGCCCGAGCAGTTCTTTCCGGAGTCGGAGCCGAACTGGTCCGGCGAGCTGACGCTGCTCTGGACCGTGTTCGTCGACGGCGTGGAGTCGTTCCGCAAGGAAGTGCTCCGCAGCACCGAGGAGAGCGAAGTCTTCCTCGAGACGATGGACTGGATCCTCGAGGGTGAATCGGATTCCGTGTTCTCGTTCGTGAGCCTCTGCGAGACCTTCGGTCTCGACGGGAGCTGGGTCCGCGAGGCGATGCTCGCCTGGCGTGACCGTCAGCACGACGCCGCGCAGGTCACGATCCCGGCCGTCCAAGCGGCCTGACCGCCGTCGTCAGTGGGGGGAGACTCGCGGGCGGGCCCGTCCCGCCCGCGAGCTTGACTTCGCAACCGCTGCCTTCTTAGAGTCGCCGCCTTCTCGCGGTCTTCGACCGCGAGGCCACGAGGCCGGGCAAGGGGGACGCGATGGCGGAAGAGAAGACGCCGCAGCAAGTCGTGAAGGAGGCGGTGTGGTGGTACACGCAGGTGGCTTTTACCCTGCTGGCCGTGCTCGGTGCCGGCTACTACCTGGGCTACCTGCAGTGGGGTGACGCCCCGAAGCTGAAGAAGCGCGTCGCCCAGCTCGAGCAAGACGTCGTCAAGCTGCGCAACGAGCGCGAAGCGCTGAACAGCCAGCTCGCCCTCGTCACCCGCGATCGCGACGACTGCAAGAATAGCGGCGCGGCCGCGGCCCCGGCAGCGCCCGGCGGTGCGGCAGCGCCCGGCGGTGCGGCAGCGCCCGGTGGTGCGGCAGCGCCCGGTGGTGCGGCCGCCGGCGGCTCGATCGACGGCGTCAAAATCGAGTAGCCGCCGTTCTCTCGCTCGGGCCGCTTCGCTTCGCAGCGGCCGTGCGCGCCGTTTTCTGACACGGCGTCGATTAGTCGGGCTAATGCTGCGAAAAAGAGTTTTTCACTAGATTTCCGCCGCGCAGCGTCGTTATGGTGACCCCGCGTCGGCGAGGAACACGAAGCGTCGCTTGGGTTGGATGGGGTTTACGGCGCCGTCGGTCACCGCACGTCGCAAACGACCGAACTTATTTTTGCTTCACTCGGATCGCGAGCGCGACCGCAGGAGGAATCTGGATGCGTCAATCCGCCGTCAGCCTGTTCGAACCGGACACGCTGCTCCCATCACAGTTTTTCGCCCACTTTCGTGGCCGCGGTTCGGCCATCAGGGGCGAGAAGCGCCTGATGCTGGCGGTTCTGGAGGACGCGATCGACTGCTACCAGAAGTACGCCTTCTCCCGCGAAAATCGCGGCCAGGAGTTCTTCGCGGAAGCCGAGGAGTGGCTGTTCTCGTCGGACAACTCGTGGGTCTTCTCCTACGAGAACATCTGCCAGACGCTCGATCTGAATCCGGACTACATCCGGCGCGGGCTGCAGGAGTGGCGGCAGCGCACCGTCGCCGAGGCGAGCCGGATCCGCATCGAGCCGACGGACGACCGACGCGCGACTCGCCAGCTGATTTCCGGCGACGGCGTCATCGACGCCAAAGGGTGTCGTCGCCGCAGACCGCTCGGGATTCACCCTCATCACTTCCGTCGCCGAGCTGAATCCCCAGCAGCGCCGTGCCGTGGAGCACGGCTCCGGGCCGCTCCTCGTCCTCGCGGGCGCGGGTAGCGGCAAGACGCGCGTTCTCACGCGGCGGATCGCGCGGCTGATCGAAGAGCAGATCGCCGCGCCGTCGGAGGTTCTCGCCGTCACGTTCACGAACAAGGCGGCGGCCGAGATGCGCGCGCGCGTCGCCGCGCTCCTCGGCGACGTCGCCGATCCGCCGTGGATCGGCACGTTCCACTCCGTCGCTGCGCGCCTGCTGCGCCGTCACGTCGCCGAGCTCGAGATCGGCCTCACGTCGTCGTTCGTCGTCTACGACACCTCCGATTCGCTCGCCGCGATGGAGGAAGCGCTGAAGGAGCGCGACGTCGGCTTCCCCGCGCGCGCGCTCCTCTCGCGCATCGATCAGGCGAAGAATGAAGGACGCGGCCCCGCGAATTTCGAGAACGACGGCAGCCCGCTCGACGAAGCGACCTCCTCCGCCTATCCGGCCTACGAGCGCGTGCTCCGGCGGAACGACGCCGTCGACTTCGGCGATCTCCTGCTGCTCCTCCTCGAGCTCTTCGAGCGTGTGCCGGCGACGCGCGAGCGCTATCAGCGCCGCTTCCGCTACCTGCTCGTCGACGAGTACCAGGACACGAACCGCTCGCAGTACGCGATCCTCCGTCATCTCGCCGCCGAGCACCGCAACCTCTGCGTCGTCGGTGACGAGGATCAGTCGATCTACCGGTGGCGCGGTGCCGATCTCCGAAACATCCTCGACTTCGAGCACGACTATCCGGACGTCGAGGTCGTGCGGCTCGAGCAGAACTACCGCTCGACGCAGCGGATCCTCGCCGCCGCGGGCGCCGTCATCCGCCACAACCGCGATCGCAAGGGCAAGACGCTCTGGACGGAGAACGAGCCCGGCGCGCTTCCCGTCCTCTACGAAGCGGAGGACGAGCAGTCCGAAGCGCGATTCGTGGCAAGCCGCATCGCGCGCCTCCGCGGCGAGCGACCGTACTCCGATTTCGTCGTCTTCTATCGCACGAACGCGCAGTCGCGCGTGCTCGAGGAAGTGTTCCTCGGCGCGGCGATCCCGTACGCGCTCGTCGGCGGGCTCCGCTTTTACGAGCGGAAGGAAGTGAAGGATCTCCTCGCCTACCTCCGCGTGATCGCGAATCCGAGCGACGAGGCCGCGTGGCTCCGCATCATCAACGTGCCCGCGCGCGGCATCGGCGCGACGACCGTGGGGCGGCTCGTCGCCGAAGCGCGCGCGACGGAGAAGCGCCTCGTGGAGGTCCTCGCGGCACCGCCGCAAACGCTCGCGCCGGCCGCGGCCGGCAAGGTCACCGCGTTCGCGGCACTCGTCGCGGATCTCCGCCGTCTCGTCGACGGCGGCAGGATCGAGCAGCTCGTCGAAGAAGTGTTCCGCCGCACCGGGCTCCTCGACGCGCTCGGCGCGGAGCGGACGCCGGAGGCGGAATCACGGCGCGAAAACCTCCGCGAGTTCCTCGGCGTCGCGCGCGACGCGGACGTCGCGGGACGATCGCTCACCGAGTTCCTCGAGCAAGCCGCGCTCGTCTCGGACGCGGACCTCCTGCCCGACGAGGGCGGGCGCGTGACGCTGATGACGCTTCACACCTCGAAGGGCCTCGAGTTCCCCGTCGTCTTCCTCGCCGGCATGGAGGAAGGGATCTTCCCGCACCACCGCTCGCAGGGCGATCGCGCGTCGATCGAGGAGGAGCGGCGACTCTGCTACGTCGGCATGACGCGCGCTCGCGAGCGTCTCTTCCTCACGCGCGCGCGGCGACGGCGGCTGATGGGCGTCGAGCAGTCGAATCTGCCCTCGCGCTTCCTCGACGAGATCCCGGCCGAGATGGTCGAAATGGAGCGCGAGCGGGTCGACCGGCGGCCGGTGCGCGAGTGGACGATCGACCGCCGAGAGTCCCAGGTCGTCGAGTCGCACGAGCGGTCGTTCGGCACGGTCTCGAGCGGCGGCCGCTACGCAGTCGGCGCGCGCGTCCGCCACCCCACCTTCGGCCTCGGCGTGGTGCGCGCGAGCGAAGGCAAAGGCGACGCCGAGAAGGTCACGGTCCGGTTCGCCGGCTTCGGCGACCGCAAGCTGATCGCGCGCCTCGCGGCGTTGGAAATCGTGTAACCGCGCACCCCCTCAGGGGGTCGGGCGAAAGCCCGGGGGGTGATAGCTAGCCGGGCGCTAGCGGGTTTCGTAAACCTCCGTCTCGGTGACGGTGGTGACGTGGTGGACATCCTCGACCGCGAACTCGTCCAGCCCGTGCGGGCGATGGCCGAACACGTACTCGGTCTCGGGCGAGGCGGAGGTGAGCATGTGGAAGGGCCGGAAGATGACCCACTCCATCAGCACCCCGACGGGATGAACGATGTAGGTGGCGACACGAAGAGGATGGGCCTGGGAATCGTCGTACTCATCGCCGGCGGTCGCCATCGGAGCGATCGCCAACAGGAACGCGAGCAGCGCAATCGTGGATTTCATCGCCAGGTCTCCTCGGGGGCAAACCTAGCAGCGCCGGGGGCACGGAACAACGATCCCGGGGGTGGCGCGTTGACCCCCGAAATCCGCGTGGTTAGATGCCGGGCCTTGGACGCCCCCCGGTTTCGCCCCGCGCCGCGGCTTTCGAGCTGGCGCAAAATGGCCCTCCGCGCCTGGTCTCCCCCCCGGGATCCCTCGACCTACACCACGCTCGAGATCGACGTCTCCCGGGCGCTCCCGTACCTCGAGCGACTCCGCGTCGAGAGCGGCGTCAAGGTCACGCCAACCCACTTGGTCGCGAAGGCGATCGCCTTGGCCCTCCGCCAGAATCCGCACGCGAACGCCGTCATCCGGCGCGGCTGGGTTCACCTCCGCGAGCGCGTGGACATCTTTCTCCAAGTCGTCACCGAAGGCGGCGAAGATCTCGGCGGCACGAAGATCGACTGCGTCGACGAGAAGCCACTCGTCGAGATCGCGCGCGAGCTCGCCGAGAAGGCCGCGCGCATCCGCGCGCGTCGCGACCCCGAGCTCGAGAAGGCGAAGCGGACGATGGATCGCTTGCCGACGTTCATGCTCGGTTGGATGCTGAAGCTGACCGAGCACGCCACGCACACGCTCGGCCTCGATCTCACCAAGCTCGGGGTCAAGCCCGACCCCTTCGGCAGCGCGATGGTCTCGAACATCGGTACCTTCGGCATCGACTGCGCGCTCGCGCCGATCGTGCCCTTCAGCCGCTGCCCGATCGTCTTGATCGTCGGCACGGCGCGCCCACGCGCGATCGTCGTCGATGGTCAAGTCGTCGCGCGTCCGGTGCTGCTCGTCGGCGCCACGTTCGACCATCGCCTGCTCGACGGCGCGCTCGCCTCCGCGCTCGCCCGGGTCGTTACCGCGGTGATCGAAGACCCGGAGAAGTTCGACGCGCCCTCTCCGCCTCTCCCCATTGGGGAGAGGCCGCCGCAAAGCGGCGGGTGAGGGGGAGACCACCTCGCGCACCGGGGCGAGCGCGCCGGGTGGCGCGCAGCGGGCGCCCGTCGGGCGCGCAGCGACGTGGACGCATCTGCCGCCAACAGCGGACCGCCGCCATCATACGCGAGGACGAGTCCGCGCCCGATGAGAGCCAACCGTTCTCGACTATCGTCGAGAGCACCCGATGGGCTGCGGAGCGACAGGACCCGGCGCGCTCGCCCCGGTGTTCTCGCTACAGCCAGCCGATCGCCGAGAGCTGACGCCCCGTCTTGCCTTCGATCCGGTACGAGTAGAGCACGTCCGTCGAGCAGCCCGTGCACGGCCCGACCGTCTCGACGTGCGCGACGCCGAGCGCGGCGAGACGCGCGACGAGGAAGCGCCGGAGATCGAGAAACGTCTTGCCGTGGCGCTCGACGAAGCCCGTGCCGCCGGCGATCCCGTAGCGCGCGCGAAACGCTTCGACGACGTCGTCCTTGACCTCGTAGCAGCAGGCGCCGATCGCCGGCCCGAGCGCGGCTTCGACGGCGGACGGCTCGACGCCGAAGCGCTCGCGGAGCGTCGCGAGCGCGGCATCGACGACGCCCGCGGCGGTGCCGCGCCACCCGGCATGCACCGCGGCCGCGATGCGCTCGCGCTCGGCAACGAGATGCACGGGCACGCAATCGGCGGTCCAGATGCCGACGTTCGGCAGAGCCGGCCGCGTGATCAACCCGTCCGCCTGCTCCAGATCGGCGCCGAGCTCTTCCACATCGAGCACCCGCGCGCCGTGCACCTGCCGGAGCGTCCGCACGTCGGGCGGCGTCGGCTCGCCGCGGCCGCCGAAGCTCTGCACGAGCCCGGGGATCCGCCGCCAGCGCTCGACCGCCCAGTTCACGAAACGGTCGGAGTGGGCGCGTGCGCCGGGAGCGGCACCTCGACGAGCTCGACGCCCGAATTCCGGAGCAGCTCTTCGAGCGTATGCAGCTTGTACGGTTTCTCGTAGCAGACGCGCTTGATGCCGGTGTTGATCAGCACCTTGTAGCAGTGGATGCACGGCGTGTGCGTGATGTAGATCGCCGCGTCGCGGATCGAGGAGCCGTTCTTCGCCGCCTGCGCGATCGCGTTGATCTCGGCGTGGATCGTGCGGAAGCAATTCTGCTCGACGTCGCCCGCCGGAGTCTTGCTCTCGTAGATCAGGCAGCCGACCTCGGTGCAGTGAGGCATTCCCGCCGGCGAGCCGTTGTAGCCGGTCGCGAGGATGCTCTTGTCGCGCACGATCACCGCGCCGACCTTGGCGCGCGTACACGTCGATCGCTCCGCGACCTGCCGCGTGATCATCAGGAAGTACTGATCCCAGGAAAGCCGATCCATCGTCTCTTCGTCTAAAGTCTCTTCGTCTCGGACGATCTCAGGGAAGCTGGTAACGTGCGGGAATCAGCTCCTCGGCCGGCTCCACGTAGCCGCCGCCATCGACCGAGATCACCGGCACCGGCACGAGCGTGGCGAGGAACAGCGCCAGAGTCGCCCACGCGAACACCGTGCGCAACGGGTCGAGCGGCGTCTCGCGGTCCGCGGTCGGGGGATGGTCGATGCCCGCGAACGTGACGAGCACCGCCCATACGAACCAGCCCGCCCAGCCGAGAAACCCGAGCGCGAGCAGCGCGAGCAGGAAGCCGCGCGCGATCCAGCGATGCCGCCGCCCGAAGAGCGAATAGATCACGTGACCGCCGTCGAGCTGGCCGATCGGCAGGAGGTTGAGGCCCGTCACGAAGAGGCCGAACCAGCCGGCCATCGCCACCGGATGAAGGAAGACGTCGAAGCGGCCGTAGGGGATCGGCCCGACCGTCAGCCACGAGAGCAGCTTGAAGACCGCGGAGTCGCCGAAATAGAGGCCGCTGAATTCCGCGGGCAGCGGCCGGATCTCGGAGAGCGACAGGCCGACGTAAGCGACCGGCAGCGCGACGAAGAAGCCGGCCCACGGACCCGCCGCGCCGACGTCGAAGAGCGCGCGCCGGCTCGGCGGCAGCGAGCGGAGCCGGATGAACGCGCCGAGCGTGCCGATGAGGAACGGCACCGGCGGCGCCGGCAGGAAGAACGGCAACGTGGCTCGCACGCCGTGCGCGCGCGCGCAGAGGTAGTGGCCCATCTCGTGCGCGAGCAGGATCGACATCAACGAGCACGAGAACGGCAGGCCGTCGGCCCAGCGCGCACGGAGCTCGCCCCACGGCACATCCGCGTTCAGCGCGCCCGCGATCGTGGTCGTCGCAAACGTCGCCACGAACAGCAGGAGATTGAGGATCGGCACCCGCCTCACGAGCCGCAGTGACTCAACGACCTTCGCGTCTCACTTGCGCGCGATCGCCGTTCCGCGCGCGGAGCTGGCGCGAGGCGGAGCCGTTCCGTACCGCGATCTCGAGCCGGCCCCAGCTGTTCCAGAGCATCAACGCCCGCCCTTCCTTCACGGCGGCGTAGTGCGACGAGATCCCTTGGATCCGCACCGCGCCGATCGTAACGGAAACGTCCTCCGCCCGGTAGTCGCCGAGGTCGCCGGCGCTGAGGTTCAAGACGACGTTGCCGAAGCGGTCGACGTGCAACACCTGCGCCTCGATCGCGCCGTTCTCGCGCGCAACCGCCGGCGGGAACTCGAGCGGCTCGATCCGCTCGATCGCGCGGCCGACCGCCGCGAGCGGCGTGCCCGTGGCGAGCCGCGCCGCGATCGGCGCGAAGACGTCGCGGCCGTGAAACGTGCGGCCGACCTCGGGCAGGTGAAGCTCGCGCCGATCGAGCTCGCACATTCCTTTGACCGGCGAGACGGCGGCGGCCGGCGCGAGCACGCCGTTGTCCGGTCCGACGAGGAAGAAGTCCTCGGTCTCGATCGCGATCGGCCGTCGATCGCTGCCGACGCCGGGATCGACGACGACGAGATGCACGGTTTTCTGCGGGAAGTAGCGCACCGCGCTCTCGAGCACGAGCGCCGCGCCGGGGATGTCCTGTGGCGGGACCTCGTGACTCAAGTCGACGAGCCGCGCGGCCGGCGCGAGCTTCAAGACGACGCCCTTCAAGATCCCGACGTAGCCGTCGCGCTCGCCGAAATCCGTGAGCAGCGTCACGACCGGCGCGCCGTTGAGGACCGGATCGAGCGTCGGCGCGCGTTGTTTCCTTCGATCCGTCATGAAGCCATTTCCTCCGCGAGCGCCGCACAGAGCAGCGGGAAAAGGATCTCGTGATGGCCGGTCAAGGCGATTCCTCGACCACCCAAGAGGGTCGGGCGCGTGACGATGTTCGTCATCGGCCGGTAGTGCCGTTGGAAGTCGAGGTCGAGCGTCAGGAGATCGCGCACCTGGTTGCCGACGTTCCGCGCGAGGTTCAGCGCCTTCAGGAACACCTCGGGGATGATCACCGCCGAGCCGAGGTTCACGAAACGCGCCGCCCTCGAGCCCGCACACGAGGTCCGCGAGGATGCGGAAGTCGCGGAGGCTCGTGTCGCCGATCGCCGCGCCGTCCGCCGTGGGATGCATGTGCACGATGTCCGTTCCCACGGCCACGTGAACCGTGACCGGAACGCCGAGGCGCGCGCCCGCGGCGAGGATGCTGAGATCCGCGTGCGGCGGCGCGAGCTCGAGGAGCTTCTTGCCGACCGCTTCGCCGAGGCCGATGCCGGCCGTCTGTCCGAAGCGCGCGGCGTCGTTCAGGAACGTGCCGGTCTCCTCGGCCATGCCGAAGCTCCCGTCCGCGAGCTGCTCGGCGACCTCTTCGGAGGTGTGCCCGGCGGTCGCCATCTCGAAGTCGTGCACGATGCCCGCGCCGTTCATCGCCACGCCTCCGAGCACGCCTCGCTCGAGGAGATCGACGATCCACGGCGAGAGCCCGACCTTGATCGGGTGCGCACCCATGCCGAGCAGAACACGCTTGCCGGCACGCCGTCGCTCGGCGAGCTCGCGCACGGCCGTACGGAGGTCGCGTGCGGCGAGCACGTCGGGCAGGCTCGCGATCAGCTCGGCCACAGTCCCGCCGGCCGCCACCGGCCGCCCGAGCGCCGCCGCGTCGACCTTGCTCTTTCGTCCCGCGAGCGGGTACGTGCGCACGCGCGAAAGGTCGATCGGCTTGCCGCTCATGAGCCGGTCGCAGCTCCTTTGCCGGAAGTGCGGCCGAAGAGCTTCACGTCGACCATCTCGCAGAGCACGTGGCCGATCAGGATGTGCGTCTCCTGAATGCGCGCGGTCACGCGCGTCGAGGACACATTCAGCAGGTGATCGACCTTGCCCGCCAGCTTGCCGCCGTCGCCGCCCGTCAGCCCGACGGTGTGGATCTTCTTCCGGCGGCATGCGTCGACGGCACGGAGCACGTTCGAGGAGTTGCCGCTCGTCGAGATCGCGAACGCGACGTCGCCCTCGCGCCCGAGCGCCTTCACCTGCTTCGAGTAGATCTCGACGAAGCCGTAGTCGTTGCCGATCGACGTGATCGCGGAGGTGTCGGTCGTGAGCGCGATCGCCGGCAGCGGCGGACGCTCGAGCATGAAGCGGTTCACGAACTCGGCGGCGATGTGCTGCGCGTCGGCGGCGCTGCCGCCATTGCCGAAGAGGAGGACTTTGCTCCCGGCGACGAGCCGCTCGGCGACGAGCTCGACGACCGTGATGAGCGTCGTCATGTGCTCCTTCGCGAAGTGCCGCTTGGTCGAGATGCTGTCCTCGAACGCGCGGTGAATCGCGTCCTTCATCCCCGAATCCGCCACGAGCGCCTTACCTCCCCGAGCTCAATTGGTCGCCGACCGCGAGCCGTCCCTCGCCGGCGAGCTCGCCGGGTGCGACCTTGGCGGGCGAATCCCCGAGACGCAACCGCGCGGCGCGGATCGCGCCGTCGGCGAGCGTGACGATCACGCTCTTCTCTTTGATCGCGTGCACGCGTCCCGGCTCGCCGGAAATTCCCGACTCGTCCAGACGAGCATCGTAGAAGCGGATCCGCTCGGCGCCGCGGAGCGCCCATGCGCCCGGCTGCGGATCGCCGCCGCGAATGACGTCGTAGACCTTCTTCGCCGGCAGCGACCAATCGATCGCGACGTGCTCGTCCTTGCAGAGCGGATCGTACGTCGCGAGCGCGTCGTCCTGCACGATCCGAGGCGCGTTGCCGGCCGCGATGAGATCGACCGACTCCTCCATCGCCTCGACCCCGACCGGGAAGATCTTCTGGTAGTAGAACGTGCCTGCCGTGTCGTCCGGCCCGATCTTCACGTGCTTCTGGAGGAGGATCGGCCCCGTATCGATGCCGGCGTCGGTCCAGAAGACCGTGAGCCCGCCGTCGCGCTCGCCGTTGATGAGCTGCCAGTTGATCGCGCTCCCGCCGCGGTAGCGCGGCAGCAGCGACGGGTGGAAGCAGATCGCGCCGAGCCGCGGCAGCGCGATCACTCGCTCGGGCACGATCACGGTCACGTAGGCGAGCACCGCGAGATCCGCGCGATGCTCCGCGAAGCCCGCGTACACCTCGTCCGTCTTCATCGACTTCGGCTGCAGCACGGGGATGCCGAGCGCCTGCGCGCGCGCCTTCGCCGGGTCGATCTTGCCGCTCTTCGGATCGGGCGGCACGTAGACCGCCACGACCTCGTGCTTCGCCGCGAGCCGCTCGAGCGTTTTCTCGCCGAAGGCAGCCTGACCGATCAAAGCGATGCGCAGGGACATGAGCGGGTGAACCTAGCTGCCCCCCGCCTCGGGAGAAAGGGGCGTCCGCGTCAGCGGATCACGGGCTCGGTCGGCGCCGTGAACGGGCCGCGACGCATCGGCTCGGCAGCAGGAGGCGCTTGATACGGTCCCGGGCGAAGGACGTCGGCTGGCGGGACGGTCGGCACCGTCATCGCGTCCGTGTCGCGCCTCGTCTCGGCCGGCGGCTCCGTCGGCTTCACGACGAGGTCCGAGTCGATCTTCTCTTCCGCCGCGTAGGTCTCGGTCGAGACTCCATCCGAACACGTCTTACCGCTGATGTTCGAGGCGCAGACACGATAGCGCACCGGTCGCTCGAACGTCGGCAGTGGGTCGGCTCCCACCGGGACGGCCGCCTCGAGCGGGTCGAGGTCCCTGCGAATCCCCGAGGCCCGCACCGTCCACCCCGACTCGAGCATCCGCTCCACGGAATAGTTGGCCGTGGTTTGCGGGTTCCCCGTCCACTCGACGAGCACTCGGGCCGGCACCGCCCCACCGATCTCTCCCTGACCCGTCTTCGCCGGCAATACGGTGACCTGTGTCACCGTCGGCTTGTCGGGCAGCGGTGGTGGCTGCCTCGTGCGCGTGCAGGCCCACTCCGACCATGTCGGCGAGGTGAGCCCGTCTTCATGCTGTGCCATGAATTTGAAGCAGTACTCGGTATCGAACTCTAACTCCTTCAGCGGCATCGCCAGATGACGGATGTCATTGCCGGTCTCGATTGGATCTGCGCGGTCGGGCCCTTGCAGATGAGGCCAGGCGCAAATGAAGCGCTCCGGGTCGAGGTCGCCGCAGGATCTCTCGAAGTCCTTCGGCTGCGGCTCCCCGTTGGCGGTCCACTCCCACCAGAAGTGCACGTCATTCGACCGGTTGTAGAACGTCACGAACAATCGGGGTTTCGCATCTAGAGAATCGCGGTCCAATTCGCTGACCTGCACTTCGAGCGGTGTCTCCGGCCGATCGCGCGCGAGCGCCGGTTCGCCGATGAGCGCGATCGCGAGCCCGATGCCGAGCGGTGTTCTCCGCATCCCCCGATCTCCTCGTCGCGGAGCATACGAACGTGCTAGGGCAACGTGCAACCGATGCGCTGCTCGCTCTTCGCGTTGGGTTTCGTCGCCGCGACCGCAAGCGTCACGCTCGCGGCGGACGGGATGATGAAGACGAGGAAGCTCCCCGACGACGCCGTCGTCGCGCCGCCGGTCGGCGTCGAGGTGAAGCCGCTGCCCGACGATCTCATCCGCGCGCCCGAGCACATGCAGCCGGGCACGCACACGTTGACCCTCGACGTCGCGCAATCGCTCCCGAAGGAGACGCGGAAAAGCTTCTCCGGCACGGGTTACCGCTGTTACTTTGGCGACACTCCGATCGCCGAACCCGGCCCGGGGAACGCCGTCGGCTGGTGGGAGCACGAGCCGTACGGGGGCAGTCCTTGTGGCGCGGGAGTCACTCATCTCGCGCTGCTCTTCGACAAAGGGGACCTCGCTCACATTCCGGAAAAGCGGATCGATCGAGTCGTCCTAACTTACGACGAAGAAGCTTATCCCGGCTGCTGGATGATCGATCACCCGGAGAACAAGAATTGCTGGACGAACGGCGAGGGGCTTCCGGAACAGAAGCCCGACGGCTGCGTGGTCGTGAGAGTCCCCACGATAGCCTGGCACGAAGCGAATCCGCCCGGCCCGATCCCGTACGCGACGTCCTCGCCCACGGTCCGCCGGCTGGGCACTCGAGAGTGGGACGTTACCGAGCCGTACATCTGGCAAAACGTCACCGGCGCGGCGCCGCTTGGCGCATCGCCGACGTATGGCTTCCTGCTCACGGGCTCGATCACCTCGGTCGCCGAGCTTGAGGGCGAAGACACTACGCATTGCGTGTCACACGTCTCCAACCTCAAGCTGAACGTCACCTACACGGTGCCCGAGCCCTCAGGCCCGCCGCCCGTCGTTCGCTGATCATGCATCGCTCGTTCGCCGTTCCGCTCTTCGTTCTGTGCTGTGCAATCGCCGCGGGCGACGCCGTCGCCCAAGAGCCTGAAGGAGCCGGCGAGCCGTCGTCAGGCGGCCGTCGCGAGCGGCGACCCGCCGAGCCGCCGCCGTTCGATTCGGGCATGGTCGACGGTACCGTCGCCGAGCCGCCGGCCGATTCGATCCGCGTCGAGGTCCGCTACGGCAAGGATCTCGGATACAAGCTCGAAGGGCCGAGCTCGTGTCTCGCGTTCTCGGTCTACGCAACGACCGATCCGCCGCCGCCGAACGACCGACCGATCGCGATCCGCCGCGAAGACGCGATGACCGAGACGGACGGCTCTTACGTCTGCGAGTTTCTTCTCCTTCAAGTTCCGCGAGGGCCGGTCACGGTCGTGGCGGAGATGCACGAAGGCGAAGTGACCGCCGCCTGGCAAGGCGGCACGCAGCCCGCGCCGCCCTCGGGCTGGCGGCGGGAGATCGCCGACGGCAGGCGCGTCGTGACGATCAGTGAGGCGGAGCCGCGCGCCTCGGTCACGTTCGTGATGGCGTACGCGCCGGTGCCCGACTTCGTCGCGCCGCGCCGCAATCTGCCGATCTTCGACGGGCGTTAGCTCGCGCTCACACGAGCACGTCGACCGCCAAGACGATCCCGTCGATGCCGAGGATGCACTTGCCGTCGAGGAACGCGTCGATCCGCTCGCCTTCGCTGCTCAGCACGAAGCCCTGATTCGGCGCGCCCTCGATCCAGGCGCGCACCTGCTCCGTGACGTCGAAAGTGAAGTCGTTCTCGCCTTCGAACGGAAACGTGGCGAGCGGCTCGCCCTCGATCCAATCTTGCCGACTGCCGTTCGCAAGCGGCACCCACCATTCACCTCGTGCCGCGCCGACGACACCGTTGCCGCAGTTTCCCGTCGAGGTCCGCCCCGCGACGTGGAGCTTGAGAACCGCGCGTCGGAGCTTCCGACCGCGCAGCGAAGCTTCGTCGAAGCGGATGCCGGTGCGCATGAGATAGTTGTAGAACCAGTCCGAGTCCCATTGCTTTTCGGTCGCGTAGCAGAAGCCCACCCACGCCGGTGCCTTCACGTCGACCGCCGAGCTACACTTCCCGGAGACGTCGGGGCTGACGCCGATCGCCGTGCCGGTCGAGCCGCCGTTCGACTTCGAGAACCTCTGCAGCTGCACGGGTCTCAGCTCGATGGTCGTGATCGCCCGGGCCGCATCGAGAGTGTCCGGGCTCGACATGGTGTCCGCGGGCGGCTCCGTCGGCTTGATGTACAAGCCGTCGTCGCCGGGCTTCTTGCGGAAGAGCCCGTCTGCGCCGTCGGATCCGAGCGGCGAAACGATCGTCACGGCAAGGACGATCGCGGCGATGGGCGCTGTTCGTCGCGGCATGGCTCAGTTCACCCGGATGGTCAGCTTGCGGATCACGGCGCTCCCCGGTTGCCGCTCGACGTACACGCGCCATCCCTCGCGCGCGGCAACGAGGAGGTCGCGCTGGATCGCCGTTACCTGCGCTTCGCTGTACCCGGGCTCCCCGGGTGGCGAGATCCACGCGGCGAACGTGTCCCCTGCGCCGGCGCAATTTCTGGCGCTCGTCAGATAGAACTGGACGCCGCGAAGGCCGGCGGCTCCTTGCGAGCCGATGATCTGCACGTCGCACACGTAACCACCGGATTCGGGCGCCTGCGCCGGCGGCGGATCGGCGACGGCCGCGTCGAGCTCTCCGCGGCCCGGTCGATCGCGGAACATCGGATCGGCGGCAGCGGCGAGCGTCGCGATGGCGAGGAGTGAAAGAACGACGAGCAGAACGCTCTTGTTCATGGGCCCCCCTGACGAGCTGCCCCTATTTTTCAGCCGGTGAGGACGCCCGTCAATCGTGGCGCGCGCATCGCGCGGCGCCAGATCTCCTCGATCTCGGTGCGCTCGAGCGTGCGCACCAGGTGCTCCGCCTCGGCGAGCGCGGTCGCGCCGTAGAGCACGCTGCCGGCGTGGATCGTGGCGCGGTCCAATCGAGCTTCCGCCAATCGCGCGTAACGGTACGCGAGCTTCCGGCGCGCGCGCGCGATCTCGTCGTCGCCGAAGCCCTTCTCCGCGGCTTCGCGGAAGACGTCCTCGACGGCGCGCCGGAGGCGATTCTCGGCGCGCCGATCCGCGACCGCGCCGACCATCAGCACCCCCCACCCCGCCCCCGATTGCAGATCCGCCCAGAGGTCGTACGAGAGCCCGCGCCGCTCGCGCACCTCGTGATAGAGCCGCCCGTCGGGATCCGTGCCGAGCACGTCGAGCGCGATGCCGAGCGCGACGAGCGAGCGCGAGTCCGCGGGGAGCGAGAGCATCGTCGTCCAGTAGAGCTGCGTGAGCCCGCTCCGCCGAAAGCGCACCTCGCCGCGCCGGGCGATCCGCGCGCCCGCGGCGCGGAGCGCGCGCCCGCGCGGCAGCTTGCGGAACTCGCGGCGCACCGCGGCCCGCACTTTCGTCGCGTCGCGCCGCCGACCACCGAGAGCACGAGGTTCGCGCCGACCATCCGCTCCGCGAGGAACGCGCGCACGCGCGGCGCGCGCACCGCGCGGATGCTCGCAAGCGTGCCGCTCGGCGAATGCGAGAGCCCGCCCGCGAAGAAGCGCTCCCACGTCGCATCCGCGAGATAGCTGACGGCGTCGTCGCGATGCCCGCGGATCTCCTGCGCGACGACGTTCCGCTCGTTCTCCAGCCGATCCGCCGGCACCGTCGAAGCGAGCACCTGCTCGGCGAGAAGCGCGATCGCTTCGGGCACGGCCGCGTTCAGCACGTGGATCGTGAGGTTCAGCTCCTCGTAGCCGGTGTACGCGTCGTGATCGCCGCCGAGCTCGGCCGCGTGACGATTGATGCCGGAGTGATCGAGCCGCGGCGTCCCCTGAAAGAGCATGTGCTCGGCGAGATGCGCGATGCCGGGCGCGCTGCCATCGAAGCGCGAGCCGGAGCGCGAGGCGAGCGCGATCGCCGTGAGCGGCCCCGGCCGCCGCTCGTAGACGACGCGAAGCGAGCCCTCGCGAAAAATCTCGTAGGACCCCCCGTTGCGCTTCACGTCTTCTCTTGCCGAAACTCGTCGATCGCGCGCAACAGCTCCTTCACCTCGCCCGGCGTCGTGTAGACGTGCACCGACGCGCGCACGCCGCCGACTCCGGAGCAGTAGCGCGCGGTGGTGAACACGTTCCGGTCCTCGAGAAATCGCCGCAGGTGACGATCCGTCGTCGGATCGCCGTCGATCGAGAAGGTGACGATGCCCGCGCGCTCCGCCGCCCGGCGCGGCGTGAAGATGCGGAAGCCGCGCGACTCGAGCTCGCCGAGGAGCTCGCCCGCGAGCCCGAGGATGTGTGATTCGACTCCTCTTGGATCCATCGAGTTCCGCCACGCGAGCGACGCCGCGAGCCCGGCCGCGGCGAGCCGCGGGGGCGTGCCCTGCGCATCGAAGCGCGCCGCGGTCATCGCCGGCGCGAGCTTCGGCACCGGCTCGAGATCCGGCGTCTCGAAGTACCGTCCCCAGCCGCCCGCCGGCGGCACGTGCCCGCCGATGCCGAGCCGCCGCGTGCGGATGCCGCGCTCGTGCACGCGCCGCGAGGCGTAGAAGAGCCCCGCGCCGAACGGCGCGTTCAGCCACTTGTGCGCGCCGCTCGCGAGGAAATCGATCGCGAGCTTCGACACGTCCATCGGCAGCCCGCCGAGCTGTTGCACGGCGTCGACGACGAGGAAGACTCCGCGCTCCGTCGCGAGCTGTGAGAGCGCGGCGAGATCGAGCCGCTCGCCGGTGACCCACGCCACGGAGCTTGCGACGACCGCCCGTGTTCGTCCGTCGATCGCCTTCCGGTAGTCGTCCACCGTGACGCGTGCGTTCCGGTGCGCGACCCAGCGGAGCTCGACGCCGTCGTCCCGCGCCGCGTCCGTCGCCGCGAGCGCCACGCTCGGATACTCGAGATCCGCGAGCACGACGTTGTCGCCCGCCCGAAACGGGATCGCCTGCATCGCGTGATGGAGCCCGGACGTCGTGTCGGCGATGAACGCGATCTCCTCCGGCTCGGCACCGAGCAGCCGCGCGCCCTCCGCGCGCGCCTTGGCGAGCCCGTCCTCGTAGTCCTCGACGTGCTTCGTCCACGTCCCGCCGCGCGGTCCGTGCTCGAGGTGCCGGAGCTTCGCCGCGACCGCCTCCAGCGCCACCCGCGGCGGGATGCCGACGCTCGCCGCGTTGAAGAAGGCGATGCCCTCCAGCCCGGGAACGTCGGCGCGGGCGCGCTCGGCGGAGAAAGCGGACATGAGCGCACGAATATGGCGCGCTTTTCAGATCGGAACCACCGCGAACGCAAGTTTTCCGATCCCGAGCCCGCGCGCGTGCGACGTACCGGCCCGTCGAGTGTTTTCTTCGGCACGTGAGTTGCTTTCACGCGAGGCCACTATGACGAAGCTCTTCCGCAGCCCCTGGACGTTCGCCGGCGCCGCTTACCTCGGCCTCCTCACTTACATCTTCATCCTGCACTAGTTCCTCACCTCCCCGGCTTCGTTTCTCCCCGTTCGTGACGTCGGCGCGAGTTGTGGGCAACGCCCGCAACTCGCTCGCCGTTGGCCCGTTCTCCCCGAATGGGCGATGGGATACCCTCCCGGCGATGGCGTCGCACACGAATCGTCTCGCGCGCGAGACGAGCCCGTACCTCCTCCAGCACGCCCACAATCCGGTGGACTGGTACGCGTGGGGCGACGAGGCGTTCGCCGCCGCGCGCGCCTCGGGGAAGCCGATCCTCCTCTCCGTCGGCTACTCGGCTTGTCACTGGTGCCACGTGATGGAGCACGAGTCGTTCGAGAACGAGGCGATCGCGGCGCAGATGAACCGCGACTTCGTCAACGTGAAGGTCGATCGCGAAGAGCGGCCGGACGTCGACGAGATCTACATGGGAGCCGTGCAGCTCCTCACCGGGCGCGGCGGCTGGCCGATGACGATGTTCCTCACGCCCGAAGGCGAGCCGTTCTACGGCGGCACGTACTATCCGCCCGAGGATCGCCACGGCATGCCGGGCTTTCCGCGCGTGCTGACGGCCGTCGCGGAAGCCTGGCGCGACCGCCCGCAGGACATCCGGACGACCGTCGGCAAGCTGCTCGACGGCTTGAAGAAGCTCGACCGCGCGCGCGAGTCCGAGAAGCCGCTCGAGAGTGGGCTCGTCGAACGCGCGGGCGACCAGCTCGCGCAAGGCTACGACAGCCGCTTCGGCGGCCTCGGCCGCGCGCCGAAGTTCCCGAACACGATGGCGTTCGCGTTGTTCCTTCGTGTCCGGGATGCGACGGGACGGCGAAATTTTCTCGAGATGACCACGCACACGCTGACGAAGATGGCCGAGGGTGGCATCTACGATCACCTCGGCGGCGGCTTCCACCGCTACTCCGTCGACGAGCGCTGGCTCGTGCCGCACTTCGAAAAGATGCTCTACGACAACGCGCAGCTCGCCCCGCTCTATCTCGACGCGTTTCGCGCGAGCGGTGACGCGTTCTTCGCGGAGACGACACGCGGCATTCTGGACTACGTGCTCCGCGAGATGACGTCGCCCGAGGGCGGCTTCTACGCGACGCAGGACGCCGACAGCGAAGGCGTCGAGGGCAAGTTCTTCGTCTGGAAGAAGGAAGAAGTCGTGGCGATCCTCGGCGAGGACGCCGCGGAGATCTTCTGCCGCGTCTACGACGTCACCGACGAAGGCAATTTCGAGCACGCGAACATCCTCCACCGTACGCTCACCGACGAGCAGGCGGCGAAGCTGTTCCAGCGCGATCCCGCGAAGACGACTCACGTCCTCGCCGAGGCGAGGAAAAAACTATTCGCGGCACGCGAGCAGCGCGTGAAGCCGTTCCGCGACGAGAAGATCGTCCTCGCTTGGAACGGGCTCATGATCTCCGCGTTCGCGCGCGCCTCCGCCGTCCTCGGCGTGGACGAGTACCGCCATGCCGCCGAGCGCGCGCTCGCGTTCGCCGACGCGAAGCTCTGGGCGAACGGCCGCCTTCACCATGTCTTCAAGGACGGTCAGGCGCGCGTGTCGGCGTTCCTCGACGACGTCGCCGCGCTCGCGCTCGGCTCGCTCGACGTCTACGAGGCGACGGCCGATCCCGCACACCTCGAGCGCGCCGAGAAGCTCGCGAAGCTCATGATCGAGCTCTTCGCGGACGAGGCCGGCGGCTTCTTCTACACGCCGGCCGACCACGAGAAGATGATCGTCCGCACGAAACCTGCTTACGACGGGTCGGTCCCGTCCGGAAACTCGCTCGCCGCCGACCTCTGCCTCCGCCTCCATCACTGGACGGGCGATGCCGGCCTCCTCGAGCGCGCCGAGCGCGTGCTCAAGCTCTACCGCGACTCCGCCGAGGAGAACCCGTTCGCGCACGCGAACCTCCTCGCCGTGCTCGACCTCGCCGCGCGCGGCCCCGAGGAAGTCGTCGTCGTCGCGAAAGACGGCGCCGCCGGCGCCGCGGAGCTGCTCGGCCCGGTGCGCGCGAGCTACCGCGCGAATCGCTTCATCTTCGCCTACGACCCGTCCGCTCCGCCGTCGCGCCTTCCGCCGTTCGCGACCGACAAGCCGATGAGCGGCGGCCGCCCCACTGCGTACGTCTGCCGCGGCTTCACCTGCTCCGCACCGGCGACCACGTGGGACGAGCTCGAGCAGCGGCTCCAGGCATGACGGTCGCTCGCCGCCGAAGGCGCTCCACTCCGAACTCCCTCGCCCGAATCGGCGAGCTCCTCCGCGAGCTCAAGCCGGAGGCGGACGAGACGCGCCGGCGTTACGTCGAGGAGCTCGCCTACACGGTGATCCGCCTCCTCGACGACAGCACGCCGCTTGCCGACGTGAAGCTCCTGAATGCCGCGATGCGCGAGCTCCGCTACGCGCTCTCGCTCTTCGCCTCGCATCGCGAGCAGCGGAAGATCTCGATCTTCGGCTCCGCGCGCACGCGGCGCGACACAGCCGGAGTACGCCGTCGCCAAGGAGTTCGCCGCGAAGGCCGCCGAAGCAGGCTTCTGGATCATCACCGGCGGCGGCGACGGCATCATGCGCGCGTGCCAGGAAGGCGCCGGCCGCGAGCGGAGCTTCGGCCTCAACATCCGCCTGCCGTTCGAGCAGAAGCCGAACGACATCATCGCCGGCGACCCGAAGCTCGTCACGTTCCGCTACTTCTTCACGCGGAAGCTCCTCTTCGTGAAGGAGGCGAACGCCGTCGTCATGTTCCCCGGCGGCTTCGGCACGCACGACGAGGCGTTCGAAGTCCTCACGTTGATTCAAACAGGAAAGGCGCCGCTCGTGCCGATCCTCTTCATCAGCGCGCCCGGCCGGCCGTTCTGGGAAAACGCCATGACCTACGTGCGCGAGCGCCTGCTCGCCGGCGGGCTCATCTCCGAAGAGGACTTGCACCTCTTCCGCGTGACGGACGACGCCGCCGGCGCGGTCGCGGAGATCCAGCGCTTCTATCGCGTCTACCACTCGGCGCGATATGTGGGAGACGAGCTGATTCTCCGCCTGCAACGCGAGCCCGGCCCCGACGTGCTGGAACGCCTTTCGAAAGACTTCGCCGACATCATCCTCCGCGGCTCGCTCCGCATGAGCGGCCCGCTGCCGGAGGAGATCGACGCGATTCATCCCGAGCTCCCGCGGCTCGTGTTCCACTTCAACCGCATCAACTACGGGCGACTACGGAAGCTGATCGACGCGCTCAACGAGATCCCATAGCCTCTTCCCGGGCGCCGAGCGCACGGACCTCGCGCTCGCGGAGGCGTGCATCCGCGGCGACGAGTCCGCTTGGGCGGAGTTCATGCAGCGCTACCGGCCGATCGTCTACGCGGCGGCGCGGGCGCTCGCGGCCGACGAGTCGACGGTGCGCGAGATCGCAGATTCGCTGTGGGCCGAGCTCTACGGCTTGAACGAGCGCGACGGCGAGCGGCGCTCGCTGCTCTCGTATTTCCACGGGCGCTCGAGCCTCGCGACGTGGCTGCGTGCGGTGGTCTCGCAGCGCCACGTCGACCGCTGGCGCGAGCGCCGACGCCTGCAGCCGCTCGACGACGAGCGGGCGCGGGAGCTCCCGGCCGACGGCTCCGCGGACCCCGCGTCGAGTGATCCCGATCGGCCCCGGCGAGTCACGCTGATGCGCGACGTCGTTCGCGGCGCGATCGGGCGACTCGGCGCGAACGACCGCATGCGCCTCGCGGCCTACTACCTCGACCGGCGCACGCTCGCCGAGATCGGCCGCACCCTCGGCGAGCACGAATCGACGGTCTCGCGAAAGCTCGAGAAGACGCGCCGCGACCTCAAGAAGGAGATCGAGCGCGAGCTCAGCCGCACGCACGGCCTCAGCGACGACGAGATCTCGGCGTGTTGCGCGCAAGCGAGCGAGGACTTTCCGTTCAATTTCAGGCCTGCAACAAAACGCCGCAGAAACGTTCAAGGAGCAAGACGACCCCTCTTCACCTCTCCCCGTTGGGGAGAGGTCGGCGGCGAAGCCGCCGGGTGAGGGGGAGCCAACCACGTGACTCTCGACGACAAACACCTCGACCGCCTCTTCGAAGAGGCACTTCGCGACTCCCAGCGGGAGCCCGCCGCCTGCCCTGACGTCGAGCTCCTCGGCGCGTATTACGAGCACGCCCTCGGCACCGCCGAGGCTTCCGCGCTCGAGGATCATCTCGCCGTTTGCGAGCGCTGCCGCGGCGTCGTCTTCGATCTCGGTAGAGCGAGCGAGCTGCCGCCGCTGCGCGAGACGAGCTTCTGGCCGCGCTGGCTGCCGACGCTCGGCACGCTCGCCGCGGCGACGGGCGCGGTCGTGCTTGCGATCCGCCTGTTCCCCGACACGCAGGAGGTGCCCGTCGCCGAGGAGCCGCCCGCCGCCCAGTCCTCGCGCCTCGACGATTCGTCGCGCTTCCGCGAGAACGGCGCCGTCAACGCGCCCGCGGCCGTGGCCGAGCGGCAAGCGCGCGCGAAGCAGGAGCTCCGCGATGGCGTCGGCGGGAAGCTCGCGGTCGAGGAGAAGCGCGAAGCGGAGAAGAAGAAGTCGCAGAGCGCAGCGGCCGTCGCGGCGAAGCCGACGGTGGCGGCGAAGCCGACGGTGGCGGCGAAGCCGACGGCAGCGGCGAAGCCGACGGTGGCGCCCAAGCCGACGGTGGCAGCGAAGCCGACGGTGGCGCCCAAGCCGACGGTGCCCGCGAAGCCGACGGTGGCGATGAAGCCCACCGCGCCCGCGGCGGCGAAAGCGACGGCGGCGCCTGCCATGGCGAAGGCCGCGGTGCCGCCGGCGGCGAAGCCCGAGGCGCCGGCGAAGGAGCGCGCGGCAACCAAGGACGAAGAATCCGACGCGCTCGCCGGCGCGCGCCGTCAGCTGCCCGTCGAGGATCTCAATTTGAAGCTCGCGCCCGACGCCGCGCTCGCCGTCGGCGAGGACGCGCGCAAAGGCCGCCTCGGCGCGACGGCCGCGGCTCCGGCCGAGAACGAGCGCGTCAACGTCGCGCCACCCGCGTCGCGCAGCGAGAAAACCGCCGCGCCATCCGACGCCGACAAGGCCGACGCGTTCGCGAACTTGCAGAAGATGCGCGATCGCACCACCGCCGCACCTGCGGTCTCCGCACCCGCGTTCGAAGCCCGTGCGCCCGCGACCGTCGCTGCTGCGCCTACGCGGATCCCTACCGCTCCGGTGCGCGCCACCGTAGCACCATCGCCGGTCCCGACCGCTCCCGCGCCTCCCCCCACGGTTCCCGTGCCGCCGACCGCCGCGCCCGCGCCCGTCGGCGCCGCCGGCGGAGCCGCGGCGATGGCACGCACGTCACAACCCGCGCGCGTCTTCGCCGCCGATACCAAGAACGCCGCGTTTCAGTGGCGCGTCGGCCGCGACGGCGTCGAGCGCTCCGAAGACGGCGGCGCGAGCTGGGCGACCGTCGCGCTCCCGACGAAGGCGAAGATCATCGCCATCGCCTCACCACGCCCGCCGATCGCCTGGGCCGTGGGCGAGCGCGGACTCGTGCTCCGTACGCTCGACGGCCGTACCTGGCAGCGCATCCCCACGCCGACCGACGAAGACCTGGTCTCGATCCTCGCCAAGAGCGCGGAGGCCGCGACGATCACCACCCGCTCCGGCCAAACCTTCGACACGAAGTCCCCGACGACGCTCCAGACTCGCTGACCCCTACACCTCTCCCCTTGGGGAGAGGTCGGCGCAAAGCGCCGGGTAGGGGAGTCGCTATTCCCCCCACGTTGTCTCAGCCATTCGGCGGGACTAATCCCCGCGAATGCCCATCGTCCTCGTTCACGGCGTCCCCGAAACGAATCACCTCTGGAACGGCGTCCGTGCGGCTCTAGCCCGGAACGACGTGATCGCCCTCTCGCTCCCCGGCTTCGGCTGCCCGCGGCCGGCCGGCTTCGGCGCGACGAAGGAGGAATACGTCGACTGGCTGATCGGCGAGCTCGAGAAGATCGGCGAGCCCGTCGACCTCGTCGGCCACGACTGGGGCGGAGGCTTCACGATCCGCGTCGCGAGCCTCCGCTCCGACCTTCTCCATTCGTGGGTGAGCGACGCGGCCGGCATCTCCGACGTCGGCTTCGAGTGGCACGAGTTCGCGAAGATCTGGCAGACGCCGGGCGCGGGCGAGGAGTTCTGGCAGCAGCAACTCGCGATGTCGCGTCGACGAGCGCGCCGCCACGTTCACGAGCTTCGGCGTGCCGCTCGCCGAAGCGCGCGACCTGACGTCGCGCATCGACCAGACGATGGCGGACTCGATCCTCGCGCTCTACCGCTCCGCGGTCGACGTCGGCCGCGAGTGGGCGCCGGCGATCAAGGACATCCGCGCGCGCGGCATGGTCGTCGTGCCGGAGCTCGACCCGTTTCTGAACGCGGAGAGCGCCGCGAAGTCGGCCGAGCTCATCGGCGCGAAGGTCACGCGCCTCCAGGGCCTCGGCCACTGGTGGCCGCTGCAAGACCCGAAGCGCGGCGCCGAGATGCTGACGAGCTTCTGGAAGTCGCTCGCAGGATCCGATTGACGCTTTGACGTCATAACGCTACGGCAGAGACATGAGCAAGCCGAAGCGAGCCACCGTCTACTTCGATTCCGAGATTCACCGCGCGCTCCGTCTCAAGTCGGCGGCTGCCGATCGTTCGATATCGGACGTCGTCAACGATGCCGTAAAGCTCGCCCTTGCCGAAGACGCCGAAGACTTGGCCGCGTTCGAGAAGCGTGCCAAGGAGCCCTCTTTGGATTTCGAGAAAGTGGTCAAGACGATGAGACGGCGTGGCCAGATATAGGCTCTTCATCAAGCGTTCCGCTGCCAAAGAGCTGACGGCTGTCGCGCAGCAGGCCGACCGTCGGCGCCTCACCGCTCGGATCCAGGCGCTCGCCACGGATCCTCGTCCTCCCGGCTGCGAGAAGCTCGCCGGATACGATGACCGCTATCGAATCCGGCAAGGCGACTATCGGATCGTGTTCGAGATCGACGACGGCGATCGCGCGGTCACCGTCTTCAAGATCGGCCACCGCCGCGAGGTCTACCGGTGAAGAAGCGGACATGCGGCGACGGCCGCTGATCTCGTCACCCGAGAACGACGATCTCCTCGACCACCGACCAGCGCGTGCGCCCGAGATCCATCAGGTTCGCATTGTCGCCGCTCGCCCGTCGTCCGGCCTCGGACTTCCACGCCGCGTCCATCGCCGGGCGGTCGTCGAACCAGAACTCGATCACCGCATCCCAATCGGAATCCCGCCCGCCGGCGGCCTCGGCGAAGTTCTGCACGTAGCGGCGCACGCCCGGGATCGCCATCGCGAGCGGCCCGTGGGTGTCGCGAAAGTAGCGACGGAATTGCTCGTGCGACCAGTCGGGGCGCCGATGACAGACGACCATGAACTTGATCACCGGAGCCACTCCACCACCACGCCCGCGAGCTCCTCGCCCTTGTCCTCTTGCAGGAAGTGCCCGCCGCCCTCGATCGTCGTGTGCGGCTGCCCCGCGCAACCCGGGATCATCGCGCGGAGCATCTCGTCGGCACCGCGCGTGATCGGATCGCCGTCGCTGAACGCCGTGAGAAACGGCAGCTCCGGCGTTTCCTGCGAGCACTACGGCTTGCCGCAGGCGAGCCATGACCTTGCGGCACGGACGCTTGCCGGCCGTGCCGCAAGAACTTCCGCCACGCGAGGAACGCCTCGCCCGCCGGCTGATCGCCGGTCGGCAGGAACGTGTTCGCCGCGCACACCGCCGCGAAGCGCTCCGGCATTTCGGCGACGAGCCGGAGCCCGATGAGCCCGCCCCAGTCCTGGCAGACGAGCACGATCTCTCTGAGATCCACCGCGACGAGCCACGCCTTCATCCAGTCCACGTGCCTCTCGTAGGTGTACTCGTCCCGCGAAGCGAGCTTGTCGGAGCGCCCGAAGCCGACGAGATCCGGCGCGACCGCGCGATACCCGGCCGCGACGAACACCGGGATCATCTTCCGGTAGAGATACGACCACGACGGCTCGCCGTGGAGGCAGAGGATCGTCCGCGCTCCACGCGCTCCCTCGTCGACGTAGTGGAGGCGCAGCCCGTCGACCTCGACGTAGCGAGGCGCGAAGGGATAGCCGGGCAGATCGGCGAACCGGGCGTCGGGCGTACGCAGGATCTTCATCGGCCCTCCATATCACGCAACAGATGCTCGGCGGCGCGCTTGCCGGAGGCGTAGGCGGCGCCGGTCGACGAGTTCGCGAGGTAGTCGCCGGCGAACGCGACGCCCGGGAGCGGCGGCAGCTCGAGGAAGCGGCGAAGACCACGGACGTAACCAGGAAAAAAGATCGGCAGCGCGGCCGTCCATCGCTTCATGAGCCGATCCTCGACGAGCCCCGGGAGCGCCGGGAAGTATCGCGCCGCCGCCGCGAGCGTGCGCTCCGCGAGCTCGTCGTCCGAGGCGCCCGCGAGCTCGCGCTGTCGCGTCGCCTTGAGCCCGAGCCGCGCGACCGGCGCGCTCCGATCGGTCGGCAGGCCACGCCCGACGGATGCCAGCTCGCCGTCCTCGCACCGCGGGAAGAACGCGACGTGCGGCAGCTCCGGCGGCACCTCGCGAAGCCAGAAGAAGAGCTGATCGTGCGGCGCGTAGCGGACGCTCGCGAAGAACGCGCGCCGATCCGGGTCGAGATCCTCGACGAGCTCGGCGACGCGGTGCCCGGGCACCGCGATGAGAATCGCGCGCGCGGCGATCTCCTCGACTCGGCCGTCCGCGGTCGTGAACGCGACGGTTCGATCCCGCAGGCGGATGCGCGTAACGCGCGCGCCGCACCGCACGTCGAGCTCGCTCGCCAGCGCGCGCGTGATGCCGCCGATGCCGGTCCGCACCGTGAAGCCGGCGGCCCGCGAATACACGGTCATCGTGAACGCGAGCCACGCGCGGCTCGTCTCGGCAGGCGTCCAGCCGCAGAAGACGTCGAACAGCGGCTCGGCCACGGTCTCGAGGAATTCGGGCGCGAGCCGGCCGAGCCATTCCTCGAGCGAGGAATCGTCGATCGCGCTCGCGCGCCAGAGCTCGTCGATCCCGGCGCCGCGGTTCTGCCGGGCTTGCGCGATGAACGTCGGGAGGAGTCTCACCAACTGCAATCGCCCGCGCACGCTCATGCCTTGAAACTTGAGCAAGCCGAGCGGCTCCATCAGCTCGATCGCGTGCACGCGACCGCCCCGCCACACGCCGTAGCCGCCCGCGCCCGCGAGATGCGGTAACACTTCGAGCCCGTGGCGCCGTGTCACGTCCAGGAAGAACTCGTCCCTGCTCGCGATCTCCTCGCCGCCGACGTCGACCCAGCGCCCGTGCCACTCGACCGAGCGCATCCGTCCGCCCGCCTCGGGCTCGCTCTCGAGCACGACGACGGAAGCGCCATGACGCGCGAGCCACTCGGCCGCCCCGAGCCCCGCGATCCCCCCGCCCACTACGACAACGTCGAGCACCCGCTCCCCTCACCTCTCCCCGTTGGGGAGAGGATCCGAACGCACGTTGTGCGTTCGGATGCGAGCCGACCCGACCGAATGGGAGGGGCGCTTGGCGAGCCGGCCCGGGTGGCGAAGCCGCCGGGTGAGGGGGAGCGGATCGCGACGCCGCGGCGTCTCCCCCTCACTCGGCCTTCGGCCGGTCTCTCCCCAAAAGGGGAGAGACGAAGATTCACGCCAACAAATCGTAGAGCACTTGCTTCCAGCGCCCCGCGTCGATCCCCCACGTGACCGACACGTTCCTGCCCGCGGCGATCGCCTCGCGCCACGTCTCCGGATTCCGCGGATCGCCGGCGGCATCGAGCTTGTCGACGACCGTCATGCCGCGCGTGAGCTCGCTCGCGGTCTCGATCTCGACGTAGTGCTTCGACGTCTCGGTCACGATCGACGGCTCGAGCGCGACCGCCATCGCGACCGCGTCAGGCAGCGACAAGCCGAGCTCGCCGGTCTGCTTCTCGTACGCCTTCATCGCGACGCGATTCGAATCCAAAGCGAATTTCGCGAACGGCGTGCCGATCGCGCGCACGCGCGCGATCTCGGCCATGTCGAGCGCGAACTCGCCGCGGCAAAACTCCCAGCCGACCATCTCGATCGGGAGCCCCGAGAGAAACACGCGCCGCGCCGCCTCCGGGTCGACCCAGATGTTGTACTCCGCGGCCGGCGTGACGTTGCCGTACGTGCACGCCGCGCCGCCCATCACCACGCAGCGCGAGATCCGCCCGACGATGTCCGGCGCCCGCTCGACCGCGAGCGCGACGTTCGTGAGCGGGCCGAGCGTGACGAGCACGAGACCGGCATGCTTCCGCGCCGTTTCCACGATCGCCTCGACGGCGTGACCGGATTCCGCGCGCTGCTTCGGCGCGGGATACCCCTGGTCGCCGAGCCCGTCCTTGCCGTGGAAGAACGTCGCGTCCGCGTGCACGCGCCGGAGCGGCTTCGCTTCGCCGACGAACACCGGCACCGCGGAGCCGCAGAGCTCGGCGACCACGAGCGCGTTCGTCGTCGCCTGCGCGACGTTCACGTTGCCCGCCACGGTCGTCACCGCGACGACGTCCACCTTCGGCGAGCGGAACGCCATGATCAGCGCGACGGCGTCGTCGCTGCCGACGTCCGTGTCGATCAGCATCGGGATCATGACCACAGGCTCTTCAGCAGCTCGAGGCCGCCGGCTGCGAACAGCACGTGGGCGGCGGTGATCGGGACGAGACCGATCGTCGTACCGATGAGGTAGGTCCGGAGCGGAATCCGCGAGAGCGCGATCAGGAGGTCGGCCAACGGATTCGCCCACAGGATCAGGCGAAGCGTCACGATCGTCGCGAGCGGCCGCGCCTCCAGCCGCTCTTGGTGGCGGCGGATCCCGGCGGGGATGCGCCGCGCCGCCCACTCGGCGCCGAGCCGGCGCGCGATCGCATAGGCCGTGAGGCTCCCGAGCATGCAGCCCGCGAACGAGAGCGCGAAGGCGACGGGCAGCGGCCAGATCGCGGACGATGCCCACACCGGCGGGACCAGCAAGAACACCCAGAAGAGCGCGGCCGTCACGAGCACGAACACGACCGGCGCAAGGGGCCCCGCGTCCTCGACGAGGCGGCGGATCCGCTCGGCATCGGCGAAGCCGCTCGCCGACGCGATCCACCAGAGCGCGACCGCCGCGAGCACGATCGCGAAGACGAGGACGATCCGGCGGCTCGCGGACATGACGATGTCACCCCCTCAGGGGGTCGGGCGAAGTCCGGGGGGTGACTGGTAGTCGGTAGAGCTTCCGCGCGTTCCCTGACAAGTAGGCGGAGCGAATCGGTTCCACGAGATCGTCGCGCTCGAGCACTTCGTTCACCGTCTCGGGGAACTCGGACTCGGAATGCGGATAGTCGGTCGAGAACATGAACGTCCCCTCGGGCAGGAGCGCGAGCGCGGCGCCGAGGATCCGCTCCTCGGCCTCGCCGGCGATCGCACAGTGCCGCGCGAACGTCTCGCTCGGGAGCTCGCGCACCGGCGCGGTCATCATCGAGCGGTGGAGCTTGAAGCGAAGGTCCATGTGATCGAGCAGCGACGGCAGCCAGCCGATGTCGCTCTCGAGCACGATGAAGCGCAAGCCGGGATGCCGGTCGAGGAGACCGGTGAACAACACCTGCATGAGCGCGAACTGCGACGCGACCGTGAAGCCCATCTGACACTGCTCGAAGAAATTCGCGAAGAGGTGCTCGAAGCCCATCGGCAGGTATCGCCCATCCGTCGGGTGAAGCGCGATCGGCACCTCGAGCCGCTCCGCCATCGTCCACACCGGCTCGAGCTCCGGGCTTCGCAGCGTGAGCTGCTGGCACGGCTTCGGGTGCACCATCGCGGCGACGAAGCCTGATTCTTCGACGCAGCGGCGAAGCTCCTCCGCGGCGACGTCCGGCGCGCCCATCGGCAGCGTGGCGACGCCGAAGAGCCGGCTGCGATCCGCCGCGCAGTAGTCCGCGAGGAATCGGTTTTCCGCTCGGCAGAGCTCGATCACGAGCTCGGGCTCGGGAAACGCGTTCAAGCCGATGCCGAAGCTCGGATAGAGCACCGCCTGGTCGATGCCCTCGGTGTCCATGTCCGCGAGGCGTTGACGGGGATCGAAGCCGCCCGGATGCCCTTCCTCCCACGTCGTCATCACCATCTCGGGAACCGTGCCGCCGGGCGTGATCGAGGCGCCGGAGCCGAGCGGCTCGGCCACCATGTCCGCGCCGGCGAAGCGGATGATCTCGTAGCCGCGCTCGTTCTTGCCGACGGATCGCGGCACGAGGTCGTGCCATCTGGCAGCCGTGTACTCCGTCCAGATGCGCCACGGCTCGCAGAAGTGGCCGTCGGCGTCGACGACGTGCGGACGTTCGTCCTTCATGGCTCGTCCCTCACCACCGGTACGCGAGCTCGAACAGGTAGTTCCGCTGGTACTCCTGCGTCACGTTGTAACCGCCGGGGAAGAGCGGGCTGTCGATCGCGATGTCGAGCACGTCGGTGTTCGTCGCGTTCTTGACGACGACTCCGAGCGTGAGCGCGTCGTCCCACGCGGCGAGCGAGAGGCGCGCGTCGAGCATCACGTAGCCGTCTTGCTTCACGATCGGATCGAGGTCGCCGTCGAGGAACGAGCTCGAGCGGTAGCGCACGTCGACCGCCGCATTCAGCACGAGGTCACGACCCACGAGGCGATCGAGGCCAAAAAACAGCGGCGGGCTCGCGAACGGTACCCGGAGCATCGGCGTCAGGCTCACCTGCGTCTTCGGGGTGTACGGCATCCGCCGTCCCGAGAGGTCCTGAGTGTCGGCGCCCGAGGTGGCGGACGGCGGCGCATCGGGGAAATCGACGAACCGCGCATCCGTGACCGCAGCCGCTCCGCGGATGCTCAGGGGCTCCCAGGGAGTCAGCCACTCGCCGTCGAGCTCCACGCCGCGCGTCCGCGCGGACGCCGCGTTCTTCACGACGAGCAGCGTGCCGCGCAGGATCTGCACCTGGATGTCGTCGACGTCCATGTTGAAGAGCGTGACACCGTAGGCGAGCGAACCGTCGAAGAGGCGCCCCTTCGCGCCGACCTCCCAGTTGACGGCCTTCTCGGGCTCGACCTCCACGTCGTCGGGCGTGAAGTTGTAGTTGTTGAAGCCGCCGCTCTTGAAGCCCTGCGAGCGCGCCGCGAAGAGCATCAAGTCGTCCCACGGCCGGTATTCGAGCGTTACCTTCGGAGAGAAGTCCGTCTCGCTCCGGTCATCCTCGATGTCGAACGCGGTCACACCGAACGCGGCACAGAGAATCCCGGCGCCGAAGCACGAGCTCCGCATGCGCGCCGCCTTCTTCTCGTGCGTGAAGCGCGCACCGAAGGAGACCGTCCAGTGGTCGAGGAAATGCCACGCGGAGCGACCGAAAACGGCCTGCGACGAGAGATCCTGATCGAAGAAGAAGCCGAGGCCCTCGCCGGCGAGCGGCGCAAAGCCTCCCGGTAACGTCACACCAAGTGACTGCGCGACCTCCGTCAGCGTTTGGAAGCCGATGCCGCCCGGCGGCGGCGAGCCGCTCAGGAGCTCGAAGGCGGCATCCGTCAGCAGATAGTCGTCGAGATCCGGCCCCGCGACCGCCGAGAGATCGACGAAGGTATTCGACTCGAAGACGAGCCCGCCGACGAGAAACTCGAGCTCGCCGAAGCCGAACGGCGCCGCTGCGGTGCCGGAGAAACGCAGCTCGGCGGATTGCTGGTCGTAGTCGTAGACGTCGGGATCGAGATTCAGGATCCGCGCGGGCGTCAAGTCGGTGTCCGTCGGGCGGTCGAAGTCGAAGCCGGTCTTGCCGAGCACGGCGACGATCTGCGTGTCGCGGAGCGGCCCGAGATCGCCGACGTCGTAGGTGAGGTTCGTCTGAACGAGATCGATGTACTTCTTCCAGTGCTGGTCGAGGTCCGCCGACGTCTGGTGATTCTTCCCGTCGGCCTCGAACTCGGGGTCGTAGCGGCGCAGCCACTCGACGTGCGAGTCGCGGAACTTGTGCGCCTGCGCGTGGAAGGTGATCGCGTCGCTCGTCGCGATCGAGCCGATGAACAGGACCTCGAGCCCGTCGAGCGGTTGCGTGGCGAGCTTGAACCGCGCCGCGCGCTGCTGCCGGTCGTCCTCCCCCTGCTGGAGCTTCGTGTTGACGACGTCCTCCTCGAGATTCGCCTCGAGGAAGGAGAAGCGGAACTGCGCGATGTCGCCGAGCGGGCCGAGCGGGCCGCCGATCGCGCCCTCGATGCGGTGGTAGTCGAGCCCGCCGGCACGCGCGAGCAGATAGCCGGCGAGCTCGCGGGTCGGCCGCGCGGTCGTCACGTTGAAGAGGCCCGCCGGCGTGTTCTTGCCGAAGAGCGTGCCCTGCGGTCCGCGGAGGATCTCGAAGCGCTCGATGTCGTAGATCGCGTCCCCGAGGTACATCTCGCGCGCGATCGAGATCTCGTCGAACGCCAAGCCGACGGACGGATCGAAGCTCGAGCCGCCGAACGGGCTGCCGAACGCCGCGGATGAGGACCGTCGCGTTCGTGCGAAAGTTCACGTTCGGCGTGAGCTGGGTGAGCTCGTGCACGTCGTCGATGGCGGCGTCGGAGAGGAACTCGCCCGAAAGCGCGGAGATCGAAATCGGTACGTCCTCGATGCTCTCCTCCTTCTTCTGCGCGGTGACGACGATCTCTTCGACGACGCGCGGGCGCTCGGCCTCCTGTGCCTCAGCCAGCAAATACGACGCGAAGACGGCGAGCAGCGCGGCCGCGATTCTCAATTCTCGACGTCCGACCGGCGCGCGAAGCGGAGCGGCAGGGCAGGCAGGCCGGTGGCCATGGTTCCCGTGGGCACCGGTTGCACCGGCTTCTCGAGTCGAATGTCTTCCCACTCCTCGGTGACGCCGCGCAGAAGCTCCTGCAGCTCCATCCGCGCCACGGCCGCGCCGATGCAGTGGTGCCGGCCGCTGCCGAAGGCGAGCAGCGGCTTCGAGCCCGTGCGGCCCACGTCGAAGCGGTCCGGATCCGAGAAGACGAGGGGATCTCGGTTCGCCACGGCGAAATTCGCGACCATCTGAGTCATCGCGGGGATCGCGACTCCGGCGAACTCGCACGCTTGCCGGTTGTAGAAGAGGATCCGCCAAAAGCGCGGCGTCACGCGCATGCATTCCTCGACCGCCGCGGGGATCAGCGCGGGATCGCGCCGCACGCGCTCGAGCTCCTCCGGATGCTCGCACAGGGTCCACAGCATCAGCGCCGCCATGTGCGCCGTGTTGTCGGAGCTGGCGGCCAAGATCTCCTGGATCAAGCTCGCGACGTCGCGATCCTCGATGACTCCGTCACTCACCGCTTGGAGCAGGCAAGAAGTGAGATCGTCCCCCGGCTCCCGCCGCTTCACCGCGACCAGCCGCTCGATGAAGGCCCTCAAGTCTTTGAAAGCTCCGAGGATCACCGGCATGTCGTCGGGGCCGGGCCGGAAGATCTTGTTGATGGTGAGCGACAGCCGCTTGATCTCCTCGCTGTCGGAATCCGGCGCACCGATCATCCAGCAGAAGACCCGCGCAGGCAGTCGTTCGGCGATCTCGGTCTGGTACTCGCAGGCGCCGCGCTCGGTCGCCGCGCTCATGAGCTCCCGCACGGCGAGGCGAGTACGGGCCCTCAAGTCTTCTGCGCGGCGGACGTTGAACCACGGCATGACGGCCCGGCGCGCGCGGGCGTGATCGGCTCCTTCGGAGCTCAGCAGATGAAGGCCGTCCGCGATGTCCAAGACGACGCCCTTCGACGCCTGCTCTTCGACGAGACGCCCGGTCGTCGGGAGAAAGTTCTCGTCGCGGAGGACCCGCTCGCAGAGCGCGTAGGTCAGGAGCTCGCAACCGTCCTGCGACCGCTGCATCGGCGCCCGCCCGCGGGCTTCGGTGAGCGCCGCGTGGACGTCGGCACCTTGCGGTTCGAAGACGGGCAGCTCCGCGAAAGTCGTCATCCCCGATTCCCCTCGTGATTCGCGCTCGGGCCGCCTAACACGGCCGCGAACGATCCTGCAAGCTTTTGCAGCTTGCAGAACGAGCCGGCGGATTTCGAGGAAATGCCTGTGGTTCCCCGGGCTCCTTGCCCTCGGATTGCGAACGGCAGCGGCTTGGGTTAGGCAACGGCCGATGGCCGATCTCGCCCACGTGATCCCGCTCACGGGCCGGCGCGGCTTCGCGCGCATGCTCGTCGCGGCCGCCGCGGGCGCGCTCGTCGCCGGCATCGCCGGCGTCGCGATCGCCGGGCGCGACGCGGGTTGGGCGGCCGGCCTCCTCTCGCTCGTCGTGCCCGGACTCGGCCAGCTCGTGCAGGGCGCGCCGGTCACCGGCGCGCTCCTCGTGCTCGTCACGCTCGGGCTCCTCTTCGAGCAGTTCGTTCTCTCCGGCTTCGTGCTGAAACTCGGCTTCGTCTCGTTCGCCGCGCTCGGCCCCGCCGCGGCGCTGCACGCGGCGACGCACGGCGCGTGGTGGAGCCTTCCCGCGGGCGCGATCGCCGGGCTCGCCGCCGCCGCCGTCATCGAGCGCATCGTGCTGCTCGCGCGCTCGCGCCGACTCGCGCGCGTCGAAGCCGCCGAGCGAGCGCGCTCACCCGAAGAGCGCACCGCCCTCGCCGTCGAGCCCGTCCAGCACGGCGCCGTCCATCCGCTCGACCGCTACACGGAGGCCTTCCTCCGCTACCTCCTCCGCTTCGGACACTCACGGCCCGACGACTGGTCGGTCTTCGACGATCCGAACCATCTCGACTCCGCGCTTCGCTACCAGCTCGTGATCGCAGGCTGGAGCCTCTACGTTTCTCAGAACTTACTGACGCCCGCGTACCGCGAGGCCGCGGCCACGGCGCTCGGCAACTTCGCCGAGCGCGGGCGCGACTACCGCGTCTGGTCGTACACGTTCCGCCAGAATCTTCGCACGTTCCGCATCGACGGCGATCCGTTCGGCTACGAGAACGTGATGTACTCGGGCTACATCGCCGACGTCGTCTCGATGTACGAGGCGATGAGCGGCGACCGCCGCTACGACGCGCCCGGCGGCTACTCCGTCACCGACGGGCGCCGCACCTACGAGTGGAGCCACGAGGGCATCATCGCGAACCTCGCGCGCCAGCACGCGCTCAGCCCCTTCGGCGCGATCAGCTGCCTGCCCGGCTGGATCTGGCCCGGGTGTCAGAGCTTCTCGCTTCGCGCGATCCGCCTCGGCGATCTCGTGCACCGCGAGAATCACTCGTACGCGCCGCGCCGCTACATCGAGTCGTTCGAGCGCTACTTCGTCGAGAAGAGCGGCAAGATCGACACGTGCCGCTCGATCACCGGCTTCGCGCATCCGACCTACGACTACATGATCGGCGTCACCGGCCAGGCCGGCACCGCGGTCATGATGTCGGCGTTCGGAAAGGGCTTCGTCGCGCGCCACTACGAGCGCTGCGTGAAACCGCTCATGAAGCGGAACGCCGACGGCGCGATCGAGCTCGCGCTCAAGAAGCTGGACACCTACGACACGACGTTCGGCTGGAATCCGGGATTCCCGTATTCGCTCGTCATGCTCTACGCGTCCGAAGTGGGCGACACCGAGGCGGTCGCCGGTCTCCGCCCGACGCTCGAAGCGATGCTCACGCCGGACGAGCGGCGCCCGGGCCCGGGCTCGATCGTCTCGATGGCGTTCATGTTCCTGGCACTCGTGAACGCGGAGCTCGGCCTCGCCGCCGCGCACGCGCACGTGCCGGCGTACGATCCGACGCCGGAGCTCGAGTCGGCGCCGTACCCGAATGTGATCGTCACGTCGGCGACGACGGACGGCACGAACGTGCGCGCCACCATCGCGCCGGGGCCGCAGGCGAACGGGCCGGTCGAGCTCCGCTTCGCGCGTCTCGCGCCCGGCGCACGGTACCGCTTGAACGGCGCGGTGACGCCGGTCGAGCTCGTCGCGGGCGCCGACGGTCGCGTGCGCGCGTCGGTCGCGAGCGATCGGCGTCAGGAGCTGGTGTTGTCGCGTGTCGGCTGAAGCACCCGCAGCGGCGGCGCGGTCGTCGTCGCCGGGAGCATCAACATGGAT
>CAWBOU010000028.1:0-47808 GCA_963790365.1 uncultured delta proteobacterium
GATGGCGAGAAGCGCTACGTGCTCGCGCCGGTCGGCGTGGGCGTCGGCGATTCGATCACGTCGGGTCCCGGCTCGGACATCAAGCCCGGGAATGCGCTCGTGATCCGCGAGATTCCGGTCGGCACGATCATCCATGCCGTCGAGCTTCGTCCCGGCAAGGGCGCTCAGCTCGGACGCAGCGCGGGAGCCGCGATCCAGCTGATGGCCAAGGAAGGGGAGTACGCGCTCCTCAAGATGCCGTCCGGCGAGCTTCGCAAGGTCCCGATGGTATGCCGGGCGACGATCGGCCAGGTCGGCAACCTCGACCACGAGAACGTCACGATCGGGAAGGCGGGCCGCACGCGGTGGCTCGGCGTCCGCTCGAGCGTGCGCGGTATCGCGATGAACCCCGTCGACCATCCGCACGGCGGCGGTGAAGGGCGATCGAAGGGCAATCACCCGCAGACGCCTTGGGGCAAGCCGACGAAGGGCTACAAGACGCGGCACAACAAGTCGACCGACAAGTACATCGTCACTCGACGGAAGAAGAAGTAGGCGGCGAACGATGGCGCGATCGATCAAGAAGGGACCGTTCGTCGATCTTCACCTGATGAAGAAGGTGCAGATCCTGAACGAGGCAAATGACCGCCGCGTGGTGAAAACCTGGTCGCGGCGCTCTACGATCGTGCCCGACATGATCGGGCACACGTTCGCGGTGCACAACGGGCGGAAGTTCATCCCGGTGTACGTCACCGAGAACATGGTCGGTCACAAGCTCGGCGAGTTCTCGCCGACGCGGACGTTCCACGGCCATTCCGGCGATCGGAAAGCGGAACTGAAGCCGAGCTCGGGTCCCGCACCGGCGGGAGCGGCTGCGGCGGCTGCGCCGAAACCGGCGGCAAAGGCTTAAGAGGGCTCGGGGATGGAAGCGAGGGCAGTCTCTCGGCACCTGCGGATTTCGGCGCAGAAGCTCCGGCTCATCGCCGACCTCGTGCGCGGGAAGGCCGTCGACGAAGCACTCGGAGTGCTCGAGTTCACGCCGAAGAAGGGCGCGAAGATCGTCGCCAAGACGCTGCGGTCGGTCGTCGCGAATGCCGAGAACAACCAGAGCCTCGACGTCGACTCGCTCTACGTGAAGCGGATCGAGGTCGGCGCAGCGACCACGTGGAAGCGATTCATGCCGCGCGCGCACGGGCGTGCGACACCTATCCGGAAGCGCACGAGTCATCTGACGATCGTGCTCGACGAGAGGGAGTCCGGCTGATGGGACAGAAGACGCATCCGAGGGGCTTTCGCCTCGGAGTTATCGAGACCTGGGACTCGCGCTGGTTCGCTAAACGCGACTACGCCGCCCTCCTCCACGAGGACATCAAGCTTCGGAACTTCATCAAGAAGAAGCTGTACCACGCGGGGATCTCGAAGGTTGAGATCGAGCGCGCGGCGAACAAGGCGAAGATCAACATCCACACGGCGCGGCCGGGCATCGTGATCGGCAAGAAGGGCGCGGAGATCGAGAAGCTCAAGCAGGAGCTCTCGCGGATCTCCAAGAACGAGACCTACATCAACATCCACGAGGTTCGGCGTCCCGATCTCGACGCGCAGCTCGTCGCGGAGAATGTCGCGTTACAGCTCGAGCGTCGCGTGGCGTTCCGGCGGGCGATGAAGGAGAGCGTCGCGCGCGCGATGCGAATGGGCGCACAGGGCGTCCGCGTGCAGAGCTCGGGGCGGCTCGGTGGATCCGAGATCGCGCGTATCGAGTGGTACAAGGAAGGTCGCGTGCCGCTCCACACGTTGCGGGCGGACGTCAACTACGGGCTCGCTGAGGCGAAGACCACCTACGGACTCATCGGAGTCAAGGTGTGGATCTTCCGCGGCGAAGTGCTGACGAAGGAAGAGGAAGGACAACAGTCCGCCCTCGGGATGTAGGGATTCGACGGAATGCTGCAACCGGCGAAAGTCAAATGGCGGAAACAGATGCGGGGGCGTCGCCGCGGCATCGCGTGGCGAGGCTCGTCGCTCTCGTTCGGGGACTACGGTCTCCAGGCCGTCGATCGCGCGTGGGTGACCGCGCGGGAGATCGAGGCAGCCCGTATCGCGCTCACGCGGCACATCAAGCGCGGCGGGCGCGTCTGGGTGCGGATCTTCCCGGACAAGCCGATCACGAAGAAACCGGCCGAGACCCGAATGGGCAAGGGCAAAGGACCGCCCGAGGCGTGGGTCGCGGTCGTGAAGCCGGGTCGTGTGCTGTTCGAGATGGAAGGCGTGACGCGCGAGGTGGCGCACGAGGCGCTCCGGCTCGCGTCGCACAAGCTCTCGGTGCCGACCCAGGTGCTCGAGCGAGGAGCGCGTCATGCGGGCTAGGGAAGTTCGCGACCTCGGGGTCGACGAGATGCGCGTGAAGGAGCGAGAGCTGCGCGAGGAGATTTTCCGCCTCCGCCTGCGTCGAGGCACCGGTCAGCTCGCGAGCCCGGCAAAGCTTCGCGTCGCGCGTCGGGATCTCGCGCGGGTGATGACGATTCTTCGCGAAAAGAGCACGTCAGAGGGGACGAAGTGATGAGCGCGGAACGAGGGCTCCGCAAAGTTCGCGACGGCGTCGTCGTCAGCGACAAGATGCAGAAGACGATCGTCGTGCAGGTCGAGCGGACCGTGCAGCACCCGAAGTACCGTAAGTACTTGAGCCAGCGGAAGCGCTACAAGGCGCACGACGAAAAGAACGAGTGCAAGATCGGCGACCGTGTCCGCATCGAGGAGACTCGTCCGGTCAGCCGCGACAAGCGCTGGCGTCTGAAGTCGATCCTCGAGCGGGCGAAGGTGTGAGCGGGCGATGATCCAGACGCAATCCGAACTCGACGTTGCCGACAATTCGGGCGCCCGCCGCGTCATGTGCATCAAAGTGCTCGGTGGCTCGAAGCGGCGCTATGCCTCGATCGGCGACATCATCGTCGTCGCGATCAAGGAAGCGATCCCGAACGCCAAGGTGAAGAAGGGTGAGGTCGCCAAGGCGGTCATCGTGCGTACGGCGAAGGAGATCGGCCGGCCGGACGGCTCCTACATCCGCTTCGACACGAACTCCGCGGTGCTGATCGACAACCAAGGGGAGCCGATCGGGACCCGTATCTTCGGACCCGTCGCGCGTGAGCTTCGCGCAAAGAAGTTCATGAAGATCATCTCGCTCGCGCCGGAAGTGCTCTGAGACGTCCATGATGAAGCTCAAGATTCGCAAGGGAGACACGGTCATCGTTCGGACCGGCCGCGACCGCGGGAAGACCGGCCGCGTGATGCGTGTCGTCCCCGAAGATGGCCGGGTGTTCGTCGAGCGCCTGAACGTGGTGAAGCGTCACCAGAAGGCGCGCAGCGCGCAGCAGCCCGGAGGCATCGTCGAGAAGGAAGCTCCGCTCCACGTCTCGAAGGTCATGCTCGTCTGCTCGAAGTGCAACAAACCGACGCGAGTCGGTCGCGCGCGTCTCGAGGACGGGAGAGCCACGCGAGTGTGCAAGCGGTGCGAGGAGCAGCTCGACGCCTGATTTGGGGCGCCGAGACGAGACAAACGTCATGTCCGCACGATTGAAAGAAGCCTATCACAAGACGATCCAGGCGAGCCTGATGCAGGAGCGCGGCTATACCAACGTGTTCCAGGTTCCGCGGCTCGAGAAGGTCGTGATCAACCTCGGGCTCGGCGAGGCGATCCAGAATCCGAAGATCCTGGACTCGGCGCAGTCCGAGCTCGCGGCGATCACGGGGCAAAGGCCCGTCATCACCAAAGCCCGGAAGGCGATCGCGAACTTCAAGCTGCGCAAGGGGCTGCCGATCGGCTGCATGGTCACGCTCCGCGGCAACCGGATGTACGAATTCCTCGATCGCCTGATGAACGTCGCGCTCCCGCGCGTCCGCGACTTCAAGGGGCTTTCGGAGAAGGCGTTCGACGGACGCGGCAATTACTCGATCGGCCTTCGCGAGCAGATCATCTTCGCCGAAGTCGACATCGACAAGGTCGACAAGGTGAAGGGAATGACGATCACGGTGTGCACGACCGCGAAGACGGACGACGAGGGGCGTGCGCTGCTCAAGGCGCTCGGCATGCCGATCCGCGCTGCGGATTCGAAGGAATAGGGAACGGAGGAAGCTCGGTGGCGAAAACGTCCATGCGCCTGAAGGCGCTGCGAAAGCCGAAATTCAAGGTGCGGCAGCACAACCGGTGCCCGCTCTGCGGACGGCCGCGCGCGTTCTTCCGCCGCTTTCAGATGTGCCGTCTTTGCTTTCGTCTGCTCGCGCTCCGCGGCCACATTCCTGGCGTGATCAAGGCCTCGTGGTAAACCGATGATGACGACCGATCCGATCGCCGACCTGCTGACTCGCGTGCGCAACGCAAACCGCGCACGCAAGGATTCCGCCGACATTCCCTGGTCGCGTTTGAAAGAGGAAGTCGCCCGCGTGCTCGTGGAGGAAGGATTCCTTCGCGAGAAGACGACCCTCGACGAAGGGCCGAAGAAGATGCTGCGAGTGACTCTCAAGTACGACGAGTATCGCCGCCCGGTGATCTCGGGGATCCGGCGCGTCAGCCGTCCGAGCCTCCGCGTCTACGTTCGGAGCCGTGAGATCCCGTCCATCCGGAACGGACTCGGTCTATCGATCCTGTCCACTCCGAAAGGTCTGCTCGCCGATCGCGCCGCACGGAAGGAAAACGTCGGCGGCGAGGTCCTTTGTTCGGTTTGGTAGGAGCGCATCATGTCGCGAATCGGTAAGTTGCCCGTACCGTTCCCCAAGGGCGTGAAGACCAACGTCACGCCCGGTCGGGTGGCGGTCGAAGGACCGAAGGGGAAGCTCGAGATGAGCGTCGACCCGGAGGTCGAGGTCACGGTCGAAGACGGCCGCCTCGTCGTCAAGCGCAAGGACGATTCGCGTCGCGCGCGGGGTCTCCACGGCATGACCCGGAAGCTGATCTCCAACATGGTGACGGGGGTCACGCAGGGATTCACGCGTGTTCTCGAGATCAACGGCGTCGGCTATCGCGCCGATGTGAAGGGCAACGCGATTCATCTGACGCTCGGCTTTTCTCACCCCATTCTGTTCCAGCTCCCACAGGGGATCTCCGCAAAGGTCGAAAAGCAGACGGTGATCACGCTCGAGGGCAGCGACAAGCAGCTTCTCGGCGAGGTCGCGGCCATGCTTCGCGAGCTTCGTCCGCCCGAGCCCTACAAGGGGAAGGGCGTCAAGTACGCCGAAGAGACGATTCGTCGGAAGGCCGGTAAAGCCGCCGGCGCAGCGAGCTGAGGCAAATCATGTTCCGGCAAGAGAAGAGCATCCTTCGGAAGCGGCGCCAGGAGCGCGTTCGCCAGACGGTTCGCGGCAGCACGGCTCGTCCGCGCCTCTCGGTCTTCCGCAGCGCGAAGCACATCTACGTGCAGGTCGTCTCCGACGAGACGAATCAGACGTTGGCTTCGGCCTCGACGCTGTCGTCGGAGATCAAGGAATCGGTCAAGAAGTCGGGCAACGTCGACGCGGCGAAAGCCGTCGGCTCGCTCATCGCCCGCAAGTGCCTCGAGAAGTCGATCACGAGCGTCGTGTTCGATCGCAACGGATTCCTTTACCACGGCCGAGTCAAAGCGCTCGCCGATGCCGCCCGTGAGGGCGGACTGAAGTTCTAGGAGAACGCATGCCTCTGGCACCGGTCGTAAAGATCGACTCTCAAGGTCTCGAGCTCAAAGAAAAGGTCGTGAACATCAACCGCGTCGCCAAGGTCGTGAAGGGCGGTCGCCGGTTCAGCTTCAGCGCGCTCGTCGTCGTGGGTGACGGCAACGGCCACGTCGGATTCGGCATGGGGAAAGCGAACGAAGTCCCGGAGGCGATTCGCAAGGGTATCGAGCGAGCGAAAAAAGGTCTGGTCGCGGTGCCCATGCTCAACGGCACGATCCCCTACGAAGTGATCGGGGTATTCGGCGCCGGACGCGTGCTCTTGAAGCCCGCTTCGGACGGCACCGGGATCATCGCCGGGGGCGGGATTCGCGCCGTCGTCGAGCTCGCCGGCATCCGTAACGTTCTCACCAAGTGTCTCGGCTCGAACAATCCGCACAACATGGTGAAGGCGACGCTCGAGGGCATTCGGCGCTTGCGCCTGCCCGACGCGGTCGCCGGGCAGCGCGGGAAGACCTTGGCGGAGCTCCGCTGACGGGATCGAGGATTTTCATGGCAACGGCGGAGAAAGTGAAGATTCGACTGAAGAAGAGCGAGATCGGTAGCACCCAGCGGCAGCGCCAAACGCTGCGCGGGCTCGGCCTCCGGACGATCGGCGACGTTCGCGAGCTCGAGAAGAGCGACGCGGTCGTCGGCATGATCAAGAAGGTCGCCCATCTCGTCGTGGTGGAGGACTCGTGAGCGACACGCGGCCAGACGAGCCCATCTCGCTTCGGGGATTGAAGCCCGCGGCAGGCGCCGTGCGTGACCGCAAGCGCCTCGGCCGCGGCATCGGCTCCGGCCTCGGCAAGACGTCGGGACGCGGCCAAAAGGGCTCCGGATCGCGGAGCGGCTACGGTCGCAAGCCCGGATTCGAGGGCGGCCAGATGCCGCTCCAACGCCGGCTGCCGAAGCGCGGCTTCCACAACGACACGCGGGTCGAATACCAGATCGTTTCGCTCGAGCGTTTGGCGGCGTTCGATTCCGGCGCGATCGTCGACGGCGACGCGCTCCGCCAGGCGGGGATCATCCGCCGCCGCGGGCCGATCAAGGTGCTCTCGGACGGCGAGATCGGGAAGCCGCTCACGCTCAAGGTCGACGGGATCAGCGCCAAGGCGCGCGAGAAGGTCCTCGCGGCGGGCGGTACGGTCGAGCTCGTCTCGGCGAAGCCCGCCGGAGAAACTGCTTGATCGAAGGCTTCCAGAACGCCGGACGCATTCCCGAGCTTCGCCGACGCGTGGTCTTCACGCTCGCGCTGCTCGCGGTCTATCGCGTCGGCGTGGCGATCCCGACTCCCGGGATCGACGGACAGGCGCTCGCCGCGTTTTTCGAGCAGGCGCGCAGCACCGTCCTCGGCATGGTCAACCTCTTGTCGGGCGGCGCGATCGAGCGGTTCTCGATCTTCGCGCTCGGCATCATGCCGTACATCTCGTCTTCGATCATCCTGCAGTTGTTGACTGTGGTCTTCCCCTATTTGGAGAAGCTCTCGAAGGAAGGCGAGCTCGGGCGGCGAAAGATCACGCAGTACACGCGCTACGGCACGATCGTTCTCTCGATCGTCCAGGGTACCTTCATCGCCATGGGACTCGAGCGGATCCAGGCTCCTGGCGGCGGCTCGGTGGTGTTCGAGCCGGGCTGGAGCTTCCGCGCGATGACCGTGATCACGCTCACCTCGGGCACCGCCTTCATCATGTGGCTCGGCGAGCAGATCACCGAGCGCGGCATCGGCAACGGCATCTCGTTGATGATCTTCTCGGGAATCGTGGCGGCGCTGCCGTCGGCGATCATCAGCACGTATCAATTCTTCCGCGAGGGTGAGCTCTCATTGTTCATGCTCCTTCTCATCTCCGCGATGATGGTCGTCGTGATCGGTGTCATCATCTTCGTCGAGCGCGGGCAACGACGTATCCCGGTGCAGTACGCGAAACGGGTCGTCGGTCGGCGGATGTACGGCGGACAGTCGCTCGCACTTGCCACTGAAGATCAATCCGACGGGCGTGATCCCGCCGATCTTCGCCTCTTCGATTCTGATCTTCCCGGCGACGATCGCGCAGTTCATCGACCACCCTTATGCGAAGGCGGTGGCGGACTGGATGAGCCCGGGCGACGTTCACGCACGACATCGTCTACGTCGGGCTGATCATCTTCTTCTGTTACTTCTACACCGCGGTCACCTTCAATCCGCAGCGACGTCGCGGAGAACATGAAGAAGTACGGCGGCTACGTGCCGGGCATCCGCCCGGGGCAGCGGACCGCCGAGTACATCGATCGGATCCTGACGCGCATCACGCTCGGTGGCGCGCTGTACATTTCGGCGGTCTGCATTCTGCCGACGATCCTGATCCGTCAGTTCAACGTCCCGTTCTACTTCGGCGGAACCGCACTGCTGATCGTCGTCGGCGTCGCGCTCGACACGGTCGCGCAAATGGAAACGCACCTGCTGACGCGAAACTACGAAGGCTTCATGAAGCGGGGGCGGATCAAGGGGCGAAAGGGGTAACGGTGCGTCTGGTGCTTGCTCGGGCCGCCGGGGGCCGGAAAGGGCACTCAGGCGAAGCTTTTGGAGGAGCGACTCGGCGTACCGCAGATTTCGACGGGAGACATTCTTCGACGTGGAGCGCAGGACGGCTCCGCGCTGGGACGCAAAGCGAGAGAGTACATGGACCAAGGCGAATTGGTCCCTGATGAATTGATGATCGGCATCGTCGAAGAACGACTGACGGGCGAACGACTGCGGGCGGGGCTTCCTGCTCGACGGCTTCCCTCGCACCGTCGCGCAAGCGGAGGCCCTCGAGGCGATGCTGGCGCGTCGGAAGTGCCCGCTCGATGCGGCGGTCTCCCTTCGCGTGCCGTTCGATCAGGTCGTCGAGCGCCTCTCCGGCCGACGCACGTGCAGCGATTGCGGCACGATGTTCCACCTCACGTTCGATCCTCCGAAGAACGCCAAGGCATGCGATCGCTGCGGCGGCGAGCTCTATCAGCGGGACGACGACCAAGAGGAAACGATCCTCTCACGCCTCGACGTCTACGAGCGGGCGACGGCGCCCCTCCGCGAGTACTATCGCGGCCGGAAGCAGCTCCTCGAAGTGAACGGGACCGGTGCCCCGAGCGATATCCTCTCGCGGATCCTCGCGAAGCTCCCTACGGAAAAGCTCGAGGAGAAGGCTCGCTAGTGGAGCTCGAGCTCAAAACTGCCGAAGAGCTCGAGCGTAATGCGCCGCGCCGGCAAGATCGTCGCCGAGGTGCTCGAGCGCCTGCAGCGCGAGGTCCGGCCCGGCGTGACCACGCTCGAGCTCGACCGGATCGCCGAGCAGATGACGCTCGAGCGCGGCGCGGTGCCCGCCTTCAAGGGTTATCGAGTGGGTGCGCGCGTGTATCCGGCGTCGCTCTGCGTCTCGATCAACGAGGAAGTCGTCCACGGGATTCCGGCCTCTCGCGCGCTCCAGTCGGGCGACATCGTCGGTCTCGACTTCGGCGTTTGCATCGACGGTTTCTACGCGGATGCCGCGGTCACCGTGCCGGTCGGCGACGTGACCGACAAGGCGAAGCACTTGCTCACGTCGACCCGCGAGGCGCTCGAGGCCGGGATTCGCGAGCTTCGTGTCGGCAACCGCCTCGGCGACCTCTCGCACGCCATCCAGGCTCGCGCCGAGAGCGCCGGTTTGTCGGTCGTCCGCGAGTTCGTCGGCCACGGCATCGGCCGGCGTCTCCACGAGGAGCCGCAGGTGCCGAACTTCGGCGAGCCGGGACGCGGGCGCAAGCTTCGCGAAGGAATGGTCCTCGCGATCGAGCCGATGCTGAATCTCGGCGGCCCCGGCGTCTACATCAAGGACGACGGTTGGACGGCCGTTACGCGGGACGGGAGTCTCTCCGCGCACTTCGAGCACTCCGTGGCGCTCACCGAGAGCGGCCCGATGGTGCTCACGGCGATCTGAGGACGAACGACCCATGCCCAAAGGAGACATGATCGAGGTGAACGGCAAGGTTCTCGAATCGCTGCCGAACGCGATGTTTCGCGTCGAGCTCGAGAACGGCCACAAAGTCCTCGCTCACATCTCGGGCAAGATGCGCATGCACTACATCAAGATCCTGCCGGGCGACAGCGTGACGGTCGAGCTGTCGCCGTACGATCTCAGCCGCGGTCGAATCACGTACCGCCAGAAATAGCCAAGTCATGAAGGTCAGAGCCTCGGTCAAGAAGATCTGCAAGAACTGCAAGGTCATTCGCCGCCAGGGAGTGGTGCGCATTCAGTGCAAGAACCCGCGCCACAAGCAGCGGCAAGGATAGGGAGAAGGACGAGATGGCACGAATCGCCGGCGTCGATCTGCCCCGCAACAAGCGCATGGAGATCGCCCTCACTTACATCTTCGGGATCGGACGCACGTCCTCGATGAGGATCCTCGAGGAAGCTCACGTCGATCCGAGTCGCAAGAGCGATCGTTGACCGACGACGAGATCGCGCGCATCCGCACGGTGATCGATCAGGGCTACAAGGTCGAGGGCGACCTCCGTCGCGACGTCGCGCAGAGCATCAAGCGACTGATGGACCTCGGCTGCTATCGCGGGCTCCGCCACCGGCGGAATCTGCCCGTGCGCGGCCAGCGCACGCACACGAACGCGCGCACGCGGAAGGGACCGCGCCGAACGGTGGCCGGCAAGAAGCCGCCGCCGCAGGCGAAGTAGTCCGGAGAAGAGATGGCCAATCCCGAAGATACCGAAGAGACCGCGCCGGCTGCAGCTCCCGAGCGGAAGGCCGCCGGAGAGAAGGCTGGCAGAGAAGGCCGCTGCAGGTGCGACCGCTGCGCCCGAGAAGGTGCCGAAGAAGAAGAAGTCACGGCGGCTCGTGAACGAAGGCATCGTTCACATCCATTCGACGTTCAACAACACGATCGTCACGATCACCGATCCGCAGGGTGGCACCGTCTCCTGGGCGAGCGCCGGCACGGTCGGCTTCAAGGGCTCGCGCAAGGGAACGCCCTTCGCGGCGCAGCTCGCGGCCGAGAGCGCGGCTCGGAAGGCTCAGGAATTCGGCATGCGGGTCGTCCAGGTGTACGTGAAGGGGCCGGGCGCCGGTCGCGAATCGGCGCTCCGGAGCCTCCAGCAGGCGGGCTTCCAGATCCACGTGATCCGCGACGTCACGCCGATCCCGCACAACGGTTGCCGCCCTCCGAAGCGGCGGAGAGTCTGAGATGGCGAGATACGTAGACTCCGTGTGTCGGCAGTGCCGGCGCGAGGGCATGAAGCTCTTCCTGAAGGGCGAGCGCTGCTACACCGACAAGTGCGCGATCGAGCGGCGGAACTATCCGCCTGGTCAGCACGGCCAGGCGCGGACGAAGTTCTCGGAGTACTCGATTCAGCTCCGCGAGAAGCAGAAGCTCCGGCGGATCTACGGCGTGCTCGAGAGGCAGTTCCGCCGGTACTTCGCGGCCGCCGAGCGCGGCAAGGGAGTCACCGGCGAAGCGCTGCTCGTACTCCTCGAGCGCCGCCTCGACAACATCGTGTACCGCATGGGATTCGCGAATTCGCGTGCCGAAGGACGCCAGCTCGTCCGGCACGGCCACTGCCAGGTGAACGGCCACAAGGTCGACATCCCCTCGGCGCTGGTGAAGCCGGGCGACGTCGTCACGGTCCGCGAGAAGAGCCGCTCGTCGATCCGCATCACGGAAGCTCTCGAGGCTTCGCAGCGACGCGGAGTTCCGGACTGGCTCGAGGTCGATCGGCAAACGTTCACCGGCAAGGTCAAGGCGCTTCCGCAGCGCTCCGATCTGACGATGCCCATCAACGAGAAGCTGATCGTCGAGCTCTATTCGAAGTAAGTCACTCGAACCGACCCGGACCAGTGGATCCGCGCCGGCCCGCGAAGCCGAGCGCGGAGGGCGTCCGGGCCAGGGAGGCATCGCATGTTTCAGAAGAATTGGCGTGAACTCATCAAGCCGAAGCGGCTGGAGATGGACGAGAACAATCCCAGCGGCGACGTACGGCAAGTTCGTGGCCGAGCCGCTCGAGCGCGGCTTCGGCATCACGATCGGCAACAGCCTGCGGCGTTTGCTCTTGTCGTCCCTTCGGGGAGCGGCGATCACCGCGGTTCGCATCAAGGGCGTGCTGCACGAGTTCTCGACGATCCCCGGCGTCCGCGAGGACGTCACGGACATCGTGCTGAACTTGAAGGAAGTTCGCTTCCGGTCGGGCGAGGAAGGCCCGCATCAAGCGCGCATCAGCGCCAAGGGCGAGCGCGTCGTGAAGGCGTCCGACATCGTGACCGGCCTGCGACGTCGAGATTCTGAACCCCGACGCAGCACATCGCGACGCTCGCGAAGGACGCGCAGCTCGACCTCGAGCTCACGATCAAGACCGGGCGCGGCTACGTATCGGCCGAGCACAACAAGGAAGAGGGCGATCCCGTCGGCACCATTCCGCTCGACGCGGTCTTCTCGCCGGTCCGGAAGGTGAACTACACGGTCACGAACGCGCGCGTCGGTCAGCGCACCGACTACGACCGCCTGACGCTCGAGATCTGGACCGACGGCAGCGTGCGTCCCGACGACGCCGTCGCCTACGCTGCGCGGATCCTGCAGGACCAGCTCGCGATCTTCGTCAACTTCGAAGAGCCGGCCGAGCCCGAAGTGGCGCCGGCCGCCGTCGAGGAGACGCTCAACGAGAACCTCTTCCGTCCGGTCGAGGAGCTCGAGCTCTCCGTGCGCTCGGCGAATTGCCTGCAGAACGCCGACATCAAGTACATCGGCGAGCTCGTGCAGCGCAGCGAAGCGGAGATGCTCAAGACCAAGAACTTCGGCCGCAAGTCGCTGAACGAGATCAAGGAGATCCTCGGCGACATGGGCCTCTCGTTCGGCATGAAGCTCGAAGGCTTCCCCGCGCGCGAGGAGCTCGAGCGGCGCCGTCTGCAGAAGGAGCGCGAGAGCGCGTAGGAGCCGAGGAAGGCGATGCGACACCAGGTATCTGGACGAAAGCTCAACCGATCGAGCGGGCATCGCGTCGCGCTGTTCCGGAACCTCGTCGTGGCGCTGATCCGCCACGGCAAGATCCGTACGACGGACGCCAAGGCCAAGGAGCTGCGGAGCTTCGCGGACCAGGCCGTCACGCTCGGCAAGCAGGGCTCGCTCCACGCGAAGCGGCGTGCGTTCGACCGCATTCGCGACGAGGGAGCGGTGACGAAGCTCTTCAGCGTGATCGCTCCGGGCTTCGCGAATCGTGCCGGTGGCTACACCCGGGTCATCAAGCTCGGCGTGCGACGCGGAGACGCGGCGCCCCTCTCGATCGTCGAGTGGACGACCGAGAAGGAAGCGCCGGGCAAGAAGAAGCCGAAGAAGCGGGGCGAGGCGAAGGGCCGCGCGCATGATCACCAGCACGATCACGGCGAGAAACCCAAGAAGCGGGCAGCGGCGGGCTGATCGCCCGCCGCCGCCCGCTTTTCGCGGCGTCTCTCTGGCGACGGCGTCAAGCGACGCCAAAGCGAGTCGTCGCCGCAGACCGCTCGCGGTTTCCTGAGCAGCTCTAGCCTTCGTCTTTCAGGAAACGCCGGTAGAACTCGACGGCGCGCTCGAGCTCGGCGACCGCGATGCGCTCATCGACGCCGTGGAAACGGCGGAGATCGTCGGGTCCGGCCGCGTTCGGCATGAAGCGGTAGACTCCGTTCGCGATCTCCGCGAAGTGGCGGGAATCCGTCGCGCCGGTCACGAGTGACGGCACGATCAACGCCTCGGGATAGAGAGCGGCGATCGTTCGCTGGAGGCGGCGATACGCCGGCGAGCTCGTGCTCGAGACCGGTGACGGCTCGGAGATGACGCGGCCGTAGCGGGATACCTGCACGCGCTCGTCCTCCGCGACCGACCGCACGCGCTCGAGCACGGTCTCGATCGTGTCGCCCGGGAGGATCCGGAAGTTGACGACCGCCTCGGCACTGCGCGGGAGGACGTTCTCCTTCATGCCGGCGTGGAAGATCGTCGGTGCCGTCGTGGTGCGGACGAACGGCTGAAGCGAGGGGTTCGCGGCGAACGACCGCGCGACGAGCGGACCGAAGAGCCAGAGATTGCCGAGCCGAACGCGGTCGAGCCAGGGTAGGGAAGGGGCGATCCCGGCGAGCATTTCGCGGGTCGCACCGTCGATCCGCGCGGGAAACGGATCTCGCTCGAGGCGCGAGACGGCGCCGGCGAGGATACCGATCGCGGAGTCGGCGAGCGGACGCGACGAGTGGCCGCCTTCGGCTTCGACCCGAAGCGCGACGCTCAAGAACCCTTTCTCGGCGATGCCGATCTCCGCGACGGGCCCCGCGACTCCCGGAAGGATACCCCGCGAAACCATCTTGCCCTCGTCGAGCACGAACTCGAGTCTCGTGCCGGCGGCGGCGAGGTCCTTCGCGATCGCGGCCGCGCCGTCGATACCGCCGATCTCCTCGTCCGAGCCGAATGCGAGAAGGATCGTGCGGCGCGGTTGAAATCCTTCGGCGAGGAGCGACTCGACGGCCTGGAGCAAGGCGACCAAAGAAGCCTTGTCGTCCATCGCGCCACGGCCCCAGACCCAGCCGTCGGCGACGACGCCGGCGAACGGAGGGTGCGTCCAGGCCTTCTCCGTGCCCGGCTCGATCGGCACGACGTCTTGATGTGCCAGGAGAAGCGCAGGCGGGAGGGCGGGCTCGGCGCCTCGCCAGGTGAAGACGAGCGAGTCGCTCGGCAGTTTTCGGCGCTCGAGCTTCTCGTGGCAGTGCGGGAACGTCTTCTCGAGGTAGGTGTGGAGGCCGGCGAAGATCTTCGGATCGGCGCGGGTCCCGGAGGACGAGGATACCGTCTCGAAACGAAGCGCCCCGGCGAGACGATCCGCGACGCCGGAGGGCTCCGCGGCGACCGCCCGGGCCGCGAGGAGGAGGGCGGCCGCGCAGGACGTCCAACGCAAGGATGGCATGGGCGTCTCCTCTAGTGGAACGTCGCTCGCATCGGAAGGAGAGCGGCGTTAGAACCGATCCGGATGAGCCGCCCGCCCGCCCGCGTTTCGGCGATCATCGTCTGCTTCAACGAGGAGACGAACATCCGCGCGTGCCTCGAGAGCGTGCGTTGGTGCGACGAGATCATCGTCGTCGATTCGCACTCGACGGACCGCACGCTCGAGATCACGCGCGAGTTCACCGACCGGATCTTCATCCGTGACTGGCCGGGCTACCGCGAGCAGAAGCAGTTCGCGCTCGATCAAGCGCAAACCGAATGGGTGCTGAACGTCGACGCGGACGAGCGGGTGTCACCCGAGCTGCGAAGCGAGATTCAACGCGAGCTCAACCACGGCGACTCGCTCGTCAACGGCTACTGGATCCCGCGGCTCGTCTACTACCTCGGCCGGTGGTGGTACCGGGGTGGCTGGTTTCCCGACTATCGGCTTCGACTCTTCCGGCGCGAGCGCGCGATCTGGGGCGGTGTCAACCCGCACGAGAAAGTGATCGTCGAGGGGACGACGAAACGTCTCTCGGGCCGGCTCCTCCATTTCACCTATCGCGACGTCAGCCAGCATCTGACGACGGTGAACCGCCTGACGGACATTTCGTCGCAGGAGTTGTTGCGCCGCCGCGGGCGCGTCGCCCGCCACGACATCGTCCTTCGTCCCTTGTGGCGCCTCTTCCGTTCGCTCGTCGTCGACCGCGCGATCCTCGAGGGCTGGGCCGGACTGTTCGTCGCGGTGACCGGCGCGTTCTACGTGTACTTGAAGTACGCGAAGGCGGTGGAGCTCGAGCACGGCGACGAGCAGAGCTACGGAGTCGGCTCGAGCAAGTGAGTCGCCTGCGACTGTCGGAGCTCTTCGAGCGCCGAGCGGTAGCGTTCCTGAATCAGCAGCATCTGGACCGCGCGCTCCATGGGCACGCCGCGCCCCATCAGCGTTTGGAGCTGCTCTCGCGATTCGGGGCCGAGGTCGTCCGGCGAGAGCGTGCCGGGAACCGGCGTCGACTGTAGGCGTTGCACTTCCTGCGTGAGGTCCATCACGCGCTCCGCCGTCTCGGGGGGCACGCCGGCGTCGATCATCCGTTGCACGCGCTCGGCGGGATCGGGCGTCGGAATCGTGGCGGCCCGCGGCGCTGGCGTGGGCAGGGCCGCGACCCGCGCGGCGGTGGGTGTCGGCAGCGCACGAGAGCTGCCGGGAGCGAACACGCGCACGCCGACGAGACGGGTTCGGCGATCACGACCGCGCGCATAGGAGACCGAATGTCCGCTCGCGCCCGGCACGGCCGTGACGAGCATGCGGATGCCCCGCTCGATGTCGAGCCGCTGGAAGTCGGCCGTGACCTCGGCGCCGGCGAGCGATTCATCGAGCACGACGGTCACACCCGTCCGTTTGCGGACCGAGTCGAAGAGCTCGGTCGCTTTCACCTTGTACGCTTTCACCGAAAGACGACCCGACTCGAAACGGATCTCGGGAGGTGTCGCCGCGCTCGCGGCGGCGGCGAGCGCGAGCGCCGCGGCGGTGAGCCAGCGTCTCATGCGGGCCCTGAGCCTAGCCGCTCGCGGCGCCTCGGACAACGACGCATCCCGCGAGACAGACCCTGGGTCGGCTGCTAGAGTGCCGCGAATGATCGTCGCCTGCCTCGATCTGGAAGGCGTGCTCGTTCCCGAGATCTGGATCAACGTCGCGGAGCGCACGGGTATCGCGGAGCTCCGTCGCACGACCCGGGACGAGCCGGACTACGACAAGCTGATGCGCGAGCGCCTGGCCATCCTCGATCGGCACGGGCTACGGCTGCCGGACATCCAGAAGGTGATCGGCGGTATGTCACCGCTCGACGGCGCGGGGGCGTTTCTCGACTGGCTTCGAAGCGAGTTCCCGCTGATCATCCTCTCGGACACGTTCTACCAGTTCTCCGCACCCCTCATGCGTCAACTCGGGAACCCGACGCTCTTCGCGAACGAGCTCGAGATCGATGCGAGCGGGCGCATCGTCGGCTATCGCCTGCGGCAGAAGGACGGCAAGCGGAAGGCGGTCGCCGCGCTCCACACGCTTTCGTTCCAGGCGATTGCCGCCGGCGATTCGTACAACGACACCACGATGCTCGGGGAGGCGGACGCGGGCATCCTCTTCCGCCCACCCGAAAACGTCATCCGCGAGTTCCCGCAGTTCCCCGTCACCCGAACCTACGACGAGCTCCGCGACGCGTTTCGCAAGGCCGCCGCGTCGCTCGCGCCTCCGGGGTGAGCGCTGGCGCCACCCGTCTCGCGGACGTCGTGCGCACGCTCGGCGACCGCGCGCCCCTGCGGGTCGAGCTGGAAGGCTCACCGGCGCGCGCCGCCGTCGCGATGGTCCTCGAAGCGCGCGACGACGATGCCTACCTGCTGTTCATCCAACGCGCAGAGCGAACCGGCGATCCATGGTCCGGTCAAATGGCGTTCCCGGGCGGGTTCTGGTCGAGCCTCGACCGCGAGCCCGCGGATACCGCGATCCGCGAGACGCTGGAGGAGATCGGCCTCGACCTCCAAGCGCAGGCGCGGCCGATCGCGCGGCTCGACGACCTGCAGGGCGTGGCCCGCGGTCGGGAGCTGCCGCTGATCATCACGCCGTTCCTCTTCGAGCTTCGTGGAACGGCCGAGCTCCGCTTGAATTACGAGGTTCAGGGGACGCTCTGGGTGCCGCTCGGATACCTGATGGACGACGGCAACGTCGGCGAAATGGAGTATGCGATCCCGGGCGGCGATTCGCCGATGCGGCTGCCGGCGTACCGCTATCGCGAGCGGACCATCTGGGGACTCACGTTCCGGATGCTCCGGAACTTCGTCGATCTACTCCGAGCGCAATAGAACGCGCTCCACGATCGCGTCGATCTCGGCGTCGGAAGACGCGAGACCGGCCGCGCGAATCCCGCTTTTGAGCTCGTTCAGCGCATCTGGGCCGAGCAGCGTCTCGCGACACGTCGGGCAATCGTGGGCGGACACTTCGAAGCGGCGCTCGCCGAATTCGAGCGTCTTCGTCGCGGGCGTCAGGCGTCCCGAGCGGCAGAGCGGGCAGACGAGGTCCATCTCCGTCGCCTACCGTCGGCGGGCGCGGTTTTCAATCGCTGTTGCGCGCGCGACGATCGCCGGCCCTCACGCGGCAAGAGCCCGTGCTCGACGATGTCGTAGAGCTCGGCAAACGCCTCCGACATCGTGAGGCCGACGTTCGAGAGCACGTCCGGGTCGACGAGGCGCGCGACCGCGTGGAGCATCACCTCCGCGACGAGCTTCGAGTGCACGCCGCGAAACGCGCCGACGTCGGTGCCGGCATCGATCAGGCGCTCGAGCCCGGCAATGCGGAGGCGCTGGTGGCTCATCAGGCGACGATGCGCGGGCTCGAATCGCGATAGGTCGCGGACGAACTGTGCGCTCGCTTCGCGCGTCGCCGTCACGGCGGCGCCGAGGTAGGCGGTGATCGCCACGAACGGGTCCGGCGCCGCGGCCGCCGCCGCGTCGCCGGCGGCGCGGAGCGACGCGAGCCAGCGCTCGACGACGAGCTCGAAGAGCTCCTCGCGGCTCGGAGCGAGCTGGTAAAGTGCGCGCTTCGAGCAGCGGAGACGCGTTGCGAGCTCCTCCGTCCGAAAGTGGGAGAAGCCCTCCCGGAGGAACAGGTGCTCGAGCTCGGACGACAATCGTTCGAGACGCGGGCGACTCACGCTTGACCGGCTCACGGTCCTGATGGTACGCGATTCGTTGGCTCCGTACCAGTGGAGACTGCTCGCCGCCGAGAGGAACGCATGGCCTGGACCGTCACCATCGACAACGGCTCGACCTTCACCGACGGCTGCTTGCTCGCCGACGGGCGATTCCACGCGGTGAAGGTCCTGACGACGCCGTACGACCTGATGCGCTGCTTCGTCGACGTCTTTCGCGGTCTCGCCAAGGCTGCGGGGCTCGAGAACGAGAACGAGCTTCTTCGTCGTTTGGAAGAGGTCCGGTATTCGACGACCTCGGGAACGAACGCGCTGCTCGTGCGGAAGGGCGTGCGTGTGGGGGTCGTCGCCGGTACCGAGGGTGCGAGCGATCTCTACGGGCTTCGCGTGAAGGAAGGCGACCTCATCTCCGCGCTCGTCGGCGATCGCGTCGTCCCCCTCTCGCCCGGCAAGGACGACTTCGAAGCGTCCGTGCTCACGGGGATTCGTACGCTGCTCGCGCGGGGCGCGCAGTGGATCGTCGTGTCCCTCCCCGAGCCGTGGGGTGCGGCGGGCGAGCGGGATTTCAAGCTCGTGCACATGAAGCTCCTGCCGGGTCATCTCCTCGGCTCGGTGCCCGTGCTCTTTTCGCGGGAGCTCTGCGCGGACCCTGACGACGCGCGCCGGACGGCAACAGCCGTGCTGAATGGCCTTCTCCACCGCGAGATGGCGCGCTTCCTCTACCACGCCGAAGGTTGGCTGCGAGACCGCCACGTCGCGCAGCCGCTGCGCATCATGCGAAACGACGGTGCCTGCGGCCGCGTGGCGAAGACGACGGCTGTGAAGACGCTCGATTCCGGGCCGATGGGAGGGCTCGCGGGCGCCGCGGCGCTCGCGCGCGTGGCGAAGGAGTCTCGGCTCGTCACCGTCGACGTCGGCGGCACGAGCGCCGACATCGGCATCGTCGAGGATGCGCAGCCGGCCATCGATCTCTTTGGCTCGGTACACGGCCTGCCGCTCTCGTTCTCGTTTCCGGCGCTCCGAACGGCGGCACTGGGTGGCGGTTCGGTCATCCGTGTCGAAGCTGGCAAGATTCGGATCGGGCCTGACAGCGCGGGAGCGCTTCCGGGACCTGCCTGCTTCGGCCGAGGCGGCCTCGATCCCACGCTCACGGACGCGGTGCTGGTCGCCGGCTTGCTCGATGCCGACCGCTTCGCCGACGGGGCCATTCGCCTCCGTGTCGACCTCGCCGAATCGGCGCTCGCAGAGCACGTGGCGCGGCCCCTCGGTCTCGGAGACGCCCGAGCGGGCGCTGCAGCGGTCATCGAAGCGTTCTCTCGAGGCCTCGCCGCCGAGGTCGAAGCCGCGCTGATTCGACGAAGCTGGAATCGCGCGGAAGCCGCGCTCGTCGCGTTCGGCGGATCCGGTCCGTTGCTCGCCTGCATGGTGGCGGACCGATTGGACATCCGTCGGGTCATCATTCCACCGGCGTCGTCGAGCTTCAGCGCTCTCGGCGTCGGCTTCGCCGAGCTCGCTCACGAATACCGGGCGCTTCTCGCGATGCCGGTCGCGGCGGACGCCTGGCGGCGAACCGTGGAGGGCATGCGCGAGCGCGCGATCCGCGACATGTTCGGCGAAGGCATCTCGGGCGACGGCTGTCGCGCCACGATGCGCGTTCGCGACGAAAAGACCGCGGCCGAGATCGAAGTGTCGGTCGCGGCGGATTCTCCTCCGGCGCTCGGCAACGGACGCGGTCGCATCACGCTCGACTATCGGAGCACGGTGCCGAACACCGGGCTGGAAGCGTTCCCGCGCGCCGACCGTGCGACGGCGAAAGGCGGCGCACCGCGTGAGCGGCGGGTGCTCGTCGGCAAAGAGACGCAGACGGTGCCCGTGATCGACGCGAGTACTTTCGGGGCCGGTGAGCGAGGAGAAGGACCGTGTGTCCTCGAGACGCTCTACTGGAGCGCGCTCGTGCCGAGCGGATGGCGCTTCGAAGAGACCGACGCCGGGCTCCGGCTCGAGCGAGGGAAGGAGACGCGATGACGGTTGCGATCACCGAGTACCTGGAGATCGAGCTCGCGAGCGAGCGGTGGCGCTGTCGCCGTTGTCAGCGCGATCTCGGCTCCGCGCGCGACAACTACAAGCGTGGGCTCCTGGTTCACGACCGCGATCCGCGCGAGATTCACCAGCCGATCCTCGACGACAAGCGCTATCGCTTCACCTTCGCGCCGGACCCTGCTTGGTGCCGAATCCTCGAGTACTACTGTCCGGGCTGCGGCACGCAGGTCGAGACGGAATATCTCCCGCCCGGACACCCGCCGACGCACGACATCGAGCTCGACGTCGACGATCTCAAGCAACGCTTCGCCGGCAACGATTGAGGAGAACCTCGAGTGCGTCGTCTCTCCATCGACATCGGCGGAACCTTCACGGACTGCTTCCTCGAGTGGGACGGCCGCCACATCGAAGCAAAGTCGCTCACCACGCATCACAACCTGTCGGTCGGATTCCTCGAAGCGGTGGGCCGGGCGTCGACGGATGCCGGGCTTTCGACCGAAGGCGTGCTCCAGGCGGTCGACTCGGTTCGCTACGGCACGACTCTCGGTACGAATGCGCTGATCGAGCGGAAGGGGCCACGGATCGGCGTTCTCGTCACGATGGGCTTCGAGAGCGGCATCCGCCTCGCGCGCGGGCGCGGGTATGGTGATGGGCTGCCGCGGCACCTTCAGGTCGATTTGCCGCGGGCCGTTCGTCCGGAGCCGCTCGTGCCGCACGCGCTGATCGCCGGCATTCAGGAGCGCGTCGACTTCAAGGGTGAAGTCCTGCTCCGGCTCGACGTCGAAGACGTTCGCGTGAAGATCCGGCGGCTCGTCGATCAGGGCGCGGAGGCGTTCGTCGTCTCGCTCGTGAACTCGGTGGTGAACCCGTCCCACGAGGATCAGATCGAGGAGATCATCCGCGACGAATACCCGTCGAGCCTCTTCGGCTCGTACCCGGTGATCCTTTCCCACCGCATCTCGCGCCGGAAGTCCGAGTACGCGCGGACGATGGCGGCGATCATCTGCGGCTTCCTCCACGAGCACATGTTCTATTCGCTCGGCACTCTCGAGGACGGTCTTCGCGAGCGGGGCTACAAGAAGCCGGTCCTCCTGATTCACAACACGGGCGGCATGGCGTCGCTCGAGTCGACGCACGCGCTGCAGACGATCCACTCGGGACCGGTCGCCGGGCTCGCGGCGTCACAGCACCTGACGCAGGAGTACGACATCCCGCTGCTCGTTGCGACCGACATGGGCGGGACGTCGTTCGACATCGGCATCATCGAGAAGGACGGGACCTGGATCTACGACTTCAATCCGATCGTCGATCGCTGGTTGGTCTCGACACCGATGGTCTACCTCCGGACGCTCGGCGCGGGCGGCGGCTCGATCGCGCGCTTTGACCGCTTGTGGCGCACGGTCGAGGTCGGGCCCGACTCCGCCGGCTCGGATCCCGGACCGGCGTGCTACGGACGCGGCGGGTCGCAACCGACGGTCTCCGACGCGGACCTCGTGCTCGGTTATCTCGATCCGAACTACTACGCGGACGGCTCGATTCCGCTCGACCCCACGCTCGCCGAGCTCGCGATCGAGGAGCATGTTGCGGAGCCGCTCGGCATCTCCGTCGTCGAGGCGGCGAAGCTCATCAAGCGGAAGGTCGACGCCAACATGGCGGACGCGATCTTCAAAGAAGTCGCCACGCGGGGATTCGATCCCAAGAGCGTGACCCTCCTCTGCTACGGCGGAGGAGGGCCGGTGCACTGCTGCGGCTACGCGCGTGCGCTCGAGGCGAAGAGCGTGATGGTGCCGCCGTTCGCTTCGGTCTTCTCGGCCTTCGGAGCGGGCAACCTCGGCCAGCTCCACATCCACGAGCGCTCCGCGTACCTCGTCGTTTACAATCCGCTCACGCGGGAGCTGACCCTCGATCTCGAACGGGTGAACGGCATGATCGACGAGCTCCAGCTCGCCGGTCGAGAAGACCTCGTCCGTCAGGGGTTCGCGGCGAGCGAGGTCGAGCATCAGGTCGAGTTCGACATGCGGTACGGCAATCAGCTCGTGCAGCTCTCCGTGAAGTCGCCGGTGCCGCGATTGAAGGACCTCGACGACGTGCTGTCGACCATCGAGGTGTTCGCGGCTACCTATGCGAAACGGTTCGGCGAGCGCGCCGCGGCGCCCGAAGCGGGCGTGAAGATCATCGCGGTCCGCGTCCTCGCATGGGTGCCGGCGGAAAAGATCTCGCTGCGGGGCCAGGACGGCGCCGCGCAAAACCGTCCCTCGCCGTCGTCGACTCGCACCTGTCACTTCTGGACGGAAGAGAACCCAGTCGAAACGGCGATCTACCGCTGGCGGAATCTGCAGCCCGGCGCCACGGTGGACGGCCCCGCGATCGTCGAAGCGCCCCACACGACGTTCGTGGTCGAGCCCGGCTGGGAGTTCCGGCTCGGCTCCGCTGGCGAGGTTCGCATGACCGCTCGCTCGGGCAAATAGCCCGGAGGATTCGCATGGCCCACGATCACTCTTCCAAGACCCGCCTCGAGAAGTTCCTCGAGGACACCGTCGTCTTTCTCGGACCGGACCGCGAGATCCTCAAGGACCACGAGCTCGCGCCCCGCGACGGGCGTGAGAATCGCGTGATGGACCAGCACCGAGATCCGCACCAGATCTCGCTGATCCGCTCGAAGCTCGACGTCGTTGCGGAAGAAGCGTTCGACCAGCTCGAGCAGACGGGCGCCGCCCCCGGCGCAAAGTGGGGAGACCTGATCGCCGGCATCTTCACGGCCTCGGGAGATCTCGCCGCGGCGTCGACCGGCGGCGTGCTCCTCTTCTCCGTCGTCTGTCAGCCGATGCTCCGCTACATCCTCAAGTACTGGAAGGACGAGCCAACGGTCGGCATTCGCCCCGGTGACATCTTCACCTCGACGGACCCCCGCTACGGCAACATCCACACGCCCGACCAGAACACGATCCTGCCGGTCTTCGACGATCAGGGAAATCTCGCCCTCTGGGTGATCGTCATCGTCCACGAAGGGGAGAACGGCTCGGTCGAGCCGGGCGGCATGCCGTCCGCGGCGGAGTCGCCCTACATGGAAGGCATTCGAATGCCGCCCGTGAAGGTCGGTGAGAACTACCAATACCGGCGCGACATCGTCACCTGGCTGCAGAACTCCGTCCGCGATCCGATGCTGCAGATCCAGGACATGAAGATCCGTCTCTCCGCCGTCATCAAGATGAAGGAACGGGTCGACGAGATCGCCAAAGAGTACGGCTGGGACGCGATCGTCTCCACGCTTCGCTGGACGCTCGAGGATACCGAAGCCGAGGTGCGGCGCCGCCTGACGGCGTGGCCGAACGGCACGGTCCGCTCGGTGGCATGGGCCGACGGCACGCTTCGCGAGAACTGCCTGATCAAGATTGGCCTGGACGTGACGAAGAAGGGCGACGAGCTGATTCTCGATTTCCGCGGCACGAGCCCGCAGTTCGTGAACCGAGCGATCAATACGCAGCTCCACGCGCTGAAGGGCATGCTCGCGCAGGTGTTCCTGACGTTCGTCTGGCCGGACCTGCCGCGCAACCAGGCGGTCTTCGCGCCGATGCGCCTCGTCAGCGACTACGGGTCGGCGCTCGATTCGACGCCCGAAGCGCCGAACGCCCAGAGCATGATGACGTTCTTCCCCGGGTTCACCGCGCTCCAGATGGCGGTACCGAAGTTCCTCTACGCCAACCAGGTGCGGTACACGAAGATCCTCGCGCCCTGGTACAACATGATCACGACGTTCATTTACGGCGGGGTCAATCAGTACGGCGAGACGGTCGGCAACCTCTGCGCCGACCTGAACGGCATGAGCGGCGGTGCTCGCGAGGACTGCGACGGCGAGCACTCGATCGCGCCGATCTTCGCGGCGATGACGGACCTCGGCGAGCAGGAGATCATCGAGGAGGAGACGCCGATCGTCAAAATCGTTCCGCACCGGCTGCTGTGCGACAACCAAGGCTTCGGCAAGTTCCGCGGCGGCAGCGGCTATCAGGTGATCGGCACCGTGCGGCGCTCGGACATGTTCGGCTTCATGACGACCTGCGTGGGCTCGAAGTTCCCGACGACCTTCGGGCTCTTCGGCGGCTACGGCGCGCCGTCGTATCCGCTCTGCAAGGTGAAGGGCATCGACGCCTTCAAGATGCTCGCGGAGCTGCCCGAGGCGAAGTGGACGATCCCGGCGATCATGAACGAGCGGCCGTTTCCGGGCGGGAAGTACTCAACGCACCACATGGGCATGCAGTTCGAGATCGCGAAGCAGGGCGAGCTCTACATGATCTCGCAGGGCACCGGCGGCGGGTACGGCGATGCGCTCGAGCGTGAGCCCGAGGCGGTGATGCGCGATCTCCGAGAGAACCTGATCTCGCCGCGGACGGCGAAGGAGATCTACTTCATCGCGTACGACGAGCGCACGTTCCTCCCTGACCTCGATGCGACGAAGCGCCTACGCGATCAGGAGAGGGAGGCGCGCAAGAGCCGCGGTAAGCCGTTCGACGAGTTCGTCAAGGGTTGGGTGAAGCCGACGCCGCCGGAAGGCCTGCCGTACTACGGGCAGTGGGCCGATCGCGAAACGATCTACATCGGCAACCCGAACGTAACCGCAAAGCGCGGCGAGTATCCCGGCATCATGATGACGGACCCGCGCGAGGTGCGGATCGCCGAGCTCGAGGACAAGCTCCGCAAGGCCGGCATCGCGCTGCCGGAGTGACGTGGCGCTCTCGGGAAGGAGCGTCTGGCTCCGCGGCGAGCGCGCCGTGGAGGGAGTCGGCGGGCTCGGCGCGGCGATCTGGTCGCAGCCGCCGGAGGTGCGGCGCGCGATCGCCGAGCTCGGGGGCGTGTTCCCGCTCACCCATCTCGCGCTCGATCTCGACGCGATTCGCGCCGCGGGCCCGGAAGCGACCTGGAAAGCGCTCCTCGGACGGAGCGGCGGCTGGACCGAGCTCCTCGGCGAGCTCGTGCCGGCGATCGCGTCGGCGCTGCGAGCTCCCTGTGTGTTCGGCTTCGTGCTGCCCGATCCTCGGATCGTCGCCGCGGAGCTCGGCGATACGAGCGAGCGCGGCGCGATCAAGGCCGGCCTTCAGGTCGCGTCGTTCCTCCAGCCTCTCCGTTCGGCCGGACTGAGCTTCGCGGTCGTCGCCTTGAGCGGCGCACCGACCCCCGAAGTCGCACGCGCCGTGACGCCGGTCTTGCGGAACGCCGGCATGTACGGCTGGCGCCGCGCAGTCGAGATGCCCACGCTCGGCGACGCGCTGCCGCCCGAAACGGACCTTCGGCTGGTCGCGGGAGCGAAGCTCGCCGAGCTCGAGCCCGCGTGGAATCGCGGGGAAGAGATCGGCGGCGGTCTCGAGCAGGACGTATGGACCGGCGGGGGGCTCGGCGGCAAAGCGCCGCCGCTCTTCTGCCTCTACGGAATCGCGCCTGCGGGCGTCGACGCCGCGGCGACGGTCGCCGCGGGACGCCGGCTCCGCGAATGGATGAGCTCATGATCGATCTTCCGAAGGAACGCTGGACGCTCGTCGACCTCCTGCGCGAGCAGGCGCGTCGTCAGGGCGAACGTACGTTCACGACGTTCAAGGAAGGCGCGACGCTGACGTTCGCCGGCCTCGATCGCGACAGCGACGCGCTCGCGGCTGGGTTCGCCGCGATGGGCGTCACCGCGGGCGATCGCGTATTCGCGCTGATCTTCAACGAGCCCGAGCTGCTCCTCTCGCTCTTCGCCGCGAACAAGCTCGGCGCGATCTTCGTGCCGATCAATACCGAGCTCCGGGGCGCGTTCCTCGAGCATCAGCTGCGGAACAGCGCGCCGCGCGTCGTCGTCGTCACTGCGGAGCTCTTGCGCTCGTTCGAGGGCGTCAAGCTACCGGACGAGGTCGAGACCGTGCTCGTCGTGCCCGAGCCGCCGGCTGCGATGCCGGAAGCGTTCGCGGGCAAGAAGGTGCTGCGCTTCTCGGACGCGATGAATCGCTCCGCTTCGCCGCCCGCCGTCGACGTTCGCCCGAGCGACGTGTCGACCGTGATGTACACGTCGGGGACGACCGGCCCGTCGAAGGGCGTGCTGATGCCGCAAGCCCATTGCACGCTCATGGGCTACACCGCGGCGAAGACGCTCGGGCTCCGCGAGGACGACCTCTACTACGTCTGCATGCCGCTCTTTCATGCGAACGGCCTCTTTATGCAGACGATCGGCAGTCTTTGGGCGGGCACCCCGACGTTCACGGTCCGCCGTTTCAGCGCCACCGCGTGGCTCGAAGACGTGCGGACGACCGGTGCGACGGTCACGAACGGTCTCGGTGTGATGCCCGAGTTCATCTTTCGCCAGCCGGCGACGCCGCACGATCGGGACCACCGCCTGCGAAAGATGATGGCCGTACCGATCGCCGCGGAATGGGGCTCCGCCTTCGAGGAGCGATTCGGCGTGAAGCTCTTCCAGGGTTTCGGCATGACCGAGATCAACATCGTCGCGTACTCGCGCGAAGGCGACGCGCTCGAGCCGGGCTGCGCCGGGGCAATTCTCGACGAGTGGTTCGAGGTGAAGATCGTCGATCCCGAAACCGACGAATTCCGCCCGGTGAACGGAGTCGGCGAGATCGTCGTCCGGCCGAAGCACCCGTTCGGCTTCATGGCCGGCTATTTCCGCATGCAGGAGAAGACGATCGAGGCGTGGCGGAACCTCTGGTTCCACACCGGCGACGCCGGCCGCCTCGACGATGAGGGGCGGCTCCATTTCGTGGATCGCATCAAGGACTGCATCCGGCGCCGCGGTGAGAACATCTCTTCGTTCGAGGTCGAGCAGGTGTTGAACGGACATCCCGCGATCGCGGAGAGCGTCGTCTTCGCCGTGAAGGCGGACGACGGCGGGCGCGAGGACGAGGTGAAGGCGTGCATCGTGCTCCGCCCTGGCGCGACGCTGCCATTTGAAGAGCTCGTGAAGTTCTGCGAGCCGCGCATGCCGAAATTCGCGGTGCCGCGCTTCGTCGCCGTCGTCGACGAGCTCCCGAAGACCGCGACCGGCAAGCTGCAGAAGGAAGGGCTCCGTCGCGCCGGAATCGGCGAGGGGACCTGGGACCGCATGGCGTCTCGGGCTATACCCCGTCGTTGATGAAGGAGTTCGATCTCGTCGTCATTGGTGCGGGTCCGGGCGGTTACGTCGCGGCGATTCGCGCCGCGCAGCTCGGCATGACCGTCGCCGTCGTCGAGCGCGAGCGCGCCGGGGGCGTGTGCCTCAACTGGGGATGCATCCCGTCGAAGGCGATTCTCCATTCGGCGGAGCTCTACGAGGCGGTTCGACACGGCGAGGCGCACGGGATCCTCGCGCCGAATCTCTCGTTCGACTACGGCCGCGTGATCGGGGCGAGCCGCAAGGCCGCCGATCGGTTGGCGAAGGGCGTCGAGTTCCTGTTCCGAAAGCACAAGATCACGCTCGTCGCGGGGAACGGGCGGCTGACGGCGGAGCGCGGCCACGTCGTCGTCGAGGCCGAAGGGAAGGGAGCCGAGACGATCCGCGGGAAGCACGTTCTTCTCGCGACCGGCAGTACAGAGGCGGAGCTGCCGGGCCTCGAGCCCGACGGGCAGTCGATCTTCTCGAGCCGCGAGATCCTCGCCGACCGCGGATTCCCGAAGTCGATCGCGATCATCGGCGGCGGCGCGGTCGGCCTCGAGTTCGCCTACGTCTACAACGCGTTCGGCGCCGAGGTGACCGTCGTCGAGATGATGGATCAGCTCCTGCCCGGAGCCGATCGCGAGATCGCAGACGAGCTCCAGGGCATCTTCCGGAAACGGAAGATGAAGATCCTGACGGGGACGCGATACGAGTCGGGCCGCCGGAGCGCGGAAGGTGTGACGCTCTCGCTCCGCACCGGCGAAGAGTCGAGCGTGCTCACGGTAGAGAAGGTGCTCGTCGCGGTCGGGCGCCGTCCGCTCTCCGCCGGCCTCGGTCTCGAGGAAGCCGGCGTGCGCACGGAGCGCGGCTTCGTCGTCGTCGACGAGGCGTACCGCACGAGCGCGGAGGGAGTGCTCGCGATCGGCGATCTCGTCGGTGGGCCGCTTCTCGCCCACAAGGCGTCGGCTGAAGGAGTCGCGTGCGTCGAGATCCTCGCCGGCCGGCGCGAGCGTCCGGTCGATCTCGAGCGCATCCCCGCCTGCATCTATTGCCAACCCGAGGTCGCGTGGGTCGGGCTCTCGGAAGCGGACGCGAAGGAGAAGGGGCTCGAGGTCGACATCGGCCGCTTCCCCTTCCGAGCGCTCGGCAAAGCGGTCGCGGTCGGAGCGACGGAGGGGTTCGTCAAGCTCGTCGTCGATCGCCGCTACGGCGAGGTCGTCGGTGCCGGGATCATCGGCCGTGGTGCGACGGAGCTGATCGCCGAGGTCGGGCTCGGCATGACGCTCGAGACGACGATCGCCGAGATCGGCGGCACCGTGCACGCGCACCCGACGCTCGCCGAGGCGTTGATGGAGTCGGCGCTCGCCGCGGCGGGCGAGTCGATCAACTTCTAGGGCGCTCTCAGGACTTGCCGAGCGCGCGCAGCCAGCTCGGCTGCAAGAACCATTCGAGGCGGCCGCGGGGCTGCGTCGTGTCGAGGTCGGCCTCGAAGCAGGCGACGGCGCCCTTCTTGAACGGCAGCCATGCGAGCTCGAGGTCTCCCGTCAGGAGGAGCGAGGCGAGGCTGCCGAGATCGGGCTGATGCCCAACCGCGGCAAGCGATTCGAAGCGATCGAAGGCGCGAAGCGCGCGGAGAACCTGGCGTTGATCCTCGCCGCTCGAGAGCTCCGGCACGATCTCGATCGACACCTTGCCGAGCGTCGCGGCGACGATCTCGGCCGTCTCGCGCGCGCGGCGAAGCGGGCTCGAGAGGACGAGATCGAGCCGGACGTCCATCGCGCGAAGACCGAGGCAAGCCTGCTGCATCTTTTCGCGCCCCTCGTCGGTGAGCGCGCGATCTCCGTCTTTCCGGGATGGCGCTTTGTCTTCGGCGATTGCGTGTCGAACGAGGAAGACCCTGGACATGAACGGCGACCTCCGGGAATCTATTTCAGCGATGGAGGTGGAAGCCAAGCTCGGCGCGCCGTCGCGTGACGTCCTCGACTCGATTGCGGCGCGCGAGGCGATCGGGGGCTTCCGCGTGGAAGCGCGCCCGCTGCAGCCTCTCGAAACGACGTATCTCGACACCGCCGCACGCGCGCTTCGCGCCGCTCGGGTCGCCGTTCGCCTCCGCCGTGGTCCGGACGGCGTGGAGCTGACGGTCAAGCGGCCGGGCGACCGGGTCGGCGACGTCGCGCGGCGCCCGGAATGGACGATCCCGCTCCCGGCCTATCCGGAGCTCCCGTGGAACGGGAACGCGGCGCTCCTCGCGGAGCTCGGCGGAATCGCGCTGGACGGCCCGCTTCGACCGCTCGTGACGACGCTCGTCCGGCGGCGCCCGCTCGAGCTCCGCGACGCCGGCGGCACGCTCGTCGTCGAGATCGATCTCGACGAGGTCTCCTTCCGACGGCCGCCGCGCGGGAGCGAAACCGCGACCGCGAGCCCGCCGAGCTACGAAGTCGAGATCGAGCTGCGGGACGGCGACGAAGCCGAGATCCCCCAGCTCATCGAAGAGTTGCGGCGCGACTACCCGCTCGAGCCGATGCGTTTGTCCAAGCTCGAGCGCGCCTTGCGCTGGGCGGGCCTCGATCGCTGAGGTTTCGCCGCCCGGCTGCGCCGCTCGGTCACGCGGAAATCGAGGCCGACGTCGAACCAACGCTCCCAGAGCTCGCTCTTGCGGCGCGCTCCCCAGATCTCGAGCTCCGCGTCCCGGCCGCCCGTGTCGATACGAATCTCGAGTCGGCCGTTCCGGCGGTTCACGCGCAAGCCGCGCACGATCCCATGGTGGGTCCGGTCGAGGCTGTCGGCGACGCGTAGGATTGCCGCCAGCGGGATCACCCGGTCCTGGACCTTCGCCGGGAGCTCCGCCAGCTCGTCCTTGCCGGACTTCGGCGGCGCGCCCTTGTGGTAGCGAGCGATCGCGGCGATCGCCTGCACCTCTTCGGGAGTGAAGCCGCGAAGCTCGCCGTTCGTGATCAGATACTGCGAGTGGCGATGGTGCTTCGAGTGGCTGATCGAGAGGCCGATGTCGTGGAGACGCGCGGCATAGTCCAGGAGCTCACGATCCGCGGCCTCGAGGCGGTGGAGCGTGCGCGTCCCGTCGAAGAGCGCGAGCGCGAGCTCGGACACCTTTTCCCCATGGGCGCCGTCGCTCTGGAACCGTTCGGCGAGACGCAGCACGCTGCGGCGGCGGATGTCGGGCACGCGCTCCGCCGCTTCGACGTCGGCGCGATGGCGAGCGATGAAATCGAGGAGAATGCCTTCGCGCAGCGCCCACTCACAGGCGCGCAGCTCCGGCACGGCGAATCCCTCGAGGAGCTGCTGCGCGAGGATCACGCCGGCCGGCGCGAGATCGGCGCGCTTCCGATCGAGGCCGGGAATCCGGGCGCGCTTCTCCGCGTCGCACTCGAGGATCGTCTTGCGCAGCCGCTCGACGTCGCGCGGCGTGATCGTCCGGTTGTGGATCGTCTCGGGAACCTTTCCGTCACGAGCCGCGTGCGCCATGGTCACGAGGTTGAGCAGCGTGCCCGACGTGCCGACCATCATCGTCGGCTGCTCGCGCTGCGTCCGCGCGAAAAGCTCCTCGAGCGAGCGGTGCACGAACGTTTCGAGCGATTGGATCTCCCGCTTCTTCGGTGGGTCCGAGCGCAGGAACCTCTCCGTCAGACGAACGACTCCGAGCTTCAAGCTCTCTTGCCAGCGAATCTGGCTCTCGTGACCGAAGATCACCTCGACGCTGCCGCCGCCGATGTCGACGACGAGCGGGCGCTCGTTGCGAAAGTCGATGGAATACTGCGCGGCGAGAAAGATGAGCCGCGCTTCTTCCAAACCGGTGATGACGTCGATCTGGAGCCCGAGCTCTTCCCAGGCGCGGAGCGCGAGATCGCCGCCGTTCTCGGCCTCGCGGACGGCGCTCGTTGCGACTGCGAGGATCGGGTCGGCGCCTTGCTTCTCCGCCAACCGCTTGAACGTGGCGAGGGTCTGGAAGCCGGCTTCGAGCGTTTCGTCCGAGAAGCGTCCGGAGCTCAGCGTGCCCCGCGCGAGGCCGACCATCTCCTTGGCGCGATCGAGGATCTCGAAGTGACCGTCGCGGACCTCCGCGATCACCATGTGGATCGAGTTCGAGCCGATGTCGATCGCGGCGATCTTCATGAACGGAAGCCGAGACCTAGATAGCGGATCCGGACCGCGGTGGCGACGCCCGTCACTTCGCCGCCGCGTCCAGCGCGAGCGGCGTCGGCGGCTCCGCGGCGTTGTCGAAGAACGCCTGAAGGTCCGTCTCGTCGCGACGGCGTTCGGATTTCATTTCGACGAGCGCGGCTCGGACCGCGTTCGACGACTCGAGGAACACCTCGGGACGCGAGAGCGCCCGCGCCGTCGCCGCGTAGAGGACCTGTCGGTCGTGCCAGTCGCCGAGCCGCTCCTGGAGGCTCTTCAGCCAAGCGAGAACCGGCTTCCACTCCGTGCCGCCGAGCTCGTTCATGAGCTCCATGCGGTATCGGAGGCGCTTCCCGGCGATGCGGAGCGCGTGCACGTCCTCGATCGAGCGCGTCTTCGCGGCGAGCTCGAGCGCGTCGTGCCATTGTCGCCATCCCTCTTGCAGCGCGCCTTCGAGGCGCGAGCGGGGCGTCGAGCCGTTCGCCGGCAGCTCGCGGAGCAGCGCCGCGACGTCGTCGCCGAGCGTGCCGAGGTCGAGGCGTAGAATGGCGCGCCGCGCGCGCCGGATCTCGCGCCGGCGCCGCTCGGCGAGATCCGCCGACAGCAAGCCGAGGAGGCGCCGGCGCGGCTCGCTGCGCGCTCGCCGGGCTCTACGCGCGACCGTGTCGAGGATGACGTCGTCGTTCCGCCACTCTCCGAGCGCACGGCGGAGCTTGCGGAGTCGCCGCCGGACCGCGCGCAGGGCCTCCGGGCGCGGCTCCGGGAACGAAGCCGTCAGACACTGCTGAAGCCGCCGGGTGGCGACTCGGAGGTCGTGAACGTCGTCCGGCTGCTCGCCGACCAGTACGGCAGGTACCAGCTTCTGCACGATCGAGAGCCGTCGCTCGACGAGCTCGAGCAGGGGACGCGCGCCCGGATCCTGCTCCATCGCGCCGTTATAGATCAGCGTCACGGAAGATTCACCTCGCCGACGCGACCAGGTCAACCGCGAGGCGCAGCATGGCGCCATGAAAACCTTGCTGTTGATCGTCGGAGTCGCCGTGCTGCTGGCCGGCGTCTCGGTCGTCCGCGGTCTCGAGGATCTCCTCGTCGAATGAGGAGCTTAGAAGGGAGGCACGAGATGAAGAAACGATCTCACGGGTCCGAACGTCGCGCCTGGGACTGGCTCTTCGCCGACGGTGAATGCCCCATCTGCGGGCGCCGTCATTCCAGCTGGATCCGCCGGCTTGCGCTCTGGTTCGATGGGGCCGTCGCCGCGTGAGCGACGCGGAGCCGTCACGAAAGATTCATTCGTGGTTGATTCGACGGCAACGCCGGCTCTCTAAGGCCGCGTTCATGAACGCTTCTGTCGCAGCTCCCCCCCTCGAAATGGCGAACCGCCGGCAACGCGTGGTGCCGCAACGGCGGATCTACGAATCCTTCTTCCACGGCATGCTGCAGCTCTTCGTCTTGCAACAAGCCGCTCGTGAGCCCGTTTACGGCGGCGCCCTCGCCAAGCTCTTCCGCCAACACGGGTACGAGATCAGCCCCGGCAGCCTGTACCCGCTGCTGCATTCGCTCGAACGCGAGAAGCTCGTCCGCCGGCGGTCGCGGATCGTTCGCGGGCGAGAGCGCAAGTACTACGAGCTGACGGCAATGGGGCGTGCCTGCCTCGACACCGTGCGCAGCGAGCTCGCGGGGCTCGTCCGAGGCCTGCTGTTCGAGGACGGAGCCGTTCGCACTCATTGAGGAGCGCTCCCATGCAGGAAGCCGTGCTGTCGCCTCCGCTCGGAGAGGTCCTGAATCGGGTTCTCGGCCGACGCGGCGATTCGACGCCGGCAGGCCGTCCGCTCGCGCCGCCCGCGCAGGTAGTGTTCGACGATGCGCTTCCCGAGCGCATTCTCGCGGATCGCGAGATCGGCCGGATCCTGCAGTCCCTTCTGGCCGACTCCGGCGCGACACGGCTTCATCTCGGCGAGAGCTCGGAGCTCGGCGACGTCGAGCGATGGCTCCGGCCGACGTTCACGTGGCTGCGAATCGAGCTGAGTGGCTCGCGGCTGGCGTCGGCGGGCGAACAGCTCGATCGGCTCCTCGGCGGCCTCGGGTATCGACGTCTCGAGCGCATCCGTCTGGAAGACGCCGAGGGAACGCTCGCGCTCTACTGGCGCGCCGATGCCGCGAGCTTGCCCCTCATGGTCGAGCAACGGCGGGCGGGCTCCGAAGAGCGGCTCGGGCTGCTCTTCCCGCAGATCCGCTTCTAGCGAGCCTGCTCCCCTGGCTTGATCCGCGGGGCTCCTCCGTGCCATCGGCGCGTACGATGGCGCGAAGCCGGCGAGCGCTTACCCGACTGATCGTCTCGATCGTCGTCCTCTGGTCCGCGGCGGTGGGTGCCGCCGAGGCCCCGCGCGTCGTCTTGATCGTCGTCGACGGGCTGGATGCGCGGACCGTCTCCGAGGCGCTCACGCCGATGCTGTGGAAGCTCGCGCATGGCCCCGAGCCTCGCGACGCGCGCGGTGTCTTCTACTCGGAGGCTCGCGCGGTGTTGCCGACCGTGACGAACGCGAATCATGCCGCTTTGTTCACGGGCGTGTTCCCGGCGGCTCACGGGATCGTCGGCAACTTCATCTGGGACCGAGAGGGGACGGCGAGGCGGAAACGGCTCGAGAATCGCGATGCGGTCGCCGTCACGCCGCTGTTCGAAGAGCTCGCGCGGTCGGGCGAGGGAAGGCGGAGTGCGGTCGTCTTCGGCAAGTGGAAGCTCGTCTCGCTGTTCGGCCCGGCGGAATCGTCGCCGGCGATCCGCGCATGGGGAGATCTGGTCGCGGACCGTGAGTTCCCGGATCTCCGCACCGGGCTCGCGTCCGACGAGCGAACGATGGACGAGGTGTTGCTCGCGATCGTCGCGCACGCGCCGGAGCTCGTCGCCGTCAATCTCGGCGACGTCGATCGCACCTCGCACATCTTCGGGCCCGACAGCGTGCAAGCGAAGAAGAGTGTCCTCGAGGCCGATCGCCAGCTCGGCCGGTTGGTGAGCTTTCTGCGGGATACGGACCGCTGGTCCGACACCGTCCTCGTCGTCACCGCCGACCACGGCTTCAGCGCCGTCGTGCCCGACGAGGCGGCTCCGCATCGCACGCTCTCGTTCGCGCGCGAGCTTCGTCGAGAGGGGATCGGCGACGCCGCGGTCGTCGGGAACGGCGCAATGGCGTTCGTCTACCTGAAAGCGCTCGGTCCCGCGGGCGCCGTTCCGGCGGAATCGCAGGAGCGGCTCCGCCGAATTCGCGCGCTCGCGCTCGCGCAGCCGGAGATCGCGGAAGCGCTGTATCGCGTGCCGAACGCCGCCGATGGCGGCGAAGCCCACACGCTTGAAGTCAAACATCCCGATTGGCGCCTGGCGCATCCGCGAGCCGGAGAGCTCGTGCTCGTGGCTCGACAGGGGCACCAGTTCGACGATCCGCCGGGCGCGCGAGTCGTGCGCGGCAATCATGGCGGACCGCACGAGCGGTCGATCCCGCTCTTCTGGAGCGGTGGCTGGGCGGGGCTCGCCGAGCGGAGGGTGGAGAAGGAGCGGCAGGCCGAAAGCCCGGACGTCGGGATGACGATCCGGAAGGTGCTCGGGCTGGGTCCGCCGCGTGACGCGCAGGGAACCGAGATCGACGCTCGTCTCCGAGGTCGGGTGCTCGACGAGATCTTCGCGAGGCAACCGGCGACGCCGTGAGTCTTCGCGCGGCCGTCACCGGCGCGTAACACTCGCGGTCTAAGACCGCGACGTACGAGTCGGACGGAGCAGATCTCGTTCGATCTCTCTCCCTGCGGGGGGACCTGCAGCGCGGGTCCCCCCGCTCCCCGGGAGGGGATGATCGGATTCCGTAGTCGGGATTCGAGCATTCACGGAACGTTCACAATCGCCTGCCGCGTTCGTAACACGCGGCTGGCCACACTGCGGCGACTTCCAAAAGCCACCGATGCTCACCCGACGGCGCGATCGGCGACGATGGTGAGCTCAAGAGAGGGAAAAAGGAGATGGGGGACATGAAGAGAGCAGCGTGGGTCGCCGCCTTCGTGGCGGCACTCGCCGGGAGCGCCTCGGCGCGCGACCTCGAGTCGATCCTCGAGGACAAGGGCGTGATCGACAAGGGGGAGAAGATCGAAGCCCAGGCCGCGAAGGAAGCGTCGAGCGGCGGAGGAGCTCCGGTGCTGCCCGATTGGGTTTCGAAGGTCACGCTCTCGGGTGACGTCCGCGTCCGAGCCGAGAGCTTTTTCCTGAAGGACACCCCGACCCGCGTGCGCGAGCGCTTCCGGCTTCGCGTCGGTGCGAAAGTCAAGGTGAACGACGAGACGGAGCTCGGCTTCCGCATCGCCAGCGGTCCGGACGGCGATCCGATTTCCAACAACATCACCTTCGACGACGAGTTCACGTTCAAGGAATTCGACATCACGAACGCGTATATCAAGCTCGCGCCGGCAGGGTCGCTCGGCCTCGACCGCCCGTACTTCACGCTGATGGGCGGCAAGTTCGACATGCCCTTCTATCAGTCGACGCGCATGCAGTTCGACGGCGACCTGACGCCGGAGGGCTTCTTCGAGAACCTCCAGCTCGTACAGGCGAGCGATGGCGTGCTCCGCGGCCTCGGCATCAACTTCGGCCAGTGGGTCTTCGAGGAGTCGAGTAGCCGCACGGAAGGCGCGATCTTCGCGTTCCAGGGCCTCACGAACCTGAACCTCGCCTCGGGTGTGTTCGCGAACTTCGGCGTCGCGGACTACCTCTATCACCACGAGGGTCGCGCGGCGCGCGCGTTCAACACGAACACCGCACTCTCGATCAGCAACAACGTCATCTTCAAGGACGGCTCGGTTCGCGGCGGACGGCGCCTGTCCGCGCTCCCGGTCGACGAGGAGACGGGCGATCCGATCCAGATCGTCGGCTACGCTTCCGACTTCAACGTGCTGCAGGTGAACGGCGACGTCGTCATTGCGACGGGCATGCCAGCCTGGCCGCTCAAGGTGTTCGGCGACTACGTCGTCAACACCGAGGCGGATGACGACGACGCGGGCTTCCAGTTCGGCGCCGGCATCGGCAACAACAAGGACCCGGGCGACTTCAACTTCACCTACGCCTACCAGAAGCTCGAGACGGATGCCGTCCTCTCGATGTTCTCGGACAGCGACTTCGGGCGTGACGGCGGTACGAACACCGAGGGCCACATCCTGCAGGTCACTTACGTGTTCTTGAAGAACATCTCGTTCGTCTCGACGGCCTGGCTCGTCGAGCCGATCAACGACATCGACGGCCGGAGCTCCGACATGGAAAAGCGCTGGCAGGTCGACGTCATCGCCAAGTTCTAAGGAGGTAACGATGAACCGGCGGACCATTTCCATCGCGACCGCGACCGTTCTCGCGCTCGGCGCGGGCCTCACGGCCCGTGCCCAGACCGTGAGCGTCGAGGCCTCGATCAAGCCCTACGCCGCGGTGAGCGGCATCTCGGGCAACGTCTCGAGCATCGGCTCGGACACGTTGAACAACTTGATGACGCTCTGGAGCGAGAGCTTCAAGAAGTTCTACCCGAACGTGAAGGTGCAGATCGAAGGCAAGGGATCGAGCACCGCTCCGCCCGCGCTGATCGCCGGCACGGCCCAGCTCGGGCCAATGTCGCGCGCCATGAAGGGCACCGAGATCGACGAGTTCGAGAAGAAGTTCGGCTACAAGCCGACGGACATCAAGGTCGCCGTCGACGCGCTTGCCGTGTTCGTCAACAAGGACAATCCGATCAAGTGCCTGAGTCTCGGGCAGGCGGACGGTGTCTTCTCCAAGAGCCAGCGGCGCGGAGGAGACGACATCACGACGTGGGGCCAGCTCGGCCTCACCGGAGACTGGAAGGACCGTCCGATCAGCCTCTACGGCCGTAACTCGGCGTCCGGCACCTACGGGTTCTTCAAGGAGCACGCGCTCCAGAACGGCGACTTCAAAGACGGCGTGAAGGAGCAGCCGGGCTCGGCGTCCGTCGTTCAGGGAGTCACGGTCGATCGTTTCGGCGTCGGTTACAGCGGCATCGGCTACCAGACTCCTGGCGTTCGTGCGCTCCCGATCTCGGAGAAGGACGGCGGCGAATGTGCGGAACCCACGCCCGAGAACTCGTACGCGGGCAAGTATCCGATCGCCCGCTACCTCTACGTGTACGTCAACAAGCCGCCCGGAAAGCCGGCGGATCCGATGACCCAGGAATTCCTGAAGCTCGTGCTCTCGAAGCAGGGACAGGAGACCGTCGTGAAGGACGGCTACTTCCCGCTGCCTGCATCGGTGCTCGAGAAAGAGCTCGCAAAGCTTTCCTGACGTGGCCGATCAACCTTCCAGCAGCACGGCGCCGTGGGGACTTCTCCCCACGGCGCCCCCGGCCTCTCTCAGAGGCGCCCGCCTTTCGCGGCGCCTGCTGGCCGATCGAGTCGCGGCGATCGTGGTGCGGGGCGGCGGCATCGCGATCATCGGTTCGATCATCGCGATCCTCTTCGTCATCTTCTGGGAAGTCTACCCGCTGCTCCGTCGACCGACGCTCGAGCGCTTCGGATCCTTCGCGATCGGGAAGGAAGCCGAGATCCTCGCGGTCGGCACGGACGAGTATCGTGAGTTCGCTTACCTCGTAGACTCGACGGGTCCACGATTCTATTCGCTGAAGACCGGGGCACTGATCGACGTGCCCGCACGCGAGCTCGGTGGGGCGACCGTGACCGCAGTTTCCTCCGTCGTGCACGAGCCGTTCCTCGTCGGCTTCTCCGACGGACGCGCGGTCCCCGTCAAAATTACGTTCCCCTTCGAGTTCGCGAGTGGGGTGCGCGAAAGCAAACCCGAACTCGTCATCCACGACCCGATCGTGGTCGATCCCACCGGTCGACCGCTCCGTGCCGTCGCGTACGCGGACTCCCCGCGCGGGCCGGTCGTCGCCGCTCTGCTCGGGGAACGTGAGCTCGCGATCGTTTCGATCACGGAGACGACACCGCTGGTCGGTGAGCCGATTCGCGAGCAGAGGCGAGAGACGCTCTCGCTCGACGGCCTAGGCGAGTTCACGACCCTCGCCGTGGATCTCCGCGGCGACAACGTGTTCGTCGGCGACTCGAACGGCCGCATCACACGCGTCCTGCTGAAAGGCGGCGACAAGCCGAAGATCGCGGAGGCGACGACCATCCACGAGGGCGTCCGAATCACCGCCATGAACTTCTTGATCGGCGATCGGACTCTGATCGTAGGCGACGAGCAGGGCGGCGTGAGCTCGTGGCAGCTTCTCCGGATCAAAGGCGGGGAGCGGCTCACCCGCGTGAACGACTTCGAGCCGCATAGCGGCGCCGTCACGGCATTCTCGCCGTCGCTCCGCCACAAGGGCTTTCTTTCTGCGGACAGAGGCGGCGAGATCAAGTTCCGCTTCGGCACCACGGGGGAAACGCTGCTCTCCGTCCATGCTGCGACGAGCGGCGTTTCCGACCTCGTCATGGCGCCGAAGTCGAACGGTGCGCTCGTCGTGACGGCCGACGGGGCACTCGAAAGCTGGGAGCTCTACGCGCCGCACCCCGAGACGACTCTTCGGAGCCTTTTCGGCAAGGTCTGGTACGAAGGCTACGACAAGCCGGAGTACGTTTGGCAGTCGACCGGCGGCACGGACGACTTCGAGCCCAAGATCTCCCTGACGCCGCTGGTCTACGGCACGCTGAAGGGCACGTTCTACGCGTTGATCATCGCGATTCCGCTCGCCCTCTTCGGCGCGCTGTACGCGTCGCAGTTCATGCATCCCACGCTCAAGAGCTACGTGAAGCCGACGGTGGAGATCATGGCGGCGCTCCCGAGCGTCGTGCTGGGATTCATCGCTGGGCTATGGCTCGCGCCGGCCGTCGAGCGGATCGTGCCGGGACTCTTCTTGCTGCCGTTCGTCGAGGCGGGGCTCATCCTCTTGGTCGTGTATTTCTGGCGCTTCATGCCGGGCGGCATGCGCACGAAGATCCGCGCCGGGACCGAGGTCTTCCTTCTCATCCCGCTCGTGTTCTTCGGTGGATGGCTCGCGATCCAGCTCGGCTACGTCGTCGAGGCTGGGGTGCTCGGCGGCGACTACCGCCGCTGGCTCGTCGACGTCGTCGGGCTGCCGTATGACCAGAGGAATTCCCTCGTCGTCGGGCTCGCGATGGGCTTCGCCGTGATTCCGATCATCTTCACGATCGCAGAGGACTCACTCACGAGCGTACCGAACCATCTCCGCGCCGGATCGCTCGCGCTCGGTGCGACGGCCTGGCAAACCGCGACCCGCGTGATCCTGCCGACGGCGAGCCCGGGCATCTTCTCGGCGGTCATGATCGGCTTCGGTCGCGCCGTTGGCGAGACGATGATCGTGCTGATGGCGACCGGCAACACGCCGGTGATGGAAGCTTCGATCTTCAGTGGTCTCCGCGCGCTGTCCGCGAACATCGCCGTGGAGCTCCCCGAGGCGCCGGAGGGGGGCACCCTCTACCGCGTGTTGTTCCTGGCGGCCCTGCTTCTCTTCCTGACGACGTTTGTCGTCAACACGGCTGCGGAGCTCGTCAGGCTGCGGCTACGGAACCGGTACCGGGTGCTATGAGCGGCTTTTGGAAGAGCGGTGATCCTTTCGTCTGGCTGAGCGGCGGCACGCTCGCCGCGAGCATCATCATGGTCGTCGGCCTCGTGTCGTTGATCGTGGTCAACGCGGCCAGCTTCTTCTGGCCGAAAGCGGTCGAGCGCTTCGAGCTCGCTGACGGGTCGGCGGCGCTCGGCGAAGTGACGATGCGCGAAGTGATCCCCGATCCCGATGCGGAGCTCGGCACGCCGGCTCGTTACCGCATCCAGGTGAAGCAAGGAAACCGCGACTTCTACGGCGTCGATTTCATCTGGCTCGACGAGGATCAGATCCGTTCGCGCTCCTTGCCCGCCGAGGCGACCGGCATCGAGCGTCGGGAATGGGGCAACTTCTACGGCTACGTCAAAGCAGTGAAGAACGGAGCGGAGACGCTGGGAGAAGGTCCCGCCGCGCTCGCCGCGCTGAAAAGCGCTCTCCCGGGCGCGTTCGAGCTGCAAGAGCAGATCGAAGACCTCGAGAAGGGTGAGGTCGGCGACGTCAACGCGCAGCAAGAGGCGATCCGGCTCGAGCTTCGCGGCCTCGAGCTTCGTGGCGTGACGGACGGCGAGGAAGTCGAGGCGCTTCGCGCGGACAAGGCGGCGCTCGATGCGGAGTACGAAAAGCTCCTCGCCTCCCTCGGCGAGCTCCGAAATCAGGCGACGACGACGGTCGTGCTTGCCGCGGCGAATGGACAGGAAAAGGAGATCGCGCTCGCCCAGCTCGTTCGTGTGTACGAGCCGAACACGATGGGCTTCTTCGGCAAGGCAGGCTTCTATGCCGCGAAATTGTGGGAGTTCGTCGCCGACGAGCCACGGGAGGCCAACACGGAAGGCGGCATTTTCCCGGCGATTTTCGGAACGGTCCTGATGGTGGTCATCATGAGCATCATCGTCACGCCGCTCGGAATTCTGGCTGCCTTCTACCTGCGCGAATACGCCAAGCAGGGCGCCTTCGTGAGCGCCGTGCGAATCGCCGTCAACAACTTGGCCGGCGTTCCTTCGATCGTGTACGGCGTCTTCGGTGTCGGCTTCTTCATCTATCTGATCGGTGGTTCGATCGACCGTCTGTTCTTCCGCGAAGCGCTGCCCACGCCGACCTTCGGCACCGGCGGCATTCTTTGGGCATCTCTCACTCTCGCGCTGCTCACCGTGCCCGTGGTGATCGTCGCGGTCGAAGAAGGCTTGGCGGCGATCCCGCGCAGCATTCGCGAAGGGTCGCTGGCGCTCGGCGCGACGAAGTTCGAGACGACGTGGCGCGTCGTCTTCCCCGCGGTGATGCCGTCAATCCTGACTGGCTTGATCCTGGCAGTCGCGCGCGCCGCTGGCGAGGTCGCGCCGCTCATGCTCACGGGTGTCGTCAAGCTGGCTCCTGCGCTGCCGCTCGACGGCAGCTGGCCGTTCCTCCACTTCGACCGCAAGTTCATGCACCTCGGCTTCCACATCTATGACGTGGGCTTTCAGTCGCCCAACGTCGACGCCTCACGTCCGATGGTTTTCATGACGACGCTTCTTCTCTTGCTGCTCGTGCTCGCCCTCAACTTGTTCGCGATCACGATGCGGAATCGACTGAAGAAGCGTCTCGCGACCTCGGGCCTGTGAAACGAACGGGAATGGGTTTATGGAGATCGCAGTGGACGACGAGAACAACGAAGCCGTGGAACCCGCGCGGCGCATGGCCGGGTTGAGCCCGCTTCCGGCCACGTCTGGGGCTTCGACTGCGGACGCTCGCGCGGCCGAGACGTTGATTCGCGTTCGCGAATTGAACCTCTACTACGGCTCGAAGCAAGCGCTCGTCAACGTCACGCTCGACATCCCGAAGGGCCGCGTGACGGCGTTCATCGGCCCCTCCGGGTGCGGTAAGTCGACCCTCCTCCGCTGTATCAATCGGATGAACGACCTGATCGACGACATTCGCATCACCGGCCAGATGCTGGTCGGTGATACCGACATCTACGACAAGCGAACTGACGTCGTTCAACTACGGCGGCGGATCGGCATGGTTTTTCAGAAGTCCAATCCGTTCCCGAAGTCGATTTACGAGAACGTGGCCTACGGTCTGCGTATCGCCGGTGTAAACAAGAAGTCCGTGGTCGACGAAACCGTGGAGCGAAGCTTACGGGGTGCCGCCCTCTGGGAGGAAGTGAAGGACCGTCTCCCCGACAGCGCGCTCGGGCTGTCCGGTGGCCAGCAGCAGCGCCTGTGCATCGCGCGCGCAATCGCCGTCGAGCCCGAGGTCATCCTCATGGACGAGCCATGCTCGGCGCTCGATCCGGTCGCGACGGCGAAGGTCGAGCAGCTGATCCACGAGCTTCGCGGCCGCTTCACGATTGTGATCGTGACGCACAACATGCAGCAGGCTGCGCGCGTGTCCGATGTCACCGCCTTCATGTACCTCGGCAAGCTCATCGAAGTCGGGTCGACCGACAAGCTCTTCACGACGCCGGACAAGAAGGAGACGGAAGACTACATCACGGGACGCTTCGGGTGATCCGAGGAAACTGATGCCGCAACATACCGATACCCACTACGAAGAAGAGCTCCAGCGCTTGCAGGAGATGATCCTCCGCATGGGCGGACTCGCCGAGCGCCAGATCTCTCGCGCGATCCGCTCCCTCGTCGATCGCGATTCCACCGAGGCGGGACTGGTCATCGCCGGAGACAGCGACATCGACCGTCTGGACATCGAGATCGACGAGCTCTGTCTGCGCCTCGTCGCGCTTCATCAGCCGGCGGCGGGCGACCTTCGCTTCGTCACGACCGCGCTCAAGGTGACGGTCGACATCGAGCGAATCGCGGATCAGGCGGTCAACATCAGCAAGCGCGCGCTGATTCTGAACGAGGAGCCGGCTCTCAAGCCCTACATCGACATTCCACGCATGGCCGAGGCGGCCGAGCGGATGGTCCACCAGTCGCTCGACGCGATGGTTCGCAGGGACACGACTCTCGCCCGTGAAGTGCTCGATGCGGACGCATTCGTCGACAAGCTCGCACAGCAAATCTTTCGCGAGCTGCTGGCCTTCATGGTCGAAGATCCGAAAACGATCACGCGGGCGGCACACATCCTTTTCGTGTCGAGGCATCTCGAGCGCATTGCCGATCACGCGACCAACATCGCCGAGATGGTAGTGTTCATGGTCGACGGCAAGATGATCCGGCATCAGCCCAAAAACGGAGGGAACGCGGACGTCCTGCAATGAGTGACGTCAAAAAGAAGATCCTGGTCGTCGAAGACGAGGCCGACATTCGCGATCTCGTCCGGTACCATCTCGAGCAGGAAGGTTTCGCAGTGCTTGCCGCCGACGATGGTGAGGTCGCACTGGCGCTCGCGCGCCGAGAGCGCCCGGCTCTCGTCGTTCTCGATCTCATGTTGCCGGGCATGCCGGGAATGGAGGTTTGTCGTACGCTCCGCTCCGCAGAAGCGACCGCGAGGCTCCCGATCCTCATGTTGACGGCTCGAGCCACCGAGGCGGACAAGGTCCTCGGGCTCGAGATGGGCGCGGACGACTACGTGACGAAGCCGTTCAGCCCGCGCGAGCTGATGGCCCGGGTGCGCGCCGTGCTCCGACGGGCATACGGTGACGAGACGACGCGCCCGCGCGAGATCTACGACCGCGGACGGCTTCGCGTCGACTTCGACACGTACGAAGTCTTCCTCGATGGGAAAGCACTCGCGCTTTCGCTGCGAGAATTCGAGCTTCTCAAGTTTTTCCTGCAGGTGCCGGAGCGGGTCTTCACGCGCGGTGAGATCCTCGATCTCGTGTGGGGACAGGACACGTACGTCGAGCCTCGCACGGTGGACGTGCACATTCGCCGGCTCCGTCAGCAGATCGAGCGCGACGACGCTCGTCCCGAGCTGATCCTCACGGTTCGGGGGGTCGGATATAAATTCAAACCGGATGCGCTCGACGCGCCTGTCCGCCGGGCACGGAGCGGCTGATCTCGTTCGTGCTGCCTCTGCGAATCCAACTCTTCCTGCCCGTACTCGCCGGTCTCCTCGTCGCTTTTCTCGTCATCGCCGTCGGTTCTCATGCGGCTCAGCCGTACGCGTTCCTCGCCGCGCTCGGCGCCGGGGGCGGCGCCGCGTGGCTGACGGCGATGCGGGTGAGCGCGAGGCTCCGGGCTCTCGAGGAAGCATCAGCGACGATCGTTTCCGGCGAGGTCGATCCGCGGGAAGCACGGTTTCCCGGGGATGAGCTCGGCGCGCTCGAGCGGCGCCTCACCGAGCTCGCTCGCGACTTCCGGTCGCAGTATGCGCGCACGGCCGAAGAGCGCGAGCGCTTGGAAGCGGTCCTCCGCAATATGCTCGACGGTGTCGTCGTCCTCGGCGCGGACGGCCGCATTGCGCTCGCCAACGCCGCGGCGACCGAGCTCCTCGGCATTCCGCCCCTCGTCGAGCTCCTCGGCGCCCGACTCGCGCTTCTCTGCCGTAACCCCGATCTCGTCGCGGTCATCGACGAGCTCCTCGGTCCGAGACCTCGTCCTCTCACGCGTGACGTCGTTCTCGATGGGCCGGAGCGTCGCTTTCTATCCGTCGCGGCAGCCCCCATCGAGCTCAGTGGCGGGCGGGGAGGCGCGATTCTCGTGCTCCATGACGTGACGCGTGTCCGGCGGCTCGAGTCGATGCGCGCCGACTTCGTCGCCAACGTGTCTCACGAGCTTCGTACTCCTCTGACGGCAATCCGCGGGTACGCGGAGACTCTGCTCGGCGGGGCGCTCGACGATCGCGGGCGTGCGCTGCAGTTCTTGCAAGTGATCGAACGACATTCGGAGCGATTGTCCCGGCTGATCGACGATCTCTTGACCTTGTCGGATCTGGAGCTCGGTCGTACGGAGCTCCATCCCGAGCCGTTCGAGCTCGCGGGGATCGTCGAAGGGGTTCTCGAGGTCCTGCAACCGAAGGCGGAGGGGAAGGGGATCGATCTTCGCATGGAGGTGTCGGAGGACCTGCCGCCGGTTCTCGTCGATCGGGACCAGATCGAGCAGGTTCTGATCAACCTGATCGACAATGCCATCAAATACACGCCAGCCGGCGGCCGTGTCCGCGTGTCGGCGGCCGCACGCGACAACGAAGACCGGGGAGCCGTCGAGATTCGCGTCAGGGCCTGGGTGACGTCGCAGACGCCACAGTTGGAGACCGTGCCCAATCACGAAATGGTCTCGGGCAGCTTGTCTACCAAGGCAGACTTAATCAATGGTTCGGACAAAATCAGGCGGCAATTGCGCCGTAAGTCCTGAGTTCGTCATAACAGGGTTGATTTTTTACCCAAGTCGGGTCGAGAGCTAAGTTCTCAATAAATACATCGAGCAAGCGTTCATTGAAATGCCGTTGTTTCCAGCTTGCCATCGAGAAGACTTGAGCCGGATGGTCTGGAGAGCCCCGCAGTTCTTCGGCCCGCGCCAGATTGAGCGTCGCGAGCGCGGCATTGAAATGAAAATCAAGCGCGGCTTCGGCGCGGGCCTGACAGTCAGTGAGTCCGGTGAACTGTTTGCTGTCGCGAAAGAGAAACTCGATCTGGAAGCGCGCCCCGTAGAACTCCACTAACTTGCGCCCGTCCAGGGCCAGATCGGTTGAGGCCAAGACAATGAAGCGCGGCTTGTGAGGATCTTTCCGATTCACCAGGACCACCACGCGCAGCTTGTGCTTGAGGGAGACATGCCAGACCAGGGCCGTGTAGAGATGGACATGGTCCCGTCTCCTCCAGCGGGCCGAGATACTCAAAGCGGCTCCAGGTCGTGAAAGTTGACCTTGCCGTCATACTTGCGCTTGCGGCCCGCGGCGCTTGGGGTGTGGGCCCGGTATAGAGGAAACGGCAGTTGGCGTCGTGGCGCAGCTTGGTGATCGGGTGCAGCTGGAGGTCCACGACCTCATCAATATATTTCTTTTTCGCAAAGTAGCCGTCCACGCAATGATAGGTGACGGCTGGCGGCAACCGGTGTCGGTGGTCGTGCAGTTGCTGCTTGTAGAAATCAATGCGCGTCTCGTCCTCTGCGGGTTGTGGCGTGGCCTTCCCCTTGCCGGGGGGCGTCTGGGCAACGGCGAGGGTGAAGGCACAGCGGCGGGTGACATCCACCACCGCCAGCGTCGAAATCTCCAACCCGCGTTCGGCCCGACTGGCGCAGCCGTTGAAGAAGTGCCCCAGCCCAAAGGTGTGTTTGCCACTCTTGGGAATAAACGAGGCATCCTGCGCCGAGACCAGCTCCGAGCGCGGATCAAGCGCCCGCGTCATCACTCGCTGATGAAAGTCGGGCCAGTCAAAGGACGCCCGGAACTGGCGCGCCATCGTGCGCTCGGAATACTCACAATAGCGACTCAGATTGCGCCCCGTGACGCGCCCCCGCAAGGCCAGGATCGTGGCAAACAGCACCGCCAGAAACTTCCGTTGTGGTTGACTCACTGCCGGCATCTGCTTCAGAATGTCCGTGACAATTGTCATAGGCCATCCCCTGCTTGAAATGGAGTTGTGCACTCACATTCAAGCAGGTCGTGGCCTTTTTGGTTACACCCTTTCGCTCAAAAAATGTCCGAAGTATTGTTAATATGAACCGCGCTCAAATCGCTACGCGGCTTTTCCTGGTGCTCACCGCGCTGGCCGGTGCGCTCACCTTGGCGGCTCCGATAGTGCTGCAGGCACAAACGGTCGATGAGTTCGGCTCACCTACGCTCAAGGGCGCCGGCTCCACCTTCGCCCACCCCTTGATGTCGGCGTGGGCGCGCGACTATCGCGTCTTCCGCAACAGCGGCGGCGTGGCGGTGGTGGCAGCCGGCAGTGGACTCGACGACGAGATCGGCGGCGCCGCGCTCGACTACGAGGCCATTGGCTCACAGGCCGGCATCCAGCGTGTCAAGGCGCGCGCGGTAGATTTCGCAGTCTCCGAGATGCCACTACCGGCGGCCGACCTGCGCCGCAACGGTCTGTTGCAGGTGCCGCTGGTGGCCGGTGCGGTGGCCGTCGCGGTGAACATCGAGGGCCAGGCGGCGGCCGAGTTGCGGCTGAGCCCGGGCCTGCTGGCCGACATCTTTCTCGGTCGCGTCAAGACCTGGGCGGACCCCACCATCGCCCAGCTCAACCCCGACCTTAAGCTCCCCGCGGCACCGATCGCCGTGGTGCACCGCGCTGATGGCTCGGGCACCACCTACACCTTCACCGCCTTCCTGGCGCAATCCAGCGCCGACTGGAAAAGCCAGATCGGCAGCGACCTGCTCGTCAACTGGCCAGTGGGCGAGGGCTACAGGGGCAACTCCGGCGTGGCACGTGCGCTCCAACGCACCCCCAATTCGATCGGTTATCTGGACTTGGTGCAGGCGCTCGCCGCAAAGCTCCAGGTAGCCAGTGTGCAGAACGCCAGCGGGCGCTTTGTCGCGCCTAGCGGGGCTTCAGTACAGGCTGCGGTGGCCTCTGCGAGCTGGGACCCGGCCACGCAGTTCAATACGTCGCTCGTGAACATGGCCGGCGAAGGCAGCTACCCCATCGGGGCTGTGGTGTTCGGCCTGGCGAGCGACGGCTCCGCCCAACGCGCAAAGACGGCGCGCGCCTTCCTCGAGTGGTCGGTCACGAGCGGTCGCGCCACAGCCGAGCAACTCGGCTACGTGGCCCTGCCGCCGTCGGTAGTGCAAAAGGTACAGGCCGTTCTGCGCTAGTGCGCTTTGCTACGTT
>CAWBOU010000029.1:0-21882 GCA_963790365.1 uncultured delta proteobacterium
GAACACCGCGGGCGGGCTCCTGTCGGAGGGACACCTCTCCGGCTTCGGGCACGTCCGCGAAGCGGTGCGCCAGATTCGCGGCGTGGCCGGCGACCGGCAGGTGAAGGACGCGCGCGTGTCGATGTGCACGGGTTACGGCGGCGCGCCGCACGAAGCGCCGCCGACCGTCAGCTACAGCGCGCTGATCCTCGGGAAGGACGGCTGACGAAAGATGTTCAAGGTGGAGAAGCCGCTGCCGCTCCAGACCGAGGACAGCGCGGAATTCTGGGAAGGCACGAAGCGCGGCGAGCTTCTCTTCCAGAAGTGCGGCGGCTGCGCGCACCTTCGCTTTCCGCCAGCGCCGATCTGCCCGCGCTGCTGGTCGACGGAGTCGAGCTGGGAGCGCACCAGCGGGTACGGCCGGATCCACACCTTCATCGTCGTCCACCGGCCGCAGCATCCGGCGTTCTTCGAGGACGTCCCCTACAACGTCGCGATCGTCGAGCTCGACGAGGGGCCACGCATTCACACTCGGATCGTCGGGACCTCCAACGAGGAGCTCGCCATCGGCTTGCGCGTCGAGGTCGCATTCGAGAAGAAGGACGACGACGTGACGTTCCCGTACTTCCGCAAGGCGACGGAATGAAGCGAGCACGAAGAGGACGAGCGAAGCCCAAGCGAGCGACAGCGCCGCGTTTGCGCAAAGCGCCTCGCGCCTTCGACCCCGTGACCGCGGAGATCATCCGCGGCGCGATGGAGACGATCTGTTACGAGGTCGCGACGCACGTGAGCCTCACGGCCACGACGCCGATCCTCAACCAATCGAACGAGCGGAACGCGACGATCCTCGACGGGCGCGGGCGTCTCTCCGCCCTTTCCGTGGGCATCCCTCAGTTCATGCTGTCGTCGACGCTGCCCGTACGCTTCGCGCTCGAGTTCTTCGGGCCCGACGGATTCGCCGACGGCGACGTGCTCGTCGCGAACGATCCGTACCACGGCGGCGGCCACCTGCCCGACTACAACGTGTTCGCGCCGGTCATCGTCGACGGCAAGGTGCTGCTCGTCGTCTCGATCCAGTGCCACCACGCGGACACCGGCGGCGCGGCGCCCGGCGGCTACGTCGTCGACGCGATGGACATCTGGGCGGAGGGCGTCCGCTTCCCCGCGGTCAAAGTCGTCGATGCGGGGCGTCGAGCGGCGCGACCTCATTTACATGATGAAGACGAATAACCGGAACCCGACGTTCATCGGCGATCTCCGCTCGCAGATCGGCGCGGCGCAGCTCGGCGTCCGGCGGCTCGAAGGACGTCGTCGCCAAGTACGGCGCGGAGGCGGCGCTCGTGCCGCCGTCGATCATTCCATCGACTACGCGCGCCGGCGCTTCCGCGAAGAGGTCGCGGCCTGGCCGGACGGCGTCTACGAGGCGAGCGCGTGGGTCGACAACGATCCGCTCGGCAACACGGACATCGTCGTGCACGTGAAGATCACCGTCGACGGCGATCGCCTGACGGTCGACTTCACGGGCTCGGACACGCGGCCGAACATCGCCGCGAACTCGACGTTCGGCAACACGCGCGGCTACGTCGTCGCCCAGCTCGCGAGCATGATGGATCCCGCGATCCCGAAGAACGAGGGCTTCTTCGACGGCATCGAGCTGATCGTGCCGAAGGGCTGCTGCCTGAACCCGCATCGACAATCGGCCGGTCGCCGCCGGCACGCATCACCCTGGTGTGGAAGTCGGCGAGGCGATCGCCAAGGCGATGGCGCAGGTGATCCCCGAGCGATGCTGCCCGCAGATCTACAAGATGGGCATGCCGACGGTGATCTACGGCACGCATCCGCGCACCGGGAAGATGTTCATCGATCACTCGGTCGACACGTTCGCGGCGTATTGCGGCGCCGTCGCGGGTCGCGATGGCTGGGGCGCGATGAACGTCTCGTTCGGCAATCTCATTCGCGCGACCGCCGAGATCAACGAATCGATCTTCCCGCACCGCCAGATGGCGCGCGACTACGCGACGGACTCCGGCGGACCCGGGAAATGGCGCGGCGCGCCCGGCAGCCTCTACGTGAAGGAGCTGACCTCGCCGGCGACGATCTACGCGTACGTCGTCGGACGGAAGTATCCGATGCCCGGCGTGGCCGGCGGCCGAAACGGCGCGCCGAACGAGATGCGCTGCCGAGTCGGGTCGCCCGCGGAATTCGAAGCGTTCGGACCGTCGCGCCAGGTGCCGCATCAGGCGGGCGAGGCCTACGCTGTACCGCTACGGCGGCGGCGGCGGCTGGGGCGATCCGCTTGAGCGCGATCCGGAGGCGGTGAAGGAAGACGTGCTCGACGAATACGTCTCGCTCCGCGGCGCGCACTACGACTACGGCGTGGTGCTCCGCGGCTCGGTCGAGGACGGCGATGCTCGAGGTCGACGTCGACGGCGACCCGCGAGCTGCGCGCCGAGCTCCGCGCGCTCGAACGGGAGCTGACGTGGCCCTGAAGATCGGGGTCGACGTCGGCGGCACCTTCACCGACTTCGTGCTGCGTACGGCCCGGCGGCGAAGATCGCGCTCCACAAGACCGCCACGACGCCGGCCGATCAATCGCTCGGCGTGCTCACCGGGCTCGGCGAGCTCGCCGCGATGGAGGAGCGCTCGCTCGGCGCGTTCCTCGGCGCCGTCGACGTGATCGTCCACGGCACGACGACGGCCGACAACACGATGATCACGCTCTCCGGCGCGCGGACCGGCCTCATCACGACGCAGGGCCATCGCGACGAGCTCGAGCTCCGGCGCGGCTTCAAGGAGAGCATCTGGGATCCCGCGATCCCTCCCCCGCCGCCGATCTGCCCGCGGCGGAGCCGCCTCGGCGTCCGCGAGCGACTCGACTTCGAAGGCAACGTGGTGATTCCGCTCGACGAGGACGAGGTACGGGCCGCGCTCCGGCGCTTGAAGCGGCAAGGCGTGCGAGTCGCTCGCCGTCGCGTTCCTGTTCTCGTTCGTGAATCCCGCGCACGAGCAGAGGGTCGCGGACATCGCAAGAGAAGAATGGCCCGAGGTTCGTCTCTCGCTCTCGCACGAGGTGATGCCCTCGGCGCCCGAGTTCGAGCGCACGAGCACGACGGTCGTGAACGCTTACGTCGCGCCGAAGATCGCCACTTACGTCGGCCGCCTCGAGGAGCGCCTCGCGCGAGCACGGCTTCCGCGGGCGCTTGCTGATCATGCAATCGAACGGCGGCGTGATGACGCCCGAGTACGTCGCGCGGCGCGCGGTCGCCGTGCTCGGATCCGGTCCGGCGGGCGGCGTCATCGGCGCGACTCGAGTCGCGGCGCGTGCCGGCGTCACGGAGCTTCGTCGCCGGCGACATGGGCGGCACGAGCTACGACGTCTGCCTGGTCCGCGACGGCAAGCCGCGGATCCAGTCGGGCTGGAACTGGCATCATCGCTATCTCGTCGGTCTGCCGATGGTCGACGTCGAGTCGATCGGCGCGGGCGGCGGCTCGATCGCGCACGTCGAGGCCGGCGCGCTGAAGGTCGGACCGAAGAGCGCGGGCGCGGATCCGGGACCGATCTGCTACGGCCGCGGCGGCACGGAGCCGACCGTCACCGACGCGAATCTCGTGCTCGGCTACCTCGATCCCGAGAGCTTCTGCGGCGGCACGTTCCGGCTGAAGCGCGAAGGCGTGCGACGAGGCGATCGAGCGCGCGGTCGGCCGACCGCTCGGGCTCGAGCTCGCGGAGGCCGCGCACGGGATCTTCCGCGTCGTCAACGCGTCGATGGCGAACGCGATCCGGCGCGTCTCGGCGAAGCGCGGCGTCGATCCGCGCGAGCTCACGCTCGTCGCCTACGGCGGCAACGGCCCGCTCCACGCCGGCATGCAGGCCGAGGAGCTCGGCATCCGCGACGTGCTCGTGCCGCGGAGCGCGCCGGCGTTCTCGGCGCTCGGGCTCCTCCTCACCGATCACGTGCTCGACGAGATGCGCGCGTACATCACGCCAGCCGGCAAGATCGATCCCGAGCGAGTCGCCGAGCTTTTCGCGGAGATGGAGGCGAAGGCAAAAGTCGCGCTCCCGCGCGCGAAGGGCGCGAAGCTCGCGATCGAGCGCTTCGCGCTCCTTTGCTATCCCGGACAGACGTTCGAGATGCCCGTGCCGTTCGCGGCAAACGGCCGGCGCCTCGGCGCCCGCGAGGTCGCGGCGACGATCGAACGCTTCCACGAGCTCCACGAGGAGCTCCACACCTACGCCGCGCGCGAGGAAGAGCCGATCCTCCGCGGGCTCCGGCTCCAGGCGACGATCGAGACGAACAAGCCGAGCCTGCCGAAAGCGTCGGCCGCGCGCTCGCCGTTGCGCGCCGCGGTGAAAGGCAAGCGCCGCGCCTACTTCGGCGGGCGCTTCACCCAGGTTCCGGTCTACGAGGGCGCGCGGCTCGGGCCCGGGCATTCGCTCGCCGGACCGGCGATCGTCGAGGAGCGCTTCACCACGATCGTGGTGTTCCCCGGGCAGCGGATGAAGATCGATCCCCTCGGGAACTACCGCATCTCGCTGTAACCCCACCTCTCCCCTTGGGGAGAGGTCGCGCGAAGCGCGGGTGAGGGGGAGACGACCGCGCCCCTACCCGACGGCCTTGCAGCGGGCGAGAATCCGCCCATGCCGGCCGCGCACCACGACGGTGTCCGACTCGAACACGTCGCCCTGCGCGCTCACGTAGCGGCAGAGGCGCTGCGCCACGCGGATCATCGTCTGGTTCGTCACCCAGTCGGTCGCGACGTCCATCGACTCGCGGCCGATGACGATTCCCTCGATGTCGCGCACGCTCCACGTCGGATCGCCCATCGGGCCCGCGATCGGACGGCGCGCGGTGTCCTGGCGGATGCGCCGCATGAGCTCCTCGACCTCGGCGCTCTCGCGCATCGGTTCCTCGCCCGTGGGGCGCGCGGAGCTCAGCACGTGCGCGTCGCGCGCCGTCACGGTGCCGAGCTCCTGGCTCTTCGGCGGCGGATCGTCTCCGAAATGGAGCGCGCCGTCCTCCGTCTTCCAGACCGCGATGGCGGCGCCGCCCGGCGTCGCGGCGGGCTCGGCGCTCTCGGCCGGCTTGCCTTCTTCGGCTGCGATCGGATCGGCCGCGGTCTGCGAGGGCGCGTCCGCGTTCGGCGCGCGGCTCGGTGAGAGACCGGGGCCCACGAGGAACCACGCCACCACGGCGGTCACGACCGCCGCGACCGCGACGAGAAGCCAGTCACGAGATCTTCCGGATCGAGCCATGCCGATCAGCGCGCGCCATCTTTGGGAAGGCGCCGCCGGCTGTCAATCGGGGAGCCTAGTCGAAAAGAACCGGAAGCCGATTCGGCGAACGGAAGCTCACGCCCTGGATCCAGCTTTCCTCGCTCGGGTCGAGCCGGAGATTCGGCAGACGGTCGAGCAGCGCGTTGACGGCGGTGCGGACCTCGAGCTTCGCGAGGTGCGAGCCGAGACAGAAATGCCGGCCGAGCCCGAACGAGACGTGATCGTCGCGCCGGCGCTGGAGGAGGAACCGATCGGGATCGTCGAATTGCGCTTCGTCGCGGTTCGCGGGCCCGATCATCATCGAGACCATCGAGCCCGAGGGGATCTCGACGCCGTGGAGCTCGACGTCTCGCGTCGAGCGCCGTGCGGTCGCGATAAGCGGCGTCTCCCAGCGCAGTGTCTCCTCGATCGCCCAGCGAAGCTCGGCGCGATCGGCACGCACGGCGTCGAGCGCCTCGGGATGCGTGAGCAGCGCGAAGAGCACGTTCCCGAGCAGGCGGAACGTCGTCTCCGCGCCCGCCGGGAGTAACAGCAGGAGAAAGCCGAAGATATCCTCGTCGGTGAGGCGGTGTCCCTCGACCTCGGCGTCGATGAGCTCGCTGATGAGATCGTCGCGCCGCTCGGCACGGCGCTCGGCGATGATGGGCGACAGGTACTCGCGGAGCGCTCGCGAGGCGGCGAGGCCCGCTTCGGGACGCTCGGGGCGAAAGGCAATGATGCCGAGCGACCATTCCTGGAATCGCTTGAGGTCGCGGATGTCGATGCCGAAGATCCGCGCGATCACCGTGAGCGGATAGTGGCTCGTGAGCTGCTCGACGAGCTCCGCACGATTCCCGCCGCGGCGGATCTCGTCGACGAGCCGATCCGCGAGCGGCTCGACGAGGCGCTCCGCCATGCGCGCGATCGATTGCGGGCGGAACGCGTGCGAGACGAGCCCGCGATGCACGGCGTGATCGCGTCCGTCCATCTCGAGGATCGTGCGACCCATCACGGGTCCCATCACCTGCCGCATGATCGACGACGAGAACGTCTCGGGGTCCTTGAGGCCGCGCACGACGTCGGCATAGCGAAGCAGGAGATACACGGTCTTGCCGTTCACCTCGCTCCGGAAGATCGGGCTCGTCCGTCGCATTTCCGCGAACATCGGGTACGGATCGCGGAATTCCGACAGGATCGGGCTGTTCAGCATTTCGGCGATGCTCTCGCTCATCACTTTCCTCCGAGGATCGACAGAACGACTTGCTTCAGATGCGCCTCGACGCGCCGTCGCAGTGTCGGGTCAGTCACGTCGCGTCCGAAGAGGTGCTGGTAGTGGCGGACGGCGAGCGTGTGGTTGTTGAGAATCCCCTCGATCGTGATGAGGAGAAGCCGCGGGTCGATGTCCGCTCCCGCGATCTTCCGCTCACCCATCACGGTGCTCATGAACGAGACCCAGCTCCGCTCGCCGCCGCCGGCGCGCCGCGGCAGGCCTTCCCCGAGACCGGCGCGCGCCGATAGCGCGACGCGCTCGCGGTTCGCGAGGTAGAACGTGAACAACCGCGACAACAGCTCGCCGACGAGCTCCTCGGAGGGCGCGGCCTCGTGCAGCGCGCGCTCGAGCAGCGCGTGGATCTCGCGCTCCCAGTTCCGCAGGATCTCCTGATAGAGACGGAGCTTCGTGCCGTAGTGGTGCTGGATCGTGAACATCCGCACGCCGCACGCGCGCGCGAGGTCGCGCATCGAGACGCCGCGATAGCCGCTCTTGGCGAAGAGCTTTTCCGCCGCACGGAGAATTCGCTCGCGCGTGCGGGCGGCTTGCGCGTCGGAGCGCCGGCCGCGGCTCTTCGTCTTATTGGTCACACGGCCAATAGAGATGCGGACCGTACCTGCTGTCAAGATCGCGTTTGCTCGCACGCTGTTCGCTCGGTTAGGAGAAGGCCGATGCCGCTCGAGCTCGATCGAAGCGACGCCGCGCTGCTCGTCGTCGAGTGCCAGAACGACCTGATCCACGCCTCGCGCGCAGCGTCGAAGGGCGTGAGCGGGGCGCTCGCGCGCTCCGTCGCCGAGCGGGGCGTGATCCCGCGTTTCCGTTCACTGATCGATGCCGCACGCGCCGCTTCGGTGCCGGTGCTCTACGCGACGATCGAGAACCGGGCAGGCTTCGCGAAGCCCGACTGCTCGATCTATCGCTGGTCGAGCAAGGGCGAGATCCTCCGCCCGGGCACGTGGGGCGCGGAGATCCACGCGGACCTCGCGCCGGCGTCCGGCGACGTCGTGCTCAACCGGCACACGAGCGTCGATCCCTCGTACGGCTCGGCGCTTTGGCCGACGCTTCGCGCGCTTCGCCGGAAGACGCTCGTCGTCGGCGGGGTCTCGACGAACTTCGCGGTCGAGGGCACGGTCCGTGCGGCCGTCAACCGGCTCTTCCGCGTGGTCCTCGTCGAGGATTGCTGCGCGGCCGCGGGCGACGACATGCATCGCTTCGCGGTCGAGAAGATCCTCCCGCTCCTCGCGGACGTCGTCTCCGCCGAAGACGTGGAAACGGCGCTCGCCGCCCGATCAGAATCCGCGCGCTGACAGCCAGCCGGCGACGGCGTGGCGCACCTTGGCGGCGGTGAAGCCGAGTGTCGCCGCGTGCCCGGTCCGCGGCACCGTGCGAGCAGTCAGATCGTGCGCGCTGAGGAAGCGAAGCTTCTGCACGTCGCAGGCCGGCGCGGGGAAGATCGCGTCGTCGCCGCCGCAGAGGAGCAGCGTGGGCACTTTGATCGTCGCGACCCCGACCGTCGACACGACGATCGCGGCCGGGATCGAGAGCTTGTCGCCGCACGGATCCTTCACGCGGATCTCGTTCGCCGCCGCGATCACGGACGCGCTCGCCGTCGGCCGCTTGTCGAGGATGGGCAGCATCGGCAGCAAAGGCCGCGGCGTGTTGAAGAAGAGGTGGTCGAAGTCCGTATCGGTGTGCCCCATGAACGAGTAACCGCTCGGATCGAGCACGCAGTCGACGCCGGCCTGCACGAAGGCGACGGTGATGTCCGCGGAAAAGCCTAGGTCCGCCCATTCCATCACGAGCAGCCCGTCGATGTCGCCGAACGAGTACGCCTCGATCTGCGCGATCGCGCCGCCGACCGAATGCCCCGCCAGCGCGATGCGCTCGAAGGCGGGAGCCTCGTCGCCATCGACGGTGTACTCGCCGCTCCGCAGCTGCTCGAGGATCTGGTGCGCGATGTCCGCCTGCGCGCCGAGGCAGCTACCGGTCGTGCCGTTCGCCGGCGTCGTGCTCGCGCCGTAGCCGACCCGATCGATCGTCAGCGAGGCATGGCCGAGCGCGGCGAGCTCCGCCGTGAAGTCGAGACCGGGAATCTCGCGGAAGCGCCAGAACGTCTCGTCGAAGCCGAGGCCGTGGAGGTAGACCGTGACCGCGCTCGGCATCGGGTCCGGCCCCACGAGATGCCCCCGGATCTCCACCGTACCGCCGTCCGTCAGACACGGCACGAGCGAGCGATTGACGTTCTCGACCATGAAGACGACGGCGCGGTCGAACGCCTCGACGGGCGCGGCTGCGACCAGGACGAACAGCGCGAAGCGGACGATCCTCGGCATCGGCGGGCTCCCTCCCCGGCGGCCCGAGGAGCAAGAGCCATACCGCAGGCGATGCGATCTCGCGACCGCGGCCGATGCGGATTCACGCGTGCAAGCCGATTTCGCCGGCCCGCGAGCCTGCGGTCCGAGCCTCGAGACGGGAGTTTCTCCCGGACCGAGATGCGGAGAAACTCCCGGCTAGCGGATCGCGACGACGATGCCGTCGTTGATCCAGCGCGAGAGGATCGCGAACGCCTCGGCGGGCGCAGCCTCGTCGCCGATGCGGTCGGCGATCGCGGCGCAGACGTCGCCGAACGTACCGCCCGCGGCGGCGGCGAGCGCGTCCTGCTCCGTCTCGTCGATCGTCCGGTAGAAGACCGTGTGCTCGCGGCGCCAGAGGCGGTAGCACGTCGGCGCCCCGGCCGGCGGCTCGAACGGCTCGCCCTTCCCCACCCGCTCCCAGCTCCCCGCGACCGCGAACTCGAGCTCGACGATCCGCAGCGTCGGCGAGAGCTCGAGCCGGATCTCCGCCCACGCCTCCGGCGGGATCGACGCGAGCGCCTCGGCACCGACCGCGTCCGCATCGGCCGCGTCGAACGCGCCGAGGAACGCCCACTCGAACGCGGCGAGGTCCGCCGCGTACGGCACGCGCTCACGAATCGGCGACTCGCGCAGGAACGCCTCGAGTCGGCCGCCGATCTCGCGGAGCGAGAAATGCCGCGACGGATGCGCGCCGAGATAGTCGACGACGAGATCGCGCCATGCCGTCTCACCGAGCGCGTCGACGGCCGCGGCGAGCGCGGGAAAATTCTCGCGAATCGCGTCCTGGATGCGGAAGAGAACCATCCGCCCGTAGACGTCGACGCGCTCCGCCGCCGAGAGCCGCTCGTCGCCGACGACGACGGCGTCGAGCCCGGCCGCGAGCGGCGCCGGCGCGCCCGCCGCGCCCTCAGGCGCGCTGATGAGCCGCCAGAAGAGCGCTTGCGTTTCGGCGAGGCTCGTCATTCCCGACGATCTCCTGCTGGATTTCCCGCGCACGATCGGCCTCGGCCGCGACCTCCGCGAACTCCGGGATGTGCTCGTCGCGCTCGATCAGCGTCGAGAGCGCGCCGAAGCGGCGGACGGCGTGCGCATAGAGCGACCACACGGGATCGATGATCCCGTGGTCGTGCGTGTCGATGATGTGCGTGCCGTAGTTCGAGTGGCCGGCGAGATGGAACTGGACGACGCGGTCCTGCGGGATCGCGTCGAGGTACGCCGTCGCGTCGAACCCGTGGTTGAACGCGCTCACGAAGACGTTGTTGACGTCGAGGAGGAGGAAGCAGCCGGATCGGCGCGTCAGCTCCGTCAGGAATTCCCACTCCGACATCTCCGAATCACGGTACGTGAGGTAGCTCGAGACGTTCTCGATCACAATCGGCCGGCCGAGGAAGTCCTGCACGCGTTCGATGCGCGCGGCGACGTGCTCAAGCGCCTCTTCGGTGTGCGGCAGCGGCAGCAGGTCGTGCGCGTTCCGTCCCGCGACGCCGGTCCAGCAGAGGTGATCCGAGACCCACGCCGGCTCGACGCGCCGAGCGAGCTCGCGGAGCTGCCGGAGGTAATCCTCCCCCAGCGGATCGGTCGAGCCGATCGAGAGCGAGACGCCGTGCATCACCACCGGGTACCGCTCGCGAATGCGGTCGAGCACCCAGAGCGGCCGCCCGCCGGCGACCATGTAGTTCTCGGAGATGACCTCGAACCAATCGCAGCGCGGCCAGTGCTCGAGGATGTGAGGATAGTGCCGGGTGCGAAGTCCGACTCCGCACCCGAGCACCGGAAACGAAGAGCTCAATGGCCGCCTTCTGCGACCTTGCCGCCCTTGGCCTTGCAGTCGGCCTCGGTCGTCTGCGTCACGCCCTTGCCCTTGCAAGCGTTCTGGCCGCCGCACGAGTGGCCCTCGCCGGCACAGGAGCCCTGGCCCTTGCAGGCGTTGATGCCTTCGCAGCTCACCTGCTTGCCTTCCGATGCCTTCTCCTCGCCCGCGATCGCGCCGTTCGCGGCGAACAGCGCGGCGACGGCGGCGGCGAGCATGGCTCCCTGGATCTCTTTCTTCATGGTTCCCTTCTCCTTTTGCTCGAGCCGACGTTGGCCGCCGGCTTCGGTTCCGCGGATTGGATGCTATAGCAGCGCCCGGGTTTCGGCGTGAACATCGCGGGAAAGTTCGCCCTCGTCACCGGCGCGTCGAGCGGCATCGGTCGCGACATCGCGATCGACCTCGCCCGACGCGGCGCGCGGGTGGCGATCTGCGCCCGGCGGGCGGAAAAGCTCGCGGCCACGCTCGAAGAAACCCGGCGACACCGCCCGGAGTCGCGGGCCTATCCGTGCGATGTGACCGACCGTGCCCAGGTCAAAGAAATGTTCGCCGCGATCACCCGCGACTTCGGCGGGGTCGACATCCTCGTCAATAACGCGGGCGTGGGCGTCTATCATCTCTTCGTCGAAGCGCCGGAGGACGAGTTCGAGGAGATCCTCCGCACGAACTTCCTGTCGGCCGTCTATTGTACGCGCGAAGCGCTCCCGCGGATGCTCGAGCGGCGAAGCGGCTCGGTGGTGTTCATCTCGTCGTTCGCCGGACGCTTCGCGACGTATCGTCACACGGCCTACTGCGCGAGCAAGTTCGCCATGACCGGCCTCGCCGAAGCGCTCCATTTCGAGGTTGCGTCCTCGGGGGTCCACATCGGCGTCGTCTACCCCGGCGCGATCCGGACCGAGCTCTTCGACAAGGGCGAAGGCTTCGAGCACCTCCGCCACGTGATCGCGCCGCGGATGGTCGGCACCGAGGTCGTCACACGCGCGGTCGCGAAGCTGATCGAGAAGGAGCGCTTCGAGATCTTCGCGCCCGCGAGCCTGGCGCTCGTGTGGAAGCTCCGCGCGCTCCTCCCGCGGACGATCCTCCGTGGCACGCTCGGCTACGTCGAGCGGAACATGAAGGTGAAGCCGGGGTCACCTTGACGCACCTTCTACTGATACGGTAGGCAGCGCGCGCGTTTCGCCACAAAGCGACAGAGTCGGGGATGTGCCTTGTGATGATGCGCTGAGCTCGCATGCAGCGCTCCGAGTCGGTCGCTTCCACCGTCTACGAAGTCCTCGCGGTCAGACCGCCTGACGACGGCGTGAGCGACGCGGTTCGCCGACTGACGGTCGCCGTCGTCCTGCTCAACACGCTCGCGCTCGTCGCGTACGGCGTCGGAATCGCAGCGCCCGCCGCGCTCTGGATCGTCGCCGTCGTGGAGACGCTCTCGACCGCGGTCTTCGGAGCCGAGTACGCTCTCCGGCTCTGGAGCGCGCCGGCGGACCCGACGTTCCGCGGGCGGCTCCGGTTCGTGCTCCGGCCGCTCTCGCTCGTCGACCTCGCCGCAGTCGTGCCACTCTTCCTTTCCCTCTTCGCACCTTCACCCGACGTCATGCTCCGGATCCTCCGCGTCGGGTGGGTCGTCCGGCACCTGAAGCTCCTTCGCCATTTCCGTGCCCGGCGGCTCGCGCGCGGCGCGGACGCGCTCACCGCGAGCGCAACCGAGCGCCTCGCCCGGGTCCGCGAGCGGCTCGCCGAGGCTCGCGAGGGAGACTTCACCCGCGTGCAGCAGCGCGTGCGCGCGGCCGTGCGCAGGGGGATCGAGCTTGCCCGCCCGCAGCGTGCGCGCTCGGCCGCCGCCGCCCCTACCACCGTGGCGACGCCCTTGCCGGCGCTGCTCGCGCTTCTCGACGAGCTCGAGGCGGATCTCTCCGACCCCGCACGGCTGCGCGGTCCGGCCGAAATCGTCGCGGGCGCGTATCGGGAATCGGCAGTCGTATTCGACGACGCGCCGGAAGCTGCGCCCGTCGATGTCGCGCTCGAAGGCGGTCGCACCGGCCGGAAGTCGGTCCCGCTCCGAGGCATCGGGCAGCATCACTTCGGAACGCTCGGCGCTCGCGCGGACCGCGTGCTCGAGACGAAGGATCCGCTCTACCTGCCCGACGTGCGGGGCGAGCTCGCGCGCGTTCGCTCGGCGGTGAACGACGCGATGCAGTCGGACGAAGCCGCGGACGCGGACGTCGCGCTCAACCGCGCGATCGACCTCCTCCGGGACGTGGACGCGCCGGTGCGGCTCGCGTGGGACACGTTGCTCTTCCAGTTCGAGGACGAGCACCGGGCGCGGCTCCAGCTCGTGCGCACGGACGTCGCGCGCTACGGGCATCCTTCGTACCGGGCGGGGCGTGCCTGGCGGTGGCTCGTCCGCCGCGTGAACGCCACGCTGCGCGCACGCGAGCTCACGGTACGGCTCTGGACGACGATCGTGCGCCTCTACCGTGAGGGCGTCGGCTCCGCGACTCGCGCCGTTCGTCTGACGCTTCTCCGCCTCGGCGTGCTGAAGCCGCCGATCCACGAAATGCTGCTCGCGCTCGACGAGGCTCGGCTCGAGAGCGTCCGCGAGCGCGGCCTGCCGGCGGACTACCTCGCGCATTTCGACGTCTCGACGCCGCGGGACGACGGCCTCTGGATCGGCTTCGACGACGAGCTCGTCCGGATCCGGTCCGCGCACGAGCGGTGGAATCGGCGGCAGATCGCCTCGTTCGTCGTGTATGGACACCGTGGCGTCGGCAAGACGACGCTACTCCATCAAGCGCGGAACCAGCTCCTCGCCGACGGCTCGCTCAGCCACGTGACGATCGATCGCAAGCTCACGACGACGGACGCGCTCGTCGCACATCTCGCGGCGGAGCTCGCCCCGGGCGTCGCAGGCGGCGCCGACGGTCTCGCCGAGGCGCTCCTCGCGGGACCGCGCCGCGCCGTCTTCCTCGACGACGTCCACCACCTCTTTTTCCGGACGATCGGCGGCCTCGACGCGGTCCGCAGCCTCTTCTGGCTGATCGCCAAGACGAACCATCACCTCTTCTGGGGCATCAGCCTCGACACCAGCGGCTACGAGCTCCTCGCCCACGCGATGCCGCTCGCGGAGCTGTTCCATCTCCACGTGAGCCTCGACGAGCGGACGAGCGACGACCTCCGCCGGCTGATCATGACGCGGCACAATCGCAGCGGCGTGAGCCTCCACTACCTGCGCGACAAGCGGAACGAGAAGGCGTTCCGCCGGCGCATGAAGGCGCTCCGGCAACGCAACCGCTCCGCGCAAGCGCACCCGCAGGAAGCGCTCGAGCTGATCTTCTTCGACCAGCTCGCGGCCGCGTCGAAGGGGAACGTCGTCGTCGCCGCCTTCTACTGGCTCCGATCGTTACGCGTGGCCGACGAGGATCGCTATCACGTCGAGCCGTTCGAGCCGCTCGATCTCTCGCTCCTCTGGGAATCCTCCGAGGACCAGGCATTCATCCTGGCCGCGCTCCTGCAGCACGGCACGCTGACGGCGACGGAGCTCGGCCGCGTCCTCGACGTCGACCCGATCGGCGTCCGGCTCGACCTCGAGATCCTGAGCAACTTGAACGTGCTGCAATCGCAGGTCGCGACCGACACCTTCCGGATGAATCCCGTGGTGCAGAAGACCGTCTGCGACGTGCTTCGCGCCCGAAACCTCCTCCAGTGAGCGGCGGGAAACCATGGACGTACCCGAGATCTCGCTGAATCCCGCCGTCACGGACGTGCTGCTGGCGCTCCTGATCGCCGCGCTCGCCTATGCATTCGCGACGCTCAGCAGCTTCGTGTTCGAAGCGCTGTCGCGCCGGCTGCCGGCGCGGCGCCTCTTCTTCAAGCGCCTCCAGCCGCTGCCGCAGCTCGCCGCGTACGTGATCGCCGGCTACCTCATCATCCGCATCGTCGGCCCCGATCAGACGTCCCTCTATGCGATCCTCGGCTCCGTCGCCCTGGCGCTCGGTCTCGCCGCGCAGGATCTCGTCAAGGACCTCCTCGGCGGCATCGTCGTCCTCATCGACACGCCCTTCCAGATCGGCGACCGGATCAAGGTGGGCGAGCATTACGGCGAGGTCCGGAAGATCGGCCTCCGCAGCACGAAGCTGCTCACGCTCGACGAGGTACTCGTCACGGTGCCCAATTCGCAGGTCTTGAGCGCGGCAATCGCGAACTCCAACGCCGGGGCCGTCGATTGCCTGATCGTGACTCATCTCTATCTCCGCGCGAACGCGGACATCGCGCAGATCGGCGACATCGCCCGCGAGGCCGTTCTCACCTCCAAGGCGACGCATCTCGGCAGACCGATCCGCGTCCTCTTCACCTCGCGGCAGGCGGAGGACCACGACGTCGTCGACCTCGAGATCCGGGCGTCGGTCTTCGACGTAAGCTACGAGTCCTTGTACGTCGCCGACCTCACGCGCCGGATCAAGAACACGATGCGGGCGCGCGGGCTCCTCACCGAGGATCTCGCGATGGATGAGGTCGAGCGGCACGTCCAGTCGACGCTCGCGGACACGATCGTCGACCTCGGCAAGGAGTTCGCGAGCGCCCCCGGCTCGCGGCCGCGGGCGTCGTAGGCAGGACGCAGGGTGGAGCCAACCGTGTCGAAGCGTCGGTCCGTGGTCGCGCTCCTCGTGCTCGTCTTCGTGGCGAGCGCGGTGATCGCCGCCGGCGTGATCGCGCTCGTCTTGATGCCGAGGCTCCGCGGAACGCCGAGCGAGCCGCCGGCGCCCGCGCCGCGACCGGAGCGCATGACGGTGCTCGACCCGAAGAAGAAGACGGTGAGCCTGCGCCTGCCGCCGTTGCCGGGCACGGCCGCCGTCCGCGTCGGCATCGACCCGTCGAACGCGCATCAAGCGTGGGCGTTCGCGAACCTCGGCAAGGCGACGGACCCGAGCAGCTTGTTCGCGCGTCACGGCCTCACCGTCGAGCTCGCCGCGATCGAGAAGGCGCCGGATCGGATCGCCGCGCTCCGCGCGATGGCCGCAGAATTCAAGCAACGGCAAGCCGGCGCGGAATCGACCGACGGCGTCCACTTCGTCACCGTGAGCGGCGACGAGAGCGGCTGGTTCGTCGATCGCGCGAACCGCGCGCTCCGCGAGATCGATCCCGCGTTCCACGCGGAGATCATCGCCCTCTCCGGGCTTTCGACCGGGGAAGACGTCGTGTTCGGTCCGAAGGAATGGAGCGCGCGCCCACAGGCCGCGGCAGGAGCCGCGGTCGTCGCTGTGCCCGACGGCGACGGCTGGGGCCTCCTGCTCCTCTGGTGCGCGGAGAATCGGATCCCGGTCAACCTCGACCAGGATTACTACGATCCGCGCGCGCTGAATGTCGTTGCTACGGACGATACTGCCCATGCCGCCGCGCTCTGGTCCGACGACGAGAACGTCGAGCGGATCTTCCTCGCGGACGGCGAGGACCACCGCGGGTGGAACCTCGAGAAGGGCGAGAAGGGCTCGGTCGCGATCACGGGGCTGGCGACGAGAGCACCAGCCGACCCGCGACTCGCGACGGCGCGCGACGACGCCGTCGTCGTCACGTCGACGCGGCGCCGTCCGGGCCAAGCTCCGGAGCTCGTCCTCGGTCTCGCGCAATGGAACGCCGAGCATCGCGACGACGTCGTCCGAATGCTCGCGTCGCTCTTCACGGCAACCCAGCAGCTCGACAAGAGCCGTCGCGACCTCGCGGAGAAACGGATTCAGCCGAGATCCGGCGAAGACTCGCGCTGGCAAGCCGCGCAGGCAATTCGTGACCTCTTCGGCGGCAACGCGGATCACTGGTACGACGCGACGGACGCCGCTGTCGTGAAGCGCGAGGACGGCACCGTCGTCGAGATCGGCGGCGTGGCGATGGCGGGCCTGCAGCGGAACCTCGCCTTCTTCGGTCTCGGCCGCTCGGGGCCGGACGGCGGGCGCGTCGCCTACGAGCGCTATGCGAGCCTCCGCGATCAAGCCGACGGCGGTGGCGCGAGCGCGCCGGCGACGAAATGGGAAGACGTCTTCGAGCCCGACTATCTCCGCGACGTCGTCCGGCGTTACCCCGATCTCGCGCGCGCGGATCCGACGCTGCCGTCGTTCGACCTGCGGAGCCCGGACGAGCCGCAGGAGCTCACGTATTACCTCGCGTTCGGGTCCCGGTCCGCGGAGCTCGCTTCCGGCAGCGACGCGACGCTGTTCGAGGTCCTCGCGGAGATCATCCGCGCGGGCGACGCGCGGTTCGAGATCCACGGCCACACGGACTCGGCAGGCTCGCCGGAAAGTAATCTCGAACTGTCTCGACGCCGCTCGCAGGCGGTGTACGACTGGTTGAAGAACAAGCTCGGCACGGAGTTCCCGCCGACGGTCGAGGTCATTCCGCACGGCGAGAGCGAGCTCGCGGTGCAAGACTCGATCGACGGCAATTTCGTTCCGGAGCTGATGGCGAAGAACCGCCGCGTCGTTCTCAAGATCTTTCCCAAGAAGTCATCCAGCGCGTGAGGAGCACACATGGCGCAAAGTGAGAGTCGGATCGAACAGGTTCGGGAGCTGATGTTCGGGCCTCAGCTCCGGGAGTGCAGCAGCCGCATCGAGCAGCTCGAGTCGCTCGTCGCGTCGGCACGTGACGACAGCCAGCGGCGCTTCGCGGAGATCCGCGAGCTCGTCGCGCACGAGGCCGCCGGCGCGCTCGACGCTTCGGAGACGAAGCTGAAGGCGCTCGACGCACGGAGCGGCGAGGTCGCCGCGGACCTCCGCACGCGCCTCGAGGAGCTCGAGGATCGCACGCGGGCGCGCTTCCAGACGCTCGAAAACGGTCTCACGGGCCTGCAGGAAGACCTGCGGAAGCGCCTCGAGGCGATGCAGGAGAGCGTCTCGAGCTCGCTCCGCGCGAGCGTCGAGAGCCTCGAGAAGCGCCTCCAAACGCTCGGCACGGAGCTTCAGAATCAGAGCGTCGACCTCCGGCGGCAGGGGACGCGCACGGACGAGAAGCTCGACAGCCGCGTGCGCACGCTCGGCGAGGAGATCGAGTCGGGCGCGAGCCGCCTCCGAAACGAGCTCACGCTGGCGCAGAAGGGACTCCTCGAGAGCGTCCAGGGCGTAGAGTCGCGGCTCGCCTCCGAGCTCCGCAAGCAGTTCAACGACATCCGCTACTCGAAGGTCTCGAAGGACGAGATCTCGGACATCCTCGTCGAGTTCGGCATGCGGCTGAAGGGCATGGACCCGAGCGCCGTCCAGATGCTGCCGTTCGAAGAGCAGGAGAAGAACGACTGACACCGGCGTAGATCCGTCAGCGTCAGTCGGTCGCCGCCACCCCGCCTTGATACTCGAGCCCGAGGCTGCCGATGACGCGCGGATTGATGCCGTCCCCGATGACGGGAATCGTCACGCCCGCCGTCAGCGAGACGCTGCGTGAGACCGGCCATTTGATTCCGCTCACGACCGCAACGTAGGAGTTGTCCACCGTCGCGTCCTCGAGCGAGTTGCGCTCGACGAGCACGGTGCCGTCGGCGAGCGGCTCTTCGACGCCGAAGAATTCCCGATCGGGGAGGAACGTGATGTCCTCGTCGAACTCGGCGCCGGACACTCCCGCGTCGAAGGTCGCGCCGGCGAGGGAGGCCCACGCACCGGCCTTCCACGCGATCCGGCGGAGCTCCTCGTCGTCGAGTTGATGGTTGTAGCCCGCCGAGCCACCGACGGAGAGCCAGGAAGCGAGTGGCACGGTCACGGCGGCTTGCGGGAAGAAGGCGAACGACTCCGGGCCTGCATAGTGATCTTCGTTCGGGCTCGGCAAGACCACCTCGAACGACAAGGCGGCGGCGAGCCACTCGGTGTCGAGTAGCGCGGCCTTCGCGCCGAGGGCAACGCCGCCGAGACCGATCGCCGAGTCGTCCTCGAACCCCTGCTCGTCGGTGAACACGAAGCGGGCTCCGAGGTCCGGGTCGGGTGCAAACCCTTGCACGTCCGCGATGACGATCGGCAACGAGATGCCCACGTCCAACCGATCCGTCAGCCCGTAGCTGAAGCCGAGGCTGAAGATGTAGATCGCGGCGTCGATGCCGATGCTCTCGACGCCTTCCCCACTGTCGACGACGTTGCCGTCGGCATCGAGGGAGTCGAACCGCGAAAACACGCCGACCGAATCGTCGAGACTGAACGCGGCAGCCGAGAAACGGAGGACGCTGACGTTGCGACCCACCGTCTCTGCCGTCAGGAACGAAACCGGTCCGAGCTTCTCGTTGCGTCGGAAGATCTCTTGGACGGGATCGTAGACGTAGTTGACGGACTGCGCCGTCGGCGGCGAGAGCGCCGTCAAGCCCTGCTGTACGGCGAGCAGTGCCAGACGCTGCGCCGAGGCGATGCGTTCGGCGTCTCCCGTGTCCCCTTCGAGCTGAGCGCGCGCAGGCCACGGAGCCCACGACCCAAACAGGGTCACCACCAACAAGCACAGACGCGCGCCACTCCTCGATCGCACCCGCATCTCGGAACCTCCTCGACTGCGCCGCTCGGGGCCGCCGTGTGGACCGGGGTCCGGCTATCGCGGCGAGAACCGAGGTGTCAACGTTTCGAGTGACGCACCTTCGCGAGCCGACGCGCCGCCTCGGCGAGCGTGTCTTCCTTCTTGCAGAACGTGAAGCGGATCTGACGGCGGCCGAGCTCGGCGTCGCGGTAGAAGCTCGAGCCCGGCACCGAGGCGACACCGATCTCCTTCACGAGCCAATGCGCGAACGCGGTGTCGTCGTCCGCGCCGAAGCCGTCGATGTCCGTCATCACGTAGTACGCGCCCTCGGGCACGTGGCAGGCGAACCCGGCCGCGCGGAGCGCGTCGACGAGGATGCCGCGGCGGCGCTCGTACTCGGTGCGGAGCTGGGCGTAATAGGCATCACCAAGGGAGAGTGCGGCGGCGCAGGCGATCTGTAAGGGGTGCGGCGCGCCGACCGTCAGGAAGTCGTGCACCTTGCGAATCGCGCTCGTGGCGCTCTCCGGCGCGACCGCGTACGCGACGCGCCAACCGGTCACCGAAAACGTCTTCGAGAAGCCGCTGATCGTGATCGTCCGCTCGGCCATCCCGGGGAGCGAGCCGGGCGAGACGTGCTCGCGGCCATCGTAGAGGATGTGCTCGTAGATCTCGTCGGTCACGCACCAGGCGTCGTGCTCCTGGCAAAGCGCGGCGATCTCGCCGAGCTCGTCGCGCCCGAACACGCGTCCGGTCGGATTGTGGGGCGTGTTCACGATGATCGCCTTCGTCTTCGCGCTGAACGCGCGGCGGAGCTCCGCGGGATCCCAGCGGAAGTCCGGCGCACGGAGCGGCACGTAGACCGGCTTCGCGCCCGAAAGCACGACGTCGGGGCCGTAGTTCTCGTAGAACGGCTCGAGGATCACGACCTCGTCGCCGGGGTCGACGATCGCCATCAGGGTCGCGATCATCGCTTCCGTCGAGCCGCAGGTGACCGTGACGTTCGTGTCGGGATCGCAGGGAATCCGATTGAACGTGCTGGCTTTCTCGGCAATCGCACGACGTAGCGCCGGCGCGCCCCAGGTGATCGCGTACTGGTTGAAGTCCTCGTCGATCGCCCGCTTCGCCGCCTCTTTGATCTCCTTCGGCGCCGGGAAGTCCGGGAACCCCTGCGCGAGGTTGACGCCGCCGTGACGCAGGCAGAGCTGCGTCATGCCGCGGATCACCGATTCGGTGAACCGCGACGCTCGCGCAGAAGTTCCTCGAGGCATGCGTTCAGAGCCTCAAGCTTGGTCGTAGAGCTTGAGCGCGAGCGTGCCGTGCGCGGCCGCCCCGCCGGCGCGGAGCGCGGCGGCGAGGAACGTGGTCTCGACGATCTCCTCGCGCGAGGCCCCGGCCTTCTTCGCGCCCTTCGCATGCGCTTCGATGCAGTACACGCACTGGGTGGCGTGCGCGACGGCGAGCGCGATCAGCTCGCGGTACTTCCGCGGGACCTTGCCGTCCTCCCGTCCGACGATCCGGTCGAGGTTCACCCACGCCTCGAACTCCGCCGGCGCGAGCTTCCGCATTTCCTTCATGAGCCCCATGTCCGAGGGATCGTGGTAGTGATTCGCCATTGCCGAGTCTCCTTTCGAAGGTGTTTTCTGTAGCGCAGCCGCGCGCCACGGTGTAGCGCGTCGCGGAACCGAATGAACCTCTCTTTTTCTGCCAGCGAAGAAGAGCTCCGCCTGCGCCTCCGGCGCTGGCTCGAAGCCAATCGGCCGGAAGAGGGGAAAGAAGGCGAGTCGCTCGACGAGGAGGTCGTGCGGCTGCGGCACTGGCAGAAGCGGCTCCACGCCGGCGGCTGGATCGCGCTCCATTGGCCGCGCGACTACGGCGGGCAAGGCGCGACGGTCACGGAGAGCTTCCTCTTCGCGGAAGAGCTCGCGCGCGCCCGCTCGCCGGAGCTCCTCGGGCGGATCGCGCTGAACCTCGTCGGCCCGACGCTCATGGCGCACGGGAGCGAGGAGCAGAAGCGGCGCTACCTGCCGCGCATCCCCCCCGCGGACGAGCTCTGGTGCCAGCTTTTCTCCGAGCCCGGCGCGGGTAGCGACCTCGCGGCGATCCGTACGAAAGCGGTCGCTGACGGCGACGAGTTCGTCGTCACGGGGGAGAAAGTCTGGACGAGCTACGCGCAGTACGCGGACCTCGGCATCCTGCTCGCCCGTACGGACTCGACGCCGGGCGCGCCGAAGCAGAAGGGTCTCTCGTTCTTCATCCTCGACATGAAGACGCCGGGCGTCCGCGTGCTGCCGCTCAAGCAGATGACGGGGACGAGCGAGTTCAATCAGGTCGTGCTCGAGGAGGTGCGGATCCCGCGCGCGAACCTCGTCGGCGCGCTCGGCCAAGGCTGGACGATCGCCGGGACCACGCTCGCGCACGAGCGCGGCACGAACCCGCGCCAGATGGTGATCCACCGCCAGCTCGCCGACGAGCTCCTCCGGCTCGCGCGCGAGCGCTTCGCGGAGGGAGCACCGAAGGTGCTCCGTCAGGAGGTCGCGCAGGCGTGGATCGAGGTCGAGATCCTCAAGCTCTTGAACTACCGCACGCTCACGCGCCTGCGCCGCGGCGAAGCGGTCGGCGCCGAGGGCTCGGTGACGAAGCTCTTCTGGAGCGAGATGAGCCAGCGCCTGCACGACACGGCGTTCCGCTTGCTCGGCGCGGAGAGCGCGCTCGATCGCGGCTCGCGCTGGCAGCGCTCGCTCCTCTACTACCGCGC
>CAWBOU010000030.1:0-29842 GCA_963790365.1 uncultured delta proteobacterium
CCGGATGCTTGCTTGGCGCCTTCGGGGCTCATGCGACCTCCGTGTAACGAAGTGCGCCCGGCGCCGTGGCGGGCACGGCGGGGCGATTCGGGAAGACGGGCTCGATCCGGCGGTACGGCTCGCCGAGCGGCGGGCGCTCGTCGGCCTCACCGGCGTTCGGCCAGAACGAGACGGCGCGCTCGCTCATCGCCGTGATCGTCAGCGAGGGATTCACGCCGAGGTTCGCCGAGACGGCTCCGCCGTCGGCGACGTAGAGGTCCGGCGCGCCGAACACCCGGTGATAGGGATCGATCACGCCCGTCTCGGGTGACTCGCCGATGCAGGCGCCGCCGATGATGTGCGCGGTCGTCGGCACGTTCGCCATCACTTCCAGCCACGAGCTGCTCGGCTCGCCGTCGATCAGGTCGGCGACGATCCGCGCGGACTCGTTCGCGATCGGGATGTAGGTCGGATTCGGCTCGCCGTGTCCCTGCCGGGTGGCGAGCCAGCCGCGCCGGAAGGGGCTTCGACGACGGAGGAGCTTCAGGCTGTTGTCGTGCGTTTGCATGACGAGGAGGATCACCGTTCGTTCCGACCACCGGTAGACCGACATCGAGCGCAGGAACTTGATCGGGTGGCGAACGATTTGTCCGAGGAAGCGAAGCGGGCGAGGGATCTTGCCGCCGCCGTCGACGAGGATCGTCATCAAGAGGCCCATCGAGTTGCTCCCCTTCGAGTAGCGCACCGGCTCGATGTGGGTGTGCTCGTCGGGGTGGATCGAGGACGTGATCGCGATGCCGTCGGTGTAGTCCGTGGATGTATCGCGAGCGGTCACGGTCAGAATCGCCTCGGAGTTCGTCCGGACGTTCGCACCGAGACGATCGGAGATCGCCGGCAGGCGCTCCTGCTTGAGCTTCCAGAGAAGCTTCAGCGTGCCGAGCACGGCGGCGGAGAGAACGACTCTCTTCGCCGTGAAGACTTGCTTGCGCCGGCGAACCCACGAGCCGGGTCGGATCGTCACGACTTGCCAGCCGCCGCCCTCGAGCGGCACGAGCTCGATCGCCTTGCGCTCGGGATGAACGACGGCGCCGTTCTTCTCGGCGAGGTAGAGGTAGTTCTTGGCGAGCGTGTTCTTCGCGTTGTGGCGGCAGCCGACCATGCAGGCGCCGCAGCGGATGCATCCGGTGCGCTCGGGTCCCTCGCCGCCGAAGTACGGATCGGGCACCGTCTTGCCGGGCTCGCCGAAGAAGACGCCCGCGGGCGAGGGATGGTACGTGTCGGCGACGCCGAGTCGGTCGGCGAGCTGGCGCATGACGCCGTCGGCGCGCGTCTCGAACGGCGTCGTCGTCGCGCCGAGCATGCGCTTCGCCTGGTCGTAGAAAGGGGCGAGCTCGTCCTTCCAATCGGTGATTCCGGCCCACTGGCGGTCGCGGTAGAAGGCGTCGAGCGGCTCGTAGAGCGTGTTCGCGTAGATCAGTGAGCCGCCGCCGACACCGCAGACCGAGAGCACGACGACGTCGCGGAGGATCGTCAGGCGCTGCATGCCGCGGAGCCCGACGTGCGGCAGCCAATAGAAGTTCCGGATGTCCCAGTTCGTCTTCGGATACGTCTCCTCGGTCCAGCGCCGGCCGGATTCTAGGATCCCGACGCGATAGCCCTTCTCCGTCAGGCGAAGCGCAGTCGAGGCGCCGCCGAAGCCGCTGCCGACGACGAGGACGTCGTAGTCGAAGCTCACGAGAGGGATGGTCTACGCCAACGAGGTGCCGGCTGTCACTCGCCGTAGCGGGCGGGGTCGATCGCGACGGCGAGGCCGGCGAGCGGCTCGCCCCGCGCCAGGCGACCCTGGTTGGCGGTCGCGACATCGCGGAACCGATCGAGGGCCGCGCTGGCGTCGAGATCGCCCGTGTCGACGCCGAGGTGCTCGAGCAACAGGTCCCGGCGGAGCGCGCGGACCGTCCCGGCGTCCCAGAACGACGCGTTCATCTCGGTGTCTCCGTAGAAGGAGCGATTCGCGAGGTTCGCCGAGCCGATCGTCGCCCACCCGTCGTCGATCAGCATCGCCTTGGCATGCACGTAGACGTCGCGGCCGCCGGCGACGAGACCGGCGAGCGTGAAGCGCTCGTGGCGTGCGAGAGCAGCGAGCGCATCGTGGATCGCGGCGTTCCGAGGATCCCGACGCGCTTCGCGCACCATCTCGAGCGGCGTGCGCGGTACGACGGCGGTGACGGCGACGCCGCGCCGAAGCGCGGCATCGAGTCGCGCGAAGATCTCGGCCGAATGGAAGAACTGCTGCTCGAAGTAGATCGCGCGTTCCGCGGCGTCGATCGCAGCCCCGTACTGCTCTGCGATGCTCGTCTCGCCGGCTGCGATCCCGTGCGCTACTCCTCCGGGCGTCGGCGCGGCCGCCGTGTAGCGGCCGGCGTGCACCGTGCGGGTGATCTGCGTCGGCGTCTCGCCGCGCGGATCCGTCAGCTTCGCGGGAAACGGCAGGTCGTCCGCTTGCTCGGCGTTCGGCCAGCGCTCGGGCTCGCTCGCTTCGTTCCATCGTTGGACGAAGTTGTGGTGTACGTCGGTCGCCGCCGGACCGCGGAGCTCGACGTAGAGATCGTGGACGCTATCCGCGCCCGCCTCGTGCCCCGGCGCGGCCACGGAGGCCTGATCGAGATTGATGCCGCCGACGAACACCACTTCGCTCGGCTCCCCGGCGTCGACGAGCCAGCTCTTCTGATGATGGCAATATCGCGGCAGGTGGTCCCATCGCGCGAGGAAACGGGCGCCGCGCTCCTCGAGCCAGGCGCACTCTTCGGGTGAGCCGCGAAAGTGGTGCCAGCCCGGCTCCGACGGGAGCGACGGCTCGCGCCAGAAGAGCGCGCGCACGTCGAGGCCGCGCGCGGCCGCGCGGTCGAGAACGTCGAAGAACGTACCGTGGCCGTCCGGAAGCACGACGTCCCGTTCGAGAAACGCAACGGTCACCCACACTCGCCGGCGCGCGGCCGCGACCGCCTCGCAGATCCGTCGGAAGGCCGGCTCGCCGTCGACGAGCGGCCGCACGAGGTTCCCGCCGCGGAGCGGATAAGCGCCGGTTCGTGCGAACGGTACGCGCGCGACGTCAGCCATCGCGAATCGGCTCGCCACGGACGAGCGTCGTCGGCACGACGCCGGCCCAGACGGGCACCGTCATGTCTTCGGGGTCGTCGATCGGTCCGCCCGTTCGCACCTTCGCGCTCACTTCCTCGATCGGGATCCGGATCACCTTCGTCGCCGCGAGCTCCTGCGCGTTCGGCGGGCGGACTTCCGCCCACCGGCCCGGATGGAGCCGCTCGAAGAACGCTTCGAGCGCGGCGTCTTTCTCCGCCGGATCTTCGATCGAGCTTGCGCGGCCGAAGATCATCACCGAGCGGTAGTTCACCGAATGATGGAACGCGGAGCGCGCGAGGACGAGCCCGTCGAGGTGCGTGACCGTGACGCAGGCCTCGCCGCCCTCCGCGAGCGCCACGAGCGTGCGGTTCTTCGCCGCGCCGTGAACGACGACCGCGTCGTCGATCCGGGCGTAAGCGGTCGGGATCACGACCGGGCGGCCGTCCTCGACGAAGCCGACGTGGCAGACGAAACCGGCGTCGAGGATCGCGTAGATCGTCTCGCGGTCGTACGCCGCGCGCTGCGGGCGTCGGCGCGCCCGCGTTCGTTCGGTGATCGGGAAGGTCTCCATGGGAGGTGCGCATAGCCCGACATTGGTTCTGATGCAAAGAGCCAATCTTCGATATCTGATGGAACCAATCGCGACGCCGCGATAGGCTACGGAGCCATGAAGGTTCCCGCATTGCTCGACGGCTCGGCGCTGAATCGGCGCGACGGCGCTCCCCTCCAGGGCCAGCTCTACCGCGCGCTCCGCGATTCGATCCTCGCGGGTCGGCTACGGCCGGGCACCCGCTTGCCGCCGACACGCACGCTCGCCGCCGACTTGAACGTCGGCCGCAACACCGTCGTCGCGGCTTTCGAGCAGCTCGTGGACGAAGGCTACCTCGAGGCGCGCGTGGGCTCCGGCACGGCGGTCGCCGCGCTTCCGCCGGAGGCGCTGCTGCGGCAGCCCGCGTCGCGCAAGCGCGCGAGAGGCGCGGTACCCACACTCGGCGGTCGCGGCGCCGCGCTCGCGCGAGTGCGCCGCCCCGTCGCCGAGATGACCCTTCGTGCATTCCAAGTGGGCCTGCCCGCTCTCGAGGCGTTCCCGACCGAGACGTGGGCGAGGCTCCTCGCGCGGCGCGCGCGCACGCCGACGGCGACGAGCCTCGGCTACGGGTACACCGCCGGTTTCCCGGCGCTCCGCGAGGCGATCGCCACGTACGCCGGTGCCGCACGAGGCGTGACCTGCCGGCCGGAGCAGGTGATCGTCGTCGCGGGCGCGCAGGCCGGCCTCGACCTCGCATGTCGGCTCCTCCTCGATCCGCGCGACGCCGCTTGGATCGAGGAGCCGGGCTATCTCGGTGCTCGCGGCGCGCTCCTCGCGGCGGACGCTCGGCTGGTGCCGGTGCCGATCGACGAGGACGGCATCGACGTCGCCGCCGGCGCACGCCGCGCACCGAAAGCCCGGCTCGTCTACACGACGCCGTCCCGCCAGTATCCGATCGGCGTGACGATGACGCTCGCGCGACGCCTCGAGCTGATCGATTGGGCCGCGCGCGCCGGCTCGTGGATTCTCGAGGACGACTACGAGAGCGAGTACCGCTACGGAGGCCGGCCGATTCCCGCGATGCAAGGCATCGATGCGAGCGGTCGCGTCGTCTACGTCGGCACGTTCAGCAAGACGATGTTCCCGGCGCTCCGCGTCGGCTACCTCGTCGTGCCGCGCTCACTCGTCGATGCCTTCGAGACCGCGATGCGCCACACGGGGCACGGCGCGGCTGTCGTCGTCCAGGCCGCGCTCGCGGACTTCATCGCGGAGGGGCATTTCGCGCGGCACGTGCGGCGCATGCGCGCGCTCTACGCGAGTCGGCAGGAGAAGCTGTTGCGCGCGGCCGAGCGTCACCTCGCGGGTCTCGCGGTCGTCAGGCCGGCCGATTCCGGCATGCATCTCAATGCCGAGCTCGCGCGTGGCATCGACGACGCGCGTGCAGTGACCGTCGCGGAGGAGCTCGGCGTCGTCGTGCGCTCGTTCTCGAGCCACTACCTCGAACGTCCGACGCGAAGCGGTCTCATGCTCGGCTACGCCGGAGTCCCGGAGCGCGAGATCGAACCGGCGGTCGCGAGCCTCGCGCGAGCTCTCGGTCGGCTCGTGCCGAGCAAGAAGCGATCAGGCTCCGCCGCGCGGCACGCGCCGCCGGCGTAGGCCGAGCAACGCCGCGAGCGTGACCGCCGCGGCGATCGGATCCCGTGAGTCGCTCGCGGAGCAGCCCGATCCCGACGAGCTCGTGCCGAGCACCAAGCTCGCGACGCTCGTCGCTGGGCAGCCCACGCGGATGTCGTCGCATTCCTGCGCGATTCCGTTCCGCGATTCGTAGGCGCGCGCGGAGCGGTAGTAGAAGCTCATCTTGGCGCGGCCCTGCGGACCGTCGTCGTCGAGGAGGCGCGCGTCCGCGTCGTCGTAGCCGGGCTCACCTTCCTCTTTCAGCCAGCGATCGAGCCAGGCGAGCGTGTAGTGCTCGCCCATCGGTCGTCCCCAACCGCCGGTGCAACGGCCGTCGACGATCTCCGGGCACCAGCTCGTCGTCGGGAACGTCGGGATCGAGCTCCACTCGAAATGCGTCGAGCCCTGAATCGTCAGCTGGTAGACCGGCACGCCGGCTTCCCGCCAGCCGTGGAATCCGTTCTTGTGCCGCTCCGGATCCGGCGGCTGGAGATTCGGCGCGCCGCCGATGCCGTATTCGCTCGTCTGGCCCATCGCCGGCACGCGCGCGACGATCGGCGGTGCGCCGAAGCGCGAGCTGCCGGGTGAGCCGAGCGAGTCCCACGCGACGATCACGTCGACGGGATTTTCCGCGTCGAGGAGCCCCGGCCACGGCGTCCCGTCCGGCGCGCCGTAGCTCTGCACGACCGTCACGCCCGAGGCGCCGAGCGAATGGCCGACGAGGCCGAGGCGCCCGCGATCCAATCGATCATGAAAAGGATTGTGGGCGGCGACGTCCGTCGGGTACGTGCCCGCGCACGCGGCGTCGTGCGGATACGGTGTCTCCGGAGTCGAGCGGAAGAAGTCGATCGCGTTCACGAGCCCGGTCCAGAAGACGGCCGAGTTGAAGTTGCTGCCGAGCTCGGCGGTCGGCGTCATGAAGTCGGAGCGGCCTTGCCCGCGCGGGTCGAACGTCAGCACCACGTAGCCGGCGTGGACGAGCGCCTCGGCCATGAACCAGTAGAGCGTCTCCGGCGCCTGGATCGAGCCGTTCTCGATGACGATGCCGGGGAGATCGTCGCCGGGGCCGCTGCCGCGCGGTGCCCAGACGCGACCGGAGATTCGCGCGCAGCCGTCGTCGTAGAAGACGACCGGCGTGACGTCCGCGTCGTGGTCGTAGAGGAACGGATCGCCCGTGCACTGCAATCCCCAGCTCGTGCAGAGCGGCGTCAGCTGTGTGTTGCCGGCGAGCGGTGAGAGCCAGCTCGGATCCTCGAGCCCGCGCATCAGCCACTCGATCTGGTTCGCGAGGCCCTGCTCGGTCATGCGCTGCACGAAGGCGGGCGCGAGCTGCTCGGCCGGCGCCTCGAGCGTCTTCGCGTAGTTCGCGAGCTCGCGGGAGAGCCACTCGGACGAGCCCGCGGGCGGGCCTTCGGGGATCGCCGCGACGACGCGGCCGTGAGCGAGCAGCGCGAGGACAATCGCCCAAGTGCGGCACGAGCCTATGCGGAGCCAATTCAGGAAGTGGGGATTTAAACGCCGGGCGAGGGGCGCACAAGCGGAGAGTTCGGGAACACGCTGCGAATGACCTCGTTCCGATAGTCGAAGATGTGCTCCAGCATGCGGCGGACGGCGATCGCGTGCGCGATCCGGCCGAGCGGGCCGAACGGCAGGCGGTAGACGACGACGTCCGTCATGCGGACGCCGTCACCCTCGGCGGCGAACGAATGCGTGTGCTCCCACGAAGCGTACGGCCCGCGCTCCTGCACGTCGGCGAAGCGATGGGGCGGATTCCAGCCGGTGATCCGCGAGCGCCAGCGAACCGGCAAGCCGGCGATGCGAATTCGATACTCGAGGATCGTGCCTTCGCGCATCTCGATCGGCGACGGCGTCAGGATCTGGAAGCCCATCTCGGCCGGCGTGATGCGCGCGAGGTTCTCGGCGACGGAGAAGAACGCGAAGACCTCGTCCAGCGTGCCGGCAACCCATTGCTCGCGCTCGAGACGATGGCTCACCCGAGCGGGACTACCCTGAGAGCGTCGCGTGGGCAAAGCAGCGGGTGGCCGCGTTTTGGCCTTCGAGCCGACTGCAGGGGTCGGCGCGCGTACGAAATCGTGCGAACACCACCGGGGTACGCGAACTCCCCCTGACATTTCGCGACGATTCTTTGGCACCGCTTCTGCTCACTCAGGAAGCAATGGCGAGATCGATGCGCCTGCCCGCAGTCAGAGCCGCGGCGCCCTTCCTGCTCTGCATGATCGTTTTCGCTGCCGGCCGACCGCCCAAAGCGCGCGCACAACTCTGCCCGGTACAGAATCCGACCGGCAGCACCGCGCTCGGCCAGTTCAGTGCTCCCTTCGAAGAGCCGACCGTGAACGGCGTCCAGGCGACCGAGCACTGTGACGCTGCGGGCTGCAAATGCGCGCTCGATGCCGACGGCGTGAGCCTTCGGTGCAAGCCTGCCGCGGTGAACGTCGCGGTGCTTCAGAGCCCGAGCAAGGACGCGCCGGCGAGCGTCGTCTACTTCAACGGCCTCGAGGATACGGAGAACATCAAGACGGCGCAGATCCTCGAGTTCGCTCAGCTCGCCCACAACGACCAGACACGCGTTCTCACCATAGATCCGGTGAACCCGGTCGAGAATTCGATTTGGGAAACGCCGACACCCGCGGACGCGGGGGCGAATCCAAGCGGCAACGACAACGAGTATTTGTTGCCGAGCGTCCTGACGAACGGGCCCGGCAAGCAGACCGGCGCGGGCGCGCTATTCTGTTCGGATCTCGTCCAGCTCGCCGACGGCAAGATTCTCGCCGTCGGCGGCACCAGCTACTACTCGGAGCCTTACGTCGCGGCGCTCGACCTCGGCGCGCAAGAAAGCGAGGGACTCAAGAACACGCGGGTCTACGATCCCGCGACCAAGACGTGGGCGCAGAGCGGCAACATGCGCTACGGCCGCTGGTACCCCGGTCTCGTGACGCTCGCGGACGGAAGCGTGTTCGTGGCGAGCGGTGTCTCGAAGCTCGTGAAGCCGATCTATCCGGCTCGCCCGACGGACTCGGGACGGAACGTCACTCAGACGGAAACCTACGATCCCGCGAGCGGGACCTGGTCGTACAACGGCCCGACCGCGGATCGCTCACTGCCGCTTTTCCCACGCCTGCACTTGTTGCCGAACGGCTTCGTCTACTACGACGCCGCCGGTCAGAGCTTCAATCCGTTCGGCCACAGTTACGATCAAGCGCTCTGGAACATCGTCGCCGCGTACGATCCCGCGACCAAGCGCTGGACGGATCTCGGCGTCGCGGGCTTGCCGCTCGAGCTCACGAAGGCCGGGCTCGGTGGGCTGGTGAGCGCGCTGAATCCCGCGGGCGATCCGGCGACCGACGTCGATGCGCTCGGCAGTCTCGTCGGCCGCGTGGTCGGTGCCCCAGCCGATCTCGCGGCACTCGTCGATCCGTCCGAGCTTCCCGGGCTCGTCGATGCTGATCTATCGGTCTTGGGCGCCGGTTTTCGCGGCTCGACGTTCTCGATCATGCTGCCGCTCGTGCCCGATGCCGACGGCAAATACACGAAGGCCGAGTTCTTGACCGCCGGTGGCGTCGTCGGGTTCGGCGTGATGCCGAGTCCTGGGAGCTATTTTGCAGTGCCGTTCAGCCGGATCGAGAGGATCGAGATCCAGCCCGATGGAAGCATGCGGCATTCCTCGCGACTGACCGGGAAGTTGAACCACGGTCGTTGGTACTCGTCGGCGGCGCTCCTGCCTGACGGCTCCGTCTTCGCGTTCAATGGCGCCGATCGTGATGCCGTCGACTTTCCCGGCATCGAATGCGCGATTCAGCAGACCGAGCGCTTCGACCCGGCGACGGAGACTTGGCACGCGATGGCGACGTCCAACCGGCCTCGCACGTATCACGACAACGCAGTGTTGCTGCCGGATGCGACCGTGCTGATCAGTGGGCACGCGCCATTGCCGACGCTCTACGGGAACGCCACGACGCTTCCGGCTGGGTTCCCGCCCTACGACGGCCGCGATCCGACTTTCGAAATTTACAGTCCGCCGTACGTCTTCGCCGCCGCGCGCCCCGTGATCAACGCCGCCGCTCCCGCGGTCGTGGACCTCGGCAGCTTGCTCACGATCGAGACGCCGGACGCGGGTGAGGTGGACTCCGTCGTGCTGATCCGAAACCCGGCTCTGACCCACCTCGTCGACGGCGATCAGCGCTCCGTCGTGCTGCCGATCCGCAATCAGTCGAGCGGCCTGGTCGAGGTCGAGGTGACGTCGAACGCGGCCGTGTTGCCCGCGGGGCCCTACATGCTGTTCATCAATCGGATCTATTCCTCGGGCGGCGCGCGGATTCCCTCGAAGTCGGTACCGATCGTCGTGCGGCACTGAATGAGGCGCGCGGCGGTACGATCGGGGGTGGTGCTCTTCTCGATTCTTGCCGTCGTCGCGGCAAAGCCGCCTTTCGCTCACGAGCTCGGCGAACGCGTCATCCGAAGCGGCAGTTGGCATGCGACGCTGCTCTCGGCCCACGGTCTCATCCCCGGTGTACGCGTTGCGCTCTTGCCTGGACGCGTACCGGGTCTCTTCCTGGAGAGCTCGCGATCGGATCCGATCGTGATCCTCGGCCGCTCGGGCGAGCCGTTCCTTCGCTTTTCGGCGGGTGGCGTCGAGGCCAACCTGAGGAGCCCGCTGTGGCGAGAAAACGCGCTGGCGCGCGGCGAACGCGCGGTCGGTGCCGCCGACCCGAAGGCTGCTCCCGCGTGGCGGCACGTGAGCCATGCACCTCGTCTCGGGTGGCTCGAGTTCCGTGCGTGGCCAGGGGCAGACGAGCCGTCGGCGGAAGCGCTCGGGCGGAGCGTCGTCTCGCCCCGGTTGGCCTGGACCGTCCCGATTCGGTTCGGTGACCGCTCGATCTCGCTGTTGGGCCTTACGACATGGCAGCCGTCGACGCCCCGGCGGTCCCGTCCCCTCGCGCCGTAGAAACGAAACGATCTACCGAGCTCGCTTCGGGATCTGCTCTCGCACCGGCCGGAACTCCGGCATCTTGAGCCCGCGCCGGAGCCAGTTGCCGCCGTCGACGACGAGCGTGTGGCCGGTCACGTAGCTCGCGAACGGCGAGCAGAGCCATGTCGCCGCCCAGCCGATCTCCTGCAGACGGCCGACGCGGCCCGCGGGGATCGTCTTGCCGGCTTCCGCGTAACCCTCCGGCCGGTTCGCGCGCATGTGCTCGGGCATGTCCTCGTGAGGGAAGAGGCCCGGCGCGACCGCGTTCACGCGGATGCCGTCCGGCGCCCACTCGACGGCGAGGGTCTGCGTGAGGTTCACGACGCCCGCCTTCGCCGCGGCGGAATGCGCCGCGCCGGGCCCGCCGGTCCACGCGTAGGTCGCGACGACGTTGAGAATCGCGCCGGGCTTGCCCGCGGCGATCCGTCGTCGCGCGAATTCACGCGAGCAGAAGAACGTGCCGTCGAGCACGATGTCGGTGACGGCGCGCCAGCCATTCGGCGACAGATCTTCGGCGGCGACGGGGAAGTTGCCGGCCGCGTTGTTGATGAGAATCGTCGCCGCGCCGAGATCCTTCTCGATCGCGTCGAAGGCGCGCGCGATTGCTACGGGCTCGCGGACGTCGACCTCGATCGAGGCGGCGCGGCCGCCGAGCGCCGTCACCGCCTCGACGCCGCGCGCGCGGTTCTCCGCGCTTCGCCCGAGGATCGCGACGGCCGCACCGGCGCGCGCGAGCGCGACGGCGATCGCCTTGCCGAGGCCCGTCCCGCCGCCCGTGACGGCCGCGACCTCGCCGCGCAGCGTGTCGGGCGGCAGCATCGCCGTGCCGGCGGCAGGCGGCTCGGGCAGGCTCATGGGTTTGCACTATGCGGTGGACATTGCCGGCGTCGCAACCGATTCTCTGCTGCGCCCATGGCCGACAGCGAGTCCATTCCGCCCGAGGTCCGCGACGGGATCAGCGGGCTCGCGCTCGCCGCCGGCGGCGCGAACGTGATCATGCAGCTCGCCCGGCTGCCGATCGGGCGCGGCGTCGCGCTCAGCACCGTCGACAGCGGCCGCGTCGACAAGCATCCGATCAAGCGCCTCCGCACGACCTCGGCGTATCTCGTCGTCGCCATGCTCGGCACCGACGAGGAGCGGCGCGCATTTCGCGACGAGGTGAACCGCTCGCACGCGACCGTGCGCTCCGGGCCGAGCGATCGTGTCGCCTACAACGCGTTCGATCCGGAGCTGCAGCTCTGGGTCGCCGCGTGTCTCTACAAGGGCTCGGAGGACGTCTACCGGCTGCTCCACGGCGAGCCGGCGCCCGCGCGGCAGGAAGTGCTCTACCAATACAGCAAGCGCCTGGGCACGACGCTGCAGGTTGGCGAGGACCAATGGCCGCGCGACCGTGCCGCATTCGAGGACTACTGGAACGAAGGCGTCGCGAAGATCGAGATGGACGACGTCACGCGCCCGTACCTGCAGGGGATCGCGAGCCTCGACTTCGTCGGCAAGCCGCTCGGCGCCGCGGGCAAGCCGCTCGGTTGGATGCTCGGGCCGCTCGGTCGCTTTCTCGCGCTCGGTTTCTTGCCGCAGCCGTTTCGCGACGAGCTCGGTCTGCCGTGGAGCGCCGAGCGCCAGCGCACGTTCGACGCCGTGATGGGCGCCGTCGCCGCGGTGAACGTCCGCCTGCCGCGGGCGTTGCGCGAGTTTCCGTTCAACGCCTATCTATGGGACACACGCCGTCGCATCCGTCATGGCCTCCCGATCGTCTGACACCGAAGAGCTCGTCACGCTCGAGATCGACGGCGCGATCGCGACCGTCTCGCTGAATCGTGCCGATCGGCTGAACGCCTACGGCTGGGAGATGGGCACGGCGTTCGCGGCGACGATGGAGAAGGTCGCGGCGGATCCCGAGATCCGCGTCGCGATCCTCCGCGGCAACGGCCGCGCGTTCTGCGCCGGGCTCGATCTCAAGTCCGACGTGAAGGATCGCATCGTCGGCCGCACTGCCGCGGAGCGCGTGCGGAACTACTTTCTCCGCTTCCGCGGCTCGCACCGGCGGACGCGGCTCGTCGAGAACCTGCCGCAACCGCTCGTCGTCGCGATCCACGGCTACTGCTTCGGCGCGGGACTCGAGATCGCCATGCTCGGCGACATCCGCCTCGCCGCGGACGACGCGGTCTTCGCCGCGCCGGAGGTGCAGATCGGCGTCGCGATCGACGGTGGGCTCGACATGCGCCTCGCCACCGAGCTCGGACCGGGGCTCGCGAAATGGATCACGCTGACCGGACGGCGCTTCGACGCGCGGAAGGCGCTCGAGATCGGGCTCGTGCAGGAAGTCCACCCGGCCGCCGATCTCCTCGCCAAGGCGCGCGAGCTCGCCGGCGAGATCGCCGCGAATGCGCCGCTCGCGGTGCAGGGCACGAAGCGAACGATCAACCACTGGGCGAAGCGCGGGCTCGACGAAGCGCTCGAGTTCGAGGCGATGAGCACTTCGACGTGCTTCGTCTCGGAAGACCTCCTTGAAGGCTACGCGGCCGCGCGCGAGAAGCGGAAGACGAAGTTCGAAGGGAAGTAGGAGGGAGCATGACCTTCACCAAGCTGGAGAAGAGAATGATCGGGCACGGCGCCGCCGTGACCTTCATCGGCATGCTCGCAGGCCTCGGCCTGCTGGTGAGCCTGCTCGGCGGCATCGAGATCATTCCCGGCACGATCACCGAGCTCGCGATTCCGGGCCCGACGGACGCCTGGGTGCGCGCGCACGTCGGCGGCATCCTGAACGGCATGCTGACGCTCGTGGTCGCGATCGTGATGTCCGGCATCGGCGTCGTCGACGCCGCGGCGAAGCGGATCTACTGGATGATCGTCGGCAGCGCCTGGGCGTTCACGGTCTTCTACTGGGCCGCGCTGTTCGCGCCGAACCGCGCGCTCTCGATCGCCGACAACCGCTGGGGCGAGTCGAACCTCGCCGCGATCATCGGCTTCGTGCCGGCGCTGATCTTCACCGTGTTCGACCTGATCGCGGTGTTCATGCTCACGCGCCAGGCGTTCCGCTCGGCAAAGGAATAGGCGAGCGCGCTACTTCAGAGCGCGGTGCTGCGTCCCGATGCCCGGCGTGATGTGGAGGGCGTGGCCGGGAGCGCGCACCCGCGCCGTGTGCCAGACGCCTTTCGGTACGAGCGCTCCTCGACCCGCATCCAGTGCGATCGTGCGGTCGCCGCCGGGCTCCTGCAGGACGAGCTCGATTGCACCGGACAAGAGGAAGACGATCTCGTCGCCGGCGGGGTGCATCTCGGCGCTCGTCCAGTCGTTCTCGTAGGGAAACGCTCCGACGAGGCGGCCGCCGGCGAGCTCCGGCCGTTTGCCCGTCATGACCTCCGGCCAGAACGTCGGTGTCACTTCGACGCGGGCCGCGCCACCGTCGTCGTGGAGCTGCACATACGTGCGGATGAGATCGAACGACTCGTTCGCCAGGGCTCCCCCTATTCTCGAAACATCTCGTTCCATCGCCGCTGCATCTCCGCCGGTGCGACCTCTTCCTTCCGCGTCGCGACGTGCCACTTGTGCCCGAAGGGGTCGGCGATCATGCCGGTGCGGTCGCCGAAGAACTCGTCTTTGATCGCGCGCAGCACGGTCGCGCCGGCGGCCGTCGCGTTCGCGACGACGCGGTCGACGTCGTCAACGTACAGATGCAGCGAGACCGGCGAGCCGCCGATCGTCGTCGGGGCGAGCGCGCCGAAGTCCGGGTATTCGTCCGCGAGCATGATCGTGGAGCCGCGGATCTCGAGCTCGGCGTGGCCGACCTTGCCGCTCGGCTCGCTCAGGCGGAAGAGCTCCTTCGCGCCGAACGATTTCGTGTAGAACGCGATCGCCTCGGCGGCGCCTTTGACGATGAGGTAGGGGGTGACGGCTTGGCTCATGAAGGCTCTCCTGTGGTTGACGCTTCCTCTTTGATTCGTTACGCTACGTAACGTATATGAATCAGTCCGTCAAGCCCGGTTCCTCGCGCGGTCGCCCGCGAAGCGAAAAGGCGAGGAAGGCGATCCTCCGCGCTGCCCGCCAGATCCTCCGCGAAGGCGGACCGGCCGCGGTGACGATGGAAGGCGTGGCGGCCCGCGCCGGCGTCGGCAAGCCGACCGTCTATCGCTGGTGGCCAGATCGTCACGCCGTCGCCATGGCCGCGCTCATGGAAGGCGAAGCCGCGGCCGCGCCGTCGCGTGCGCCGCGCTCCGCGCTGCAGGCGCTCCGCCGCCAACTCGAGACGATCACCGAACGCTTCGCGACGCCGACCGGTCGGCACGTCACGACGATGATCGCCGCATCGGATTCCGAGACGGAGTTCTCGAAAGCCTTTCGCAACCACTTCGTCCTCGCGCGCCGCGCCGAGGGACGGGTGCTGCTCGAGAAGGCGATCCGCGACAAGGAAGTTCGGCGCGATCTCGACGTCGAAGTCGCGCTCGACCTTCTCTACGGGCCGATCTTCTTCCGCTTGCTGATGGGGCACGACGCGCTCGACGCGCGCTTCGTCGATCGAGTGCTTGCGCACGCGCTCCGCGGACTAGCTGCTCGCTGAAAACGGATAGACGAACTGGCCGGCGAAGGTTCGTGGCAGCGGCTTCGTCGTGCCGTACTCCTTCGGCCAGTGATCTTTCGGCATGTGGAACGTGCCGAACATCAGGTCGAGGATCGGCAGGTGCGCCGCGTAGTTCGTGTCGATCGCCGGCTTGTCCTTGCTGTGATGCCAGTGATGGAACTTCGGCGTGACGAAGAGATAGCCGAACGGGCCGAACGGCAGGCGGAAGTTCGAGTGGATGAGCACCGCCTGGAATGCGATGAGCACGACGTAGAGGTTGAGCGCCTCCGTTCTCGGACCGAGGAGGTAGAGTGGCACCATCACGAGCGCGCGGTCGATGGCGGTCTGCACGAGATGCGTGCGCGAGCCGGCCAACCAGTCGAGATACTCCGTGGAGTGATGGACGGCGTGGAGTCCCCACAACCAAGGGACCTCGTGGTACGCGCGGTGGATCCAGTACTGGACGAAGTCCGCGCAGAACATGAGGAGGAGCACCTGGGCGGGAAGCCAGATCCCCGAGACGAAGCGGCGCACCTCGTCGTTCACCGCCCAGCCGAAGACGGCCGGCGCGAACCCGTTCGCGATCATGATGAGGACGCCGATGAAGAGGTGGTTGACCGCGAAGTAGCCGAGATCGAGCTGCCACTCCGGACGGAGGATCGGTTGCTCGCGATATTTCGGAAAGAGCTTCTCGAGGAAGATGAAGACGATCGTCGACTTCAGGAGGTCCAGCACCATCCAGTCGACGCCGATGCCCGGCCCGCGCTGGGCCACGGCACGCTCCTCGAGGTGACCGCCGACGAAGTAGGCGGCGAGTGACGCGACGACGCCGATCGCGCCCATCCATCGATCGCCGGCGCTGCGGACGAAGTTGAAGAGACCGAGGCCGATCGCCGTCCACATTCCCACGCGAAGGATCGTGCGCAGCAGGGCGACGTCGTAGACCTCGCGGAGCTCGCGAGTCGTGAGGATCTCCGGATAGCGGAAACAGAGCGCGCCGAAGAACGCCATCGCTCCGAGGAAGAGCGACGAGTAGCCGGCGATGCGCCCCTCGCCGAAGCGGAGGGTCCGCTCCTGCATCGGGGCGATTCGTCGCTCGCCGTATTCGTAAGTCAGGGGCTCGGGCTCTTCGCTCACGTCTTCTTCTTGCGCTCGAGAAACTCCGTCATACGGCGACGCTTCTCCGCCGATTCGAACGTGACCGCCTGGGCGACGATCTCGAAGCGTCCGCCTTGCTCGGATTCGGCCGAGGAATGCAGCCCGAGCCCGAGCTTCGTCAAGCGGATCGCGAGCGGGTCGGACTGGGCGATCTCGGTGGCGAGCGCGAGCGCCTCGTCGAGCACGCGCTCGTCGGGGACGACCCGCTCGACGAGCCCGATGCGGAGCGCCTCGTCGGCTTTCACGATACGACCAGTGAACAAAAGCTCGCGCGCCCGCCCGAGGCCGACGAGCTGGCGGAGCCGATAGCCGCCGCCCGCGCCGGCGATGATGCCGAGCTTCGCTTCCGGTTGGCCGAATCGGGCGCCTTCGCCGGCGACGCGGAGGTCGCAGGCCATGGCGAGCTCGCAGCCACCGCCGAGCGCGTAGCCCTTCACCGCGGCGATCGTCGGCATTGGCAGGCGCTCGATGCGGCGAAAGAGGCCGCTGTTGATCGCCGCGAGCGCGTCGGCGCGCGTACGCTCGCGGAGCTCGGCGATGTCGGCGCCGCTCGCGAACGTGTCGCCGACCGCGGTCAGCACCATCGCGCGCGCGTCGCTCGTCTCGAGCTCGACGCACGCGGCGTGGAGCGCGTCGACCATCGCGCGGTCGATCGCGTTCCGCTTGTCGGGCCGATCGAGGCTCACGACCGCGACGTCGCCGCGGCGCTCGGAGCGGACCGGCGAGCTCATCGAGCCGAGCCACTCGACGACGGTCGCGTCGCCCTGGCCGACGCCGACGCAGAGCGTGGCGAGCCCGTAGCGGATCTGCGCGCCGGCCGCGTTCCGCCGCCGCATCTCGTGGACGAGCGTCGTGAGGATCCGCGCGCCGGACGCGCCGAGCGGATGTCCGAGCGCGATCGCGCCGCCGTTCACGTTCGTGATCTCGTGCCGCATGCCGGCCGCGCGCATGACGGCAATCGACTGCACGGCGAACGCCTCGTTGAGCTCGATGAGACCGACGTCGCGCATCGTGATGCCGGCGCGCGCGAGCGCCTTGCCGACCGCCGGCACGGGCCCGATGCCCATCACCTGCGGATCCACCCCAGCCGCCGCCGAAGCAACGATCCGAGCGAGGGGACGGAGGCCGAGGCTCTTCGCCTTGGCGGCCGAGGCGAGCAGCAACGCGGCGGCGCCGTCGTTGAGCCCGCTCGAGTTGCCGGCCGTGACGCTGCCGTTCTTGCGGAAGGCGGGCTTGAGCTTCGCGAGCGAGGCGAGGTCGGTGTCGAGGACGACGCGCTCGCCGTCGACGCGATAGCGCGGGTGCTCGTCGCGCTCGACGACGATCTCGCCGCCGCGACCGGGAGCCCGTACCGGCACGATCTCGTCGCGGAAGCGGCCGGAGTCGATCGCGGCGACCGCGCGTCGCTGGCTCTCGAGCGCGAACGCATCCTGCTCCTCGCGCGTGATCGGGCCGCCCGGGATCTCGGGAGATCCGGCGCGAGGCGCGAAGCTGCCGCTCGATTGCGCCTGCAGGTTCTCCGCCGTTTCGCCCATCGGCTCTAGCGGGAACATCGCCTCCATCGCCGGGTTCGGATAGCGCCAGCCGAGCGTCGTGTCCCACGCGGTCACGTTGCCGGTCGGGAAGCCCGAGTCCTTCTTCGGCACCGAGTACGGCGCGCGGCTCATGCTCTCGACGCCGCCCGCGACGTAGACGTCGCCTTCGCCCGCTTTGATCGCGCGCGCGGCCGCGTTCACGGCGGCGAGGCCGGAGGCGCAGAGGCGGTTCATCGTCACGCCGGCGACGCTCCGCGGCAGTCCGGCGAGGATTGCGGCCATGCGCGCGACGTTGCGGTTGTCCTCGCCGGCCTGGTTCGCGCAGCCGAGGATCACTTCCTCGATGAGCGACGGGTCGATGCCGGTGCGCTCGACGAGCGCGCGGATCGGAATCGCTGCGAGATCGTCCGGCCGGACGCGCGCGAGGGCCCCCCCGTGACGTCCAATGGGAGTCCGGACCGCATCGAGGATGACGGCGTCGATCATAGGCACCTCTCCCCGTTGGGGAGAGGTCGCGCGAAGCGCGGGTGAGGGGGAGACAGTCGCGTCATTCCAGGTCCCCGGCCGCGAGCCGAGGCGCGATCGGATACCGCCCCGGGTGCTTCGCGTCCAGCCCGCGGAGCACCGTGACGATCCGCTCCGGACCGAGCTCCGCGCCCCAGGCGAGGGGCCCCTTCGGGTAGTTCGTGCCGAGCTTCATCGCGAGGTCGATGTCGGCCGCGGAGGCGACGCCATCGCCGAGCGCGAGCGCCGCCTCGTTGACGATCATGCCGACCGTGCGGAGCACGATGGCTTCCGCGAGCTCCGGGGAGGGGGACGCTGCTTCCGTTCGTCTCACATTGTGTTGCGCTGCGTTGGCTGCACCGCGTCGCTCGGTGAGACGCTCGGAAGCAGCGTCCCCGTATTCGTAGAAGCCGCGGCTGCTCTTTCGGCCGAGCTTGCCCTCGTCGAGCATGCGCTTCTGGATCGCGTGCGGCTCGAGGCGCGCCGGGCGCCCGAGCCCGTTCCAGACCGCGTTCGAGACGTCCCAGTTCACGTCCATGCCGATCAGATCGACGAGCCGGCCGGGGCCCATGCGGAAGCCGACTCCCTCGAGCGCGGCGTCGATCGTCTCGATCGGCGCGACGCCTTCCTCGAGCATGCGGAGCGCTTCCAGGTAGAACGGCCGCGCCACGCGATTCACGATGAAGCCCGGTGTGTCGCGCACGCGGACCGGAGTCTTCCCCCAGCCACGCGCGATCTCGACGACGCGGTCGACGGTCGCGGCGCTCGTCGCCTCGGCGCGGACGACCTCGACGAGCGGCAGGATCGGCGCGGGATTGAAGAAGTGCATGCCGGCGACGCGCTCGGGGTGCGCGGCAGCCGTGGCGATCTCGCCCACGCCCAAGCTCGACGTGTTGCTGGCGAGGATCGTCTCCGCGCCGCAGATGCGACCGAGCTCGGCGAAGAGCGAGCGCTTGAGCTCGAGCTTCTCGGGCGCGGCTTCGACGACGAGCGCTGCGCCAGCGAGCTCGGCGAGGCTCTCGGTCGGAGTGATGCGCGCGATCGCCTCTTCCGCCGCGTCGCTCGCGAGCTTGCCGCTCGCCGCGAGCTTCCGCAGCACGGCCGCGATCTTCTCCTGGCCTTTCTCCGCAAGGTCGCGCCGTACGTCGTAGAGCGCAACGTCGCAGCCCGCCGTCGCCGCGACCTGGGCGATGCCGGCCCCCATCGTGCCGGCCCCGAGGATGCCGACCTTCATGCCGTCTCCTCTTCACCTCTCCCCGTTGGGGAGAGGTCGAGCGCAGCTCGGGTGAGGGGGAGGGGATCGCGACATCGCGGAGGTCTCCCCCTCACTCGGCGCTTCGCGCCGGTCTCTCCCCCAAGGGGAGAGACGGAGTCTTGGCCAGCGATCAACCTAGTCCAACCGGACGTATTCGAATTCGGGTGGCTGCGAGTTGATGCCGCGCGCGGGCGGCGCGATCCAGTTCGCGAACTTGCCCGGCTCGATGACCGGCTTCGTCATCAGGCTCCGCACGTATTCTCGATCGGCCTCGGACGGGAGGAGCTCGTGCTCGCGACGGCGGAACTCGGCCTCGCGCGATCGTGATTGCCGTCGGGATCGAAGAACTGCCGCGGCGAACGTGCCGACGCCGCGGTGGAAGCGCTGCGACGGCAGCCGGAACCGAAGCCGAGGTCCGCGACGAGCCGGTTCCACTTGTCGAGCGCCGCCTCGGCAGTCCTCGACGTAGGCGTTCCGCACCTCGAGGTTGACGGCCATCCGCGGCGCGACTTCACGCTCGACGATGCGCCCGTCCTCGAAGAGCTCGACGCTTGCGCCGAGCCGTCGAGAAGCACGTGGTCCGCGAAGCGCTCTTCCTTCGGCCGGCCCTTCAAGCCCGCCGCCGAAGTAGTTCGCGCCGTTCGTCGACACCTCCGAGCCGAAGAGGTCGAGCGAGACCGCGTACCAGAAGTTGAGGTAGCGCTGGAGCATGTCGAACGGGATCGCGCCCTCCGCCCGCGGATCCTTGCCCTGGCGCACCAGCTCGGCCGTCCGCTGGACGATGCGGCCGACGCCCGTCTGCCCGACGAACATGTGGTGCGCTTCCTCGGTCAGCATGAAGCGGCACGTGCGCGAGAGCGGATCGAACGCCGACTCCGCGAGCGCGAGGAGCTGAACTTGCCGTCGCGGTCGGTGAACGTCGTGAACATCATGAACGAGAGCCAGTCGTCGATCGGCTCGTTGAACGCCTGGAGGATGCGCGGCTTGTCGGCGACTGCCCGAGCGGCGCTGGAGCAGCGCCTCCGCCTCCTCGCGCCCGTCGCGGCCGAAGTAGGTGTGGAGGAGGTAGACCATCGCCCAGAGGTGCCGGCCCTCCTCGACGTTCACCTGGAAGAGGTTCCGGAGGTCGTAGAGCGACGGGCACGTGCTTGCCGAGCCGGCGTTGCTGCTCGACCGACGCCGGCTCGGTGTCGCCTTGCGTGACGATCAGGCGGCGGAAGGCGTTCCGGTGCTCGCCCGGGCACCTCCTGCCAGACCGGCTCGCCGATGTGGTCGCCGAAGCCGATGCGTGCGATCCGGCTCGGGATCGGCGAGGAAGATGCCCCAGCGGTAGTCCGGCATCTTCACCCAGTCGAAGTGCGCCCAGCCGCCGGCGTCGACGGAGATCGCGGTGCGGAGATAGACGTCGCTTCGCCTGGAAGCCGTCGGGCCCCATCTCGCGCCACCAGTCGAGGAAGCCCGGCTGCCACTGCTCGAGCGCGCGCTGCAGGCGCTTGTCGGACGAGAGGTCGACGTTGTTCGGGATCTTCTCGTTCAAGCGAGACGGTGCTCATGCCTCGCTCTCACGTACGCCGCCAGTCGAACTCGGGGCGCTGGCCCGCCTTGCCGTAGACCGTGAGCGCGCCCTTCTCGCCGGTCGCGTTCGGGCGGGTGAAGATCCAGTTCTGCCAGGCCGAGAGCCGGCCGAAGATCTTCGTCTCGAGCGTCTCGGGGCCGACGAAGCGGAGGCTCGCCTCCATGCCGGTCAGCGCGTCGGGGCTCATCGCCGCGCGCTCCTCGATCGCGAGCCGGACCTCGTCGTCCCAGTCGATCTCGTCGGGCGCGAACGTGACGAGGCCGGCCTCGAGCGCCTCCGCGGCGCCGAACGCGCCTTCGTGGGCGAGCAGCTCGGCGACGCGCGCCTCGTCGTGCCGTAGAAGCGCGCCTGCAGGCGCGAGAGCCCGGAGCTCATCGGCAGGAGGCCGCCGTTCAGCGGCGAGAGCGCGACCGAGTTCGCGCCGCCTCGTCGGCCAGCATGTAGGAGCGGTCGGCCGCGAGCGCGAGCTCGAAGAGCGAGCCGGCGAACGCGGAGCCTGGCGTCGATCAGCGCGTAGAACGTGCGCGCGGTGAGGTCGATGCGCTTCAGCACGCGCGCTGCAGGAGCAGGATCTCGCGCACGAGCCAGTGGTCGCGGTGGCTCGCGACCGCGCGGTCGACGGCGAGCACCGCGCGCGGGATCGCCCTCGGTCGCGCAGCACGACGAGGCCGATCTCCGGCTCGTTCGACGCGGAGATGGAGGATCGCGTCGTCGAGCTCGCGCCACGCGGCGATCGCCCACGCGTCGGCGCCGGCGCGGAGGAAGCTCCTCGGGATCGGTCGGCTGCGGCTCCGCGCGGCGCGCGGACGGTCGAGCGTCGCCACGCGCTGCGCGCGGTCGATCGCCGAGCGACGACGTGCGCGATACTCGAACGCCGGTCGGCGCTGTCGCGCGCGGTCGGAGCGGTGGCAGCTCGATGCCCGTCGCCGTCCTTCGGCCGATCGCTCCGTCGCCAGCGAGCTCGGCGGCGCGCTCGGCGACGCGCGCCTGCGAAGCGCGAGCGCGGCACGACCTCGTCGACGAGCTTCCACTCGACCGCGCGCTTGCCGCGCACGCCCTCGGCCGTCGTCGAGAAGAAGTCGGCGTGGTCGCGCCGCACGCCGCGCTTGTCGACGACCCGCGTGAGCCCGCCCGTGCCGGGCAGCACGCCGAGGAGCGCGACCTCGGGCAGCGAGACCGCCGACGAGCCGTCGTCGACGAGCAGGATCTCGTCGCAGGCGAGCGCGAGCTCGTAGCCGCCGCCCGAGGCGGTGCCGTTCAGCGCGCAGAGCGTCTGCGACGCGCGACTCGCGGCGCGAGCTCCTCGAGATAGAGGCGCGTCTCGTTCGTGAACTTGCAGAAGTTCACCTTGAACGGGTGCGAGCTCTGCGCCGAGCATGAAGATGTTCGCGCCGGCGCAGAACATGCGGTCGCGCAGCGACGTGATGACGAGCGCGCGCACGCCGGGGTGCGAGAAGCGCAGCGCGCTGGATCGCATCGGCGAGCTCGATGTCGACGCCGAGGTCGTAGGAGTTGAGCTTCAGCGCGTAGCCGGGAACGAGCCCGCCGTCCTCGGCGACGTTCATCGCCAGCGTGGCGACGTCGCCCTGCACATCGAGCTGCCAGTGCCGATACGCGGACGGTTGGGTCTCGAAGCGGATCGTCGGCATCAATGGCCTGTAGCAATCTCGCGTTGGGCGAGTCAAGCTATATTTTGCCGATACGACTTTCGAATCAGCAGTATAATTCCGAATAGGTTGAATCGGCGCTTTTTTCAGATGATTGACTTTATTTCCGGTTGAATTTTGTAAATCGTAAGAATATTCCCTCAAATCGATGCATCATTGCCTCAATTGCCAGCAGCAGCTCGCGATCGAGCGCCTCCGCTGCCCCGCCTGCGCGCTCGGCTATGACGGCCGCTTCTCGCTGCCGCGGCTCGCGCGCCTCACCGCCGAGCAGCAACAGCTCGCCGAGCGCCTGCTTCTCGCCGGCGGCAACCTCAAGCAGGTCGCGCTCGCGGAGGGCGTGAGCTACCCGACGTTGCGGAAGCGGCTGGACGCGTTGATCGGAGGCCTCCACGGGCTCCGCGAGGAGGACGAAGCCGCGTCCTCGCATCTCCTGGGTGAGGTCGAAGCGAAGCGGATGAAGCCCGAAGAGGCGACGCGTCTGATGAAGGAGATGGGTGGTGGACGCTGAGGCGCGTATCGCGCGGATGCAGGCGGAAGGGCTCATCAACGCGGCGCAAGCCGAAGGGCTCCGCCAAGGGATCGCCGCCCAGGCAGGTAACGGAACCGCCGTGGCCGAGCGACCGCGCCGGCGGGGATGGATCGTCGCCGCGAGTCTCGCCGGCGGGATCGTGGTGGTCGTCCTCGCCGTCCTCCTGTTCGGCGGCATGGAAATCGCGGGGGAACTCGAGGAGGTGCAGAACGTGGCCGAAACGCTCAACCAACCGGAAGCGGTGGGTACGATGAATCGCTCCCTTGCGGCGGTCCTCGCCTCCGTCGTTTTGCTCGCGGTGCCGATCCTCGTCCTCCTCTGGAGCTACAACGGCCTCGTCTCCAAGGAGGAAGCCGTGCTGGCCGCTTGGGCGCAGACCGAGAGCAACTTCCAGCGCCGCGCGGATCTCGTGCCCGCCTTGGTCGAGACGGTGTCGCGTTTCATGAAGCACGAGCGCGAGACCTTGACCGCGGTGACCGACGAGCGGTCGCAGTCCCTGGACGCCCTCGCCAAGGCCGTCGATGCGGTCGTGGCTCGGCAGGCGCGTGCCGCGGAGACCGAGAAGCAGGGCGCCGCCCTGGATGATCAGTCGCGGCTGACGGCGCTCTACGAAGCCGAGGCCGCCGTCGGCAAGGAGGTCGCAGGGATCCTGGCCGTCGCCGAAGCCTATCCGCAGCTCCGCTCGGCGGATCAATTCCTCGAGCTGCAAGCGCAGCTCGAGGGCACCGAGAACCGCATCAACGTCACGCGGATGCGCTTCAACGAGGCGGTCGGCGTCTACAACGGCGCGATCCGGCGGTTGCCGGGAAACCTCATCGCCTCGGTCGGCGGCTTTCGCCGCAAGGCGTACTTCCAAGCCGCCGAGGGCGCGGAGCGCGCGCCCGGCGTCGAATTCGACTGAGCTTGCGCCGTTTCGCACGCCTCGCCACCGCCGTTGCGCTGACGCTGCTCCTCGAGCGCTGCAAGGCGGAGCCGCCGAGCCTCGTGCACGACGGCGCGCACCTCTTCACCGAGGAACAGACGCGAGCGGTCGCGCTCCATCATCGCTATCTCGCCGCCGATCACAGGATCGACTACCGCATCGTCACCGGCCGCGGATTCGGGGACATCGATCGCCAAGCCGCGGAAACGTTCGCGACCCTCCGGATCGGCGAATCACCCGAGGCGAAGCGTGGCCTTTTGCTGATCGTCGACGCACAGGCGGATCTCGTGCGTCTCGAAGTCGGCTACGGCCTCGAGGGCGTCTTTCCCGATGCCTTCGTCGCCTACGTCGAGGCGCGCCAGATGTTGCCGTTTTTCCAAGCCGCGCGCGTCGCGGACGGCATTCTCGCAACGACCGAGCTCATCGTCGGCCGTGTGCAGCGAGCGAAGGCCGGGGGCGGCTACGAAGGAGAAGTCTGGTTCGCCGGCTCCGGAGGTGGTGGTGCAAAAAGCAAAGCCGAGATCGGTGCCGGGTACGAACGGCCCGCGCCTCGCGTGACGGCGCCCGCTCGCGCCGGTCGATCTCCCATGGAGACCCTCGCGGCCTATCTCGCAGCGATGGCGGCGCACGACGCCGCTGCCGATTCTGCGCTCTACACGCCGGAGACCCGCGCGATGCTGGCCGGCTGGGTGATGACCCGGGCGCAGATGGACAATGTCGTCAGCACTTATCGCGGCTGCGGCGTCGCTACCGAGCGCCGGGACACCGCCGACGCGCTCGCCGTGCTGCGGTACCCGATCAAGGATCGCCAGTGCTCGCCCTGGTTCCTACAGCGGGCTGGCAACGACTGGCAGCTCGATCTCACGATGATGCAGAAGGCGATTCGCTTCGGCCGCGACAATTCCTGGCGTCTGCTGAACGGCGCGCCGCATCCGTACGAATTCGCGTTCGAAGACTGGCGTTTCGACGGGAACGGCTTCCCCGTCGAGTGAGGTACGGCGTAGGGGACTAGGCTGCGGTACCGGCGAGCGCCTGCATGAGCCGCTTCGCCGTGTCCGGGTTCGGCTGATCGCGCAGCTGGAGCAAGAGACCGCGCATCCGTTTCGGATCGATCCCGAACAGGTCGCAGAGACTCCCGAACGAAGTCACCGCGTCGTCGCCCGAACGGAACACCCAGCGCTCGACCTCGCGATACTCGAGCGTCGAGGTCGTGCCCTGCACGACCTCCTGGCAGTACGTCTGGATCCCGTCGTCGAAGATCGCCCAGAGAAGGCCGAGCTCGCCGTCGTGAATGCTCGGCCGCTGCCTCCGCGTCTCCGCCTCCTTGTTCGCGCAGAGGCGCCGCATCGCCCGGGGAATGTGTTCTTCGCTCTGAGGTGCCTTCGGCGGGCGGGACCTTAGGTGTGCCTCCGATCGCTCCACCGCGCGGCGGACGGCTTCGAGAACCTGAGAGGCCTCGAACGGCTTCGTCAGCAAATCGCAAGCGTCGAGGCGAAGCGCCCTCATCGCTTCCGTCTCGGAGCCGTGCGCGGTGACGATGATCACGCCGACGTGAGGCGACACCTCGCGCATCCGGAGGAACGTCTCGATCCCGCCCCATCCCGGCATGCGAAGGTCGAGGGTCACGGCCGCGACCTCCTCCTTGCGGAACATCTCGAAGGCGGATTCGCCGCCCTCGGCGGTGAGGATGCGGTACTCCCGGTCGAGGATCACCCGTAACGATTCGCGGACGCCCGGCTCGTCATCGACGACGAGCACAGTTCGGGTGGGGGCGGAGGAGGAGGCGGGGATCACGGCGCCGATCGAGAAAGCACGAAACGTGCCTCATCGGCCTTGGTGAATTTCCCTTTTCAGGTCGCGGAGCGCAAGCGCGGCCAGCACGCTCGAGTACGCCAAAGATTGTCGGAAGCGACGGATTTGGACGCTCCGCGGCGGCAGCGGCTACTCGGTTTTCGTGAGCCGCACGTCGAGCGGCTTCGCCGTGTGGAGGTGGAGGTCTCGCTGTGGGAACGCGATCTCGATCCCGGCCTCGCGGCACTTCGCCTCGATCGCGAAGCGCACGTCGCTCCGGAGCTCGACGTCGCCCTCGACGTCGATCCAGAACTGCACGGCGAACATGAGCGCGTCGGCGCCGAAGTCGTCGAAGATGACGATCGGTGCCTTCTCTCTGAAGACCCCCGGGGTCTCGCGCGCCGATGTCTCGAGGATGTCGACGACCTGGCGGACGTCGGAACCGTAGGCGACGCCGACCTTCACGTCCGTGCGGATCAGACGGTCCTCCAGCGTCCAGTTCACCACGGTGTTCTCGAGGAGCTTCGAGTTCGGCACCAGGAGGTCGACGCCGTCACCGCGCCGGATCCGCGTGCAGCGCGCGCCGACGTCCTCGACGGTCCCGCGCTGGCCATCGACCTCGATCGTGTCGCCGACGCGGATCGGCTGCTCGAGGATCAGGATCAGGCCGCTAATGAAGTTGTTGAAGAGGTTCTGCGCGCCGAAGCCGAGGCCGATCGCGAACGCCCCGCCGAGCACGGCGAAGGCGCTCACGGGAATGCTGACCGTCTGAAGCGCGATCGCCGCGACGACGAGCACGAGGCTGTAGAAGACGAGCTTCTCGATCGCGGTGACGGCGTTCGGCTTGACGCCCGGCAGCTTCGCCAGCCGGCGGACGATCAAGCGCGACGCGCGGCGCGCGATCAACACGCCGACGAGCAGGATGAAGAGGGCGATGACACACTGACTGACGAGCACCGGCTGGTCGCCGATGCGCGCGACCTCGAAGCGCCAGAGCTTGGCAAAGAGCTCCATCATCCTGCGCCGGCTCTACCAAGACACCGCTCGTCAGTCGAACCAGAAGTCCCTGACGAGCTTACGCCGCGTGTCGCGGGTGTCCCGCGTGACGAAGTCTCGGATTCCTTGGCCGAAGGGCTGACGGGGAGGCGCTCCTTCGAAGACCATGCTTCGCGCGAGATCCAAGTCGGCGCCCTGGTCGAGAAAGTACTTCGTGCAGAGAAGCGTCGTGGGGCTCTTCGCGAGCAGCACCTCGATCAGCGCCGAGACTTCGGACTCGAGCTCATCGGGCTCGCAGAGTCGATTCACGAGGTCGTACCGCTCTGCCTTCTCCGCACTGAACAGCGCACCGGTGAGGTTCCATTCCTTCGCCTTCCGCCGGCCGGCGAACTTCGCGAGCTTCCCCGTGCCGCCCCAGCCGGGCGTGATGTCCCAGTTGATCTCCGGCATGCCCCAGCGCGACCGTCGTGTCGCGACGACGAAGTCGCACGACAACGTGAGCTCGAGACCGCCGCCGGTGCACACGCCGTCGACGGCCGCGATCGTGACCGGGACGAGGTTTTCCAAGATGCGGACCGTCTCCTGGTACTGGCGGACCTGCCAATTCCCGTCCGCCGGCTTCCAATCGTTGAACTCTTTGATGTCGTCGCCCGCGCAGAACGTATTTCCGGCGCCCGTGAGGACGACGATCCGGCAGTCGCGATCGACGTTCACGTCTTTCACCGCCTGATTGAGCTCGGCCGAGACCTCGCGATCGAGGGCGTTGTGACACTCGGGGCGATTGAGCGTGATCCGAGCGACGGGACCGTCGTGGCGGACGATCAGTTTTCCGGACGGGGACTTCTTTTCGCTCATGGCTGCCTCCTTCGTTCGATGGGTGACTTGCTTAGAGAGACCTTCTAGGCCAATTTGGTCTTGTTAAGCAAGCCGCAAGCTCATAGATTGAGCGCCGATGAAGCTCTCTCGCTCCGCCGAGGCCCACGACTCCGTGTTTCGCGTTCGAGAAGTCGTACGGGATGCCTGGGCGTGGCTCATTCTTCGGGAAGCGCTCTTTCACGACGTGCGGCGGTTCAACGCGTTCCGCGCCCGCCTCGGGATTCCCCGCCAGGCCCTCCGCGACCGGCTCGACGAGCTCGTCACGGGCGGGGTGCTCGAGCGCTGCCTCCGCGAACCGGGCGGTCGAGTTTCGGAGTACGTTCTCACCGAGCGCGGGCGAGACTCTTCGGCTGCCTGGTGACGACGATGCGCTGGGGCGAGCAATGGTGCGTCGACGAGCGGCTCGCGATGTCGAAGGCGAAGCACCTGGCTTGCGGCGGTCGGTTCGAAGCCGTCCTGCGGTGCTCGGAATGTGAGGAGGCGCTCGACGCCCGCGCCGTCGACGTGACGCTCGCTCCGCGTGCGCGCGCAGAGCTCCGCGCCGCTTCAGGCAACCGTGGCCGGCGAAACCGCGATCCAGGCTTGAATCTTCTCGAGCGAGAGCGCGCCTGTCCGATCGCGCGCACGCTCCGTGTCACGGGTGACTGGTGGAGCGGTCTCGTGATCCGTGAGGCCTTTCTGGGAACGCGCCGTTTCGATCAATTCGAGAGGCGGCTGGGAATCGCCCCGAACGTTCTCTCGGAGCGTCTCGCGCGGCTCGTCGACGCGGGCGTGCTGCAAAGACGCGCCTACCAAGGCAGGCCGGTTCGCCATGACTACCGGCTGACGAGGAAGGGCTTCGACCTCTACCCCATGCCGCTCGCGATGCTGACGTGGGGAGATCGCTGGCTCTCGAACGGAAAGCCGAGGCTTCGGCTCAGGCACCGCACGTGCGGCAAGCGGTTCACCGCGATTTTGGCCTGTTGGCGCTGTGGCGTGTCCGTCGAACGCGCCGACGTCGAATTCGCGCCGATTCGCCTGCACGAGGCAGCAGGCCGTATTCGACCAAGCGATACGCCTCGTCGTAAGCCTCGCCGAGCGATAGCCCGACCGAGGCGAGGAGATCGGGCTCGAACACACGCGCGATGATCGCGAGGATCAGCTCCGCGACTATCCGCGGATGGAAGCCCTGAAAGGCTCCACGGCGGACGCCGGCTTCGATGAGGTGCTCGAGGTCGGTCACGCAGAGCCCGCTGATGGCGATCGAGACGGCGACGCGACGCCGGGTGAAGCCGCATGTCGCGGACGAATTCCCAGGACGCTTCGCGTCCGGCCGTGACGCCGGCACTCAGAAGCCCCACCATGGCGCGGGGCGCATCGGCCGCGTCCTTGGCGATCGCCAAGCCGTCCTCGCGGATCTTCGAAAGATACCGATCGACGGCGGCGGATGAAGAGTTGCTCGCGCGAGGGTGCGATCCTGATAGAGCGTCGTCTTCGAACAGCGGAGGCGCTTCGCGATGTCGTCGGTCGTCAGATGGAGAAAGCCCTCGCCGAGGAACAGCGCCGTGAGGTCTTCGAGGAGGCGAGTCGCGCGTCGTGAGGCGCCGCTGCTTGACACCGTAGAACGGCCCGTAGTACGGCCCAGACGTTTCACGTACTGCACGTACTGACCGTCTACTGCGAGCCGGGAACGCGATGCAAGAGAAGAAGGCCTACACGATCGAGCTCGACACCGGCGGCACCTTCACCGACGGCTATGTGAGCTCCGGCGATCGCGCGATCCGCGCGAAGGTCGACACGACGCCGCACGATCTGACCGAAGGCATCCTGGCCTGCATCGATCATGCGGCCGCGCAGCTCGGGCTCGACCGCGCCGGGCTGCTCCGCCGCACGGAAGTCGTGCGCCTCTCGACGACGATCGGCACGAACACGTTGATCAATCGCAGCGGGGCGAAGGTCGGGCTGCTCGTCGACGGCCCGATCCACGACGCCGTTGCCGCTCGGCTGCCGGAGAAGCTTCCGCTCGCGAAGTCGCTGATCGAGCGTGTCGGCACCTCGTCCGGGAGCGGCGGTGCGGAGACGGTCGCCGCGCTGCGGAGGCTCCTCGAGCACGGCGCGCGGATCATCGTGGTCGCGCTCGCGGACGGCCCCGACCTCGCGGCGCGCGAGCGCGCGGTCCGCGCCTTCAT
>CAWBOU010000031.1:0-26623 GCA_963790365.1 uncultured delta proteobacterium
GAATTCCACGTCTACCATAGTCGGTCGCTACGCGACCGGGAGCGGCTCCCGATCGGAGCCGCGTAGCGGCTCACTACCGGTAGACGTGGGTTTCAACCCACGGCGCGCTGGTCGTGCCCGTCGAGGTCGTTGGCGTCGACAATCTCGTCCGGATAGATGTGCGGTTCCGCACGACTGACGCTGGCGACGAGCATCCCGCGTCAGACGTCCTCGCGGCGCAGCAGCCCCACCAGCTCCCCGTATGACGTCGTGATCGGCGAGCTTTCCAGCTCCAGCCGCTCGAAGTGCTCGTTCATCTCCTCCAGCGTCGCGTCCGGCCGCGCCGAGCCGGCCCCAGCTCCATCACCTCCTCGACGCACGTCTCGGCGGCGGCCTCCAATGCGCGCGGGCGGAGCAGCCCCAGCACGATGCGCTGCTCGTTGACCACCACGCAGGTGTCCCCGCCGGCCGCCTGGACCCGCTCGCGCACGGCGCCGACGCGCTCCGAGGGGCTGCACGTCGGCACGTCCCGATCTGCCCGCTCGCCGGCTCGCGGCTGGCCGGCCTCCTCGCCTTCCATCGGCAGGCCGAACGCGAACCAGTCCTGCTTGCCGGCCACGTAGTCGTACACCCGCTCGAAGCCGAACGATGCGAGCACCCAGGCGGCTCGGGCGCTCAGGTCGCATTGCAGGTCGTAGCAGTAGACGATCACGGGCCGGTCGCGGTCCAGCCGCTCCGCCGCCGCGCGGCTCATCTTCGTGAGCGGGATGCTGATCGCCCCCGGCAGGCGCTCCTTGCGGTGCATCGCGGCCGGCAGCACTTCGACAAGCTGCGCCCCCTCCCGGATCAGCCGTTGGACCTCGTCTCGCCCGATCTGCGCTGGCATCCCGACCTCCTTGTCGTGCCGGCCGCGTATGCGCGAACCGTGCCGCGCCCGTCCTCACTACAATGCCCGCGCTGAGGAGGGCATCGTGCGGATCACGGACGTCAAGGCGAGCGTCGTCTTCGGGTCGGTCGCTGTTCGTGCAGGTCTTCACCGACGAGGGCATCACCGGCCTCGGCGAGTGCAGCCCGATGCACCTCGGCGCGCTGGTCCACTTCGTCAACACCATCCTGAAGCCGCTCTGCGTCGGCAAGAACCCGCTGGAGATCGACAAGCTCTGGACCACGATGTACTACGACACCTACAAGCTGGGCGAGACCGGCCTCAAGATGGAGGCGATCTCCGGCGTCGACATCGCCCTCTGGGACATCTTCGGCAAGGTCGACCGGCCTGCCGATCGTCACCCTGCTCGGCGGCTGCTACCGCGAGAAGGTCCGGATGTACGCCAGCCTCGGCGTGGCGAAGAGTCGCGACTGGCGCGACCGCCGCACCCCGCTGGAGATGGCCCGGCTGGTCGAGCGGAACATCGAGCTAGGGCTTCACCGCGATCAAGATCCGCATGCACTGGGAGTACAACGTCGACGTCGATCCCGAGACCGACTGGCAGATGTTCCGCGAGTGCAAGCAGGTCACCGGCGACGCCATCCCGCTCAGCTTCGACGCCAACAACGGCTACTCCGAGGCGACCGCCATCCAGCAGGGCCGGCGCTTCGAGATCGCTGGGGATCTACCACTACGAAGAGCCGGTCATGGTGGACGACTACGCCGCCTACGCCCGGGTCGGCCGATGCCCTGGACGTCCCGATCGCCGCCGGCGAGCACGAGTACACCCGCTGGCAGTTCCGCGAGCTGATCCAGCGCGGCCGGGTCGACATCATCCAGCCGGACATCGTCAAGTGCGGCGGCTTCTCCGAGATCCGCAAGATCGCGGCACTCGGCGAGGCCCACCACAAGCACATGGTCCCGCACATGACGATGCCGTCCGTCGGCACGGCCGCCAACATCCACTTCATCGCCAGCCTGCGGGACGCCCACCGACCCCAGGAGCTGACCCGCGTGGACCAGCGCCTCAACGCGCTGTTCAAGGAGCCGCTCGTCTTCGAGGACGGCCACCTCGACCGTCCCCCGGCGGCCCGGCCTCGGCCTGGAGCTTGACGAGGCCGCCTTCGCCCGCGCCTGCGAGGTGTGACCGATGTCATAGCGCGCGCGGCATCAACCTGCTACCGTCCGCGCAGCACGTCAACGGTGGGCGTAGCTCCCCGGAGATCAGTGACCACGATGGACATCACCGTTCGACCGCTCGAAGAGCGTGACCTCCCCGAAGCCGACCGCATCTTTCGGACGGCGTTCGGCACCTTCCTCGGCCTGCCCGATCCCGTCACCTTCCTCGGCGACGCCGACCTCGTCTACTCACGTTGGCGCGCCGCCCCGGAAGACGCCATCGCCGCAGACGTCGACGGCAAGCTCGCCGGCTCGATGTTCGTCGCCAACTGGGGCAGCGTCGGCTTCTTCGGGCCGTTGACGGTCCACCCCGACCACTGGGACAAGGGCGTCGCCCGGCGCCTGCTCGACGCGACGATGGCGAAGTTCGAAGCCTGGGGCACGCGCTACCCCGGCCTGTTTACCTTCGCCCACAGCCCGAAGCACCTCTTCCTCTACCAGAAGTACGGCTTCCACCCGCGCTTCCTCACCCCGATCTTGTCGAAGGCGCCCGCCGCCGACGCACGCCGACGCCGGTCACTGGTCGCGCTACTCCGAGCTGTCGGAATCCGAGCAGCGAGGCCTGCCTGGACGCCTGCCGCGCCCTCACCAACGACATCCTCGACGGGCTCGACGTCTCACGCGAGATCGTGGCGGTCCAGGCCCAGAAGCTTGGCGACACCGTCCTCGTCTGGGACGGCTCGCGGCTGGCCGGCTTCGCCGTCTGCCACCACGGTCCGGGCACCGAGGCCGGCAGCGACGCCTGCTACGTCAAGTTCGGCGCCGCCCGCCCCGGCCCCGACGCCGGCCGGAGCGAGAGCTTCGAGCGGCTCCTTCAGGCCTCCGAGGCGTTCGCCGCCAGCCAGGGGCTCTCGCGCCTCACCGCCGGCGCCGAACGCCGGCCGGCCGGAGGCGTACCGCCAGATGATCGCGCGCGGCTTCCGCGCCGATTTCGTCGGCGTCGCCATGCAGCACGACAACCAGCCCGGCTACAACCGGCCCGGCGCCTACGTCATCGACGACTGGCGCTGACATCCCGATCGCGCAGCTCACGGGCGCGGCGGCATCCCCTCCGTGCCGACCGAGTCGCAGTGGACGGCCGAGACGTTGCCGGCCGCGTCGCGGAACTGGACCGCCACCGAGAACGTCGAGAAGCCGGAGGTGAGGGAGACCGGCATGTCGCGCTGCGCCGTGAACGGCTCCCACCCTCCGCTCGTCGCTGTGAGCCGGCCCGTATCGCAGCCGCCAGCGCCGAGCTGCATCTCCGTGACCGGGCCGTGCGGACTGGTCGCGCTGAACGTCACCGGGACCGTGATCGTGCCGCCCGGCCGGGCCGCCGACGCAGCACGGGCTGTTCTTGATCTTCACCGAGCCGGTCACCGGATACGCCGCGAGCCGTTCGGCGGCGGCGGCCTGGACGGACGGCGGCAGGCTCGCCACGGGCACGTTCGGGTCCAGGATGCTGTCGGCCCAGAAGAAGCTGCTGGACGTCTCCACCCGCTCGTAGTTCGAGGTGATGCTCTCGACGATCGTCCCGTCCGCGCGTCGGAACTGGGCCTGCGCCATCACTTCGCCCGGCCCGATCCACTCCACCACCAGCGGGATCGTGCGTGACGCCTCGAACGGCATCCAGGTCTCCGGGAGTGCGCAGTCCACCCGTTGCGGCCCGAGCCGCCCATCGGCCGTCCCCCTGGTGGAGATGCAGAAGCGCATCTCGGCCACGTCGTGCTGGGTCCATTCGGTCGTCTGGATCACACGCTCGTTGCCGCCGACCCCGCCCCGGTACATCGTCGGCCGGCTTTCGAGCGTGAGCGCGAGCGTCGCCCCTGGCTGGGTCTTCAGTCGGCCGCTGGAGGCGGTCGGCCCGGACAGCGAGGTCCGTACGGCGTGCTGCCACGGCCGCTCCGCCTTCGCGACCGGGGACGGGCCGGCGGCCGAGCTTGCCGCGGCCCCTCGCGCCGGTGCCGGAGTCGGCGACCGCGACGGTAGGCTGCTCTGCGCCACCGCGGCAGGAGTGACGCCCGCGCTCGGTGCCGGGCCCGCGTCGTCGTCGGCGTCTGCGCCAGATCGACGGTCAGGGGCGGGCTGCTCGTCCCCGGCGAGCACGCGACCGCCGCCAGCGCAGCGGCCACCACTGCTCCAAGCACGGCCGTCCTCAGCCGACAGCTCCAGACACGCATGACCCCTCCCGCCCGATCGGACACCAGGTCGCGCACACCTGCTGAGCCGGACGATACGGCCCTATGGGGTCATGCCACTATCGCGTCCCAGACGCCCGGCCTGTTCCGGCCAAACACCGGCCCACGGCGCTACAAGCCGGCCCCGTCGTCCCGCCTGACCCCGCTCGCTCAGCGCCGCGGCATCCCCTCCACGCCGACCGAGTCGCAGGCGACCACCGATAGGTTCCCGGCCGCGTCGCGGTACTGGACCGCCATCGCGAAGGTCGACCAGCCAGGGGTGAGGCTGACCGGCATGTCGCGCTGCGCCACGAACGGCTCCCAGCTCCCGCCTGACGAGAGGAGCTGGCCCGAGTTGCAGCCGCCGCTCCCCAGCTTCATCTCCGTGACCGGGCCGTGCGGGCTGGTCGCGTCGAACGTCACCTGCACCGTCTTCGAGTCGCCGACGGGGCCGCCGACGCAGCACGGGCTGTTCCTGATCTTCACCGAGCCGGTCACCGGGAACGCTGCCAATCGGGCGTTGGCCGCGGCCTGGGCGGCGAGCGGCAGGCTAGCGATCGATACGCTCGGGTCCAGCACGCTCTCGGCGCGGTACGAGGCGCTCGCGGCCTCGTCCGGCCGATAGAGCGACGAGATGCTCTGCACGGTGCTCCCGTCCGCCCCGGCGGAACTGGGCCCGCGCCGTGACCTCGCCGGGGCCGATCCAGTCCACCTCGAACGGGACTTCCTTTGAGGTCGCGTACGGCACCCAGGTCTCGGGCAGCTGGCAGGTCGGCGGCGGTGCGCCGGACGACGATGTGACCGCGACCAGCTCCCGCGCCGCCATGCAGAACCGCATCTCGGCGATCTCCGGCCGCTCCCACGGCACCGTCTGTATCGAGCGAGTATCGCCCCTGGCGATCTCCCGGAACATCGTCGGCCGTGGCTTGAGTTGGAGCTTGATCGTTGCCCCGGGCTTCGTCTTCATCATCCCGGACGACGTCTGACCTTCGAGGCTGAGAGTCACGCCGTGCTGCCACGGCGGCCCCGCGTTTGCGGCCGGACTGGGGGACGGGCTGACGACCGGGCTGACTGCCGGTGAGGAGGATGATGCCGGAGCCACGGTGGCGGGGCTGGCAATCGGGCTCGGGGCCGGCGGCTGCGCGGCCACCTGCGGACTCGGCTGCGCGGGCTTCGGCTCGGCGACACCGGGCGGGCTGCCCTGTCCCATCGAGCATGCGACCGCCGTCAGCGCGAAGATCACCACCGACCCGAGGACAGCGGCTCTCCGCCGACCGTTCCTGCTGCGCATGAGCCCTCCTGCCCGACCGGGTACCACCGCGTGGGTGTGCTCAGCCGACGATACGCTCTGCGGGGTCGTCTCACTATCGCGCCCCAGACTCCCGGCCTGTTGCCGGCCAAACAGCGACCCACCGCGTCAAAGCCTCGGCGCCATCCCCGGCAGCGGCTCACGGCTCGGCGGCGGACACGGTAGGGGCGCTGCTTGCTGCGCCCACTCCGCCATCGTCACCCGTGCATCTCGCCTGCGACTGACGCTCGGGCTCCCCCTCTCCCGCGCACGGGGGAGGGGGTCGGGGGGAGGGGGGTCCTGGAGCTAGCATTCCCCAGGCTCGTGGAGAGAGGCGAAGGACATGAAGTCGGAGGTGGGTGCCTCAGAGCCGGCGTAGCGCCGGGTTCCGGAGCACCATCACCACCACAATCAGCGCGCTCAGCAGCCCCACCCCGCCCAGCACCACCGGCGCGCCGAACCAGTCCGCCAGCACGCCCTGCGGCAGCGCCCCGAGCGGCATCAGCCCCCAGGTCGTCATGTAGACGCTCATCACCCGGCCCTGGAGCGCGTCCGGCACCGCGAGCTGCACCAGCGTGTTGTTCGTCGCCAGGTAGATCGACTGCGCCACCCCGATCAGCGCCATGATCCCGATCGAGAGCAGCAGCGACGTGCTCAGCGAGAACGCCACCAGCAGCAGCGACAGCCCCACCAGCGAGGCGAACAGGAACACGCTCTGGCGCCGGGGCGGCATCACCACCACGAGGTGCGCGTCGGGAAGGTCCGGGTACGTTTCCTCGAGAGCGGCCGCGACGGTCGCGTGGAGGTCGGCACGCTTCGATCTCGGCAGCTCTTCGTACAAGGCCTCGCGAACGAGCGCGTGCGTGAACGCGAAGCGTCCGGGGGCAGCTTGGGCGACGATCCGCGCCTGGAGCGCCTCTTCGAGGACCTCCAGCGCCGCCGCGCGATTCGCGTCGGCGAGGCGCTCGACCGTCGCGACGTCGAACTCGCGACCGATGACGGCGCCGATGTGGAGGAGCCGGCGGCAGGCTTCACCCAGCCGATCGAGCCGGCGGTCGACGACCGCGCGGATGCTCTCCGGGAGACGCATCGTCTCGGGAGAAAGCCGGCTCGTCCAACCGCCTTCGTGGCGCTCGAGGATCCGCTCCTCGATCAAGTGGCGGAGGATCTCCTCGACGAAGAACGGATTTCCTTCGGTGCCACGGAGGATCCCGCCGACGAAAGCCTCGGGAACGTCGAGCGCAGCGAGGCGCGCGATCAGCTCCCGCACCTCGCGCTCGGCGAGCCCGCGCAGCGCTACTCGCCGGCAGGCCCGCTCGCGGCGGAGGCTCGGCAGCAGATCCGCGAGCGGCTCCCCGACGTCGATCTCGGCGTCGCGATGCGTGGCGACGATCAAGACGCGCGCCGACCCGATCTCGCGCGCGACGAACTGCAGGAGGAGGAGCGACGCCCGGTCCGCCCAGTGGAGGTCGTCGAGCACGATCATCAGCGGCGCGCGCTGGGCCGCGATCTTCACGAGATGCGTGATCGACTCGAAGAGGCGGAAGCGATGCTGCTCGTCGTCGGTGGTGGGATCGGGACGGAGATCGGGGAATCGCTGAGCGATCTCCGGCACGACGCGGGCGACGGCCGCCGCGCCGGAGCCCATCTCTCGCCGGAGCAAATCGTCGTCGCGGCTCTCCGCGTGCGTCCGAATCGCCTGCACCCACGGCCAGAATGCCGGCGCGCCTTCGCCCTCGTAGCAGCGGCCGACGAGCACGTGCATGCCGCGGCCGCGCGCGTAGCCGGTGAGCTGCTCCACGAGCCGCGTCTTGCCGATGCCCGGATCGCCCGAGACCAGGAAGAGGCGCCCTTGTCCCGCGAGCGCGTCTTCCACTCCGGCGCGGAGCTCGCTCATCTCGCGCTCGCGGCCGACGAAGACGGGATCGGCGGACGCGGGCGAGGTCGAGATGGGCACCGTGGCGCCGACTCCGCTCTCGCACGCGTGGAGCATCTGCTCGACGTGCACCGCGGTCGGCGGCCGGCCGTCCGGCGTCTTGGCGAGCAAGCTCAGGATGAGCGACTCCAGCGCTCGCGGCAGGCTCGGTACCAACCGCGACGGAGGCACGGGCGTCGAATGGATGTGCTGGCTCAGCACGGAAAGCGCCGTCTCGCCGACGAACGGCGGCTGACCGGTCGTGAGCTCGTAGAGGAGCGCGCCGACGGCGTAGAGATCGGTGCGCGGCTCGGACGGCTTGCCGAGCGCCTGCTCGGGCGCCATGTACGCGACCGTGCCGACCATCACCCCCTCGTTCGCGAGGTGCGAATGGTCGGCCGAGACCGCGAGCCCGAAGTCGCCGAGACGCGCGTCGCCCGCGCTCGTGAGCCACACGTTCGTCGGCTTGACGTCGCGATGGACGATGCCGTGACCGTGCGCGTGGGAGAGCGCCGCACAGATCTCCTGTCCGATCCGGAGGACCGCATCGATCGGCGGGCGCCGATTCGGGAACCCGTTCATCCAATCGTGGAGGGTGCCGCCCGCCATGTACTGGCTGACGATGAACGGCACGCCGCTTTCCGAGACGATGTCGAAGACGCTGACGATGCCGGGGTGATCGCCGAGCCGCGCCATCGCCTGGGCCTCGCGCCGGATCCGATCGAGCGCGACGGCGTCGAGCTGGCCGGCCTTCAGCACCCCGATCGCCACGTCGCGGTCGAGCTGCGCGTCGTGGGCGAGGAAGACGCGCTTCTTGGCGCCTTCGCCGAGGAGCCGTTTGATGTGGTAGCGGCCGGCCGCAACGATGCCGCCCGAAGCCAAGGCTCCGGGCGCATCCCCGACCGTGGCCGATTGGGGTCGCCGGCTCATCTCGACTCTGCTCCGCTAAGTTTCGTGTAGCGAAGCCATCGGATTTGCCTCGGCCTACTTCGGCGGAGGACGGGAATCCAAGCAAATCGAGGGGTTCGGTTCCCCGAAGATCGAGGAGCCTAGGGTGGACTGGATCGCGGTGTCGCCGGGATCACTCGGGCAAGCGCTTCGAAGAAGCTCGCCCGGATCGAACGGCTTCTGAAGCCAATCCGCGACTCCGTATTTCCGGGCGGCCGCGAAATCCGCGTCCGTGCCCGACCCCGAGAGGATGATGACCGGCACGAGCTGGCTCATTTCGCGCAGTCGCGCGAGGGTCGCCAACCCGCCGATGCCGGGCATGGTGAGATCGAGCGTGACGACGTCGACTTCTTCTTGCGAAGGATCTCGAGAGCCTTCTCGCCGCTCTCGGCGGTGAGGACTTCGAACCGCGTCTCGAGAATCGTACCGATTGCGTCGCGCAGCCCGGCATCGTCATCGACGACGAGGACTCGGTGCGCCACCTCGTCGTCGATCGCCGGTCGCGCCTCGGTCTTCACGGTGGTCCCACCAGAATCCCGCCGCGGTCCGCGTAATCGGCCGTAGCCTGAACCCATGCGACCAAGAGGATGCCCAAAGTGACCCAGCCGGCGATCAGGCTGGCAGCGAGAAAAACAGTCGTCCCGCGCCTCTCAGGCATAGTCCGATCCCTCTTCGTCTCCACTGGGGCTAAACAACGGAGCGCGGGATCGGACTAATACTTGCTTGCTATCGGCCGATAGCCAGGAGGCATAGGGCGCGCGGGACCGCGGGCCCGCCGGGATTTACGTACCCGTCTCGGACGAGAGCTCTCTGACGATCTGGATGTATCGCTGCAAAGGCTTGGAGTGGTTGTCTTCCTTCCAGGCGATGAAAGACTCCGCCTCGATGGCCGGCTTCAACGGGCGGAACACGACGCCCTCGTGGGCGATTCTGCGGATGGGCTCCGGCAGCAGCGCCACTCCCAAGCCGGCGGCGACGAAGCTCAGCATGGCCGGCTCCCGGTCGGCGTCCTGCAGGATCCGCGGCGTGAAGCCCGCGGTCGGAGCGAGATTCAGCAGCCATTCGCGGGACGCCTGACAACTGCTCTCGGCGAGCCCGAGGAAGAACCGGGTCTCGAGGTCCTGCAGACGGATCCTGGCCTTCGCGGCGAGGGGCTCGTGGGCAGGCAAAGCCACCAGCACCTTGTACAGCCGGATGCACTCGCCGCGCAGGCCGGTGCCCTCCAGGGACTCTCGCAGGCCGACGAACCCGAGGTCGATCTTGCCGCCGGCGAGCGCGCGGAGTTGCTCGGCGCAGGTCATGTCGAAGAGGTTCAGCGCGACCTTGGGATGGAGCCTTCGGAACGCCCCCAGCGTCGCGGGCAGGAGCTCGTAGTGAAGGTTCGCGATGTAGCCGATGTTGAGCTGTCGGGGCTCGCCCTGGCTCAGACGCTGGGCCGTCTCCACGTTCGCCAGATTGGTCGCAAGCAGCTGCCTGCTGTCGGCGAGGAACGAACGCCCCGCCGCGGTCAGAGAGATGGGGTTCTTGCTGCGATCGAGCAGCAGCACGCCCATCTCTTCCTCGAGGTCCTTGATCTGGCGAGACAGAGACGGCTGCGAGACGTGCAGAGTGGTCGCCGCGCGAGAAAAGCTGAGTGCCTCGGCGACCGCTACGAAATATCGGAGGTGGCGAAGCTCCACGGTCGTTCTATCCGATCAATCGATCCCTCGACCTTAACAAACACCTGAAGAGGACGGGAAGGCCGCGCTCGAAAGCTTCGCGTTCATCGAGATGTTGGCGTTCAGGAGCCGTGACACGGTGCAGGATGTCTTGGCGCTCACGGTGGCGTCGATGAAGTCGTCGATGCTCGCGCCGGGGATGGTTCCGAGGACGTCGAGCAGGATTGCGGTCACCGTGCGGCCGGCGGGCAGGTCCTCCATCGTCAGCGTGGCGGTCGTGCGGATCCGCTCGGCGAGGAATCCGGCGGTGGCGAGGGCGGCAGACAGCGCGATCGAGAAGCATGCGGCGTGAGCGGCGGCGATCAATTCCTCCGGGGAGGTGCGCCTCGTATCGCCGAGTGCCAGAGCGGATGAATAAGCCAAGCCGACGATGAACCCGGTCTCGGTAATGATCTCGCCCTTGCCTTCGGCGGCTGCTCCATCCCAAACCACGGAGGCCCTGACCCTCAAGAACCTTCCTTCTTCATCGCCCACCGTTACGCCCCGGGCCGCCGGGGGACAAATGCCTCCTTCCTATGGGGTCGGAGATACGTCGCCCCGGTCGATCGCCATTCGAGAGCTCCCAGGTCGTGGGTCTCTCGGGGCGGTATTCGCAGAAGGTGCCGAGGCGGATCGCGTTCGTGAGGTGCGCGCCGAGCGCCGCGTGCTCCTTGCGGATCCGGGCGACCGATTCGTTGATGCGGCCGGAAACCGCCTTGCGCGCCCGCTCGGTCGCGTCGCTCGCCTTCCGCGCCCGCCCGCCGAGGCCGAACGCCGCGGAGAGCTCCTGGGAGAGGAACTCCATCTCCTCGCGGAGGCGCGCCGCGCGGCCGACGTCGTTCGCGCCCTCGGCGTCGTCGAGCTCGCTCTTCAGCTCGTCGAGACGCGCCCGGTATTCCGCCCTCGCCTGCGGGTCGAGAAGCTCGCCGGCGCTGCCGAGGTCGCCGACCGGAGCCTCGGCCGACTTCGCCGTCGCGCCGGCCGGCAGCGCACCGTTGCCGCCGCCGATGAGGTCGAACACGTGGAGCTCGCGGCCGGGATCGGCGAGGAGGCGCGCGATGTAGTTGAGCCCTTTGGCATCGCGCATCGTGAGCGATTCGCCCTCGAAGGCGATCGTCCAGAAGTCGCCGGTCTTGCGGAACGAGTTGTCGGCGGAGGCCTGAGGCGCGGCGGCCGTCTCGACGATCTCCTGGGGCACACGGCCGTCCCAGCCGACAGGGCACACGCCGTGGGCGCCGGCGAGTCCCTTCAGCTCGACCTCGCGGATCGGACCGAACGGCACGTCGCTGCCGCTCTTCGTGAGCTCGTGGAAGAGCGCCGAAACGAGGATCTCGCCGCCCCGCGCGTGCGCGGCGATGCGCGCGGCGAGAATCACGGCCTTGCCGAAGAACTTGTGCGCCTCGCGGATCGCTTCGCCGGTGTGGAGGCCCATGCGGACGCGGAGCGGCTCCTCGGGGTGCTTCTCGTTGTAAGCGGCGAAGCTCTTCTGGATCGCGATCGCGCAATCGAGGCCGCGCCGCGCGCTCGAGAACGCGAGGAGGAAGCCGTCGCCCATGAGCTCGACCTCGTAGCCGCCGTGCGCGCGAAGCTCGCGGCGGACGATGTCGTGGTGCTCGCGCATGATCTCGTGTGCGCGCCGGTCGCCGAGCCGGTCGGTCATCGCGCTGAAGCCCTCGACGTCGCTGAAGAGGAGCGTCACCGTGCCGTCCGGCGCGGCGTGCGCGCTCAAGTCCGGCTTTTTCGTCTCGATCGAGTCGGCGATCGCATGGATCGAGCCCTTCACGTCGCGCAATCCGACGCCCTGCGCCTTCAGCCGGAGCGCGACCGCCGCCTCGAGGAATCGCTTCATCGGGAGCTGCTGGAGCAGTTCGATCGCTTCGCCGAGGAGAGCCAGCGCGCGCTCGCGGTCGCCGGGCTTCGCGCGCTTCATCAGCATCGTCGCGTAGTTCATCGCCCCGTAGGCGACGAACGGGCGCGCTCGCAGGCGGCGGTTCGTCGCCATCGCGGCCTCGAAGTGCCGCTCCGCATCGTCGAACCGATCGAGTGCGGTCGCGAGGACGCCGAGCGACCGGGCGACGGAGCCGATGAAGATGAAGCGCGCGACCGTTGCACAACGATTCTCGAACGGCAGCAGCTGCTCGTAGAGCATCGCCGCCGCGTCGCGGTCCTCGAGGACGGCCGCGACCTCGGCGTAGCCGCAGGCCTCGGCCATCCACGAGAGCAGCCGTCGATCGAGGATGCGTTGCTGCAGCACGTTCGCGAGCGCGCGCTGCATCGATGCTCTCGCCTCTTCGGCCATCCGTCGCGGCTCGAACAGATCGAATGCGGCGAACTCGGGGAGCTGGATGATGCGGAAATACGCCACGTCCGAATATCGATTCGCGAGATTGACGAGGCCGCGCATCGCCTCGTCCGTTCTTCCTTGGAGCAAGCGGAAGATCATGAGCTGCGCGTACCCGATCGCGAGGGCGTCGCGATTGCCGCTCTCCTCGCCGAGGGAGAGCCCTTCGCCGATGTGCTTCTCGGCGTCGTCAGCGCGCCCCTCGAGGAACGCGCACGATGCGCGCCAGGCGGTGATGAGCCAACGCACGTAGGGATCGTGCTCGGCGTCGGGCGTGGCTTCAACCACCGCCGCTTCGGCGGTGGCGCGATCCATGTCGCCAGTCTCCACGTGGTACTGGCTCAGCAACATGCGGATGAAGATCTCGAACTTCGGGTTCTTGAGCTCGCGGACGACCGTGAGCGCGCCGTCGAGGAGCATGAGGCGCTCGTCGAGCGACTCCGGCGACTGGATCGCCCAGGCGGCGGCGCCGAGGACGAAGGCGAACGCCTCGCGATCGCCGACCCGTTGCGCCATCGCGATCGCTTCGCGTGCAAGCGCTTCCGCATCGCTCTGGCGCGGTGCGGAGCCGGCGACGGCTCCGGTCCAGCGCGACGTCTGCATGGCGACGGCCCGACGCACCATGATCTTCGCGCGGAGCGCGCTGTCCGTCCCCTCGAGCGCCTTCAGCGCCTTGTCGAACAACGTCATCAGCGTCTCGGTCGGCGCCGTGCTGTCGAACGTCATGCGGAGGCCGCCGCCGTAACCGAGCGCCGCGGCGCCGAGCTTCCCAGCGTCGCCGATCCGTTCGGCGAGCGCCGCCGCTTCGAGGAACGTCGCCTTCGAGCGCTCGAACTCGCCGGCGAGGAAGCGGACCTCGCCGAGGCGGAGCAGGAGCTCGCAGCACTGATCGTCGCTCGGCGTCTCGCGGAGCGCGAGGCACTCGAGCGCCCGCTCGTACGAGCGCACCGACTCTTCGAAGGCGAGCTGCGCGTGCGCGTGCTCGCCGGCGCGGATCGCGTAGCTCACGGCCTTGTCGACCTCGCCGAGCGGGGCCGCCTCGGCGTAGTGATAGGCGAGCTCGGAGAGGTGACGGCCCGGGCGGTCCCCGTGCACCTCCTCGAGCGCGTTCGCGGTCTTGCGGTGGAGACCGACCCGCTGCGTGCTGCGGAGATCGCCGTAGAGCGTCTCGCGGATCAGCGCGTGGGAAAACCGGTAGCGGCCGACCGAGCGCGGGAGCTCCGCGACGACGCCGGCGGCGGTCGCCTCCGTCGAGCGCGCTCTCGAGCGTCTCCGCCTCGCCGTTCGCCACGCGCTCGAGCACCGAGAGGTCGAACTCGCGCCCGATCACCGAGGCGAGGCTGAGAGCACGTCGCGTCGCCTCGCTCAGGCGCCCGACCCGGCGGCTGACGACGTCGCGGACGCTCTCGGGAATGCCGATCGCGTCGGCCGCACGCTCGTCGAGCTTCCCCTCCTCGATCAGGTGGCTCAGCACCTCGCCGACGAAGAACGGATTGCCCTCCGTCTCGCGATGGATCGTGCGCGCGATCGCGGGGGCGAGGTCGCGGCCGCTCCGCGAGTTGAGCAGCGATCGCACGTCCGTCTCCCGGAGCCCGCGCAGGCGGATCCGCTCGTGCCCGCTCGCGCGCCGGAGCGTGGGCAGGACCTCGGCGAGCGGGTGGCCCTGCTGGACCTCGATGTCGCGGTACGTGGCGACGAGGAGGATGCGAGCGTCCTCGATCTCGCGCGCGAGGAACTGGAGCAGCAGCAGCGACGGCTTGTCCGCCCAGTGGAGGTCGTCGAGGATCAGCATCAGCGGTTGTGAGCTCGCCGCGGTCTTCAGGAATCGCGTGATCCCGTCGAAGAGGCGGAAACGGTTCTGCTCGCTGTCGTGCGCGGCCGGCATCTCGAGGCCGGGGATGCGCTCGCGAAGCTCGGGCACGAGCTGCGCGATCACCGGCGCGGCGAGGCCGGCCTCGACGACGAGCGCCTTCGGATCCCGCGATTGGATGTACTCGCGGAGGATCTGCACCCACGGCCAGAAGACGGGCGCGCCCTCGCCCTCGTGACATCGGCCGAGCAGCACGCGCGCGCCACGCCGCCGCGCGTGGACGCCGAGCTCGCCGGCGGTGCGCGTCTTGCCGATGCCCGGCTCGCCGGCGAGGAGCGAGATGCGCCCGCGCCCGCGCATGGCGTCGTCGAACGCGACGATGAGCTGCGCCATCTCCTGCTCGCGACCGACGAACTGTCCGCCCTGGAGGCTCTCGGGAAGGACCGCGGCGTCCGTCTTCTCGGCGCCGATCTCCGCGAGCGCGTGCTCCAGCTCAGTCGCGCTCGCCGGGCGATCGCCGACGGATTTCGCGAGGCATCGCATGATGAGCGCGTCGAGCGCCTCCGGCACGTCGCGGTGCTTCTCCGAAGGCGGCGTCGGGTTGCTCTGCAAGTGGTGCGCGAGCACGGTCGCGGCGTCCCCGGTGAACGGCGGCTCGCCCGTCAGCATCTCGTAGAGAAGACAGCCGACCGAGTAGAGGTCGCTCCGCACCTCGATCTCTTTGCCGAGCGCCTGCTCGGGCGCCATGTACGTCACGGTGCCGACGATCGCGCGGTGGGGAGTCTTCGGCATGCGCTCCGGCGCGGTCGCGAGGCCGAAGTCGCCGAGCTTCGCGAAGCCGTCCGCGGTCAGCCACACGTTCGCGGGCTTCACGTCGCAATGGAGGATGCCGCGCGAGTGCGCGTGTGCCAGCGCCTGGCAGACCTGGCCGGCGATCCGCACTGCGTCCGCGACGGTGAGGCGTCCGCCCTCGCGGCTCTCGAGCTGCTCCTCGAGCGTGCCGCCGGCCATGAGCTCGCTCACGAAGTACGGCCGTCCGTCCTCCTGCCCGAAGTCGTAGACGGAGACGATGCGCGGATGGTCGCCGAGGCCGGCCATCGCGCGCGCCTCGAGCGTCATGCGCGTGAGGCTGACGGCGTCCACCTGGTCGCTCTTCAAGATGCTCAGCGCGACCTGGCGCGCGAGCGTCGTGTCCTTCGCCACGTAGACGCGCTTCCGTGCGCCTTCGCCGAGGAGCCGGACGATCTGATAACGGCCCGAGCCGAAGGAGACGGCCCGCTCCGTCGTTTCGCCGCCTTCGGGGATCGGCGTGCCGCCGACGGACTGCGTCGGGCTCGCGGCGATCAGCTCGAGCCCTTCCGCGACGTACGGGAGGAGCTCGTCGAAGAGGATGACGTCCGGCGCGAGCCGCTTCGACAATCCCTCCATCGCGAGCAGCGTGACGTAGACCATCGTCATGTTGCTGCGCACCTGGATGCGGTGGCGGCGGAGGATGTCGAACATCCGGCCGATGTCGCGCACGGTGTCGAACTCGCGGAGCGAGCGGCGGTGGATCGCCGTCGCGAATGCCGTCATCTCGGCCTCGTACGCGGGGTAGTCGCGCACGTCGCGCCGCGGGGCCTGCTCGTACAGGATCTTCGCGAGCGAGCCGCCGTCGCCGGTCGCCATCGCGAAGACCATGCGAGCGAAGGTTCGGCGCTCCTCCGGATCGAGCTCGGCGATCAGCCCGAAGTCCATCAGCACGACGCTGCCGGGCGGCAGGAAACGGATGTTCCCGGGATGCGAATCGGCGTGGACGAAGCCGTGGATGAACGTCGCGCGGCAGATGCCGCGGACGACCGTGCGGATCACGTGCGGCAGGTCGATCCCGCTGCCCGGCAGCTCGTGCTCGCGGAGGCCCTCGACCCACTCCATGGTGAGGACGGCCTCCGACGAGGCGGCCGGGAACGTGCTCGGGAGGATGTAGTCGTAGACTTTCGAGACGATCGCGTGCTCGCGGAGGCGGCGGTTGCTCTCCGCCTCGCGGACGAAGTCGAGCTGCTGCTCGACCGCCGTGCAGAATTCCTCGACCGCGCCCGCCGCGGAGATCAGGCGGAGCGAGGGCGACAGCCGCTCGAGCATCCGCGCCCCGAACGTGAGCACCGCGCGGTCGAGGATCATCTTGCCGCGGATGTCCGGCCGCCGGATCTTGACCGCGACGTCGTCGCCCGTCGCGCGGAGAATCGCGCGATGGACCTGAGCGACCGAGCCCGCGGCCACCGGCGTCTCGTCGAAGTTTTCGTAGACCTCTTCGAGCGGCCGGCCGAGCTCCTTCTCGATCGTGCGTCGCACGAGGTCGAACGCGAACGGCGGCACCTGGTCCTGCACCGCCGCGAGCTCGTCGAGCAGCGGCTGCGGGAAGAGGTCGGAGCGGGTCGAGAGGATCTGCCCGATCTTGATGAACGTCGCGCCGAGGCGGTTGCAGAGGTGGAGCAGCGCCCGGCCCGCGGCTCGCTGACGGCTCTCGGCCCCCTTGCCGCGGAGGCGGACTCGCTCGCGCAGGTAGACGCCGAGCGCACGAACGAGCGCGACCTGGATCTGCAGGAGCCGGGCAAACGCGCGCATCCGCCGCACCGGCTCCCGGGCGAGCACCGGAGAGGCGGAGTCCCGGCCGACCGGTGATACGCCGCTGTCGATCGTCATCTCGGAATACCCGATCCGTAGCACAGGGTCGGTCGCCTCCCGAACGCGAGTTTTCAGACCGAAGCGGTGAGGAGACGGCGTCGCGCCGGCAGGATCTTCGCCCGGAGATCGCCGAGGGCGACTTTCGCGAGGTGGCCGGCGACGACCGCCAGAAAGAGCGCGTGGACCGGATAGCTGGCGACGACGAAGAGCGCGTTCTGCATGATTTCCTCCGAGGTGTCGGGCCTTTTCGGCCGCTCACCCCGAAGGCGCCAGGTCCGCGCGAGCGATGCTCGCGCCGTCGTGGCGGACGAAAATGGGGCTCAGCGCTGCGCCGGGCAACCCAAGGTCACCACAGTCGCTCGATACCGTAGTCGTCGAAGACGTCATCGGCGCTCACGAGAGGTAAGCCTTCGATCAGGGATTGGGCGACGAGCACGCGATCGAAGGGATCACGATGGGGGCCGGGAAGAAATCCCGCTCTTTGCGCGTGCGTCGCCGTGATCGGCAAGGAAACGAATCCCTGCCCGGCAATCGCCGCCGGAACGTCCGCCGCCACCGCGGCCGCTCCAGGTAGCTTGCCGATCCGAGCTTTGGTCGTGATCTCCCATACCGATGCCGCACTGACGGTGATCTCGTTGTCGGCGTCCGCGATCAGCAATCGCGTTTTTCGTGGAAGGCGGCGATCGCCATCGAGCCACCAGAGGAATGCGTGCGTGTCCAAGAGGAGGCGCACGCTTCCGCTCACTCGCCGGTCCAGGCGGCGAGCTCGCCGGCCGGCAGCGGCTCGAAGAACTCGCGCGTGGTCCGGGCTTTCCCCTTCATCGCGCCGAACCTACGCCGCGGCCGCTTCGCCTCGATTGGCACGAGGCGAACGACCGGGGTCTTCCCGTGTGCGATCACGACCTCGTCGCCGGCACGCGCCTGCTCGATCAGACGGGAAAGATTCGTCTTCGCGACGTGAATCGTGACCGTCCGCTTCATATCGAGAGCTTAGCTAGCCGAACCTAGCTAAAGCAAGGAATGGGTGGAAACCCGCGCGATCTCAGGTGGAGAGCGCGGCGAACCCGAGGCGCTCGTGAAGCTCGGTCGTGAAGAGGTGCATGGGGTCATGACGCTCGAGCGTTTCGACGGCCCAGTCCCAACCGTCTTCGGTCCCGCGTCCCGCGCGGTGCGCTTCACGAATCGCCTCCAGCGCGGGTTCGTCCGACCAAGCCGCCTCGTTCGTGTACGCCCATCCCTTCGACCACTCTGGCCGCACGGCGGCATAGTCGCCGCTGTAGTTTTGGAGCGTCCACTCTTCGATCTCGCGGAAGAACCGCGACGCGCCGCGGGTTCTCGGCTCGGTCGAGACGTTGAGCCAGACCGCGACGTCCCATTCGGGATGATCGGGTCGCGGCGCGGTCGCGGAAAGCGTCGGCGCCTCGGCGCCAGGAAGCGCGACGTCGCTCGGTTGATCGAGGCCGGTCACGCGGATGTAGACGGGCCCGTTCACCGGATAGCGGCCGCGCGCGCGATGCGCGGCGATGCGCTTTCGGTAGAACGCGACGAACTCGCTCACGACGCGCTGGATGTCTTGGCGTCGGGTGAGCACCGCATAGCCGTTCGTCGTCAGGCGGAACGTCCCCGGCCGGAGGTAGAGGAGGATGTTCTTCGACGGACCCCAGATGTCGTCCGCGTGGAGCGCCTTCAGCCCCGCCGCCGTGAGCTCGTATTCGAGCGGACCGACGACCGGGGCGAGGAACTCGAAGCCGCTCTTCACGATGAGCTCGATCAGCTCGTGGACGCCGTCGGGGTAGCGGTCGACGAACGGGTAATTGTAGGGCGAGCGAACTTCGCGCGAGGACGGCGGCTTCTCGGGGCTCGCGCTCCAGACCTTGAGCCACGGCTTCTCGGTGAAGGCGTACCAGTACGCCTCCACGCACCCTGCCTGCTCGACGAAGCTCGCGAAGGCGCGCTCGCCGGCGCGGTCGGGCGGCGCGAAGAGCTCGTCGGCGGTCACGTCCGTGCGGCTCACGCAACGGAGGTTCACGTTCTCGGTCACCTGGAGCGTCACCTCGGTGAGGAAGGCCCGTCCGAGGCTCGTGAGGAACGCCTTGCAGTCGGGGTCGGTGCGGTCGAACGTGCGGAGAACGTATCGACCCTCGTGCTCGTCCCAGACCACGGCCGTCAACGACAGGATCAGGTTGCTGAGGCACCCGTATGCCGCGCCCGGCCCGCGGAGGTCACCGGGAGTCGGAATCGCGGTGCCGTGTCCGCCGATCGCGAGCACGCCGCCGACGCTGAGGTCGCCCGGCGCCGGCGTGGCGACCAGGCCATAGCCCGCTTCCTCGAGGAAACCGAACAGCGTCTCCATGAGCGCCCCGGTCTCGACCCGCACGGCCGCGGGATCGCCCGCGACGATCTCCATCGCGACGAGGTGCTCGGTCGTGTCGACGAGGAGAACGCGAGCGTCGCGCTTCGTGCCCGGCGAGACGGTGAGCGGCGACCAGCCGTGCCTCATTCCCTGCGGGCGAACCGAGTAGCCCGCGTCTGCGGCCCAGTTCGCGATCGCGACGACGTCCTGGGCCGACCGCGGCGCCGCGGTCCAGAGGTCGTCGACGCGAATCGCGCCGCACCAGTTCTCGTAGGCCTGCCGATAGAGCGTGATCGAGTCCGGGAAGCCGGGCGGCGCATCGGACGCCTCGGCGGCGAAGACACGAAACGCCGGCGTCCACGCCGCCGCCGCGCCGCTCGCGACGACCTGCAGGAAGCGCCGCCGCGTCACGCCGTCCGCGGTCATCGGAGGAACCCCGAATCGAAGACGAAGCGGCCGGCCATCGGTGGGGGGGCGCCATGTCGCGCCTGACAAAGCTACGTGGTGCCGGATTTCGATCGAACGGCCGCGGGAATCAGTCGCATCCGCCGAGCGCGATCAGTCCGGTCGAAGCTCGAACCGGCGCGGTCTGGAGGAAGAGAGCGATTCCGAGCAAAGCGCTCGCCCGCTCCACGTGAGGCGTCAGTCGCGACACTGGCATGAGCTCGTAGGTAGCCGGATCGCCGGGGGCGGAGAGGTTGCCGATCGCTCGGCCGCGCTCGTCGAGGACCGGCATTCCCGAGTCGCCGTTCGAGACGCGGCGCCTTCATGCGCGCGAAACGGGGATCGGTGAGGTCGTGGAGCAAAACGGGGCGTCCGGGCAGCAGCCAGAGGCCCAGCTCCTGGAGCATCCCGATGCCCTCGCCGGTCCCGAACGCACGCCCGACGGACACTCCCGGCGCCACGTCGTCGTTCACCCCCGTCGGACCTCCGAAATGGCAGACCGCGGGCTCCGCCGCGACGGTCGGCGCGAGCCGGATCAAGCCGAAATCCGCCGGCATCGGCAGCGTGTCGTCCGGCGGCCCTGCCGCGAGCGCACGCTCGTTCCAGATCGCATAGGCGCGCTCGCCGAGAAGCACGCCTTCGGACGACGATCCGGAGTAGAACCCGACTTCGTCGCGCCACTCCGGCGCGCCTTCCGCCGGCCAGACGATCTCGCGGCCGTTCTCGTCGAGCATGCAGTGGCCCGCGGTTCCCATGTACCGCTGCCCGTCGCTCCCGACGAAAAGGAAGTTGAACGTGCAGCCGTTGCCCGTCGGCATGCCCGGGCGCAGCGTGATCTCCGCGGAGCCCGCATCGACGGCCAAACTCAGTACCCCGACGGCGAGCAACACGGTCGACATGGGATCTCCTCCGAGGTTTGGGCGCCACGCGGCGGGGAGCACTGCTCGGGTGGGCAGAGCGGGACGTCAGAGCTGCCAGCTCGGCGGCTTTTCCGGGTGGTACTCACAGAAGGTGCCGAGGCGGACCGTGTTCTCGAGGTGGAGCGCGAGCGCGGGATGCTCCTTGCGGATCCGGCTGATCGTGTCGTTGATCCGGCCGGCCACGGCCTTGCGGGCCCGCTCCGCGGCGTCGCCGACTTTCCGTGAACGGCCGCCGAGGCCGAAGGCGGCGGAGAGCTCCTGGCTCAGGAAGTCGATCTCTTCCTTGAGCCGGCTCGTGCGCCCGACGTCGTTGGCAGCCTCGGCCTCTTCGAGCTCGCTCTTCAGGTCCTCGAGCCGGCTCCGGTACTCGGCCTTGGCCTGGGCATCGAGGACTTCGCCCGCGCTGCCGAGATCCGGGGTAACCGAATCGAGCCCGGCCGGTGCGCCGCCGGGCCGTTCCGCCGCCCCGACGAGGTCGAGCACGTGGACCTCGCGACCCGGCTCGGAGATCAAGCGCGCGAGATAGTTGAGCCCCTTGGCGTCGCGCAGCGTGACGGATCTTCCTTCGAACGCGATCGCCCAGAAGTCGCCGCTCCGGCGGAAGACATTCCCGTCGGTCGATGAGATCGGTGCGGGGATGGACGCGTCCTTCACCTCCTCGGGCTCGTGCCCCTCCCAGCCGACCGCACAGACCGCCTGGCGCTCGGCGAGGCCCTTCAGCGCGACGTCGCCGACGCGGCCGAACGTGAACTGCCCGGAGCTCTCGAGGAGCTGGCGGAGGAGCGCCGAAACGAGGATCTCGCCACCCCGCGCGTGCGCCGCGATCCGCGCCGCGAGGATCACCGTCCGCCCGAAGAACTTGTTCGCCTCGCGGATCGCCTCGCCGGTGTGGAGGCCCATGCGCACGCGGAGCGGCACCTCCGGGTGCGTCGCGTTGTAGGCGGCGAAGCGCTGCTGGATGGCGATCGCGCACTCGAGCCCGCGCCGCGCGCTGTCGAAGGCGATCAAGAAGCCGTCGCCCATGAGCTCGACCTCGAAGCCTTCGTGCGCTTTGACCGCGCTCCGCACGATCGCGTTGTGCTCGCGGATCACGTCGTGCGCGCGACGATCGCCGAGCCGCTCGGTCATGCCGGTGAAGTCCTCGACGTCGCTGAAGAGGAGCGTCACGGTGCCGTCGGCGGCCGCATGCGAGGCGAAATCCGGCCGACGCGTGTCGATCGACGAGGCGACGAGGTCGATCGAGCCGTGCTCCGCCTTGCCGGTCACGCCCTGGATCTCGAGGCGGAGCTTCGTCGCCTCGGTGACCAGGCGAGCCATGCCGATCTTCTCGGCCGTCTCGATCGCGGACGAGAGGAGCGCGAGCGCCTTCGCACGATCCTCGGGCCGGCCGCGCCGGTGGAGCATCTCCGCGTACTGGTGCTGCGCACGCGTCAGGAACGGCAGCCCGCCCATGCGGGTCTCCGTTTCGAATGCTTCTTGGAAATGCCGCTCGGCGACTTCGTAGCGTCCGAGCAAGCTCGATAGCAGCGCGAGATAGCGCGAGATGGAGCCGAGGAACGTCGGGCCGGCGGCGGCGCTCCGTCCGACGTACGGGATCATCAGGTCGTAGAGTGTCGCCGCGCGTCTCGTGTCCTTCGCGTACCAGATCGATTCGGCGAGGATCGACGTCACGGGCAGGAAGAAGAAGTCACGTGGGATGTCCGAGAAGTCGGGTCGGCATAGCTCGTCGAGCATCCGCTGTAGCTCCTTCTCGTCCCCCTTTCCGCGTAGATAAAGAGAGTCGCGAAGCGACTCACACCAGGGCCGGGTACTGGCGAATGATCGCCAACCAATTGCCGAGCTCCTCGGCCGCCCGCCCCTGGATCGCGCGGATCGTGGCGAGCTGGGTCGCGGCCATCATCAGCGCATCGCCGAGGCCGCTGTCTTGCCCCATGCGGAGCGCTTCGCCGACGAGGCGCTCCGATTCCTCGAAGCCGGCCGGTGTAGGCCGCCCACGCGGCCCGCACGACGACCATCGCCCAGCGAATGTAGCTCTGGCGACTGCGCTCGGCGAGCTCGGCGCCGGCGGTGAGGCTGTGGTGCTGGACCTTCGGTCTCCCGGCCTCGTAGCCGAGGAGCATGCTCGTGGCGTGCGCGAGCGCCTCGAGCGTGACGTCGTGGAGCTCCCGCGCCAGGATGCTCACCTCCTCGGCCGCGGCGACGCGCTCCGCGTAGTCATCGGGACCCGAGAGCGCCCAGTACGCGTAGTTCAAGACGTCCGCGAGACCGCGCTTGTCGCCCACGCGGCGCGCCATGGCGATCGCCTCGCGCGCGAGCGAGCGCCGCCGCTCGACTTCCGTCGGCGAGAGGAGGAGGGACGCGAGGCGGCCCATGACGCGCGCCCGGAGTGGGCTCTCCGCCGTGCCATGCGCGACGAGCGCTTTCTCGAGGAGGGCGACGAGCCTGTCGTTCGCCTGCGTGATGCCGAAAAAGTAGATGCCGAGACCGCCGTAGCCGAGCGCGGCGCGTGCCTGCACCTCGGGGAGGCCGAGCCGCTCGGCGAGCTCCGCGACGCGCAGGAACGTTTCCTTCGAGCGCTCGAACTCGCCCGTGGCGAAGCGCGCCTCGCCAAGACGGAGCATGAGCTCGCACCGCTGCACCTCGTCGACCGGCTCGCGGAGCTCGAGCGCTTGGATCGCCTGCTCGAAACAGCGCATCGCTTCCTCGAAAGCGAGCTGCGCGGCGGCGCGCTCTCCGGCGCGTGTCGCGTACGCGACCGCCTTGTCGACCTCGCCGCCGACCGCCGCCTCCGCGAAGTGATAGGCGAGCTCGGCGAGATGCCGCTCGACCGCGTCGCCGCGATAGAGCTCTTCGAGGGTCGAGCCGATCTGGCGATGGAGCGTGACCCGCTGCGCGGTGCGGATCTCGCCGTACAGCGTCTCGCGGATGAGCGCGTGCGTGAAGCGATAGCGTCCGAGCGCGCGCGGCACCTCGGCGATGACGCGCGCGGCGTCGGCCTCGCCGAGCGCCTCGGTCAACGTATTCCGGTCGAGCTCGCTCATTCGCTCGAGCACGGCGACGTCGAACTCGCGTCCGATCGCCGACGCCATGGTCAGCGCCTGGCGGCACGGCGCCGACAACCGCCCGATCCGCCGGCCGATGACGTCGCGGACTCCCTCGGGGAGGCCCATCTCGTCCGGCCGCTTCTCGCTCGTCCAACGCCCGGCGACCTGCCTGATCGTGCCTTCCTCGACGAGATGGGAGAGCATCTCCTCGATGAAGAAGGGATTGCCCTCGGTCTCGCGATGGATCGCGCGAACGAACGCGGTCGGGATCTCCTGACCGCCGAGCGCCGTGAGCATCGCGCGGACCTCGGGCTCTTCGAAACCACGCAGGCGAATGCGCTCCTGCGAATGCGCGCGGCGGAGCGACGGCAAGACCTCGGCGAGCGGATGACCCTGCGCGACGTCGACGTCGCGATACGTCGCGAGCACGAAGAGGCGCGCGTCGCCCATCTCGCGCGCGAGGAACTGGAGCAGGAGGAGCGACGGCTTGTCGGCCCAGTGGAGGTCGTCGAGCACGAGCATGATCGGCCGGCCGGCCGCGGCCTTCTTGAGGAACGCGGTGATCGCATCGAACAGTCGGAAGCGCGCTTCCTCGGTCTCCTGCGGCGGGATCACGGCGACGTGGTCGAGCCGGCTGCGGATCTCGGGCACGAGCTGCGCGACCTCGGGTGCGAGGTGGCCGAGCTCGGCGACGAGCGCCGCCGGCTCGCGCTCTTCCACGTGCGTGCGAAGGATCTGCACCCACGGCCAGAACGCGGGCGCCCCTTCGCCCTCGTGACACCGCCCGAAGAGGACGCGGAGGCCGCGCCGGCGCGCGTGGACGGCGACCTCTTCGCACGTCCGCGTCTTGCCGATGCCCGGCTCGCCGGTGAGGAGGAAGAGCTTGCCGCGGCCGCGCGCGGCGTCGTCGAGGCCGGCGAGGAGCTGGTCCATCTCCTGCTCGCGCCCGACGAAGATGCCGGATTCGATCCGCTCGAGCGGGCTCGGGGCGAGCGCTTCGGTGCTCACGGTGGCGACGATCTCGGCGAGCTCGCGCGCCACGTCGGACGCGGTCTCGGGGCGATCTTCGGGCTTCTTCGCGAGACAGCGGAGCACGAGCGCGTCGAGTGCTCGCGGAATCTCGGGGTTCTTCGTCGAAGGCGGCGTGGGCGGCGTCTGCAAATGATGCGCGACGACCTCGGCGACGACGCCCGAGAACGGCGGCGCGCCGGTCAGCATCTCGTAGAGCATGCAGCCGAGCGCGTAGAGATCGCTCCGCGGCCCGGTCGGACGCCCGAGCGCCTGCTCGGGGGGCATGTACTGCGCGGTGCCGACGAACGCGTCGCTCTCGCGGAGGAAGTCCGACGCGGTCGACAAGCCGAAGTCGCCGAGCTTGGCGAAGCCTTCGGAGGAGAGCCAGACGTTCGCGGGCTTCAGATCGCGATGCACGATGCCGCGCTCGTGCGCGTAGGCGAGCGCCTCGCAGATCTGGCCGGCGATCGGGATCGCGTCGCTGATCGGCAGCTTCCGCCCGTCGCGTCGCTCGAGCACTTCGGCGAGCGTGCCGCCGGCCATGTACTCCGTGACGACGTACGGCCGTCCCTCGTCCTCGCCGATGTCGTGGATGCCGACGATGCCGGGATGCGTGCCGAGCCGCGCCATTGCCCGCGCCTCGAGGCGCAGGCGCGCGAGCTTCAGCTCGTCGAGACCTTCGGTCTTGAGCGCTGCGACCGCAACCTCGCGGCCGAGCTCCTCGTCGCGCGCGAGGTACACGCGCTTCTTCGCGCCCTCGCCGAGGAGCCGCACGACCTGGTAGCGGCCGTCCGCGAACGACTTCGGCCGGCTCTTGGTTTCTTCCGCCGTCAGCGCCACCGCAGCCGGTGACCTGAGCGCGGCGACCGTGCGAGGCACCATGCCGAGCCCCTCCGCGAGGTACGGCACCATCTCGTCGAAGACCGAGAGGTTCGGATCGAGCCGCTTGGCGAGGCCCTCCATGGAGAGGAGAGCCACGTAGATCATCGTGAGATGGCTGCGTGCCTGCACGCGGTGCCGGCGGAGGATGTCGAAGAGGCGTCCGATCTCGACGATCACTTCGATGTTGCCGAGGCCGCGCGGGCGGAGCTTCGCGACGAAGTCGCAGACGTCTGTCTCGTACGCCGCGTAGTTCTTGGGATCGCGGCGCGGGGCTTGGTCGAAGAGGATCTTCGCCACGGCCTTGCCGTCCGTCGTGACGATGCCGAAGAGCAGCCGCGCGGTATCGAGACGGTCCGCGTCCGAGAGCTCGGCCATGAGACCGTAGTCGACGGTGACGATGCGCCCGGGCGGGAGGAAGCGGATGTTCCCGGGATGCGGGTCCGCGTGGAGGAAGCCGTGCACGAACGTCGAGCGGCAGACGCCGCGAACCGCCGAGCGCACGACGTGCCGCATGTCGATGTCGCTCGTGCCGAGCTGCTCCTCGCGGAGCCCCTCGACCCATTCCATCGTGAGCACCGCTGTCGCGGAGGCTTCGGGATAGGCGCGCGGAATGATCTGGTCGGGATCGTCGCGGAAGTTGTCGCGGCAGCGCTCGAGGCTCGTCGCTTCGCGCAGGAAATCGAGCTGGCCTTCGACGGCACGACAGAACTCGCCGACCGCCTCTTCGAGCGAGGCGAGCCGGAAGGAAGGTACGATCCGCTCGAGCGTGCGCGCGAGGAAGAGCAGGATCGCGCGATCGAGCCGCACGCGCTCGGCGATGTCGGGCCGCCGCACCTTGACCGCGACCGTGTCACCGGTCGTGCGGAGCACGGCGCGGTGAACCTGGGCGACCGAGCCGGCGGCGATCGATTGCGGATCGAAGCGATCGAAGACCTCTTCGAGCGGGCGGCCGAGCTCACTCTCGACCGTCTTCCGCACGTCGTCGAACCCGAACGGCGGGACCTGGTCCTGCAGGCGGGCGAGCTCCTCGAGGAGCGGCCGCGGGAGCAGATCGGCGCGCGTCGAGA
>CAWBOU010000032.1:0-15441 GCA_963790365.1 uncultured delta proteobacterium
CGTACGCGTGGGCGGGCGCGATCTGCGCATCGATCTGGCGGTGTACATCGTCCGCGAGGCCAGCCGGGCGCTCGAAGGGCTGGCAAAGGCGTTCCGCCACGCCCGCCGTCACCGACCAGGACGTGCTCGTGGGTCGCGACGGAACCGTCCGTGTGGTCTACGTGGCCGACGCGGGCGGGGTCCCGTCGGACGAGCGCTATGCGGCGCCCGAAGAGGACGCCGGCGAAGCGCGTGGGCCGCGGTCCGCCGTCTTCTCGCTCGGCATCCTCCTCTACGAGCTCCTGGTGCGCGAGCCCATCGCCGCCAGCCAGAAGCTCACGATCCCGAACGTCGATACCCGCCGCATCCAGGTCTCGCACGAGCTGGCCGCGACCGTCATGCGCGCGGTCGAGGTGCGGCCGCACGAGCGGTACGCGCATCCCGGGGACCTCGCGCAGGTGCTCGGCCAGGTGCTCGATCAGTTGACCCCGGACTTCCGTCCGGAGCAGGTGGCGGCGTGGGTGGCATCCCGCTTCGCGCAGTGGAGGAAAGAGGGCGACGTCTAGAGCGCGCCCATCACGATGGAACGCCTCCTCGTCCTGCGCCGCCTCACGCGGGCGCTCGAAACCAGCGTCGGCACGTGGGTGCGCGGCCACGTGGCGGCGCTCGGGCCGCTCCTGCGGCCGCGGCCGGTGCTGGGCGGCCGTTCGCGCAGAGCCCGGCAAGGAGACGCCGCCGCGCGCACGGATCGCATCTGGAAGGACGTCGAGGCGCTCTACGCGGCGATCGCGCCGCGCGCCCCGTTCAACGTGGCCCGCGACCTCCGCCCACCGGTCGACATCCCGGGCACCACGCTCGAGCTGGCGCCGCTCGACTACGTGCACGAGATCGCCGGCGACACCCGGCGCATCACCGTCACCAGGCCGTTCGAGTGGATCGTGTCGTACTCCGGCGCCGGGCCCGGCGCGCTACGCGAGCTCGTCGCGGACAAGAACCGCGACGCCGCGGAGCTCCAGCGGCTCATCCTCGTGACGCTCCTGCTCCACGTCGTGCTGAAGCAGCTCCCCGCAGTGGCCGCCGTGTTCGCCGATCTCCGGATGCCGCTCGAGACGCGCCGGCGTCCCGAGCTGGGCGAGCTGCCGCTCACCGTCGTCGCGTCCGCGCTCCCCACCATCCGGCCGAGCGACGACGTGCTGGTGCAGAGCACCGAGATGACGGGTACGAGCACCTTCCAGGAGGTGATCGAAGAAGACGGTTTCTAAAGGAACTTAGTTGTTGGCTGAATTTGAATTCGCCCGCCTTAAAAGGCTTTTTTCTTACCTAACTTAACACACGGCTGCCCTTAGTTGCTCTAGTTCGCGAGTGGAACTGCGCAAACACGCGGTAGTGGCGTTCGCAAATGCAACATAAGACTACTGTTCGCGAAGGGCCGGGCCAGCCTAACTCATTAGTTCGGCCATTTTTTAATTGTTTTGAGGTCATCGGAGCGGTGGTGAAAAAGCAAAACAAAGTACATTTTATTGCCGAGCAAAACCACTTGTGCCATATCCCACCATCCTAAATTGGGACTCCCGCAATTGCCTCGCCCATAAAATCTTGAACATCACCTCCATGTGAATGTCTGCTCGGAACACTGCCATCATACCTGTGGCGTGTGCGACTAAGAAAGAGTTGCATCGATGACCAACACGGGACGGGAGGTTATACTTTGGCTTTGTATTGTCTGGGTCAGTTTGTAATTCCGCCGTAAAACAGTCATCCATAACATTAACCCATTATCTTGACTTTAGTCCGATGAATATTCCGTCAAATAATCCGTTCATTGATAGCGTTATGACTTTTTCAACAACCGGATCGCCATGATGATAAAAACTCCGGTGAACGCAAGATTCAGCGCCAAGCTGAGCGCTCCGATGGTCATGCTTTGCTGGACTGCCGGTGAGTCGAGAATATTCTGCTCTCGAAATATTTCGAGAGAAACCAGCAGGACACCGATGCCGACTTCGCCACGCGGAAACATGCCGATGCTGAGCGCCAATCGTTCTCGCAGTGTCGCTTCATCTCTGTATGCCAACATCGGGACACATTTCCCGATGTTGCTCACGATTGTGATGAGAATCACATGAGCGATTACGGTACGATGTCCCATCCCACCTAATTGAATCGGTGGCAACGCCATGCCAGCAAGCAACATAAATCCGCCTTTGATGCCCCAGTCGACCAGTCGCTTGTACCGCGATTCGTGAGCGTCACGATTGTTTGACTTATCGAGCATACTCCGCCGAGCCGTGCAAATGATCGGATTTGATCACGCATCCCAGCGCAAATGCCGGCACCAAAACTTCCAGGTGTAAATCGGTCACATAGTCGAAAGCGTAAGTCACGGCTCCAAACCAAAAGTGCGTAAACCACGATCCAGCCGTTGCTCGTCGGCACCCGCAACCAATGGATGCAGAAATAGGCGGCCGCCAGAAACAGAAACACGGCAAAAACAAGGATAAGCAGCTTTGGCTCAAAGCCGATGAGCATCATCTTGAGCGGAATCATCAGCAGCACCGTGTCGAGATCGTCAAAGATAGCTAGCACGCGAGCTTTTTTGTAAAGCCATGTTATGGCCAAGCCGGCGGCGGCGAGCATGGTAAACAAAATTCCCGCTGAGGTCGGGGAGGCAAAGCGTCCCACAAGCAAGGACTCTTTGAAGCCGAGACTAAAGAACCACCAGAAGTAAAGCGCCGCGCAGAGCCACGGCACCGCTGCCGCAGCCATCGCAATACCGTAATCGACCGCGTACGAACTCAAACGCGACTTATCGATATCGAACTCCATGCCCACTTCGATCATGATGTAGGCAAGAAAAATCATCGTAAGGGTCGAAATCACGGCGCTGAACGATTGAACGACGGTTAGCTGAGATAAGCCCATGCCACCAACCAAAAGAAGACTGTAAAGAATCACTCGTCGCATAAAGGTAACTCCATGGCTGCGGCGAGACGGAGATGCCGCCACGCGCTCGCAGATGCCGGCAATGCTGGGCGAAGATATCAGCGGCACCGATACGGCAGTCGACGAATTGAAATTGTACGGATGAAATAGACGAGTCTTATATGGTCTGACAAGAGGCGGGGAGCGGCTGATATCTCCGGCTACATTGGGCCAGCGGCGGAGATTCTGTTTGAAATCGAATAATAGGAAGGATGAATGAGATCAGCGGTTCTTCCGGAAATTCTCCGAGCGAGCTTGACCCAAGCTGGATGCGTGTCTTGCAACTCCAGGGCTTTGGGCGAGTTGTAAACGACTGAACTGGTGGCAAGTCTGAGATTGACAGCGGGGCCGTCGATGGTGCCAAGAAAAGCCCATAGACACGGTAGAAAGATAACAAATGCGATGGCCCGGACTAGCGACCATTGCCTCTGGTTGATTAGAGCATGAGCCGACATTTGAAGGCACCCGTATTTCAATTGCTAACCCAAGCTACGGCAACAAAGCAACGCACGGCAGAAGCGTTAGAGGAATCTACTCTCTCACAATTCACGACGGTCATTATCATTTCGAGGCCGGCAAAACTGGAATGTCTCAAATGACCGTTCGGGGTCCATTCAGTAAATTCGATCTGCGCCACGAGCAGAGGCTTTAACCACTGACAGTTTTGCATCTCGTCCCGAGTGAGCGAATAAAGCGTGCGCCGCTTCTCCGGCCTCGGTGAAACCGCAAAACGCAAAGAGCATAGCGCCGAGTGAAAGGCAAAACACTTTTCTCTTTATCAATATTTCTGTCTTGCTGACCGCTGAATCACTGCTCACTTATCAATCTGTCCGCTCTCGCCAGCACGTTCGGGTTCTCTGCCGCAATTGTTAGTTGAAACTGTAGCATGGCTCAGTTAGAGGCCAAAAATGAAATAGCCAATCATCGCGATGCCGAACGCAGCCAAAACTACTGGCCTCTGACCGGATGGAAGAAAAAAAATGCGGGAGAATATTTTTGTGTACCAGACTAGCGGCCGATCAGCAATCCGGGTGGCCAGCGGGTCTCCAGCGTATACTCGAACAATCCCCAGACAAGCGCATACGTTAGGCCTGCAGCAATAGTCGCCGTGTACCAACGCTCTCGACCTTCTACCAGGATATAGAGGAAGACGAGGAGGGGTAACGCGAACACTAGGCCCAAAAGCCAAATCCCGATCGCTCCACCTGTAAACCACCCAAAGAACATCACGGTCCGCTTTAGCTCCGTAGCTTTTACTCGGCCAAGCGACCGGGTCTCCTGGTGAGTTGGTCGAAGAGCAGTTGTTGAACGCGATGTGGAAGGCGGTGAAATCCTGCAGGTGATTGGCGTACATGCGTTCGATGAGGCGCTCGGGCGAGACCCCCTCGGCCTCGGCCTTCAGCATGATCGGGGTGCCGTGGGTGTCGTCGGCGCACACGTAGTAGCAGGTATGCCCAGAGAGGCGTTGGAAACGATCCGCGTCGTTGGTCTGGATGTACTCGACCAGGTGTCCCAGATGAATGGGGCCGTCGGCGCAGGGCAGGGCGCTGGTGACGAGGATCTCGCGGGGGGTGTCGTCCATGGGGTGTCGGCTCGGCGGCGGGCGGACGAAGACACAGTTACTTTCGAGCAAGCGCGTATGTCATGTAGCAGGAGACAGGTGGGGAGAACAGCAGCGACCAGACGCCACCTGGCGTCACCGTAAGCGCGGCTCGGGGAGTGAGGGGCGCAGTGCCACTATTACGTATCTACACGCTTCATGGCCACCGGAGGCGCGCCGGTCGAAAGGGTACACCCCAGGGGCGGTCGGCTGCGACGATTCCAAGGACCGCGAACTCATCAGGGGGCGGAGATGAGTGACCAGCACACGCTCGCCGGCGGACATAGCGAGGACAGCAGCGTCGGCGTCCACGGCATGTTGCTCTTCGGCGAGGAGGCGGCTTCACCTGTCTCATCTCCCTGTCGCCAGCCCGCACAACTTCCAGGTGTTCCTCGATGCGGGGGCTCGACGACGGCTGCGCCGTGAAGGGTTTCTCTTGGACCGCCACGTCGCTGGCGACGGCATCCACACGTTCGTTCCTCAGCCCTTTCCGATTGCCGAGCTCGCCCCCCATGCTCGACGGCCCAGCACGGACCTCGATTGAGGGCACGATCTTCCGCGGTCACTTCGAGCGCAGGGGCAAGCGGATTGCCCAAGGCGTCGTGACAGAGGTTCATCGCGTCGTGTACTTCGTAGTGAGGCCGACATGGGCGCGAAACGCACGGAGGACCGGGAAGCCGACCGACCTCTGCTTCGGGCGTGCCGGGCGGCTCCACCTCGCGCACGAGGTCACGGCGAGGCCAGACTTCGACCATGTGCTCTACGGCCGGGTTGGTTCCTCCGCGTGCTCGACGACCATGCCGCCCCAATCGACGTCCGCGTCCTTCGTCTTCCAGTAGTAGAAGGTGATCTCGACGTTCTTGTAGAGGAAGGCCGGACGATCGCCGAGGTGCAGCCGCGGTTCCGCCTTCGGGCCCGAGCCGCAGCGGCAGTTGCTTGCCCGTGCCGTCGACGAAGAGTTGCGCCTGGTCGCTTCGGTTCGCGCTCATGCCGGTGTCGCGGGGATTGTCCGGTGGGTCGCGGCCGGTGATCGTCCGCGCCTTGCCGTTCGCCCAGTGCTTCGACGTCCAGGTCTTCCGCGTTTTGGCGCGGTCGCGTACTTCTTGACGATGCCGAAGAGGCCCTTCTGTCTCGTGTCCCAGGCGGCGCTCGCCCGCGCCGCGAGCGCGAACGAGAAGAGTGCCACGAGAGCGATATCAGAGTGCCGGCGCACGAGAGGACTAAGGCGCGAACGCCGAACCGGTTGCACGGGATCGCGCGGGAATCACGGAAATCCCCACAAGTACGCGGAATCGCGCGCCGGCGGATGGCCCAAAATCCGGCGGGGCGGTTGTCGTTGCGGCAGTGCCGCCCTCGGCCCACTTCGCCGTCGACGAACGCGGAACCGGACCGCCGTGACCCTGCGCCGGCGCCGACGGCGCTCCTCGCACTCCATCTCGTCCGCCTCGAGATCGAATCGAAGGGGTGCGCCCTCGCGCGCGCGCTCGGGATCGGGACGGGGCGGCGCCGCTCCGGATCGAAGATCTCGCCGTGCCGGAGATGAAGGCCTGTCGCGAAGCGATGGAGTGGGCGGAGGACGCGTGCCCGCCGCTGCTCCTCGATCATGGGCGTCGCGGGCTTCCATTTCGCGGACGCGCAGCTGCCGGCATCACGGCTGGCTCGACGATCGCGAGATTCTTTCATCTCGGCTGCCTGCTCCACGACCTCGGCCTCGCCCCGAAGTTCGACACGGGCGCCGCGTTCGAGCGCGACGGCGCGAACGCGGCGGTCGAGTTCCTGGCGCGTCACCGGCTTTTCGACCTCCTCGCCTGAAGCAGATCCGCGAGCTGATCGAGCTCCACGACGCCGTTCATTGCGCTCATCGCGCGAGCGTCGAAACGAAGTCGGCGACTTCGGCATCGGCGTCGACGTGATCGGCTACCGGCGCGAGGACGTCCATCCGGAGACGCTGCGCGCCGTCGTCACTGCATGGCCGCGCGGCTCGTTTCGCCGAGACTTCCGCCGCACGATCGAGGAGCAGGCCGCGCGGAAGCCGTGGTCGCACATTGCCCGTCTCGCGAAGTCGGACTCGGTGGTCGCATCGAGGCGGCGCCGATTCCCGACGATGGAGGAGCCTGATGCTCGAGCTGGGGCGACCTGTGAGCATTGCAACGCGCAGCTGGCGCCCAATTCCGTAGAGGCAAGAATCTGCTCGTTCGAGTGCACGTTCTGCGCGGCGCGCGTCGAGCGCGTGCTCGGCAACGTCTTCCCGAACTGCTGCGGCGGCTTCGCCCCACGGCCGATTCGTCCGGCCAGCAAGTCGGCAAATACCCGGCGAGCACGAAGGTAGAGCATCGGCCGGTCGATGCGGCCGTGCACGAGCGCTTCGCAGCGCCGCTCCGCGCGCTCGCGCCGGAGAAACGCTGAGGCGGCTCAGCCTCCGACGATGCGCATGAAGTTGATCTGGCCCGTCGCGGCCGTGAGGCCGCTGTCGACCACGATCGCGGCGCCGGTGATGTAGGACGCGTCGTCGGAGGCGAGGAACGCGACGGTCGCGGCGATCTCTTCGGGCTTGCCGACGCGGCCCATCGGGATCAGCCGGTTGTACTCGTCGATGACCGCCTCGACGGACATCAGCGGCGCGGTGAGCGCGGTGTCGATCGGTCCCGGGCAGACGGAGTTCACGCGGATGTTTTCGCGCGCATGGTCGATCGCCACCGCGCGCGTGTAGTTGACGACCCCGGCTTTCGCCGCGTTGTAGGCGGCGAGACCGTAGTCCGCGAAGAGGCCCGAGATCGAGGCGGTGTTCACGATCGCGCCGCCGCCGTTCTTGCGGAGATGCGGAATCGCCGCGCGGCACCCGTAGAAGACCGAGTGGAGATCGACGTCGATGATCCGGTGCCACATCTCCGGATCGAGGTCGGGCGTGCGGCCGAACGCGCCGATGCCCGCGTTGTTCAAGACGATGTCGATCTTGCCGAAGCGATCGACCGCCGTCTGCATCAGCCCCTCGACGTCGGCGAGCATGCTGACGTCGAGCGCGCGGAACGCGGCGTCGCCCAGCTCCTTCGCGATCTTCTGCCCGCCTTCTTCATTGAGATCGCCGAGCATGAGGCGCGCGCCTTCCCCTGCGGAGCCGCCGCGCCGTCGCCGCGCCGATGCCCGATGCCGCGCCGGTGATGACGGCAACCTTGCCTTCGAATCGTCCCGATATTCGGTGCTTCTATCCTCCCGTCGGGCTCTTGGAAAAGTCTTCGATCGAGACGGGCGGGAGATAGATGCCCACCTCCGTGCGCCTCCACCACTTGCCGTCGTCGCGCCGCTCGGCGACGGTGCTGAAGCGATAGCGCACGAGGCGCGCGCGAACGAGGCGCGGCGGGTTCTCCAAGAACGGATTCTCCGCGAGGAGGCCGACGACCGGCGGCGAGCCTTCGAGCAATCGCCGGACGAAGCGCACGAACCAAGGATTCTGTCGCACGTCGCCGAGAGCGGCGAACCACATCTGCCAATCGAGTCGCGGCTGATGCGGCTCGACGAAGCGCGGGCGCCGGTCGATCGTGCCCGGTTTCCAGCGAAAGCGATATTCGCGCCACGTCTCGCCCTCGTCGCTGCCCTCGACGATGATCTCGAGGCGCTCGGTCGTCATCATCGCGAAGAGGCCGTAGTTGTTCGTGAGCTCGAACGGCGCGACGACGCGGCGGACGCCGTCGAGCGGCGCGAAGAGCGCGTCGCCGACGCCGAGGCGCGGCAGGAACTCGGCGGTCGACAGCACGAACAGGAAGCCCGCGATCGGTGCGGCGAGCGCGACCGGCCAGGCGCCGCGCGGCGGGCGCCATTCCGCCCACTCGCGAAGGCGCCGCGGCCAGAAGAGATCGTCGACGAGCAGCACGATGAGCGCGATCGTCAGCAGGTTGAAGAAGCAGTAGTTGCCGGTGAGCACGATCGAGACCTGGAGCACGAAGAACAGCGCCGCGGCCACCACACGCGTTCGCCCCGGGATCACGATCAGCGGCGGCACGAGCAGCTCGATCGCGAACATCATCACGCACGAGAAGACGTGCACGCCGTGCGGAAGCTGGTGCACCCACCAGCCGATCCACGTCGGCAGCGGCTGCGTCTCGTAATGGACGGTGAGCGCGCTCAGATTCCACCAGCTCGGGTCGCCGGAGAGGAGCTTCGCCGCGCCGGAGCCGAACATCAGCCGATCGAGTAGCCAGAGGAAGAGCCCGCGGACGATCCAATGCGGCGCTGCCGGCGCGGCGCGGCTCGGCAGGAGGACGAGCGGCGCGGCGAGGATCGCGAGGAAGCCCGTCTCGAGCAGCAGGATGTCCCACTGGAAATGAAGGAAGACGCCGCCGATCGAATAGAGCGACAGATAGAGAAGCCAGAGAAGCGCGTAGATCCAGGCCGGCGCGAAGAGCAGCGTCGCGAGCGCGGCGAGCCCGCTGCCGAGCGCGCAGAGCGCCTGCAGCATGCCGTCGCTCGGATGGAGCCAGTAGAGCGTCGGCAGGCGATGGAAGCGCTCGAAGCCTTCGAGCGCGCTCGAGGCCGCGGCGACGAGCTCGCTCGCGGGCTCGATGCCGCGCGAGCCGACGAGGCCGTCGACCTGCGCCCAGAGCGAGACGAAGGCGCAGAAGTAGATCGCGCCGAGCAGGCGGAGGAACAGCGCGAACGCGACGCGCGTGTGATTCGTGTGCGCCGGCGCGGTCACGCGAGAACGCGACTCAGCGCGCCTTCTCCGCCGGCTTCACGAATTTGAGGACGAAGCGGTCGCTCGTTCCCCGCTTCGCGCCGGCCGCGATCGGCGAGGCATTCCAGTCGCGTGCATCGGCCGGATTCCTCAGGAAGTCCCTTCGGCGCGAGCTCGAATCCGCTCGGCCTCGATCTCTTCGCGCACGACGCTCTCCTCGATGCGATGCAGCGTCTCGGTCTGGGAGGTACCGGCGCCGGGCTTGCTCGAGTGATCGACGATGCCGTAGATCCGCCCGGGCGGAGCGCAGCGAAAACGGCTCGGTTCATGCGGTCGCGGTCGGTCTTCATCCACACCGTGTCATGGTAGAAAAGGACGTCGAGCACGGCGTCGAGATCCTTGGCTTCGGGCGGGAGCGGGTCGTCGAAGTCGCGGTCGACACGCACGACGTTCTTCATCACGGGCTTTTCAACCGGGTCGCACCACGGCTGTTCGGCAAAGCGCTCCAGAATGAACTAGGAGTTCGACGCCGTAGACGCGACCGCCGTCGCCCACCGCCCGACAAGAGCTCCGCGGTGTAGCGCCACCGGCGGCGATCTCGGCGACCTTCATCCCCGGCGCGATCCCGAAGAACGCAGGAGCTCCGCAGGCTCGCGCCCTTCGTCGAGCGCGCGGTCGGCGTCGCTGCGATCGGGCGCGGCGACGATCTCGGCGTACTTCGCGCCGTCCGAGCCGGCGTATGCCGGCGGCGCGGCGAGGCCGAGGACGAGGAACGAGGCGAGGAGGAGGGCCGAGCGCTTCATGCGCGAAGCCCTACCCCGAGCCCGCCTATGCAGCAACCTTCCGCGCAGCACTTCAGCAGCCGCAAGCGAAGCTTGCGGTCTGCTGCAAGTGCGTAAGCGCTATTTGAGCAATTCCTTCGCGATCGTCTGCAGCTGCATGTTCGACGTGCCTTCGTAGATCTTGCCGATCTTCGCGTCGCGATAGAGCTTCTCGGCCGGGAAGTCCTTGGTGAAGCCGGCACCGCCGAAGATCTCGAGCGAGAGCGACGCCGTGTGCTCGGCGACCTCGGAGGCGTAGTACTTCGCCATCGCCGCCTCCTTGAGGAACGGCTTGTGCGCCTCCTTCAACCGCGCCGCGTTGTAGACGAGGAGGCGCGCGCACTCGAGCTCCGTCGCCATCCGCGCGATGTCGAACTGCACGGCCTGGAATTTCGCGATCGCCTTGCCGAACGCCTTCCGCTCCTGCGCGTACGCGACCGCGTTCTCGAGCGCACCGCGCGCGAGGCCGATCATCTGCGCGCCGATGCCGATGCGCCCCTCGTTCAGCGTCTCGATCGCGACCTTGTAGCCGACGCCGACTTTGCCGAGCACGTTCGCCTTCGGCACGAGACAGTCTTCGAGAATGAGCTCGCAGGTCGAGCTCGCGCGGATGCCGAGCTTGTCCTCTTTCTTGCCGACGGTGAACCCGGGGAAGTCCTTCTCGACGAGAAACGCGGTAATTCCCCGGTAACCCAAGGAAGGATCGACGGTGGCGAGCAGCACGAACACGCCCGCTTCGGCGCCGTTCGTGATCCAGAGCTTGCGGCCGTTGATCCGCCAGTGGTCTCCGTCTTGTACCGCACGCGTGGTCAGCGCGAACGCGTCGCTCCCGCAGTGCGGCTCGGACAGCGCGTACGCGCCCATCGTGTCCTTCGTCATCCGCGGGAAATACTTCTCCTTCTGCTCGGGCGTGCCCCAGCGGAGGATCGCGTTGTTGAAGAGCGTGTTCTGCACGTCCACGATCACGCCGATCGACGGATCGACGTGCGACATCTCCTCGACGGCGAGGATCGACATGAAGAACGTCGCGCCCGCGCCGCCGAGCTCGGCGGGAATCTCGATCCCCATGATGCCGAGGTCGAAGATCTCCTTCACGAGCGCTTTGTCGAGCTTCGCGTCGAGATCCATCTTGTGGGCGCGCGGTCGCACCTTCTCGACCGCGAACTCGCGAACCATCGTCTGGAAATCGCGCTCCTCGTCCGTGAGCGACGTCAACGGGTGTCTCGCCAGCTCGGTCATGCTCACCTCCGAAACCGCATGCTGTTAGCATGCGCGATTCCGCGACGGGGCGAGGGTCCCGAAAGATCGGCCAGCTTGTGTCCTTAGATACCCACCGATAGGGTTGAGGTTCCGATGACGCCGATTTCCACGCTGCGGCGGATTCGCGAAGAGCTGAATCAGCAGTTCGCCGAGCGGAGTGAGGTGATCGACGGCGCGCTGGTCGCGCTCCTCGCCCGCCACCACGTTCTCCTCGTCGGCCCGCCGGGCACGGCGAAGTCGATGCTCGCCGACGAGCTCTGCCGGCGAATCGAGGGCGCAAGCTACTTCCAGTGGCTGCTCACGCGGTTCTCGACGCCCGAGGAGCTCTTCGGCGCCGTGAGCCTGCGCTCGCTCGAGGCCGACGAGTACCGGCGCGTCACCACGGGCAAGCTACCGACCGCGCACATCGCGTTCCTCGACGAGATCTTCAAGGCGAACTCGTCGATCCTGAACGCGATCCTCACGGTCGTGAACGAGCGACAGTTTCACAACGGTCGCGGCGCCGAGCCGGTGCCGCTCGTCACGCTCTTCGGCGCGAGCAACGAGCTCCCCGAGGAGGACGAGCTCGCCGCGCTCTACGATCGCTTCCTCGTGCGCTACGTCGTCGACTACGTGCGCGAGGACTTCCGCTTCCTGCGGATGCTCGAGCGCGCCTCGGACGCGGGCGACCGGACGACGATGACGCTCGCCGACCTCCAAGCGCTGCAAGCCGGCGCGGCGGCGGTCACCGTCTCGCCCGGCGTGCTTCGCCTCGTCGCCGAATGTCGGCGCGAGCTCGGCCGGAAGAACATCGTCGCCTCGGATCGCCGCTATCGCCAATCGCTCGACGTGCTTCGCGCACACGCGCATCTCCACGAGCGGAGCGAGGTCACGGAAGCCGACCTCGCCTTCCTCGAGCACGTGCTCTGGCGCGATCCGAACGAGCAGAGCGAGGTCCGCGCGACGCTCCGCGCGCTCGTCCGCGGTCACGAGGACGAGGTGCAGGAGCTCCTCTTCCAGAGCCGCGAGCTTCGCTCGTACGCGATGCGCGAGTGGGACTCGCGCGAGCTCCGCTCCCGCGCGATCGTCGAGGTTCACACGAAGCTGAAGACGATCCTCGCGCGCGTCGACGACATCCTCGACACCGCGCGCGGCGGCGGCCGGACGCTCGAGCGCGTGGAAGGCATTCGCGCGGAGATTCGCGCGATTCACGACGAGATGCTCGCGGCCTTATGACTACTCACCCCTCGGCTTCGCCGATCCCCTGAGGGGATCCAAAAAGGAAACGACCATGGCGGAAAAAGACGAGAAGGTTCTCTACGAGTGCGATTGTTACCGCGTCCTCCGCTACGGCGACGAGGAAGGCCGCGCGAACATCGCGCTCTCGTTCTTCGAGCACGGCATCGACATCTACCTCGACGAAGAGGAGTTCGCGCACTTGGTCGACGTCTTGGGCGGGCTCGAGCACCTGTACACGAACGCCTCGACCAAGCATCACTGATGCCGCGTCGACGACGCGCGCCGGAGCGGCGCTCGTTCACCCCGCCGCCGATCGCTCAGGAGACGGCGTGGATCGAGGCCGACAGCTTCGACCGCGCGCGCTTCGAGGAGCTCCGCCGCGACGCGCCGGCCCTGCGGGCCGTCGAGGAGCGCGGCGCGGTCCTCCTTCCTAGGTTCGCTTCGCTCTTACGTGATCTCTTCGCCGCGCTTTACAAGATGAACGTCGTTCGCCGCTCCGCCGCGGACGTCGCCCCGAGCGCGCGCATCCACGAAAGCCTCCTCGGCGGGCTGCTGTCGGAGCCCGCGCTCGCGCATCTCCGTGAGCGCACGGAGCTCGACCTCGGGCGCGCCGCGCTCGGCGCCTGCCTCCTCGGGGACCGCGCGATCGAGCTCCTCCAGTCGGAGAAGCTCTTTACGCGAAGTGACCTCGTCGACCAGTTCGATCTCGCCCGCGACGAGAAGACGATCGAGGACCTCGCGCAGGAGATGAAGGCGGCGGAAGAGCTGCGCGACTCCGCCGACACTCCGGAAGAGAAGCGCGGCGAGCTCGACGAGGTCGGGCGGAAGCTCGAGCGCGAGGCGAACGCGCTCGAGCGGCGTCTCGTGCGGAAGAGCCAGCAAGCACGAGAGGAGGCGGAGCGTCGCAAGGGCGACGCCGAGAAGCGCCTCGCGGCCGCCGCCCTCGACGTCGCGCGGACGCTCGACGACGCGAGCGAGGAGGCGGAGAGCTTCGGGCGTGCGCTCGGCGCCGAAGGCAAAGGGCAAGCCGGCCAGAGCCTCGAGCTCGGACGCCGCCTCGCGAAGAGCGAGAAGCTCCGCAAGCTCTCGCGTCTGCTCGGTCGCATGCGCGAGCAGGCGCTCGCGATCCGACGGAAGATGTTCGAGCGCGCGAGCGAGGAGACGTTCGCCGTCGAGCAGGGACGCGACCTCGGCCGCCTGCTGCCGCAGGAGCTCGTGACCGCGCGTCACGCAGTTCTCGGTTTGGATTGGAAACGTCGCTACGTGGAAGGTGCGCTCCTCGAGTACGAGCTCCGCGGCGCCGACGAGCGAGGGCGCGGGCCGATGATCGTCTGCCTCGACGTGAGCTCGTCGATGGCCGGCGACAAAGAGATCTGGGCGAAAGCCGTGACGCTCACGCTCCTCGAGATCGCGCGTCGCGAGCGGCGTCGCTTCCGGGCGATCCTCTTCTCGTCGGCGGACGCGGACCTCCGTACGTTCGATCTCAACCGCGGCGACCACACGACCACGAAGGTCGACGTCGCGCTCGACCTCGCGGACTACTTCCCCGGCGGCGGCACCGATTTCGAGCGGCCGCTCGACGCCGCGCTCGAGTGCCTGTCCGAGTCGCGCTTCCGGAAGGGCGACGTCGTCTTCGTCACCGACGGCGAAGCCCGCATCGGCGACGAGTGGCGGGAGCGCTTCCACGCCGAGAAGGAGCGGCTCGACTTCTCGGTGTACGCGATCCTGATCGACGTCGGCTCGTCCGCCGAGGAGGCGATCCGCGGCATCGCCGACCGCATCTCGCGCGTCTCGCGCCTCACGGACGAGGGCGTGAAGGAAGTCTTCGTCGAGGTTTAGGGCGTGATCTGTCGAGCGAATTCGCCTCTCCCCTTTGGGGAGAGGCCGGCCGAAGGCCGGCTGAGGGGGAGGCCCACGGGGGAGAGGGGATGTTGGCCCCATGCCTGAGGCCCCGAGCGCGCTCGAAGGAATTCGCGTCGTCGAGACCGGCGGGCTCGAGGTCGCGCTCGCCGGGCGCTGGCTCGCGGACCTCGGCGCCGAGGTCTTCAAGGTCGAGCCGCCGGGCGGGGACCCGACGCGGCGTCTCGCGCCGTTCTCGCGCGACGAGCCGGAGCGGAGCTTCTTCTTCGAGTACTACCACGCGGGGAAGAAAAGCCTCGTCGTCGATCCGACGTCGCGCGCGGCGCGCGAATCGCTCGCCGACCTCGTCGCCGTCGCCGACGTCTGGCTCGACGGCACGGCGCCCGGCGAGCGCCACCTCTTCGGTCTCGACGAGAGCGCGCTCCGCGCGATCAACCCACGCCTCGTGCTCGTCTCGACGACGCCGTTCGGCCGGGGCGGACCGTTCGCCGGCTTCCGCTCGAGCGATCTCGTCGCGCAGGCCGCGGGCGGCATGATCTACACGAACGGCCATCCGCAAGAGCCGCCGCTCCAGGGCTTCGGCCTGCAGGCGCATCACGCCGCCTCGGCGTACGCGACGATCGGCGCGTTGCTTTCTTTGGTCGAGCGCGAACGAAGCGGCCGAGGGCAGCTCGTCGACCTCTCGATCCAGGAGGCGGTCGCGGGCGCCGTCGAGGAAGCGAGTGCCGCCTGGAACGCGGAGCGGCGCATCGAAGCGCGGCACGGTACGCTCCACTGGTCGCGCTACTTCCACGTCGGGCGCGCCGAGGACGGTTGGGTGCTCCAGTGCACGCTCGGCGACTGGACGACGCTCCGCGAGTGGCTGAACGAGCACGGCGACCTCGATCACTTCCGGAACTCGGAGTGGGACGATACGACGTACCGCCGCGATCACGCCGAGCCGCTCTTCGACGCGATCGACCGCTGGTGCGCGCGCTCCACGGCGAAAGCGATTCTCGACGGTGCGCAGCTCCGCCGCCTCGCGTTCGGCGCGGTGCGGCCTCCGTGACTAA
>CAWBOU010000033.1:0-17195 GCA_963790365.1 uncultured delta proteobacterium
CGCGCCGAACGGGTACGCGTAACCGGCGATACGCGTCCCGGGAATCTCTTTCATGAGCGCTTCGCCGCAACGCTGATAGTCCTCTTGCAGACGGCGGCGGTATTCCGCGACCGTCTCGAGCCGCTTCTGATCCACGAGCCACATGCGGTTCGTCAGGAAGTTGCCCTTCGTGCCTTCGGCGTCGATCTGAACCGGCTTGTGACCGGTGTGCGCGTGGCACTGCATGTTTTAGCGCCCGCTCGCCTTGGCGTTGCGGAGCTGATCCCACGTCGCGTTGAACGGACCGTGCTGGCCGACGGCCTCGATCGCTACTTACATCGTCGCCTTGAAGCCAGCGTCGCGGAGGATCGGGTCGGCGTACATGAAGCTGTCGGCGCGGTGCGCATCGTCGAAGGCGTTCGGGACCGGCTCTGGGGGAACGCCGTGTGCGCCTTCGAGGTGTCTCGATACCAGATCCTCGGGACCGATCGACTGGTAGCCTTCCTTCCTGACATGTCCACGTGCTCGCGGCATAGAGAAGTCTTGCGGGATCGTCTCCGCATCCGTCGAACGGCCGGTGCGCGAGACGCCGTGGAGGAAGAGGAGAATCGGCATGCCCTTGCCCAGCCGGTTCTGCGAGCTGGTTCTGCATCATCTCGATCGACTCCGCGCGGTCCCGCCGCTGCGAGTGGTGAGGTGCGGCGAGCCCGTGCTCCAGCCGCGGGTTGTGCGGGAACACGTCGAGGCTCGTGCGGAGCTGCTGGATCGCCTTGTCGTACTTCCCGAGGCTGGGGCAGCGACTCGGCGTAGAGCTCGCGCTCGGCGCGCTCGACGTTCGGATAGTCGCGGAGCACCTCGGAGGTGATCGACCCCATCTTTTTTTCGTAGTCATCGCTCCAGCGACATCGCCTGGTCGCGACGCCGAGCTGCCCATCTGCGTCTAGCGGATTTCAGCCGCGACGCCTTCCTTGTAACGCGTCCGCCGAGTGCGTGTACGCCTCTTGGGCGTCCCCTGGCGCCCGCTTCCGCGAGCACGCCGCCGCGCATGGGTTGCCTCCCCTCGAGCTCGTTCCAGCGCTTCGCGGTCGGCTTCGCGGCGATGTTCCCGTCGAGCGCATGCGCGACGGCTTCGTCGTTTTTTTTGGCCGCCTGTGCTTCCTTGTGGAGCCAGCTCCATCGCCTCGATGTTGTTCGGATCCTTCTTCACGATCTCGCGCGCGATCTTCGAGGCATCGTCGGCGCGCCTTCTCGGCTCGTCGGCCTCCGCGAGGTCGATTTGAACTTCACCTTGTTGGGGTGCTTCTTCACGAAGTAGGTTGGAGGTGCTCGATCGCCTTGTCGTGCTCGCCGCCATAGGCCGCGAGTCCAGCCAGCTCCTCGTGCATCTTCGCGTGTTCCGGATCCTTGGCCAGGCGGTAGTCGAAGTCTTGCCGATGCCTCGCGAGACTGGTGGAGGTCGGCGTAGAGCGTGCGCGAGGCCGAGAAGCGAGGGGCGATTTCCCGGCTGCAGCTGCAGGATTCTGGCGAGAGCACTCGGCCGCCTTCGCCGCATCGCCGGATTCGAAGATCTCCAGGCGTCCGCGAGGAGAGCGAGCGCAGAAGTCGCGGCTCGGGCCGCTGCTTCGCCAGCTTCTCGAAGGACCGGCGGGATTCATCTTCGCGGCCCGTGTCCTTGCGGACCTGCGCCACATGCGCTGCGCTTCGGAGTTCGCAGGTCCTTGGCGACCATCGCGTTGAGATCGCTCTCGGCCTCGCCGCGACCTTCGGCGCGACGAGAATTCGTGGCGACCCATGCGCCGGGAGATGCCCCGGCTCGGCTTCGAGCACGTGCGCGTACTTCGCGAGCGCGTCGGCGGATCGCTGCCGCTCTTCCGGCTGCAGCGGCGAGCGCGAACAGAATGCCGGTGTCGTCCGGACGAACGCGAGCGCTTCGTTCGACACCTTGATCGGCGATCCTGCTCGCCGAGCTCCCAGTACGCCCAGCCAGACCGCGCCACGCGGGAATCGAGCCCATGTCGATCTGGGTCGCGCTCTCGAACGCCTCTTGGCGGCGGGATAGTCTTCCTTCTTCAGCGCCGCCGAGCCTCGATCGATGAGGTCCTGCAGCTTCTTGTCGTCGGCCGCCGCTCGCGAAGCGACGCCGAGCGTGACGACGATGAAGAAGAGCGACGTGATTCCGAGCGCCTTGCACCGAATCATGACGAAGCCTCCTTCGGCGGCGGCGGCGCGTCCTGAACCGAAGCCGAGACGTTCCCTCGAGGACGAGAGAAGTCGCGGATGCGACCCGTCGCGATCTCACCGAGTGCGGCGGCGAGGATCGCGATCACGACCAAGATCGCGATCACGTCGGTCCACCCCACGCCCATTTTGATGGAAGACGAACGCTGGCTCATAAACGACCCCCGTCCCGCTGCGGCGGAGCCCGTGTGGCGCTCCGTCGCGTCCCCGGCGTTCGGGCTCGCCTTTGCGGGAGGCTGACTTGCTGTGGCCATTCAACCCCGGACGCAAGAATGGTGTCACGTCGCCGCACCGTGACACCGCTTTCGAAATACTCGGTTTAGCTCATGTCAGCGAGCAGCTGCGTGAGGGGCGGTCATGTCCGGTTTTTTCCAGGATCGTAGTCGGGTTTTCGTTCTGCAGGAGCCGGTCGTCGCCGTCGGCGACGCCGTGCGTGCTCCTCGCGTGGAACCACCGCCGGTGCCGGCGCGACGTGCACCGCGCACGCAGGCGAAGTCGACGAATCGCGCGGCTACCGCTCCGCGACCCGTCGTCGCGACGCCGCCGACGGTCGTTCCGCCGGTCGAGACCGCACCGCGCATCGCCGACGCTCCGGCGATCGAGTCGAAGTCCGTCATCGGTACCGCGACGGCGCGCTTCGCCGCGATCGTGATCATCACGCTCTGCGGGCTCAACATCTTCTGGCTCCGCTGGGAGAACCTGAACTTCTACTGGTATCGGCCTCTGCTGAACGCGTACTCGATCGGCGTCGCGTGCTTCATTCTCTCGCGCTTCGTCGTCGCGCTTCTCTATCGGGCGCCGCGGGATCGACAGATGGAGCCGAGCGTCTCGATCATCATCACCGCCTTCAACGAAGAGGACGCGGTCTACCGCACGATCGAGTGCAGCTACGACATCGACTATCCGTACCGAAAGCTGGAGGTCATCGTCGTCGACGACGGTTCATCCGACGCGACGCCGCAGGAGATGGCGCGCGCGAAGGCGCGCTGGCGCTCGCTCAAGACCGAGAGCTTCGCCGAGAACAAGGGCAAGCGGGAAGCGATGGCCGCGGGCGCGCGCATCGCGACCGGCGAGATCCTCGTTTACGTCGATTCCGACAGCTTCCTCGAGAAGGACGCGGTTCGGAAAATCGTGCAGGGCTTCGCGGATCCCGAGGTCGCCGCCGTCGCCGGCCACACCGAGGTCGCGAACACCTCGACGAACGCTCTCACGCGCATGCAGCAGGTGCGGTACTACGTCGCGTTTCGCGTGATGAAGGCCGCCGAGAGCGTCTTCGGCGCGGTCACGTGCTGCCCGGGTTGCTTCTCCGCCTATCGGCGCACGGCGATCCTCGACGTGCTCGAGCCGTGGCTCAACCAGCGCTTCCTCGGCAAGGCCGCGACGTTCGGGGACGATCGGAGCCTCACGAACTTCCTTCTACGAAAGTACAAGGTGATCTACGACTCCGACGCCGTGGCGACGACGATCGTCCCGGATCAGCACCGCAAGTTCCTGAAACAGCAGGTGCGCTGGAAGAAATCGTGGCTCCGCGAGTGCCTGATCGCGTCGGGCTTCATGTGGAAGAAGCATCCGCTCGCGTCGGTCGCGTTCTACGCGCAGACGATCTTTCCGATCATCGCACCACTGATCATGTTTCGCGTGTTCTTTTGGTTGCCAGTCGTCGAGCAGGACATCCTTTCGATGGCAGTCTACGGATTCGGCGTCACTCTGATCGGGCTGATCTTCTCGGCCTATTACCTCTTCTACAAGGCCGACGGCGCCTGGCTCTCGGGTGTGAACTTCACGCTCTATTACATGTTCGTCCTGATCTGGCAGATGCCGTACGCGATCCTCACGTCGCGCGACAATCGGTGGGGAACTCGATGAAGGACCCCATCGTCCTCGGCACGCCAGATTTACTGCCCGCTTCCGTCAAGCCCCGCTCCGCCTCCCCGCCGCCGCCGGACGACGAGCCCGGGTCCGGCGGCGGGGGGTCGATGCGTCCGACCCGCCACCTGCGGAACTTCATCTGGTGGATGGCGATCGTGGTGCTCTCGTTCGCCGCGTTCGAGGTCGGCTCGCGCGGGCCGGTGCGCGTCTCGCAGCCGCGCATCGTCGCCGGCACGGAGACCGAGGCGTTCGTCGCCCTCCGGTTGCCACGCGTGCGCGACGGCGCGACGAAGGGCGAGATCACGCCGCAGCGCCTCCGCGAGCTCCTCGGCGCGCTCGACGCCGGCGGCTTCTCGACGATCGATTTCAAAGACGTCGACGACTTCTACCAACTCGGCAAGCCGCTGCCGAAGAACCCGGTGCTCCTCATCATCCCGGAGGCGTGGCGCGAGACGGTGGAGTTCACCGACGAGGTGCTCGCGTCACTGAATCAACGAGCGGTGCTGTTCGTCGACGTCTCCGAAGTCGAGCGCGTGAATCTCAGCCTCATCTCGCTGATGCGCCTCTCGCAGCTCGCGGAGACGAACCGCTGGCAGCTCGGCCTCGCGACGTGCACCACGGAGCTCACGCGCTCGCTGCCGACCGCGCAGGGCCTCGTCGCTCAACGTCTCCAACTGCAAGAGTGGACGGGCATGCCGGTGAATGCGGCGGATTGCCGCAACGTTCTCGCCGACGACGCCGGAGATACGTGGGAGAAGGCGCTCCGCGATGCGAATCTCACGCTCGGATTCCTGCGCGGACGCGCGGCCGCGAACTTCTCGCGGGGCGCGCCGGTCGGCCTCCACGCGGTCGCCGTCACGGATGATTGGCGCGCCGGCGACATCGGCGCGCGGCTCGCGGCCTACGCACCACGCCGGGCCGCATACGCCGACCACTTCCAAAGCCATTCCCTCGGCGGCGATTGGATCGTCGACGCCGGCAAGGCGGAGATCCGCGACGGCGCTCTCTCGTTCGGCAGCGGAGACCGCGACTACGGCCTCCTGCGGCTCGGCGGCACCGACAACTGGCGCGACGTGCAGGTCGAGGCGACGCTCGCGGGGCGCCCGACGGGTCAGTTCTGGATCTATGCGCGGCGTCGCTCGACGAAGCCGTTCGTTCGCCTCGGCGTGATCGACGGGGCGATCCTCGTTCAGCGGTCGGAAGAGGACGGCACCCGCCAGCTCGCGCGCGTGCCGATCCCGCGACCGAACACGACGATCACGCTCCGGCTGATCGGCGAGCGAGCCGTCGCCTACGTCGACGGCAAGCGGATCGTCGACCGTCCGGTGGAATTGCCGCCGAAGCTCGGCTTCGGCCCGGTGGCGCTCGCCGTCTGGGGCGAGACGCCCGGCGCCGCGAACACCCGAGTCGCGTCGTTCCGCGCCGAGCCGTTGGCGCGCCTCTCCGCCGTGCTGGCGCCGATCCCGACGGCCGCGCAATGGACGGAGCTCCGCCGCGACGTGGACTCGCTCGCCGAGGTGAGCCCGGCCACGTACGAGTGGAAAGCGGGCAAGCCGCGTTCGCTCGGCGCTCCGGACTCCGGCCTCGCGATCTTCGCGCACTACCATCGGCTCGCGCTTCGGCCCGCGGTTCTCGTCGATTCGCCGCTCGATGCGGACGATTACGAGCCGCTTCGGAAGCAGCTGATGGATTGGGCGAAGAACCCGCAGTTCGACGGCGTGAATCTCGTGCTCCGCGGCGGCGAGGCGCCGTCCCCGCAGCTTCTGGCGGCGACGACCTGGGTTCAGAACGAGCTCCGCGCCCAAGGCAAGGAGCTCTCGATGACGGTCGTCGGCGCCGAGAGCCTACGGCTCCCCGCGGCGCTCGCTCCTTGGCGCCCGTTCCGCACGGATCGCGCGCCGAGCGACCGCGGCCTCCGCATCGCGAGCGCCGAGTAGCTCGCCCACCCCGTCGTTTGGGTGCGGAAGCCCGGTTTTCGGGCTACCGGCCTACGTACTTTCCGCCGAACGGTCCGGGTTTCCACGGGGTTCGTTCGACACCGATCGCTTTCTAAGGGTTAACCCTTAATAGCGGTCGGTCTCAGGGCGCTCCGACCGGTAGGTAAGGAGGGCATCCGAATGGACAAAGAGAGGATCCTACAGACGGTTCTCACTCTTGCCGTGATCGGAAGCCTCGCTCTCGTCGCGGGGGCCATCGTCACCGGAGAGGACTCCGAGTGGAATTCGACGCAAGTGGCCTCGTGGCGCGATGCTCCACAGCGGCGGGCGAACCCGCCGGCGGAGGTCGCCCCACCGGCGCCTGACGTGCCCGTGCAGCCAGAGTCGGCTTCCCCGCCAACAGCGCCGTAGCTCGTACCGAGTCAGTTCCCCCGGGCGGCGGGGCGAGCGAGCGCGAGGCCCGAGGCCAACACCTGTCCGATCAGTTGGCCGTAGGCGATGCTCGCTTTCTTCGCCGCTTCCGCGACCTCGTCGTCCATGGCGAGATTCGGATTCGGATTCACCTCTAAGAGATAGACCTCGCCCTCGGGCGTCACCCGCAGATCGACGCGCCCGTAGCCTTTGAGGTCGAGCGCGCGATAAGCCGTCTTGCTGATCGTCGCGATGCGGCGCGCGAGACTGTCGGGGATCGGTGCGGCGAACGTGTTGCGGATGCCCCAGCGCTTGCGGAACGACTCGTCCCACTTCGCCTTGAAGGTCGCGAAGCGTGGACGCTCCTCCGGAAAGTTGTCGAAGACCATTTCCCGGAGCGGCAGCACGCGCAGCCGGTCGTTGCCGAGCACCGCCGAGTAGAACTCTCGCCCTTCGATGTACTCCTCGATGAGCGCGTCGGTCTCGAGGCTCTCGTGGAGAAAGCGCACGCGCTCGACGCACGCTTCGGGCGTCTCCGTGAACGAGCTCTGCGCGATGCCGTCCGAGCCCTCGAGGCCGAGCGGCTTCACGAAGACGGGGAAGCGGAGCGGCTTCAGCGTCTTCGGCATCTGGCCGCGCACGAGCACGATCGAGCCGGGGAGCTTGATGCGATGGGGCGTCAGGATCCGCTTCGTGAACGCCTTGTTCCGGCAGATCGTGAGACAGGCCGGGCGCGAGCCGGTGTACGGCACGCCGAGGAGCTCGAGGAGCCCGGCGACGTTCGCCTCGTTCTGTCGGTCCTCCGCGAACGCCTCGACGAGATTGAAGACGATGTCCGGACGCCGCTCGCGGATCTCGCCGAGCAGCGGCTCGATCGAATCGCGGAGCCCGAGAATGCGCACGTCGTGCCCGAGCTCGCGGAGCGCTTCGGTGACGTTCTTCTCGCAGCGCCAGCCGTCGTTCGCGAGCACGGATTCCCAGCCGTCCGCGGGGGCCGCGTTCGGATAGTCGAAGACGACGAGGATCGCGAGTGGCTTCTTCACGGGCTCCGCGTGAAGCGTCCGGTGAATAGATAGCTCGAAACGATCGAAGAAAGGTATGCCGTGAGCTCGAGCCGTACCTTCTCCGTGTCGGCCGGCATCCGGAGACCGAGCTCGTCGCAGCGCGTGGCGAGCTTCTGCAGCAGACGATCGACCGTGAATTTCCGTTCGCGCGTCCAGCTCGAGACGAGGTCCCGCAAGCGTCGCCGCTCGCGGCGGAGAAAGCGCGACGCTTTCTCGCCCGCGCCGCCCGCGCCGGGCTCGAGGAACAAGCGGTGGAGGTCGGCGTCGAAGAACCGCGGATCGTCCTCGGCGTAGAGGCGGCGGCGATCCGCATAGTGCGCGCGGAGCTTCCGGCGCAGACGCCGGATGTCGTACGTGTGCTCGCCGTCGAGGACGTCCGGTGCCGCGCCGCGCAGGCGCTGCATCAGACGATCGACGTACTCGAGCTTCTTCCGCACCGGCCAGCCCGCGTAGAGCCCGTGCCAGTCGACGCCGGGCGTGAGCCACACCGCGAACGTCTCGGCGAAGTCCTCCTCGGGATGGCTCTGCGCGTACCAGTTCTCGAGGTGGTGCACGAAGTTCTTGCTGTACGGCTGGAAGCGATAGTGATCGCTGAACTCCTGCGACGGCGAGCCGAAGACCGCGCGCCAGTCGCGCCGGCTCGTCAGGCGATAGCCGTGCGCGACCGCATGCCCGCACTCGTGGCGGAGAAACCGCATGATCTCGTCGGCGCTGCCGCCGCCCTCGACGTCGAGCATCATCCTCTTCTCGAGCTGCTCGAGCCGCGGATGGGCGAGGTAGAACGGCAAGGCGATCGCCGGCACGCTATCGGGCGAGAACCACTCGTCGCCGAGATAGCAGGGCGGACGCAGCACGAGCCCCTTCTCCTCGAGCTCCGTGTGGAGGCGCGTGACGGAGGGCTCGAGCGGCGTGCCCGGGAGCGCGAGCCCGAGGTCGCAGAACCTGAGCTCGAGGAGCTCCTCGTCGGCGAGCTCCGCCCAGGCGGGCTTCGCGGCCGCTTCGCTCATGCCTCGGGAGTCACCGGCCGATCGAATCGCTCCCAGCAGAGGCTCTCGTCGATCGAGCGCCGCACCGGACGCCGATACGGGATCGCCGGCCAACCGATCGGGAGGAGCGCGCACGAGGGACAGCCCTCGGGAAGTCCGAGCCAACGATCGCATTCCTCGCCGAACGTCTGGTGGATCGTCGTGAGGGAAGCGCCGAGGCCGACCGCGCGGCACGCGAGCAGCACGTTCTGGATCGCGGGGAAGAGCGCCTGCGTCTGCTGCGATCCGCGGCGCGTCCAGCCGGCGATGAAGAGGAGAACGGGTACCTCGTGGAGATGCTCGGCCAGGTGAATCGCGGAGCGCATGTTGCGCCGCTTTGCTTCCGGATAGTCGGGATGCCTCGCCGCCTCGACGGCGGACGCGATGTAGCCGCGGAAGACCGCGCGGTAGCGCTCCGCGACCCAGGCTTTCCGCTCCGGTTCGGTGACGGCGACGAAGAACCACGGCTGCCGATTGCCGCCGCTCGGCGCGAAGGTGCCTGCCTCGCACACCTTGCGAATGAGCTCCGGCGGCACCGGATCCGGCTTCAGACGCCGGATCGCCCGCGTGGTGCGAATGCCTTCGAGAAGCGGGACGTCTTCGCCGATCGCCGCGACGTCGATCGATTGCCCGGCCGCCATGCGCCCGAGCGAATCACGAACGCTGCGAGGAGGCTAGGCCGCCGTCGACTTCGTCCACCCCTCGAAGATGCGCTCACGCCGCCAGCGGATCCCGGTCAGCGGGTCCGGCACGTAGCTGAGCGAGCCGCCCGTCCGAACGCTCACCTCGAGGTGCGCCGCGAGGAGCGGGCTAAACTTGCCGATCGCGCCGATCGTGCGGCGGATCGAGTTGCCGATGCTCTTCCGCACGCGCTCGGCGCTCTCCGCGCCTTGCTCGTCGAGCTCGCCGGCTTCGCGAGCCTCGATCTGCTCCGACATGCGCTCGACTTCCATCTGCATCCAGAGGCGCCGGCCGAGGTCGTTGTGATCGTTCGCGACCTGCATTTCGCTGCGGATCTCGTGCAAGCGATTCCGGAAGACTTCCTCCGGCGTACTTCGCCGCTCCGCGACGCCCTCGGCATCGCCCGCCGCCACCACTTGATCGAGGCTGAACTTCCGCCCCGGGTTCTCGACGAGGAGAAGGAGAGAGCGCAGCCCCTTCGAGTCGCGCAGGTAAAAGCTCTCGGAGAGAAAATCGATCCGCCAGTGGTCGCCGGCGAGGAGGAACGCGACCGAGAGTCGCTGTCCCACGTCTGCCGTCCGCCCTTTGGTGCCTACTTCCAGCATTGCCCCCGTCTCCTTGTGGACGGAGGTAGTCCAAGGCGCGTGCCAACCGAGAATCGCCCGTTTTCGGGGGATTCCCGCCGACCACGTCCAATCGATTGGACAGGGCGTCCAGCGGACTGGCCGTGGGGAGCCAGCTGCTACTCGTAGCCGGCCATCTCGAGGAACGCGCGGCCGACCTGATTGTAGTTGTTGAGGTCGATGACCTTGGCCGCGCCTTCCCAGAAGGTCACGAACGGGAGTGCCGGCTCGCCGGTCGGCACCCGCCGTTGCTCGGGAAACTCGGCCTCGACCCGCAACGACTTGACGATGCCGCCCGGGAACGTCGCGTTGACGTCCCACGTGAGCGGATACTTCCACGTTCCCCATGGTGCGCCGCCGGCGGTCATCGTGACGGGATTCGCGACGGTGCTGTTGTTCCCGGAGTCGACGAGATAGCCGAAGGTGACTCCGGGGTCGGGCGGGTCCTTGCGCTCGACGCGGTAGACGCAGAGCTCTTCGTTCGTGTCGAGCTGGATCGCGAGGAAGGTCCATCGACTGTTCGGCAAGTCGGCGGCGCCGTATTCGTGGTCCATCCAGCCGGAGCCGTCGACGAGCACGTGGCGTCCGTTGATCTTGAGACCGCCCGTCACCGCGAGTCGCGTCCGAGAGTAGTAGCCGAGGTCGAGCCCATGGAGCTGGAGGACACCGGCGTTGCCGTGGAGGAGCACCGGCTTGTTGGCGACGTCGCGGAACACGAGGCGTACCGCGCGCTGCTCGCGGCCCGCCTGGAATGCTCCCTCCAGCTCGTATCGGATCGGGGCCGTCGGTGCGGCGCCCTCGATCCGCCACTCGCCCGGCTGCCCCACAGGCGCCGGGAACCGGAGAAGCAGATGGTTCGCGCCCTGATCGTACGCGCGCTCGCTCTGCCGGTCGGCCGACACGTACTTCTGATTCTTGAGATCCATCACGGCGATGTAGCAGGTGTCGAACGCGGGGAGGCTGCGCGCACGGAGCCGCAATGCCGTCATCTCGACCGCGAGCTTCTCGTAGCTCCCCGCGACGTTCAGGTGCGCGACGAAGTACCACCATTCGACCGGGTACTCGTGCATGAGCTCGTCGGCCGGCAACACGATCGGCGTCATCGTCTTGCTCGGCGTGCTCGTGAGGAAGACGTCGTTCAGGATCTCGATCGGGTTCGGCAGCATGAGCGCGGCCGACAATGCCGAGGGCGAGTTTGACTCGTCAAGCGACGCTGACCTAGGAGTGACGACGGAGCATGGCCAAGAAGGTCGCGATCTTCGGTGGCGGCGTTGCCGGCCTGTCGGCCGCGCACGAGCTCGCGCATCGCGGCTTCGAGGTGATTGTGTACGAGAGCCGCCGCTCGTTCGGCGGCAAGGCCGCGAGCCAGGCGCCAAAAGGCTTTCCGGCTCCCGCGCCGAATCACCTGCCGCTCCCCGGCGAGCACGGCTTTCGCTTCTTCCCCGGCTTCTACCGGAACGTCATCGCGACGATGAACGAGATCCCTCGAAGCACGGGGAGCGGCGTCGTCGGCGAAGATCTCGTGCCCAGCAACAACGCGGGAATCACGTGGAAGGGGAGCTTCTACACGTTCCCGCGACGCAATCTCGGGCCGAGCTGGGACGTGCTCGGGCGCATGCGGAAGCTCTTCGGAGCTCTCGACTTCACGCCCACCGACCTCGCCCGCATGACCTGGTTCCGCCTGAAGTACCTGACGGCCGGGCCGAAGCGGCGTCTCGGCTGGGACAAGGACACGTGGTGGACGTTCATCGACGGGAACAGTCCCCACTACTCGCCGGCGTTTCGTGATTTCGAACGGTCCATTCCCCGAACGATGTCGGCGATGATCGCCGACTCGAGCAGCGCGAAGGTGATCGGTGACATCACGATGCAGTTCCTCCTCGGCTACGGCCGGCCGGGCAACGAGGAGGATCGACTCCTGATCGGCCCGAGCAGCGAGCGTTGGATCGAGTCGTGGCGCGCGTATCTGAAGCTGCAGAACGTCACGTTCCACGCGAGCGCGACGCTCGATCACTTCGAGTACGTCGCCGGCTCGAAGACGATCTCGGGCGCGGCCGTCAAGTTCGGCACGAAGCCCCCGGTGACCATCACCGCCGACTACTACGTCGCGGCGTTGCCGATCGAGGTGATGAAGGAACAGGTCACGAAGGCGCCCGGCCTCAAGAGCGACGACGCGAAGCTCGCGGCGCTCGCCGGTTCGCCGGCGAGCACGTCGTGGATGGTCGGCGCGCAGTTCTATCTCGCGACCGATCAGCCGATGGTCGACGGTCACGTCTTCTACCCGAAGACGCCGTGGGCGCTCACGTCGGTGTCGCAAGCGCAGTTCTGGGAGAAGAGCGGCAAGCCGTTCGCGAACCAGTACGGCAACGGGAACGTCCGAGGCGTTCTCTCCGTCATCATCTCCGACTGGGACACTCCGGACGTGCGGAACGGGCTCACCGCCAAGAATCACACGTCGGCGGCCTCGATCCTCGAGGAGGTCCGGCTGCAGCTCGAGGACGAGCTCGGCCCGAACGCGGATTTCTCGACCGGGAACATCGTCCATCGGCATCTCGACGAGAACCTCGTCGTCGGAAGCGGCTACACGGCGACGAAGAACCTGAGCCCGCTGCTCGTCCATCCGCCGAACGGCCTGTCGTTTCGCCCCGACGCCAAGACCGAGATCGGCAATCTCTTCCTTTGCGGGGACTACGTCGCACGAGCACGATGCTCGCGACGATGGAGTCCGCCAACGAGGCGGCGCGCCGCGCGACGAATGCGATCCTGAAAGCGGACGGAGCGTCACGTCCACTGCCCGATCTGGGAGCTTCAGGAAGAGCCGTACTTCGATCTGCCGAAGCAGATAGACGGCGCGCGCTTCGCGCAGGGACGGCCGCACTTCATGGACGAGCTTCCGATGAGCTTCGCCGCCACGTCACCGGGCCTCATTGATCTCGTGCAGACGACGACGGCCTCGGCGCCGCTGCTCGAGCTCCTTGAGCGCCTGAATCGGAATCAGCGCCTCGGCGAATCGCTCGGGATTTCAGACGCCGGCCGCGGTGAGAGCGGCGGTCCCGCCCGCATCGCCGGCTTGGTGACGAGCGGCGGCCGCCAGACTCGCATCGCGGCGCCGTCGAATCCGGCGGCGGCCCGCGAAAGCGCGTCGGACATCGCCTCGTCGTTCCTCTCCCGGGCGTGCATGCTCGCGGCGAGCGCCGAGGCGAGCGGGTCCGCCCAAGGCATCGCCTCGCGGCGAATCTGCCGCGCCGCGCTTCGCGCGACGCGTGGTATCCCCGCCGCAGAGCCGTTCTCGGTGAGCGCCGCCACCGCGCAACGGGCGCGCAGCTGGCGCGCCTCGGTGCGAACCAGGCGGAACGCGAGGAGCCCGACGGCCCGAATCGTCGGCCATCGGTCCTCGAGGCGCTCGTGCGCCGCGCGCGGGCGGCCTTCGAGAGATCGATGAGCGTCGCGGAAACGAGCGCGAAATAGTTCGGCAGCTGGAAATCTTCCGTGGCCAACGCCGTCCCGCCTCCTCGACCGCGGCACGCGCAGCGTCCACGGAGTCTTCCGCGAGGAGACGGATCACGTTCGGGATGCCTCCGAGGAGAGTGCAATAGGCGAGAAGGTCGCCGCGCTCACGCGCGCGCTGGAGGAGATCGGGCATCGTCTGGTGAAGCGCATCGATCTCGCCCATGTGCGCCAGCGACCAGCTCCCGAAGATGTGGACGTTCGTGAGCTCCCAGGCGACGCCCGTGCAGCGCGTGCGGAGAATCTCTTCCGCGCGAACGCTGTGGCGGTGTCCTTCCGGAAAGTGGCCCGAAAGAGTAGCGGCGGCCGCAGCTTCGCACACCTCGGTCGACCCCTCGGCGAGCGGCGAGCCGATCTCCGCGGCCGACTCGCGTGCGGCGTCGAGCGCGAATCGCGCGCGGCGCGATCCCCATGCGGTGCCGAAGAGAGCTTGGAACGCGGCCTCCGTGCAGAGCGCGCGAACGACGCGCGTCGGCTCGCCGGCCGCCAGCGCGAGACGCGTGTGTGGCGCGCCTGAAAGTCGGCCGGGCGGGATTCCGTCCGCCCAGATGAGCCCTTCCGCGGCCGCCCAGGCGGGTCGATGCAGGCGAAGCTCTTCTTTCGGGATCTCAGATTCGGCGCGGCGCGCATCGCGAACGCCGCGCACGGCGAGCGCGGCGCGCTGCCGCACGAGGGAAGCGGGAGCGGCGGCCGTCGTTCGCGGGTAGCGCTCGCCGACCGCGCCGAGCACCCGCCGCAGAGCCGCGCGTCCTTCTTCGAGGGTGTCCCCGCTCCGGAGATACTGCTCGGCCTCGAGGCGTACGAAGCCGTTCGCCTCGTCGGCATTCCCCCCCTGCCCCGCGAGCGCGCCCGCCGCCTCGTCATACGCCGGCGCCCGCGTCGCCGCCCCGTCCGGCTTGCGCGAGTAGCCGTCGGCGCCGCCGCCCGCGGATGCCGAACGCCACCGCTCGGCCTCGTCGCGGCCAACGCGAAGCGAGAGCTCGTAGAGGCGCGCCGGCTTGCTCGAACGCTAGGGCCGCGTAGGCGCGTCGGGCGGCCTCCACAGCGGCGCGCGCGGCGCGCGCGTCGTCACCGCCGCCATGGTAGTGCTCGACGAGGAGGAACGGGTCGACGTCCGGCTCGAGCTCGAGGGGCCCGGCCAGCGAAAGATGAATCGATCGCCGGCTCGTCGGTCGCGATGCCGTCGAGGACGCCCTCCCGAATCCGATCGTCAACGTCTCGAGTTGCGCGCGGCCACCGGCGGAATCACGAACGAGGCGCTGGTTGCGGAGGACCCCGATCGCGGCATCGAGGGCAAGCGCAAGGCCCGCCGCACGCGCGGCCGCGAGATCTCGAGCAAGGGCCGCCGGCCACCGCCACCACCGAGAGCAGGCGCCGAGCGCCGCCTTCGTCGATGCGACGGACGCGCTCCGCCACGATCTCCCGTGACCCCGACCGGCAGCGGCGCCGTCGCGCCGCCGACTTCGCGCCGCGCAGTGACGAGGCGAGCACGCAAACGAGGAAGGGATTGCCGCCGGCTTCGCGAACGATTTCATCGAGGGTGGGCGACGGCGAGGTGTCGACTCTTGAGACCAGATCGCGCGCGAGTGCCCGCGCATCGGTGGCTGGCAACGGAGCGAGCTCGATCGTCCGCGCGAACGCCTGCCCGCCGCTTTCCACCAGCGCGGCGCGCATCGCGCTCATCTCCCACTCGGCACCGCGATGGGTGAGGAGCCAGGAGAAGCGGCGGAGCCTCGCGCGAGCTGGCGAAACCGCGCAGAAAGATCGCGCTGTCTGAATCGCCCCACTGCAGGTCGTCGATCCAAAGCAACAACATGAAGATGGCCACGGGAAGCAGACGAGAGGAAGGCCGAGGAGCTCCGCGAACCCAGCGCGGCGGATCTCGTCCGGTTAGAGGGAGAACGCTTCGATCGGCGATCTCTCGAAGTCGGACACAGCGTCCGAGGACGGGGAAAAGCCGGAGGAGCACAGCACCATGTTCCGGAAGGACGAGGCCGAGATCCTCGCCATCGAGTCGCTCCAGAAATCCGCTCAAGGCGTCGACCAGCGGATCGAGCGCCTTGAACGGGACCGACTCCTGCGGATAGCAGCGCCCTGCGAGCACGACGATGCGCTCGGGTTCGGGAATGGAGGCGACGAAGTGCCGGACGAGCGCGGATTTGCCGATTCCCGAGGGCCCCTCGATCCGGATCGCGACGGCCGAGCCCGCGCGCACTTCCTCGAGCGCGGCGACGAGCGCGGCGATCGGCTCTTCGCGATCGACGAACGGCGCTTCCCAGACGGAAGCGCTCGAGGGCAAGAGCTCCGCGCGCGAGCCCGGCGCGCCGATCGAGCGTCGCATGGCATCGATTGCGGGGCGTCGTGCAGGCTCCGTCTCCAGGAGGCTGCGGACGAGCTCATCCAAATCGGCCGGCACGGACGGATCACGCTCCCGCGGCGACGGACCGGCGCCTCGAGCGCGATTCGCGAGCGCTTGCACGTCCCCGCGGAACGGAAGCTCTCCGGTCAGCGCCTCGAAGAGCGTGGCACCGAGCGCGTATGCGTCGGACGCCGAGGAGGGAGGCGCTCCCCAGAGCTGCTCGGGCGCCATGTAGTCGGGCGTTCCGGCGAAGCCGGTTTCGTCTCCTCGCCTCGACACCAACAACGGCCGGGTGAATGCGAGGCCGAAATCGACCAAGACCACGCGCCGTTCGGCCGTCACCAGGATGTTCGAGGGCTTGATGTCGCGATGGAAACGGCCGGCGACGTGCAGCGCCTCGAGGCCGTCGAGGAGCTGCGGCAGCGCTTCGCGCAGGCGGTCGAATCGGCCTTCCGCCGGCGTGCGCGCCCACGAGACGAGATCGACCCCCGAAACGAGCTCCATGGTCAGAAACGAGAGCTCGGGCGCGACGACCAGCTCGTGCAACGCGACGAGGTTCGGATGGCGGAGATCGGCGAGCGAGCGAAACTCGTGCTTGAGACCGAGTAGATCCTCGGGGTCACGGAGAATCTTCAGCGCGACGTCACGGCCGAGCTCCGCGTCGTGCGCGCGGTAGACCTGCCCCATCAAACCCGATCCGAGCAGATCGAGCAGCGTGTATCGCTCTCCGATCACACGCGGCGGAGAGCCCGTTCCGCCGTCGTTCATCAGCTACGCGGATCGTGCCAGGACGAAGTCGGCGATACGAGCGAATGCGCCTCGCAGCACGTCCGGACCTTCGATCGCGGACGCCGGCCGCGCCAAGCGGCGCGCAACCGCCGCCGCTCTGCGCCGCGAAACCGAGGTCGAGGACGCCTGGCCGGCGGCGTCGTCGTCGAGCAAGTCGTCGACGAGCTGGAACGCGACGCCGAGGCTTCCGAGCGCCGCCTCGAGCGGCCGCCGCCGCGCGCCGGGAAGATCGGTCAGCACCGCGCCGATCGTGGCCGCGAGGCGGAAAAACGGCGCCGTCTTTCGTCGGTGGATCTCGATTTGCGCACGGAGATCGGTGCTGCCCTTCTCGCGCGCCTCGAGGTCGAGCGCTTGTCCGCCGACGACCCCGAGCGCGCCGAGCTCGCGTGCAAACGCGGCGACGAGCCGGCTCGCGCGCAAACCGCCGACGGCCGGGTTCTCGGCGAGCGTGGCCAGATCCTCGAATGCGAGCGCGACGAGCCCATCCGATGCGAGCAGCGCGAGCCCCTCGCCGTGACGGACGTGCGCGCTCGCGGCGCGGCGGCGAACCGGGTCGTCGTCCATGCTCGGCAAGTCGTCTTGCACGAGCGAGGCGGTGTGCAGCCATTCGAGCGCGAGCGCCGCGGGCAACACCGCATCGAGGCGTGCGCCGTTCGCGAGCCCGACGGCGACCGCCAGGACCGGTCGCAGACGCTTTCCGCCGGCGAGCGCGG
>CAWBOU010000034.1:0-87506 GCA_963790365.1 uncultured delta proteobacterium
CCTCACCGTGAAGGAGGCGATCGCCGTCGCATGCGAACGCCACGTGGACGTCACCTCGCCGATCCCGGCGATCTTCAACACGCCGCTGGCGAAGTCGTCCGAAGCGGACGTCATGCTCGAGGTCGAGGAGCTCATCGAGCTGCTGCGGCTCGGCGCGTTCCGCGACAAGCTGTGCTCGGAGCTGTCGACCGGCACCCGCCGATCGTCGAGCTCGCGTGATCGTCGCGAACAGCCGGGCGTGGTGATCCTCGACGAGCCGTCGTCCGGCATCGCGCAGCGGGAGACGGAAGCGCTGGGCCCATGCTGCGGCAGGTCCGCGGCGCTCGGGGCGCTCGATGGTCGTGATCGAGCACGAATGCCACTGATCACGAAACTCGCGGAGCGGATGTACGGTTTGGAGCAGGGACGGATCATCTGTGAAGGCACACCAGACGACGTGATGAACCACCCGGCCGTGATCGAGAGCTATCTGGGGGCCGAGGGCTACTCGGACATCACCGGAGGCGCGGTGCGCAAGCGCAAGCCGCGCGCTCCCGGCGCTCGGAAGGCCGGGGCCACTCGCAAACCGGCACGGTCGCGCTGAGCACCACGACGAGGTCTCCGGCCCCCACCGCCGCCGCTGCGCGAGGACGGCTACGCGTGTTCGCCGTCGGCATCGCGTTGCTGTTCGGGCTCCTCGCCGCGTCGAGCTGGTGGTCGAAGCGCGACAACCCGCGCGCGGGCTCGAAGATCGTGCAGACGTCCGACGTCCTCGACGTCACGAACGTGCCCGAGACGTACCGCGCGGTCTACCGCGTGGAGAACCGCGCCGGGGCAGAGCTCAACGTGACGACCGAGAAGATGTGGGTGCGGCGTCCGTTCGCGAGCCGGATCAGACCTGGCGTGGGAACGAACGGCTGTCCCCGCGCCAGAGCGCGTTCGGGACCCTCACCAACCAGAGCCGGGGACGGGCGCGCCGCTGAACATCGCGGTGCCGCCGGCGGTCCGTCCGGCGACCTGCGCGTGGACGCGTCTCGCCGAGAGCATGCGACAAAACGATCCTCGTGCGCGAGCGGCGCGAGGTGTACGGCCGCAAGTGCCAGGTGTACCGGGCCGGGGGCCCGGTGTTCGCCGGCGACCTCGCGCAGTACAAGCCGGGACGGGGGACCTACACCGATTTCTGCGTCGACCGCAACGGTCTGGTCATCCAGGAGTACTGGGTGGACAAGGACCGCCTCCTCCGCCGCCGCGTCGCAACGGAGGTCGGCGATCGATCCGCCGGTGACAAGAAGCTTTCGCGAACGACGACCCGAGAGCCAGGACGTCCCCCGCGGCGCCGTGCGGCGCATCGACGAGGAGATACCGGACTCGAGGATCCCGCTGTGGACCCTCCCGAGGACGCCGAAGGGCTTCGACCATCTCGGCCGCTACGCTCGTGGTCCTGTCCGACCAGGCCTTCCGACCGGACTCCGGTGTCCCGTCCGAGCCGGCCGTCCAGCGAGTGACGTGTACCATACGGGGAGCCGACTTCTTCGTGGTCGACCAGGACCCATCCCTCGGCATCCCGCCAGCCTCGAGAAGCGGATCACCCGCAACGTGAACCTCGAACCTCCGGCAGGACGAAGCTCATCGTCGACGCCCGCATGAACGAGGTCCGGGGGCAGACGCCCGAGGGCTCGTTCGTCCGGCTCTTCGGCATGCTCGAACCCGAAGAGCTCATCCTTTGGCTCGCGGCTCCGCCCGTCCGGGGCTAGAATCCAAGGGAGTACCGACCTAAGAGGGCCGAGGATGGCCAAGACGATCGAGGATGAAAAGTTCCAGATCGTCGAACACACGGACCTCGAGGGGATCGGGAAGGTCCACATCGACGAGGTCATCGAGTACGTCCACACGGGGTACAAGAAGCTGCCGTCACCAATCGCCCTCTACGAGCGGTACCTGAAGCAGCGCTGGAACGTCTACGAGCTCGACTTCACGCAGGACGCGGTCGACTGGCACGAGAAGATGACGGAAGAGGAGCGCCAGGCGTTCGTCGACATCTCGTCCGGGTTCCACCACGGCGAGCGGCAGGTCGAAGTGACCTCGTCCCGTTCATGCTCGCCGGCACCGAAGACGAGAAGATCTACATCTCGTCCCAGATCGAGGACGAAGCGCGCCACACCGTCTTCTTCGACAGGTTCTACAAGGAAGTCGTCGGCGCCGAGGGCGAGACGATCATGGACGTCCTCGACCGCGAGCTATCAGTAGATCACCGAGACGTTCGCCGGCCCGTTCGGCCTCCTCGCGTACCTCGCGGACGAACTACGCCTCAATCCGGAGGATCCGCACCGCCGCGTGAAGTACTCGGCGCTGTATCACCTGTGGATCGAGGGCGTGCTCGCGCTCGTCGTGATGAAGGTGACGCTCGGCTTCGGCCGTGACCGCGGCTTCCTCCCGGCGTACTACACCGGTTTCACGGCGACGTGCCGGGACGAGGCCCGCCACGTCCAGTTCGGGATGAAGTTCCTGTACGACCACATGAAGCAGAACCCGTGCGTACGCGAAGGACATCCTCGAGGTACTGCAGACGCTGTTCAACATGGGCGGCGCAGTCAGCAAGGTCGCGAACACCGAGCCGCTCGGGTTCGACATCATGCAGCTGCGGGAGATGATGGTCACGCAGCTCCATAGAAAGCTCAGCATGATCGGGGTGCAGCTCCCGGAGCCGATGGGGAAGCAGCTCGTCGTCGCTCGAGCCAGTCATCGCGGGAGGTTAGTGATCCCGCGAGCTTCCTTAGCCAAGAGTGGGCGCAGTCCGCGAAAGATGCGATCAACTCGTTCCCGGACGACGCCTACCGGGAGACGAAGCTGTTCATGTACTGGGACTGGATCACCGCCGCGAACACCGTTCAAGGGACCCCTCGCGCTGAACGTACGGGACCTGCCGTCCAATGGGAGCGGACCGCAGCGCGGTACGTCACGTTCACGTTCGCCGACGGCGAGTGCACGACGCGATCGGTGTCGGACGAACGGCCGGGAGCGACGTTCGTCCTGGCGGGCGACTACGCGGCGTGGAAGGACATCGCCGAGGGGTACGACGCCGGCAAGGCGGTGATGTACCGGCGCCTGAGGCTCGAGGAGGGGGACGTGTTCCGGTTCTTCAACCGGGTCTACCTGTTCACCGAGTCGCTGGTGGCGACTGTCGAAGGTCCCAGCGGACGCTCCCGGCCTGAGCCGTTGCGGGCGTAACCGTCTCGGCAACAAGATCGGGTCCCGGCTGACCGCCGGGACCCGACACGGTTCGGCTACCTACGGTGCTGCCGTCGCTATCCCCCGAAGCTGAATGCGCACGGTGACGCCTGGACGAACGTCAGGTTGTTGTTGGCGTTGTCCAGCGCGTTCTTCAATGCCTCCTGGTAGGCACGTTCGGCGTGACCGCTGGGCGTGCTGCCGTTCGCAGCGAGTGACGCATCGGCTTCCGACATCACGGCGTTCACCGTCGCGAAGCCCGATCCGTTGGCGCTCGTCGTTCCCGGCGCGTAGATCAGGGCGCTCCCCGTCGACGAACCCGGCCTCGACGTTGAGCGCCATGGCCGCGAACGCGGTGCCCGACCTGCAACTTCGAAAACGCGGGTGGTGTCAAATTCTGCGGTGAATGCGGCTCACCGCTGAAACGGACGTGCCCGGCCTGCGGCTTCGGCAACGCCGTTGCGATCAAGTACTGCGGCGAGTGCGGGAAGCCGCTCGCAGACGCGGCGACATCCCAGCCCGAGCTCGATCCGCGGTCTTATACGCCGAAGCATCTCGCGGATAAGATCCTCACCTCTCGGAGCGCGCTCGAAGGCGAGCGGAAGCAGGTCACCGTCCTCTTCGCGGACTTGAAAGGCTCGATGGAGCTCGCCGAGCAGCTCGATCCCGAGGAGTGGCACAAGATCCTCGACGGCTTCTTCCAGATCCTCACCGATGGCGTGCACCGCTTCGAGGGCACGGTGAATCAGTACACGGGCGACGGCATCATGGCGCTCTTCGGCGCACCGATCGCGCACGAGGATCACGCGCGCCGCGCCTGCCTCGCCGTTCTGCAACTCCGCGATGCGCTGCGCACGTACGCCGACGAGGTGCGGCGGACTCACGCGACGAGCTTCGCGGCGCGCATGGGGCTCAACTCCGGCGAGGTGGTGGTCGGGCGCATCGGAGACGATTTGCGCATGGACTACACCGCGCAGGGGCATACCGTTGGTCTCGCGCAACGGATGGAGCAGCTGGCGGAGCCCGGCTGCGCGTACCTCACGGTCCACACGGCGCGGCTCGTCGAGGGCTACTTCACGCTGCGCTCCCTCGGCGAAGTTGCGCTCAAGGGCGCGGCCGAGCCACTTCGCGTCTACTCTCTCGAAGGTCTAGGGTCGCTGCGCAGTCATTTCGACATCGCGCGCGCACGCGGCTTGTCGAAATTCGTCGGCCGCGCCGCCGAGCTGGCGACGCTCGAAGCCGCGCTTTCACGCGAGCCTCGAAGGGAGCGGTCAGACGGTCGGTGTGGTCGCCGACGCGGGCACGGGTAAGAGCCGCTTGTGCTTCGAGTTCGCCGAACGTTGCCGCAGCCGTGGCTTCACGGTCATCGAGGCGCGCGGCGTCGCTCATGGACGGCGGGTGCCGCTCCTGCCGATGCTCGAGCTCTTCCGCGCCTTCTTCGGGATCCAGGAGGGCGACGCGGCTCTCGCGGTCCGGGAGAAAATCGCCGGACGTCTGCTCTTGCTCGACGAAAGCTTGAGGGATGATTTGCCGATCTTCTTCAATCTCCTCGGCGTTCCGGATCCCGATCGGCCGTTGCCCGCGGCGGATCCGGAAGCTCTGCAGCGGCGCGCATTCGCTGCGCTGCGAGCGATGGTGCGTGGGGATGCCCTGCGGGAAAAGCCGGCGATCGTGCTCTTCGAAGATCTCCACTGGCTCGACGCCACGAGCGATGCGTATCTCGCGCAGATCATCGAGGCGACGGCGACGGTTCGCAATCTCGTGCTCGTGAACTTCCGGCCCGAATATCGAGCTGCATGGATGCAGTCACCTTCGTTCCTGCGCCTGCCGCTCGTGCCGCTCGGCGAAGACGCGGTACGGGAGATCCTCGCCGATGTGCTCGGCGACCATGCGAGCGTCCGTGCACTCGGCGCCGTCGTGCACCAGCAGGCAGGCGGCAATCCGTTTTTCGTCGAAGAGATCGTGCAAACGCTCGTCGAGACGCAGGCGCTGGATGGCTCTAGGGGGGCCTATCGTCTGGTGCGGCCTGCCGGCGAAGTCACGCTGCCCCCGACGGTGCAGGCGGTTCTCGCGGCCCGCATCGACCGTCTCGCGGAGCGGGAAAAGCGCCTCCTGCAGCAAGCCTCGGTCATCGGCAAGAAGTTTTCGGAGCGCGTCCTCTAGCGCATCTGCGGCATCGGCGACGCGGAGCTCGACGCTGCCCTGCGGATCCTGCGCGACGGCGAGTTTCTCTACGAGGAGTCGCTCTACCCGCACGTCGAGTATGCGTTCAAGCATCCGTTGACCCAGGAGGTCGCCGATCGCACGCAATTGAAGGAGCGGCGCGCCGAGACGCATGCCAGCGTCGCGCGTGCGATCGAGGAGCTGTCGGGGGATCGTCTGGACGAGGAAGCCGCGCTGATCGCGCATCACTGGGAGGAGGCCGGCGAAAACTCTCGGGGCGGCCCGCTGGCATGCACGCGCGGCGCGATGGATCGGCGTCAGCAACTACACCGAGGCCACAACCACTGGCGGCGCGTGGTCGCTCTCATCCCCGAGCCGCGACGTCGCGTGATGCGCTCGCGTTACGCGTGGAGGCAACGTGCACGCTTCTCATGCTCGCGTTTCGTATCGGAGCGTCCGAGGACGAGGCAGCCGCCCTGTTCGCCGCGGGGAGCTGCGACGCGGAGCGAATCGGGGACGACGCGGCGCTGGCAGTGATGACGGGGGCCTATGCCGCCTCGCTCGAGAACGTAGGTAGCCATCGATGGGTATTTCGCACTCGTCATGGAAGCGAGTCGCGTCGCGGACCGTAGCGGCGATCGGGCGGCGCGTGCCGCGATGGGTCCCGATCGGATGGTCGCCATCTTCGACAAACGGGCTATTCGCGGAATCCATGCGCCGCCGCGGATGACATTCGCGCTATCGTCGGCGATGACGTCAGCGTCGGGAACGAGCTGCTCGGTTACAGCCCGTACGTCGTGAGCTACTCGATCTGCGCATTTCCCCTGATCGACATGGGGCGGTTGCGAGAAGCGGAAGCGTCGGCGCGCCGTGGTCTCGAGCTCGCGCAACGGTATGGTCCCGACGAAACGCGGTGCTGGGCGCACTGGAACTACGTCCGTCTGGCCGACGCGAAGGGCGATGCCGGCCCGGACGCCGCCGATGCAGCGCGCCTCGTCGCCGAGGCGGCGGAGCGCGCCGGGAGCAACCAAGCGCGAACGATGTCGCAGCTGTCGCTCTCGGTCGCAGCCGCGCTGGACCGGCAGTGGGCGCTAGCCGTCGCGGCTGCCGAGGAAGCGATCCGCATCGTCGCGCACCGAGCGCGTCAGCGGTGATTTCTCGGTCATAACCCTCGCGGCACTAGCACGTGCGCTCCACGGTGCCGGGGACGTGCGAGGAGCAAGTCGCGGTGTCGGTGGAAGCCATCGCCCTCGGCAAGCGACAAGGTCAGCCCGTGCAGCAATGCGAGGCCACGCTCGCGCACGTCGCGCTGCCTGCGCGAGCTCCAAGGCGACGCCGCGCGCGAAACCATCCAGAGCCTGCTCGATGAGGCCTCTCGCCTGATCGACGAGACGGGCGCCGAGCGCTGGCGTCCGCATCTCTTCGTCGAGCGCGCCGAGCTCTATCGGCTACGCGGCGATCCCGACGCGGCGAAGCGCGAGCTCGTCGAGGCGCACCGACGATTCACGGAAATGGGCGCGACCGGTCATGCGGGGCGGATCGCGCGATTGCTCCGAGCTCCGGACTAGCTCACGAGCCCCCAGAACTTCGCCGCGTTCGTGCACACGATCTTCCGGCGCTCGTCGGCCGGGACGTCCGCGAAGATGTCGTCGATCGTCTTCCGCGAGTACGGCCAGTCGTTGCCGTGGTGCGGGAAGTCCGTCGACCACGCCATGTTCTCGACGCCGACCTGATGACGGACGGAGATCCCGTTCCGATCGACGATGAACGTCGCGAGCCAGTGGTCGCGGAAATAGTCGCTCGGCACCTTCTTGAGCTTGACGCCCGCCCAGATCGCGGTTCCGCCAGTAGCGGTCGTCGGTCATCTCGAGGAAGTGCGGGATCCAGCCGACGCCCGTCTCGATCGCGCGCCATGCGGAGCTTCGGGAAGCGGTCGAACACGCCCTGGAAGATCATCTCGGTGATGAGCGGCATCGTGTTCGCGAACGCAGCCGCGCCGATCGCGACGCCGGCCGCACGTCGATGCGCCGATCTTCGTCTGCGAGCGGCGAGGAGGAGATGGATGCTGACCGGCATGTCGAGCTCGGCCGCCGCGTCCCAGAACGGATCGTCGTCGCGCGAGAGCTGATCGCCGCCGGACGGCCACGCCGAGATCGCGACGCCGCGCTAGCCTTCCTTCTTCGCGCGCTTCAGCTCCGCGACCGACGTCTCGATGCCGACGTTCGGCATCTGGAAGATGCCGATCAGGCGTTCGGGATCGGCGGCGCAGAAGCCTTCCTTCAGCCAGCGGTTGTAGGCGCGGATGCCGGCGAGGTGCGCGTCCTTGTCGGTGTTCTTCATGAACGTGAGCATCGCGCGCTGCGGCGGGTAGAGCATCTCGGCGTCGACGCCGTCGACGTCCATGATCTCAGGCGCTCGGCGCCGTCGTGGCAGGCGGGGTGGATGGTCACGCCGTACTTCGCGCCGGTCCACTTGAGCTCTTCCGGGCGCGTGCCGACGCAGGTGACGAGGCCGAGCGGCTCGGGGTCCGGCCGGCCCATGTAGATCCACGCGTCGCCGCCGTCGCCGTCGTCGACGAGCTTCGGCGCGGTGTCGAGGTACTTCTTCTCGAGCCATTTCTCCCAGAGGTCGGGCGGCTCGACGACGTGGGAGTCGGCGGAAATGATCTGGTAGTCGCGCATCGCGGGTCCTCCTCGGGTCGACGGGAGAAGTAAATGGACACTTTACCTAACGTCAAGCACGGTTCTTCCAACGACGCCGAGCGTCGACCTCAGACGATCAAAAGTGTCCTGGCGCGAAATTTTCTTTACACCGCATTCAAGTCGTTGGTATGGAGCCTCCGCTCCCCAGTCGATCTGACAATCAGGACGATCCGCGAAGCTCGAGGAGGGCGCGTATGTCTATCACGCTCAGGATGAGGTTGCTCCTCGTATTGGTGGGCGCGCTGGCGATCTCCGTCTCTCCGGCCGCAGCAAGTCCGATCCTGCTCTTCAACACGGGCGTCGACGCGAGCGGGACCCCGTTGGCCGACGGTACGGTCGGGGATCCCCACTACACGCTCGTCACGGTTCCGTCCGGCACGACGGAGCTCCTCGTGAGAAGGGCGGCGGGTGGGTTTCCGATACCGCCGTTCATCGGCGATACCGCACTGTCTGCGTGGGTCGGGCCGAACAGCAACACCCATCTGCACGGCGACGCCGGGACGTACGTCTATCGCACCACGTTCGATCTGACGGGCCTCGACCCGGTGACGGCTTCGATCACAGGGGGATGGACGTCGGACAACCAAGGCCTCGACATCCTCATCAACGGCATCAGCACGGGTTTCACGACCCCGCTCTCGGCGTTCAGCACGGGATTCTTCGCCTTCGTGATCAACAGCGGATTCGTCCCGGGGCTCAACACGCTCGATTTCGTCGTCAACAATTCCGCTTTCGGTACGACGGCGCTGCGTGTCGAGATGACCGGTAGCGCAACTGCCGCTGTCCCGGAGCCGACCTCCATGCTGCTACTGGCGACCGGCCTCGTCGGGCTTCTCGCTCGCTCCCGCGGCAAGAGCCGTTCACGGGCGGAAGCTGCGTCGGCCCGAAGCTAGGCGCCGCCCAATCTCACTCCTCGACGAGCGCCGGAGGCGCGAGCAGCACGTGCTCGCGCGTGATCACGAAGGAAAGCGGCGTGGTGACGAAGTTGTCTTCGTCCTCGCGCGTGAGTCGATACGCCTCCGTCGTTGCCGATACCCGCATCGCGTCGACGTCGTCGAACCAGGTCGAAGCGATGCCGTCGTAGGCGCGCGTCGCGGGGTCGTCGATCGAATGGCTCTGCACGTAGCACCGGATCGGCGCGATCCGCGCGGCGAGCGGCCCGTGGTGCTCGCGCCAGTAGCGGTGGAACTCCTCCACGGCGAGATCGCGCCGGCGAACGACCAGCTCGATGTTCTTGACGCCCGGCCCGTGCTGCCTGCCGTCTTTGATCAGATGCTCGGTCGTCACGAGCGCGCCGCCGACCTCCGCGAGAGCCTCGGTCGCGCGAGCCTCCTCGAGCGACTCCCGGTCGTCGAACCACAGCTCGTCGAGCACGTCGCAGAACGGCTCCCGCTTGCGATACCCGGACGGCAGCACGTGGCTCTGCGCATAGCCGCGGAGCCCGGGGAGACGAAGAACGGTTTTTGCGTACATCGTCCGGCGCTCCTCATGGAACGCCTCGACCGCAACACCGGTCTCTCGCTTCGAGAACGTGATGAGCTTCACCACGTCGCTCACCGCGGGATCTCGCCGATCCTCACCTTGGCGAACCCCTCCTCATAGGGCGAGAGCATCCGGAGATCGATCTTCACGCTCTCGAATCGCCACGTGCCATCTTCTCGCCGATAGCGATCGTCATAGCGGGCCGCCATCCACAGGCCCCGGTTGCCGGCCGCGAATACGAGCGGCTCCCAGAGGTACCAGGCGCCCGTCGCGCGGTCGCCGTCGATCTCGAGGATCGGATTCGTCACCTGATGGATCGCGAACGGCACGAGCTTCGCGCATTGCACGAAGAATCCGCGGATCGCGTCGCGTCCGACGAATCGACCGAGGATGCCTCCGTCCCAGACGGCATCGTCGGTGAAGAGCGGCGCGAGGCGATCGGCGTCATAACCGTCGTCGCAGTACGTGCAGTAGCGGTGCTTCAGGGTGCGCAGCGCCTCGAGATCTTCCAGGCGCCGGATCCGCCGTTCGAGATCGGTGTCGGCCATGATTCCCTCCGTCGGTCTAGACTCCCTATCAAAACGAACGCTGGCGGTCCGCCGACCGCCTGATCTACACCGATACCTCATGGAGCACTCCGTGAGGCGGGCGCCAGTCACGAGACGGCTTCTCTTGGCAGCGCTTGCCGCCGCGTTGCTCACCGCTTCGCCAGCGAACGCCGCCCGTCCGGCGCCGGTGCATGGCTACGTCACGATGCCGCACGGCGTGTCGCTCGAGTACATCTTGTCGTTGCCGAGCAAGACCGTGCCGAGCGACGGCTGGCCCGTGCTCTTCACGTATGACGGCTACGATGCCGGCGGCGTCGAGGACACGGCGTACGCGGATCAGTTCGTGCCGCTCGGCTACGCGCAGATCGGCGTCTCGATCCGCGGCACGAGCTGCTCCTCGGGACGCTTCGACTTCTTCGAGCCCGCCCAAGCCGAGGACGGCGTCGACGTCATCAAGTGGATCGCCGCGCAGCCGTGGTCGAACGGCAAGATCGGCATGATCGGCAAGAGCTTTCCGGGAATCAGCCAGCTCTTCGTCGCCGAGGCGTGCGCGGCCGATCCCGAGTGTTCGGCGCACCTGGTGACGATCGCGCCCGGCCATCACTACGGCGACGCTTATCGCGACGTCGTCTATCCCGGCGGCATCTTCAACTACAGCTTCGCGCTCTTGTGGAGCTTCGTCTCGCAGCCCGAGCCGGGCGAGGTGAACGCGCTCGCGCGGATCGCGGCCGGCGACCAGCAATGCTTGCTCAACCGCCTCGATCATCTCGAGAACCCGATCTACAACGCGTTCGTTCAGGCGCCGCAGCACCCGTTCGACGACGCTCTCTTCCGTGAGCGCTCGCCGATCTACCGCGCGGCCGACATCCGCGTCCCGGTCTACCTGGCGAACGCGTGGCAGGACGAGCAGCTCGGCCCGCGCTCGACCTATCTCATCGAGCGGTTGACGAACGCGCCTGTGGTTCACTCGCTGCTCGGCAACGGCAGTCACGGTCTGTATCGCTACTCGCGCCACCTCGGCCGGCTCCAGGTCTGGTTCGACTACTGGCTCCGAGAGATCGGCCCCGCGCCCAAGAACGAAGTCACGGTGTTCTTCGAGCAGACGAGCACGTCGGATGCGCATGACGGCTGGTCGATCACGCTCGACCGCTGGCCGCTCGACGACTCGGAGGTCACGCCGCTCGTCCTCTATCTCGCGCCCAAGGGCAGGCTCTCCCCCACCCCGCCACGCGCGGGTGGGCATCCCGACGCGTACCTTTATCCGGGCGGTACGCAGAGCCGCGCCGGCGAAGACGTGAACACGATCGGCGGCATCCCGAAGTCCGTCCACGATTTCACGCACGACATGTTTTCCCTTCCCGCCCTCCTCGGCACTTCGCTCACCTACGTGAGCGATCCGCTGGCGGTCGACACGGTCGTGCTCGGCACGATCCGCGCGACGCTCTTCGTCGCGAGCACCGCGCCCGATACCGACTTCCAGGTCTCGATCGCCGACGTCTGGCCGAACGGCGACGTCGAGTACGTGCAGAAGGGGTGGCTGCGCGCGAGCCACCGGAAGCTCGTGGCGCCCGGCGACGTCAACTTCTCGCCCTCGATCTACCGGCCGGTGCACAGCCATCAGCTCGCCGATCTCCGGCCGCTCGTTCCCGGCAAAGCCGTCGAAATCGACGTCGAGATCCCTCCGGTCGGCCAGGCCTTCCGCGCGGGCCACCGGATCCGCGTCGACGTCGAGATGCCGTCGATCCTGCCGGAGCTCTGGGGCTTCCTGCCGCTGCCGATCCCCGCGATGAACTTCGTCCATCACGACGCCCGGCGGCCGAGCTCGATCCTGCTGCCGACGTTGCCGGACGTGAGCGTGCCGCCGTTGCCGGCGAGCGCCGCGTGCGGCAGCCGTATCCGCCAACCTTGCAGGCGGCCTCTTCTGTGAGGATCCGATTCACACGCCGGGAGGTTCTGCGTCTGACCGGCGCGGGCATCGCGGTCGGCTACGCATGGCGTGCCACATCGTCGGCCTCGAGGCGGCCGACGTGATCTAGCGTCGACGGCCACTGCCGACGGCTGCGCGCGCGGGTTCCGCGCTCGGCAGCCTTCACGAGCGCAGTCAGTGCTTCGACTTGCCGTGGCCCTTGCCTTGGCCCTTGCCTCCGCCCTTGCCGTGCCCCTTACCCTGGACCTTGCCAGAGCCGTGCGAGCTGCCTCCCTGCTTCTTGAGCTGCCCCGGCGGTCCGCCATGCGGGTGCGAGGGATGCTTGCGATATTTGCCCGGCAACCCGACGATCGGCCGTGGCAGGCCGTCGAAAGGAACCGCGAGGAAGGGACCACGCCAGCTCTTTGCGCGATACCAGTAGCCGTCCTGATTCAGATAGTAATCGTCGTCATACCGATAGAAGTCGTATTTGTAGTCGGGCAGGTGTCGGACGCGGCTGTCGGGGATGAGCACGAAGTCCGGCTCGCGCTCAAAGAACACCTCCGGCGGCCGCCGGGTGCCGATGTTGACGTTGATGTCGACGTCACCGCCTTCGGCGGTGCGCAACGAAACGAGGCAGAGGGCAACCATCAAAGTCGCACGCACAGTCAATCGCATCATCGACCTCCTCGTGATTAGTAACAGTCTGGCGGCCCTCGAGGTTCGGTCGGTCATGACGGAGCGAAAAACACTCTCCTCGTTCCTGCTGGCCGGACTCGTTCTCGTCGCGTGCGAGAAGAGCGAGGCGCCACCGGCCGCCGCGCCGCCGGTGGCGTCGAAGCCCGCCGATCCGGAGCTCGCGAAGATCTTCGACGCGACTTGCCGCCCGTGCCACGTCGCCCCCGGCAATCCCGCGCCGCAGACCGGTGATCGCGCGGCGTGGGCGTCACGCCTCGAGCAGGGAATGCCGACGCTGCTCGAGCACACGGTGGCCGGTTACAAGGGTATGCCGCCGCTCGGCTCGTGCGGAGATTGCGGCGAAGCGGAGCTCGTCGCGTTGATCGAGTTCATGGCTCTCGGCAAGGGCGCGGTCACGCCGTGAAGCGCCGCGAGTTCCTCGCGGCTTCGCTCGGCGCGGCCGCCGCCGTGCCGCTCGCCGGCTGCGACGATCACGGCGAGTCGCGCATGCCGAAGCCCCCCGCGGCCGCGCCCGGACCCGACGGCAAGATGCGCCTCCCCTGGCAGAACTGGTCCGGCTACCAGAGCTGCCTGCCGGCGGATCGTGTCGCACCGAAGAATGAAGCCGAGCTCGCCGACTTGCTCCGCAATGCCAAAGGCCCGATCCGCCCGGTCGGCGCCGGGCACTCGTTCGCGCCGCTCGTGCCCACTGAGGGGACGATCGTCTCGCTCCGCAATTTCGAGGGCCTCCTCTCGCACGACGCCGGCACGCTGACGGCGACGTTCGGCGCCGGCACGAAGATCGGGCAGATCGGCGAACCGCTCGATGCCGCGGGCCAGGCGCTGCAGAACATGCCGGACATCGACGAGCAGACCCTCGCCGGCGCCATCAGCACCGGCACGCACGGGACCGGGCAGGGGCTCGGTGCGCTGCATTCCTTCGTCACGTCCCTGCGGCTCGCCACGCCGCGCGGCGAAGTGCTCGAGTGCAGCCCGACGCAAAACCGCGAGATCTTCGACGCCGCGCGCGTCTCCCTAGGCAGCCTCGGCGTGATCACGCAGCTGACCTTGAAGAACGTCGCGGCGCATCGCCTGAAGCGCAAGGTGTGGATGGAACCGCTGGATGATTTGATCGAACGATTCGAGGAGCTGGCCGACAAGCACCACAGCTTCGAGATGTACCTGCTGCCGTTCTGCGATCAGGGAATCGCGATCGCGATCGACCCGACCGACGAGCCCGTTCGTCCGCGCGGTGCCGAGCAGGACAACGACGCGGTGATGGAGCTGAAGAGCTTGCGCGACTGGCTGTCGTGGCTGCCGCCGCTCCGCCGCTTCCTGCTCAACCAGGCGACGAAGGACTACCAACCCGAGGAAGCAGTCGACGTCTGGTACAAGATTTTTCCTTCGGACCGCGCGGTGCGCTTCAACGAGATGGAGTACCACCTACCGCGCGAGCAGCTGATGCCGACGCTCCGGCAGGTTCGCGCGCGCATCGATAAGAACCATCCGGAAGAATTCTTCCCGGTCGAGGTGCGCGTGGTGAAAGGCGACCCCGCGTGGCTGTCGCCGTTCTACGAGCACGACCGGTCGGGCTCGATCGCCGTGCACCGCTACCACCTCGAGGATCCGTTGCCCTACTTCGCGGACATCGAGCCGATCTACCAGCCGCTCGGCGGCCGGCCGCACTGGGGCAAGATGCACACGCTCGACGCCGCGGTCTTGGCCGAGCGCTACCCGCGCTGGAAGGATTTCCTCGCCGTGCGAGAAGCGCTCGACCCCGACGGGCGGATGCTCAACGCGTATCTACGGACGGTGTTCGGCCTCGCGTGACTACAGCTTCGCGAGCATCGACTCGGCGCTGCAGACGTTCAAGCCGGGGCCCGGCTCGACGAGCAGCTGCTCGACCTTGCCGTCCTTCAGGACCATGCCGTAGCGCTGCGAGCGGTTGCCCATGCCGAAGCCGCTCGCGTCGAGCTCGAGGCCGACCGCGCGCGTGAACTCGCCGTTCCCGTCGGCGAGCATCCGCACCTTGCCGTCCGCACCCGACTGCTTGCCCCAGGCTCCCATCACGAACGCGTCGTTCACCGACACGCAGGCGATCTCGTCCACGCCCTTCGCGCGAATCGCGGCCTCATCGCGGACGAATCCGGGCAGATGCTTCGCGGAGCACGTCGGGGTGAACGCGCCGGGCACCGCGAAGAGCACCACGCGCTTCCCCTTCGTCAGCTCGCCGACGGTCACGTCCTTCGGCCCGCCGTCCGTCATCTCCTTGAGCTTCACGTCCGCGGGCAATGAATCACCGACTTTGATCGCCATTTGACAGGTCCTCCTCGGGTTCGTTCGTCCAGCGCCCACACTTTGCAGCGACGGACGTGAACTTCAAGCCGCCGACTCAGAATCGGATCATGTCGAGCGGCGTCGCGCCGGGGGGCAGCGGCAGCGGCTCGAGCAGCTTCTCCATCGGCTCGCCCGACCGATAGCGCTCGAGCATCTCGTCCGGATCGTAGATCACGCCGATCGGATTCGCCCCGAACGCGCTGCCCTTCATGAAGCGATAGCCTTCCTGGACGCTCGGAAAGTTGTCGACCTGGAATTCGATGCCGTTGCCGTCGGGATCCCGGTAGTACATCGACGTCGTCACGCCGTGGTTGACGCACCAGTACGGCTCGATGCCCTCGCGCTTGAGCCGCGCGTAGGTCGCGAGCAGATCGCCGAGGTCGCGATGGTTGAACGCGACATGTTCGGTGCCCGCGGACTTGGGCGAGCGCTCGGCGAGGCCCGGCATCGCGACGAGCGCGATCCGGTGATGCTCGTCGTCGTAGGTGAGGAACGCGAGCATTTCGGTCGCGTGCACGATCTCGGCTTTCAGCACCGTGCGATACCAGCGGATCATCTCGTCGAAGCGCGACGTCCGCCGCACGACGTGCGCGAACTTCGAGGGCGCGATGGGTCCGCGGCTCTCGGCGAGCTTCGCGGCGCGTTCTTCGGGTCGTTCGGTCATGGTTCTCGCCTCACGTGCTCATTGTCCACGCCGGCGACTCGGCGGCAATCAGCTTCTCGAGACGACGAACGCGAACCGGCGCGCGGCGGCTGACGCTCAGAGCTCGAGCAAATGCTCGCGCCCGGCGGCGGCGAAATCGCGCCGGAGGCGCACGTAGTCGTCGCGCGTGAACGGCCGGAACCGGTCGTCACCGCGCTCGCGCCAGAGGATCTCGTCGGTCGTCGCTTCCGGCCGGAACTTCTGCCGGCGTAGCTCGCGAACCAGGATCTTGTTCGTCGGCGTCATCGGGAGCTCGCGGCCGGTCCGCACGTAGGTCGGTAGCCACTTCGGCGAGAAGTCGGATTGAGCGAGGAGAAAGTCGTGGAGCTCCCGGCCATCGAGCTCCGCGCCGTCCGCGAGCACGATCGTCGCCATCACGCGGTCGCCGGCGCTCGCGTCGGGCACGCCGTAGACCGAAGCGACGTAGATCTTCGGGTGGCGGAGCAGCGCCTCCTCGATCGGCTTGGCGAGGAAGTTCTCGCCGTCGACGCGGACCCAATCGAGCGCGCGACCGGTGAAGTAGAGGTAGCCCGCGGCGTCGCGGTAGCCGAAGTCGCCGCTCCAATACATGCCGCCTCGCGTGCGCTCGCGCGTCGCCTCTTCGTTCTTGTAGTAGCCCTCGAACTTTCCGACGCCGGCGGTGTTCACGATCTCGCCGATCGCCTCGTCGGGATTCGCGAGCCGCCCTTCCCCGTCGAGCTCCGCGCGCGGGCACTCGGTGCCGTCCTGTCGCAGCACCTTCACGTTCTCCGGCGGGCGGCCGACACTGCCGGGCGGGTCGTCCGGCGAGCGCGGGAAACCGAAGCCGGCTTCGCTCGCGCCGAAGCCGTCGATCACGCGGCAGCCGAAGCGCTCGGCGAACTCGCGGGCGATGCGGCCCGACGCTTCGTTGCCGTAGCAGACGCGGAGCGGGTTCTCGGCGTCGTCCGCGAGGCGCCGAGTCGTGAGAATGTAGGAGAGCGGCTTCCCGGTGTAGTTGAAGTACGTGACGCCGTAGCGGCGGACGTCGGCGAGGAAGCGGCTCTTCGAGAACTTGCGGATGAGCCCGAGGCGTCCGCCCGCGAGGAGGAGCGGCATGAAGCCGCACTGCTGCGAGCTCGCGTGGAAGAGCGGCATCGCGAGGTACCCGGTGTCGCCCGCGCCGACGCCAGCGAGCCCGCCGATGTACTCACCGGTCGAGATCATCCGCGCGTGCGAGATGCTCACGGCTTTCGGTGCGGCGGTCGTACCCGAGGTGAAGAGGAGGCAATAGCGCGTGCTCGGCTCGACGGGGACTCGCGGAGCCCACGCGGCCGCGTCACCGAGCCCGGCGAGCGCCTCGTCGAGGTCGCGCCCGAACGGCAGCGCCGCGCCCACGTCCCAGCGACGGCTGACGAGGATCCTGTCGTCCGCGATTCCCAGCCCAGCTCTCGCCGGCTCCAGCAGCTCGAAGTGCCGCGGCTCGGTCACCAGGATCTGGCAATCCGTATGCGCCACGTCGCGCGCGAGCGCTTCGCCACGCCGCGTGTCGTTGATGCCGACGATCGCCGCGCACGCGAGCGCCGCGCCGCCGAAGGCGAAGAGATACTCCGGGACGTTGTCGAGCAGCACCGCGACGTGGAACGGTCGACTCGGATCGCGGAGCGAGAGCAGCAGATTCGCCCAGCGACTCGATTCCGCCCAGTACTCCGCGTGCGTCCAGCGTCGCTCGTCAAAGAGGAGGAATTCGCGCCGCGCGGCCGAGGGATCGCTGCCGTTCCGGCGGATGACGTCGGCGACCGTCACGACTTCTCCGCCCACGAGCTTGCGGGCTCAGCGTCCTTTGCTCACAGCTTGAGGGCCTTCTTCGCGTTCTCGCGGAGGAAGAGCTTCTTCACGTCCGCCGAGAGCTCGAGCTTCTCCTCGATCTCCGGCATGAGGCGCGTCCACGGCAGGAGCGGCCAGTCGGAGGAGAAGCAGCACTTCGTTTTCCCGAAGCTCTTCATAAAGCGGACGAACTCCGCCGGATAGTGCTTCGGCACGTGCGCGGACGTGTCGATCCAGACGTTCGCGTGCTTCCACGCGACCGCGATCATCTCCTCGGTCCAGGGCCAGCCGATGTGGCCGCAGAGGATACGGAGCTCGGGGAAGTCGAGCGCGACCTCGTCGATGTAGATAGGGCGGCCCGTCTCGGAGGGATAGAGCGGACCGGTGTGCCCGACCTGTGTCTGGAACGCGACGTCGAGCTCCACGCATTTCGCATAGAGCGGATAGTAGATCCGGTCGGTCGGCGGCTTCTTCCAGAGGAAGGGCTCGATGCGGAGGCATTTGAAGCCCCACTCTTTCACCGCGCGCTCGAGCCCGCGGACGGCCGCCATGATGTTCGTCGGATCCGCGTGGTAGTTGCCGAGGATCCGATCCGGATGCGCGCGCACCGCCGCCGCGACCTTCTCGTTGTCGCTGCCGGCGAGGAGCACGCGCTCGATGCCGGAGGCGTCCATCTCGCGGAGCAACAGATCGACGGTCGTCCCCGAGTGGAAAACGTCGAGCCGCCCGAAGTTCCGGAAGATGTTCTCGCCTGCCGGGCTCACGCCCGGCGGCGTGCCCGTGATCCACTGCACCCAGACGTCGATCGTCCCGCTCACTAGAATTCCCACCGAAATCCACCGAAGACGAGACGCGGTGGCGACGGCGCCTTGAAGATCATGCCGCCCGCCGGCAGCGCCTCGTACGCGACGTTCGCGACCTGCTCGTCGGTCAGATTCTCGACGCGCACGTGAACCGACCAGCCCTGCTCGGCGTTCGCGAACCCGACGCTCCCATCGAGGAGGAAATGCGACGGCTGCCGCGTCCGCGGATCGTTCGTGTCGTTCAGGAAGCGCACGTCCGTATATTGCACGCTCATGGAGCTCGTCAGATCGATGCCGCCGAGGAACGAAGGCAAGCCGGCGCCGATCCCGGGAATCGCGGGGAGCGGCAGGCGGATGCTCGGCGTCATGCTGATCTCCCACTTCGGAGCTTGCTCCAGCGGCCCACCGGTGAGATCGCAGCGCGCGTCGCCGTCTCCATCCGTATCCTGTCGATCCTGCATGCACGTGCCGATCGGGAAATCGAGGTACTCGCTGTCGTTGAAGCCGACCGCGCCCCGCATCGTCAACCAGTCCGTCGGCAGCCACGTCGCATCTGCCTCGACGCCACGCGCGCGGAGCTCGCCGACGTTGATCACGTGCGAGACGGGCAGGAACCCACCCTCGACCGGCCCGATCGTGAACAGCTGGAAATCCTCCATGGTCATCCAGAAGAGACCGACGTTCAGCTCCGCCGTGGCGTCGAGGAATCGCCACTTCGAGCCCGCCTCCCAGGAGCGAACACGTGCCGGATCGACGCGCCTCGTATGGTCGGCCGCCGACGTGCTGAAGTTGTTGAAGCCGCCCGACTGAAAGTTGCTCGACCACGTCGCGTAGAAGTTGAGGTCGTCACTCCAGTCGAACTTCGCGCCGACCTTCGGCGCGAAGTGAAATTCGTCGTTGCTCTGCTCGTCCGTGTACGCTGCGACCAGGAGGGGAAGCAAAATGGCCGGCTCGGGCCCGAGCGTCTGCACCCAAGTCGCATCCTTCATCGTGTAGTCGAAACGCATGCCGTAGAGGAGCGTCCACCGCTCGGTGAACCGCCAGTTCATCTGGCCGAAGGCCGAGAGCTGGTCCGCTGTTTGCTCGAATTCCGTCGCGAAGAATTCGACGAGGTCCGGCGGCCGCGGAATCACCAGGGGCGAGTCCGGGAGCCCGCTGAGGCCGGTCGTCAACAAGTAGAGCGGAAAGTTCAGCTCGGCCACCGTATTCGTCGGCTTCTGCGTGCGGCGCTGGAAGAACAATCCGCCCGTGAAGTCGGTCGAGCCGAGCGCCTGGCCGAAGAGCTCGCCGACGCCGAAGAAGCCCGGGAGATCGGGAGACGTGAGCCGGAGCTCGCCCGTGAACTGCTCGCTCGTCTCGTTCGCAACCGCACGCGTCGCGTGCCAGGGCGCGCTGTCCGAGTCGTCCTCGGAATCGGACGTGAGCTTCGACCAGCCGCCGACGAGATCGAGCCCCCAATCGGCGAGATCGTAGTGGGCTTTCAAGGCGACCGTGTGGATCTTCGCCTGGCGGAAGCTCGGCGTATCGAGCGAGCCCACGTAGTCGAGCGGCGCGAAGTTCGTGTTCGGATCGTACTGCAGGAGGAGGTTCCGGAACTTCTGCGGGATGTTGGTGAGCTCTCGCGGCGTCGGGCCGATGTCTTGATCGTCGTGCTGGTAGCTCAGCAGCAGGCTGCCCCCGAGCAGGTCCGGGAAATCGAGCTTCGCGCGCACCGACTTTCGCTCGCGGTCGCCGAAGTTCCGGTCCGCACCGGTGATGACGGCGTCCGTCGTGTTGTCTACGTAGTCACCGCGCTCGTCCCAGAGCGCGGCGACGCGCGCGTTCAGGAATCCCTCGACGACGGGACCACCCACTCCGGCCTCGAAGCGTCGGCTGTCGAGCTCGCCGAGCTCGGTGTCGATGAAGCCCGACAGCTCGTCGCTCGGGTTCCGCGTCGTCAGGTTCATGAGCCCGACGGTCGTGTTCGCGCCGAAGAGCTGGCCCTGCGGACCGCGGAGTACCTCGATCCGCTCGAGGTCGAAGAGCCCGCTCTGGAAATAGTCCCCCCGCGAGTAAGGGACCTCGTCGACGACGATGCCGACGGGCAGCTCGAGGCCGCGGTTCACGACCACGTTCGTGCTGAAGCCACGGATCCGCGGCTGGATGATCGACCCGGCCACGTCGACGCGAACGTTGGGCACCATCCGAACGACGTCCTGGAGGTCGGTCACGCCCTGGTCGCGGAGGAAGGCACCGTCGAACGCGGACATGGAGATCGGCACGTCGCGGATCTGCTGCTCCGTCCGCTGCGCGGTGACGAGAATCTCCTCGATCGTACGGCTCTTCGGTGCCTTGACCGGCGCCGCCGTCTCGGGATCCTGCGCGAACGCGCGAGAGGTGCTGAGAGCGCAAATCGCCAGGGCGGCCGCGAGGAACCGGGCGACGTTCACCTCGAGTCCCCCTACGATTCTACTAGAAAGTACAATGGCAGTTTACAGAGAAGAAAGTTAACTGCACGAGAAACATACCCGGCGGACGCGCGTCAAGAGGAGATGGGTTCCCGGGCGATTTGTGCTACCGGCCACCCGACCAGCCCGATGCAACGGACACGACGAGCGAAGAAGCGCACGCGGAAACCCGCCGCGAAGCGCCGCTACGACAGCGCTCTCCGGCGCCAGCAAGCGGCCGAGACGCGCGAGCGCATCGTCGCCGGCGGGGCGAAGCTCGTGCACGGCCTCCCGACCTGGGACTGGAGCGGCCTCACCTTCCGCGCGGTCGGCCGGCGGGCGCGAGTGAGCGAGCGGACCGTCTACCGTCACTTCGCGACGGAGCGGGAGCTTCGTGCGGCGGTACTGCAGCGCCTCTTCGAGGAATCCGGCATCGAGCTCGAGCGTCTCGAGCTCGGCGACTTCCGCAAGGTCGCCGCGCAGCTGTTCACCTATCTCTCGTCGTTCGCGGTCGCGCCGACGCCCCTCGAGGACCCCGCGTTCGCCGCCATGGATCGGCACCGGCGCGACGCGCTCCTCGACGCCGTCGCGCGCGCGACACCTCGGTGGTCGGCGCCCGAGCGCCGCATGGCGGCCGCGATGCTCGACATGCTGTGGACGCCGTCGACCTACGAGCGCGTACTCGCCGCCTGGCAGCTCGACACCGAGCACGCGATCGGCGCGCTCGACTGGATGATCGGCCTGATGGAAGGCGCGATCGCTAACGGACGAAGACCGGGAGCGTCTCCCAGCCGCGCACGGTCGAGGTCGGGGAGAGCCTCGCCCGGCTCCAGTCGACTTCCCAATCGCGGAAGCGATTGAGGATCTCGTCGAGCGCGATGCGGCCCTCGAGCCGCGCGAGCGCGGCGCCGAGGCAGAAGTGGATGCCCCAACCGAACACCATGCTCGGCCGCGATTCGCGGTGGACGTCGAAGCGGTCGCCGTCGGGATAGCGCCGGTCGTCGCGATTCGCGGAACCGATCAGGAACATCATCACGCTGCCGGCCGGCACGGTCCGGCCGTGGAGCTCGACGTCCTTTGCCACGTAGCGCGCGACGTGCGGCGCCGGCGGCTCGAAGCGGAGCACTTCTTCGATCGCCTTCGGGATCAGCGCACGGTTCGCGGTGATCGCGCGTCGCTGCTCGGGGTGCTCGGCGAGCACTTTGCCCGTCCAGCCGATCAGGCGGTTGGTGGTCTCGTTGCCGGCACCGGCGATCACGGTGACGAGCGTGAGGAGCTCCTCGCGGCCTAGCCGCCGCCTCGTGCCGGTCTCGTCCTCGAACTCGGCGTTCAAGAGCTCGGTCATGAGGTCGTCCGAGGGGTGCGTGGTGCGCCACTCGACGTACTCGTCGAAGCTCTCGTTCGCGAAGCGCCGTTGGACCATCGGCTTGCCGGCTTCGGTGCGTAGCTTGGCGTCGGCCTCCTCGCGCACCGTCGTCAGAGCCTCGTCCGGAATTCCGAGCAGCATGCCGATCACGCGCATCGGCATCTGCGCGCCGAGATCGGCGATGAAGTCGAATTCGCCGGCGCCGACGAGCGGGTCGAGGCAACGCGCGCAGAGCTCGCGGATCTTCGGCTCGAGCGCGTTCATCTTCCGCGGCGTGAACACCCGAGTGAGAAGGCCGCGATGCACCTCGTGGACCGGAGGGTCTTCGAAGATCAGCGTCCCCGACGGCACCTGGATGTCGGCCTTGATGAGCTCGAGAATCGCGCCGCGGCCGGAGATGTAGGTCTCGCGATCGAAGAGCCCGCGCTCGACGTCGTCGAAACGGCTCAGCGCCCAGAAGTCGTGCGTCTCGTTGTAGTAGAGCGGCGCCTCTTCGCGGAGACGCCGGAACACCGGATACGGATCGGCCGTGATCTCGACGTCGTACGGATCGTAGGAGACGCTTCCCATTTCGCGTCAGGTAGATGACAGGAATACACACCAACGGTCAACCGTGAGAACGTGGTTGTCGCCAGAGGATAATGGTGCCATACCCACGGCACCAATTCGCGGAGGTCCCGGATGGCTCTCTTGGAAGGCAAGATCGCGGTCATCACCGGCGCGGGCTCGGGCATGGCCAAAGCGTCGGCCGAGATCTTCGTGCGTGAAGGCGCGAAGGTGATCGCCGCCGACATCAGCGGCGCGGAGAAGCAGACCGCCGCGGAATTGGGCGCGAACGTCTTCCCGATCCATTGCGACGTCACCAAGGAAGCCGACGTCGAGGCCTTGATGAAAGCCGCGGTACAGAAGTTCGGACGTCTCGATGCCGTGTTGAATGTCGCCGGCGTCGCCGATGCGTGCATGCTCGCCGACGTGACGACGAAGCACTACGACCGGATCATCGAGATCGACCTCCGCGGCGTGTTCCACGGGTTGAAGCACGGTATTCGGACGATCCTCGAAGCGGGCAACGGCGGCGTCATCATCAACTGGGCCTCGATCGGCGGCATCAACGGCTCGCCCTTCACGGGCATCTACTCGGCGGCGAAAGCCGGCGTCATCTCCCTCACGAAGACGGCTGCGATCGAATACGGCATGCAGGGAATCCGCGTGAACTGCCTCTGCCCCGGCTTCATCGACACGCCGATGAGCGCCGGTGCCGTCGAGGCCTTCCCTGCCATCCTCGAGAAGGCGGCGCTGAACCGCGCCGGCACCGCGCACGAGGTCGCCGAGGTCGCCGCGTTCCTCGCCTCCGACCGCGCCTCGTTCGTGACCGGCGCCATCGTCCCGGTCGACGGCGGTTGGACCGCGAAGCTCGCGTGACGCCCGCTTGAAGCCCGCGCCGTTCGAGTATCACGCCCCCACGACCGTCGCCGACGCCGCGAAGCTTCTCGCAGAGCTCGGCGACGGCGCGAAAGTGCTCGCGGGCGGCCAGAGCCTCGTGCCGATGCTCGCGTTCCGGCTCGCGGTCTTCGAGCACCTGGTCGACGTCGGACGCATCGAAGAGATGAAGGGCATCGAGCGCCGCGGTGATTCGCTCTGGATCGGCGCCGGCATGACGCAGGCGGCGGTCGAAGCCAGCCCGCCGGTCGCGTCCGACGTACCCCTCCTCGCGAGGGGGACGCCGTTCATCGGACATTTCCAGATCCGGAACCGCGGCACGCTCGGCGGCTCGATCGCGCACGCCGATCCGGCCGCGGAATACCCCGCCGTCGCGCTCGCGCTCGACGCGACAATGGAGGTCGTCTCCTCGAAGGGCCGCCGCATGATCGCCGCATCGGACTTCTTCGAAGGTCTCTTGACGACGGCGATGGCGCCGGACGAGCTCCTTGCCGGCGTGTCGTTCCCGATCTGGGGCGCGCGGAGCGGCTTCGCGGTTCGCGAGCTCGCTCGGCGTCATGGCGACTTCGCGATCGCCGGCGCGGCGATCGGCATCGAGCTCGACGAGGGCACGCGGATCCGACGCTCCGTGATCGGGTTGATCGGCCTCGGCTCGACGCCCGAGCGGGCGCGCGCGACGGAGTCCGAGCTCGCGGGCAAACGATTCGACGCCGTCGAGGCGGAAGCGATCGGCCGCATGGCGGTCGCCGACCTCGCCTCGGTGCCGAGCGATCTCCACGGTTCCGCCGACTACCGGAAGCGCGTGGGCGCGGCGATGGTCGCGCGCGCCTGGAGCGCGGCACTCGCGGAGGCGCGCGATGCGTGAGGTGACGGTGCACGTGACCGTCAACGGGCAGGCGCGAGAAGCGACGGTCGAAGCGCGTCTCACGCTCGCCGATTTCCTGCGCGAGCGGCTCGGGCTCACCGGTACGCACCTCGGCTGCGAGCACGGCGTCTGCGGTGCCTGCACGGTGCTCGTCGATGGCGCTGCCGTGCGCTCGTGCCTCGTCTTCGCGGCGCAAGTGAGCGGCAGCGAGATCACCACGGTCGAAGGCATCGCTTCGCCCGCCCGGGACCTCTCGCCAGTGCAGGCGGCCTTCCGCGATTGCCATGGGCTCCAGTGCGGATTCTGCACGCCCGGCTTCGTCGTGTCGGTGACGGCGTTCCTCCGCGATCATCCCGACCCGTCCGACGACGAGATCCGCGAGGGCCTCTCCGGCAACCTCTGCCGCTGCACGGGCTACCAGGGAATCGTGAAAGCGGTCCATCAGGCTGCCGGCACGCTTCGCCGAGAGAAGCCGCGATGAGCGCCGATCGCACCCGCCGCTACGCCGGTGGACGCGTCCATCGCGTCGAGGACGACCGGCTACTTACCGGCAAGGGCACCTACGTCGACGACATCTCTCTCCCGGGCATGCTGCACGCATGCTTCGTCCGCAGCCCCTATCCCCGAGCGGCGATCCGGGGCATCGACACGTCAGCGGCGCTGGCGCTTCCGGGAGTCCGCTTCGTCTTCACCGCCGCCGAGCTCAATCCCGACGTCCGTGAACAATGGCACACGAGTATCGGCCCGGAAGGCCCGGAGACACCGCGACCGCCGCTCGCCGAAGGCGAGGTCCGCTTCGCCGGCGACCCGGTTGCGCTCGTCGTCGCCGAGAACCGCTACGTCGCCGAGGATGCGGCCGAGCTCGTCGAGGTCGACTACAAGCCGCTCCCCGCGTTGATCGACTACGAGACCGCCGAGCATTCGGAAGTGCTCGTCCACGCGAGCCACGGTTCGAACGTGATCGGCGAGATCTCCGGCTTGCCTCCCGAAGCGATGGAAGAGTTCGCCACCGCCGCGCACGTGGTGACCGAGACGATCTACCAGCAGGCCTATGCGCCCGTGCCGATGGAAACGCGCGGCCTGGTCGTCGACTACTCGAACGCGACGGGCGAGCTCACGATCTACCCCTCGACGCAGTCGCCACACGAGGTGCGCCTCTTCTGCGCGCGCCTCCTCGGCATGCCCGAAGAGCGCATTCGCGCCGTCGCGCGCGACACGGGCGGCGGGTTCGGCCAGAAGATCCTCGTCCAGCGGGACGAGATGTGCGTGATGCTCGCCGCGCCGAAGGTCGGCGCGCCGCTCAAGTGGGTGGAAGATCGGCGCGAGAACCTGCTCGCCGCGGGGAAGTCGCGGCACGAGCACGGCACCGCGAAGATGGCGTTCGACGCCGACGGCGCGATCCAGGCCGTGCACATCGACTTCGTCGCGGACTGCGGCGCCTACCCGTCGCCCTGGCCGATGATGCCGGCGATGGCCGTCGGCGCGATCTTTCCCGGACCCTATCGCATCTCCCGCGCGGGCTTCTCGGTGAAGACGATCTACACGAACACCGTCGGGCGCGCGCCGTACCGCGGCCCGTGGCAGTTCGAGTCGCTCGCGCGCGAGATGCTGCTCGACATCGCTGCACGCCAGATCGGCATGGACCCGATAGAGCTCCGCCGGCGGAACTTGCTCCGTCGCGACGAGCTTCCGTGGCCGAACCCGAACGGCATGTCCATCGACAACGTCTCTCCGCTCGAGACGTTCGAGCAGGCGCTCGCGATGCTCGACTATGAGGCCTTCCGCGCCGAACAGGCCGAGGCGCGCAAGGCGGGACGTCATCTCGGCGTCGGCCTCGCCAACTACGTCGAGCCTTCGACGCCCGGCTACGGTGTCTACGCGAAGGAAGCGGCGAAGATCCGCATCGAGCCGTCGGGCAAGGTCGTCGTCTACATGCCGGGAGGCTCCGCCGGGAACAGCGTCGAGACGACGGTCGTGCAACTTGCCGCCGACGCGCTCGGCGCGCGGATCGAGGACGTCGACACGATCCAGGGTGACACCGCCACGAGCGGCTTCGGCGCGGGCGCAGCAGGGAGCCGGAGCGCGTCGATGTCCGCGGGCGCGGTGCGCGCCGCGGCGAGCGAGCTCCGCGAGCGCATCATCGCCGCGGCGGCGGAGAAGCTCGGCGCATCCGCGGACGAGATCGAGCTCGCCGACAGCCGCGCGAGCGTCCGCGGCAAGTCGATCTCCTTCGCGGAGCTCGCGTCTTGCGCCGGGCTCGAGGCGAGCGTCGACTACGTCTCCGAGATTCCTTCGATCTGGGTGAACGCCACGCACCTCTGCACGTGCGAGGTCGATGTCGCGACCGGCCGCGTGCAGCTCCTCCGCTACATCGTGAGCGAGGACTGCGGCCCGATGATCAACCCGAGCGTCGTCGAGGGCCAGATCGCCGGCGGCACCGTGCAGGGCATCGGCGGTGTGCTCTTCGAGCACCTCGCCACCGACGAGTACGGGAATCCGCTGACGGGAAGCTTCATGGACTACCTGATCCCGACCGCCGCCGACGTGCCCGTGATCGAGTACGGGCACATCGAGACGCCGAGCCCCGGCCCGGGTGGCTACAAGGGCGTCGGGGAAGGCGGTGCGATCGGCGCACCGCCGGCCGTGGTGAACGCGGTGGCCGACGCGCTCTCGCCGTTCGGCGTGAAGCTGACGCGACTGCCGCTCACCCCCTCCGCGATCGCGGATCTCCTCCCCGATCCGCCTCTGGCTCCCGCTAACGGTTAGCCGACCGGCTCGAACGTATCGACGAAGACCGTCTTGCCGCCTTCGATCCGGCGGTAGAGCAGCCAGTCGCCCTTGAACATCTTGTGATCGAACGGTCCGGCCGAGATGTGGGTGCGCGGTCCGCCGGTCGTCGACGGGAGGAAGCGGATGCGCTCGAGGCCGGCTTTGATCCCCGGCCCGGTGAGAATCGGCGCGCGGCGAATCGCCTCGGCGTACACGCGCGCGGAATCGTACGAGAGGATCGGCACGGTGTTCGTGCCGGGCCTCCGGCCGAAGCGCTTCTCGAAGCGATCGAGGAACGGCGTCACCGACGGATTCGCCTCGCAGTATTGATCGATGCCGACCCAGCCCTCGAGCGCCTGCATCCACTCGGGCCTCGCGTAGGCGAACTGGAACGCCGTCGTCATGATGCGCGGCGGGCTCCACCCGAGCTTCTCGAAGATCGGCCCGAGGAGAATCGTCGGGTAGCCGTAGCCCATGTAGGCGAGCGCGTCCGGACGCGCCTCGCGTAGCGCGGTGACGCTCGACTCGAGGTCGTCCGGCGTCTGCGTGATCGTCTCGAGTGCGACGATCTTCACGCCGTACGCGTCGCAGGCCCAGCGGAAGTACTGGAAGTACTCCTCGCCGTTCGGCGAGAGCTCGTTGAAGACACCGACCCGCCGGTAGCCGTTCCGCGCGAGCCACGCGGCCATCAACGTGCCTTCCTCGCCGCACCCGCCGTTGCCGAGGTTGAAGCAGTATTCGCCGTGATAGCGCTCGGTTCCGCACCAGGTGAGCGCCGGCACCTTCCACTCGTTCACGTACGGCGCGAGCGAGATCGAGTTGTCGGAGATGAGCGGGCCGATCACGCCGACGCAGCCTTCGTCGACGAGCCGCCGAAAGCCGTCGACCGCGATCTTCGCCGAGCGCCGCGGCAGCGAGGGCGCTTCCTCGACGACGAGCTCGATCCGCCGATTCACGACGCCCTGCTCGTAGGCTTCCTCGAAGGCGAGCTCGAAGGGCTGGACGAAGTTGTCTTTGACCCCGACGTCCATGTCGATGAGGAAGCCGATGCGAACCGGATCGAGCTCGCGTCCGTGCGGTCGAGAAGGCATGCCGATCTCCTACCCCAATTGAGCGAAGCGAGCTCCGGTGAGCTGCTCGGATTTCTCCCACAGCGCCGCCGCCACGTCCGGGTCCATCGCTTGCCGATGCGGTCGTACACGTCCCGGCGGACCGCTGATCTGGCCCATTCGCGTGGGTCCGTAGTAGCCGCCACCGACGACGTGGGGCTCGCTCGCCGCGTACACCAGCGATCGCGCACCTTCGGCCGCGCTGCGCCCGAACAGTCGCATCGACAGGTGGTAGCCGACGAGATCGAGGCGATCGCGGAGCTTGCGTCGCTCCTCGCGCTGCCAGCCCGCCGCGATCGGCGTGGTGGCGATACCGGGATGTGCCGCCACGCTGACGAGACGGCTGCCCGCGGCCCGCGCGCGGCGGTCGAGCTCGATCGCGAACATCAAGCACGCGAGCTTCGCGCGCGCGTAGGCGGTCGCGGCGTTGTAGTCGCGCTCGTAGTTGAGATCGCCGAGGACGATGTGCGACTGCGCATGCGCAATGCTGGCGATGCTCACGACGCGAGGTCGTGCGCTCCGCAGGAAGGCCGGCAGCAAGAGGGCCGTGAGCGCGAAGTGGCCGAGATGCGCGACGCCGAAGACCATCTCGAAGCCGTCGCGTGTGGTCGCCCGCACCGCCGGCGGCAGGAGCCCCGCGTTGTTGACCGCCACGTCGAGCGGCAAACCGCGCGCGACCTCGTCCGCGGCGAATGCGCGGATGCGTGCCAGGTCGGCGAGGTCGAGCTCGCGGAACTCCGCGGTGCCGCCCGCGCCGCGGATAGCCGCGACGATGGTCTCGCCGCCCGCGACGTTACGGTCGGCCACGATCACGTGATCGCCGCGGCGAGCGAGCTCGAGAGCGGTCTCCCTCCCGAGGCCGCTCGCCGCACCGGTGACCAGCACGCGACGCATGGCGGCGGATCATGAACCTCGGCGCGGACACGCCGCAAGCGATCATACGCCGCGGAGTTGCGGGGCAGAGTTTGACTCGCGACGCGGTTCCGAGCGAACACGCGGCGAGGAGGTGATGCCATGGCAGCGTTCGCGCGTGACGAGATCGAGCAGGCGCTCCGAGCTTACTGGCGGACCGGCGCGGCCGGCGAGGACTGGGACGCGTGGGCCGACCTCTTCACCGAGGACTGTCTCTACCAGGAGCACATGTACGGCACGATGCGCGGCCGCGAGGCGGTGCGGAGCTGGATCGTGCCGATCATGGAGAAGTATCGCGAGATCTACACGGGCTACGAGTGGCACACGATCGATGCCGATGCGGGCCGCGTGATCCTCTACCTGCAGAACCGGCGCGACGATCCGCGTGGCACCGGCACGATCGATTTCCCCGGGGTCACGATCCTCGAGTACGCAGGCGGCGGAAAGTGGCGCGGCGAGGAGGACTTCTGGTCCGCGAAAGAGCGCGAGCGAGCGATGGCGGCGTACGAGGAGGCGTGTCGAGCCGCCGGACCGCACGCGAACAGAAACACGCGGCGCGATTGGGGGAACGGACCCGCCTGGACGAAGGGTGGGCCGAGCTACGAGGAGCGGATCACGCGCGCATCCACCGGGGCAGGTGCACGTCCTCGACCTGCTGGAAGATGACGCGCACGGCCTCGCCGATCTGGATCGTCTTCGGATCGACCGAGTTGATCGCGGCATCCGGCGACGCGACGAGGTTCCCGACGAAGCGGATGCTCGGATCGTCGTCGAGCGCGACCGTGATCACGTTGTACGGCGCGAACTTCTCGTAAGCCGGCAAGAGCGGCGGGTGGGGCACGACGAACGACCAGACCGTCCCCCGCCCCGACATCGCCTTCCACTCCTGCTTCGTCGAATTGCAATGCGGGCACATCGGCCGCGGCGGCATGCGCGAGCGGCCGCACTCGCCGCAGTGCTGCACGAGAAGCTCGCCGCGCGCCGTCCCTTCCCAGAACGGGTGCGTGTCGACGTCGTCGAGATCGGGAAGGAGGAACCCGGATTCCATCATCGCCTCAGGAGGAGCGCGCTCGTCGGCACGCCCTCGCCGCTCGTGACGAGGCACGACTCCGCGCCGTCGACCTGCGAAGTCGACGTGCCGCGCATCTGCCGCACGCCTTCGAGGATCAGGTTGAAGCCGTGCACGTACGCCTCCGACATGCCGCCGCCCGAGGTGTTCGTCGGCAGGCGGCCGTTCGGCCACTCGAGCGCGCCGTCGTTCGTGAACGCCGCGCCTTCTCCACGCCCGCAAAAGCCGAAGCCCTCGAGCGAGAGCGGGATCAGCGGGCTGAAGGCGTCGTAGATCTGCGCGACACGCAGGTCCTTCGGCTTGAACTCGCTCCGCTCCCAGAGGAGCCGCGCGCACGCCCACGACGGCCCGAGCAGCGGGTCGTCGCAGAAGTAGTTCGTCATGAGCTGGTGCTGGCGAGGAATTCCTTGCGCAAACGAATGAACATAGACCGGCGGCTGCTTCAGGTCCTTCGCGCGGTCCGCCGCGACGATCACGACCGCGAGCGCGCCATCGGTCTCGAGACAGTTGTCGAAGAGACACAACGGTTCGGAGATCCAGCGCGCGTTCATGTACTGCTCGCGTGTCAGCGTCTTGTCCTTCATCGTCGCGCGCGGGTTCCGGTTCGCGTGCTTCCGGAACGCGATCGCGACGTTCGCGAGGTGATCCCGCGTGGCGCCGTACTCGTGCATGTAACGCCGGGTGAGCATGGCGATCTCGTCCGCCGGGCGGAGCAGCCCGAACGTGCGCGTCCACTGGAACTGCCCGGTGATCCGCTGACTCACGTTCGCCCAGGGGCGGCTTGCCTTCGACGCACGCTTTCGTGCCCGCCAGGCGACCGCGACCTGGCACTGCCCGGTCGCCACGGCCATCGCCGCGTGCCCGACGGTGCCGCACCCCGCGCCGCCGCCATAACCGATCTCGCCGAAGTACGTGACGTCGCCGAGCCCGACGTTCCGCGCGATCTCGACCTCGCGGCCGTTCTCCATCGAGTACATGACGAGGCCGTCGACGTCGGCCGGCTTCAGGCCCGCGTCCGCGATCGCGTCGCGGATCGACTGACACGCGAGCGAGAGCTCGCTGTCCTCGAGCCCCTTCGAGAACGCCGTCTGGCCGATGCCGGCGATGGCGGTCCGGTCCTGGAGAGAAATCGACATCGAGCCAGGGATCTGTCAGACGAGAGCCCGCCCCTTCAAGCGTGAAAACGATGAAAGCCGTCGTCGCACACGCCCTCGGCCCGCCCGAGACCTTCCGCCTCGAAGAAGTCGCGCCCCGCGAGCCGAAGCCCGAGGAGGTCCGCGTCGCGATCCACGCGGCCGGCGTCAGCTTCGTCGATGCGCTCGTCGCGCAGGGCAAATATCAACTGAAGCCACCGGTGCCGTTCACGCCCGGCAGTGAGTTCGCGGGCGTGGTCGAATCGGTCGGCGCCGCGGTCACGCGCCTCGCGCCCGGCGATCGCGTGTGCGGCTCGAGCTTCGGCGGCGTGTACGCGGAAGCCGCGACGGTGCGCGCCGCAGCGTTGCAGCAGATCCCGGGCAGTCGGAGCTTCGGGGAAGCCGCGGTCTTCCGCGTGAGTTACGAGACCGCGTGGCACGCGCTCGTCCAGCGAGGAGCGTTGGCCAAGGGCGAGACGCTCCTCGTCCTCGGCGCCGGCGGCGCGATCGGCTACGCCTGCGCGCAGCTCGGCAAGGTGCTCGGCGCCCGCGTGATCGCCTCGGCTTCGAGCGAAGCGAAGCGCGCGCTCGCGCGAAGCGCCGGCGCCGACGAGGTGCTCGACACGAAGTCCGCCGAGTGGCGGAACGAGCTGAAGGCGCTGACCGCCGGACGCGGCGTGGACGTCGTCGTCGATCCCGTCGGCGGCCGGCTGACCGAGCTCGCGTTTCGCTCGCTCGCCTGGAAGGGCCGCCACCTGGTGATCGGCTTCACCGCGGGCGAGATCCCCGCGCTCCCGACGAATCTCGCGCTCCTCAAGGGAGCCGCGCTCGTCGGTGTCGATCTCCGACAGCTCGCCGAACGCGAGCCCGGCGTGGCGGCCGAGAACACCGCGGCGGTGATGCGCCTCTTCGAGGAAGGGCGGCTCACGCCCGCCATCGCACGCACTTACGAGCTCGACGATTTCGCCGCGGCGATCGCCGACGCTGCGAAGGGCGAGACTGCCGGGCGCATCGTGCTCCGCATGCGCTGAACGCGAAGCTCGACCGTTGTGTTTCGCGCCGAGCGGAAGCATGCTCGACGCTTCGTTCCGAAGGGGGAACCGCGCCGATGATTGTTCGTACATGCTGGACGCTCCTCGCAGCGCTCCTCTCCGCCCGCCTCGTGTCGGCTCAATCGCTCACCGATCCGAGCCTCACCGTCGACACGGTCGCGACCGGCCTTTCGCAGCCGACGACGATGGCGTTTGTCGCGCCCGACGATTTCTTGGTGTTGGAGAAGGCGACCGGGCAGGTGCGGCGAGTGCTGGGCGGCGTGTTGCAGGCGGCTCCGGTGCTCGACGTCGCGGTCAACAGCGCGAGCGAGCGCGGTCTCCTCGGCATCGCCGTCAACGGGACGACCGTCTTCCTCTACTACACGGAGTCGGCGACCGGGCTCGACACGACGACGGGCGATCCCACGGCCAACCGCCTCGTTCGTTACACCTGGAACGGCTCACAGCTCGTCAGCCCGATGAATCTGCGCACTCTGCCGGCGCTCCCCGGCCCGAACCACGACGGCGGCGTGCTCGAGCTCGGTCCCGGACCCGCGGCGTCGCGCCCGCTCTACGCGGTCATCGGCGATTTGAACCGCAACGGGCAACTCGAGAACTATCCGACGGGCCCCTTGCCCGACGACACCGGCGTCATCTTGCGCCTGCTTCAGGACGGCTCGCCGGATCCGGACAACTCGTCGTTCTTCCCCTATTGCAGCACGGCGCCGCAGACGACCTGCACGAGCAATGCGAACTGCGGAGCCGGAACCTGCCAGACCATCGTGCGGAGCTACGCCGCCTACGGCGTCCGCAATTCCTTCGGGCTCGCCATCGACCCGGTCAACGGGAATCTATGGGACACGGAGAACGGCCCGGGGAGCTACGACGAGGTCAATCTCGTCGGGCCCGGTTTCAACAGCGGCTGGGAAACCCTCATGGGACCGGACGCCCGAGATCCACAAAGCGCAGGCGATCTGTTTCAGATTCCCGGCGCGATCTACGCCGATCCGAAGTTCTCCTGGCTGAATCCGGTCGCGCCGACCGCGATTCTCTTCCCGGTCGGGAGCGCGCTCGGCCCGGCCTACGACGCCGTCGCGCTCGTCGCCGACAACAACACCGGCAGCATCTCGCGCTTCACGCTGAACGCGCAGCGGAACGGCTTCGTGTTGAGCGGCACGCTCGCGGACCTCGTCGCGGACGATGCGACCGAAGCGGCGCAGGTTCGTCTCGGCACGAGCTTCGGCTCCTCGACCGATCTCGAGCTCGGACCGGACGGCAACGTCTACGTCGTGTCCATCGCGCGCGGCACGGTCTATCGGATTCGTCCCGTGGCGAGCCCGACGCCGACGAGCCCATCGTCGCCCACGCCGACGCGGACGCCGACACGAACGCCGACGCGGACGGCGACGGCCACGCCGACACGGACACCGACGGCCGCGCCGCCAGCGACACCGACGAGCCCGCCCCCGACGGCGACGAATCCGCCACCGCCGACGCCGACACGAACGGCCACGCCCATCCCGACCGCAACCCGCACGGCGACGCCGGGCCCGACCGCAACGCGGACGGCGACGCCGGTCCCGAGCACGATGCACGTCGGCGACCTCGATCGCTCGAGCGCGAACCTCGGCAAGAACTGGCAGGCGACGGTGTCGATCGCCGTCCATGGCAGCGCCCATGCGCCGATCTCGGGCGCGACGGTGAGCGGCGCGTGGAGCGGTCCGGTATCCGGATCGTCATCCTGCACGACGGCCGCGAGCGGCGTCTGCAGCGTGCTGAGCCCGATGGTGCGGAAGAAGAGCGGCTCGGTCACGTTCACCGTGAGCGGAGTGAGCGCGACCGGCCGCTCGTACCTGCCGAGCGCCAATCACGATCCCGACGGCGACAGCAACGGGACCGCGGTGACGGCTCTGAAGCCGTGACGTTAATGCAAATACTGTACATTCCCGGCCCCGAACCTATGACTGGTCGGCGCAAGGAGGGAGTACGATGAAGAAGCTCGTGGCGATGCTCGTCGCCATGGGGACGCTCGGCTTCGGCTCGGTCGCCTTCGCGGGGCTCTTGCCGCCGCTCCCTCCCTTGCCGGCGCTCCCTGCCCTTCCGGAGATCCCGAACGCCTGCGGTACGAGCGAGGCGAGCGGATGCTGGGATCCCGAGACGAACCCGGCGAGCGAGGTGATCTGCCACTGCCCGCCGACGGCGGCGGAGCTCGAGCGGATCCGCCAAATCGACGGCTGCGCCACGGTCGATCAGGTCATCTGCATCAGCAACTTCCAGTACAACCCGCCCGTCACGACCGCGGTGGCCGGTGCCGGCGGCATCGCGTGGGTTAACGTCGAGCAGTGTCCGTCGAACGATCTAGCCGCGGAAGCTCTGGTCGCGGGGGTACTCGGTGTCGGCTGTGACACCCACCACGAGGTGCTGACGTTTCCGGACATTCCGGGCGCAACCGGGGACGCGCTCGTGTTCGAAGACGTCTGTTCGCCGTATCCCGGCTGCGCGGCGACGACGCCGCTCGGCATCTTCCCGATTGCCGCGGAGTCGTGCGACGAAGCGGATTCGAACGTCCGCTGCCACGTCTTCGAGCAGCCGGGTCTGCAGCACTACACCTGCGAGACGAACCCCGCGCATACGTTGTTGCTGAACGGGCTGCTGCTGATTCAGCCCTAGGCGGCGAGCACCCAGTCGTCGCCGTCGCGGACGACCCACTTGCCGCCGGCGTCCGTGAACTGGCCGCCGGTGTCCATCTCGGCGCGGAAGATCTCGAGCTCGCGCTCCGTCGGCACGTCGAGTGTCTCGAGCGTCTCGGCGACGAGCGGCTCGAACGACATCTCCGCGAGCACGCGCTGCTTCGTCACGAACGGCGCGAGCGCGCGGAGCCGCATTCGATGCGACGTTTCCTCGAAGTCGAAGAGCGCCCAGTTCGTGACCACGACCCACGGCCCCGTGTTCCGCGGCAGCCCCGCGCGCTCGCGCGCGCCGGCCGTGCCGTCGAGGAAGCCGGGCGACGAGATGAAATCGACCTTCGGCACAAACTTCCGCTTCTGATGATCCGTCATCAGGATCACGCGCCGGCACTGCGCGGCGATCGTGTCCGCGCCGCCCGGCCCGTTCACGCGGCGGCCCTTCGTCGGGTACTCGCCGACCCACGTCGAGTTGATGTTGCCGAACGGATCGATCTGGAGCGTGTTGAGAATGCCGACGTCCATGAAGCCCGTCGCGCACTGGTCGCCGATGCCGTTCATCGTCGTCCACTGGAACGCCCGATACGAGGGCCGCTCCGCGAGCACGGTCATCACCGGGTCGAGCGGCAGCACGGGCTCGGCGCCGACGATCCCGTCCTCGGTGACGTAGAGCGCGTCCGGCGCGTAGAGCCGCTTCGCGAGGAGCACGGAGTACATCGGTCCGCCGCCGGCGGCGACCCAGTAGTTCCGCGCGTTCTCGACGAGCCGGGCGGTGACACAGACCTGGAACTCGCGCTCGGCGAACGTCTGCGCCTTCGGCGCATCCTTCCAGGGGCGGTTGCGAAAGAGCGGAGCCAACGCGCTCATGGACGAAATCCCTCCTTCCGGGTCGAGCGCCGCTCGAGCGCGACGAGGCGCTCGCGGCCGACTCGCTTCGCGAGCATGTCTTCTTCGGTGGTGAACGAGTGGACCCACTTGTCGAGATACGCGCCGAGCTTGTCTGCGTGCATCGCCTCGAAGACCTCGCCGACGTGCGCGGTGTCGGAGGCGTAATGCCCGGGGCACTCGCCCGGATACGCGCCGAACGGCTGATGGACGACGGCGTCGACGGCGTAGAACGGGATCTTCGTGAGCCCGGGGTTGTGGCGCACGTCTTCCGTATCGATGATCTCCTCGGCCGAGACGACGACCTTCTTCGAGGCGAGCGCCGATTCCACGTCGGTGATCCCGGCGCCGAAGATCCGCGCGTTGCCGAACACGTCCGCCTGGTGCACGTGGATGATCGCGACGTCGGGGTTCAGCGCCGGCACGATGACCGTCGGCTGGCCGGTATAGGGATCCTCGATCAGCTTCGCCGCCGAGTGCGCGAAGTTCGACGTGCCGCCGAGCGAGCGGATCGGCACGAACGAGAGTCCCATCGCGCCGGCGCGCAGGCGATTCGTGAGGACGACGTTGCTGTATTCCCAGATGCGAAGCCGCCCTTCGAGCACGGCGCGGTTGAGCCCCGGGCCGCCCATGAAGAAACCCATGTCGGCGCGATCGACGCAGCCCGCTTCGACGAGCAGCGCGACGCCGACCCAGGTGAACTTGCCGCACGCCCACAGCCGCCGCTTCTTCTGCCGCACGATCTCGCGGATCAGCGCCGACGGACCGCGCTGCAGGTAGTTGCACTCCCAGACGACGTAATCGCCGTCGGCGACGAAGCGCTCGATCGCGTCCTTCGCGGAGACGAGCTTCGGCGTCATCGCGCGGCTCTTCGCGCCGATCGCGTCGCGATGACCGTCGGGATCGACCGGCGGGAAGTCCGCCCTGCCCTCGTCGTAGATGCGGAGGTGCCGCTCGGGTGTCGCCATGCACCCTAACTCGGACGGAACGAGGGCGGCGGTCAACTACATGCGAGCGAGCTCGAGCCTCGCGCGCCTATGGTGGCGTCGGCTCAGGCCTCGACGAGCTCGCCTCCCTTGAGCTCGTAGGTCTTGCTGCCGACCGTGATCCGGAGCGGCACCTCGCGGTCGGTGAAGGATTCGCCGAATCGGCGGCGGTCGAGATCGTTCGCGGAAACGTCGGCCGGCAGGCCGGCGGGGCGGTCTTCATCGGATCCTCCTGGATTGTCGGGATGCGAGCGAATGTACGCGAGCATCCGCGACCGACGCCAGAGTCAAAAACTCGACGCCGACGAAGGTCGAGGAGGAATGGCGGTCAACTACCGGGTGCGACTTCGACGAGTCCGATCACTGCGCCTGGACGTCCCAGCGGACGACCATCGAGCCGACGTCGTTCCGCACCTCGGAAGGGAAGCGGAAGCTGCCGTGATCGCCGGCAAGCAGCGTCTTCGGCGTCGCCGCCTCGCAATAGCGACTCGCGCAGATGCGCACGTTGTAAACGGTGAAGTCGGCGCCGTTCGCGATCTTCCCGAGGACGAAGCCGTCATTTTCGTAGACCTGGTCGCCGACGACGCGAACCGCGGGAACGTGCTTCCGGAATGCACGCTCGGCTTCGGCGTTCTGCTGGAGCACCGCGAGCGCGCGCTCCGGATCCGCGCTCGCCGCGGATCCATCCGAAACTCCGACGACGGTCGGCGGCGGCGGCGCGTCGGAGAACTGGCCCTGAATCTCGCAACGGGGCGGCGGCACGTCGCCGAAGTACGTGCCCCCTTCCAGCGTTCGACACTTCACGAACGCTTCGACCGAAGAAGCGCTGAGAAGAAGGGCTACCCCGATTGCGACTCGCCGGAACACACCTGATCAAACAACGATCGGGCACCCGCGGGTCACGGGGGACAATTCGCCAGCGATAATGGGGGTTCAGGTCGTCGGCTCGGCCTTGGCGTCGATGTCTCCGCTCCACAAGTATTTCTGCGTCTCGGCGGCGACGACTCCCGAAAGCATGAGCAGCGCGATCAGGTTCGGAATTGCCATCAGCGCGTTGGCGATGTCGGCGAACGACCACACGATCGGCAGCGAGAGCACCGAGCCGAAGAAGACGGCGATCACCCAGAGCCAGCGGAACGGCCGGACCGCGACGTCGCCGAACAGATACTCGACGCCCTTCTCGCTGTAGTAGCTCCACCCGACGATCGTCGCGAACACGAACGTGAAGAGCCCGAAAACGAGGATCGCGGGCCCGACGACCGGAACGTCCTCGAACGCCGCGCGAGAGAGCGCCGCGCCGTTCAGCCCCTCCGTCCAGTGCCCCGAGTTGACGAGCACGAGGCCGGTGATCGCGCACCCCACGACGGTGTCCCAGAAGACGCCGCTCGCCGACACGAGCCCTTGGCGCACGGGGTTCCGAGTCTGCGCCGCGGCGGCGACGATCGGCGCGCTGCCGAGTCCGGCTTCGTTGGAGAAGAGGCCGCGCGCGACGCCGTAGCGCATCGCTTCGCGCATGCCCGCGCCGACGAAGCCGCCGACGGCGGCCTGTCCCGTGAACGCGGTCGAGACGATCGTCACGATCGTTTCGCCGAGCGTGTCGAATTCGAGCACCAGGAGCAGGACGCAGCCGGCCGTGTACCCGACGGCCATGAACGGCACGAGCAGCTCGCAGGCGCGCGCGATCGAGCGGAGACCGCCGAGGATGACGAACGCGGTCAGCACGCTGAGAACGACTCCGGTGATGACGCGCCCGATGCCGAACGTCTGCTCGGCGAGATCGGCGATCGAGTTCGCCTGCACCATGTTGCCGATGCCGAAACCGGCGACCGCGGTGAGCGCAGCGAACACGACCGCGAGCTTCTTCATGCCGAGCGCGCGCTCGAGCACGTACATCGGTCCGCCGGCCATCATGCCGCTCGGCATCTTCACGCGGTACTTCACCGCCAGCACGGCTTCCGCGTACTTCGTCGCGATGCCGAAGACGCCGGTCAGCCAGATCCACAGCACGGCGCCCGGGCCGCCGGCGGCGATCGCGGTGCCGACGCCGACGATGTTGCCGGCGCCGATCGTCGCCGCCAGGGCCGTCGAAACCGACTGGAACGGCGTGACGTCGCCCTCACCGTCGGGCGAGCGCTGGAAGGAGAGCTTGATCGCTTGCCAGAGCCGCCGCTGGACGAAGCCGAGGCGCACGGTGAGCCAGACGTGCGTGCCGAAGAGGAGCAGCAACATCGGCGGACCCCAAACGAGGTCGTTGATGGTCGCGAGCGCTGATTCGACTGTCTGCAGCATCCGGCAGCCCCCTTGGCGTTGGCGTCATCTGCCGACGCCTCGCGCAAGTCAAACCGACCGAGGAGCGGGGGGCGGCTTGATGATCTTGACGAGTTTCGCTCTTCCCAAACCGGTGATCGGCGGCCGGCTGCAGCCGACCTCGCGTTGCCAAAAGTCTTCGTCCTTCAAGACGTCGATCACCAGCGGAAGATGGCCATCCTGTGAGATGAGGACGCCCCCGGGCACGAGAAGTGGGTAGAGGTACTTGAGGCAGGTGCGCGTCGATGACGCCAGATCGACGTCCAGATAAATCGACGAAACCTTCTCGCGGAAGCGCGGCAACGTGTCATCGAACCATCCCGGCACGAAGCGACAACGCTCGATCTTGCCGAATCGCGCGACGTTCCGGCGCGCCTCGTCGAGGCTCGCGCGGTACTGTCCCTGCCTGAAATACGCCGGTCCACCGAAGATGTTTCTCTCGTGTGGCTCGGCGTTCGGCGGAATGCCCTGGAAGGAATCGAAGACCACGAGCTCTTTGCCGACGACGTCAGCGGCCAGGCTGAACTTTGCGGTGCTGCTCCCTTTGTAACAGCCCGCCTCGACGATGACACCCTCGCGTCCCGAGGCGGCGAGGATCGTCTCGACGAAGGCGAGAATCTCCTCTTGCCGATGGGGGCTGTCGATCCGAACGCTGATCTCGTAAAGGCGCTCGAGCATCACGATCCTCGCCCGCAGGGATGGCAGCACACGTCGATTGCGGAGGAAACGCAGGCACGCGATCAGCTCGCGCCCGAGCCCGAGGACGCGCCGAGCGGCGGTCGCGGCTTTCATCAGCGACGACTCAGAGGGGCTAGTCCGGGTCGATCCCCGCCTTGGCGAGGCCTTCCGCCATGCGGTCCATCATCGTCGAGTCGCGGTACGGCAGAATCTCGCGCTTCTGCCGCAGCGAATAACCGGGATTGATCGCGCGCGCGCGCCCCCATTCGCGGCGCGCCTCCTCGTGGCGGCCGAGATGGCCGAGCGCCGCCGCCAGCAGCACCCGGCTGATGTCGGTGTTGGGCGAGCGGGTGATGCGGCGGCGGAGCACTCGTGCCGCCTCCTCGTCGTTGCCGAGATCGAAATGACACTGGGCGAGGAAATGCAGGTACACGTCCGGCAACAGCGGATCGCGGCGGATGGCTTCGGTGATGTCGTCGATCGCCTCGGCCGAGCGCCCCATGTAGTGGAGGATGTGGCCGCGCTGCGACCAGCTGTCCGGAAAGTTCGGATCGACCTCGCGACAGCGGGTTGCCTCTGCGAGAGCCTCGTCGAGCTCGCGCCGCCAAAGTCGGACGGTCCCCATGACGAAATGCGGGTAAATCCGCGAATCGCCGAGAGCGATACTGCGCTCCGCGAGCTCGTACGCGGTGTCGAGCGCGAGGTGCGACAGATCGGTCCAGCGGTTCACGTGGTCGAGGATGTACGTGAAGCTCTGCAACGCGATCGCATCGACGAAGCCGTCGTCGAGCGCGATCGCGGTGGAAAGTATCCGGCGCGCCTCGAAGTTCGTCTCTCGCGAGATCGGCCAGACGAGGCCGCGGGCGCGCACGTAAAGCTCGTAGGCTTCGAGATTGTCGGTCGGCCGCGCGCCGAGCCGCGCCTTCTCGTCTGGAGTCAGCTTCACCTTCAACGCCCTGACGATCTCGCGCGTAACCTCGTCCTGGACGGCGAAGATGTCGTCGAGGTCGCGGTCGAAGCGCTCGGCCCAGAGATGCCCGCCGCTCGCGGCGTCTATCAGCTGCGCGGTGATCCGCACGCGGTTGCCGGCCTTACGGACGCTGCCCTCGAGCACGGTCTTCACGCCGAGCTCACGGCCGACCTCGGTCACGCTCACCGCCTTGCCCTTGTAGGTGAAGGACGAATTGCGGGCGATCACGAAGAGACCGGAGACCTTGGAGATGTCAGTGATGATGTCCTCGGTGATCCCGTCGGCGAAGTACTGCTGCTCCTCGTCGCCGGACATGTTGTCGAACGGCAGCACGACGATCGATGGCTTGTCGGGCAGCGCCGGCGGCGGCTCGGCGTCTCGCTGTGGCGGCGCCGATTCTCCGACCTCTTCGCCTGCCGCCACCACGCGGTAGGTGCGCAACGGCCGGGCGATATTCTTCACCCTGTGCTCCCCGGCCTCGGCCAATCGAACGTCTACCCTGCCCTGCACCTCGTCGTGGACCTTGGCCGACAGCAGGATGCCGCCCGGCTCGGCCAGGCTCTGCAGGCGCGCGGCGACGTTCACGCCGTCGCCGTAGACCGTTCCGTCGGACTTCTCGATGATGTCGCCGAGATTGACGCCGATGCGATAGCGCATGCGCCGATCCTCGGGGACCCTCCCGCACCGCTCCTCCACTGCGGCCTGCACGGCCACCGCGGCGCGCACTGCGCCGGCCGCCGAACCGAACACCGCCAAGATCGAATCGCCCGCGGTGTCGACGACGCGACCGTCGTACGCCTCGGTATGAGCGCGAAAGAGCGCGCGGTTCGCATCGAGCTCGACGAGCGTGGCGTGCTCGTCGATGCCCATGAGACGCGAGAAGCCGACCGCGTCAGCCGCGAGAACCGCGGCGAGCTTTTGTTTGATGTCGGGCGAAGGGCCCCTCAGCCGAGGAAGTAAACGTTGAGCTTGTTGCCGTCGAGATCGCGGAAGTAACCCGCGTAGAACCCGTCGCCACGCGGCCCCGGTGCACCTTCGTCCTTGGCGCCGAGCGAGAGGGCCTTCGCGTGCACGCTGTCGACCTGCTCCTTCGAGGTCGCCGCGAGCGCGACCATCACGCCGTTCCCGACCGTCGCCGGCTTGCCATCGAACGGCTTGATGATCCCCATCATGTTCGACCCGGACGACCAGCCGATGAACGTCTCCATCTCCATCGCCCGCTTGCCGCCGAGCCCCGCGAGTAGAGCGTCGTAGAACTTCGCCGCACGCTGGAAGTCATTCGTACCGACACACACGTAACCGACCATGGGGGCCTCCTGATTTGATGGACGGCGCACATTACTCACCTACCGCGTCCGGGTCGATCCCCGCTTTGGCGAGACCTTCCGCCATGCGGTCCATCATGGCCGGGTCGCGGTACGGCAGAACGGCGCGCTTCTCCCGGAACGAATAGCGCGGATTGATCACCCGCGCGCCCGCCCATTCGTGCCGCGCCTCCTCGTGCCGGCCGAGATGGCCGAGCGCCGCCGCGAGCAGCACGCGAGTGATGTCGGTATTGGGCCGGATCGCGATGCGACGACGGCACACGCGCGCCGCCTCCTCGTCATCACCGAGGTCGAAGTGACACTGGGCGAGCGTGTGCAGAAACACCTCGGGCATCAACGGATCGAGGCGCATCGCTTGATTGAGCTCGTCGATCGCCTCTGCCGACCGCCCGACGTAATGGAGGATGAAGCCGCGCTGCGCCCTACCCTGCGGAAAGTTGGGGTCGAGCGCGAGGCAGCGGTCTTCCGCGGCCAGTGCCTCGTCGAACTCGCGGCTCCACAAATGCACGCTCGACATGAGGAAGTGCGGATAAGGCCTCGAGGCGTCGAGCGCGAGGCAGCGCGCTCCGAGCTCGGCCGCCGTGTCTAGCGCAGTGTGCGACTGATCGATCGGGTTCGCGATGTCGAGCATGTAGGTGAAGCCGAGGAGCGCGATCGCATCGACAAAGCTCTCATCGAGAGCGATCGCGTCCGAAAACAAGCGCCGTGCCTCGAGGTGCGCCCCGGGATCGAGTCGCCACGCGAATTCGCGGCCGCGGACGAAAAGCTCCCAAGCTTCGAGATTCTCCGTCGAATGCGTGGCGATCCGCGCTTTGTCGTCTTTCGTCAACGTCACGCGCAGCGCCTTGACGATCTCGCGCGTCACCTCATCCTGCACGGCGAAGATGTCGTCCAGGTTCCGGTCGTAGCGCTCGGCCCAGAGATGCCCACCACTGGCGGCGTCGATCAGCTGCGCGGTGATCCGCACGCGGTTGCCGGCCTTGCGCACGCTGCCCTCGAGCACGTGCTTGACGCCGAGGTCGCGGCCGACCTGGGTGAGGTTCACCGCCTTGCCCTTGTAGGTGAACGCCGAATTGCGGGCGATCACGAACATGCCGGAGACCTTGGAGATGTCCGTGATGATGTCCTCGGTGATCCCGTCGGCGAAGTACTCCTGCTCCTTGTCGCCGGACATGTTGTCGAACGGGAGCACCACGATCGAGGGCTTGTCGGGAAGCGCCGGCGGCGCCGGTGCGTCGGCGACCAGTTGCGGTGGCGCCGCTTCGCCGGCGGCCACCACACGATAGGTGCGCAGGGGCCGGGCGATGTTCTTCACCTTGTGTTCCCCGGCGGCGGCCAAGCCCACGCCCACTTGGCCTTGGACCTCGTCGTGGACCTTGCCCGACAACAGGATGCCCCCCGTATCGGCGAGGCTCTGCAAGCGCGCGGCGACGTTGACGCCATCGCCGTAGATCGAGCCGTCGGGCTTCTCGATGATCTCGCCGAGATTGACTCCGATCCGGTAGCGCATGCGGCGATCGTCGGGGATCGCGGCGGAGCGCTCCTCCACTGCCGCCTGAGCGGCTACCGCGGCACGCACCGCGCCGGCCGCCGAGCCGAATACCGCCAAGATCGAGTCTCCGGCCATGTCGACGATGCGCCCGCCGTGCTCCTCGGTATGCAGGCGGAAGAGAGCGCGGTTCGCGTCGAGCTCGCGGAGCGTGGCCTGGGCGTCCGTCCCCATGAGGCGCGAGAAGCCGACCGCGTCGGCCGCGAGAATCGCTGCGAGCCTTTGTGTGATTCCGGGATGCGCCACCGCACGCAACATGCTACGCCGCCGACACGATGGACAAGCTTGCAGTCATGGACACGATTTTCGGGCGATGGCGGAGCCAGATCCTCCACGCCGGTGTGAGGCTCGGGATCTTCGAAACGCTCGGCGAGAAGGAAATGAAGGCGGGGGCGATCGCCGAGAAGCTCTCGCTCGACCCCGTGATGTCGTATCGGCTGCTTCGAGCCTTAGCGTGTCTCGGATTGACCAGCGAGCACGCGGGCCGGAGCTTCTCGATCACCCCGGCCGGCGCGTACCTGCGCGCGGATCATCCGGAGACGCTCCGCGGGATCACGCTCCTCGAAGAAGGCCCCGAGCACTACGCGATCTGGAAGCATCTCCCCGCGATGGTGCGTGACGGGAAGCAAAACGGCTTCGTGCGCGAGTTCGGTCGCATGGCGTTCGAGCATCCCGCGCAGAATCCCGCGTACGCGGAGGTCTTCGATCTCGCGATGAGCAGCTATTCGAGCGGCGAGACGCTCGGCGTGCTCGACGCGCTTGCCAAGCGCGACTTCTCGAAGATCTCCCACTTGGCCGACGTCGGCGGGGGACACGGGCATCTCCTCTGCAGCTTCCTCGCGAAGTACCCTCACCTGAAGGGCACCGTCCTCGAGCGTCCCGAGGTGCTCCAGGACAAAGAGGCGCTCTGGGCGAAGAAGATGAACGTCGCCGATCGCTGCACGTACATGGGCGGCGACATGTTCGCGAAGGCGCCGGCCGCCGACGCCTACATCATGAAGCACATCATCCACGACTGGAACGACGAGGAGTCCGTGCGGATCCTCTCGAACCTCCGCGGCGTGGCCGCACCGAACGCTCACATCTACATCGCCGAATACATCGTCCCCGGTCCGGAGACGCCGCACTTCGCCAAGCTCTTCGACATCCACATGCTCTGCTGGGGCACGGGACGCGAGCGAACGAGCGAAGAGTACGCCGCCCTCCTGAATCAGTCGGGCTGGCGCTACACGGAGACATTGTATCCGGCGGCCGGCGCGATCGGCGTCGTCGAGGGCGTGGCCGCGTGATGTCCGTGCCCGGCCACGAGACGCTGTTCGAGGACATCGATTCGATGGATCCCGACCGCTACGCGCGGCATCTGAGCGACGACGTGGTCATGCGCTTCGGCAACGGCGCGCCGGTCGTCGGCCGCGCCGCGGTACGCGACGCGTGGGCGGCGTTCTGCGCCGATCTCCACGGCGTCCGCCACGACGTGGTCGAGCGTTGGAACGCGGGAAAGGCGACGATCGTGGAGGCGCGCGTCACCTACACACGCGCGGACGCCAGTACGGTCACCGTCCCCGTAGTCACGATCTACCGCGCCCGCGGTGAATTGATCGACGACTACCGGATCTTCATCGACCTCGCGCCGCTCTTCCGTCCGGTGGCCGCGTAGCCGGCTCCAACCGGGATCGACCGATGGACTACACGAACAAGGTTGCCGTCATCACGGGCGGCGCGAGCGGAATCGGGCTCGCCACCGCGAAACAGCTGGCGGCGCGAGGCGCGCATCTGGTGCTCGTCGACATGCAGGCATCGGCGCTCGCCCCCGCGGCCAAGGCCGTCGTCGACGCGATGGGACCGGGGGGCGTGGAGACGCGAGTCTGCGACGTCTCGGACCATGCCGCGATGCTGGCGCTCGCGGATGACGTCGAGAAGACGGTCGGCGCCGTCCACATCCTGTTCAACAACGCGGGCGTCGCCGTGAGCGGGCCCATCAGCGAAATGACCCACGATGATTGGCGCTGGATCATCGACGTGGATCTCTGGGGCCCGATCCACGGCGTCGAGGCGTTTCTCCCGCGCATGCGCGCCGCCGCGGCCGGCGGCCACATCCTGTTCACCTCGTCCTTCGCGGGCCTCGTGCCGAATTTCGGCCTCGGCCCCTACTGCGTCGCGAAATACGGCGTCGTCGCGATGGCGGAGGTCCTCCACCGCGAATTGCGCGGCGACGGCATCGGCGTTTCGGTGCTCTGCCCGATGCGCGTCGCGACCAACATCGGCGCGTCCGAGAAGTATCGCACCGCTCGCCACGGCGGCGCCGAGGCGGCACGCGAGCTGTCGGATCAGGACGAGGCCAACCCCGATCTCTCCGGCCGCGTTCTCGACGTCGACGACGTCGCGGCGATGGTGGTGCGCGCGATCGACGAAAAGCAGCTCTACATCCTGCCCCACGAGGAAAGCCGCGCGTCGATCCGGCGGCGATTCGAGCGCATCGATCGCGCATTCGAGCGCTAGGCGACCGCCGAGGCTCCGCGGCGACTCCTAGCTCGAATAGGGATCTTCCCGAATAGCGCCGCGCGCGCTTTGCCGGCGTTATCTGGAGTCGATGGTGTGGCGACGGCCGGTTGGCGGTTTTCGATCGGTGCTCGCTCGCTCGGCTCTCGCCGCGAGCTTGCTCCTCGTGTGCGCCGGCGCCGCGACGGCGGAGGAGCTTCCCGATACCCCGACGCTCCGCGAGTGGATCGCGGCGATGAAGGACGCGCCCCGCGGCCCCTTCAAGCATCTTCGCCATTGGTGCGCGGACGGCAGCGTCTTGCCGCCTGCGGAGAATTGCGACGCGCACGGCGGCGGGCAACGCGAGCACGGCGAGTGGACCGATCAGGTCCTCGCCCTCCGGCGGAACGGTTACGAGATCGCGAACATCTACGCGATCGTCGATCCCGTTCACTTCGTCGGTCCGAACCCGGACCTGAAGAAGCTGCGCCAGATGCTGATCGAGCGATACCTGATCGGCATCGACGACGGCTGGGTCATGCGCGTGACGAAGACGTACCGCGGCTCGATCCAGGCGGAGGACGAGGCGCTCGGCGTCGCGCGACTCGTCGGCGCGCTGCTCGACGATCCCGCTTGGCGGGAGGATGCGCGCTACTTCCTCCTCCGCGAGACGATCCGGCTGCTCCCGAGCTCGCCGGACAGCGGCGACAGGGCAGCCTCGGCGGCCGAGGTGCGCGACCGGGCGATCAAGCTCGCGGACCAGGATCCGGCCTTCCTGCCGATCCGCGTGAAGATCCACAACGTGCCGAGCTCCGCGGATGCCGAGTGGGTGCGCGCCTTCGCCAAGGAGCAGGGCAAGCCCGAGCTCGCGCCCGCCTACGAGGAGCTCGCGAAGCTCGTGGAGCTGCTCTACACGCAGAGCCCCGCGCCGGAGCGATTGCGGGTGCTCGCGCGCGCCGTGCCGGGCACGCCGCTCGCCGCCGAGCTCGAGCCCGGTGCGGCCGCGCTCGAGGCCGCCAAGGTTCCGGCCGAGCGGTTCGCGGAAGCAAGCCGCTGGCTCGTCCGTCTACGACGCGAAGCACCCGGCGTTCGCGACCGCGGAGCCGCGCTCGCGCTCTTCGAGGCTAGCGTCGCGCTCGAGGAAACGGCCTACGCGAGCGGCAACGAGCTCGTGACCGCCGTCGGCGGGGCGACGCGTCGCCAGCGACTCGAATGGCTCGCGCAGGCGGGCGACGCGCTCGCCGGCACGGGGCTCGTGAATCTACGCCACGCCGACGGGCTCCGCGCGAGCGTCGGCCGGCTGCTCGCGGCTCCACCTTCGAACGCCGTCTATCGCGAGGAGGTCCGCTATCTCGCGCGCCCACCCGAGTGGGCCGACGCGACGATGCGTTTCCACTGGCAGGACGGCCCCGAATGGCTGGCCCGCCTCGATCCGCTCGCCGGCCGCTACGAGCAGGATCGTCTTCGCGGAAGCCCGCTCCTCTTCTACGCATCGCTCGCGGACGGCCTCGTCAAGGATGCGAACCGCGAAGCCGGCATCACGCACGAGCTCTTCGGCAAGAGCCGCGGCGCCGGCCTCCGCGCGCTGAACCCGGGCCTTGCACGCGGTACGATCCGTGTGCCGAGCGTTCCTTTCAACGCCGAGAAGCTCGATCCAGAGGGGATCTATCTTCTGCCGAACACGATCGCCGAGCTCCCGCCCGTCGCGGGCATCCTCACCGAGGGCGAAGGAAGCTCGCTCTCGCACGTGCAGCTCCTCGCACGAAACCTCGGCATTCCGAACGTGGTGGTCGGGCGCGAGGTCGTCGACGCCGTGCGCGCGTGGAACGGCAAGAAGGCGGTGCTCGCCGTGAGCTCGAACGGTGTCGTGCAGCTCGCGGCTGACGGCCCACGCTGGAATGAGGTGTTCGGCAAGCAGACCGTCGACGCGAGCACGCGCATCCGGCCTCCGATCCCGAAGCTCGAGCTCGCGCAGACCGAATTCCTCGGGCTCGAGGCGCTGCGCGCGACCGACGCCGGTCGACTCGCCGGACCGAAGAGCGCGAATCTCGCCGAGCTGAAGCACGCGTTCGGGTCGCAGGTCCCGGACGGTGTCGTGATCCCGTTCGGCGCGTTCAAGCAGCTTCTCGATCAGCCGATGAAGCCGGGCGAGCCGACCGTCTTCGCTTGGCTCCAGAAGGAATACCGCGCGATCGCCAAGCTCCGCGGAGACGCGGCGAAGAAGACCGCGGCAAAGAAGGCGCTCGCGCGCATGCGCGAATGGGCCGCGAGGGTGGATCCCGGCGAGCCGTTCCGCCGCGAGCTGCAGGGCGCGCTCGACCGCCTCGCGCCGAACGGCGCCGGCATCTTCGTGCGGAGCGACACGAACGTCGAGGATCTCGTCGGCTTCACCGGCGCGGGTCTCAATCGCACCGTCCCGAATGTGGTCGGCACGGACGCGGTCCTCGCCGCGATCCGCGAAGTCTGGGCTTCGCCGTTCACCGACCGGTCTTGGGCCTGGCGACAATCGCGGATGGATCAACCCGAGTGGGTGCTGCCGGCGGTGCTGCTGCAGACGTCCTTCCCTTCCGAAAAATCCGGCGTGATGGTGACGACGGACGTCGAGGGCGGCCGCGACGGCTACCTCTCGATCGCCGTGAACGAAGGCGTGAGCGGCGCGGTCGACGGCCAGGCGGCCGAGTCGCTCCTCGTGAAGAGCGACGGCACGGAGACGCGCTATCTCGCGCAAGCGACCGCGCCGACGAAGAACGTGCTCGCCCCGGCGGGCGGCATCACGAAAGTTCCCACGAGCGGCAGCGACACGGTGCTGCAACCGGCCGAGATCGCGCAGCTCGTGACGGTCGCGCGGGACGCGCCGCAGCGCTTCCCCGCGCTCCGCGGCGACGACGGCCGAGTGCGGGCGGCCGACGTCGAGTTCGGGTTCGCCGGCGGCTCGCTGGCCCTCCTGCAGATCCGCCCCTTCAACGAGAGCGACCGCGCGCGCCGGAGCGAATACCTGCGCTCGCTCGATGCGCGCGTCACGGACGCCGCGCGGACGGTTTCTCTCGACGTCGTTCCGAAGGAGGACTCGCGATGAACCCTCCCCTCCGCCTCATGCTCCTCGGCCTCGTGCTCGCCGCGAGCGCGGCACACGCGTACCCACTCGACGGTGCGGCGTCGACGGGAATTCCGCGGCTCGCCGCCTACCAGGAGGTCCAGAAGGGCACCGTGAAGGGGCCGAAGCTCGCGCCCGGCGCGCTCCTCCCCGGCGACAAGATCGTGCTCGCGCTCCGAGATCGACAGGACTTCTCGCTTCCGGCGGCCGACGCCGACATCTCCCGGCGGCTCGCGTCGCTGACCGGCGGCAACGCCGGGGACTACGCGATCGCGCTCCTCGACCTCAGCGACCCGGCGCGCCCCGTTTACGCCGAGCACAACGCGGCGATGAAGCTGAATCCGGGCAGCGTCGGCAAGATCATCGTGCTGCTCGGCTGGTTCCAAACGCTCGCCGACGTGTATCCGAACGACGTCGAGGCGCGGCGCCGCGTGCTCCGCGAGACGATGATGACGGCCGACTCGTGGATGGGCAGCGACTCGCACACCGTGCCGATCTGGGCGCCGGGCGACAAGGCGGTCTCGTTTCGTCCGATCCGCGAGGGCGACACGTGGAACGTGTACGCTTTTCTCGATCACATGTTCTCGAAGAGCTCGAACGCGGCCGCCGCTCTCCTCCAGCGCGAGCTCCTGCTGCTCGCGCGCTTCGGCAAGGAATACCCCGCGCCCGAGGAGCGCGAGGAGGAGTACCTGACGAAGACCGCGAAGCCGGAGCTCGTGAAAGCTCTGACGCACGTCACGCAGGAGCCGGTCACGCGAAGCGGGCTCGATCTCCAGACGCTGCGGCAGGGCGGCTTCTTCTCTTCGACCGGCAAGAAGCGCATCGCCGGCACGAGCAGCCACGCGACCGCGCGCTCGCTCATGGAGTACCTGGTGAAAATGGAGCAGGGAAAGCTCGTCGACGAGTTCTCGAGCCTCGAGGCGAAGCGCGTTTTCTACTCGACCGATCGCCGCATTCGCTACGCCTCGTCACCGGCGCTGAAGGACGCGGCCATCTACTTCAAATCGGGCTCGTTCGCGGACTGCGGCGGCGGCGGTGACGATTGTCCGAAGGCGACGAAGTACGCGGGCACCGTCAAGAACTACATGAACTCCGTGATCGTCGTGGAAACGCCCGACCGCGCTCCCCCGCTCCGCTACTACGTCACGCTGCTCTCGAACGTGCTCGGGCAGAATTCCGCGGTCGCCCACCAGACGATGGGCACGCGCATCCATCGACTGATGGAGCAGCGACATCCCGCGGACAAGCCGCTCGTCAAGCCGGAGGCACCGGTCAAGGAAGACGTGAAGGCGGCGGAAGGCGAAGGCGAGCCCGCGCCGTGAAGCGCTACTGAAGCGAAGCCGTAGCGCCCGGCGTGTCGCCGAACACGATGTCGTCCATCGCGACGATCAGGTTGCTCAGCCATTCGCCGCCCGCGGGATCCTCCGCGAGACCAACGGCGATGTAGCGGCGGCCGTCGCGCTCGATGATGCCGCTGTCGGCGTGGAAATTCTTCCAGGTGCCCGACTTGCGGTACACTTGCGCGTTCCGGTGCGTGCGCTCGAGCCCGGCCACGAACTTATGGTGGATCCCGGGCGAGCCCATGATCTGCTTCATCTGCCGGCTGTACTCGGGAGAGACGAGGCGGCCCGTCTCGAGCAGGTAGTAGAAGCGCGCAACCTGGAACGCGGTCGCGCCGTGGGAGAGATTGTGGAGCGGATCGCGCTTGTACGCGGTGCCGCTCGCATACGTCTTCCCGACCCAGAGGCCGCCGTTCAGGCTCGCGTCGTAGAGCCGGTACTGCGGCGCCTGCAGGACGTCGATCAGATAGTCGCGGCCGATCCGCTCGAGGACGCTCGTCGCGGCGACGTCCGACGACACACGGATCATCTCGGTGAGCTCGGTCTGGAGCCCGTCGTCGAGGGCGAGGCCGCCCTCGTGGATCTTCTGAAAGGCGCCGAGCAGGATCGCGATCTTCGGCAGGCTCGCCGCGTACATCATCTCGTCGCCGTTGATCATCGCGAGGCGCGGATGATCGACGTCGGTGATGTCGACGAGCGAGAGCGCGAGCTTCCTCGCCTTGACGGCGCCGTCGAGGCCGAGGCGCCCGACGCTCCGCCGGAGCGCGAGCTGCAGGGCCGCGTCGTTACCGTTGCGAAGCTCGGTGGCGGCAACGGGCGCCGCCGAGGTTTGGGCGCCTACCGGGCTCGCGACGAGCGCGAGCGAGAAGACCGAGATCGCGGCGAAAACCAGCGTCGATGAACTAGCCACGCGTGGATGCCATTCGATTGGGGAAAATAAGGCACATGGCCGAAATTACAAGCCCCCGGAGCGAACCGCCCAACCCCCTGAAAGGGCAGGGTTGATTCATCGCCCCATACCCCGATCGCTCCAGATCACGCGGCGCGCTAAGACGCTCGCGTGCGGAGACCCGCGTGATCGACCACGTCTCGATCCCCGTCGCCGACCTCGCGCGCGCGGCCGCGTTCTACGACGCGGTGCTGGCGACCGTCGGGCTCGCGCGGAAGAAGGAGCGCCCTGGCGCGATCGGCTACGGCAGGGCGGAGCGGCGCGCGCCGACGTTCTGGATTCTCGCGAGCGAGGACGGGCGGGCCGCTCACCCCGGCGTCGGCCTCCACCTGAGCTTCGTGGCGCCGACGCGCGCCGCGGTCGACGCGTTCCACGCCGCCGCGCTTCGCGCTGGCGGCGCGAACGCCGGCGAGCCCGGCTTGCGTCCCGAGTACACCCGACCCTTCTACGGCGCGTTCGCGATTGACCTCGACGGCTTCAAGATCGAGGCGGTCTGCCGAAAGGAAGACGAATGAGCGCTCTCGTGACCGTCCAAATCGAGGACTCCGTCGCCACCATCACCATGGACGACGGCAAGGCGAACGTGATGTCGCCGGCGATGCAACGCGAGATCCATAGCGCGCTTGACGAAGCGGAGGCGGCCGGCGCGATCGTCGTGCTCACCGGGCGTGAGGGCCGCTTCTCGGGCGGTTTCGATCTCTCCGTGATGACGTCGGGCGGGGACGCCGTGGTCGGCATGGTTTGCGGTGGCTTCGAGCTCGCCGCGCGAATGCTCTCGTTCCCGCGCCCCGTGATCGTCGCGTGCACGGGCCATGCGATCGCGATGGGCGCGTTCCTGCTGCTCGCCGGCGACTACCGAATCGGCGCTGCCGGCCCGCACCGGATCACCGCGAACGAGGTCGCGATCGGGCTCACACTGCCGCGCGCGGCCCTCGTGCTGTGCCGCGAGCGACTCGCGCCGGAGGCGTTCACGCGCGTCACGTTGCTCGCCGAGGTGTTCTCCCCGGAGCGCGCCGAAGCGGTCGGCTTCCTCGACCGCGTCGTGCAGGCGGCCGAGTTGCGTGAAGAGGCGAAGCGCGTCGCCGCGGACTTCGCGAAGCTCAACGCGAACGCGCATACCGCGACGAAGCGCCGTGCGCGGGAGGCGTTCCTCGCGTCACTCCGCGAGGCGCTCGCAGCCGACGAAACCGAGCTCCGCGCGCTCACCTAGGTCGCGGGCTCCTTCAACCTCAGCACGTTGAAGGCCGGCACCGGCCTCGCCATTCCCTTGAGCGCGAGCGAGCCGATCGGCTCGGTCTCGATCAGGTCTTCCGCGTTGCTCGCGACCCGCATCGAGACGAGGATCTGCGAAGGCTTCGCCTCGGCGCAGAGGCGCGCCGCGAGATTCGTGACGGTGCCGATCGCGCCGTAGTCCCAGCGGCCCTCGAAGCCGATCGCGCCGATCGTCGCGTAGCCTTCCGCGATGCCCATGCCGAGGTCGAGCTCGTGGCCGCGCTTGCGCCAGCGTTCGATGAGGGGCGTCACGGCCGCGCGCATCTCGAGCGCCATCCGCACGGCTCGCTGGGCGGGATCCGGCACGGGTGTCGGGTCGTTGAAGAAGATCATCATGCCGTCGCCCGTGAAGCGCTCGAGCGTGCCCTCGTGCTGCACGATCAGCTTGCCCATCTCGGCGTGGTACTCGCGGAGCACGCCCATCACTTCCTCGGGCTCGGCCGTCTCCGCGAACGCGGTGAAGCCCCGGAGATCGAGAAAGACGACCGTGATGTTTCGGCGATGCGTCGCGAGCGGGTCGCCGGCGCCGCCGGCGACGATCAGCTCGGCGAGCTGCGGCGAGAAGAAGCGTTTCAGCCGCGAGAGCTGCTCCACGAGCCGGTAACTGCGGGCGTTGTCGATCGCGGTCGCCGCCTGGTTCGCGACGATCCGGAGGACGACCTCGTCGAGCTCGTCGAACGCGTTCGGCTTCGGACTTTCGACGGCGAGCACGCCGACCAGGCGATCCTTGACGAGGAGCGGCAGCGCGAGCTGGCTGTGCACGTTCGCGAGACCCGGGAGCGCCGCCGGCGCGGCGCCCGGAGCCACCTCCCCCGCGGCCTCCATGCGTGCACGGATGCTCGCCAAGTAGGCGACGCTCGAGCGGACGTTCCCGACGCGCATCATCTTCTTCCGCTCGCCGACGACACCGAAGACGCCGTGGCCGAGCGCCACCTCGGCGCCGACGCCACTCGGCTCGTAGCCGCGGCTCGCGGCGAGCAGAAGCTTCTCCGCGAAGACGTCCTTCAAGAGGATCATCGAGTGCTCGAAGCCGAGGATCCTCTCCATCGCGCCGAGCACGATCGCGAGCACCTCGTCGAGATCGAGGCACGACGTGATCTGCGAGGAGATTTGTTGGATGATCCGGACGTCGTTCGAGCGGCTCTCGAGATCGCGGTTCAAGCGGTCGATCGTCCGCTGGTTCTCCGCGAGCTTCTCGCGGAGATCTTGCGACTCGGCGCCGCCCTCGCCGTCAGGCGGGTTTCCGCTCGGCGGCATTCCTGGTGACCGAGAGCACTTTGAAGATGTCGGCAGACCGGAGCTTGAAGACACCCTTCATCCCGGTCATCGAGGCGATCGCTTCGATCTGCATGTCCATCTCGTCGAAGATCGGGCCCTCGGTTTCGGAGTGGTCGTAGACGAGCTCGAGGTCCCAGGTCTCGAACGTCTCCGGGTGCGTGATCCAGACGGCGGCGTACGGGTTCTCGCGAACGTTCTTCGCGGTCTTGTTGAAGAACTGATGCGACAGCGCGACGTGCTCCGCGTCGACGTAGTAGACCTGCGAGATCACGCTCGCGTTCGGGATGCCGTCGCCCGAGCACGTGACGACGTGCGAGGGAATGATCCCCTGCATCGCGGGCCTGATCTCGTCGGGAAGTGTGCCCATGCTACGCCATCTTGTTGCCCGCGCCGGGGCCCGGGGTCTGCAGATAGACCTCCTCGGCGCGGAACGTAATCGCGATGCTCGGCCGGTACTGCGATTCCACTTCGGCGAGCGGCCGCGCCATCTCCTCGGGGAAGAACGTCAGAAGCGCGCCCACGAACATCTGCTTGTAGGCTTCCTGGACCGCGTACTCTTCCTCGGTCGACGGGCGCGACGAGACGTACTTGCCTTTCACCTGATACGCCTCGTGAGTCGCCTGAGCGGCCTCCAGCGCGACGCGGCCGTTGCCTTCGAGATCGGCGACGATCCGCTTCGCCCGCTTCTCGGCCACGAAGAACGTGATCGTCTGCCGATCCTCGTGCACGACGGTTCCGAGCACGTGGGCATGAGCCGGTCGAAGCTCGGCGTTTCGCGTCGCGACCTGGATGAATGACGGACCTTGCAGGACTTCGGCAACGCGGTCCGGAATCATGTCGACTGCTTGTAGACGCTCGCGCTCCGGAGCGCCATCTCCCCGCCCTGATCCGAGGGGTCAGCGCTTCGCCGGCTCGGCCGCCTCGTAATCGTCGTGCCAGTGCCACCACTGGTACGGCTTCGTCTTCGGATAGCCCTCGGGCGAGTCTTCCCACTCTTCCTGCCGCCCGAGTGCGGTGATGTCCAAGTAGTTCCAGACGCTCCCCATCTGCTCGTCGCCGCGGACGTTGATGAAGTAGGTGCGGAAGACCTTGTCGCCGTCGCGGATGAATGCGTTCGTGCCGTGCCACTCGGGCACGTCGAAGTCCGCGTCGAACTCGTCGGTGATCGTGAACCAGGGAATCATCTCCCAGCCCATCCGCGCCTTCACGCGCGCGATCTCCGGCTGCGGCCCGCGCGAGGCGAAGACGAGCGTCGTGTCGCGGGCGTTGAGATGGGCGAGGTGGGCGACGTGGTCGGCAACGAAGGAACAGCCCACGCATGCGTGATCGGGCCAACCCTTCACGCCGGGCTCGAAGAACGCGCGGTAGACGATCAGCTGACGGCGACCTTCGAAGAGGTCGAGCAAGCTCACCTTCCCGCGCGGTCCGTCAAACGCGTACGTTTTCTCCACCGCGAGCCACGGCATCCGCCGGCGTGCGGCGGCCATCGCGTCGCGGGCGCGCGTCAGCTCCTTCTCCTTCACGAGGAGCTGCTGGCGCGCCGCATCCCACTCCTCACGCGTGACGATCGGCGGGGTCTTCATCGATTTGATGTCGTTCATCGGTTCTCTCCTTAGCGAAGGTCGTCGGAGCGTCCGGCTGCGAGTCGCGACCACTGGGCGATGGGGCGTCCGTTGATCCGCGTGTTCGAGCCGTCGACTTGCCACTGTTGTGGCCAGCCGGGGGGCGAGTCCTCCCACGGCTCCTGGCGTCCGTACACGGTGAGGTCCATGAGCGCGTAGGCTGTAGTCCATCGCTTCTACACCGCGGCGGGTCGTCCAGTAGGTCTCGAAGACGCGGTCGCCGTCCCGTACGTAGCGACACGAGGTGCATCATGCCGATTTTGCGCCCGACGAGGAGCGCGTCGAGGGACGGCAGCACCGAGTACCACGGCATCTCCCAGCCCATGAACGTCGCGGTAGCGGACGCTTTCGTCGTAGGGCCCCTGACAGAAGACCGCGTAGGTGATGTCGCGGGAATGCAGGTAGGAAAGCTCCGCAACCTGCGTGGTGCACCCACGTGCAGCCTTCGCACTGCTCGGGCGCGGGTCGGCCGGTGTGCCACATGAAGTAGTAGGCGATGAGCTGTCGGCGACCTTCGAACGCTTCGAGCAGCGTGAGCGGCCCGTTAGGCCCGATCAGCGCGAGGTTGGCGTCTACCTCGACCATGGGTAGGCGCCGTCGGGCCGCGGCGATCGCGTCGCCTTCCCGGGTGTGCGCCTTCTCCCGAACCCGCAGCGCGTCGAGTTCGGCCTGGAAGGTGGCCCGGTCGACGGTCGCGGGCAGGCTCGGTGATGCATCCTTCATGACCGTCTCCTTTCGCTTGCCGAGCCACTTGGTGGCCAAGAAGGTCGTGACGGCGCCGGCCGAGACCCCGCCGGCGACGTAGAGACCACCTGCGGCTAAACACATGGGACACATGGTGCGATCCTTTCTTCGTGGTCAGCGCTTGCGCTGTGGCTTGCGCGTGCGCTTTGGCCTGCGCGTGCTCTTCGGCTTGGGCGTGCTCTTCGGCTTCCGCTGGGCCTCGGGCTTCCGCACGGCGCGCACTTTGCCGCTCGTGCTGCCGCCGCAGTAGAAGACGGTCGGCGCCGTCGGCCTCGAGACCGGAAACGACGACACCCGCGGCATCTCGACGCGCTCGAGCACTTTGCCGCGTCTCGGGGTCGATGCGGCGGAGCTCGCTCTCGTCGGCCTCCAAGGTCGCCGTGCCAGAGCTCGCCCTCGACCCACGTGACGCCGGTGACGAAGCGGTCGGACTCGATCGTGCGCAGGACGGCGCCGGTCTCGGGATCGATCTGATGGATCTTCCGCGCGCGGTATTCGCCGACCCAGAGCGTGCCCTCGGCCCAGGCGAGGCCCGAGTCGCGGCCCTGCGAAGGCGCCGGGATCGTGGCGACGACTTGGCCGGTGCGCGGGTCGACCTTCTGGATCCGGTCGCCGGCGATCTGCCACAGGTACTGGCCGTCGAAGGCCGTGCCGGCGTCGGCCGCGACGGCGAGCTCACGGACCAGCGCGCCGCTCTCGGGATCGAGCGCGACGATGCTCTCGCCGCGCGCGAACCACACGTGCGTGCCGTCGAAGGTCACGCCGTGGATCTGCTCGATGCCGGCGTGGGGACCGTACTCGCGGAGGATCTCCGCCTGCTGCGTCCTGCTCGCGCGCGTCGCCATCATGAGGTGACACTAGACGCTGGCGAGCGTGCTCGGGAGTACTCCGGGGAGTAACAAGGTTGTCGCGAATCCGCCGAGCGCCGGCGCAAGCCAGCGGCGCGAGCGGCCGCGTCCGACGGCGCGTACCGCCGCCGCTTCCTCGAGCTCGCGGAGCGCGCGCTGCACGGTTCGCTGGCTCGAGCCGAGCGCACGCGCGAGCGCCGACGTCGACCACGGCTCACCGCCCTCGAGAAGCGCGAGGATCGCGCCGGCGGGTCCGCCGATCGGCGGCGCCAGCACGACGACGGCGCGCGCGTCGATCGGTGCGAGCGCGAAGCCGCGCGGGGTCGCCTCGATGCGCGCGAGCGGCCGGAGCGCGGAACGCAGCCGGCCGATCTCGACGCGGAGCCGCGCGCGGTGCGACCGATCGGGGGCGCGCGCTCGAAGACGCGCTCGATCAGGCGCTCACGCGGCACGTCGGCCGGCCAGGCTTCGGCGAGGACGCCGACCAGCGCGAGGAGCACCGGACGCCCGGCGAGCGAATGCGCGCCGGACCACGAACCGCGCGGCGGCAGGCGTCGACGACGAGGTCGCCGGACGAGAACAGCGCCTCGACCTCGTCGAGACGAACAGGGCGGGACGACGCCGCCGCGGATGAGCCGCGCCGCCGGCGCCGAGAGCGCACGATGCGTCCGGCACGATCTCCGCGACCAGGGCCGGGATGCCGCGGCGACGGCGGCGGCGTGCGCGCGGTCGAGCGCGGCGCGTCGCGTCGACGACTCGCACGCGGCGGAGCGCGAGCTCGCCGCGGGCGAGCTCGATCCGAGCCGCGAGCGCCAGCGGCGCAGTCGGCGGCTTTCGCGTGGCCCGAGGCGAGCGTCGCTCGGCGCCGTCGAGCTCGCCGACGAGAAGCAGGCGACGCGCGGCGATGAGCCGGGCGTGGAGCGCGTTGGCGCGATCGCCGAGCGCGTCGAGCGCTCGCGTCGCTGCCTCGAGGACGCGCGTCGGCCGGCCGAGGTCGCGCGCGGCGAGCGCGACCTCGGCCTCGGCGACCTGGCAGCGCGCCCGAGCAAGTCGCTCGCGCGGCGCCGAAGCCGCGCGCCGCGCGCCGCAGGAGCGTCCGCGCCCGCTCGTAGTCGCCGAGCTGCGCCATGGCGATGCCGCGGAGCGCCAGCGCCGGCGGATCGTCGCGGAGCGCGACCCGCTTCAAGGCGCCGAGCGGGTCGCCCGCCGCGAGCGCGCGCGCCGCGGCCGCGATCAGCGAGTCCATCGACGCGCGTCCCTCTCACGTTTCGCGGCAGGCTGTCACCTGGCCGGTGCGAACAACGGATCGACGTTCGACGTCGTCGTGCCGCCGCTGCCGTACGGCCGGGTCGATGACCTCGAGCAGATGACCGTTCGGGTCGTCGAAGTAGACGCCGCGCCCGCCGTCCCATTCGTTGATGCGGCCGCGCTCGCGCCGGAACGGGTCGGCCCAGTAGTCGAGGCCGCGTTCGCGAATCCGCCCGAAGATCTGGTCGAACTCGTCCTCGTCCACGAGGAAGGCGTAGTGCTGGGACGCGATCTCGTCGCTCGCTGTCGACGAAGTCGAGGACGTGTCGTCGCCCACCTGCACGACCGCGAACGGTCCGACCGACGTCGGCGGCGGAAGACCGAGGACCTCCGTCGAAAAAGCTTTGCGGCGACGTCCTTTTCGCGCGCGGCGACGATCGTGTGGTTCAGTCGGACGGCCATCGTTCCTCCTAACCGCCGAACACGGTCTGCGAAACGCCGGCGAGACCTCAGTCGCCGAGACGCTTCCGCCGTTCGAGCTCTGCTTTGCTCGGCTCTCCCACCGCGAGAGAGCCTTCGCGCGGCTTGCCGGCGGGTCGGTACGTGAGGAAGACGACGCCGGTCGCCGACGTCTTCGAGTCGACGAGCTCGAGCCCCGCCGGCACGGTGCCATCGGCGAAGAGCCGCTTCCCGCCCCCGAGCACGAGCGGGAAGATCCACACGCGGAGCTCATCGATCAGGCCATGCCGGAGGAGAGTCTGGATGAAGTTCGCGCTGCCGTGGACCTGGAGCTCGGGGCCGTCCTCCTTTTTCAACTGCGCGACCGCTTGCGCGGCATCGCCTTCGAGGAGCTGCGAGTTCTCCCATTCGACCGAGCGTAGCGTGCGCGAGGCGACGTATTTCCCCGCCCCGTTCAGCTCCTTGGCACCGGGCTCCTGCGAATAGGGCCAGTACGCGGCGAAGATCTCGTAGGTTTTCCGGCCGAGCAGGAGGTCGAACGGCTTGCCCATGAATTCGCCCATCCACGCGCCCATCGCCTCGTCCCAGTAGGCCGCCGACCAGCCGCCGTGCGCGAATCCGCCGGTCGGATCTTCTTCCGGACCGCCGGGGGCCTGCATGACGCCGTCGAGAGTCGCGAATGTGTTCACCGTGAGCTTACGCATGGGATGTGTCCTTTCGTCTCGTTCTGACGATTAGACGGCTCGGCAGACGCGAAATCATCGGCTATATCGAGTCCCGAGCACATGAAAATGCCGAGGAAGCCGCGCGGCTCCCGCGAGCTGACGCGGCGTGAATTCATCGCGGCGGCCGCTGCCGCTGCGACCGTGGGCAACCTCACCGGCTGCGACGGGGATGGCGACGCCGGTCCACTCAGCGGATTCGACGGCTTGCCCGAGCCCTCGCAGGCGGGCTTCGATCACGTCGTCGTCGTGATGATGGAGAACCGCTCCTTCGATCATTTCCTCGGCTGGGTGCCCGGTGCCGATGGCGTGCAGGCGGGAACGACGCAGGTCGACACCGAGGGTAACGCGCACGAGTCGTTCGACCTCGCGCCGGACTACCAGAACTGCCACCTCGCCGATCCCGACCACACGTACGAGGGAGGCAGGACGGAGATCAACGACGGCGCGATGGACGGCTTTCTTCTCACGCAGCCGGTCGGTGACCTCTTCCCGATCGGTTACTACACGGCCGACAGCCTGCCCTTCTTCAAGGGCTGCGCCGAGCACTGGACGATCTGCGACCGCTACTTCAGCGGAATGCTCGGGCTGACGACGCCGAACCGCATCTACATGCACGCCGGTCAAACCGACCGGGTCGTCAACAGCGTCGGGCTCTCGTCGCTTCCGACGATGTGGGATCGCATGCTCGAGGCCGGACGCACCGTCGCCTACTACTACAAGGACGTTTCCTACACGTCATTCTGGGGCAGCAAGTACAGCAGCTTCTCCAAGAGGTACGAGAGAGCCAGTTTTGCCGCGGACATGGCGGCCGGCAATCTCGCCGAGCTCACCTTCGTGGACAACGTCGGCACGACGTTCAACGAGGGTGGCGCGATCTCCGAGGACGATCATCCCTACGGCGACATTCGCGACGGACAGTCGTTTCTCAACGCCGTCTACAACGCGCTGCGCACGAGCCCGAAGTGGGACAAGACGCTGCTGATCATCAACTACGACGAGTGGGGCGGCTTCTACGATCACGTGCCGCCGCCGTTCGCGCCCGTGAGCGACGAGGAGCGCGCACTCGGCAACGACGGCCGGCTCGGCTGCCGCGTGCCTTGCGTGATCATCGGCCCGCGCGCGCGGCGCGGCCACGTCGAGCACATGCAGTTCGATCCGAACTCGATCCTGAACATGATCGCCTGGCGCTTCGGCTTCGAGCCGCTCGGCGTGCGCGGCGATTCGAACAACATCGCCCATGCGCTGGATTTCTCGAATCCGCCGAATCCGGATGCGCCCGCGTTCGACGTGCCGCAAGGGCCTTTCGGCGGTCTCTGCGTGCCGCTTTCGGGATTGTTGCACCTGCTCGGGATCCCGGAGCCGGTGCCGCTACCGGACGTTCCGGTCGTGCCGATGCCGCTCCCGCTCCAGCTGCCGCCGGTTCCCGGGCTGGACGTCCCGCTCGAGCGGTTCATCGACTACCAGCAGGAATTACAGGATCTGCGGATTTTCCAGGGTCAGTTCGGATTCGTCTGAGGACAATGACCGACCTGAAGACGCTCCTGCCGATCGCGGAGAAGATCGCGACGCTCCTGAAGGAGCGGAAGGAGACGATCGCGATCTCGGAATCGTCGGCCGGCGGGCTCGTCTCGGCCGCGCTCGTGGCACAGCCGGGCGCGTCGGCGTTCTACCTCGGGGGCGCGGTCGTCTACACGCACGCGGCTCGCCGGACGCTGCTCGCCGTGCCCGACGAGGCGATGAAGGGCGTCCGGTCCTCGACCGAGCCGTACGCGCGGATCGGGGCGCGCGCGATCCGCGAGCGCATGGGCTCGACCTGGGGCCTCTCGGAGACCGGCGCCTCGGGGCCGACCGGGAATCCCTACGGCGATCCGCCGGGACACTCGTGTTTCGCGGTCAGCGGTCCCGTCGAACGCTCGATCACGCTCGAGACGAGCGACGCCGACCGCGCCGCGAACATGCTCGCGTTCTCCGCTCAGGCGCTCGAGCTGCTGCTCGCCGCACTCCTCGACGCGCCCTCACGATGAGCGCATCCTGATTAGCCTGGCCGTGTTGGCGTACCCCCAGGAGGAGCGATGGACATCATGACAAAGCTATCGATCGGGCTCGTCTCGGCGCTCGTGCTCGGGGCTACCACGGCGGGCGCCCAAAGTCCGGAGACGCATTGGTTGTCGCTGATCAACACCACACACGCGCAGCCCCAGGACGTGCGCGTCGTCGTCGTTCCGCCGGTCTACTTCTCGCAGCAGGCGTTCCTCGGGAGCAACCTGATCGACACTTCGAACCTGGTGATGAGCTTGCCGGGCGTTCGCGCGGCGATGGAGGCGATCGACTACTGGGACTGGATGGTGCACGACAGCCCGTTCGCCCCTGCGAACCTCGAGGAGCTTCAGTTCCCCGCCCGCGTGCTCGGCGTCGACGCCACGTTCGACGATCTCGCCGGCGCGAACATCGTCGTCTTGACCGGCATGGTCACCGACCCGCTGCCGTTCGTCTTCCACTTCGGCCTCGGTCTGCCGACCCTGCCGCCGAACCTGATCAGCACCGGGCCGGGCGCCGCCAGCCAGGACGTCTGCACCGTGATCAACACCGGCGTGGGCGGGGACCCGGAGACCAAGAGCCGGCACGGCTCCGCAATCTCGTCGTCCACGAGTTCGGCCACTGTCTCGGTGTCGGCCACACCGGCACGTCGCTCGGGGCCGAGCACACCAGCAACGACGGCACCGTCTACGAGAGCCATCCGACCGACGTGATGTCGAAGGTCTTCGGCGACGCGCGCCAATGCATCTCCAACCTGAACGTGCAGAGCCTCGCCGAGGGTTACGCGTTCCTGCCCGGCCCCTGGCAGCCCCACGACGGCGAGACGTTCATGTTGCAAGGTGTCTACGAGACCGCGTGCATGCCAGAAGCGCTCGAGCGCTTCTGACGGTCAGGCTCGGTCGAGACTCAGAAGAGCCAATCGAGGAGGTTGCGCGGCGCAGACTTCTTGGGCGCTTCGACCGGGCGTTCCACGCCGGTAATGAAGTGGTCGAAGGTTTCACCGCCGGAGAGCAGCGTGAACCCTCGCTCGCGATAGCCGAGCACGTCGCTCTCGGTGGGCGTCGAACGCCTGGGCGCCTCGGGGATCTCGTGGCTCGTCAGCGTGACCATCATCACGAAGCCGTCGGGCACGAGCCAGTCGAGGCTCGTCGGCTCGTTGTGAACCATGAAGCGATGCGTGGCGAGCGAGCCGTCGACCTGCTGCAGCAGGTCCATCCGGAGGTTGAGGTCCTCGTCTCTCGGATGCCCTTCGACGTACAAGCGGCCGCCCTTTTCCCGGATCGCGGCGGCGAGCGCGGGCATGCCGCCCGCGTAGACGCTCTTGGCACTGCCGTCCAACATGAACTCACGCACGCCAACCGCCATCCATTGATCGACGACTCGCATGAACAAGTTGCGGTGGCGATCGTTGTCGTGATCGTAGATTTCCCACGCCTGTCGCGCATCCACCGCGTCTTGCGCAGCGGCGGTCGGGGGTTGTCCGCTGAAATACACTCCCAGGATCCAGTCGGGATGTGCCGTGGTGATCGCCGTCAGCTCTTCAGCCCACACCGTCCATCGCCACGGATATGCCCTGCTCCCATCTCTCCTTCGCCCGGTCATGACCTGAATCGTCGGAATGGCGCCGCGCATCCCATCGTCGCTCGCTTGGAAATAGCCGCCGGGCTGATGGAGAACGATGCGGACCGGATTGGACGTCACGCTTTGCATCCAAGTGGCCCGATCCCAGAGCTTGCGGAGCAGATCGCGATTGGCGTCCGCGGTCTCCCAAAGCCCCCGTCTCAATCCGAACGGATTGCGATAGTGGCGAACGCCATTACCGAACGCTTGGAAGATCCCGTCCCGACGAAGCTCGTCGGTCACCGAGGATTCGCGGATCGTCTGTCCCGTATCGCCGCTCGGATCACTGCCACAAGCGCTGAATAGGGCTACCAAGGCCGCTACAGCGACGCGACAGAAAATGGCTCGCCGAACGTTCAATCGAAGAACCTCACTTCGCGCTCTGGTCAAATGAGCCGGCCACCCTGCCCAGCTCCCTGCCGAAGGATCCGGAAGCGACTGCTGATCGGAGTGTCTCTGTACGCTCGCCGCGATCCGATCAACCCCGACAAAGGTCGAGGCGACTACGGCGTCACATCTCTTCGCGGATCCGCTGCTCGAGAACGGCCGCCGCGGAGCGCCGCGCGTAGCCGAGGCCGATCCGCCGGCATCGTTCGGCGAGCTTCGCGTCGCCGAGGTCTCGGTGGATGCTCGCGCGCATGCGCCAGATCTCGGCGGTGAACTGTCCCTGTCCCCACCGCGCCGCCCGCCGGCAAGCCGCGACGACGAGCGCGAGGGCCTCGTCGGAGCGGCCCCCGCGATGCAAGTCGCGGGCGAGGACGGCGTCGTACAGCGGCCGGTTCAGCCCGACGCCGATCGCCTCGTAGTGCTCGAGCAACGTGCCGAGCGCCACGGGAGCGGTCTCGGGTGCGCCGCGCTCCGAGGCGAAGACGGCGAGCCAGACGCGACCGAGGAGCGACCAGAAGGGCTGGCCTTGCGCGTCGGCCTCGACGATCCCGGCTTCGATGCTGGCGATCGCGCGATCGACCTCGCCCGCGTAGAAGAACGGCACCGCGGTGAAGATCATCACCCAGGGCCGCTGGAGGATGGCCCCGATCGCTTCCACGTGCTCCCGCGCCGCGTCGATCGCCGCCTGCGCGCGCGCGAGCTCTCCTCGTAGGCCGAAGATGTTGGCGTCGCCGGTCAGCACCGAAACGAGCGGATCCGCGCCGACCGCGAGGAAGAGACCGCGGTCGCGCTCCGTCCGGTAGATTGCGCGCAGCTCCGCGTTCGCTTCGAGGCTCTGCGAGAACCTCCCGGAGTAGAGCCCGTAGGCGCTCACGTTGACGAGGCGGAGAATCGCTTGCTGCGGATCGCCGGGATCCGCCACGCCGTCCATCTCGCGCACCATAGCGCGACACACGCGGACGTCGCCGGAGATCATCCGATGCGCGAAGAGACCGTAAAGCGCGTGCATGCGCTCGCGCCGATGCGAGGCGACGTCGCGCACCGCTGCCTCGAGCTCCTGATACGCGGATCCGGTCTCGGGATGAGAGAATCCGTGCCGCTGCACCTTCGCCGCCGCGAGGAGCGTCATCGCCGTCAGATAGACCTGCTCGCGATCATCCGCGGCGTAGCGTGCGTCCTTCGCGGCCCCGACCGCAAGCTCGAGATAGCGCACCGCGCGGTCGAAGCTCGCGCGCCGCAGGAAGCCGATGCCCGCTTGCACGCAGCTCGCGGCTGTCGCGCGAACCTCGCCGGAAGCAAGATAGTGATCGGCGAGGAGCTCCGGAAAGTCCTCGACTCGCTTCGGCTCGCGCGCGGCGAGCGCGTCGGCGAAGCGCTTGTGGAGCTCGCGGCGTTGGCTCGCGGGAATCATGTTGTAGGCCGCGTCGCGCAGGAGGGCGTGGGTGAACTGCCAGTAGATCGGTTGCTGCTCGACGACCCCGTCGCGAGCGAGCGCGGCGAGCCGTTCCGGCAGCGGGTCTCCGCCGTTCGCCAAATACCCGAGCTCGTCCGTCGTGAACGTACGCCCGATCACGGAGGCGACGAGGACGCTGCTCTTCGCCGAGCCGAGCGAATTCACGATCCCCTGGAACGTCGCCTCGATCGTCAGGGGCAGCGTCTCCGCCCTGCCGGCGCCGCCGCGGCGATCGGCGAAATTCACGAGCGTCCTCAGGAAGAGAGGGTTTCCTTCGGCGAGGCCGATGATTTTCGTTTTGTCCGCCTCGTTGAGGAGCTGCCCCGCGATGCGCTCGACGAGATCGCGCGCGCCGTTCTCGCTGAGCGGAGGCAGCCGAACGAGACGCAGTCCGTTTCGCCGGGCGAGCTCCGACAGCTCGGCTCCCGGACGACCTGTGATCACGATCCGACTGCGACGCGCGGCGGGATTCGCGAGCACGCGATCGATGAAGTCGCTGCTCTCCTGATCGGCCCAATGAAAATCGTCGAACGTGAGGAGGATCGGCCTGCGGTCCATCAACAGGCTCACGATCTCGACGAGCGCCGCGATGCGCATCTCGCGGATCTGCGGGCCGGCGTACCGCGCGTAGAGCGATCCGTCGCCCGGAATACCGAGAACGTCCGCGACGATCGGCAGCTGGTCGGCGGGAAAACCCGGCAGGAACCGCTCGACGCGCGTCTCGAGGTCCACATCGCCCGCAATCTCCGCGAGCGGGAACTGCGCGAACCCGAGCGCCTGCGCGAGCCACTCCGCGATCGGAAAGAGCGGCGTGTGGCGCAGGTTCAGCCGAGCGTGCAGCGGGACACGGAGAAAGCTCGGGTCGAGCCGGCGCTCGATCTCGGCGACGAGCGCCGACTTGCCGATCCCGGCCGGCCCCTCCAAGACGGTCGCCGCGGCTTCGACGCTGGCGTCCGCTCCGGTCAACGTCTCGACGATCTCGTCGCGCTCGACGAGGCCGCGCGCGGCTTGGCGAGCGTCGTCGAACGCGTAGCCGTCGACCTGGTAGAGGACGAGCGGCTCGGGCACACCCTTCAGTTCGAACGGCCCGAGATCGACGGCCTCGAGCTTGGCGATCCGCGCGACGAAATCCATGGTCGCGGCGCTGATCACCACGGCTCCCGGCTTCGCCGCCGCCTGCACCCGGGCCGCCACGTTGACGTCGAGACCGCTGATCTGCGGCGAGAGCTCGCCACTCGCATGAACCCGGCAGAACACGGCGCCGCTGTGGATGCCCGCGCGAATCTGCGCCGGCGGAAGTTGCTGAGGAACTTCCTTGGCGATCGCGAGGCAGGACGCGACCGCCGACAGCGCGGCATTCTCGCTGTCCTCGGAAAGCCCGAAGCAGGCGAGCACGCCGTCGCCTTGCAGCTCGAGCACGACGCCGCCGTAGGCGGCGACGGTCTTGTTGGAGATCGCGTGATAGCGGCGGAGGAACTTGTCGTACGCTTCCAGGTCCCCGCTGGCCGCCATGCGCGTCGAGCCCACGAGATCGATGAAGACGATCGTCAAGATCCTCCGGAGCGCCATCTCCGCGCCCTGTCTCGCGATCGCATGCCCGCAGTGCGTGCAGAAGCGGGCACCAGAGGGGTTCGTAGTGCCGCAGTCCGAACAGAGAATGAGCTGATCCGACATGCGTCCGCCCGTCAGTCGGCGATCTTCGTTCGCCCCATGCGAGCCGAGGATCACACGTTTCGCCGCCACCCCGCAAAAGTCGATTGCGACGACGCAGGCTGATTTCGGCGCGCGCGCCGACTCACCTCAAGGCACGGTCACTTCACCGACCGACACGATTCCGGCGTGTGCGGTCGCCTCCCAGTATTCGTCTTCGCCGAAATAGACCGCGGTGTAGCCCTCTGTGGCGTCCAGTACGTCCGCCAGCCCACCCTCACATCTGGCCACTCCGTTTGCCTGCGTGAAGGCCGCGCAGATGATGAGATCCTCCGGATCGGGAAATTCCGCCCGGCCCTTCAGGAAGTAGATGAGTCTGCCTGCCAGACGTTCATAGGGGCGGAACGCTTCGAGCTTCGCCGACACCTCGAGCGTCAGCTCGGCGGTCAGTTGCGCGCCCGAAGCCGTCACGTTCAGCACGGTTGGATACGCGGTCAACTTCGTCTGGCGACGAACGAAGACGTTGAGCACGATCGGCGCGGTTTCCGACGGCGGTGACGCGTCGTCGTGCGCGACGAACGTGATCAGATATTGGCCGGTCTGCGACGCCGTCGGTGTCCACTGGAATGTCGCTTTGTTCGACGTCGTCCCCGGCGTCAGCGTCGCACCTTCCGGGAGCGGCGCAGGGACCGAGGGAAACGTCTGCACGTCGAATGCCTGCGCGGAAATGCCGACTTGTTCACTCGTATCCGTGTTGGCCGCCTTGAAGTTGTATTTGATCGGGTAGCCGACGTTCGCGATTCGGTGGTTGATGAATTCCGGGCTTGGCGGCCTGACCCAGACCGGTCCTGACGGATCGAGCCGGCAGATCGTGCCGAGTCCGAATCCGTTGCTCCCGCCGACTTCGGTCGTGCCGAACAAGGTGCCATCGGCCCCTACCGCAAGGCCGTGCACGCCTTGGCCGAACCCGTAAGCGACCGTCGAGAACACGACGGTGTGGGTGCCGCCGGGCGTGAGCTGGAAGACCGACCCTTCGCCGTTCGGTCCGCCGGAGAACGTCCGGCCGTAGAAATTTCCGTCCAGGCCGAGGATGAGCTCTCCGGGAGAGCTGCCCGTGACCGGATCGAAATGATGCAGGGTTACAAACGTGCCATCCGGGCCGATCTTGAAAGCCGTCCCCCCGTTTTCATCGCCATCTGATTGGGTGGTGCCGTAGAGATTACCGTCGTTGCCGAGGACCAGCGTTTGCCCGCGATAGCCGTCGGCACCGGTGAATTCGTGGAGCGTGGTCAGCACCCCGGCGAGCGTCGATCTGAAGACGACGCCGCCATCCGCCGCGCCGCCATCTATGGTGACGCCGTAGAGGTTCCCGTCGGCGCCGAGCACGAGTGCGCGCGGCAGCCGGCCGTCCAGTTCCTGCGTGAACTGGTGAAGGGTGGTGAGCGCGCCGCCAGGCGTGAGTTGGAAGAGTGTGCCGTCCCCGCCGTGTGAGAGGCCGTAGAAGTTGCCGTCCGGGCCCTCCACGAGGGCGACCGGCCGTTGTCCGTCCGCGCCTCCGGTGAAGGCGTAAATCGTCGTATACGTTCCACTCGGGGTGATGCGAAAAACCGAGCCGAGGCTCGGGAAACCAGTAATTCCGTAGAAGTTGCCGTCGCTCGCCTGGAGTGCCAAGCCGCCGAAGCCCTCGGCTTCCGTGAAGCTATGGAGCGTCGTCAGCGCGCCGGTAAGCGCGAACCGGTACACCGTACCGAAGTCGAAGGCACCGCCCCGGCGGGTGGTTCCGTACAGATGCCCGTCCGTCCCGCGCACGAGCTCGAAGGGGTTTTCCCCATCCGCACCGCCCGTGAAGGAATACAACGTCGCCTTGCCTGCCGTGTCGGCCCAGGCGGGAAGCGAGAGCCCGCAGCCGATGACGGCAACGAGGAAACCCCGGCCGAAAAGCCGAGCCGCGCGGTATCGCCACATTGGTCACCCCCCTGTCCCAATGAATCCGGCGCAACGGTTTGTGACTCGCGAAACAATACGGCGCGCTTCAACCGCGAAGCAACGGCAAATGTTGAGGTTTCCATCCTGGCGGCTGACGGCATCTCAGTACGTTCGCCGGAGCCAGCTTTCCGCCATCGCGGAGCGCCGGATCCTCTCGCTGTCGAGGGGATTCGTCATCGACCACGAGCACCACACCCGGAACGCGCCCGGAAGCCGAGCGGGGTGACCCGTGCGGAGGGGAACGAAGCGGCGGAGGCATTCGGGGAAGCCGCCTTTGCTCGAGTCCTCGACCGACAGTTGCGCCGCGACCGGCGCGACGTGGGCGCGGGAGAGCTCCATATTGAACGCGTTGTAAAAGTGCCGGCCGCTCCGCGCTTGCGTGACAAACGGCAAGTTCAGGATCTCTGTGATCGCGCCGAAGGCGTCGTGATCGCGGAGCGGCATCGGCTCGTCGTGCTGCTCGAATTCGGCCTGGATGAAGGACCGCTCCTCGGCGTCATACACTCGGAAGCACCGATCGTCCGTCGCGATCGCGGCGTGGACCTTGTTCATCGAGTAGCAGGTCCATCCGGCGAGCACGGCGGCCCAGTTGTTCACGTAGAGGCGCAGCGGATAGAGGTATCGCGCGCGCCCGCCGTCCCGCGTGTGCACGAAAGGGATCGCGAACGTCGCCTCGCCATACGGGCTCATCCTCAGGAAATCCGGCACGAAGCTGCCGCGCACGTCGTGGTACTGCGAGAGCGAGACGCCGACGGGATGGAGATCGGGCGGCACGAGAGGCGAATGCGCGAGGAACATGCCGTCGGGCAGCAGGGCCTGCACCGCCGCACGCGGCATCGCGTAGAAGAGGTACCAGCCGTTCATGTCGCCGCGCGCGTAGAAGCCGCTGAGTGGCCAGCTCGCGGCGGTCGCGCTCGTCGTCTGGTACATCGCCTGCCCGAGCGTGCTTGCGTCGGAAGCGATGTCGTCCGCGCCGATGTTCGGAAGCTCGCGGCCGGTGACCGCGGACGCGGCGGCGATGCCGGACATGGTGGCCGCTTCGACGCAGCCGGCGTTCAAACCGCAGCGCGTCCAATCGCCGGCGAGAAAAAGATTCTCGAAACCGCTCTCGTCCGGGGCGAGGCGCTTGAAGACGCTGCCGGTGACCGACAGCACGTATCGCTCGGAGCCGTACATGTTGACGCGGAAATACTGATCGTCGAACGTCGAGTAGAAGAGAGCGTCATCGAAGCCACGGCCATCCGCTCGCTTCGCGCCCTGCCAGAGCCGCACGAGCTCGTCGTTCGTCCAAGCCGCGACGTTCGTGCGGAACTGATCCAACGTCTCTCCCTCGGGGGCCGCCGCGCAATAGTACGCGATCGAGCGCGGCCCCTCCCCTTTCCAGTCCTCGACCGGGAGGAGATGCGACATGTCCGCCCACGTATCGAGTGGCTCGGCGAAGCCCGTGACGATCGTCCGGAGCGGGCCCGTGGGAATCGCCGCAGGCGGATTCGACCGTTCGACGAGCTCGCGCCAGCCGAGAGCATCCTGCTCCGCGCGCAGCCAGAACTGCGCGGCATGCGTCGGCACGCTTTCGACCGAGGCGAGCATGTCGCGCCACCGCGGTGAGGCGAGGCGAAGCTCGTCGGTGAGATAAGGGAGCGAACCGAGAGACGCGCCGAGGATCACCTGGTCGAAGTCGGTGCCGGCGCTGAGCGTGTAGGTGCGGCCGCTCGGCGGGGACTTCTCGCTCTCGAATTCGATGCCGCTCGCCTCGAGCTTCGCGCCGTCCACGAGCTGATCCCAGAGCGGCTCGGACGGCCAGCACGGCAGGCCCTTCACGTCGACGAGCGGCGAGTAGTCGCCGTTCTTGACCGCCGCTTGCTCGACCATCTCGATCGCCGCGACGCGCATCCGGTCGGCGTCGAGCACGAGCTTCCTCGCCGCGTGGAAGAACCGAAACCCGACGCCGATCTTCGCGAGCACCTGGTAGTAGGGCGCGAAGATCGTGTCGCCCATGCCCGCCTGCATCTCCCAGAAGATCGCGCCGCGGTACGTGAAGAGGAGCCGGCTCATGGCTCGGACCGCCGTGCCGGCCCCGACATTGCCGACGACGCACTTGCCGAGCGGAAAGCCGAACACGAAATCGTAGCAGCCGCGCACCACGACCGAGTCGATCGCGAGCGCGCTCGCGCCGCTCCGGCAGAGCCAGTCCTGGAACTCCCACTGATCGAGGACGTCGTATCCCGAGGTGAAGGTGTCCGAGCCGACGAGCCCGCGCATGGACCCGAGTGAAATGTCCATGAGAAAGAGAAGCCGGCGCGCGTCGTCATTCGCGAGGTTCGCCGGCGTCTCGAGCGCGTGGACGACGTCCTGCGCCGCGCGGATCAGATCCGCGAGCACGCTCGTGTGCTCGCCGCCGTGCTGGCGCGGATCGCGAGGAAGGCTCCGCGCGTGGTCGTGGATCGCCGCGTGGGCTCCGGTCAGACGCGCGGCGTCCGCGGCGCCGAGGTGCGCCTTGGCCCGCTCCGCGAGCGGCCCGTTCTCGAGGAAGCTCCGGAAGTCCGCCGCCATCTGCAGGAACAACTCGAACGGCGACGGCGCCGACGTGGCCGTGCCCGGCTCGAGGTCGTTCGCCGGCAGATCGATCAGCCAGGGCTTCCAGGCCGGCGGCTCACCCACACGCTCGGATAGGAAGAGATGACGCAACGGCTTGAAGGCCTTGTCCCACGTGCCGAGCGGATCCGTCGCGCGCCGAAGGCCGAGCGAGACGAGCTCGTCGTAGCAGCCGCGAATGCAGCGGAACGCGTTGTCGTAGAAGCCGGCCCACACGTGGAGTCCGTGCTCCTGGATGCGCGCGCCGGCGGCGAGGTTCCGCCCGCTCGCACCCTTGCCGCCGAGACGCCAGCCGAGCTGGTAGACGGTGATCTCGTAGCGCTCGCGCCACGACGGGTCCCGAGTGATCGCGTAGACGGTCGTGATCGCGCCGACCCCGCCGCCGATCACGGCGATCTTCTGTCGCCCCATCGGGCGGAAGATCACACGATTCGTGTTTCGGGAGCCAGCGGCGCGGTCAGATGACGGGGGCGTTTGAAGGCGCGGCCGCGGACGGTGTAGGTCTTTTCCACCTACGGAACCGCAGGGCACTTCGTTGAGCTCCCCTCCGCCTTCAGGCGGCGCATTCGTCGGCCGCGTGCACGAGCTCGGCGAGCTCCGCGCGGGCCTCGGCGAACTGCTCGCCGGGCAGGGGCGCCTGTTCCTGATCTCGGGCGAGCCCGGCATCGGCAAGACGCGCTTGGTCGAGGAGCTCGCCGCCGACGCCAGCCGCCGCGGCGCGCAGGTCGTCTGGGGGCGCTCGTGGGAGGACGATTCGTCGCCGCCCTTCTGGCCGTGGCGGCAGGTGCTGCGCGCGCTGCTCAACGAGGGCGCGCAGCGCGCGCTTGCCGCCGAGCTGCCGTCGGTCGGCCGCGACCTCGCGCAGATCGTTCCCGATCTGCGCAGCCTGCTGCCGCCGGATCGCGACGGCGAAGCGGAGGCGGATTCCAAAGACGCGCGCTTCCGCCTGTTCGACGCGGTCTCGCGCTTTCTCCACGACGCCGCCGCGCGTTGCCCGCTGCTGCTCGCGTTCGACGACCTGCACTGGGCGGATCAGCCGTCGCTTCGCCTGCTGCACTTCGTCGCCCGTCATCTCGCCGGCGCGCCGATCCTGCTCGTCGGCGCGTTCCGCGACGTCGAGGCGTCGCTGTCGCCGCAGGTCGCCGACGAGCTCGCGGCGCTGGCGCGATACGCGCGGCGGGTGTCGCTGCGCGGGCTCTCGGCGCGGGAAGTGGAGATGCTGATCGCTGGCGCCGCCGCCGAGGCGGCCTCGTCGCTGGCGCCGGAAGTCTACGAGACGACGCAGGGGAACCCGTTCTTCGTCGACGAGATCGTCCGCCTGCTTGCCGCCGAGGGGAAGCTCGCGGTGCGCGGGCGCTCCGGCGTGAAGGCGCTCTTGCCGGCGGGCGTTCGTGACACCATCCGCCGCCGCCTCGAGTTGGTCTCGCCGGAGTGCCGCAGACTGGTGGCGATCGCCTCGGTGTTCGGCCGCGACTTCGCGGTCGCGCCACTCGCCGGGGTTGCCGAGGTCGCCCTCGATGAGGCGCTGGCGCGGCTCGACGAAGCCCGCCACGCCGGGTTGATCGTCCGCGCCGAGGACCGCGTCGGGCGCGTCGGCTTCGCGCACGACCTGCTGCGCGAGACGCTTTACGCCGACCTCGGCGACGCGCCGCGGGTGGCTTTCCACGAGCGCATCGGCCGGGCCCTCGAGCAGCTCTACGGCGGCGAGGCCGACGCGCATCTCGCCGAGCTCGCGCATCACTTCTGCACCGCGGCGGTCGCCGGCGACCCGCGGGCGATCGACTACTCGCTGCGCGCCGGCGCTCGCGCCGCGCAGCAGCTCGCGTTCGAGGAGGCGGTCGAACACTACGAGCGCGCGCTCGGTGTCCTCGATCTCGCCGGCGCCGGCAGCGCCGAGCTGCATTGCGACGTGATGCTGCGTCTCGCCGACGCGCACTGGTCGGCCGGCGACTTCGGCCGCTCCAAGCAGGCGTACCGGCGCGCCGCGGAGATCGCGCCGAACGCTTCCCGCCTCGCCGCCGCCGCGCTCGGCGCCGGCGGGCTCGACGTCACGTTCGATGCCGGCGACGTCGACCACGATCTCGTCTCGCTGCTCGAACGCTCGCGCCTGATGCTCGAGTCGGGCGATCCGGCGCTGCGCGCCCGGGTCACGGCGCGCCTCGCCGCGGCGCTGACGTTCTCGCCCGACCGCGAGCGCCGCGCCGAGCTCGCGCGCGAGGCGGTCGCCGGTGCCCGCGCGCTCGGCGATCCGGCGACGCTCGCCTACGTGCTGAACACCGCACACTGGGCAACCTGGGGCCCCGACGAGCTAGACGAGCGGCGCGTGGCGACGGCCGAGATGATCGCGCTCGCCGGATCGCTGTCACACTCGGCGCTGGCGGTGACGGCGCATCTCACCAACCTTGCACACCTGCTCGAGGCCGGCGACGGCGCCGGCGCGGCCCGCGAGTTCGATCTCCTCGAACAGCAGGCGCAGAGCTTGCGCCAGCCGTCGATCCGCTTCGTGGCGGCGATGTCACGACCGATGCGCGCCCTGCTCGAAGGGCGCCTCGACGAGGTCGAGGAGCTCGCTCGCCAGGCGCTGGTCATCGGCCAGGAAGGTCGCAACCGCGCCGCGCTGCAGATCTTCGGCACGCAGCTGGCGATGCTCCGCCGCGAGCAGGGCCGCATCGCCGAGGTGGTCGGCGCGGTCGCCGATTTCGCCGAGCGCCTTCCGGCGATGCCGGCCTGGCGCGCCGGGCTCGCCTGGCTGACATGCGAACTCGGCGACGAGGCCGCCGCCCGCCACGAGCTCGAGCGCCTCGCTGCCGCCGACTTCGCCGACGTTCCGCGCGACCTCTACTGGACGTTCACGCTGGTGTTCGCCGCCGACGTCGTTGCTCGCCTGCGTGACGGGCGGCGCGCGCAACGGCTGTACGAGCTGCTGAAGCCTTACAGCGGACGCTGCGCGGTGATGGGCGGCGTCGCCGCCGCGGGATCGCTCGATCGCTCGCTCGGCCGGCTCGCCGCCATCTCGTCGCGCTTCGACGAGGCGGCGACGCACTTCGAGCGCGCGCTCGAGATGAACGGGCGTCTGCGCGCGTTCCCGTGGAAGGCGCATACCGAGCACGACTACGCGCGCATGCTGATCGAGCGCGACCAGCCGCGCGACCGCGAGCGCGCCGCTGATCTGCTCGAGCAGGCGCTGGCCACGGCGGAGCGCCTGGGAATGACGCTGCTCGCCGAGCGCGCCGCCGACGATCTCCGCGTCGCCGGTCAGATCGGCCGCAGCGGAGCGGACGTTGCCAGGGGGCTGGGCGATACGGTGACGATCCTGTTCACCGACATCGAGGGCTTCACCACGCTCGCCGAACGGCTCGGCGACCGGCGCGCTCACGAGGTAATCGTACGGCATGACGCGCTCGTCCGCCGGCGCATGCGCGAAAACGGCGGGCGCGAGGTCGAGACGCTCGGCGACGGCTTCCTGCTGGCCTTTCCCAGCGCCGCCGCCGGCCTGCGCTGCGCCGTGGCGATCCAGCGCGATCTCGTCGACTACGGCGCGGCGCACCCGGATCATCCGCTGCGCGTGCGCATGGGCTTCCACACCGGCGAGCCGCTCCGCGAGGGCAAGAAGTTCTTCGGCAAAGCGGTGATCCTCGCCTCGCGCATCGCCGCGCAGGCGAAGGGCGGCGAGATCCTCGCCTCCTCGGTGGTGCGCGATCTCGCCGCCGACCTCGGCGACTTCCGCTTCGACGCCGGACGCGACCTCGCCCTGAAGGGGCTCACCGGCACGCACCGCGTATTCGCGGTGCTGTGGAACGGCGACGCGGCGGCGGAGGTCGAAGCACCCACTCCGGCAGACGCGAGAGACGAGGTGCCGGCGGATTCGCGCGCCGTGTTCCGCCGCGAAGGTGATTACTGGATGGTCGGCTATGCTGGCCGGCAGATCCGCCTGCGCGACTCGAAGGGCCTGCACTACGTCGCGGCGCTGCTCGGCAAACCGCGCGTCGAGATCCACGTGGCGACGCTCGCCGGAGCCGGGGACGGGGGCGAAGCGAGCGAGTCGCCGGTCGCGGAGGCGGCGCTCTCCGGCAACGCCGGCGAGTTGCTCGACTCACAGGCGACGGCCGAGTATCGCCGCCGGCTCGAGGACCTGAAGGAGGAGCTCGAAGAGGCGACGCGCTGGCGGGACGAAGGCCGCACCTCGCGCCTGCGCGCAGAGATGTCCTTCATCACCCGCGAGCTGTCCGCCGCCTACGGTCTCGGCGGGCGCACCCGCAAGGCAGCCGACGGAGCCGAGCGCATGCGCAAGGCGGTGACCTCTCGCATCCGCGCCAGCATCGCGCGCATCGCCGAGCAGCACGCGCCGCTCGCGCGCCACCTCGAGTCGTCGATGCGCCTGGGAACGTTCTGCAGCTACGAGCCGGAGCTGCCGGTCGCCTGGGACATCTGATCGGCGACCTCGAGCTTGATCAGCCTGCGAGGTATTTCAGCAGCCTCATGCCCGGCAGGAAGAAGTAGGCGCCGCCGCGCAGGCGCACGAACGACGGGAGCTCGCGGTGGCGCCGGCGGAGCGGCGCCTCTTGCACGGTGAAGTTCCGCGTCGCTCGCGGTCCCACGCCGGCGATCGGATCGACCTCGTTCCACACGCCGTCGAAGTCCGGATTGTTGAGCCAGGAGTGCTGCACGAACTCGAACTGGCGGGCGAGGTTTGCGCTGAGGCAGATGAAGTGCAGGCCGCGGCGCTCGCCGTCGCGCGGCGCCGCGAGGATGCGCTCCGGCAGCATCGAGGGATCGACCGGCGGGCCGTAAGGACGGCCACGGCGCAGCAACCGGTGATGCTTGGCGAGCTTGATGGCGTCCGCTTCGTTCTCGCGCAGCGAATCGCGCGGGTTCGCCCGGCGGATGTGCGACCCGAACGGGCAGTGCAGGCCGTCCGGGTCTTCCTGCTCGAATCCGAAGTCGCGCAGGGCGGCGTTCTCGATGAGCGGCGCTCCGCTCGGCCAGCGGCCGACCATCTTCGCGGCGAGCAAGATGCGTTCCTGCTCGCTTTGCGCCTGTCCGCCGACGTACTCCCAGAACGCGTGCACGTCCTGCTCGAGCTGGCGGAACACGAGGTAGGTGCCGCTGCGGCCGACGTCGCGCCGGCTCTTGAAGCCGTCCTTGACGCGCAGCCGTTCCTCGGGGTCGAGTGCGCCCGACAGCGTCGGCGACTCCGGGGTGACGAAGAACTCGTTGCTGTAGCCGAGCAGGAACTCGCCGGGCAGCAGCACGTCCTCGGCGCGCGACTTGCGAAGCAGCGGCGGCGCGTTCTCATGATCGCCGTCATGCAGCACCACGGGGTTCATCAGGCCGTCGACGAAGCCGAAGTGCTCGCGCGTGCGCTTGTCCGCGTCGTAGAGCATGCGGCTATCGAGCTGGTGCCAAGCGACGATGTCGCTGGCGTCGAGGCGCGCTCGCTCGCGCGCAAGTAGCGCCTCGAGACCGGCCGCGTCCTTGGCGTAGAGCATCAGCACGGCGTGCAGCGGTCTTCCCCTCGCCTGGTCGGCGGCGGCATTGCCCCACTGCCAATTCGCCGGCGCGTTCTCGCCGACGTCGCCGAGCACGCGGCTGCGGTGCTCGTTCCCGTCCATTCCCTCGCAGAACTCGGAGGGGAACTCGTCGAGCGCGTCCTCGTGGAGGCCCGCGGCGCCGAGGCCGCTCCACGTGAATGCCACGTGCACCGCCTCGACGTCGTCCGGGTCGGCTCCTCTGGAGACGGGGAGCGCCGCCAGCCAGCGGCGTGCGGAGGCGACCTCGCCGAGAGACAGCAGCAGGTAGGTCGCGTCCGCGAGCTTGCCGTGACCGGAGAGCACCAGGCTCTGCACGTCGCCGACGTCGATGGTGTACTTCTTCAACGCAGTAGCGCCAGGAACTTCTCGGCGCCCCCGCGTTCCGTTCTCGCCGCCGCCACTTCGCGGCGGATGTCTCGCTGGCGATTGATGCGGTCGACGCAAAGGCCCGGATAGGCGCTGTACCACACCTGGCTCGGCAGCTGGTTCGCGCGCACGGCGATCTTGAAGCGGTGCTCGGCCTGCGCGCCCCACTTGAGCAGCCACTGGGTGCGCGGAAAATCGACGGTGTTGCTCCAGATCGCCGTCAAGCCGGAGGCGCCGCCGCCGATGAAGTCGTCGAGGTAGCTCTCCCAGCCGCCGTCGTAGTTGCTGACGAACAGCAGGCGCCGCTCGCCAGGAATGATCACCCAGTGCGCGAAGTGGATGCCGCGGATGCCGAACAGCGATCCCCGGTAGAATCGCAGGCGCGCCAGCGTGTCGACCGCGTGCAGAAGGGTGCGCAGCAACAGCATGCGAAACCATCCGGCCTTGACCTCGATGAGCGCGTTCATCTGGTTCTGCGCCTGCTCGTCCTCGCGCGCGAGCAAGATGCGCATCTGGCGGTCGCAGCGATGCTCGAGCTGCTGCCAGTCGGAGAGCAGCTCGCTCTTCTCGAGCCTGCGCAGGTACCAGACCGCGAGACCGAGCAGCGCGGCCGCGGTGCCGAAGAAGCCGAGCAGCGCCGGCAGGCCGAGAAAGCGGCGGAGCAGGAAGGCCGCGAGGAAAGAGCCGCCGAGCCAGCCGACGAGCAGAGGCAGCAGCCGCGCCTCGCGTCGCCAGTCGAAGATGCGCTGCGGCGCGCTTCCGGGCGTCTCGTCCGCGGCGATCAGGCCCTCAGCGACGAGGCCGCTGCGAATCGCGGCGCGGAGCGCGACGGGATCGGCGCCATTGCCGCCGGCGTGCGCGTCGGCGAGCCGCTCGACGGCCTGACGGATGCGCTCGTCGCGGTGCACGTCGCCGACGGTCACTCCGACCGCGCCGACGTAGAACGCGCCGGCGTCGAGGAGCCGGCGACGGAGATAGTCGGCGATGCGCGCGTCGCTGCACGCGCCGACGGGAGGATAGCCCTCGCAGCAGCCGAACAGCGCGTCGAGCGCCTCGCTCGCGGTTCCCGCCAGCATCAGCAGCTGATCGTCGAGCTCGCCGTCGAACTGCAGCGTCATCAGCAGCAGCCGCGGGCGCGAGGAGTGATCCTCCATGCGGTCGAGCAGCACGATGCGGGCGAAGTGCACCGAGGTCAGGTCGGCGAACGGGAAGAACGCGCGGTCGGCGGCGGCGAGCCTGCCCGAGCGCACGTCGCCGTCGATCCGTCCGAGCACCGCGCGGAGCTCGGCCTCGAAGCGCTGGTGGATGGTCGCCAAGACCGTGAGCGTGCGCTGACGGGTCGCCATTCGTGGCTCGTTGACCGTGAGTGGTGGTAATTAGACCGACCGCGCCGGCGACGACAACCGCAACGATGCAAGGGGAAAAGGTTCCTGGAACCTTTTCGCGGGAAAGGGAGAGCGATGTTCGAGCAACCGCTTCGGTGGCTGTACCGCCTCCTGCGTAGGATGTGGCCGGTCGCGGTATTGCCGCGGCCCCTGCTCAGCCTGCTGCTGACCCTGTTCGGCTACCTCCCGCGCATCGTGCTCGTCTCGCGCCGCGATCACGTCCTCGAGGTGCTCGCCCGCAACCGCGACTTCTCGGTCGCGCTCTACGACCAGAGGTTCCGCGCCACCGGCGGCCCGTTCCTGCTCGGCATGGACGACGACGCGCAATACCGTCACGAGGTCGGTGCCGCCCGCCAGGCGATCGCTCCGGGCGATCTCGCGCGCATCCGCCGCTTCGCCGACGAGCTCTCCGAGCGCATCGTCGACAAGGCGGTGCACGGCCCCGGCCGCATCGACGCGATCGCCGAGCTGGTGAACGTCGTGCCGGTCGCGTTCGTCGGCGATTACTTCGGAGTCCCCGAACCCGACCCGGCACGGCCGTCGCTGCTCATTGGGTTCCAGACCGCGTCGTACTACATGTTCAACCTCGAGGTGCTGACCGACACGCCGCTGGTAGTCGCGGCGGCGCGCGCCGGGAGGGCGATCGGCCGGCATCTCGAGAGCACGATCGCGGCGCGCAAACGAGCGCTCGCCGCCGGGGCGACGAATCCTCCCGACGATCTGCTCGGCCGCTTCCTTGCGCTGCAGAGCGATGCGCAGACACGCCTCGAGGACGGCCGCATCCGCGACACGCTCGCCGGCATCATCTCCGGCACGCTGGTGCCGACGATCGGTCTCGTCGGCGACGCGATCAGCACGCTGCTCGACATGTCAGCGGAGCTGCGCGCCGACTTGACCCGCGCCTGCCGCGAGAACGACGACGATCGCGTCTGGCGCTTCATCCGCGAGGCCGGCCGCTACAACCCGTTTCCGCCGATCCTCTACCGCTACTGCGAGCTCGACACGAAGATCGGCGAGGGCACGAAGCGCGAGAAGCGCGTGCCCGCCGGCGCGCTGGTCGTCGCGCTCATCTCCTCGGCCGCGCTCGACGACGAGGCGGTCGAGAAGCCGAACGAATTCCGTCCCGACCGTCCCGACTCCGAGTACCTGCTGTTCGGCCACGGCCAGCACGAATGCCTGGGCGCGACCGGCAACCGCCACCTCGCCCAGGCGCTGATGGTCGGCATGGTGAAGGCGATCTTTCGGCGCGACTTCAAGCGCATGCGCGGCGATCGCGGCAAGCTCAACAAGAGAAGGGCGAGCGACATCCCTCCGTTGTGCCCGGAGTCGATGATGCTCACGCTGCACGACGATGAGTGAAGCGGCGGTGCGAAACGGGATGCACCGCAGTTCCCTTGAAGCCGAGGCGCCGCGGCGATACATATGTCGCGGGGATGGGCGGCGACCTTCGTAGGGTCGAACGGTGGGTGCAGCGGTGCGGTTTCGCCGCATGGGGCTTCGTTGCGCTCTCGGTTCTGCCGGTTCCAGCCGAGCCGCAGGCTACCGCGCTCGAGGGGCTTCGCGTCGACGCGAGTCGGCTCGCGGTCGAGCTCGGCGAGGCGCGCGACGCCGCGAGGCGCGCCGAGTACAAGGTCGATGCCGAGCGAGAGCGTGCTCGCGAGCTTGCCGAGCACGCTCTCGATCGTGACATCGCGCGCGGGACGACCGACGCCGAGGCGTTCGAGCGCCAGATGGAGGAGATCGCGGATGCGCGCACGCGGCTCGGCGCTGCCGAGCGAGATTTCGAGGACAAATCGGCGCGCCTGATCGTGCTCGAAGCCACGCTCGCGAAAGCGGAGCAGAAACGCCTCGCGGAGGAGCTCGCGGCGAGAGCGCGCGATCTCGAGCAGACGAATGCTCGAGCCGCGAAGACGGAGGCTTCGCTCGGTCATGCCAACGCCGAGCGCAAGCGACTGACCCAGCGTCTCGACAGCCTCGAACGCGAGATCGCACGGGCGAAGCGGAGACCCGGCACGAAAGGCGAAAGCCTACGGAACCGATCTCGAACGCGCGTTACCCAAGTCCACCGGGCGAACAAAGGAGCGACGGAGGCTCGACAGATCGCCACCCGCCGGGCGAAGGGCAAACGTCCCCCACCGCCGACCCGGATTCGCGACAGTCGCCAGGCCGCTCGCAACCGAGCGCCGCAGTAAGCGCCGGAGCCGGATCAAACCCGATTGCCGCGACCACGCAGTCGGAGTCCTCGGCATCGGCCGCGCCGTCGCAATCGTTGTCGAGCTCGTCGTCGCAGGTGACTTCGCTCGCCTCCGGCGGGCTCTCGGTCGGGGTGTGCGTGCATCCGCCGGCTCCGTCGCACGCATCGTTTGTGCAAGGATCCAGGTCGAAACAGTCGACGACGAGATACGCGCATTCGCCGTTCTCGCACGATCCCAAGGTGCACGCGTTCTCGGTGGTGCAGTCGGTGTCCGTCACGCATCCGCTGCCGCATTCCCCGAGCTGATCGCCGTGAGCGAGGTGCGCGCTCACCGCAGCTTCGCGGACGGTGATGGTGTGCGCAGGGCCGCTCGGCCGGACGTGGCAGACGGTCACTTTCGTCGCGCCCTCGTCAGCGTCAGCGGCGGTGACTCCCAGAGCCACGAGGCCGGCAACCGTCAAGAGTGCGTTCACAACGAACGTCCGCTTCGCCATGGCGAGCCCCCTAGTCGTGGCGGGGAGCATCCTCCCGGGTCGGATTCGGCGTCAAGACACGATCGCCCTCATGCGAATGGCCCGAATCCAATTCGAACTCGCCTTCCCAGGCGCCGACGGTGTAGTTTTCGGCGGACCATCGTCACATCACCGATCGGGGGGGAACCGTGGATGACGAGCGCCGTTCGGACGCGCGTGCCGATTCGCACCTGACACGCCGCGAGGTGTTGCGGCGCGGCGGTTCCTTGGCCGCGGCCGCGATCGCGCCGATCGGCCTCGGAGACTCGAGCACGCGCGCCGTGGTCGTGCCCCTCGCCGCCGACGGCGCCAGCGCCGGCTTTCTCGGCGCGGAGGAGCTCGCCTGCCTTCGGACGCTCGGGGATCGCTTCATTCCCGGGCCGCCGGAGGATCTCGACCCGGGCGCGGCGGAGGCCGGGTGCGCGGAGGCGATCGACGCCCTCCTCGGTGCGTTCAACGTGAGCCCGCCGCGCATCTATGCCGGCGCGCCCTTCTCGGACTGCGGCGACGCGCCGACGAACGATTTTCTGAATTTCCTGCCGCTCGACGACTACGAAGAGCTCGCCTGGCGCCTGCGGATCTTCTACGACGAGGTCGAATACCGCGTCGGCGTGCAGGGCGACGTGAATCGGATGCCGGCCGCGACGCTCGCGCAAGCGCCGAGGAGCCGTCAGTTCGTGATGCCGCCGAACCCGACCGGTTACGCGGCGAAGCTCGTCGCGGAGGGCGCGCGCCGGGCTGGGTTCACCGCGCACCCGTATCCCGCCGCCGTCAACGCCGAGTGCGTGGGGCCCTAGTCTCAGAGAGAGGAACGGGAAACCGATGGGAAGAGGTTTGCTCGCGCTGGCGTTTCTGATCGCCGTGCTCACCGCACCCGGCACGGCGCGGGCGGCCGCGGCGAACCCGACCGTCACGATTCCCCCCGCCGGAATCCGCGGCTATCCGCTCTGGGACAGCTGGTGGGACCTCTCGGAGGCCGGCTACGAAGAGCACGAGTACTTCCTCTCCGGCACCGCCGAGAACGTCGAACGCACTTCGAGCGCGCCGTACACCACGCGCATCATCGTCACGCGCCCTTCCGACCCAGAAGACTGGAACGGCGCGGTGCTCCTCGACTGGGTCAACGTGACCGCGCAGTTCGAGAATCCGGTCGACAGCTTGGAAGCGCGCGAGCTCCTCCTCCGCGAGGGCTGGGCCTGGGTGCACGTGAGCGCGCAAGCGGCCGGCATCAGTCCCGTGCCGCTCTTGACGCCGAAGACCTGGGATCCCGTTCGCTACGCCGCGCTTTCCCACCCCGGCGACGACTACGCGGACAACATCTACTCGCAGGTCGCGCAGGCGCTGAAGTCGCCCATGGGGATCGACCCGCTCGGCGGAATGCCGGGGCCGCGGCGACTCATCGCCGCGGGTCAGTCGCAGTCGGCGGGACGCCTCGACCGTTACGTCCGAGACGAGCACCGGAAAGTCGGCGTGATCGACGCCTTCTTGATCCACGGCGGCGGCAGCAAGGACCACGGCGCGGAAGGTCCCGATTCGCCGGTGCTGCATCTCCTGAGCGATCGCGAGGCGACGCGCGCGAATCCGACGTCTACGAACAACTACCGGCTCTGGGAGGTCGCCGGCACCGCGCATTCCGATTTCTGGATCGGCTACGCGCAGGTCCTCGGCAGCGGACCGCGCTGGCTCGGCGTGCCCAAGCGCTCGCGAGCCGACTCCGAGAAGCTCGACCGCGCGGCCGGCAACTACGGAGAACAGCTTCATCCCCTGCACGCGATCTGCGTCGTCGCCGGCGCGGCATTCCCCATGCGGTATGCCGTGTCGGCAGCTCTCCACTACCTGAACCGCTGGGTCGCCGACGGAACGCCGCCGCCGACGGGCCCGCGCTTCCGTTTCTCCGGCACGTCCCTCGCTCGCGACGCGGACGGTAACGCGCTCGGCGGCATCCGCCTCCCGCCGATCGACGTCCCGGTCGCGCGTTACGTCTCGACGGCGTGCGAGCTCGGCGGCGTCACGGTCCCGTTCACCGAGCTCGAGCTGCTTCTCCGCTACCCGACGCACGCCAACTACTACGCGCGGATGGTGAAGAAGACGAACGCCGCGGTCGCGTCGGGATTCCTCCTGCCCGAGGACGCGATCGATCTCCTGAGGCGCGCGTGCGCGGCGCGAAACCGCTGGCTGGATTTCGGCGGCGGCTCCTGCGACTGAGGGTCGGACCGAAGCCGACGTGCGCCGCTATCGCGATCATCGCGGCGGGGGGCGCAGGCCGTCGAGCACCACCGACAGGTACCGCTCCCATCCTCCGGCGCGAGACGCGTTCGTCACGACGGGGAACGCGGCATCGCCGATGCCCGAGAGGAGCGCCGCCACGTCCTCCGCGGTGATGCCGGGTCGAACGGCGCCCGCCTTCTGCGCCGCGCGGACGAGGCGATCGACGGCGCGGAAGAGGCGTGCCTCCTCCGGCCGGTAGCGATGCCGATCGGCCACACGCGAGCGCGCCATCACGACGAGCGCGCGGTTTTGCGCTATGACGCCGGCGATGTGACGCACGAATCCCGCGAACGCAGCGTCCGCGTCCTTCTCCCGCGCCGCCGATTCGGCGGCATCGGCGAGCTCCTCGAAGCTCCGCTCGATCACCGCTGCGAGCAGCGCGTCCTTCGTCGGGTAGTGCCGGAACACCGTGCCGACGCCGACGCCCGCGCGCTCCGCCACGGCATCGACGGGAACGTCGATGCCGTGATCGGCGAAGACCTGCCGCGCCGCATCGAGCACGCGCCCGCGATTGCGGACGGCGTCGAGGCGCCGGGACTTCGGCTCGGTCCGCTTTCGTTCCCTTGACACGATCCCAGAAACGGAGCGTAGACTCCGTTTCCGGAAGCCGTCAAGCAAAGCGGAGGAGCATTCGATGGAGATCGGATTGTTCGCGGGCTTTCAGAACTGGCACGAGAACCTGACCGACGAAGAGATGTTCGTCGAGGAGCTCCGGCTTCTCGAGCGCGGCGAGGAGCTAGGATTCGATTCGCTCTGCATCCCGGAGCATCACTTCGACGACTACTCGATGTGCCCCGACAACGTCGCGGCACTCTGTTACCTCGCGGGGAGGACCAAGCGCGTGAAGCTCGCGACCGGCGCGGTCATCGTCCCGTGGAACGATCCGCTGCGCGTCGTCGAGAAGCTCACGATGCTGGACCACATGAGCGGCGGCCGCATGGTGCTCGGCCTCGGCCGCGGCCTCGCGCGGATGGAATACGAGCAATTCGGCATCCCGATGGAGGAAGCGCGCGAGCGCTTCGACGAGGCCGCGCCGATGATCGTCAGAGGTCTCGAGACCGGCATCGTGGAAGGCAACGGGAAGTTCTACAAGCAGCCGCGCGCGACCGTTCGGCCGAAGCCGACCCGCCCGATCCGGGATCGGCTCTTCTGCGTCGCGATCTCGCCCGAGTCGGTCGACGTCGCGGTCGCGCTCGGTGCGGCGATGACGACCTTCGTGCAGAAGGACATCACGCTCCACGCGCCGGAGATCGAGCGCTACCGGAAGCTCTTCCAGGAGCGATACGGTCGCGCCGCACCGCCGCCGATCTTGACCGACGTCGTCTACTGCGGCGACAGCATGGACGAAGCCGAGGAAATGGCCGAGCGCCACATCGCGCGGTACTTCCTCTCCGTCGTCAAGCACTACGACTTCGCGGGCACGCACTTCCGGGACATCAAGGGCTACCAGGCCTACGAAGAGAGCGCGGCGATGATCCGCGCGGCCGGATTGGAGCTCGCCGCGCGCGCCTATCGCGATTCGCAGAGCTGGGGGACGCCGGGCGCGATCCTGCCGAAGTACGCGCGCTGGAAGGAAGTCCTCGGCGAGTTCTCGCTGAATGTCATCTTCAACGTCGCGGGGATGCCCTATGACGTCGCCGAGCGAAGCCAACGGAAGTTCGCCGCGGAAGTGATGCCCGCGCTCCGCGATCTCGTCGACGGGAACCGGGAGAACGCGGCATGAGCACGAGGCTCGCAAGACAAAGTCGCGCTCGTCACCGGCGGCGCGTCGGGAATCGGCAAGGCCACCTCGCTTCTCTTCGCGCGCGAGGGAGCGACGGTCATCGTCAGCGACATCAACGAGGCCGCGGCGAAGAGCACCGCAGCCGAGCTCGCGGGGCCAGGCGTCGCGATCGCAACGGACGTGTCGAAGGTCGACCAGGTCGAGCGCCTGTTCGCGGAGATCGAAGACCGCTACGGCCGGCTCGACGTCGTCGTCACGAGCGCCGGGATCGCCGAGTCATCCCCCGAGCGGATGGAGGCCTTCAATCGCATGGCCGAAGCGAAGGTCGCGGAGGGAGCGCACATCGACATCACGCGGGAGATGCCGGACGCAGATTGGCACCGGGTGATCGACATCAACTTGAACGGCACCTTCTATTGCGTGCGCGCCGCGCTCCGGCCGATGAGCCGGCAGAACGGCGGCTCCATCGTGTGCATCTCGAGCATCGCGGGACTGATGGGTGGGATCGCCGGCGCGCACTACTCGGCCTCGAAAGCGGGAGTGCTCGGGCTCGTCAAATCGGTCGGCATCGAGTGCGGCTCGCGCAACATCCGCATCAACGCGATCTGCCCGGGCGCAATCGATACGCCGCTCGCAGCGCCGATCTCGCCGCTGATCAAGCAGATGATGGCGATGCAGACGCCGCTCCAGCGGATCGGGCGAGCAGAGGAGGTCGCGTACACCGCACTCTTTCTCGCCTCGGACGAGAGCTCCTTCTACACCGCGCAGTGGTTGTCGCCGAACGGCGGCTTCTTTACCGGCTGAGCCGCCCGGCGGTTCCGCACTGGTCATCATCGCCCTCCCGCTCGCGACCACACGGGCCGCAACGACACTACGCCCGAACGTCGTGCGCGCGGGTCGTCGTCGCCCTCGACGTCCAGCGGATGCATTTGCCAGTGATAGTCGTAGATGAACTCGCAGTCGGGTGGGTAGAGGCCGACATCGACGTAATAGCGACCCGGAAGGAGCGGCAGCTCGCCGAGCTCGCAACGCAGCACGCCGCTCTCCCCGATCGGTCCGAAGACGGCGTTCGCCGAGGGAACGAAGCTCTCGAAACACTTGCCGTGCGCGACGTTCGAGAGACCAACGCTCACCGCGAGATCAGGGAGCGGCTTCGCCAGGCGGTAGGACAGCTCGATCGTCAAGCTCGCCCCGGTGCGCACCGCGGTCGCGGGTCGTCCCGTGGCGTCGCACAGGACGAAGGTCTCGATCGTCGCTTCCTGGGTGCCGAGCCGATTGCCCGCGAGTGCAGCCGAGCTAGGCGCGCCGCTCGCCGACTCGAGCTGACGCGCCCGTCGTTCCGTCCGTTCCTGCATGAGGATGTCGTAGGAGTGCAGGGCGGAGCGTGGCTCGTCGCGCATCACGAGCCGTCCTTCGTCGAGCACGATGACCTCGTCGCACAGCTCGATCAGATAGTGCGGAACGTGCGAGGCGAGAACCAGGGTCTTGCCCGCGGCTCGGAACTCGGCGATGCGCTGCAGACACTTTGCCTGGAACCGCGAATCGCCGACGGCCAGAACCTCGTCGATGACCAGGATGGTCGGGTCGAACGAGACCGCGGCGGCGAAGGCGAGACGGAGGTGCATCCCGCTCGAATACGTGCGCACCGGTTGGTCGATGACGTCCTCGAGCTCGGCGAAGGCGATGATCTCGGCCTGACGAGCGCGCACTTCGCGGGCGCTGAGACCGGCAAGGAGGCCCGCGGTGACGAGGTTGTCGCGTCCACTCAAATCGCGATGGAAGCCACCCCCGAGCTCGAGGAGGCCGCTCACGTGTCCGAGCGACGCAATCCGCCCCGTAGTCGGCCGGCCGAGGCCGCAAAGCAGGCGCAAGAGGGTGCTCTTGCCGGCGCCGTTGTGACCGATCACCCCGAGGACGGTACCCT
>CAWBOU010000035.1:0-12165 GCA_963790365.1 uncultured delta proteobacterium
CTCGACGCACGCGGTGAGGATCTCGCGCCCGGCCGCGAGCACGCGGTCGCGCTGTCCCGCATCGCGCTCGTCGTAGAGGAGGATCGGGTGGATGTTGCCGTCGCCCGCATGGAACACGTTGGCGATCCGAAGCCCGTAACGCTCGCCGATCGCGCGGATTCGCCTGAGGATCTCCGGCACCTTCGTGCGCGGCACGACGCCGTCCTGCGTGCAGTAGTTCGGCGCGAGCCGCCCGACCGCACCGAACGCGCGCTTGCGGCTCTTCCAGAGCAGCGCGCGCTCCGCCTCGTTCGCGGCGACGCGCACCTCGCGCGCGCCGCGCGCGCGGCAGATCTCCCGGATGCGCTCGGTCTGGCGATCGAAGCCGGCGACGAGCCCGTCGATCTCGATGATCAGCACCGCCTCCGCATCGGTCGGAAAGCCGAAGTGGTAGGCGGCCTCGACCGCGCTCACCATGAGGCCGTCCATCATCTCGAGCGCGGCCGGAACGATGCCCGCGGCGATGATGCCGGTGACCGCCTCGCTCGCGTCGTCGACGCGGTCGAAGATCGCGAGGAACGTGCGCGCCCCCTCGGGGAGCGGCGTCAGGCGGACGCGCACCTCGGTGACGAGGCCGAAGGTGCCTTCCGAGCCGACCGTCACGCCGCGGAGATCGTAGCCCGGCGCATCGTCGACGCGGCTGCCGAGCTCGACGATCTGCCCGTCGGCGAGCACGAGCGTCGCCGCGAGCACGTGGTTCGTCGTCACGCCGTACTTCAGCGTGTGCGGCCCGCCGGAATTCTCGGCGACGTTGCCGCCGATCGTGCACGCGGGCTGGCTCGACGGATCCGGCGCGTAGTGGAGCCCGAGATGCGCGACGGCGGTCGAGAGATCGCGGTTCACCACGCCTGCTTCGACATGCGCGACGCAATTCTCTGCGTCGACGTTCAGGATCCGCGTCATCCGCGCGAGCGAGAGAACGACCGGCGCGTTGACGGGCAAGCACCCACCCGAGAGGCCGGTGCCGGCGCCGCGCGGCACGAAGCGGAGGTCGTGGCGGTGGAGGAGCCGCACGATCGCGGCGACCTCGTCCGTCGAGCGCGGCAGCACGATGACTTCCGGCCGGCTCCGCTCGAGCGTGAAGCCGTCGCACTCGTAGACGAGGAGCTCGGGGCCGCTCCGCAAGACTCCCTCGGCGCCGACGATGCGCTCGAAGGAATCCAGTATCGAATCCGCGATCGGCATCTGGTTCAACGCGCGCCCGTAGCATAAACGGAAAACGTGCCGAACGCTCTGCCCATACGAACGCTTCTCGGCCCCGGACCGAGCGACGTGCATCCGCGTGTGCTCGCCGCGCTCGCGCGTCCGCTCGTCGGGCATCTCGACCCGGAATTCCTCGCGCTGATGGACGATCTGAAGCGCATGCTCCGCGAGGTCTTCGAGACGAAAAACGAGCTCACGTTCCCCGTCTCCGGCACCGGCAGCGCGGGGATGGAAGCGTGTCTCGTGAATTTGCTCGAGCCCGGCGACACGGCGGTCGTCTGCGTGAACGGCGAGTTCGGGCGGCGCATGACCGACATCGCCGAGCGTTGCGGAGCGAAAGTCGTCGCCGTCGACATTCCCTGGGGACGAGCCGTATCTCCGGACGACGTGCGGAAGGCGCTCGCCGACGCGCCGAAGCCGAAGCTCGTCGCGCTCGTCCACGCCGAGACGTCGACCGGCGCGCTCAGCCCGGTCGAAGACATCGCCCCCGTCGTCCGCGAGTCCGGCGCGCTCCTCGTCGTCGACACCGTGACGTCGCTCGGCGGCCTCCCCGTGCGAATCGACGCGTGGGGCGTCGACGCCTGCTACAGCGGCACGCAGAAGTGCCTCTCCTGCCCGCCCGGTCTTTCTCCGGTGACGTTCTCCGACCGCGCGCGCGAGGTGATCCGCGCGCGAAAGACGAAGGTCGTGAGCTGGTACCTCGATGTGTCGATGATCGAGAAGTACTGGGGCGCGGAGCGCGTCTACCACCACACCGCGCCGATCTCGATGAGCTACGCGCTCGCCGAGGCTTTGAAGATCGTGCTCGAGGAGGGGTTGCCGGCGCGGTTCGCGCGGCATCGCCGGAACCATCTCGCGCTCGCCGCGGGGCTCGAGGCGCTCGGCTTCGAGTTCGTGGTCGAGCCCGCGCGTCGGCTGCCGATGCTGAACAGCGTGAAGCTTCCGGAAGGCGTCGAGGAAGCACCGCTCCGCCGCCGTCTCCTCGAAGAGACCGGCATCGAGGTCGGCGGGGGTCTCGGCCCGTTCAAGGGCAAGATCTGGCGGATCGGCCTGATGGGCGAGTCGAGCCGCATCGGCAAAGTGCTCGGGCTCCTCTCCGCGCTCGAAGCGATGATGCCGGGCCGCTGTGAGCCCGGCGCCGCAGTCTCCGCCGCGCAACGCGCGGCCAGCACGACGTGATCCCCGTCTCTCCCCGTTGGGGAGAGACCGCCCGAAGGGCGAGTGAGGGGGAGACGCTCAAGGCTCTCCTTCTCTTCGTCCTCGTTCTCTTCGCCTGCTCCTCCTCCGCTCCGCCGCCCACGCCCCCGACGCCGAGCTCGACTCCGGCCCCCGCGCCACCGCCCGAGCCGACGCCGCACTCCGGGCTGCCGCTCGCGATCGACGACGATCTCGTCCGCATCGAGCCCGAGTCGCTCGGCTCGCTCGACGAGGATCTCGAGCGCACCTCGCTCGTCGAGGTGCTCGGCACCACGATCGAGGCGCTTGCCGCGCGGTCGGCGGGCGAGACGATCCGGTTCGGCGACGGCACCTGCCCGCGCGCTGCGCTCACGGCCGCCTACACCGACCTCCGCGCGCGCGCGATCCGCGGCGAGCATCTCGCGCCGGTCCTCCGCGAGCGCTTCCGCTTCTACCGCTCGCGCGGGCGCGCCGACGGGCTCCTCGTCACCGGATACTACGAGCCCGTCCTCGAAGCGCGCCGCCGCCGCGCGCCGGGCTTCGACGTGCCGATCTATCGGCGGCCCGGCGACCTCGTCGAGGTCCCGCTCGCCGACTTCGTCGCGGACGCGGCCGGTCGGAAGATCTTCGGCCGCCTCGAGAACGAGCACCTCGCGCCGTATCTCGCACGCCGCGAGATCGACGGGCGAAGGAAGCTCGCCGGCCGAAACCTGGAGCTCGCCTGGCTGAAGGATCCGGTCGACGTCTTCTTCCTCCACATCCAGGGCTCCGGCTTGCTCCGCTTCCCGGACGGCTCCGCGCAGCGCGTGGGCTTCGCCGCGAGCAACGGCCGCCCCTACACGAGCATCGGCCGCGTGCTTCTCGACGAGGGCGCGCTCGCCTCCGGCGCAGCGACCGCGCAAGGCATTCAGAACTGGCTTCGCCGACATCCGAAGCGCGCGACGGACGTCATGTATCGCAACGAGCGATATATCTTCTTCCGCCCGGTCGACGCCGGGGCGCCGGTCGGCGCGCTCGGCGCACCACTCACCGCGGGCCGCTCCGTCGCCGCCGATCCGACGCGCTACCCGCTCGGCACGCTCGCCTGGCTCGAGACCGCCTCCCCGCTCGTCACCGGCGACGGCCGCTTCGCCGGCGCGCTGCCCGCGCGGCGCCTCGTCGTCGTGCAGGACACGGGTGCCGCGATCACCGGCCCCGGACGCCTCGATCTCTACTTCGGCACGGGCGCGCTCGCGGGCAAGCAAGCGGGCGTGATGAGCGCGGGTGGCGCGCTCACCATGCTCTTCCCGGATTGCCCTCGCTAGCGGACAGAACGCGAAGCGTTATGGCCGCGACGGGGACGTTTCCGGCGGCGTCGACAATCTAGCGAGCCACGTCGAAAGATGCCGACGGGCGCGTCCCACCCGGTTAGTCGCCGCTCGACGTCTGGAGGTCGAACGGCCCGACGAACTGCGTGAACGCCTGGCCGGAGCCGAACGAGAGCGCGGGCTCCCATTGGCGGCCGCCGTTCGCCGTCAGCGGGATCGCCAGGTCGATGCGGAACACTTTCTCGCCGGCCGCGCGCGGGATGCCGATGCGGAGCCCGATGCCCGCGCTCGCGACGAGATCGCGCGGGCTCCCATCGTCGCCTCGCTCCCACACGTATCCGGAGTCGAAAAACATCACCGCGCCGAGCGAGATGAGGTGAAACAGGTCGTTCACGAAGAACACGCGGTCTTCGATGTTGAAGATGAACCGGCGCGCACCGACGAACTCGCGGTTCGGAAAGCCACGAAGCCCGTTGTCGTTACCGAGAAAGAGCTGCGTGTCACGGTCGAGGTTCTTGCCGTAGTCGAACTTCACGCGCGTGACGAGCGTGTGCTCGAGACCGAGGTCGAACTTGTTGAAGGAGATGCCTTCGATCTCGGCGACCGCATTCTGCAGGTTGCCGCCCTCGTAGCGGCTGGAGACGAGCGCGAAGACGAACGCTTTCTGGCCGGGGCCGAGGTCGAAGCCCTGGCGGTCGGAGATCGCGCCGATCGGCTCGTCGAGCCGCGCGCCGAGCGCCTGCGCAGAATACCCGACCTCGCCGTTGAAGACGTTGCCGAGGTTCAGGTCCTCCACCTTGTCGAAGAGGTTCAGGTGGCGCTCCTTCACGAAGCTCACGGTCTGCCGCTGGTAGAAGAGGCCCGGCATGCTTTCCTTCCGGTTCGTAGGCTCGAGCTCGGGCTCCGGGCCGATCGCGCCACCGGGAAAGCGGTCTTCGAGCCAGCGATAGAAGACACCGCCACGATGGATGATGCGATCGTCGCGGTTCGAGATCAGGCCTCCGAAGCGTCCCTCGATGAGCTCCTGCTCGTGCTTGAAGCGCGCGAGCACCTCCTCGCCCGTGCCGAAGATCCGCTGCCGCTCGCGAATCGAGGAATAGCGGACGCTCCCCGCCCAGGGCGTATCGAGCGAGTAGAAGGGATAGTCGACGAGCGTCTGGGCGACGCGGCCGTCGCTCGTGTCCTCGTAGTTGCCCGCGAAGCGGAAACGCGAGCCGAGCACGCGCGGATCGTCGTAGAGCGCCTGGTTCGAGCTCCGATCGAGCTCGCTGCGATAGCGGAGCACGATCCGCTTGCCGAGGCCGAAGAGGTTCTTCTCGACGATACCGTACTCTTCCTTGCTGTCGCCGCCGCCGCGCGAGAACGAGAGCCGCGGCTCGGTCGTCCACGTGTCGCGCGTGAACACGAAGATGTCGACGACGCCGGGAGAGACGGGGCGTGTGAGGATTCGCACGCCCCGCAGGAACGGGAGGCTGCGGATGTTGCGCTCCGACTCGGCGATCTTCTCCGGATCGACGACGTCGCCCTCTTCGAAGAGGAGCTCACGGCGAACGACGTGCTCGCGCGTCTCGAGATGGAGGAAGTTCGCGGCCTCGAAGATGAACGTGAGGTCCGGAAGCCCGGGCACGTTGTCGAGCTTCTCCTCGGAGGAGAAGACGTCTTCGCGCTCGATGTGGATCTCGCGAATCCGGACCGGTTCTTCGGCGGAGACGAGCTGAGCGGCGAGGAGCAGCGCCCCGGAAAGCGTGAGGCCGATTCGTTTCCGCACTCGTCCCCAGGTGATTAGCCGTTCGACCCCGGAAGGGAAAGGGCGCGAGGAAGCCCGCGTTGCGACGGCGGATGCCGGCCGCTAGGACTGCACCCGTGAGCACGGCGCCGCGCGACCTCTTCGTTCCGGTGAACGACCTTCGCCTGCACGTCGTCGACTGGGGCGGCAGCGGGCCGGCGGTCGTGATCCACCACGCGACGGGGTTCCATGCCCGAGTCTACGACGCGATCGCGCGCCGTCTCGCGCGACGCTTCCGCGTGGTCGCTCTCGATGGCCGCGGCCACGGCGACAGCGACAAGCCGATCGACGGCTATCGCTGGCAGGGCTTCGTCGGCGATCTCGCCGCGCTCGTCGAAGCGCTCGGTCTCCGCGGCGCGATCGGCGTCGGGCACTCGCTCGGCGGGACGACGGTCGCGGGCGTCGCGGCCGCGCATCCGGAAACGTTCTCGCGCGCCGTGCTGCTCGATCCGATCCTGCTGCCGCGCGAGTTCAGGAACATCACCATCGAACGCAACCCGATGGCGGACGCCGCACGCCGCCGGCGCGCGACGTGGCCCGACGTCGAGGCCGTGATCGCGAGCTACGGCTCGCGCCCGCCGTTCGCGGCATGGCGTCCCGACGTTCTAAGAAAATATGTCGAGTACGGTTTCGAGCCGACCGGCGAAGGCGAGATCCGGCTCAAGTGCCGGCCGGAGATCGAGGCGAAGGTCTTCTCGATGGCGATCGACTTCATCGGGGCCGATCTCCTTCTCGGCATCCAGGCGCCGACGCTCGTCGTTCGCGGCGAGCACAGCGACACGTTCTCCGCGCGCGACGCCGAGTCGGCCGTCGCCAACCTCCGCGACGGGCGCCTCGCCACCGTGCCGGCGACCGGTCACCTCTTTCCGATGGAAGCGCCGGAAGCCGTCGCCGACCTGATCGAGAGCTTCGCCTCGTGACCGGCACTCCGCGCGAACGTTTCCTCGCGTGGAGCGTCCATCTCTACACGGCGCTCGGCGCGCCGATCGCGCTCCTCACGATCTTCGCGACGATCCGCGGCGACGTCAGCGAGGCGTTCCTTTGGATGGCCTTGTCGATCGTCATCGACTCGACGGACGGAGCGCTCGCGCGCGCCGCGCGCGTGAAGGAAGTCGTGCCGGAATTCGACGGCGCCCGCCTCGACGACGTCGTCGACTATTTGAACTACGTCGTGGTCCCGATCTTCTTCGCGGTCGACCGCGGCATGCTCCCGGAAGACTGGGCGATGTGGATCGCTGCCGCGCCGCTCCTCGCGAGCGCGTACGGCTTCTGCAACGTCGGCGCGAAGACCGATGACTTCTTCTTCACGGGGTTTCCTTCGTACTGGAACGTGTTCGTCTTCTACGCGTACGGGCTCGACCTCTCACCCGGCGCCACGGCCGCGGCGCTCGTGGTGCTCTCGATCCTCGTGTTCGTGCCGATCGGCTACGTCTATCCGTCCCGCCAGCCGTTCCTGCGGCCGCTGACGATCACGCTCGCGGTCATCTGGGGGATCATGCTGCTCCCGGCCGTCTTCGCGTTACCGGAGAGGAGCCCGATGCTCCTCTACGCGTCGAGCCTCTTCCTCGTCTACTACGTGGCGCTCTCGCTCTATCTTCACTTCGGGCGCCGCGGCGCCGCTGCCCGTACTTAAGCGGTCCAGTCGACGTCGGCGAGGAGCTCGCTCGCCTTCGGTGCAAGCTTCTTCCGCTGCCACGACGGCGCCATGATCCGGAGCTTCACCCAACGGTCGCCGTGCGACCAGAGGAACAGCTCCGCGTAGACCTGCTGGCGCTGGCCGCGGAACATGCCCTCGAACTCATAACCGGCTTTGAGCGCCTTGAAGGTCGCGCCCTTCTTCTCGAGCTGGATCTCTTCCTGCTTCTGCCAGCGTGCGCCGATGTAATACTTTTCGACCGCGACCTTCTCTTCCTTGAACCGCTCGGCGAGATCGGTCTTGCCCGCCTCGTGCGGCGTGAAGTCGATCGTCGCGGCGATCTGCAGACCGTCGGCGAGGAGACTGTATTCGGCCGAGAGCTGCTTCATTCCCGGCGCGTAGGCGATGACCTCACCGCGCTCGAAGCCTCCGGCTTCCATCGGGAACGTCTCGGCGCTGATGAGCTTCGTGACCGGCGCGGGAAACTTGGTCGGCTCGGCGGTCGACGCGCAAGCGGCGAGAGCGGCGAGGATGCAGGCGGTGAGGAGCGTGCGTACGATCGGCATGCGCGGGGCCACTATCACAAACGCGAGCGCGCGAGAGCCGCGAGCGGCGCGCCGGTGAGACGGTAGACGGTCCATCCTGCGTTCGGGCCCGCGCCGAGCGAACGGTAGAAGCGGAGCGCCGGCTCGTTCCAGTCGAGGACCGACCATTCGAGCCGCCCGCAGCCGCGCTCGACCGCGATTCCCGCGAGGTGCGCGAGCAGCCGCTTACCGAAGCTGCGCCCGCGCCAGCGCTCCTCGACGAAGAGATCTTCGAGGTAGATCCCCGGAGCGCCAAGAAACGTGGAGAACGTAGAAAAGAAGAGCGCGAAGCCGACCGGCTCCTCGCCGAGATGCGCGACGATCGCTTCGGCGACGCGTCGCGGTCCGAAGAGCCCGTCGCGAATCGAAGCCTCCGTGGCGACGACCTCGTGCGTGAGCTTCTCGTACTCCGCGAGCGCGCGGATCAGCCGAAGCAGGAGCGGCACGTCCGCCTCGGCGGCGGGGCGAATCGTGAGCTCGGCCATCGAGGAGCCTAGCGGTAGGACACGAACTCCCGCCCGAACACTTCGCGCGCGACGATGCCCTTCATGATCTCCGGCGTGCCGTCGCCGATCTCGAGACCGATCACGTCGCGCAGCCGCTGCTCGAGCGGCAGCTCTTTGCCGTAGCCGATCCAGCCGTGAAGGATGATGCAGGCGTGGATCGCATCCGCGGAGGCCTTCGGCCCGAGCCACTTCGACATCGCCGACTCGCGCGTATGCGGGAGCCCGCGATCGCGGCGCGCAAGGCACTGATAGGCGAGGAGCCGTGCCGCCTCGACCATCGTCAGGTGCTCGGCGATCTGGAAGGCGACACCCTCGCGCATCGCGAGCGGCTTGCCGAACGTCTTCCGGATCTTCGTATACGCGATGGTCTCGTCGATCGTTTGCAGGGCGGCGCCGACGCAGCAGAGCGCGATGACCGCGCGGTTGTAGTCGAACGCTTCCATCGCGCGCAGGAACCCCGAGCGCTCGTCGCCCAGCATGTGGTCGAGCGGCACGCGCACGTCGTCGAAGACGAGCGAGCCGCGCTGGCTCAGGCGCTCGCCGGAGCTCGAGTAGACGGTGCGCGAAATTCCCGGACGATCGAGCGGCACGAGTACCGCGCCCAATCCCTTCGCCCCGCCCTCCTCCGTCGTGCGCGCGATCACGATTGCCGCGTCGGCGAAGCCCGCGAACGTGATCGACGCTTTCTCGCCGCTGATGACCCACTCGTCGCCGTCGCGCCGCGCGCGGGTCGTGATCGCCGCGGCGTCGGAGCCGGCGTCCGGCTCCGTCAGCGCGAGCGCCATCACCGCGTCGCCACTCGCGATGCGTGGCATCCACTCCTGCCGGACGGCGGGCGATGCCTGGCCGGCGAGGATCTCGGTCGTGATCGTGCCGATCTGCAGGAAGAGCGTCGTGTTGTAGTCGCCGCGCGCGAGCTCCTCGGCGGCGATGCCGCACATCACCGAGGACGCGCCCATCCCGCCGTATTCCTCCGGCACGCGGAGGCTCATGATGCCGAGCTCCGCGAGCTCGTGAATCCGCTCGCGAGGAAACGGCTCGCCGCGATCCCAGCGGGAGTATTCCGGCAACAGGCGCTCGAGCGCGAAGCGCCGGATCGTCGTCGAGAACTCGCGCTCCTCGTCGGAAAGCGTGAAGTCCATCGCGGGATTTCTGCCACGCTCGCCCCTTCGGGGCGAGATCTGGATGGGGATCTTTCGATGGGGTAGGACCCCCTCTTCATGACGCTCGAGGATCTGTTTTCGCTCCGCGGCCGGCGCGCGATCGTGACCGGGGCCTCGAGCGGCCTCGGCATCGAGTTCGCCGAAACGCTCGCGCTCGCCGGCGCCGACGTCGTGCTCGTCGCGCGGCGCGAGGAGCGCCTGCGCGAGCTCGCCGCGAAGCTCGCGACGGACCACGGTGTCCGCGTGGCGATCGTGCCCGGCGACCTCGGCGCGCTCGAGGAGATCCCCGCGCTCTATCGGCGTTGCGAGGAGGCGCTCGGCCCCGTCGACATCCTCGTCAACAACGCGGGCATCTTCGATCCGATCCGCGCCGAGCGGATCAGCCTCGAGCGCTGGCGGAAGACGATCGATCTCGACTTGAACGCGGTGTTCGCGCTGTGCCGCGAATTCGCGAATGCGCGCTTCGCCGCGAAGGCAACCGGCGTGATCGTGAACGTCGGTTCCGTGAACGGGCTCGTCGCCGGCGCCGCGCCCGGCTTCGCCGCGTACGCCGCGGCAAAGGCGGGCATCGCGAACCTCGGCCGCCAGCTCGCGGTCGAGTGGGGCGCGCGCGGCATCCGCGTGAACACGCTCGCGCCGGGCTTTTTTCCGACCGAGCTCAACGACAAGGACTTCGAAAAACCCGGGGTGAAGGAACGCGTGCTCGAGACGATCCCACTCGGCCGCCTCGGCCGCGGGGAGGAGCTCCGTCCCGCGCTCCTCTCACTCGTCTCGCCCGCGGCGAGCTACACGAACGGCTCCGTCGTCTACGTCGACGGAGGCCTCACTTGTTGGTGACGGCCTGCTTGCGGAGTCCTTCCAGCATGCTCGGCAGAGTCACCTGCTGAGCTTGCCGGAGGATCCAATTCGGGATCGGCACGTTCGGCTCCATCAGCGCCTCGTACGTCGCGAGCGTCGCCGCTCCGGAGCGGATCGGAACCAACGTCCAGCTGCCTTGGTTCGCGCGGAAGTCACCGCCGCGATGCGTCCACGCTCGCTTGAACGATCCGTCGGGCGAGATCGTGTGCACCGCCTCGGTCTCGGCGGTGAGGTCCGAGAACGGGAACGGCATGTCGACGAGCACGCGGCAGCGAATGTGGTCGCCGTTTCGCTCGAGCTCTTGGCTCTCGAGCGTCCGCGGCATCGTCTCCTTGAAACGGGCACAGTCTGAGACGATCGCCCAGAGCTTCGCGGGCGGAGCCTCGATGAGCGCGATCCCGGTCACGTGAGGGAGCGAGGCCCCCGCCACGTCGCGAGACCGGAGCACGATCTCGCCGGACTCGAGACGGCTGAGCTCTTCGGGCGACGGAGCCGGCTCCCCGGCGACGACGCCGGGAAGAATCGCGACCACGAACGCCGCAACCCCCGCGGACAATACTCTCGCGAGCGGTCCCCGGCGACGACGGTCTTTTCCACCCATGACGCCGTCGCCGTGAGCTACAGCGCCGGTTTCTGCCAGCCGCCGAACGCCTGCTCGAGCTGCTTGGCGAGCGCGAGCGAAATGTCCTCGCGCCACGGCCCCGTCACGACCTGCACGCCGATCGGCAGCTTTTCGGGCGACGTTCCGCAGCGCACCACGGTGCCCGGCCAGCCGGTGAGATTGAACGCCATCGTGTACGCGAACCTCTCGAAGCCCTCGGGCCCGAAGCCGTGCTTCATCGCCGGCCCGGAATTCGCCGGGCAGACGATCGCGTCGTAACGGCCGAAGAACGAGAGCATCGTCCGCCGATAGCGATCCCAGCGCTCGATGCGCTTGCCGACCTCGCTCGCGGTCGTCTCCGGCGACGCGGCGAGGAATCCCTCGACGGCGGGCGAGATCTGCGTCGTGCCGCACGCCTCGAGCATCGCCCGGATGCCGTGACCCGCGTCCGACGTGAACACGAGCATGAAGAGCTCGAGCGACTCGGTGATGCCCTCCGGTCGCGCCTCTTCGACGACGGCGCCCGCTTCGCCGAGCGCCTTCGCCGCCGCGCGCACCGCTGCCTGAGTCTCCGCGGTCGGAGTGGAGATGCCGTTGTCGGTGAAGAACGCGACGCGCAGGTTCTTCGGATCGACCGCCGCCGGATCCCCGAGCGTCGCCGGCACGATCGCCGGATCGACGCCGTCGGGCCCGGCGATGATCGGCAGGAGCAAGCCGAGATCGTCGACGCTCCTCGCCATCGGACCGATCGTCGTCGTCGCGTCGTAGATCGTGCCGAAATCGACCGCATGGCCCGTGCGCGGCACGCGTCCCGAGGTCGGGCGGATGCCGGCGATGCCGCACCAGTGGGATGGCAGGCGGATCGAGCCGCCGGTGTCCGTGCCGATGTCGAACGGCACGCCGCCGGAGGCGATGAGCGAGGCGGCACCGCCGCTCGAGCCGCCGGAGCTCCGCGTGACGTCGTACGGGTTGCTCGTCTTCCCGAAGACGAGGTTGTCGGTCTCGAACGAGAGCGTGAGCTCCGGCGTGTTCGTCTTGCCGAGGAGGATCGCGCCGGCGCCGCGGAGGCGCGCGACGATCGTCGCGTCGCGACTCGGCACCGTGCCCTTGCGGCCGGTCGTCGCCCACGTCGATGGCACGCCCGCCGTGTCGAACGAGTCCTTGATCGACATCGGCACGCCGTGGAGCGGCCCGCGGACCTGCCCCTTGGCGAGGGCCGCGTCCGCCGCCTTCGCTTCTTCGCGCGCGCGGTCCGCGCACGAGTGGATCATCGCGTTCAGCTTCGGGTTCACCTCGGCGATCCGCG
>CAWBOU010000036.1:0-60739 GCA_963790365.1 uncultured delta proteobacterium
GAGCGTCTTGTAGGCGCCGCGGCTCCAGTCGCTCGCGAGGTCGACCGCGACGAACTCGAGCCGGTCGCCGACGACGCGCGGCGCGTAGGTCCTTGTCCGGCGCGAGCCGTCTCGGCGAAAATCGGCGCGGTGTCGATCTCGTCCGCGAGCGAGCGGAAGAGGAGCACGTCGCTCGCGACGCGAAGCTCGCGGAGCGCGAGGAGGCGCAGGGTCGCGCGATCCCCGCGCGCGCGCCGCTCGTCGGCCGAGAGCGCCGCGACCGCGGCGCGAGCTCGCGCGCGAGCCAGTTTCTTCGCCTCTCCCCCTTGGGGAGAGGCCGGCGGCGAAGCCGACGGGTGAGGGGGAGAGGATCGCGTCACCGAGATTGGCTCCCCCTCACTCGCGCCTGCGGCGCGGTCTCTCCCCAAAGGGGAGAGACGGGGTCACTCCGGCACCAAAAGGTGTGATCGCACGCTCTCGAGCTCATCCGCGGCGAGGCCGATCTCGCCGAGGAAGCCGGCGATCCCGCCGCTCGCGTCGATCGCGCCGAAGAGCGGCTCGAGCACCGCCGCCGGCTGAGCGTCGGAGTCGAACGCGGCGTTCGAGACGAGATAGTCCGCGACGATCACCTCGCGCGGCACGCCGAGTGTCTCGAGGAGCAGCGCAGCGGCGACGCCGGTGCGGTCGCGTCCTGCCGTGCAGTGGAAGACCACGGCATAGCGCTCGTCGTGAGTGAAGAGCCGGATGAATCGCGCCCAGTGCTCCGGGTGGTCGAGCACCATCTTCACGTAGAACTCGCCCATCGACGGCAGCCCGTCCGAGAGCGCCCCGCCCTGCTGGAACCAGCGGTCGCCGATCGGGATGTGCTGCCACTCGATCTCGCCCGTGAGGTGCGTGAGGGGATGGCCGAGGATCTCGAGCTCCTGCGCGGTCTGCAGCGTGACGACGGTCTTCACGCCGAGCTCGTGGAACGTCGCGCGCGACTCCTCCGGCAGCTCGACGAGGCAGCCCGAGCGGTAGAGCTTGCCGTGCGCGACCTTCCGCCCGTCGCGCGTCGGGTGGCCGGCGATCTCGCGGAAGTTGCGCCCGCCGCCCCGCGAGGCGGTGATCAGGAAGTCGCGGAGGTCGAGGTCGTCGTTCATGGAATCGGCGGCGGCTCCTGGATCGGCGGCGGCTCCTGGATCACCGTTGGCTCGCGCCTCGCTCCGAAGAGCTTCGCAACGACGAAGCCGAGGACGAAGCCGATCGTCAGAACCAAAGGAATGAGGATGATCTGCGACATGCTGACGTCCCAGAAGAGCACCCGCAATGTGACGACATCCGTGTTCTGCAGGAGGACGATCACGAAGAGGAGGACGACGATCGCAGGAATCCAGACCTTCGGGTGTTTCCAGCTCATCGCGGCCACGGCTCCCATCCCTGCCCCTTCCAACCGTAGTCGATCGCGCCGGGGTGCAGGATCTCGGCGAGGATCTCGAGCGACTCGACGACGCGCGGTCCGGGGCGGTTGAAGTACTGGTTGCCGTCGGCGATCGCGACGCGACCCTCGCGCACGGCGCGGAGCTCGCTCCACGCGGGCTGCTGCTCGAGGAGCGGCATCTCCTCGCGCGTGCGCGGGATGTCGAAGCCGCACGGCAACACGACGATGACCTCGGGATCCTGCTCGCGGATCGCGTCGAACGACATCCACGGCGAATGCTTGCCGGCGATGCCGAAGAGGTTCGCGCCGCCCGCGAGCTCGACGAGCTCGGGCATCCAGTTGCCGCAGGCCATCAGCGGATCGATCCACTCGATCGCGGCGACGGTCGGGAGGCCGCCGGCGTCCCGCGCGCGCTCCGAGACCTCGGCGATCCGGCGCTCGAGGGACGCCGCGAGCTCGATGCCGCGCTCCGGCGCGTCGAGCGCGGTCGCGACGCGCCGGATGTCGCGGAAGATGTCGGCGAGCGCGTTCGGCTCGAGCGAGACGATCTTCGGCCGCGTCACCCCCTCAGGGGGTCGCGCGCCAGCGCGGGGGGTGAGCATTTCCATCCAGTCGCAGACCGCCTGCTCGACGTCTCTCAAGCTCACCGCGCAGACCTCGCATTGCGACTGCGTGACGACGACGTCGGGCCGGAGCGCGCGGAGCTGCTCGGCGTGCACGCGATAGACGGAGAGCCCTTCCTGGAGGATCGCCTTCACGCGCTGATCGATCTCGTAGCTCGAGCCCTCGACCGGGAACTTCGGCTCGGTGACGGCCGGCAGCAGCTTCACCGACTCCGGGAAATCGCACTCGTGCGATCGGCCGACGAGCTGATCGCCGAAGCCGAGCGCGTGGACGATCTCGGTCGAGCTCGCGATCAACGAGACGATTCGCGGGGCGGCGGTGCTCACTGGAACAGAACGTTCCAGACCTGTTCGAGCGAGTCCACCCCGACCCGAGCGAGGCCGTTCGTGCCCGCGAGGCGCCGATCCGTCGAGGCCGGCAAAAGCGCGCGCTCGAAGCCCATCTTTTCTGCTTCTCGAAGTCGAGCTTCGACCTGCCCGACACCGCGCACCTCGCCCGCGAGCCCGACCTCGCCGACGACGAGCGTCCGCGGATCGATCGGGCGATCGAGGAAGCTCGAGGCGACGGCGACGATCGTCGCGAGATCCGCGGCAGGCTCGTCGATGCGGAAGCCGCCCGCGACGTTCACGAAGACGTCTTGCCCGGTGAGCTGCAGGCCGACCTTCTTCTCGAGCACCGCGGTGAGCAGCGCGACGCGCCCCGGCTCGATGCCGAGCGTCGTCCGGCGCGGCGTGCCGAATGCGGACGGCGTGACGAGCGCCTGGATCTCGATGAGGATCGGCCGCGTCCCTTCCATCGCCGCGACGACCGACCGAGCCCGCGACGCCGACCGGCCGCTCCGCGAGGAAGAGCTCGGAAGGATTCGCGACCGCCTGGAGCCCCGCCTCCTTCATCTCGAAGACGCCGATCTCGTTCGTCGAGCCGAAGCGGTTCTTGACCGCGCGGAGCACGCGGAAGGCGTGACCGCGATCGCCCTCGAAGTAGAGCACCGTATCGACCATGTGCTCGAGCACCCGCGGTCCGGCGAGCGAGCCTTCCTTCGTCACGTGACCGACGAGAAAGCACGCCGCGCCCGTCCGCTTCGAGAACGCGACGAAGCGCGCCGCCGACTCGCGCACCTGGCCGATGCTGCCGGGCGCGGAAGAGAGGTCCGAGCTGAAGACCGTCTGGATCGAATCGATCGCGAGGATCGCGGGCTCGAGCGCTTCGGCGCGCTCGACGATCGTCGCGAGCGACGTCTCGCAGAGCACGTAGATCTGATCCGCCGCGAGCCCGAGACGATCCGCGCGCATGCGGATCTGCTGCGGCGACTCCTCGCCGGACACGTAGAGCACACGCGCGCCGCCCTCGCCGAGCGCCGAGGCCGCCTGCAGGAGCAGCGTCGACTTGCCGATGCCGGGGTCGCCGCCGATCAGGATGACGGAGCCTTTGACGAGCCCGCCGCCGAGCACGCGATCGAGCTCGCCGATACCGGTCTCGCGCCTACCCTGCGCGTCGGCCTCGACCTCGGAGAGGAGCTGCGGCAGCTCCTCCGCGGCGACCGGGCCGAGGCGCGGCGTGGCGGCGGCGATCCGCTCCTCGACGAGCGTCTCCCACTGCCCGCAGTCGGGGCAGCGCCCCATCCACTTCGGCGTCTGATAGCCGCAGTTCTGGCAGGCGAAGAGCGTGCGGTCGCGGGGCACGTCGGGCCTATACCACGCGGCGCCGGCGGGCTCGTCAACCCGATGGATTGCCCAGGTTGACAGTCCGCAGCCGCGCACGTAGCTCTCCGCCGGTGAGCCTCTCCCCCTGGGATCTCGACGGTGAGATCGCCGCGATCCGCGAGCGCGGTCTCTACCGCCGGCTCCGCACGATCGAGGGCGGCGAGGAGCCGGAGGTCACGGTCGACGGCCGGCGCGCGATCCTCCTCTGCTCGAACAACTACCTCGGGCTCGCCACGCATCCCGAGGTGGTCAGGGCGGCCTCTGAGGCCGCAGAAAAATGGGGCGCCGGCTCGGGCTCGTCGCGCCTCATTTCCGGGACCCTCGGGATTCACGGCGAGCTCGAGGAGAAGATCGCCGAGTGGAAGGGCGCGCCGCGCGCGCTCGCGTTCTCGAGCGGCTACCACGCGAATCTCGGCGTCATCCAGGCGCTCTGCGGGCCGGGCGACGCGGTGCTGTCGGACGAGCTCAACCACGCGAGCCTCATCGACGGTTGCCGGCTCTCGCGCGCCGAAGTGCGCGTCTATCGTCACGCCGATCTCGATTCGCTCGAGGAGGTGCTCCGCGCGACGGCGAAGGCACGGCGGCGGCTCATCGTCACGGATTCCGTCTTCAGCATGGACGGCGATCGCGCGCCGCTCGAGAAGATCTGTGATTTGGCCGAGCGACACGGCGCCGCCGTGATGGTCGACGAGGCGCACGGCGCGGGCGTGCTCGGCGCGGACGGCGCGGGGCTCGTCGAGGAGCTCGGCCTCCGCGATCGCGTGCTCGTGCAGATGGGCACGCTCGGCAAGGCGCTCGGGAGCTTCGGCGCCTACGTGGCCGGCTCGAGCGCGCTCGTCGATCTCCTCGTGAATCGCGCGCGCACGTTCATCTTCACGACCGGCCTGCCGCCGGCCGCGGTCGGCGCGGCTTCCGCGGCGATCGACGTGGTGCGCCGCGAGCCCGAGCGCCGCGCGCGCGTGATGGAGAACGCGCGGCGGATTCACACGGCGATCGAAGAAACGTCCGTGGCGATGCCGCCGCTCGAATCCCCCATTCTTCCCGTCGTGCTCGGCGAAGAGCGGCGCACGATGGCGGTCTGCGAGCGCCTGCTCGAGGACGGGGTGTTCGCGCAAGGAATTCGCCCGCCGACGGTGCCCGCCGGCACGTGCCGCCTACGCGTGACGCTGATGGCGACGCACAGCGACGAGCAGATCGAGCGCGCGATCGCCGCGTTCCGAACCGCCCTCGGTTCGCCTCTCCCCCTTGGGGAGAGGCAGGCGCGCAGCGCCGGGTGAGGGGGAGACGCGCGTTGCAAGACACGCTCTCCAGTCTCGATCACAAATACCTCTGGCATCCGTTCACGCAGATGCAGGAGTGGATGGCGGAGGATCCGATCGTCATCGTCGCCGGCGAAGGCAACGAGCTGATCGACGCCGAGGGCCGCCGCTATCTCGACGGCGTCTCGTCGCTCTGGTGCAACGTGCACGGGCACCGGAAGCGCGAGATCGACGACGCGATCCGCGCGCAGCTCGACAAGATCGCGCACTCGACGCTCCTCGGGCTCGCGAGCGAGCCGTCGATCGAGCTCGCCGCGCGGCTCGTCGAGATCGTTCCGCGCGGCCTCACGCGCGTCTTCTATTCCGACGCCGGCGCGACCGCCGTCGAGATCGCGCTCAAGATGGCGTTCCAGTACTGGCAGCTTCGCGGGGAAACGAAGCGGACGCGGTTCGCCTCGCTCGTCGAGGCGTACCACGGTGACACCGTCGGCTCGATCAGCGTCGGCTACTCGGAGGCGTTCCACCGCTACTTCAAACCGATCCTCTTCGACGCGCTCCGGCTGACGCCGCCGCACGTCTTTCGCTTCTACCGTCAGATGTCGCCGCAAGACGCGCTCGCGGCCGCGATCGACGAGGCGCGCCGCGAGATCCGCGCGCACGCGGGCGAGCTCGCCGCGGTGTTCGTCGAGCCGCTGATGCAGGGCGCGGCCGGCATGTGGTCGCATCCGGTCGAGTACCTGCGCGCGCTTCGCGACGTGACCCGCGAGCACGGCATCCTCCTCGTCTGCGACGAGGTCGCGACCGGCTTCGGCCGCACGGGCAAGATGTTCGCGTGCGAGCACGCCGGCGTCACGCCGGACCTCATGTGCGCCGCGAAGGGCATCACCGGCGGCTACCTGCCGCTCGCCGCGACGTTCGCGACCGAGGAGATCTTTTCGGCGTTCCTCGGGCGCTACGAGGAGCGGAAGACGTTCTTTCACGGCCACACCTACACGGGAAACCCGCTCGCCTGCGCGGCCGCGATCGCGAGCCTCGATCTCTTCGCCAAGGAACGGATTCTCGACCGCGTCGCCGCGACCGCGGAGCGTCTCGGTTGTTTGCTCGACGAGCGAATCACGCCGCTCCGGCACGTCGCCGAGGTGCGGCGCTGGGGCATGATGGTCGGGATCGAGCTTCTGAAAGACGTCGAGCGTCGGGCGGCTTGGGACTCCGGCGAACGGGTCGGCCACCGCGTGATCCGCGCGGCACGGGCGAAGGGCGTGATCATCCGCCCGCTCGGTGACATCGTGATCCTCATGCCGCCCCTCTCGATTCGCCCGGACGAGCTCGAGCGCCTGATCGACGTGACCGCCGCTTCGATCCGGGAGGTCACCGAAGGGTGACGCCCCTCCGCCGCCGCGCGCTCCTCATCACCGGCACCGACACCGGGATCGGCAAGACGCTCGTCGGCTGTGCGCTCGCGCGCGCGCTCGTCGCACGCGGGCTTCGCGTGGCGCCGTTCAAGCCCGTCGAGACGGGTTGCCGCGAGGTGGACGGAGTGCTGGTAGGAGAAGATGTCGAGAAGCTGCGACACGCGACCGGGACGGCGGCGCCCGTCGACGCCGTTTGCCCGATCCGCCTCCGCGACCCGCTGGCGCCGATGGTCGCGGCCGAGCGCGAGAGCGTGACGATCGACGTCGATGCGCTCGCCGCGCGGTATCGCGAGCTCGCCGACTCGCACGACGTCGTGCTCGTCGAGTCCGCGGGCGGCCTCCTCGTGCCGCTCACGGATCGTTGCTCCTACGCGGATTTCGCGAAGATGCTCGAGCTCCCCGTGCTCGTCGTCGCCGCCACACGCCTCGGTGCGATCAATCAGACGCTCCTGACCCTCGAGGTCGCACGCGCGCGCGGGCTCGACGTGACGGGCTACGTGCTGAATCGGCTCACGCCCGAGAGCGATCTCGCGCAGGAGACGAACGCGCACGCGGTCGCTCGGCTCGCGGGCGGCCCCGCGCTCGCGGAGATCCCGTATCTCAGCGGCGATCCGTCGGGCGAGCGACTGCTCGCGGTCGGCCGCTCTCTCGCGACCGCGCTCTTCTAGTTTTCTCTGACCGCGCTCCGCGCGGACGCGACGCCCGGGGCCGGAGCCGCGACCCGCTTCGCCGCGCGCCGCGCCCGCGCCGCCATCAACACCTCGGGCCCCTCGCCGCGCCACCCGGTCGGAAACGTCTGCCCCATCAGCACGCCGAAGCGGGGCGGGTTCCGCGCGAGGATCTCGTCCGTGACGTCGAGCTGGAACGGCTGCTGCGGAGCGAGCCACGGGCGGGTGAGCGCGAAACCGCCGCCGACGCGAAGCCCGGGCTTTCGCCGCGGCAGGCTGCCGTGCCACGTGTTCCCGCCCCACACGACGAGCGTGCCTTTCGGCGCCTCGATCGGGACCGCGCGCTCCTCGCCCTCGAGGCCGACCGGCGCGCGGCGATAGTGCTGGCTGCCGGGCACGAACACCGTCGCGCCGTCGTCCGCGCTGTAGTCGGTCATCAACCAGGTGACGTTCACGGCGGCGACCTCGGCCGGCGCTGGATACGGCTCCGGAAGAGTCCACCCGGCGTTGTCGGCGTGAAGACCGAGCTGGAGCTTGCTGCCCGTCTGCGGCGGATCCGCCGGGCCTTTCACGAAGACGGCGCACGCGCTGACGACGCAGTCGTCGCCGACGACGGTCGATGCCATCGCGAGCGCGGCCTCGTTCATCAGGAGCTCTTCGAAGATCCGGTCCTCGAACAGGTAGTAGTAGAGGCTCGGATAGAAGACGTTGCGGTGCGTCTCGCCCGTCTCGACGTCGGGGCGGACGCCGCTCCGCTCGCACATGAGATCCAGAATCCGCTCGCGCACGCGGTCGATGCGGTCTTCGGTCATGCCCGCGACCTCGCGCGGAATCACGGCGTAGCCGTCGACCTCGAGGCGCTGGACGTATCCGCGGAGTCCGAGCCGATCAGCTTGAGCGAGCGCTCTCGCGCGCGCGCCGGCGGGACCGGAGAGCGTGGGCCCCGTCGTCGCCGGCCGCGTGATCGTGAGCAGGCGATCGCGTAGCTGGCGGAGCTCGTCGCCGTCCGAGCGCGCGATCGACGCGAGCGCGCCGAGCGAGCCGTCGATCTGGATCTTGCCTGCCGTGAAGGCGGGCATCGCATCGCGGAATCGTCCTTCGACGAAGATCGCATGCGCGATCTCGAACGGCAGCGTCAACGTCGCGGCCGCGCCTGCGGCGTGATCCTTCTCGAATCGCGTGCCTTCGACGCGCACCTGCTGTGCTCCTTGGGGCCCGTTGGTCACGACGAGGTTCAGAATCGGGCCGGCGGTCGCGGGCCCGCCCTCCTGAATCGTCCGTACTCGTTCGAACCAGGCGTCGGAGAGAAAGGTCTCCTTCATCGAATCGTCCCTCGCATGCCACGGTAACTTACATCCGATGTAGATTTAGAGCGAGAGCCCGCGGCGCGAGGCGCCGCCGCGATCTCTTCTAGGCGCCGCGGAGCGCGGCCGCGATCGCGGCCTGGAAGACCTGCTTCAGCGGCGCGCCCTTCTCCGCCGCGAGCCGCTTGCAGTCTTCGTATTCCGGCGCGACGTTCGGCGCGCCGCTCGCGGTCCGCCCGATCTTCACGCGAACGCGGCCGTACTCGGTGTCGACCGTGACGATCTCGCGCTCGATGCTCAGACGCTCGACGGGGGAGACGCGCACGCCGAGCGTGCTCGTCTCCGCGAACAGCACGGACGCGAGCCGGTCGCGATCCGTCGCGTTCGCGAGAACCGAGAGCATCGTGCCGGGGCGGTTCTTCTTCATCTGCGCGGGCGACATCCACACGTCGCGCGCGCCGCTCGCGAAGAGGCGCTCGAGCACGTACTCGTAGATCTCCGGATTGAGATCGTCGATGTTCGTCTCGAGGACGAGGAGCGAGTCGACGCCGACGAGGCCGGCGGCCGAGCCGAGCACGATCCGAAGGAGGTTCGGCCGGTCCGCGAACTCCTTGTCGCCCGCGCCGTAGCCGATCCGCTCGACGACGAGGTCGGCGGGCATCGCTTCCGGCTTGGCGAGCGCGGCGACGATCGCCGCGCCGGTCGGCGTCACCATCTCCCCGGAGCCGTCGCCCATGCGAACGGGAAAGCCGTGGAGGAGACGGAGCGTCGCCGGACCGGGCACGGGCAGCCTGCCGTGGCCGCTCTTCGCGAAGCCCGTGCCCATCGGCAGCGGCGAGACGCGCACCTCATCGACCCCGAGGCGGTCGAACCCCCATGCCGCGCCGACGACGTCGACGATCGCGTCCTTCATGCCGACTTCGTGGAACATGACCTCGTCGGCCGGGACGCCGTGGACGGTGCCCTCCGCCTCGGCGAGCTTGGCGAAGATCGCGAGCGCGCGGCGCTTCACGCCCTCGCCGAGGCTCGCGCGCTCGAGCATCGCGCGGATCTCGGCGTAGGGCCGGTGATCGTGGCGCGAGTGGCTGTGGTCGTGACCGTGCTCGTGATCATGGCCATGGTCGTGCGCGTGATCATGTTCGTGGCCGTGCGGCGCCGACGTTCCGTGGTGCTCGAAGTGCGGCGCGCCGTCGGCCGGCATGCCGTCGACCTCGACCACGAACTTCGTCGCGTGGATACCGCTCCGCTCGCGCTTCTCGCGGCGAAGGCGCACGCCGTCGAGCGCGAGCACGGAGACCTCACGTTCGAGATCGGCGAGGTCGAGCCCGAGGTCGAGGAGGGCGCCGACGGTCATGTCGCCGCTCACGCCGGAGAACGCATCGAGGTAGGCGATCTTCATGTCGTGCGCGCGTCGCGGAGCGGCAAATCGTTGCAGGAGCTGACTTTACTCGCAAGGGGAGCCGATGGTACTCTCCCCCGCTACTCTATGAGAGTCATGAGTCCGCGTGATTTGGAGTTCTTCACGGAGCTTCTGCAGCAACAGAAGTCGGAGCTCCTCCGTGAAGGCGACCGCGCCGCCGACGTCATGACCGAGGCGGAAAAAGAGAATTTCCCCGATCCGACGGACCGCGCCGCGCTCGAGTTCAACCGGAATTTCATGCTCCGGATCAAAGACCGCGAGCGGAAGCTCGTGATGAAGATCGAAGAAGCGCTCAAGCGGATCGAGGACGGCGAGTACGGAGTTTGCGAAGAGTGCGAGGAGCCGATCGGCGTCGAGCGCCTGAAGGCGCGACCGGTCACGACTCTCTGCATCGACTGCAAATCAGCGCAGGAGGCGGCAGAGAAGAAGATCGGCGCCTAGTGAGGCGCCACGCGGGTTTGGGGCAGTAGCTCAGCTGGGAGAGCACCACGTTCGCAACGTGGGGGTCGAGGGTTCAAATCCCTTCTGCTCCACTTACCTTTCCCCGTCTCATCGCGGCTTTACAGAAGAACGGCCGACAAAGTTTGTCCCACGTGGGACAAACTTTCAGAACCACGCTGTTTCTCCGCTGGCGCCCGAAGCGTTGTTGTTGTGGCGCACGGCAAAATGCCGTACATACGCATCGCATGGCGACGTCGACAAAACGGAAGGTACGTGCCCCTGACCGCACGCTGAAGCGGGAGCGCCTGGAGCTGCGCCTCGCGCCTTCCGCAAAGAAACTGATCCAACGGGCCATGTCGGTTTCGGGCCTCGCCGCCGGTGACCTCGCCTACGAGGGAGCCCGACGCGTGCTGGACGAGCACGAACGCATGGTACTTACCGGTGCGGATCGGGAGGCTTTCCTTAAGGCCGTGCTCGATCCCGCGAAGCCGACGAAGCGACTCGTAACGGCGCTCAAACGGCACCGCGACCTCTTCGCCTGACCACCGTTGTCGGTCCGCATCGAGCCTCTCGCAAACCAGGATCGCTCGGCGTTCTCGAGCGGCGACGGTGAGCTCGACGAATGGTTCCGCCGTCGTGCGGGGCAGGACCAGAAGCGGAACGTCGCGCGGGTGTTCGTAGCAGAGGACGACACGCTCGGTGTCATCGGATTCTATTCGCTGAGCACCTACAGCCTCGGCTTGCCTGACCTACCTCCGGACATCGCCCGAAAGCTGCCCCGCTATGACGCGATACCGGCCGCACTCATTGGACGCCTCGCGCGCGACGAGCGCGTTCGCGGTCGTGGGATCGGCGAGTTACTGCTCGCGGATGCCGTGCGCCGAATCTTGGGAGCGAGCCGTTCGGTCGCCGTGTTCGCCATCGTGGTCGACGCAAAGAACCAACGAGCCGTGGACTTCTACAAGGAGTTCGGGTTCGAGCCTTTCCCTCAGCGGCCGCGGCGTCTCTTTCTCCTGAGCTCCATCGCGGTTGCTGCGCTTCGTCGCATCTAGGGGCCGGGTCCGCGAAGCAGCGCCGCCAGGACGCGGCGCGCCTTGGCCGCTCCCCAGCTCACGCGGCGAAGAAGAATCGCGTCACCTCGGGCACGGCCTCGCCGTGCTCGATCCGGTCAGCGAGCACGCGAAGCGCCAGCGCCTCGACCTTCGCCATGGCCTCCTCGCGCGTCGAGCCATAGACCATCACGCCTTGAAGATCCCGCACCTCGGCGATCCAGCGTCCGTCCTCTTCGCGCTCGACTTCGACCGTGAACCCTTGATCCGCCACGCCGCGAGTATCCCCCTGGTCCTCTCTTCGGGCCACCGCCGTCGCACGTATCGGGTCCGGCTTGCCAGGCGGTCATAGTCACAAGGCGAGACGACGCGTTACAACGCGCTTGTCCCACATGTGACAAATCCGGCTCTAGATCGGCCGATGTGGGTGGTATCGCGCGCGAAAATCGTTGTAGATTCGCGGTGCAGCGAGGGTTCAAATCCCTTCTGCTCCACTTGATTTGAGTTGACGATTCGAGAGGTTGCGCGGCGACCCACCGCAGCGTTTGGCACACATGTGACAATCGCTCGTTAGTTCTGCGGCAGTTCCTCGATACGTTCACCCAGCAGGTCTCCGCCGCACAGCGACCGCTTCGCGGAGCGTTGCGCCACGGCTTCTCACCTTCTGAACGGCGTCGATGCCTTCGCCGTCATTCGGCCGGCCCTCGGTAATCGTCCGCAGGCCGTTCGCCGCGGTGAGTAAGGGCTCCATCTGTCACAGTCCTGGATGGGGCGTGTCCAATCATGTGGAGGACGAATTTGTATGGGCACACGAGAGATTCAGGTTCTCGCTGAGCAGTTTACCGACGCGTTCAGCAACAAAGATGTCGAAGCCGTTCTTGGGATGCTCTCCGAGGACGTCGAGGTCTTCGATCACGTGCCTTACCGGTTCGACGACAAGGCGCAGTTCGGGTCGTACTTCGCAAAGGCCGTGAGCGCGTTCGCGTCGATGAGCTTCGCCTTTCGCCAGCCCTCCTGCCGCATACTCGACGAAACCACGGGAATCGTGAACGCCTACGATTCCTTCACCGGCGTGACCAACGACGGCAAGGTACTGGTGCTTCACGGGCGAACGACGCTCGTCTTCAGCAAGCGCAGCGGCCAGTGGAAGATCGTGAGCGCGCACTTCTCTCCCCTGCCCCACGCGTCTTAGACAGGGGTCACGACGTCACGGAGACCACGCAATGAACGCTGCAAATCCCTTGGCCGATAGCGCCTCTACGGACCCTGAAGACCGGATCCTCGTAGCGCGAGCGCGGTCCGGCGAGCGCGCCGCACTCGAGGACCTCGTCCGGCGGCATCAGCGATGGATCTACAACATCGCGATCCGCATGCTGCACCACCCGCAGGACGCGGAGGACGCGACGCAGGAGGTCCTGCTCAAGGCCCTGACGGGGCTCGCGACCTTCGCCGAGCGCAGCAGCTTCCGCACCTGGCTCTACCGCATCGTGGTGAACCACGTGCTGAACCGGAAGCGCGGCCGATCGGAGGAGGCGGTGACGACGTTCCGTGCTTACGGCGACGCGCTCGACGGCGTACCCGATGCGGAGCCGACCGATCCGGGCGGCGCCGAAGGGCCGCTGCTCGTCGCCGAGGCCATGATCGGCTGCACCTCGGGAATGCTCCTGTGTCTCGATCGCGAGCAGCGCCTCGCCTACGTCCTCGGCGATATCCTCGAAGTGAGCGACGTCGTCGCGGCCGCGTTGCTCGAAATCACCCGCGAGGCGTTCCGCCAGCGCCTGACACGCGCTCGCCGCGACCTCGCGAGCTTCATGAACGACAAATGCGGTCTCGTGAACCCCGCGAACCCGTGTCGCTGCGCGAAAAAGACGCGCGGCTTCATCGCGGCCGGTCACGTGGACGCCGCGAACCTCCTCTTCGCGCGCGAGCGAGTGGAGCGGGTGCGCGACGTCGTGCCGAAGACGTTCGCCACCATCCGCACGCTCGACGAGCGGTGCGCGAGCGTCTACCGCGACCACCCATTCCACGAGCCGCCGGATCAGGCCGCGATGCTGCGGCGTCTGCTCGAGAGCCCGGAGCTCAAGGAGGCGGCGGACCTGTGAGCGCCGAAGGAGGCGACATGCAGTCTCAGCAAGTACTCGCGCGGCAACGGGCGCTCGTGACGGGCGGGACGAAGGGAATCGGCGCCGCCGTCGCGGCGGAGTTCCGCGCGGCCGGCGCGACGGTGCTCACCACCGCGCGCTCGGCACGCGACGGAGACGCCGATTCCCTCTTCGTGGCAGCCGACGCCACGACCATCGGGGGCTGTGCCACAATCGTCGAAGCCGTGCGCGATCGGCTCGGCGGGATCGACGTGATCGTTCACGTGGTCGGCGGCGTGACTGCGCCCGCGGGCGGCTTCGCGGTGCTCGACGATGGAGAGTGGCAGCGCGCGCTCGACCTAAATCTGTTCGCGGCCGTCCGCCTCGATCGCGCGCTGATGCCGACGATGATCGACCAGGGCTCCGGCGTGATCATCCACGTCACCTCGATCCAGAGCCGGATGCCGCTCCCCGAAGCAACGACCGCTTATGCGGCCGCGAAGGCCGCGCTCTCGACGTACAGCAAGTCGCTCTCCAAGGAAGTCGGCCCGAAGGGCGTGCGCGTGATGCGCGTCTCGCCGGGCTGGGTCGAGACCGAAGCGGCCGTCGCCCTTGTGAGCGAGCTCGCTGCGAAGTCAGGCACCGACTACGAAGGCGCGAAGCAGGGGCTGATGAATGCGATCGGCGGCATCCCGATGGGCCGCCCTGCAAAGGCGAAGGAGATCGCGGACCTGATCACCTTTCTCGCCTCGCCTCGCGCCGGTTGGATCACCGGCGCGGAGTACGTGATCGACGGGGGAACGCTGCCAACGGCGTGGTGAGGCGCCTAGTTAACGACGCCGGTTGCTTGCCCACGTGTGACAAATCGGGTTCCAGAACGGCCGGTGTGGGTGGTATCGCGCGCGAAAATCGTTGAAAATTCGCGCCGAGGCGAGGGTTCAAATCCCTTCTGCTCCACTTACTTTGTCGAAGACGGACGTCAAACCTTTGGGCTGAGGCGGAGCTTCCGGTTGTACCAGGAGCGGATCTGTCCCGGCTTGGGGACCAGGCGAAGCAGCATGCGGCCTTGATAGTGCTGCTGCGTTGCCTTCCCGGCTTTGGAGAAATCGAAGGTGTAGTCTTTGTACTTGGCGCTCACCAGGGCATCGATGCGATCGGCGACGTCGCGATCTTCGACGATCTCGGCGACGCAGTTGGCGATGACCGCGCGGAGATCCACGTAGCGCTTCCCATCTTCGACCAGCACGCAAACTCGCGGATCACGTCTGATGTGGCCCATCTTGGCGGTCTTGTTCAACGTGCTCACATAGAAGCAACCGTCCTCGTAAACGTACCAAAGCGGCGTCGACAGAGGCTCGCCGGATTTGCGGATCGTGGAGAGGATCAAGGTGTGACCCGACTTCAGGAACTCCGTCATCTCTTCGGTCGTGAGCGAGACGCCCATTCGGTTTCCCCTTTCTTCAGACGCGCTTCAGCGCTTCGAAAGTCTCGAGATCGATGGCAGCGTTCACGAAGCGCGACGCTTGTCTTTGAACCATGTGTTCGGGCTGCATCGAAGGCGGACACGCGATCCACAGAAATCCCCAGATCATGTGACGGCGATAGTCGAGCCAGGCTTGCGAGAAGCTCGGCGGAGCGATCCCGTGGAACGCCAGTTGCTCGAGATAGTACGCGAGCAGCTCTCGCTCGTGACTGCGCCGGAGCTCCGGCTCCAGCATTCCCGCCACGCTGTAGGCGACGTCGTGTGCCCACGGGCCGACCCAGAGCTGCCAGTCGATCAAACCCGGCCGACCGTCAGTCAGGTAGTACAGATTCCCGGGGTGTAGGTCGCCGTGTAACGTGCACGAGGGAGGTCGCTGCCAACCGTCGAGCATGGCGTGGACCGCATGCTCGATCCGCGTGCGTTCCCGGAGCGCCGGTGGAAGCTCGGCCAAGATCGTTCGTCGCGCTTCGACGGACAGGTGCAAGTCCCAGTTCTCCGGACTGATCAGGAACTCGGCTCCCGCGCGAATCCGGCCACCGCGGTCGAATTGATCGAGGCTCGGAATCGCGCGATCCCACCATCGCGCGTGCAATGCGGCTTGCATCGCGAGCACCGCACGGACGGTGTTCAACTCGAGGCTGTCGCTCGCATCGCCGAACCGACATCCACGCGTGACGAGATCTTCGAGCAGCACGACACCCTGACGGGCCGAGCCGTCCCCTGCTGCGAAGAAGCAATGCGGAATCTCGATCGCGAGCTCGGGGGCGATGCGCTCATAGAAGGTCGCCTCGGTGACATTGCCCGGGCCGCAAAGGGCGCGCATGGTTTCGTCGAAGCACGCCTTGACGATCAGCCTCTCCGGAAGGCCGGCGGACCGACCGGCTTCGTTGTAGGCGACTCGAACGCGCACCTTGGTCGAGGTGCCCCGTATGACGTCGACGATTTGCATGCGCCTTCGACGGCGAGCCCGGGGTATCGCCCGCCGAGCGCCCGCGTGACCAACCCGGCGTGAGCTCGCTCGACCGTCATCGGCAGCCCCGCGACGGCGCCTTCGCTCATCCGGCCATTTCCGAGACCGCCCGCCGATGCCGGCGTCGTGACGGCGGAGCACTCGGGAGGACCTTCTCCGCGAACAGTCGCATGTTCGCGTCCGCGACGTCCTCGGGCATGCCGCCGTAGTCAAGCGCGCAGAGCACGCCGCCGCCGCCGACCCGCTCGACCGCCGCGATCAATCGCTCGGCGACTTGTTCGGGAGTGCCCCACGGCTGGAGCTCAGCCATCCCGCGGGCGAGCCCTTCCGGTTCCTCGGCCGCGATGACCTTGGAGATCCCCGCATACGACTCGTAGCCCGGGACCGTCGCCATTCGGCCGTCCGCCATGTCGTAGTGGTCGATCGCGGAAGTGAAGTACGCCATCGCGTAGCGCTCGTGCATCTCCGCCGCCGCCTGTTCGCTTTCGTGGACCGCGACGAACGTGGCGATGAGCGGCTTCGGCGGCTCCGTCGCCGTTCGCTTCGCGATAGACTCGGCGATACGTCGCGACTTCGCTTTCAGCGGTCTCCCAAGGCTTTCTGCACGAAGATCATGACCCCGACGCCGAGCTTCGCCATGATCGTCATGGATTCGGGGGAGTTCGAAGATGCGTACGCGCGGCCGCGCAACGAACGCAGCGGACGCGGACGGATCGGGGTCCGAGGCTGCTTGTACAGCTCGCCGTCGTACTCCATGTAGCCGGTCTCGAAGCCGCGGAGCAGCGCCTCGCCGTACTCGAGGAAGAGCCGGCGCGACTGCGCCATGTCCACGCGATAACCGCGGAACTCTCGCGGCGCGAGGCCGCGGCCCATGCCGAGGACGGCCGTCCGCCGGACAGGTGATCGAGCACGCGAGAACTGCTCGGCCACCCACATCGGATCGTGCCACGGCAGGACGACGACCATGGTTCCGAGCTTCACCCGCCGAGTGCGCGCCGCCACCCAAGTGAGGAACTGCAAGACGTTCGGCACCATGTGGTAGCCGTGGAAATGATGCTCCGGCGCCCAGACGCCGTCGAAGCCGAGCTGTTCGGCGAGCTCCGGCGCGAGCGAGTCTCGCGCCGGTAGACGTCCGCATCGGCGCCCCCGGAGTCGGTCAGATTTTGAAAGAAGCTCGCAAGCCCCACGTGCATGTTTCTCGCTCCTCGTCGCTTTACCCGCGCAGGCGAGCGCGAACATTCATCGACCTAAAGCCTCCCGGGACGAGCGCACGGATCCGCTCGAAGCCGACGATTTCTGCCGACTCGAGCAGCGGCACCAGCCATTCGAACAGCGAGCGGAGCTCCAGCCGGGCCAGGTTCGCGCCGAGACAGAAATGCTCGGAGAAACCGAAGGCCAGGTGCGGATTCGGCTGACGGTCGACGCGGAAAGTGACGACGCCTCGAAGACGGATTCGTCACGATTGGCCGAGGGATAGAAGAGCGCGACGGATTCGCCCTCGTGGATCGAGGACGCCGGACGAGGTCGACGTCGCGCGTCGGCCGTTCGACAGAAGTGGATGATCGGACTCGTCCATCGGAGGATCTCCTCGACCGCGGTGGCGGTCAGCGAGGGGTCGTCCTGAAGCTTCCGGAGCTCGCGTGGATTCTCGACGAGAGCCTTGAAGCCGCCGCTGATCGCGTTCGTGGTCGTCTCTCCGCCGCCGATGATGAGCAGCGCATAGTACGAGAGTTGCTCCTCCTTCGTGAGCCCGAGCTCTCCGGCTTCGAGCGTGCGGTTCAAGTCGCTGACGACGTCGTCGCGCGGATTCTCGCGGCGGCGCTCGGCGAGCTCCTCGAAGTACAGCACGAACTCGGATCCGACCTGCGATCAGGACTCTCATCTTCTCCGCTTGGTCCAGCGGCGGACAGGCCACGACGTCGCTCAGCGCCGAGCACATCGCGGCATCCTCCTCGGGAACACCGAGAAGAGCGCAGATCGTCAGGAGCGGCACCGGCTTCGCAACCGTTTCCACGAGATCGAACGTCTCCCCGCTGCGCGCGGCTTCGACGAAACGAGCAAGCGCCGCGTCGCAGTGATGCTCGACCACCGAACGGAGGCGTTCGAGAGGCTTGGCCGCGAAGCGACGAGCGAGAGCCGCGCGATAGCGGCTGTGCTTCGGCGGATCCATATCGAGCAACTGCTCCGCCATTCCCACCATTCCCGGCTGGCCCGGCACGGAGTCGAGGCTGAGCCGCGGCCCGTTCTGGAAGAGCTCGGGTTGACTGCTGACCCAGCGGATCTCCTGCTGCCGAGTGACCGCGTAGAACGGGGCCACGTTTGGCGGCTCGATCCGCGCGACCGGCCGCTCGCGTCGCAGCCATTCCCAGACGTCGTACGGATACCCTCGCGTCGCATAGCTGCTGGCGTCGACAGATCCGGTTCAGATCGGCGTCCGTCATCGCTGTTCCTCGGGGACCGGCACGCGGAACAGCTGCGCAGTGTTGAGGCCGAGCAGCTTGCGCCGAGTGGACTCCTTCAGTTGCCCCATCTGTTGCTCGATCGCCTGCGCCGAATGCGGCCAAGTCCCTTCGTAGTGCGGATAGTCGTTACCCCAGAGAAAGTTGTTCTCGAGACCCAGCTCTTCCACGAGGAGCGTCCCCGCGACGTCCTCCTCGAACGTCGCGAAGCCGTGAGCCTTGAAGTACTCGCTCGGGAGACCGTGCTTCAGCTTCGGCCGGACCCACATGTGATGGCGCACGTACGCCTGGTCCATGATGTTGATGAGCCAGGGCACCCAGCCCGTACCCGCCTCGATGATCGCGAAGCGGAGCTTCGGATATCGGTCGAGCACGCCGGACGCACAGAGCGTCAGAACGGTCTGCATCGATGGAGCATGCGATCCCCACACCATGTTGATCACCGCGCCGCCGTGCTTTCGTGCGATGCGCGGATCGCGACCGGAACCCACGTGAAACGTCATGGGAAGGCCGGTCGCCTGAATCGCATCCCACAGCGGATCATAGTCGGGCAGGTTGTAATTCGGGTCGTCGTAGTTCTCGGGACCGAACAGCGGCTTGATCGGCAAGAGAAGTCCGCGGAAACCCATCGCGGCAGTCCGCTCGACTTCGCCGATCGCGATCGGGACGTTCGCCGTGGGAATTGCCGCGAGCGGAAGGAAGCGCGCTGCTTCGGGCTGCAGCGTCTCGAAGACCCAGTCGTTGTAGATCCGACACATCGCGAGAGAGAATTCCGCATCCCTCGTCGAGAAGCTGAGCATTCCCTTGTTCGGGAAGACGAGCTCGACGTCGACGCCATCATAGGCTTGATCGATCAGCCGGGTCGCGACGTTTCCGCCTGCTTTCTCCCGGTAGCGATCCTCGGGTCCCGCGCTCTCGCCGAGATCGATCTTCGCTGGTCGAAAGCCCTCTTGGACGGAGACCTTGCCGCCGAGATCGTCGACGTGCAGCCGCGGGAGTCGATCGCGATACTTCTCGTCGATCCGATCCAGCCAGAGCGAAGGAGGCTCCTGAATGTGCGAGTCAGCCGAGAACATGAAGTACTTGTTCGGCGCGCCCGGCCACGGCGAGCCGATCCCAGCCGGTCGCTCCCGGCGTCTCCAGTCGCCACGCGTTCGCCGGATCGTCCACGCCCGTCGAGCGGATGAGCCATCGTCAATCTCCCAGCCATTTGCCGCAGCCGAGCGCGAAAACTCCGCGCTGCGAAGAAGAGTCGAGCGACGTGTAGATGTGTCGCAGTTGGGTGTACTCGAGGACGCCGGCGTCGCCCCCTTCGTGCCCGAAACCGCTCTGCTTGAGACCACCCCAAGGCGCGGGCGGACATCCGACACCCCAATCGTTGATCCACACTCCGCCCGCTTGAATTCGCGCCGCGACGGCGCGTGCCCGACGAAGGTCGCGGCCCCAGACGCTGGCGCTCAAGACCGTAGATCGAGTCGTTGGCGATCGCGACGGCTTCGTCGTCGGTTTCATACGCAGCGCGACCAAGACGGGGCCGAAGACCTCGTCACGCCCGACGCGCATTTCCGGCCGGACATCGGCGAGGAGAGTCGGCTCGAAGTAGTGACCCGGCTCGCAGCTCCGCCGGGCGGCGGCCGCCGAAGACGACTCGGGCGCCCTGCGCGACCGCTTCGTTCACATACGCCTCGACCCGCCGGCACTGTTCGTCACTGATGAGAGGACCGACGTCCGTCGCGGGGTCGCCGCGTCGGGCCAACTCGGTAGTCGGCTGCCGAGACGCTGCGCGAGCTCCAGGATCTCCGCCTGCGCGCGAACGCGGAATCAACAATCGAGTGCCGGAGCCGCAGATCTGACCGGAATGGAGAAATGCGGACAGAAGCGCGCCGCGAAGAGCCAAATCGAGATCGGCGTCGTCCAGAATGACGACGGGCGCCTTCCCGCCGAGCTCGAGGACGAGGCGTTTCACGGTGCCGGCCGCTGCCTCCATGACTTTACGGCCGGTCGCCGTCGATCCGGTGAACGAGACCAAGCTCACCTGCGGATGAGTACACAGCTCCTCTCGACGGCGCCTGACCGCCGCTGACGACATTTACCACGCCGGGAGGAATTCCCGCTTCCTGCATGCCCGCGCCAGCTCGAAGACCGCCAGACGGGGCGAGCGGAGACGGTTTCAAGACGGCGGTGTTCCCCATCGCGAGCGCGGACGCGAGCTTCATGCCGGCGACGAACAGCGGGAAGTTGAAAGGCACGAAGAGGGCGCAAACGCCGATCGGTTCCCGGCGCAGCTCGCTTTGGCCGAAGAAGGGCTGGTCGTAGATCGCCGAGCCCTCGCCCCGCAGGAGATGGCGCGCGCAGCGACGTCGCCGATGACGGCGACCGCTCCCGGAACTTGCATGAACCGCGACACGCGGAGCGTGGCGCCTGCGTCCCGTCGAATGGTCTCGATCAGTTCTTCGCTCTTCGAGCCGAGAACCTCGCAGAGTCGAAGCAACGCCGCCCGACGTTCTTCGGGCGAGAGCCGCGGCCACGGACCGGAATCGAATGCCTTGCGAGCGGCGACGATCGCACGCCGCGCATCGTCGACGGTCCCGTCGGGAATCTCCGCGAAGACTTCTCCGGTACTCGGATCCTCCAGGGGCATCCATCGACCCGACGTCGATTCCATCCGATTCGCCGTCGATGAAGAGCCGCTCTCGCCTCATCACGCTTTCCCTCCTTTCTCGCGCCTCGTCGAGTCGGAACAACGGAAGCATCCGTCCTGATCGTTCGCGGAAGCGTCACGACGACCGGCCAATCCGACGGCCACGTTGGCGGGATCGCAGTCGATGACGTTACTGGCGAGGTGCCATCCCTCGTTCCATCCGAATGATCGCGACCACGTAGGGCGCCGACCATTGCCGAGTCGCGCGGGCGATGCACCGTGGAGGCACTGTGAATGATCCCGCGTCCGGAGGACTCGACCCATTCGAGCGCGTCCCGTTGGCACGAGCCGCAGAGCTCCAGCGGCGGATACTCGTACGCTCCGCAAGCCCGACATCGCTGGACGACGAGGCGTTCCTCGCGACACGCATTCCAGAAGCGTTGCGACAGGCTCATGCCGTCGCCTCACTCGCGAGGAGGAGGACGTCGTTCTGCAGCGCTCCCGCACCCGCGATCGAACAGATCGCGACTTTCGGATCACGGACCTGCCGGGTGCCCGCGCGGCCCTGCAACTGCATCGCGCCCGCAATCATCCGCTGCAGCATCTGCGCGGTTCCCGGATGCGCGAACGACATCGTGCCGCCGTCCGTCACGATCGGACATTCGCCTTCGAGGCGGATCCGCCCGCCCATCACGAAGTCGCCGCCCTCGCCGAGCTTGCAGAAGCCGAACGCTTCGAACTGCCGGATGACCTCGAATGAGAACGCGTCGTAGAGCTCGAAGACGTCGACGTCGGCGCGAACCAAGCCGGACATTCCGAATGCGAGGTCCGCGGCGTGGCTCCCGACGGCGCCACATTCTTCCCAGATCGGAGGTCTCGCATATCCCGGCCCGACGGTCTCGACCCCGCCGCCCACGACGTAGACGGGCGCGCGTCGGGTGTCGGCGATACGGTCGGCGCGAGCCAATACGAGCGCGGCTCCACCTTCGGAAGTCATGGAGCAGTCGAGGATGTTAAACGGATCGCAGATCGGCCGCGACTCGAGAACGTCCGCCGGCGTGAACGGGCCCCGGCGGAAGTAGACGGCCTCCGGATTCACGTGCCCGTTGTTTCGGATCGTGGCCGCGACCTCCGCCATGCTTTCGCGCTTCGTGCCGTACAGGTGCATGTGCCGCTTCGCGGGAAGCGCGAACTCGACCGCGGTGTAGAGACCGAACGGAGCCATGAACTCGTGCTCCGGTCGCGTCCACGGCGCGGTGGCACCGCGGTCCGTGTAGAGGCCCGCCTGTCCTGCGGCGACCACGGCGACGTTGCAGAGCCCGGCACCGATCGCAGTCGCCGCTGCCAAAACACCACCGATCCCGGAAACCCACGGTGCGACCCAGCACGAGCGCCGCCCGAGGATCGAGACGAAGTGCTGCGGGAGAAGATGCGGCTCCAGCGTGTTGATCGCGAGACCATCGACCGCCGCTGCCGGGAATCCCGAATCCGCAATCGCCCCGATGATCGCCTTGGCGATGATCGACGCCGAGGTCTCCTCAGGCAGCGCGCGAGCCTGCGGAGTATTGTAGACCCCGACGATGGCCACGGGGTGGTCGGCCAGAGACGATCTGTTCCTCGCCATCGCCGCCTATTCCCTCGGCAACTTCAGGTACTGGAGCGCGACGGTGCCCAATATGATCTCGTACGCGCCTCCCCCGTGACAGTTGGCGAACGCGAGGCGGTAGAAGTCCTCGACTCGCCCGTCGTGTTCGCGGATCCCCGCACCGACGTGCTGGGTCAGAAAGTCCAGCAAGAGCCGCGCGACGTGGATGTTCGCCGTTCGCGCCAACGTGTGCGCGGCCGAGGGCGTCTTTCCTTTCGCCCTTTCATTCATCACCGCGTAGCTCAGATGACGAGCTGCCTCGATCGCGGCCACGACGCGTCCGGCTTGCGCCTGAATGAACGGTGATTCGAATTTCTCTTCGGCGCGAAGATGCGCGACGACGAGATCGAGAACGACACGGGCCTGGTGGAATACCGGAACGCTCCCGACGCGCTCGTGCTCGAGGACGTACTTCACGATTTCCCACGCACGTCCCTCTTCGCCCAAACGCGTCTCCTCCGCGGCGAAGACGTCGTTGAAGAACACCTCGTTCAGATGTCCGGCGGGCACGATTCCCGGATGCGCGTGTACCTCGATGCCTGTTGAGCTCATCGGCAAGAGGAAACACGAAATGTGGCGTTTCTCGTTCGACGTACGAGCAAGAAGAAAAATGTAGTCGGCGTCGGGCGAGTAAGACGTCCAGATCTTGCTTCCGTTGATCATGTAGCCGCCGTCGGTTCTTTCCGCGAAGGTCCGCATGGCAGCCAGGTCGGATCCCGCGTTCGGCTCGCTGAATCCCTGGCACCAGACGGCCTTCCCCTCACGAATGCGGCCGAGGTACTCCTTCTGCTGCGTTTCCGTCCCGTACTTCATGAGCGCGGGGCCGATCCACGACGTGCTCATGTACTGCGGTCCGCGCGGCTCCCCCGCCGCGAGGGTCTCCTCGGACGTGATCATGTAGTTCCACCAATCGCCGTCCCCTCCTCCGCCATATTCCTTCGGCCAATGTCGGACGAGCAGTCCCGCGGCGGCGAGCCGTTCGCAGAACGCGCGGGAGAGCTCGACTCGACGATGCGTTGCCCATCCTTCCCGCGTCATCTCGTCATAACGCTCGGGAACCTCACGGCGGATGAATTCCCGCAGCTCGTTGCGAAATTCCGTTTGCGCAGGTGACCAGCCGAACTCCATGGGCCCTCCGTCAGTCGCGCCACGTCTCGAGGCTCGCGGCGATTCCCTGAGCCTCCGCGCCGCCCATCTCTCCCTGAAGCATTCGCAGGCGGAACGTCCAGAAATGCAGTGGGTAAGAGAGAGTCCAGCTCTGCGCGCCGTTGAAGCAATGCAGATCCCAAGCGATACGCGCGATCTCGCTTTGAATGTGGGTAGCCGCCATTGCGGCGTCCGACGGGGAGCCCGTCCAAGCGGCATGGAGGGCGAGCCAGCGCGCTCCTTCGATCGATGTCGCGCATTCCGCCAAGCGTTGCTGCACGGTCTGGAATGACCCGATCGAATGACCGAACTGCCGACGATCCTTGACGTACTGAACCGTGTGATCGAGCGCGGCGCGCGCGGCACCGCATGCCTCGAGAGCAAAGCTCAGCCGACGCCACTGTCGGTAGACGCCACCGGAGCCCGCGCCGAGATCGCGCGCGCGACCGAGAACCAATCGGTCGCGGAGACGACCGACGGGATACCCGTAGATCGTCTCGATTGGCTCCACGTCGGCAGGATCCAACGGAAGCACGAAGACCCGATCGCCCTCGTCGAAGAGAAGCGTCTTGGCGACCGGCAAGAATCGGATGGCTCCGCCGACCTCGGTCGACGACGACATCGCGAACGGCGCTTGCTCGCCCAGGCCGAGCTTCGGCGCGACCAGGACTGTCGCTCCGACTTCCACCACGTGGACGAGGCGCGCCACCGATTCGACGAGCAAAGCTGCCTCGATCGCCGCGCTGCCATCTCGTCCAACGGCGAGATATCCCTCGCGCTCGAGCTCTTCGGCGAGCTCGTGATCATAGGAGAAGAAGACCTCGCCGAGTGAGCGCTCTCCGGCCTTCTTCAGTATCCGGTCGAGAGAGTCGACGAACAGCGCCTGATCCTCCGACAGATCGTAGTCCATGGCGCCTCCTAAGCGTGACGAGGGTCGTTGTGGCGCTCGGATGTTCCCGCTAAAGCCTGGCGCCCATGAGCGATGCGCTGGCTGCGCCGCGCCAGCTCGACGATCTCGATCGGCGAATCGTCGCAGCACTGCGGCGCGAACCGCAGAAGACGAACGCCGCCCTGGCGAAGAGACTCGGCGTCGCGGAAACGACGATCGCGTTGCGTGTGGCGAAGCTCGAGGAATCCGGAGCGCTCTGGATCGTCGGAACGGCTGATCTCTCGCGGCTCGGTCTCACCCAGGGCGTTTGGATCTCGCTTCAGGTCCGAGGACGGAGAGTGGAAGATGCCGCGGCGGAGCTCGCGCGCATTCCCGAGATCCTCACCCTGACGGCGCAGCTCGGTCGCTATCAATTGTTCATTTCGATGGTTGCGCGCGACCTCCCCCATCTGGTCTCGCTCCTCGAAACCAAGATCGGCGCAGTGGAAGGAATCGGTGCGTTCGAGACTCATCTCTTCCTCGAGACGCCGCTCGCATTGCCGCCGATTCTCTCGCGCAAGGGTGCGCTGCCCCACCCGACTGTCGAGGAACGGATCGCGGAGATCGAATACCTCGATCGCGATGGCCGGATGGATCCGTTGGATCGCATCATTCTGGCGGAATTCCAGAACGACGGCCGCATCACGTATCGCGAGCTCGGCCGGCGACATTCCGTACACGAGAGCACCATCCGGTCCCGGGTGAAGCGGCTCGAAACCGATGGACTGCTCACGTTCGTGGCCGTCGGCGATCCGGCATCGATCGGTCTCGGCTTCATCTGCACTCTCTACGCCAAGGTCGAACCGCATGCCGGGAGAGCCGTCGCCGCGGAGCTGTCGCGCCTCCCGGCTTGCTGGCTCGTCGCGAGAACGCTCGGACGATTCGAAGTCGTCGCCGCCGTCACTGCACCGTCTCGTGAGCACTTCGGCGAGACGACGTACCAACAGATCTCCACGATCGCAGGGGTGGAATACATCGAGGTCCATGAGGCGCTTCGACCCTTCAAGCATTCGATCGGCTGGTCGCGGAAAGGGACCCGACCTCAGTCGGCTTGAGGGCATTCACGCGACGACGCCCTCACGACGGAGAATGCCGATCTGCTCCTCGTCGATGCCGAGCTCTCGGAGGATCGCATCGGTGTGCTCACCCAAAGTGGGCGCCGGGATAGACGCCTCCATCCGCGTTTCCCCGAAGACCGCGGGCGGGCGAACCTCGATCATTGGGCCCGCGACCGGGTGATCGCTTTCGCGCAAGACGTTCGACTGTCGAATCCCGGAATCTGCGAAGATCCCTTCGGGATCGAGCGCCGGAGCAATCGGTACTTTCCCGCCCAGACGCTCCATCCATTCGGCGGTCGTCCGGTTCGTGAAGCTTCCGTTCAGTTCCGACGCCCAGTCGTCAAAATGCTTCTGTCGCGCAGGCGCCGTGGCGAATCGTGGGTCCTCCATCCAGTCTAGACGGCCGGCGGCCTCGGCGACCGCGCGACAATGCGCATCCGAGCCCGGCTGAATCACGATCCAACCGTCCGCGGTCTGATGGAGGTACTCGACGTCGATCACCGAGGGGAACCGCTGGACGCCCTTCCCTCGCAGGACGCGGTCCTGCATCCCCGCCGGCACCGCGAGCGCGAGTGCGGTGGCGAGGAGGGAAACCTGGACGTGTTGTCCTCGACCGGTCCGTTCGCGTTCGAGAAGCGCGGCCGTGACGGCCTGGGCGGTATTGAGCCCCGTGGCGAGGTCGACGACCGGGAGCCGGATGACGCGATACGCGTCGGAGCGCGGATCCCTCTGCGTCCATGCGAGTCCCGTCAGGCCCTGGAGGACGGTGTCGTACGCCGGTTGGCCCGAGAGAGGACCTTCGTGCCCGAAGCCGGTCAGCGAGGCGTAGACCAGACGGTCGTTCACCTCGCGGATCGCTTCGAACCCGAGCCCCATCCGTTCGAGCGCACCCACCCTGAGGTTCTGCAGCAGCACGTCGCTCCGACGAGCGATCGCCTTCATCAGCTCCGCGCCCTTCGGGCGAGTGACGTCGATCACGATGGAGCGCTTGTTGCGGTTGAAGCTCGCGAACATCGACGAGTAGCCGTTCCGGCGCGTGCCGTGGAGGCGCAGGATGTCGCCGGTGCCGGGCGGCTCGACCTTCACCACCTCGGCTCCTTGATCCGCCAAGATCGAGCCCGCGAGCGGGCCCGCGATCACCGTGGCGATCTCGAGGACGCGGTATCCGGTCAGAGGCCCAGCCACGTCCGCCCCCGATCTCCTCGCACCCAGGATTCCGTCCCCGCCGCCATCTGATTGCCAGATTTCACATCTCCAATTGAGAATCAATCATAAAAATTTGACAAAATGAGTTCCAACGCTATAAAGCGCACGAATGCGAGCGTGCGAGGTCGGCCGGCGGTCTCATCATCGTCATGGTGGCTCTCACGAGCTTCCTTCCCGCCTTCGGCGAGGAAGCGCCCGGCGCAGTACACCCGACGGTCGAAGAGATCGTCGTCACGGGAACGAAGCGCGCGGTGCCGCTGCAGGATGCGGCGGTGTCGATCACGGCATTGGGATCGGATGCGCTTCAGTTCCAGGACATGGACGACCTGGAGGACATGCAGAGCTCGGTCCCTGGCCTCTCCGTCGGTACCGTCCTCGGCACTCCCATCATCAACATCCGCGGAGTCGGCCTGAATTTCGTCACCGGCTTCGGCACGCCCGGCGTCGCGGCGCACTACGATGGCATCTACTTGCCTCGTACGGGATCCACGAACGTCGCGACCGTGGACCTCGAGCGCGTCGAAGTCCTCCGTGGTCCTCAAGGGACTTTGTACGGGCGCAATGCGACCGGCGGCGCGATCAACTTCGTGCCGAAGAGGCCGAGCGACGAGCTCGGCGCCGGCTTTACGCTCGGCTACGGCAATTACGAACGCCGTAGCGCGGAAGTCTGGGTCGAAGGACCCGTCCTCGCGGACCGTGCCTCTGCGCGCGCGTACTTCAAGAAGGAAGTCTTCAACGGGTACGGAATCAACGAAGCGAACGGGCGCGACGTCGGCGACAACGACGCCACCATGGGACGGTTCGCGATCGACTACCGACCACTCCCGGATCTGAACGTCGTCGCCGCGTACACGTACCGGAACGATGAAGGCGCACAGCCGTTCTCGACGCCACTCTCCACGGTCACGTCGCTCTCCGGCATCGAGTATCCGCGCGAAGAGCAAACCTTCGAACCGCTCAACAACAAGACCCTGCGCCATCCCCATTCGGAAAAGACCACGCACATCGCCTCTCTCATCGCTGACTGGGACATTCCGTGGTTCGACGACGGAGCCCTCAAGAGCACGACCGGATTCGTGCGACACACGCGCGTCGAAGAGTCCTCTCTCCCGGAGATCAATCGTTTCGTCGGCGACGCGTTTCGCGACGAGACGGCGAACGCCTGGTCCGAGGAGCTCACCCTTTCGGGCAGCTTGTTCGACGGCCGGATCAAATGGCTGGTGGGCGCGTATTACACCCTCGTCGATGCGGACAGCAGGTATGCCGCAGTGGTCCCGGCCGACCTGTTCCCGGTGCCCTCGGGGAATCTCGCGTCGGTCATCGTCGACAATCGACCGGAGGAGAAGGAACGCGCGTGGGCCGGCTTCATGGACGGCTCATGGACCGTCTGGGCACCACTCCGGCTCAATTTCGGCCTTCGCTACTCGACCGAAACGAAAGAGCAAATCCAGACACGGTCGAACTACGGCCGCGACGAGCTACTCGGATTGACCGTCGTTCCCGAAGAGGTTCTGGCTATCGTCGGCAGCGTGTCGTGCCGGAATGCGAAGTTCGAGAAGACCGACACCTCCTTCGATCCGAAGATCGGCCTCGAGTGGGACGTGTTGTCCGATGCAATGGCCTACGCGCAATTCCAAACCGGGTTCAAGGCCGGGGGATTCAACGTCGTAAACAGTTGCGGAGAGACGATCGACCCGGAACGGATCAAGGCGACCGAGCTCGGCCTCAAGAGCCGATGGCTCGATGGAGCACTGACGACGAACGCAGCGCTCTTCCATTACAAGTACACGGACTATCAGGTCGAGCGCATCGTCGGGTTCGCGATCGAGCAGGTCAACGCCGCGGAAGCCACGACCATGGGAGCGGAGCTCGAGTCGTCGGCGCACGTCAATCGATGGCTCTCGCTCGATCTCGCAGCGACGTATCTGGATGCCGAGTTCGACGAGTTCTCTCTCGCCGATCCGTTCAGGAACTCGTACTCCTCTATCAAGCGATGCGCCCGTGGAAGATCTCTCCGGCCGTCACCTCACTCGTTCGCCGAAGTTCACGTTCAGCGGCGGGATCAACCTCGACGGCAACCCCGACGTGCTCGCGGGCTTCGTCGCGTGGGCGAATTGGTTCAGCAGCCTACGGTTGCGCTTCGAAGGCTTCTATTCGGATCACATTTTCTTCCGCGAGTTCAATACTCCCGAAGACCGTCAAGACGCGTGGGGCACGCTCGGCGTATTCGCCGAAGCCCGTTGGTGGGAAGACAAAATGGGTCTTCATTTCATCGCAAAGAATCTCACGGATACGCGCTATCTCGCCGGCCAAGTTCCGCTTGGCACCTTGTTCTATCGAGGGGGCTATTACGCTCCGCCCAGAACGTTCGGAGTCGAGCTGGATTGGATGTGGTGAACAGGAAGGAGTCGCTCATGGGTGTCGCTGGCATCGAAGGCAAGGTCGCAATCGTCACCGGCGCCGCCCGTGGAATCGGCAAGGTTTACGTGGAAGCGCTGGCCGAGGCCGGCGCGGCCGTGGTCGTGAGCGACATCCTCGATAAAGAAGGCCGCGACACGGCCGCTGGGATCGAAAGCGCCGGTCGCCGTTCACTGTTCGTGAAGACCGACGTGACCTCCGAGGATAGCGCCGCAGCTCTCGTGGAAGCCACGAAACAACGCTTCGGCGGTGTAGACATCCTCGTGAACAATGCGGCGCTTTACGGCGGGCTCACGATGGCGCCGGCAACTGCGATTCCCAAGGAGGCTTGGGATCGAGTGCTTGCGGTGAACGTCTCCGGTCCGTGGATCGTGTCGCGCGCGGTCCTGCCGTCGATGCGGGAACGCGGCGGAGGGGTGATCGTCAACCAATCGTCGATCGGCGCCTTCAACGGCGGGCCCTACTTCTCGCACTACACGACATCGAAAGCGGCCATCAACGGACTGACGAAGTCGCTGGCGCGGGATTTCGCGGAGCACGGCGTGCGCGTGAACGGACTCGCGCCCGGCGGCATCGACACCGATGCAACGCGCAGCCTCGCCCCGATCGAAGCCTTCCAGACCGTCGTACAGATGCAGCTCATCAAGCGGATGGGCACACCCCACGACCTGATCGGCCCGCTTCTCTTTCTCGCGGGCGACGCCTCCGCATTCATGACGGGCCAAACCATCGTCGTGGACGGCGGTTTGTTCATGCCCGTTTGACGTTAACTCGAACGAGATCTCGTGATCGTCACGCCGGATCGTGACGTTTTCCACCCGGGCAGGAGCGAAGAGCGCCCTCGAGACGCTCGCCTGAGCGAAGCGAAGATTTGTGACACGTGTCACAAATCCGGCGGCTAGTGACGGTCTCTGACGGCCTGCGATCCAGAAAACTCAACGATCTTCTGGATCGCTCCCGGGTTCAAATCCCTTCTGCTCCACTTACCTTTCCGCCCGCCCCCGATCCGGTGCTTTGAGCACAGCACCTAAATGATTGGTCCCACATGGGACAAATTTTCAGGGTTGCGCAGTGCCTTCGAGAACCTCGAGAAGAAAGTGATCCGGGGAAGCTGACGCGCGCCACACGTCAGCGCAGGATCGCACCAAGCCGCTTGATTCCTTCTTCGATCTTGCGCTCCTCCATCGACGCGTAACCGAGGAGGAAACCCGCGCGCTTCGGCGGTTCGAGGAAGTACGGCGCGACCGGATAGATGCCGACTCCCCGCTCCGCCGCGCGCTCGATGATCCCGCGCACGTCGCGCGCCGCGCGACCCTTGACCCACAGCATCACGTGGATGCCCGCGTCGGCGCCCTCGACGCTGACGCGCCTCCCGAGATGACGATGGACCGCCGCGAGCAGCGCCGCGCGCCGCTGGCCGCAGAGCCGCCGCGCGCGCAGCCGATGGCGATCGAAATGGCCGCGACTCATGAAGTCCGCGAGCGACATCTGGAGAAGCGCCGGCGTCTGCCGGTCGCACACGTGCTTCGCGCGGACGAAGCTCTCGACGAGGCTCGACGGGCTCACTATGTAACCGAGGCGCATCGAAGGAAAGATCACCTTCGACATGGTGCCGACGTAAACGACGCGATCCTCCACGTCGCCGCCCTTGATCGCCTGGATCGGACGGATGTCGTAGCGGAGCTCGCCGTCATAGTCGTCCTCGACGACGTACGCGTCGTGCGCGTGCGCCCAGCGAAGGAGCTCGCGGCGACGCGAAGCGGCGAGCACAGCGCCGGTCGGGAACTGATGCGATGGAGTAACGTAGACCGCCCGGCAACGTGGCGAGCGCGCGGGCAGGCCGTCGACCCGCATGCCGTCGCGATCGACGGGCACCGCAACGAGACGAGCCCCGGCGACCGAGAACGCATGGCGCGCGCCGTCATAGCTCGGCTCCTCGATGATGACGCGATCGCCGGGATCGACGAGGATCCTCGCAGTGAGATCGAGCGCCTGCTGCGATCCATTCGTGATGAGGACTTGCTCGGCCCCGCAAACGATGCCGCGCGCGCGTCGCAGGTACCTCGCGATCTCGACACGCAGAGGCTCGTAGCCCGCGGCTTTGCCGTAGCCGAGTGCCGACACCGATGCGACGGTCGCGCGACGCGCGACGATGCGCGCCCATGCCTGGAACGGGAAATGGCCGACGATCGGGAGTCCGTAGCGAAAGTCGAATTCGAGGCCGGGTCGCTCGAGGATCGGCGAGGCATCGAGCGACTCGAGGCGCTGGCCGAATCGCGAGAGTCGCGCTCGCGCGTCGGCCATCACCCGAGGCGAGCCCGCGGCGTCCGGCGCCGCAGTCGATCGCTCGAGCGCGCTCACGTAAGAGCCGCCGCCGAAGCGTCCCCGGATCAGACCGTCGGTTGCGAGCGCCCCATATGCATCGACGACCGTGTTACGGGAGATGCGGAGCTCCTCCGCGAGCACACGAGTCGGCGGCATGCGCGCACCGGTCGGCCAGTGCTCGAGCTCGGCGCGCAAGGCCCGCGCGAGTCGGTCGACGAGCGTGCCCTCGCCGTCGAGCGACAGCATCAGGGACGGATACGCCGGTCTCAGCCCGCGCCGCGGCTTCGGCAGAGCGTCACTCCGGCAACTGATCCCGCGTGATCACCCAGAACTTCTTCGTGAAGGGCCCCTTCGACGTCCACGTGACGTGCATGCCGGAGGAAAGGCCGATCATATCGCCGGCGCGGAACGAGTGCACCTTCCCTGTGAGCGTCTCGACTACGTCGACTTCGCCCTCGAGCAGAAGGATGGTCTCGTCGCCGCGCGTGGCCGTATAAGGCGTGACCAACGTGCCGGCCGCATCGACATTGGTCCCCGCGATTCCCTTCCCAGACCGCCAGATTCCGCACGTCGTCGTGCTCGTCGCACCGCTCTCGCGAAGGAAGAAAAACTCCCCGGCGACCTGCGGGCCCTCAGTCGGCTCGGTGAAATGGGATTCCTGCCACTCCGGCGGATTGTCGCTGACGTTCGCGACCAAGAGATCCTTCGGCGGATTCGGCGTCGGGTAGGAGCCGTCGAAGATGCACCAGAACTTCTTGAAGTAGGGCGCGTCGAACTCCCACACCACCTCGAGGTTCTTCGGGCTGCAGATGATCGATCCCGGGCTGACTCGCTGCCGCTCCCGCGTCGCCTTCACGGTGAGCGTCGCCGTGCCCTCGAGCACGACCGCCATCTCGTCGCCGAGCGGCGCCGTATAGGTCGCGCGGACCGATCCGTCGCTCGCGATTCCGGGCCCGTTCGGACGGCAGCGGAAGAAGCCCGCCGTGAGATTGCCGGACGTCCCGAACCGGCGAATGACCGCGACCTCGCCGCAGACCTGCTGCCCGAGCTTCGGTTCGTTCCACTCGAACGGGACCCAGGCCTCGTTCGGCAGATCCTGCGTGCCTCCGTGTACGACGTGAGTGGCGGGAGCTTCGGGCTTCGGCATCGCTTGCGCGGTCATGGTCGGCCTCCTCTTGGGTAGCGCGTTGGAGACCCCGATCTTGTCCGGCCGGAGGCGTGACCGCTAGAGCCAAACCGGCCCGAAAGCAATGGGCCAAACCGGCGCTCAGGCCTTCACGTAGCCGTGTCGCTTTTGAGGGCCGCCCCTCGTCGACGAACTCGCGCGACACCGTCCAGACTACGGGGCACGGACGGCTGATCGTGGTTTGCCACTCGACGTGCGCGCATGCCGAAGGCGCCGCTCGTCTGGGAGGCTCTCTGAGTTTCCCGCGCCGCCCGTCCCGTGATTCACTCGATCGCGAGGGCATCGGATGTCTACGAACCGTCTCGAATGCGTCACTGCGATCGTCACCGAATCGACCCGGACGTCGGTCGAGGTGCGCCACACACGCCTCGACAACCCGGCCCTCGAGGAGCGCGGTTACGCCGCGCTCAACACGATCTGCAACAATCCGAAGCTCGACCTGATGAGCTACAGCTTCCACGACGCCACACACTGCGGCAGTCAGCGAGCACGCGAAGCGCCAGTGCCTCGACCTTCGCCATGGCCTCTTCACGCGTCGAGCCGTAGACCATGACGCCTTGAAGAGCCGGCACCTCGGCGATCCAGCGTCCGTCCTCTTCGCGCTCGACCTCTACCGTGAAACCCTGATCCGCCACGGCAGCGAGTACGCCATCGGTCGTCTCTGCTGGCCACGGCCGTCGCGCGTACACGTGGGCCAAATCCGGCTCCAGAACGGCCGGTGTGGGCGGTATCGGTTGCGAAAATCGTTGTAGTTTCGCGCCGCAGCGAGGGTTCAAATCCCTTCTGCTCCACTTACTTTCTTGAAGACGCGCGCGAACTTACGTCGGCCCACCCCTCGCCGCGTAACAAGTCCTCGCGGCTTCGCCTCTTGGTCGTCCGTACTTTCGTCTTGGTCGGCCCTCGCGCCTTAGCGCCCTCGAGCTACGTACGTGGAGGCGCGCTGGGCGGGAGCTTCACGACAACATTATCCGGCGCAGCCGAAGAGCGTTCGCGACGACGGAGGCCGAGCTCAGGCTCATCGCCGCGGCGGCGAGCATCGGTGAAAGCAGCCAGCCGAGCCACGGATAGAGAAGGCCGGCGGCGATCGGCACGCCGAGCGCGTTGTAGATGAAGGCGGCGAACAGGTTCTGCCGGACGTTCCGCATCACGGCTCTCGATAGCGTCCTGGCGCGCAGAATGCCGCGGAGATCGCCGCGCACCAGCGTGACGCTCGCGCTCTCGATCGCGACGTCGGTTCCCGTGCCCATCGCAATGCCAACGTGCGCGCGAGCGAGAGCCGGCGCGTCGTTCACGCCGTCGCCCGCCATCGCGACGATGCGTCCCGACTCGGCAAGTCTAGCCACGACGTCACCCTTTTCGTCCGGCAGCGTCTCGGCGTGGACCTCGTCGATCGCGAGAGCCCGCGCGACGGCCGCGGCCGTCGTCCGGTCGTCTCCCGTCAGCATGACGACGCGGACTCCTTCGGCCCGAAGCGCCTCGACGGTGGCGGCGGCGTACGATTTCACGGGGTCGGCGACGCGAATCGAGCCGGCGAGATCACCGTCGATCGCCACGAAAACCACCGTTTCGCCAGTTTCGCGTAGAGCCACGGCCGCCGACGCGAGCGGCTTGCCATCGATGCCGAGATCAGAGAGTAGGCGGGCGCTTCCCACCGCCACCTGATGGCCCTCGACGTCGCCGGCGACGCCCTTTCCGGGAATGGCGCGGAAGCTAGTCGCTTCCGGCACACGCACTCCGCGTCGCGAGGCACCGTCGATGACCGCGGCGGCGAGCGGATGCTCGCTCGCTTTCTCGAGAGCCGCGGCGAGCGATAGTACGATCGACTCGTCAAACCCGAGCGCGTCGACACCGACCAGCCGCGGTCTCCCCTCGGTGAGGGTGCCGGTCTTGTCGATCACCAACGTGTCCACTTTCTCGAGCAGCTCGAGCGCTTCAGCATTCCGGAAGAGCACCCCCGCCCGAGCGCCGCGCCCAGTACCAACCGAGATCGACATGGGCGTCGCGAGGCCGAGCGCGCACGGGCAGGCGATGATGAGGACCGCGACCGCGTTTACGAGAGCGTAGGCGATCCGCGGCTCGGGGCCGAAGAAACCCCAAAAGATCGAGGTCACCGCCGCGATGCCGACGACCGCGGGCACGAACCAAGACGACACGACGTCCGCGAGTCGCTGGATCGGCGCACGCGTCCGCTGCGCCTCCGCGACGAGCGCGACGATCCGAGAGAGGAGCGTCTCGCCGCCGATTCGCTCTGCGCGCATGATGAAAGATCCCGAGCCATTAAGCGTTCCGCCCGTAACGGCACTGTCGGGCCGCTTTTCGGCCGGAATCGGCTCGCCGGTCACCATCGATTCATCGACGACGCTCGCTCCTTCGAGCACCACGCCGTCGACCGGCACCTTCTCGCCGGGTCGGACGCGCAGCCGGTCGCCGACGCCCACTTCCACGAGCGACACGTCTCGCTCGGTGCCGTCGTCGTCGAGCCGGCGGGCATTGTTCGGTGCGAAAGCCAAGAGCGCTCGAATCGCACCGGACGTGGCCGCCCGCGCGCGGAGCTCGAGCACCTGACCGAGGAGGACGAGCGTGACGATGACCCCGGCCGCCTCGAAGTAGACCACCCCGTGGCCGCCACCATGCGGCATGGCGCCGGGAAAAAGAGTCGCGACGATGCTGAAGCCGAACGCCGCGGCGGTCCCGAGCGCGATCAGCGTGAACATGTTCAGGTTCCGGGTAACGATGGAGCGCCAGCCGCGTTCGAAGAACGGCCAACCGCCCCAGAGAACGACCGGCGTCGAGAAGAGGAGCTGAAGCCACGTCGCCACGCGCGGCGAGACGACGGCATCCAGAGGTCGGCCCGGAAGCATCTCGCTCATGGCGAGCACGAACGTCGGCACGGTGAGCGCGAGGCTCCACCAGAAGCGTTTGCTCATGTCGGCGAGCTCGCCGCTCTCGGGGTCGCCCGCGGTCGGCACGACAGGTTCGAGCGCCATGCCGCAGATCGCGCACGCGCCCGGGTCGTCGCGGACGATCTCCGGGTGCATCGGACAGACGTACTTCGCGCCGACGGCCGTGCTCGCTTGCTCGTGCGCTTGGCGCCGCACCTCGTCGGGCCGTCGTGCGCAGTGTGAACAACTCGGACGCGGCGGCTCGTCGCGCCGCGGTAGGTCGTGGCCAACGGGAGCGGCATTCGAGCCGTCGTGATCGTGTGCGGTTTCCATCGGGTCCTCCTCAGCTTGCCCTGCTGACGAAGACCGTCCCGCTGCATTACACTGGAGCAGATGAGCGACGCTGGCGAATCCGTCGAGGTCGAGGGAGCCCTTCCAGCGAGCGGTGAGATCGTCGCCCATCTCGTGGAACGACACCGCGAATTTTTGGGGTTTCTCGAGGCACGCGTGCGCAGCCGTGCCGTGGCCGAGGAGATCCTGCAAGCGGCCTTCGTCCGTTCACTCGAGAAGGCCGACGCCATCCGCGACTCGGAGAGCGCCGTCGCATGGTTTTACCGCCTTCTCCGGAACGCGCTCGTCGATTACTACCGGCGGAGCGCAACGGAAGGGCGAGCGCTCGAACGGGAGGCGCTGCTCGCCGAGCCTGCCGTCATGGACCCGGAGCTGCGCGGGGTGATCTGCGGATGCATCGGCGGCCTCCTGCCGACCCTCAAGCCCGAGTACGCGGAGATGCTCCGCCTCGTCGATCTCGAGGAGCGCCCGCTCGCCGAGGCCGCGGAGACCCTCGGCATCACGACGAACAATGCCGCGGTTCGCGCGCATCGCGCTCGGCAGGCGCTCAAGCGGCAATTGGAGCGGACGTGCGCGACGTGCGCCACACACGGTTGCCTCGACTGCCGATGCGGGAGCCCGCGACCTCCATCCGCCGCCGCGCTCTTACTGTAATGACGGCGAGGGTCGCGCGTCAGCGTGGTCGACCGCGCCCGTGAACGAAAGAAAACAGACAGGCGCGAGGGAAAGGACCACCGCATGCGCCTCGCTACCGTATTATTGCTGACGCTCTTCCTCGGCATGTCGAGCAGACTCGCCTCCGCTGCCGAGGATTCTCACGATCACTCCCAGCACGTCGCTGACGGCGCCGCCGACACGCCGGCCCTCGACGCGGCCACCTCCATGGTGCGCCGGCCGGCGGGGACCGCCTGGCAGCCCGACGAAACGCCGCACGCGGCTACCCACCTTCGGCTCGGAGAATGGACCGTCGCCGGCCACTATCTCCTCTTCGGAGGGTACGACGCCCAGGAAGGACGACGCGGCGATGACGAAGTCATCGGCACGGGCTGGGGAATGCTGATGGCGGAAAGGCGCTTCGAGAAAACGTTCCTCGGGGCGCGTCTGATGATGAGCCCGGAGCCCTTCACCACGGGAGACGACGGCTATCCGTTGCTGCTCCAGACGGGCGAAATGCTGAACGGGGAGCGCCTGCACGACCGACAGCACCCGCACGACCTCTTCATGGAGATGGCCGCGACCGCCGCGCTGGAGCTCCGGCCCGGTTGGGCGCTCGAGCTCTACGGTGGGCCGGTCGGCGATCCCGCGCTCGGCCCGGTCGCCGCCCCGCACCGGCACTCCGCATCGTCGGACCCGTTCGCCGCGATCGGGCATCACTGGCTCGACGCCACGCACGTCACGTTCGGAGTGATGACGGCGGGCCTCGTCACCCCGGTCGCCAAGATCGAGGCATCGTGGTTCAACGGCCGCGAACCCGACGACGACCGTTACGACTTCGATCTTCGGGCACCCGACTCGTGGTCTACGCGGATCTCGGTGAATCCGACTCGGCGTCTGAGCTTGCAGGTGTCTTACGGGTCCATCGAGAGTCACGACGCGCTGGAGCCTGAGGAGGAGTTACAGCGCGTAACGACCTCGGCCATGTACCATCGCACCATCGGTGCGGGTCACTGGGCGACGACCTTCGCCTACGGCCGGAACATCGGCGACCATGCAGGAAACACCAACGCGTTCCTGCTGGAGACGAATCTCGATCTCGATGGCACGAACGTCCTCTTTGGGCGCGCGGAGATCGTCGAGAAGACGGACCACGATCTCGTTCTCGGCGACGAGCTTCACGGCTCGACGTTCACGGTGACGTCGCTCGCGCTCGGGTTCTTGCGAAAGCTCGGCCAGTGGCATGGCGTCGAGGCTGGAATCGGCGTCCGTGGCGCGATCCACGCGCTACCGGGTCGTCTCGAACGTTTCTATGGCAGCCGGTACCCCGTCGGCGGGATGGCGTTCGCCCGGATCGCGCCCGCCGGCTGATGCGCCAGCTCGCATCGAATGACTCAGCCCCCGATCGAAGCAAACCGCGCGGCGCGCGCTCGTCTATTCCCGAAATAGGGGGATCGCCGTCGTTACCCAGAGACTCGTAGTGAAATCCGGGGCCTCGCGGTTCAGCCCAGCGTGGAATCCGAGCCTCACGTCGAAAGACCCGAAGTCGGTGATCAATCCGGGTCCTGCGATCCAGGTCGGCTTCTCGGAATCGATTCCCTTCGCAAAGATCTCGAAGCCCGGGCGGAAGCGATCGAGCTTGAGCTCGCCCAGGATCGAGGTCCTCCAGCCGTGCTCGGTCTCCGCCGGGCGTGGATCGTAGAATCCGCCGGCGTTCATATGAAGCCGAAGCGGATCGCGCCAAAGCGACGCCAGAAGTTGCGATTCGACGCCCATGCCGCTCGTGCCTGGAGTCGGGAGGAGCGCGAGCGTTTCGATCCCGGTGCTCACCGTGCCGAAGCACGGCACCCATTTGAGGCCCGCGGCTAGATCCCTGTCGCCCGTCTCTGCATCGTGCGCAAATTCCGTGACGACCTCCGCGCGATGTGGGAGCCCGACGTTTCCCCTGAAGAGCGGGCTTTCGTAGCTCGTCTCGGAAGACTCGCGCTCGAGCCGCAGGAGGCCCAGCCTCGCCTCGAGCGTCCATGGCGCGGCCGTGTCAGCGTCGGTCGAACGATAAGGCGGGAAGGCAGCCGCAGGGCGGATGAAGGCGAAGACGATAACCGCCGCGGCGATCGCCGTTCTGATCGAGCTATCCACTCACGCCTCTGAGCGCCACGCCGACGAGCCCGGCGGCGAGGATCACGATTGGCTCCGGCGCTTTCTTGAGCGCCCCGAAGGCGACGAGCGTCGCGAGAAAGATCAGTAGCGTGGAGACGTCAGTGACGGCCCTACGGCCGAGAACGACCGCCGCGCCAGCAATCGCGCCGCTCGCCGCCGCGGTCACGCCATCTACGAACGCCTTGATTGCGTGATTCTGCGAGAGTCGGCGGAAGTACGGCGCCGGAAGGATCGTGAAGAGATAGCACGGGAGAAACGTGCCGAGACTCGCGACGATCGCGCCGGCCATCCCGGCGACCAGGTAACCGATGAACGCGACCGTGATGACCACGGGTCCCGGTGTGATCATCGCCACCGCGACGGCATCGAGGAACTGTCGCTCGTCGAGCCAACGAAACTCAGTCACGACTCCACCGTAAAGAAACGGCACGATCGCCAACCCGCTCCCGAACACGAACGCGCCGGCCTCGGCAAAGAACCAAGCGATCCGCCAAAGTGTTGCGCCGTCGGCCGGGCCCAAAAGGCCCGAGGTGAGACTGACGGGGAACGCGACGAGAGCGCTGCTCACACCGCTCGGCAGCATAAGCGACCTAGCCTTCGCGATTACCGCCACGACGCCGCTCAGGAGAAACACCCAGACGATCTCGGACTCCGTCCACGCCGTCACGATCGCGCTGACTGCGAACAGCCACCAGAGAAGCACGTCTCGAGCGAGCGTCATCTTCGCAAGCTTCACCGCGCTCCGCGCGATGATCGCGATGACGGCGGCACCGATCCCGTAGAAGAGGCCCTGCATCCAGGGGAGGCCCCCGAATCGGACGTAGACAATCGAGATCGCGATCACCATCACGAACGACGGCAGGATGAACGCGAGGGCGACGAGCGTGGCGCCAAGATTCCCGGCGCGCACCCAGCCGAGATAGATCGCGAGCTGCGCCGCGAGCGGGCCGGGCGCGAGCTGCGCGAGCGCCAGACCTTCGATGTATTCCTCGCGAGAGATCCAACGCCGGCGCTCGACGAGATCTCGTTGCATGTATCCGGCGAGGGCGATCGGGCCGCCGAAGCCAAACGTTCCGAGGTAGAGGAAGTAAAGAAGGAAGCTCCGGAGGCTCGACGCCTCCACCGACTGCGAAGCGGGAGGCGAGCTCATCAACGTCCGTCGACTACTTCGATCGTCAGGTCGTCGAAACGAGTCACGCTATCGGCCTTCGTCCAGACACCGATCTTGCCAGCGATCGGGAACGTCTCGTCCTCGACGTCGAAGAGGTGTTTGTCGTCGAGAAAGACAGAGTGACGGTTGCCCTTGGATCGAATCCCGAGCTTGCTCCACTTGCCGGCTGGGACCGGAACATCCGTGCCGTACGCGAAGAACCCCGAGCCGACCGGTTTGAGGTCTTCCCGCTTCCCGTTTTCGACCTTGTAGAGGACGACATTTCCCTCGAGCGCATTCGCCCGAACGACGTAGTAGTTCCGCGCATCGCGGATTCGCCAGGCGATGCCCGCTGCCTGATCGATCGAGCCGCGGTCCGGACGGAAACGAACCGAGACCATCACGTCGCGGCCAGTGACACCTTCGAGGAAACAGAGCGGGAATCGATAGCTCTCGGTCTCCTCGCTCGTTTGAGCGAGGACGTGCTTCCCGCTCGGCGCCGTGGCGTCCTCTTCGATGAGCCACGTCGGTGGGCCTCCCTTGCCGGTCAGCGCAGGCGTCAATCCATCGGGCAGCGCCCCCGAGCGCCATTCATCGAAATCGACGACGCGCTTCGATGAAGTGCGTCGCTCGGGCTCTTCGGGCGACGCCGCGAGAGGCACCGCGAGGATGCTCACCAGTACGAGCGCCTTCGTTTTGCTCATGCTTCGCCTTCTCGCCGCGCTGTTTTCCTCCGCAGCGCCTCGTAGAGCGCATCGAAGACGGGCGCGCTTCGCGAGAGTCGCGATTCGTCGGTGCGCTCGATGACCGCGATGCCGTTGATCAGCCGTTCGATTCCTGCCGTCTCCGCGCGCTCGTATTTCGCGTCGCGTAGATCGATATCGTGAACGATCTCGCCGATCGCCTCGAGCGCCCCGTCGGAGGCTCCGGCGTGTCGGAGCAAGACCTCGAACGTGCATCGATCGCCTTCGTGCGTGAACTCCGCATCGAACATATCGAAGCGGAGCTCGCCTTCCTGCGGCCGATAACCTCTTCCGGCGACGAACTTGAACTTCGCGTTCGAATCGATGAATCGGCGGATCAGCCAGGCGGTGGCCATGCGGTCGATGTGGACGCCTTTCCGCGTGACCCAAGTTCGGTTGCGGAGCTCAAATTCTGATCGCGGCGGCGCATTCGATGGGTTCGGAACGGACGCAGCGAGGCGAGCGTCGATGTCGGCCCGCGCGGCAGCGCATAGACGGAGTTCTTGATGGCGACCGCACCGAGCCGTGCGAGGCGTCGACCGCTCGGGACCTGCGACGTCGTCTCGACCGTTGGGCGACGTAGCTTTCGTCACTCGTCAGCCACTTTCTGCGATCTGGAATCGCATCAGACCGCCCAGGGTGCTCCGTCGGCGCAGTCCCTGAGGAGGCGCCGGGCGACCACCATGCGATGGACCTCGTCGGGCCCGTCGTAGAGGCGCGCGTAGCGCGCGTCGCGATACATCTTCTCCAAGGGCGTGTCGCCGGTTACGCCCAGCGCTCCGTGCACCTGGATCGCGCGGTCGATGACGTCGTGGAGGAGCCGCGCGCCATGGAACTTGATCAGGCTGATCTGGACTCTGGCGTCCCGCCCTTCGTCGATCACTCGCGCCGCATCGAGAGTCATGAGGCGCAAGGACTGAATGTCGGCGGCCGACTCGGCGACGTAGCGCTGGATCTCTCCCTTCTCGGCGAGAAGCGAACCGTGCGCATAGCGCGCGTTGGCGCGGGCGCACATCAATTCGAAGGCGCGCTGCATCTGACCGAGCCATCGCATGCAATGAAAGATGCGACCCGGTCCGAGACGCGTCTGCGCGGCCATGAAGCCTTCGCCCCGAGGACCGAACAGGTTTGCCTTGGGCACGCGAACGTCGGTGAGTCGGAGCTCGCAATGGTTGCCTTCGGTATGCCCCATCGTCGGAATGACGCGCACGATCTCGAGTCCGGGCGTCCCGAAGGGCACGAGGATGGCAGAAAACCGGCGGTACTTGTCGGAGGCTTCCGGGTCCGTCTTCGCCCAGACCAATACGACGGATGCCTTGTTGGCATTCGACGTAAACCATTTGTGCCCGTTGATCACCCACTGGTCACCGTCGAGCACGGCGGTAGTCTGCATCAACGTTGGATCCGACCCGGCAACCTCGGGCTCGGTCAGACCGATCGCGATCCACGGGAAGTCACCGTTCACGAGCCCCGGCAGGTAGGTGCGCTTCTGGTCCTCAGTCGCGTAGCGCATCCACATCAGCGTATCGTGATGCGAGAGCGATCCGACGGCCATCGTGCCGTGCTCGGAGCGTCCGATGATCTCGTTCAAGTAGACGAACTCCATGAACGCCAATCCGCCGCCACCGACCTCGACGGGGTGACCGAGCGCCCAGAGGCCGCGAGATTTCGCCTCTTCCATCAACCGCCGCATGGCCCTGTCGGCGGCGTCGCCACCCTCGGCGATCACTCCCTCTTGCGGGATCACCTCGCCGTCGATGAACTCTTTCACGCGCACGCGCAACTCGCGCACGCGCTCCGTCAGACCTTGGCTCATCTGTCCCCCTCGACGGTCGGCGTCGGATGGATGCCCGCCGGAGCCGTTTCCCCCGGCTCGGTTTCGAAGACGATGTGCCCGGCCGCTTCCTGCGCCGCGATTCTCGCCTCCACCTCCGGCGTCAGGACGATCTTCCGCGTCTGCGGAAACTTCTCCCGGTCGATGTGCGGACGGAGCCAGAACTCGCTCGGCGAGCGGACGAGCGCTTGGCTCTTGAGCGGCTGGACCATCCAGCCACGGCGCATGAAGTCGGGGCTGAAGACCACCTCGCGGTCCTCGTCGGTCCATTGGCGGAGCGTGTGGGCGTCGTGAAAGCTGTAGCTCATCATGTCCAGCTTCGGATCGTAGTAGATGGTGTTGAGCGCAGCGTAGCCCCGCTGCTCGAGAGCAGGGTTGTCGAGCCGCGCGTGGCGCACCTCGATGAATTGCAGCTCGCCCTGCTGGTCGTACTGCTCGATCCGTAGCGGATAGAAGGAGTGGCGGTCGAGCCAGTAGATCGCCTTCGACACCGGGTAGCCAGGAAGCCAGTCCGGTCGGGTCTTCGCCTCGACCACCCAGCATTCGATGCCTCCGTCCGCGCGGTAATGGGGGTAGCTGTCTCCCATCATCTTGATCGAGCTCGTCGCCACCTCGTGGAAGGTCAGGTCTGCGTTCGCGAGCGCGATGCTCGGGCGCGTGTTCGGGTAGCGAACCGTCTCGTAGAGCACGTCGTCGCCGATGAAGCGCCACTCGACCTCCCAGGGACCGCGGCCGACAACGTCGTCGAACGACTGGACGTTGTTCGGATAGCGCTCCCCGCGCCTCGGCTCCGGCTGGCGGCGCACGCGACGAAGAGACGGCGCATAGGCGAAGAGGTCGAGCCTCGTCCGGTGCTCCTTATCGGTGCGACGGATCGCGTACACCTCCTGTGCGCCGCCGCTTTCGGGCGGAAACACGTAGAACATCGACATCCGCGTCGACACTTCGCCCGGAGCGACGTCGTAGAGCTCGCCGCCGAGCCCCGGCTCCGGCAGGTAGTTGACGAGGCCGACGGCCGCCCCCTGGTTCAGATAGCCGCCGCTCGTGAGAACGCCGAAGGAGTCGTACATCACGTGCGACCAGCGCGAGACGTGGATGAATTCGGTGGCGCGGATGCCGAGCTCTTCCGCCGTGTACGGCGCCTCGAAGGGATAGCGCTCGGCGGGCAGGTAAGAGAACTTCGGATCGCGCGGCGTGTCGGTGCGGAGATCGAGAACCTTCTTCTCCTCCGCGGGGATGTCGTCGAGTGCCCGCCACGTCTTCGCGGGCCGCTTCACTTCGGCGCCGGCCGCTGCGGCCAACGATGACCCGAGGACGGCCACGAGGAGCAGCGCGGCAGCACAGATGCGATCAGAATTCATAACTGAGCTCCCACCCGACGTTGTCCCATTCCCGGTACTGGCCGTAGTAGTCGGCGCTCTTGCCGCCGGTGTACGCCGTGTAGATGAGGCGGCCGACGATGAACTGCGAGAACGTGTAGCTCGCGATGAGCTTCGTCTTGAGGCCCTGGAAGCTGCTCCGCGGGCCGCCGAGGAATGGATAAGCGGTGAAGCTCACGCGCAGCCGGTCGTTCGTGAAGAGGAACGGACGGTCGACGTAGACGACCGGCACCAGGTTCCACTCGTCGAGATACGCACCGCCGAAGCCGAGGCCGAGGGAGTCGCGGTGGTCGAGGGTGTAGTAGAGCGAGGGCTGGACGAGGAGCGTCGTCTTCTCGGGAAGCGCGAGCTCGACCGCCACCGCCGCGCGCACGGTGTCGCGCTCGGTCACGCCGGAATTCGGAACACCCTCCGCCGCCGCGGCGCGCCGCGCGAAATCGGGAAACGCCACGTTCGGCGTGTAGAGCGCTTCCACCCGGAGGACGACCGGAAGCGACCCCATCCCGGGGATGCCTCCGAACGAGGTCGCATAGTCGGCGGTGGCACCGACGTGGTGCAGCCGCTCGTGCCGCGGCTGGACGACCAGGCGAACGACGCCGCTCTCGTCCACCTGGCGGTCGACGACGTGCGGGGTCGGGTTGTCGTCCCAGGCATAGAAGTAGATGAGCCCCCACGAGATCGGCTCCATCGAGAAGTCGACACGGGCGCCGTATTCGTGGTCCTCGAAGCGCGAGAGCTTCGGCTTCCGGCGGTCGAGGACGACGTCGCCCGTCTGCGGGGCACGCCCGGCGAGCTGGTCCTTCAGATCTCGGTCGAGCGGCGGCACGCTCGGCGGAAACCAGGGCGAGCCGGGAGCCGGTAGGCGATCCTGCTCGAAATTCGGGATGTAGAGCAGCTGCAGCGAGTTCTTGCCGAAGAAGTAGGTGAAGTTCGCCATCCACGTCGGCAGGCGGCGATACTCGTAGTCGCTGGTCTCGAGTTGCACGTACTCGCGGCGGTCCATCGGGTTCACGATGTCGATGAACTGCCCGTCCATCTTGCCCCAGGCGATCTGCTGCTTGCCGAGGGCGAGATCGAACGCGTACGTGCGGTAGCTGACGAAGAGCTCGCGGACGATGCGATCGAAGCGCGTGTAGGCGCGCGCCTCATCGGTGATGCGCGGCGCGAAGAGTCCCTCGGAGTCCTGCCAGTTGTAGACGCCGTCGTAGAGGAAGTGGTCGACGTTCGTGATCTCGAGGTTCGGCAACAGATGGTAGTGGAGCTCGGTCTCGAGGAGGTTCTGGATCTGCAGGAAGCGGAAGTCCTTCGTCCGGAAGCCGACCTCCTGATCCTCCGTCAGCGAGACATCGGTCCACTGGCGGAGAAATCCCTTGAATTCGAGCGCGGGGATCTTCTTCTCGATCGGCGCTCGCACGTACTGGCCCGCGGGATCGAAGGTCGCGAGGAAACGGTCGAAGCGCGACCACGTGTCGCCCACGCTCTGCGCGAAGCACGGCGACACGGAGCCGAAGACGAGAGCGAAGCCGAAGCCGATTCCGCGCCAAGAGTTGCCGAAGAGGTGGCCCGTCGTCCCCATGACGTCTCTTCCCTCTCCGACCGCGCATCGCCAGCGCGGAAATCTGCCGACACGCTGTCGATAGCGGCTGTACTGCGGAGGCGCAGATTCGGTCAACGGAAATCCGGCGCGTACGCCGTTTGATCAGTTCGTCTGCATGCCGGCACGGACGCTCCATCGGACCTCGTTCTCTTTGAACGAGAAGGGATCCCGGTCTTTCCTCGCGAGATGCGCCGCTGCCGTCCGGTACGCGGCGTCCGCTTCCTCGGCGGCGCCGACCAGGACGCCGCGGCTTTCCTCCGGGAGCGTTTCGTAGTCGACCGATAGAATGTAGCGGTGCTCAAGGAGCGCCTGGCAGAGGCTCCGCGCCAGCTCCGCCGCCTCACTTTCTGCGGGCGTTGCGCCCGTCTCTGGACGGAGCGCTCTCAGCGCGTCGGCGACGAGCGCGCGGTAACGCCCCGCGGCGATCTCGGCCGCCGCACCATTCCTCGCGCGCACCATCGCCTCGAGCTCGGCGAGCTTCTCGCGCGCGATCCGCAGCGATACGTCGACGGTCTCTTTCGAAGTCCGCGCCGCCGCGAGCTCCCGCGCTTCCTTCCAGGCGTCGAGAAAATACAGGGACTCGTCGGGCGTCCGGCCGGGCTCCGGCAGCCACTCGATCGCCGCGAAAGACGTCACCATGCCGTGGCCCGCCGCCGCCGGCGCGGCTCGGGAGATGATCACGAGCAGAAGCGCCTCCGCGACCGCGCGCCGTCGAGTCACGGATCTACCCGGAGCACGAAGTCCGCGACGGTTCGTCGACCGCCCGGCGCGAGATCAAGAAAGATCGCGTAAACCCCGGGCTCCGGGAAGACGTGGCGGAGTGGCACCTCCGGCCCGTAGAAGCGCTGCACCGCCGGGGTCGCCATCATCATCGCAGCCATTCCCGCGCCGGTGTCGTGCCCCATGGCTGCCATGTCCCGCATCTGTCCCATCATTGCCGCCATCTCGGGTGTCCAGGCGTGAGTGTGGCCGAAGTGCTCGCCATCGTTTCGCCACGTGGCGAGGTGCACCTCCGAGCCGAGCACCATGGCAAGGTCGGTGACCGGCTCGCCCGCGGCCGTCTCGATCCGGCAGACGAGCCGCGCCTCCTTTCCGGCGACGGGCGGGTCCGGATCGACAGAGAGGGAGAAGCGGTAGCCGCCGCTGTTCGCGACACGCCGCGGCTCGAGCCGGGGCGTCGTCGCCGCTGCTGCCTCGCCGACGACGAAGTCGAAGCGCTTGATCCACGTCCGATCGCGATGCGTGAACTCGATCACGAGCTCGTAGCCGCCCGAGAACGGGAAGACATGCGGATAGCGAAACGTGGCGGCCGCAACGTCGCGCGGGCGAAGCGCCGCGAAGTCTTCGTGGTGTGTGTGCGCGAAGTGGCGGAAGTCGCGGCTCACGAGGAAGCTGTGGATCACTCGTTCGTGAACGACCTGAAGGTCCGAGACGGGCTTCGACGTGCGGGCGTCGTCGATCGCGAGGATGACAGTCGATTCCACTCCCGCGCGCGGGCGATCAGGCTCCAGCCGGAGCGTGGCGCGATACGGGCCGGCCGGCCGGCCGACGAGGACGGGTGCGCCGCCGCCGTCCTCGTGGCAGCCCGCGGCGGCGAAGACTAGCGCCGCTGCGACGAAGAGGAGCCTCTGGCGCATCTCTCAAAACATGAACACGCCGCCGTTCACGTGAATGCGAGTACGATCGCGCGACCGAGGTTCAGGCCCGATCCGGTTACGATCGCGGTCTGACCTTCGAGACGGTTCGTGGACATCGGATGCGGCCCTCCCGACCGAGTGAATCACGGGACGCGGAGGGCGGGAAACTCAGAGAGCCTCCCAGAGCTCGCACACATCGCGCGTGCAACGCGCGATGCCGGCCCCGATCCCTATACCCGGAAACCACGCTCGCGCACTTCAAGAAGGCACAGGCGCTCGGCCGCGGCGGTGACGAGATCCCGGCGGTGTTCGAAACGATGCACACTCGGAAGAACTCGCGGTCGAAGTGCCGGCGAAACGATCCGCCCACATGGGCCAAATCGGGCTCCAGATCGGCTGATGTGGGATCGTTCCGTCGCGAAAATCGTTGTAGATTCGCACCCGACGCGAGGGTTCAAATCCCTTCTGCTCCACTTTCTTTCACCGTTAGGTGCTCACGGAACCCAATAGGATTTGTCCCGCATGGGACAAATCCTAAGGGCTACGCGCCCCCTCCTTCGACTCTCTCGGCTTCGCGTCGGCCTTTCGGAGACGCCCGAGCTCCGCGGCATCCTCGCTGCGCTTCACGTTGAGTATGCGCGTCGTGACGCCTGAGCTTCCCGTAGTGGAAGTGAACACCCCGTTCCCATCGTTGAGCGAAATTGTCCCGTGCAAACTGCGGGGAAATGCCCTTGTTGGCTGATTTCGCGGTTCGTAGTCTCCGCCCGCACCGAGAGGAGTACGACGACCAACGGCGGCACGATCCTCACCTCCCGGTGAGGTGCCAACGGATCGATGGGAGAGCGCGGAGCCGGAAAGCTGAGGATGAATGTAGCGGCGGTACAGTTCTTTCACGCGCTGCGGCTCGTGCTCGTGGTCGTGGCGCTGACCGCGGTTCGCACTGCTCTCGCCGAGGACTCGCCCGAAGCCCCACCATCGCAGCCGGCTCCACAGGAGAACTCACCGGCTGAGCCGGGGCCGGCGCAAGGAGGAGCAGAATCGGCCGAGACTCTCCAACCGGCGCTCGTGAGGCCGGAAGCACCCCGTGTCATCGAGGAGATCATCGTCAGCGCCCGCAAGCGCGACGAGAGCCTTCAGGACGTACCCGTGGCCGTCACCGGGATCAGCGGCGAGCAGCTCGAGCAGTACAACGTCTCGGACCTCTCCAAGGTGGCGCAGATGACGCCCCAGCTCTTCGTCGCGGAGTCCGTGTCCGGCAACGGAGGCTCGCTCTCGATGCGCGGCATCGGTTCGTCGTCGTCGACGGCGGGCTTCGACCAGGCGGTGTCGATCTACGTCGACGGACTTCAGTACGACCGCGGCTTCGTCCTGTCGCAAGGCTACTTCGATCTCGCCCGGGTGGAGGTGATGAAGGGGCCACAGGCGCTCTTCTTCGGTAAGAACAGCACGGCGGGAGCGATTTCGCTCGTTTCCGCCGACCCCGGTGACGAGCTCGAGATCATCGGCCGAGTCGGGCACGAGTTCTATGCCAACGAGAAATGGTACGAAGCGATCGCGTCCGGGCCGATCACGGAGAGCTTCGGGGCGCGTCTGGCGCTCCGCTACAGCCTGCTCGACGGCTATGTCGAGAACCGCGCGGGTTCCACGATCGACATCGGGAGCTTCCAGCCCGTTCCGGCCCCCAAAAACCGGGATTGGCCGGGCAAGGAAGAATTTCTCGGTCGACTGACGCTCGCCTACCAGGTCACGCCGGCGTTCGACCTGAAGCTCAAGGTCGCCGGAGCCGTGGTGGACACGGACGGATCGTCGGTCGGCCTCGAGGTCTTCTCGTGCCCGCTTGCGAGTGCCTTCCTCGACTCGGGCGAGAACTGCGAGCCGGATTGGAAGGTCCGCCAGACTGGCCTTCCGCCCGCCGTCGCCGCGTCCGAGCGCCTCTTCGACCGGGAGGACGGCCGCCTCTTCATGAAGTACCACGGCTCCAATCTCGCGTTGACGGCCAACTACGACTTCGGCGACGGCCTTCCGCTGCTCACCTCGGTCTCCGGCTATTCCTACTATCGCTCCGCGTATCTTGCGGACGACGATTTCACGAACACGTCGCTCTTTTTCGGAGGCGAGGACGTGTCGGGCGAGTCGTTCTCGGAGGAGCTCCGCCTGCTCAGCCGCTTCGACTTTCCCGCGAACTTCATGATCGGGGGCTACTTCCAGAAGACGGACTTCGCGATCCTGCAGAACCTACTGCGTGCGCTTCCCGCGCCCGTGGATCCACTGACGGGTCGCTACACCACGTGGGACAAGCACTCGCCGACGGATGGGCAGACCGCATCGGTGTTCGGCCAACTGATTTGGGACGTGACGGAAACGCTGGAGTTCGCTCCGGGCGTTCGCTACTCGCACGTCTCCAAGGATTCGTTCTCGGTTCACGACTACATTCACCCGCTGTACACCTCGCTGTGGCGAGAAGTCGGGAACCCGCTCGTCGGGAACTTCAGCGACGACGACATCTCTCCGGAGATTCCGCTGACCTGGCGTCCGGATCTCTGGTCGGGTGTGACGACGACGCTGTACGCGGCCTACAAGCGCGGCTTCAAGGCGGGCGGTTTTTCGAACAGCGTCGTGATGAGGACGGAGACGACGGCCGACGACGCGCTCTTCGAGAGTGAGAAGGTCTCCGGGTTCGAAGGCGGGCTGAAGTCCTCGTGGTTCGACCGTGCGCTGCTCTTCAACATCGTCGGCTACCGGTACGAGTTCACCGACCTGCAGGTCAACTTCTTCGATTCGTCGGGCCTCGACTTCATCGTCAGGAATGCCGCCGAAGCGACGACGACCGGTGCGGAAGCCAATCTCCAGTGGCTGCCGCCCGTCGACGGCCTCGACCTTCATGGATCGGCTTCCTACAACATCGCTCGCTACGACGATTTTCTCGCGTTCTGCTACTCGGGGCAGACGACCTCGCAGGGATGCACGCTGGATGCGAATGGCGAGCCCGCCCCGCTCGGCGCCGCGAGATATCAGGATCTCTCCGGTACGCCGCCGCCGCTTGCGCCTCCGTGGACGGGAGCGATCGGTTTTCTCTACCAGCGCCCGCTGGTCGGCGGGTTTTCGGCGAGCCTCGGAGCGGACACGAGCTACACCGACAACTATCTCCTGAGCGCGATCGGTCGCGCGGATGTGCGCCAGCACCACTTCTTCCGCACCGACGCGAGTCTCCGTTTCTTCCGGGACGACGGCTCGCTCGAGTTGAACGTATTCGGCAGGAACCTTTCCAACGAGTACTCGATCGCGATTGCCTCCGTCGATTCTCCACTGACCGGCGTTGGCACGGGATTGCCTGTCGGAATCGTTGCGGATCAGGTCGGCTCGGTGAGCCGACCGCGCGAGGTGGGGATCCAGCTCACGGCGCGCTTTTGATGCCAACATTGGGGAGACGTGATCATGGCGGCCTATGACCTGTTGATCAAAGGCGGCACCGTCGTCGACGGCACGGGGGCACCGCGCTTCCAGGCCGATATCGGAATCAGAGACGGGAAGATCGTCGACATCGGTGAGGTCAGTGGAACCGCCGCCGAAGTGGTGGATGCGACCCGTCTGATCATCGCGCCTGGAATCGTCGACCATCACACTCACTACGATGCCCAGATCTTCAGAGATCCGACTTGTGCCGATGGGGGGCAGAACGGTGTGACCACCGTCCTCATGAGCAACTGCGGTTTCGGTTTCGCGCCCTGCCGCAAGGAGCATCAGGGTCGTTCCATGATCCTGATGGAGAACGTGGAGCAGATCCCCGTCGCCATCCAGAAGGCCAGTCTGCCCTGGGACTGGGAATCATTCCCCGAGTTCCTGGCATCGCTCAAACGCACGAGGAAGGCCGTCAACGCGATGGCCTACGTGCCCCTGAACGCGTTGATCATCTTCGTCATGGGAATCGAAGATGCGAAAAGTCGTCCGGCTGACCAGCGTGAGCTGGCCGAGATCAAGCGCCTGCTGAACGAGGCGATGAATGCCGGCGCCATCGGGCTCTCTTGTTCTTCTCTCGGGCAGAACAATCTTCATCTGGATTTCGACGGAAGTCCCATGCCGAGCGACGTCATGGACGTCGGCCAGTTGTGCGAGATTGCATCCGTCCTGAAGGAACGTGGAGATGGCATCATCCAGTGCCTTTCTGGCCTCGCGGGACGGGACGCGACCGCCGAGGTGTCTGCGCGACTCGCCCGCGAAACAGGGCGCCCCGTCTTTCACAATCTGCTTGCAACCCACGATGAGTTCCCGATCCATCGCGCTGGTCTCGCCTGGCTGGATTCGAAACGTGATGAGGGACTGGATCTCTGGGGCGCGTCGTTCTGTCATCGCGTCTGGACGGAGATTTCGTTGGATACGCTGACGCTGTTCGATTCCGACGAGACCTTCCGCGAGCTCACGTATGCAGGCTCGAGGGCCAAGAGCCTGGCACTCCTCGAAGACCCGAACTATCGGGCGCGCCTCCGAGAAGCGTACGACCCCCAGAAGTTCATGATCGTGGGTGGCGACCTCGACAGATTCGTCGTCATCTCGGCCGGCGAGAGCCGCGAGCACAAGGACACAGAGGGCCAAGCGCTACGAGAGGCGGCGAAGGAACGCGGGCTCGAAACGATCGATCTCTTCGCGGAGATCCTTCTCAGCTCGAGTGGTACCGCCATCTTCAGATCACCGAATGCCACGGCCACGGATCCCGCAATCCTGCGGGAGCTCTTTACGCACGCCGCCTTGATTCCCGGCGGTTCGGATGGCGGCGCCCATTTGAAGATCTTCTCCGCCGGGCATTGGGGTACGGACTTCCTGGTCAACCTGGTCCGCGATCTGAAGATCGTCACCTTGGAAGAAGCGCACTACAAGATGAGCGGCTTGCCGATGAAGGTCTTCGGCGTCGGGGATCGCGGCACGATCCAGAAAGGCATGGCCGCGGACCTGCTCATCTACGATCTGGACAAACTGTACTCCGACACGTCGGCCTACGGGCGCGCATTCGACCTGCCCGACGGGGACTGGCGAAAACAATCGCAGGCGGGTGGGTACGACCTGATCTGTGTCAACGGGCACGTCACGTTCCGCGGTGGGAAGTACACCGGGGAATCCCCGGGCGTCGTCGTTTCGCAATGACAACGCTGAAGGACAAAGTCACCGTCATCACGGGCGCGGGATCGGGAATCGGTCGCGCATTGGCGCAGAAGTTCGCGGCCGAAGGAGCTCGGGCCGTGGTCTGTGCGGATATCGACTACGACACCGCCGCCGATACCGCAGCGTCGATCGGGACAGGGGCGTCTGCAGAACGGCTCGACGTCGGCGATGAGGCCGCGATCGAGACCCTCGTGAGGAACGTGGAGCAGCGCGACGGTGGTATCGACGTGTTCGTCTCCAACGCTGGATACGGATGCATCGGCGGCCTGGAGATGCCGACGTCGGAATGGCAGCAGATGATGAATGTGCACACGTGGTCGCACCTGGCCGCCGCGCGCGCCGTGATCCCGGGCATGCTGGCCCGGGGCGGCGGCTACTTGCTCAGCACGGCATCCGCGGCCGGGCTTCTGTCGCAATTCGACTCGGGTGCCTACGCAGTTTCGAAGCACGCCGCAGTGGCTTTGGCGGAGTGGCTCGCCATCAATTACGTCGACCGGGGGATCGGCGTCTCGGTCTTGTGCCCGCAAGCCGTACGCACGAACGTCCTGAAGTTCATGAAGGATCCCGAGGCTCAGGCGGACGTCCTCGCGGCCGCCGGCGACGGAATCTTGGAACCGGAGGCCGTGGCCGATCTCTGCGTCGAGGCCATGCGCGAGGGACGATTCTTAGTGCTGTCACACCCGGCGGTCGAAACCTACTTCCAACGGAAAGCCGGCGATTACGATCGCTGGTTGTCGGGAATGCGGCGCCTCCGCCGCAGTGTTCTCAAAGAGGCCGCGAAATGAAGACGTCCGCCGCCGACATGCCCGTCATCAGCAAGGAAGAATTCAATGGGCTGTTCGAAGCCAATTCGAACTGGGGTCGATGGGGCGATCGGGACGAGCTCGGAACGCTAAACCTGCTCACTCCCGCAAAACGCAAAGACGCCGCCGCGCTCGTCCAGCAGGGCATCACCGTGTCCCTGGAACTCGAGCTCGACAAGACGCCAAACGAGTGGAACGCCAATCCGTTCGAGCACGAGGTGATGGTGGCCGACATGGCCGGCCACCAGGTGGCCGGCGACAAGTACGGCCTGGAATCTCACGGCCTCGTGCATACGCACATGGACGCTCTGCCGCACTTCGCGCACGAGGGGCATTTCTACAACGGGATCCCCCGCTCGGCCGCGAAGGCGACCGGTGTCGAGAAGCTCGGGATCCAGAACATCGGGAGTCTCGGTATCTTCACGCGCGGCGTTCTCGTCGACCTACCCCGGCTGTATGGGATCGACTACCTGGATCCGGGCTCCGCGATTACCGCGGAAGACCTCGAAGCATGGGAACAGAGCGTCGGTGTGACCATCGGCAGCGGTGATGCCTTGCTCATCAGAACGGGACGATGGGCGAAGGTCGCCAGGGACGGGAGATGGAACTTTCTCGAGGCGGCGGCGGGCTCGCACGCATCCGTAGCCACCTTCCTGAGGCAGAGGGATGTCGCCATTCTGGGTAGTGACGGCATCTCCGACGTCATGCCCGCGGGCGTGGAAGGGCTCGCTTTGCCTCTCCACGAGCTGGCACTCGTGGCGCTGGGGATGCCCCTCCTCGACAACCTCGATCTGGAGGTTTTGGCCCGGGAAGCGGCTCGCCTGAATCGCTCGACGTTCTTGTTCGTGTGCGCCCCGCTCCGCATCCCCGGCGGCACGGGTTCGCCCGTCAATCCTCTCGCCGTCTTCTGACCGCAGCGCACGCGCGCCCACGCCTGATCCCGTGGTTGTAAACCCGACGGTCACGCGACAATCTGCGGCAGACCCTCCCCGCGATCCGAACGAGAGCGCGAGACGGAGCGGCAGGTCCCGGACATCTGGAGAACGTGATGATCGCTCGCACCAACGATCTCATCGCGCTCATGTCTCGGCAGGATCTGCAGACCCTCATCTCGCACTCCAATTTCAGCACGAAGCAGTTCCGGAGGCTCCTGCAACGAGCGACGGAGCTCTCGAAGTCGTTCCTGGACGACGATGAATACGTGGATCCGGGGGCGGTGTGGCAGCTGCTCTCCCTCGTCGGTTACGAGGTCGACGACGAGCTCCTCGGGCTCTGTACGCGTCCAGTGCCCCCGGGGAGCGCGGAGCTCATGGTCGCCCGGGCGTTGCAAGAGCCGACGCTCGGCGAGGCGTTGGATGCGTTCGCCAACTCGGCCAACATCCTCTGGCCCGACATCCACGTGGCAACGAAGCTGCGGCACGATGAGCTTCATTTCTGCATGTCGTGCGCCGGGAAATACCTCGACGCGCGTCAGATCTACCTGGAGCTCGCCTGCATACCGTTCTACTGCACGTTCCAGTGGCTCGCCGATGCGGAGTTTCCGGCCCGTCGTTTCCGGACCGCGGCTCGTCGGCCCTCGGGTGCGCTGCATCTCCTGGCGATCCTCGACTGCCCGGTACAGTTCCTGGGCGAAGGCGTCGACATCGTGCTGCCCCGAAGTGTCGCGAAGCTGGCGACGACGAAGAAACCTCTGACCGCCTGGCGTGGCGACATCTACCAGATCTATCTGAACGTGCTGGAGAAGCGGAAAATCAGCTTTTCCACGCCGCGGCTGCAATCGTACGTGACGAAGGCGCTTCGGTCCGGGATCAGGAGCCAACGGCTGATCGCGGCGTCGGCCGGTTTGAGCGTTGCGACCCTGCGGCGGAATCTCGCGATGGAGAGAATCTCCTTTCGCGAGCTCAGCGATCGCGTCTTTCGGGAGTCGGTGAATACCCTCATCGCCTCCGGAGAGCCCCTGGAGGCGATCGCCGAGCACATGAAATACGCGGACGCGCGAAGCTTTCGACGCGCGTTCCAACGTGTGTTCGGCGTGAATCCGTCGACCTTCCGGAAGGAGTCGGATTGAGCGATTTTGTCCCCTCCAAACTGCGGGCAAATGCCCTTGTTGCCTGAGTTCGTGGTTCGTAGCTTGAGCCACATGCCGAAGCCTGAGAAGCCGCGCTCCTACTACGACGAGATCAAGCAGAAGTTCGCCGAGGAGCGCGACCTGCGTGTGGCCCGGCGACCGGAGGGACGAGCGCAGTACGTTTCCGACTTCGACTCCGCTCTCGAACGCTACGCCGTGGATCCGTTTTCCGGAGAGATCGCGCCCCGGGCGCCGATCTCCGATCAGGTCGAAGTGTTGTTCATCGGTGGTGGCTTCTCCGCTCTGCTGACCTCGGTCCGTCTTCGCGAGAAAGGGGTCGAGAGCATCCGGATCGTCGAACGTGGCGGCGACGTGGGCGGGACCTGGTACTGGAACCGCTATCCCGGAGTGTCGTGTGACGTGCCTTCCTACGACTACCTGCCGCTCCTGGATGAAATGGGTTACGTACCGGCCCAACGATACTCGCGCGGTCCGGAGATCCTGGCGCATTGCCAGGCGATCGCCCGGAAGTACGACCTGTACGACGTCGCCCTCTTCCACACGACCGTGACGTCGACGGTTTGGAGCGACGCCGATCGACTGTGGCACCTCGGGACTGACCGGGGCGACCACATGCGGGCCCAGTTCGTGATCTGCGCCAACGGCACGCTGTCGAAGCCCAAGCTGCCACGAATCGCCGGTATGGAAACGTTCGCGGGTCACTCGTTCCACACGTCGCGATGGGATTACGAATACACGGGTCAGAGGCTGGAGCGCCTGCGCGACAAGGTCGTGGGCATCATCGGGACGGGGGCGAGCGCCGTCCAGGTCGTGCCCGAGGTCGCCAAGGTCGCGAAGGAGCTGTTCGTGTATCAGCGAACTCCTTCTTCGATCGACATCCGTCCCGATGGACCGACCGACCCGGAATGGGCTCGTTCCCTTGCACCCGGCTGGCAGGCCGCACGCCGTGAAGAGGCGATCGCGATGTCCGAGTTGCCGCTGGTGACGCGCATGAGCATGGATCACAGCGCGAGCTTCGCGGACGTGCTCAAAGACGGGGACCTGGCCAAGGAGTTCGCCCGGGTGAAGTCGCTGTCCCGCGAGGAGAGACTCCGAGCGCAGGAGCAGGCAAACATCGACTACATGATGGGCATTCACGAGCGTATCGATGCCATCGTCGAGGACAAGGCGACAGCCGATGCGCTCAAGCCTTGGTATATGTTCATGTGCAAACGGCCCTGCTTCCACAACGAGTATCTGTCGACCTTCAACATGCCGAACGTGCATCTGATCGATACCCGCGGCGAGGGCATCACGGAGATCGGCCCGGCGGGGCCATGCTTTCAGGGTGTGCGCTACAACCTCGACCTGCTCATCTTCGCCACGGGCTTCGAGGTGCAGAAGACGGGCATTTACAACCGGATCGTCGGGAAGGCCGGCGTCGCTCTCGACGACAAATACGCGGACGGCATTCGCACACTGTTCGGCATCCACTCTCATGGCTTCCCGAACCTGTTCATCATGGGCGGCTATCAGGCGAGCTATCAGTTCAACCTCACCGACATGCTGCAGTCCCAGGGCGATCACATTGCCGAATGCATTCACCACGTGCGCACGAATGGCTACTGCACGATGGAGCCGACGGCCGTCGCGGAGGAGGCCTGGGTGCAGGAGGTCATCAAGCATCGCGGCAAGACGACCTGGAACCAGTCTTGTACACCCGGATATTACAACTTCGAGGGCGAAGAAAACCGGCGGCAGGACGGCAATTACAATGGAACGTTCCGTAGCTACGTTCGACACATGCATGCAGCGCGGGCAGAGCCTCCGGCTAGTTTCGCGTTCACTCGGGCTTCGTAGACGAGGAGAGGACAGTGCATCCAGGAGAAGTGGCGGCACGACAGCCGAACAAGCCCGCCTACATCATGGCGAGCTCCGGCGAAGTCGTTACGTTCGGGCAACTCGAGGCACGAGCGAACCAGGGTGCTCATCTGTTCCGGAGCCTGGGTCTGCAGCGCGGCGATCACATCGCACTGATGTTGGAGAATCATCCCCGGTATCTGGAAATCTGCTGGGCGGCCCAGCGTGCGGGCCTCTATTACACCCCGGTGAGCTGGCGCCTTCGAGAGGAAGAGGTCGCCTACATCGTCAACAACTGCGATGCGCGCGTGTTCATCGGTTCGGCTGCGGTGAAGGAAGTCGCGCAGCCGTTGGTGGCGAAGACGCCGAAAGTCACCCGGCATCTCATGCTCGACGGCGTAATCGACGGGTACGCGAGCTTCGAAGATGCGGTGGCTCGGATGCCCGAAGAGCGCATCTCGGACCAGTACGAGGGCGCACTGATGCCCTATTCCTCGGGCACGACGGGGTTTCCGAAGGGTATCCATCGGCCGTTGTCGAACAAGGGATACGGCGAGGAGGAACAGTTTGCCGTCATGACCGCGGTGTATGGAGCAACGGCCGACAGCATCTTCCTGTCCCCGGCACCGTTGTACCATTCAGCTCCCCTCGGCTTCAGCATGACCTGCCTGCGCCATGGCATCACGGTAGTGGTCATGGAGCGCTTCGAGGCCGAGCTTGCGCTCGAGTGCATCCAGAAGTACCGCGTCACGCATGGTCAGTGGGTGCCGACGATGTTCGTGCGTATGCTGAAGATGCCGCCGGAGGTTCGCGCTCGATACGATATGAACTCACTACAGTGCGCCATCCATGGCGCCGCCCCTTGTCCGATCCCGGTCAAGGAACAGATGATCGAATGGTGGGGTAAGATTCTCTTCGAATACTATGCGGGCAGCGAAGCCAATGGCTTCGTGCAAATCAATAGTGTCGATTGGTTAGCACACAAAGGTTCCGTGGGACGGCCGATGGCGGGCGCGATTCACATATGCAATGAGGCGGGCGAAGAGCTCCCGGCCGGAGACAGAGGAATCATCTATTTCGGCGGGGGCAGTGAGTTCGAGTACTACAAGGATCGTGAGAAGACCGACGACACGAGGCACGCGCGCGGATGGAGCACGCTCGGAGACATTGGTTATGTCGACCCGGAGGGGTATCTGTACCTCACGGATCGCCAGCATTTCATGATCATCTCCGGAGGGGTGAACATCTATCCGCAGGAGGCTGAAAACGTCCTGATCATGCATGAGAAGGTCATGGACGTGGCCGTATTCGGAATTCCGAATTCCGAATACGGCGAAGAGGTCAAGGCAGCGGTGCAACTCAAGGACCCGAGCCAGGCCAACGTCGCTGTGGAGGCCGAGTTGCTCGAGTTTTGTCGCAGACAGTTGTCGCCTATCAAATGTCCTCGGAGTATCGATTTTCACGAGGAGTTACCGCGGCATCCAACAGGGAAACTGTACAAACGCTTGTTGAGGGATAAGTACTGGCGAGCGTAGCGCTGTTCGCGCGCTCTCGTTCCTCCGGGTCAGACACGAGACGACACCTCGCGCACGGTCTCCCGAAGCCACCGGTGGCCCGCGTCGTCGTCGAAGACCGGGCTCCACATCATGCATTCGACGATGTCCGGGATCCGAAACGCGGGTTTCACGATCCGAATGCCGGCGGCTTGTGCGAGCGGTTTCGCGAGTCGCTCCGGAGTGAGCGTCGCGAGTCGCGTTCCCCGAAGCAAGAAGAGCGCGGCGAGCAAGCTCCCGACCGTCGCCTCCGTTCGTCGTGCGACACCGAGCTCGTCGAGATGTCCCTCGCCGGCGCCGCCGATGCCCATGACGCCGTAGCGAACGTGCGGTAGCCGGGAGACCGTCCGGAGCGTCATACGATTCGCGACGTCCGCATTGTCTCTCGCCACGGCGAAGACCCAGCGGTCATGGAAGACGTCTTCGGTTCTCCAGCTTGCGAGCTGCGCTGGAAGCTCCGCCCGTCGCTGCTGCCGGAACACGTTCGGCACGATCGCGAGGTCCGGCGTCACGGTTTGCAACGAGGCCTCGACCGGCACGATCCGGAGCCGAATCGCCGGTGCGTCGGCGGCGATCGTCGCGATCAGCGGCGGCGCCAGCATCATCAACATGTAATCGGAGACCGCGAGCGAGAACTCGCGGTCGGCCGTCGCGGGATCGAACGCCCTCGGCGCCTCCACGGCGCGTTCGAGGAGGACCATGGCGGACCGTAACGGGGCCGCAAGCTCTTCGGCGACCTTCGTCGGCACGTATCGGCGCCCGACGCGCACGAGAAGCTCGTCCGCGAAGATCGTGCGGAGCTGCGCGAGCGCGGCGCTCATCGCGGGCTGACTGAGGCCGATCTGCTTGCCCGCATTCGTCACGTTCCGCTCCGTGAGGAGCGCGTCGAGAGCGACGAGCAGATTCGCGTTCAGCTGCGCAAGGCGGCGCATGGGGCACCCATATCAAATTCAGATGCCTAGCATCGAGAAAATCCATTTCTCGATTGCTCGCTCCTGGCGTACTCGGGCGGCGAATGTCGCCGACGATGGGTTTGGGCCGTGACGTCACGGACGAGGAGATCGCCACGTACGCCCAAGCGGGCGTCGTTCGCCTCGAACGGGTTCTTGCTCCGGATTGGCTCCGAGTCCTCGCCGCCGGCATCGACGAGGTTCTCTACGCGCAGTGGGGAAGCGGCCTCGCCGACTACGACGTCTCGGCGTTCGCGGACGCGCTGGCCGGGCGGGGCATCACCCTCCTCACCGACCCCCGCGCTGCCGGCATCGAGAAGCGCGGGAAGTACCTGACGACGGTCGGCGCCTGGACGATCAACGAGAAGCTTAGGCGTTTCGCGCTCGAATCGCCGCTGCCCGCCATCGCGGCGCGCCTCTTCGGCGCGAGCACGGTGAACCTCTACGACGATGAGGTCTTCGTGAAGGAGCCCGGAGCGCGGGAATATTCCGCGTTCCACACCGACGAGCCCTACTACCATCTGAGCGGCGAGCAGGTGTGCGGCATGTGGGTCTCACCCGACGTCGTGACGGCGGAGTCCGGCGCCATGCGTTACGTGCGCGGCTCGCATCGCTGGCCGAATCGCTTCCGGCCGAACGCCTTCGCGTCGCAGGTCTCTCTCGGCTCGCTCGGTCTCGCCGAAGATGCGGAGCTCGATCCGCTGCCGGACGTAGAGGGGAACCCGGAGGCGTACGACATCGTCACGTACCCCTCGAACCCGGGCGACGTGATCGTCCACCATTCGCGACTGATCCACGGCTCGGGTCCGAACTACACGACCGAGCGTCGCCGCCGCGCGATTTCGGTCCGCTACACGGGTGATGACGTCCGCTACGGCTTCCGAAAGTCCGCACCGCCGCAACCGCACCACCGCCATTCCCTGAAGGACGGCGACCGCCTTGGCGGCGAGCAGTTCCCGGTCGTCTGGCGAAAGATGCCATCGTGAAGCCGCATTGGGCGTGGATCCTCGCCGGCGCTCTCGCGATCGTGACGAGCGCGCGGAGCCAGGAATCGGCCGAGTCGCCGGCGGGGCCGAGCGTCGAAGAGATCGTGGTCACCGCGCGGAAGCGCGCCGAATCGATTCAGGACGTCCCACTCT
>CAWBOU010000037.1:0-66931 GCA_963790365.1 uncultured delta proteobacterium
TCGTCAGATGTGGAGCTACCGAATCATCTCGATCACGCTCAAGATTCCGCATCAGATCCAGGCGTTGCTCGAACAGGAAGGCGAGAGCGGGTGGAGCGCTCAGGGTGTGACGTCGAGCTTCCTCTATCTCGGCAAGAACGGCGACGCCAAGCGCGAGAGCCTCATGGTTTCGGTCACGTTGCGGACCGCCGGGGGGATCCGCAAGGCGATCGAGCAACACGTCGCGGACGGCTGGGAGCTCGGTGCGCTCGGAACCAACTTCCTCTTCTTCCATCGCGTCAAAGGCGCGAAGGCAGCGCCGCCCGACATCCGGATGGAATCGATCACGCTGCGGCTCGCCGGCAGCATCGTCTCGCTCTCGAATCGGCTCGGTGCCGAGGGCTGGCAGCTGCGTGATCTGAGCCCGAGCTTCGCGGTCTTCCAGAAATCCGACGAGGAGCCAAAGGAGCACATCCTCGAGAGCATCACGCTGCGGACGCCGGCGGGCGCGCAGCGGCTCGTGAACGAGAAGGCGCGCGAGGGGTGGGTGCTCGGCGGCGTCGGGCGCAGCTTCGTCGGGCTCTGGCGAGCGGGCTCCTAACGGAGCCCGAGGTTCTTGATCAGCCGCGCGAGGTAGCTTCGCTGCAAGCCGAGCTCAGTGGCCGCGCGTGTCTGGTTGCCCCCCGCATCGGCCAGCGATTGGCGGATGAGCTCGCGCTTGAACGATTCGACCCGAGCGTGAAAGCCGCCGTCGGCCGCCGGCGGTCGCGATGCCGCGACCGTCGCGCCGCGCAACGCGAGATCGGTCGGCTGGATCTCCGAGCCGCGAGCGAGGACGACGGCGCGCTCGATCGCATTCTCGAGCTCGCGCACGTTGCCGGGCCACGCATGCGCTTCGAGCGCGTCGAGCGCGGTGGGCGAGAGCCGTAGGCGTGGCTTGCCGGTCTCGGCGCAGTACTTCGTGAGGAAGTGATCGGCGAGCTTCGGCACGTCCTCGCGCCGATCGCGGAGTGGCGGGAGCGTCAAGGTGACGACGTTCAGACGATAGAAGAGGTCCTCGCGAAACGCGCCGGTCCGCACGGCCTCGGTGAGATCGCGGTTCGTTGCGGCGATCACGCGGAGATCGGCGCGGACCGTGCGCGTGCCGCCGACGCGCTCGAACTCGTGCTCTTGCAGCACGCGGAGCAGCTTCACCTGCACCGGCTCGCGCAGGTCGCCGATCTCGTCGAGGAAGATCGTACCGCGATTCGCGAGCTCGAATTTGCCGATCTTCTGCTGATGCGCGCCCGTGAAGGAGCCACGCTCGTGGCCAAAGAGCTCGCTTTCGATCAGCTCTGCCGACAACGCCGAGCAGTTGACCGCGACGAACGGCGACCGCGCGCGTGGGCTCCATTCGTGGATCGCCCGCGCGAGGACCTCCTTCCCGGTGCCGCTCTCGCCGAGCAGCAGGATCGTGCTCTTCGAGTCCGCGGCCCGTTTCGCGGTCTCGGTGAGCTGCGCCATGCTCGGGCTGGAGCCGATCAGCGCGCGAGTCGGAGCGCCGACTTCGGCACGGAGCGCGCGATTCTCCTCGCGTAGCCGCGTGTGCTCGAGCGCCTTGTTCACCACGAGCTCGACGTGGTCCGGATTGAAGGGCTTCGGGATGAAGTCGTAGGCGCCGCGGCGCATCGCTTCGACGGCCTTCTCGATGCTCGCGAACGCCGTGATCACGACGGCCGTGAACGGCGTTCCGTCCTGTCGCAGCCGTTCGAGCACCGAGAAGCCGTCCGCGCCGGGAAGGTCGAGATCGAGGAGCAAGAGCTCCGGAGCCTGCTCGGCGTGCATCGCGATCGCACGCGCGCCGTCGTCCGCCTGTAGCACCTCGTGCCCGGCCGCCGTGAGGCGGTCGGCCAGGACGGTACGAATGTCGGGGTCGTCGTCGACGAGAAGGATCCGTCCCAACGGTGGGCTCCTCAGGCGGCGCCGCGCGCCGCGGACGTGGCAGGGAACGTGACGATGAACGTGCTTCCGGCACCCGGACGACTCTCGGCGCGCAGTGTTCCCCCGTGCATCGCGACGAGCTCGCGGCAAATCGGCAGGCCGAGGCCCGAGCCGGGCTTGCGCCCTTGGACCCCGGAGCGAACGCGATGGAACTTGTCGAAGATGCGCTCGAGGTCGGCGGCCGCGATGCCCGCGCCTCCGTCGGCGATTTTCATTTCGACGGTGCCGTGCGCGTCGCGCGAAGCACGCACGGAGACCCGCTTCCCGGGGTCCGAGAACTTGATCGCGTTGTCGACCAGATTCAGCACGACCCGTGCGATCTTGTCTCGATCGGCGACGACGACGAGATCTGGCGAGACTTCGCTCGCGATCGTCACGCCGCGAGCCTCGGCCAAGGGGCGGAGCGTGGCGAGCACGTCGCCGATGATCTGCGGAATCGCGCAGCGCTCCAGGCGCAGCTCTTCCTCGCCGGATTCGATGCGCGCGATGTCGAGGAGATCCGTGATCAAGCCGAGGAGACGCCGGCCGTTGTCGCGCATGCGGACGACGTACTCGAGCGCCTTGCCGTCGATCGGACCGGCGATGCCGTCGTGGAGGTTGTCGAGCGCCCCGAGGATCGACGTGAGCGGCGTCCGAAGCTCGTGAGAGACGCGCGATACGAAATCGGTCTTGAGATCGGAGAGCTCCTTCAGGGTTCGCGCGGCCTCGCGCTCGCGCTCGAACGCCTCGGCGCGCAAGAAGGCGACGGCGAGGTCGCTCGCGATCGACTCGAGAAGCGCGAGCTCGGCGTCCGCGAACGCGTCGGCTCGCCGGCTGGTGAGCGACCACACGGCGACCACCGTGCCGCCGACGGAAAGCGGCAGGATGGCCTCCCTCCCGCCGTCGGCGACCGCGAACGTGACGGGCCGGCCGCCGGCGAGGACCTCTTCGAGGCGCGCGTCGTCGAGCGCGGCCGGCGCATGTCCCGAGACGAACAGCACGGTGGCGTTTCCCGCTTCGACGCGGGCGATCGAGGTGCTCTCGATCTCGACGAGATGACGCGCGCCTTCGACCACCGCGTCGAAGATCACGCCGAGCTCGACGCTCGCGTTCAGCGTGTTCGCGACCTCGTGCATCACGCGGAGGCGGTCGTTTGCCACCGTGAGCTCGGCGGTCCGCTCGGCGACGCGTCGCTCGAGGCCCGCCGAGAGTGCTTCGAGCTCCCGGACTTTGCCCCTGAGCTGAATCCGCATCTTGTCGATCTCCGAGGCGAGGGCGCCGATCTCGTCGGAGCGCTCGAGCGTGGCGCCTTCGTCGTAGTCCCCCGAGCCGATCCGGTGGGTCGCGACGATGAGGCCGTCGAGCGCGCGCGCGATCGATCCGCCCATCGCGATCGCGAAGGCGATCGCGAGAATGCTGAGGAGCCCGAGACCGGCACGCACCCATTCGTCCTCCCACGGGGGGATCGAGAACAGGAGCAAGACGGCGAGCACGATCTCGAGCGCGAAGATCAGGAGCTTGCCGCGGATGCTGAGCACGCCGGTTGGCTCCCTAACACGCCTCAGGCGGGCAGGCCACGAATCGGAAGGCGTGCACGGGGCGGCCCTCCGCATCGCTCCACGCGCCGAGATGCTCGAAGCGCGGGTCGGCCTCGGGCGATTCATAGAGTCGCTCGAGGAAGCGCGGATGGTTGTCCTCGAGCACGAGGTGGTGGGCATCGAACCGGTTCGCGGCGCGGCAGAGCGCGACGTCACCGTCCATCGGGATCATGAGCGCGGGTCGCCCCATCCAATAGTGGCAGGCCGCGGCGTCGATGCAGAATACGGGCGTGTCGGCCGGCTCGCCGCGTCGTCGCAGAACCTGCTCGATCTCCGCGAAGCTGGTCGGCGGGCGATACCAAGACGCGGTCGCCACGTAGGCGTTTGCGCACACGACCGCTCCCATCGCGAGGAAGGCAAGCGCGAAGAAGCGCTCCGCCTCCGCCGCATCCCAGCGGGATCTCCGCGCCGCGACCCATTCGACGACGCGGGACAAGCCGGCGGGCGCGAGAGCGTAGAACAGCACGATGCCGGCGGTCAGCGAATGAAGGAACGTGCCGCGCGGGCCGGGCAGCGTGAACACGAAGCTCATGACGAGGAGCAAGGTGACGAGATACGCGGTCGCGGCTCGGACGACGGGACGCCGCCGCTCGGTCCAGAGCGCGACGACGAGGAGTGGCAGGAACACGATCTCGAGAGCGCCGGCCAGCGACGCGACGTTCAAGCCGAGCGAATGGAGCGCGCCGGTCAACCGCGCGATCCAATCGCTCGCCGTCCACGGCTCCGCGGCGATGTCTTTCTCGTAGGCGAAGAGATCGTTGTAGTCCCGCAGCCAGAGGAGGTGGGTGCCGAGGAGCGGCCTTCCGAACGCGCGGACGTTACGGAGGAGCCACGGTCCCATCACCGCGAGGTAGCCGAGCCCCGCCGCGCCGAACGTGAGGACGCGCGCCGGCGCGTGCAGAAAGAGCACGGCGACCGGCACGAACAGGAGGAGGCCGTCGGCGCGCGTGAGATGCCCGAGCCCGACGGCGGCGCCCGAGGCGGCGGCGAGGAAAACCCTTCGCCCCGGAGTCGCGTTCGTCGCCGACGCTCCCAAGCCGAGGACGGCCGCGCCGATCCAGGGGTAGAGCGACCAGGCGTCGACGGACGTCCAGTGAGGAAAGTAGGTGCCGCCGCCGAGCGCGAGCCCGGCCGAGAGGAGCGCCCAGTGGCGGCGCCCGAACATCCGCAGACTCACCGCGTAGACGAGCGGCACCAGCGCGGCGGAGAGAACCACGAACGGGATTTGTGCCGCGCGGTAGTCGTCGCCGAACAGCCGGAGAAACGGCGCGGCGATGAACGACGTGAGCGGCATCCAATGCGCGTTGCTCGGATGGGGCAGGGCGGTCGGCCGGTCCACGTAGTTCCAGAGGAGGTTCTCGGAAAGGCCGCGACCCTCGGCGAGGTTTCGTGCGATGATCGTGTAGTAGGTCGCGTCGAGGTACCCCGGCCATTCCTGTTGCCAGGCGATCGCCGCGCGCACCGCGAGCGCGACGAGGAACAGGGCCGCGAGGGTCATGGAAACGCACGTTCGCCAGGATCGGCCCTGCTTTTCAACGTCTCCCGCGTAAGGTAACGCGGCCGCGCATGGCCGACGCGGTGATCGAGGGAAAGGCGCTGGAGCGCCGGTTCGGCCCGGTCCGCGCGCTCGGCGTTCTCGACCTCGTCGTCCGTCGGGGCGAGAGCCTCGCGATCTTCGGCCCGAACGGAGCCGGCAAGACGACGCTTCTCCGTGTCCTCTCGGGCGTGCTGTTGCCGAGCCACGGCACGCTCGCGCTCTTCGGCAAATCGCCGCCCGGACCGTCGATCCGGCGCCGGATCGGGGTCGTCAGCCACGGGAGCTTTCTCTACGGCGACCTCACCGCGCGGCGAGAACCTGCGCGTTCTACGCCGAGCTCTTCGCGATCGAACGGCCGGCGGAGCGCGTGGAGGAGATGCTCGCCGAGGTCGGCCTCGCCGACTGGGCCGAGCGGCCGGTGCGGAGCTTCTCGCGCGGCATGGAGCAGCGCCTCGGCCTCGCACGGGCGTTTCTCCACGATCCGGACCTGCTGCTGCTCGACGAGCCGTATTCCGGCCTCGACCCGCAGGCCGTGCGGCATCTCCAGGAGATCCTCGCGCGCGCGCATCGCCAGGGGAAGACGCTCGTGCTCACCACGCACGACATCGAGAGCGGGCTCGAGGTCTGCGATCAGGCGGCGATCCTGAATCGCGGTCGCCTCGTCTGGCACTCCGGCCGGTTCGTGCCCGCGCCGCGCGAGATGGCGGGGATCTACGAGCGCGAGGTGAGCGGCGGGGGCCCCGCATGAGCGGCGGCCTCCTCGCGATCCTTCGCAAGGATCTGCGGATCGAGCTTCGCAGCCGCGAAGGCGTGACGTCGCTGCTCGTGCTCGGGCTGCTCGTGCTGCTCGTCTTGCAGTTCGCGTCGCCGGAGCGCTCGAACGCCGACGCGGCCGCCGCCGGGCTCTGGATCGCGTTCGTCCTGGCGGGCACGGTGGGCGCGCAGCGGACGCTTCCTCGTCGAGCGCGAGAACCTGTGCCTCCACGGGCTCGTCACCGCGCCCGTCGAACGCCTCGACGATCTTTCTCGCGAAGATGATCGGCACGACGTTGCAGCTCGGCGATGCTGCAGCTTTTCCGCTGCCCCTCGTCGCCGTCTTCTTCGGCGTCACGCTCTTCGCGAGCCCCGGGCCGCTGCTCCTCGTCTGCGCGCTCGGGAATCTCGGTTTCTCCGCCGTCGCCACGCTCTTCGCCGCGATCGCGGTGCGGCACGCGCGCCCGCGAGGTCATGCTGCCGCTCCTCGTGCTGCCGCTCATCGCGCCGCTGTTGATCGCCGCCGTCGGCGCGTCCTCGGTGCTGCTCGCCGGTCGGGGTCGCGGCCGTCTCGACCTGGATCCAGGTACTTGTCGGCTTCGACGTCGTCTTCTCCGTCGCCGGGTGGCTCTTGTTCGAGCACGTGATTCGGGAATAGGAAGCCCGGGATGCAATTTCGGCGCGCGCTCGCGAACGTGCTTCCGTGGATCGTCGGTCCGGCGATGCTCGGCGCGCTCTACCTGATCTTCCTCTGGGTGCCGACGGAGAAGGACCAGGGGATCGTGCAGCGGATCTTCTACGTGCACGTGCCGTCGGCGTGGACCGCGTTTCTGGCGTTCGCGGTGGTTGCCATTGCGAGCGGGTTGTTCCTCTACACCGGTCGGGCGAAGTACGACCGCGTCGCGCGCGCCGCGGCCGAGATCGGCATGGTCTTCTGCACGCTCGTGCTGCTCACCGGGCCGCTCTGGGCGCGGCCGATCTGGGGCGCCTGGTGGACGTGGGATCCGCGGCTCACGATGACCGTGATCCTCTGGACGATCTATGCCGCGTACCTCTTGCTGCGCTCGTTCGGCGGCGCCGACGAAGCGATCGCCCGCTACGCCGCCGTGCTCGGGATCGTCGGCTTTCTCGACATGCCGCTGATCCGGGTCGCGGTCGTGCTCTGGCGCGGCATCCACCCGACGGTGATGCAGGCGTCACCGGGCGAGGGCGGGCTCGACCCCGCGATGCGCGTCACGCTCTATGCGAGCGCGCTCTGTTTCCTGCTGTTCTTCACCTGGCTGATGATCGTCCGCTCGCGCATGCTGCTCGTCGAGGACGAGATCGAGGCGATCCACCGCCGGATTCGACCTGCCTGATGGAACACTTTCCGTATCTCTTCGCCGCGTTCGCGATCGTCTGGGGCGTGATCTTCTTCTACGTGCTCGGGCTCGATCGCCGTGCCCGTCGCGCCGAGCGCGACCTCGAAGACCTCCGCCGCAGAAATCGGCGGAGAAAACTGAAAAACCTTACGAAGATTTTTCAGGGGCGCGGGCGAAACAGCGGCAGCGTCACGTCTTCGCTGCGCCGTTCGAAGACGACTTCGACCGGCAGGCCGATCGCGATCCGCTCGGCCGGGCAATCGCGGAGGTTCGAGATGATCCGCCCGCCGTCCTCGAGCTCGACGAGCGCGACGACGTACGGGACATCCGCGGCAAAGCCGGGGTGATAGAGCTGGTGCATGCGGTTGTAGCTGTAGACCGTGCCGCGTCCGCTCGATTCGACCCATTCGTGCTCGCGCCCGAGACAGCTCGAGCAGATCGGACGCGGCGGCAAGCGGCGCTCGCCGCACCGGCGGCAGCGCGAGAGGACGAGCTTGCCGTCGCGTGCCGCCGCGAAGAACGGCCGGAGCTCGTCGGTGACTTCCGGCAAGGGCCTCGCGGATTCACTCATGAGGAATGCGGGCTCAGCACGAGCGTCGAGTGCGTCGAGAGCACGCCGCCGTTGCCGGACACGAGCGCGACGTCGTGCTTCGGCGCCTGGCGCGCACCGCCCTCGCCGCGCACCTGGATCACGCCTTCGCTGACCGGGGTCATGCCCCACATGTAGAAGCTCGAGAGCTGTCCGCCGCCCGTGTTCACCGGCAGCGAGCCGCCCGGCGCCGTGCGCCCGTCCGCGATCATCGGCCCGGCCTCGCCCTTGGCGCAGAAGCCGTAGTCCTCGAGCGTGACGAGCACGGTGAACGTGTAGCAGTCGTAGAGCTCGACCACGTCGACGTCGCGCGCCTCGATGCCCGCCATGGGGAACGCGGTCTGCTTCGCGAGCGGCGCGCCCGAGGTGAGCGTCTCGACGGGATCGCCGCCGGGATGTCCCTGGCCCATGCCCCAGAGGTAGACGGGCGGCTGCTTCGAGCTCCGCGCGCGCTCGGCGCTCGTCACGATCACGGCCGCACCGCCGTTCGAGACGAGGCAGCAGTCGAGCAGGTGGAACGGCTCGACGATCCAGCGCGAGCGTGGTAGTCGTCGAGCGTCAGCGGCTCGTCATGGAGCTGCGCGTGCGGGTTCAGGTTCGCCCAGGCGCGCTGCGCGACCGCGACGGCGCCGAGGTGGTCGTTCGTCGTGCCGAAGCGATGCATGTGGCGCTGCGCGACCAGCGCGTACATCGCGTTCACGCCGAACTGGCCGTAGGCGAGCGTCCAGCCCGCGCGCGAAGCCGTACGCGGCACCGGAGCCGCCGCTGCTCTTCTTGCCGTCGGCCGCGGGCTTCGGCGGCTTGAGCGGCGCATCGGAGAATACGCACGCGACGGTCGTCGCGAGCCCGGCGTCGATCGCGTGCGCGGCGTGCATGATCATCGCGGCCGCCGTCGCGCCGCCGAGGTTCATCGACGCCGACCAGCGGATGTCCTCGAGCCCCATCGCCTGCTGGACGGAGAACGACCCCATCGCCGCTTCCATCCACGCGAGGCCGGGGTTCACGAGGAGGCCGTCGAGGTCGTCGCGCGCGAGGCCGGCGTCGTCGAGCGCGAGGCGAACCGCGTCGACGGCGAAGCCGACGGGCGTGTCGTACACCTTGCCCTTCGGCGTGAGGCCGAGCCCGGCGATCGCGTACTTCGATTTGAGTGGGTGAGCCATCGACCGCCTTGGTCTACCGCTTTGACATCGAGAAGCAAACTTGCGACGCGTGCGCGCCATGACCCGTGTGGAGCGCGCACTCGCCGAAATTCTCGCCCGTCACTCGGTCTTCTACCGGCCACGGAAACCGTTCGTACTCGCTTCCGGGAAGACGAGCGCTTTTTACTTCGATTGCCGGCGGACGACGATGTTGCCGGAGGCGATGCCCTTGATCGGCAAGCTCGTCTTCGAGCGGATCGACGGCTTCGTCGACGCCGTCGGCGGTCTGACGATGGGCGCCGACCCGATCGCGTGTGCGACCGCCTACGCGAGTGCGCTATCGCGAAGAGACCGATCGGCGCGTTCACGGTGCGGAAAGACGTGAAGAGCCACGGCATGCAGCGCTGGATCGAGGGCGCGATCGAGCCCAAGGCGCGCGTCGCGATCGTCGAGGACGTCGTCACCACCGGCTCGTCGACGCTGACGGCGATCGCGCGCTGCCGCGAGGAGAAGCTCCGCATCGAGCGCGTGGTCGCGCTCGTCGACCGCGAAGAAGGCGGCCTCGAGCGGATCGCGGAGGCGGTCGGCGCGAAGAAGGTGGACGCGCTGTTTCGGCGGAGCGAGATCGACGCGATCTGGCGACAGCTGAAACGCTGAGGACCGACGTCTAATTCCCTCCGAACGTATCGTCGGCCTGCTCGATCAGATGATCGAGCAAGCGCTGCTCGGCGGCGCGATAGGCCAACGAGCGGAGCAGCTCCTGTCCCTGCTGGGCGAGCGGGATCGAGACGAGCAGGCCGGCCACGTCCCTCGGCGAGAGCTTATCGATCGCCTGCTCCATCGTCGTCAGCGCCTCGTCGGGGATGTCGTTCACCTCGACGCGCGCGAGCGCGTCGAGCAGCGCGGAGAAGCGATCGGTGAACTGTTTCTTCGCCTCCTCGCGGTCGTCCGCATCACATTGGAGGTGGAGCTTCGTCGCCGCCCGGTCGAACAGGCGGTCGAAGGCGGCGAGCAGGGCATCCTTGGCGCTCATGATTCCTCGTTCTGACGAATTAGTAACCCAGGTCCTCGATCTCGTCGTCGTCCATGCCGAAGAAATGCGCGACCTCGTGGACGACCGTGGTGCGGATCTCCTCGGCGAGCTCGTGCTCGTCATCCCCGAAATCCTCGATCAGCGGCAGGTAGAAGAGAATGATGCGGTCCGGCAGCGCCATCGCGTAGTCGTGCCCGCGCTCCGGGAGCGGAGTCCCTTCATAGAGCCCGAAGATCGTCTCGATCTCCGGGTCCAGGCCGGCGGAGCGGATCTGCTCGTCGGTCGGGTCGTCCTCGATGACGATCTCGACGTTCGCCATCCGCTCGCGAAAGGGGCTAGGCAGCGAGTCGATCGCCTTCTCGACGAGGCGGCGGAAGCGCCGGCGCTGCATGAAGCTCCACTGCCGCCAGGCACCCCCTCCAGTCAACGCCTGTGTCGTTTCGCCACGGAGGCGTAGTATCGAAGCGACACCGTGTGGCGTTTCGTACGGCGGCGGCCCTACCCAAGCGCTTGATTTCGCTGGGCGTCCTCTCGAGTCAAGGGTGGCACGTCACCTGCTCAAGAAGATGAGCATCGAATCGCCGATAAGGCCGATGGACGGCCAGTCGAGCAGTTCGGTTCGAGGAGCAGGCGATGGCAGAAGCAGCAAAGCAGGCAGCAGCCCCGACCGGGATCGTGAACCTGATCGAAGCGGACACGATTCTTCCCGAACAGTACTTCGAGCGGATGGGCTCGGAGCATTCGGCCTTCCCGGAGAAGCGTTTGATGCTCGCCGTCCTCGAGGACGCCGTCGCCACGTTCCAGCGTTACGTCGATGCCCGGAACCGTCGCGGCCAGCGTCTCTTCCGCGAGGCGGAGGAGTGGGTGGCCTCCGATGACACCGAGTGGCCGTTCGCGTTCGAGAACATCTGCCACACGCTCGACATCGAGCCTGACTTCCTCCGGCGCGGTCTCACGAGTTGGAAGGATCGGCAGCTCTCTCGCACCACGAACGGCGGCGCGCGCGTCTACCGGTTCCCCTTCCGCCGCGTGAACGGCTCGCGCCACTCGATCACGGTCCGCTCCGAGGGTATGCGCAAGAGCGCCTAGCGCCCGGACTCTCCCTCCCCACGAAAGGCCGCGACGATCTTCGTCGCGGCCTTTCGTTTCTCCGGGTCGGGAATCTGCGGGAACTTGCCCCGACGAAGTGACGGACAGAGCGTGGTAGATGCGCTGTCCCTACGAGAGTCCTAGCGCTTGGCGCCTTCGTACGTGGTGAACGGTCTCTTCGGCCGCCGCTGCCGGCGGAGCAGCACGTACGTCGCGCCAGCGCCGCCGTCGCAGGCGCGCGCGGTCGAGAAGGCGAGCACGATCTGCGCGAGCTCGCCTCGTGTGAGCCAGCCTTTGAGGCTCTCCTTCAGCACGGAGCGGCGGTCGGGCGAGTTGTGGCCGCGCCCGTGGATCAGGAGCACGCAGCGGTGTCCGGCGCGGAGTGCGCGGAGAAGGAACTGCCGCACGGCGAGCTTCGCCTCCTCGGCCGTCATGCCGTGGAGATCGAGGTGCGCTTGCTGGGCAAACTCGCCGGCGCGGAGCTTCCGGACCAGGCGCGAATCGAGCCCGTTGACGGCGCCTTCGAGATGCTCGTCCGTGTCGCTCACGTCGAAGCGCCCGTTTCCGGAGACGAGGTCGCTCAGCATGGCGAGCGCCTCGGCTTCCTCTCGCGCGCCCGGGCGAGGCGCCGGAACCGGCGGGAGCGGCACGCGCACCCACGTGCCCTGCGGCAGCGGCACCGCGCCGTCCACGGCGCGGCGGAAGAGCGAGGCGTCATCCTCGGGCTCGACGGGGGGCGGGTTGGGCGCGGTGCGTCGAGGCTCGGGGGCAGGGCGCTGGCTCGGCCGCTCGCCCACGAGCTTCTTCAAGTCCCGAAACGGCGCGTTCAATGATATGGCCGGCGGATCGTCACCACCGGGACGACGCGGTCGGGACATCCACGACTCCTCCGTCCGTTCATCGTAAAGGACGCCCCGAGCTCAACCAAATGTACGAACGAAAAGATTCCTACTACCGGCGCGCGAAGACGAACGGCATGCGCTCCCGCGCGGCGTTCAAGCTCGACGAGCTCGCGCGCGGGCTCATCCAGCCGGGGGATCGCGTCGTCGATCTCGGCTGTTGGCCGGGGAGTTGGCTCCAGATCGCTTCGCGCATCGTCGGTCCGCGCGGGCGGGTCGTCGGGGTCGACCTCGCGGAGCCCGAGGTCCTCGGCCCGGACAACGTCCGCCTGGTGATCGGGGACATCACGAATCCCGATGTCCGCGCCGCGCTGGACCGCGAGCTCGAGGGGCCGGCCGACGTCGTGCTCTCCGACCTGGCGCCGAAGCTCACCGGCATCCGCGACACCGATCAAGCGCGTGCCGAAGAGCTCGCGCTTCAGGCTCTGCAGACTGCTCACGATCTCCTGCGCCCGGGCGGAAGCTTCCTCTGCAAAGTCTTCATGGGCCCCGGATACGAGGGGATCGTGAGCCGCGTGCGGCAACACTTCGAGACGACGGCGACCCGCCGGCCGGACGCCACTCGCAAGGGCTCCTCCGAGCTCTACCTCGTCGCGCGCGGGTTTCGCGGCCGCTGAGCGATGAACTCTAGAGCGGTCGGGATCACGGTGTTTTCCGCGGTCTGGATCGCGGTGCAGCTCGCCCTTCCGCTCGCCGCTCTCCGCGGCCGCCTCGACGACGGTCGCATCCGTCCGTTCGGTTGGCAGATGTTCAGCGCGCTCGCGCCGATCGACGAGTACGAGCTCGTCGCCCCCGATGGGACCCTCGTGCCGGCTCTCGTCTCGGATCATGCCTACGTCGTGCGGATCGACGTGCCGTACGAGCGCGGCTTTCCCGAGTACCTCTGCCGCTCGAGCCCCGATGCGCGCGGCGTGGTCCGGCACATCTCGGGGGCGGCCCCGTTCGTCTACCACTCGTGTCGCTGAGCGAGCGCGCCGGGGCCTTCGCGACCGCGCGCATGCCGGCGCGGCCGCTCTCGCTCACGCGGATCGGCATCGGTCTCGCCTCGCTCTTCGAGGCGTTGCAGCGACTGCCGCTCGTGGACGCGGCGTTCGATCGCGGGCGCTTTCACCTCTCGTACGGGCTGCCCGCGCTGCCGCCGGAGCTCGCGTGGCTGCCGTTCACGGCGTGGCTCATCGGCTCGATCGGGCTCGTTCTCGGGTTCCGCGCTCGAGCGAGCGCGTGTCTCGCGGTGCTCGGGCACGGGCTCTTCTTCTTCGCGGATCGACAGCACTTCACGAACCACGGCTACTTGATCCTGCTTCTCGTCGCGCTCGTCGCGCTCGCCGATTCGGCCGCCGACCTCTCGCTCGACGCACGACGCCGCGGCGCACGGATCGAAGTCGTGCGCTGGCCCGCCGAGCTCCTCCGGATCCAGCTCGGCCTCGTCTACTTCTTCGCCGGCGTGAGCAAGCTGAACCCGGACTGGTTGTCGGGTGCGTTCCTCGAATTCCTTCTCGAGCCGGAGAGCCTCGCCGCTCTCGTGCTGCGGATCACGCCGCAGGGACTGCGGCTCGTCGCCGCGCTGCTCGCACTTCTCGAGATCGCGCTCGGCACGCTCGTCTGGCTCGCGCGCGCGCCGCGAATGGCCGTCGTGCTCGGAGCGTTCCTCCACCTCGGCATCGTCGCCGCTTTCCCGCGCGACGTGGATCTCCTGGTGTTCGCGCTCGCGTGTCTCGCCGTCTATCCGCTGCTCGAGCCGCTTCGGGCTCGCGAGCGGGCGGCACCCCCTCAGGGGGTCGGGCGAAGCCCGGGGGGTGAGTGCTCTAGCGCTTGAGCTCGGCCTTCCACTCGCGGACGCGCGCTTGCGCGGCGGCCGCCTCGGCCTCCTCGATCCGTCCGGCATGTTGCAGGAACATCGAGAGGCTCGTGTACGCGAGTTGGTCGTCCGGAGTGAGCTCGGTGACGCGCCGAGCCGCGGCGATCGCAGTCTCGAAATCGCCGCTCTTGTCGGCCGCCGCGGCAAGCCCATGGAGCGCGTCCGCAAAGGTCGGGTCGATCTTCAGCGCTTCGCGGTAAGCCGTGATCGCCTCGTCGTACTTGCCCTCGACGAAGAGATCGAACCCGCGCTCGCAAAGCTCGTCCGCTGTCGCCATTCCTCGGGTCTAGCGCGAGCCTTCCTTGCCCCGCAATGGCCCCCGCCGCTATGCTTCACTCTCACGAGGAACATCGACACTTTGGGGGGACCTCGCAGCAAGATTCGGATCGCGCTCGCGCTGGCGACACTCGTCGTGGGCGATGCCTCCGCCGACATTCTCGTGATGCGGTCCGCCGGCGGCGACACCTTCATCTCGAACCGCGGCGAGCGGAAAGGGTGGAAGGTCGTCCGCCGGATGAAGGAGTTCCCGGGCAGCTCCGGCCTCGGCCTCAAGGGGCTCAAGGGCGGTGACAGCGGCCAGTATGACGCGCTGATTCGCGAGGCGGCGGAGAGCGTCAACCTCGATCCGCACCTCGTGAAAGCCGTGGTGCGCGCCGAGTCGAACTTCCAGACGCGCGCGACGTCGCCGAAGGGTGCCATGGGGCTCATGCAGCTCATGCCCGCGACGGCGGAGCAGCACGGCGTGAGGGACGCCTACGACGCGCGCGACAACGTCTACGGTGGCGTGAAGCATCTGAGCTACCTCGTCGAGCGTTACGACGGCGAAGTCGAGCTCGTCCTCGCCGCGTACAACGCCGGCACGAGGCCGGTCGATCGCGTGCGCGGCATTCCGAACTACCCCGAGACGCAATACTACGTGCGCCGCGTGCAGGAGCTCCGGAGCTTCTATTCCGGCGGAGGCGGGACGACCGAGCTCGCCAGGCCGCTCAAGCCGGCCAAGCCCGGTGAGCTCGTCGCGGCGATCGACTGGAACGCGCGCTCCGTCGATGACTTCTACGGCAAGCCGCTCGTCTTCCGCGGGCCGGGCGCGCTTCGCAGCTCTCCGACGGTCGCGAGCTCGGCGAAGCTGGAATCGGCGAAGCTAGAAAAGCCCCTCTCGCAGCAGCTGCTCGGCGACGAGAACCGCGCCCTTCGCCGCGCCCATCTTGGTATTGTGGGACACGAGCACGAACTTGACTCCGTTCTCGAGTGCCGGGTCGAGCCGGATCCGCCCAACCGAAGTTGCCATGCCCCCTTCCGCATCCCGGTCGAGACGTGGCTGGGGCCGGAACGGATCGTCATGAACGACGATCCAGCGCTTCGGCGCCGACGGTAGGTCGCTCCCGCCGCTCCACTCGCGCATCGCGTGGGCGACGTCCTCGACGCTCGCCTTTCGCTCGAGCGACGCGAACACGGATTCCGTGTGCCCCTCGAGCACCGCGGCGCGGGTGCAGGTGGCGCTGACGACGATGTCGCGCGGAATGATCGCGCCCTCGCCGAGCCGGCCGAGGATCTTCTTCGTCTCCTTCGCGACCTTCTCTTCCTCACCGGGAATGTACGGGATGACGTTGTCCAGCATGTCGAGCGCGACGACTCCGGGCGAGCGTCCGGCGCCGGAGATCCCCTGCATCGAAGTCATCACCACGGTCTTCACGCCGAACGTGTCGACGAGCGGCTTCAGCGCGATCACCAGACCGGTGGTCGTGCAGTTCGGGATCGGGGTCACCCAGCCCTTCCAGCCGCGACGGCGCCGCTGCATCTCGAGCAGCTTGCCGTGCTCCGAGTTCACGCCGGGAATGAGGATCGGCACGTCCTCCTCGTAGCGGAACGCGGAGGCGGTGCTGACGACCGGAGTCGTCTCGGCGTATTTCGGCTCGAGCACTTTCGCCGGATCCGATTCGACCGCCGAGAACACGAGGTCCACGCTCGATGCATCGAGCTTGGAAGCCTCTTCGACCAGCAAATCGAGGCATTCTCGCGGTGGCTCGCCGTCGGCCCACCAGCGGCGAGCCCCGGTCTTGGGGTCGCGCAGCGCTTCGGCGTAGCGCTTGCCCGCCGAACGCTCCGAGGCGGCGAGGCGCGTGACCTCGAACCACGGATGCGACTGCAACGCCGCCAGGAATTGCTGCCCGGCGATGCCGGTCGCGCCGACGACGGCGACCCTCTTCTTCGCGCTCATGTGTTCCCTCTCGACGCTACGAAACCTTCGTCGCGACTCCAGTTCAAGAGGGGCTTGCCCGTCGAGACCAGAGTCGGAACTCCGTTCTTGAGATCGATCGCGCGCGCGACGCGACTCCAGTCGACGACGTCGCTCCAGCCGAGCCCATCGAGCGCCTCACGCGCCTCGTTCCAGTAGTCGTAGCCCGCGTCGTAGATGTCCTTGTGGACCTCGATGTAGACCTCGCCGTCGAGGCCGCCGACCTTCACCGGCTGATAGACGAAGACGCCGGGCGTGCCGACCGGCACGATCGGGAACAGCCGATCGATGTCTTCGGGGTAGAGGCGGATGCAGCCGTGGCTGATCCGCATGCCGACGCCCCACGCGATGTTCGTGCCGTGGATGCCGAAGAGATCCACGTTGAGCCGCATGCGATAGCGCCCGAGCGGGTTCTCCGGATCGCCGCCGGCGATCGAGCGCTCGTGACGCCCTTTGTCGCGGATCCGTTCCTGGCGGATGCTCTCCGGGATCACCCACGTCGGGTCGACGGTCTTCTCGCGGATCTTGAAGCTGCCGGACCGCGGCGTCTGCCAGTCCTCCCGGCCGAGGCCGATCGGATACGTCACCACGCCGCCTTTCGTGTAGTAGAAGATGCGCATCTCGGGCACGTTGATCACGAGCCCGACGCTCTCCGTGTTCGGCAACACCCACCAGGTCGGAAACTCGACGGTCGAGCCGATCGGCGGGATCCACACGTCGACGTTGGGCAGCGCCTCCTGCACCTCGTTGATGCCGAGGCTCAAATGGCGCGCGACGTCCCATAAGGTGTCGCCCTTCTCGAACGTGTAGGGCTTCGCCGCGCCGACGACGGTGGCGATCTCCGGTCCGCGGTCCGAGAAGCGATAGGGCAGGGCGACGACCGGCCTCGGCGGGAAGTCGCTTTCCTTCCAGCGCGAAGAGGCGACCGCGGGCGCGCCCTCGGGGAGCGACTCCACCTGCGCGTACGCGACGCTCGCGGCGATCAAGCCGGCGAGCAGGATCGATCGGGTTGTTCGCATGGAAGTGCCGTGAACTCCGCAGGGTACAGACCGCGCTTGGAGCACTCAAGCCGAGCGGTCGCTGACGCCGGCGCGCGGGGGCTGGCCTCGCTCCATGGCTCGCCGATCGGGCGCGTTTAGTCGGCAGCCGGGGGCCTGGTTCGCGGAAGTAAAGCGCAGTCCGCGCTGAATGCTCGGATTGAGCTGCTCAACTTCAGCGGCGAGCCATGGAGCGAACCAGGCCCCCGGCTGCCGGCGTAGGCCGCTGCTCGGCTGCGCTTTACTTCCGCGAGGCCAGCCCCCGCGCGCCGGCGTCAGCGACGGCCTCCTTTGGTCAAGGCCCAGTGATGATCGCGCCCGTGTAGACGGCCTCGAAGGCGCTGCCCGGGATCCGCTTCAGGTCCGAGAGCGCGTCGTCGTCCCAGCGCGGGTCGTGCGCGCCGCTCACGTACCAATCCGAGCCGTTGTCGGCGAGGAACATGCCGTAGCGCTTGAGCGCGGTGCAGACGACCTGCGCCTCGAAGCTGTAGCTCGAGCAGTCGTACGACGCCTTCATCCGCATGCGGAGGCCCATCGGCGGGCGGGTCGGATCGGTGCTCGACGAGGCGAAGTGTGTCGCCGGATGGATGAAGCCGCGCTGCGTGGCGCGTACGGTGAAGCGGAGCGCGTGACGGATCTCGCCTTGCTCGACGACCTCGTCGTAGCGGACGAGGCCCGGCAGGATCGGCAGACCGGCGGCGTCGGCCGAGGTCCAGAAGTCCGGGCGCAGCGCGTTCGAGCGGAGGTCGAAGATCGCGCCGGAGCCGGCATACCAGCGATCGGTGTAAGGGTTCTCGCCGACGCCCGGCGGCCACGCCCAGTAGAGCTCGTGCAGCACGCACTGCTCGAGACCGAGCATGAGGATGTGGCGGTCGCCGGTCGACGAGGGGCCACCCTCGATCGGCGGATCGTTCGGGATCGGGTAGGGACCGGGGTCGCTATCCTCGTCGTAGAGGAACGCCACGGTGTGGTTCGGCTGGCTCGCCGGGACGATGACGTAAGGAATCCCGATCGGCTGTCCGTCCCAGAAGGTGCCGAAGTCGGGGTGGACCGTCTTCGTCGCGCCGATGAAGGAGACGTACGCGCCGGAGTTCGGATGCACGGGGTAGCCGGAGATGTCCGTGTTCCAGGGATTGTCGGGCGGGAAGATCGTGCAATCGGCCTGAGGCGTCGGCGTGGCGGTGACCGGTGTCGGGGTGCGAGTCGCGGTCGGCGCCACGGTCGGCGTGCGGGTCGGCGTCGCGGTGCGGGTCGGGGTGCGCGTCGGGGTTGCCGTCCGCGTCGGCGTGGCCGTACGGGTCGGCGTCCGCGTCGGCGTCGGTGCGGCGAGCGTCGGCGTGCGGGTGGGCTTGCGTGCGCGCGCAGCCTCGGCGGTCGTCGCCAGGAGCGCGGCGATGCCGGCGAGCGCGAGAGCCTGCGGAAGCCGCCTCATGTCGATCCCTCCCCGCTGCGAGGAGGAGCAAGTCCGATGCCGAAGTCCGCGCACGAAAAGTCTCGGCTCGCCGCCCGTCGCCGACCCGGCATCGACGAATTCGTGCCGCTCCGGTGACGAAATGCGACGGCGCGTCCGCCTTGTCGTCGGCCGTGGCGGAAGAATAGGATGCGCGCCGAGCCGCGATATGGAGGGAGAGGAAGCGAGGATCCGACTGCTCGCCGCGGGCAGCATGACCGGCGGAAAGCGGACGCTGGTGACGCTGCTCGCGCTCGAACGGATCCGCCCGAACCCCGACCAACCCCGCCGCTATTTCGATGCCGAGGCGCTGAACGAGCTCGCCGAGTCGATCCGCGAGCGCGGCCTTCTCCAGCCGGTGATCGTCAAGCGCGAGACGGACGAGCAGTACCTCCTGCTCGCCGGCGAGCGGCGCTATCGCGCCTCGCGGATCGCGGGGCTGACGGCGATCCCGGCGCTCGTCCGCGACGACGATCCGGCGGCGGTTGCGCTGATCGAGAACCTGCAGCGCGAGGACCTCACACCGCTCGAGTCGGCGCTCGCGCTCGCCGCGCTCATCGACGAGAAGGGTCTGACCCACGCGGACATCGCCGCGCTCATCCACAAGAGCCGGCCGTACGTCTCGAACACGCTCGCGCTCACGAAGCTCCCGAAGGCGATCCGCGACGAATATTCCACGACGCCGAGCGTACCGCGTGACATCTTGATCAGCATCGCTCGTCAAAAGGACGAGGAGGCGATGCTCGCGCTCTGGGCTCGCGTGAAAGGTGGCGGTTTCTCCGTCAAGACGTTCCGCGAGAAGACGGCCCCGGAAGGCCGCAACGCGGAGCCGTCGATGCGGAAGGCGATCCGCACGGCGCGCCGTCTCGGTCGGCTCCTCGCCGAGCTGCCGGAAGAGCTCCCGGACGAGCTCGCCGCACGGCTCAAGCGGACGCTTCGCCGCCTCCGGAAGCGCATCGACCTGGTGATCGACTCACCTCGTTGAAGCGGCGACGTTGAAGGCGCGCGCGTATCTCTTCGACTACGGCGGCACCCTCGACGGCGAGGGCTGGCATTGGTTCGATCGCTTCGTCGAGCTCCATCGCCGCGCCGGCTCGGCGCTGACGGTCGAGGAGATCAAACGCGCGTTCTACGCGGCGGACGCGAAGATCGCCGCGGAAGCCGCCGAACGGCGGCTGCGCCTCCGCCCGCTCCTCGAACGCCACGTCGAGCTCCAGGTCGAGATGCTCGGCGAGCCCATCCGCAAGATCGGCGCCGAGCTCGTCGACGGCTTCTGCGCGCTCACGCAGGAAGGGTGGCGGAACGCGCGCGCCGCGCTCGAGCGGCTCGGCCGTGACGCGCGGCTCGGCGTCGTCTCCAACTTCTACGGGAACCTCGACGAGATGCTCGAGGAGGCCGGGCTCGCGCCGCTCCTCGACGTGGTCATCGAGTCCGCGAAGGTCGGCATCGAGAAGCCGGACCTCGGGATCTACCGCGCCGCGCTCGACCGGCTCGCGCTCCCGGCGGGCGAGGTCGTCATGGTCGGCGACAACTTCGCGCGCGACGTGAAGCCCGCGAAAGCGCTCGGCATGCAGACGATCTGGCTCCGCCGCGGCTCGGCCCGACCGCCCGAGGAAGGGTTCGCCGACCGCGTCGTCGCGACGCTCGCCGAGATCGGCTAGATTGTCGCCTCCATGCAATTTCGCGCCGGTATCATCGCGGCGGGGCTCGGCGAACGCTTTCAGAAGGCGGGCGTCGAGACACCGAAGCCGCTGATCCGTCTCGCGGGCAAGACGCTCCTCGAGCGGACGATCGAGAGCGCGGCGGCGGTCGGCGCGTCGTCGATCGCGCTCATCGTCAACGCCGAGCGCGCCGAGCTCGCGAGCTACGCGCGTTCGCGCGAGTGGCCGGTGCCGATCGATCTCGTCGTGCGGACGACGCCGAACTCGATGGAGAGCTTCTTCGCGCTCGAGCCCGCGCTCGCGGGCGCGCCGATCCTGCTGCTCACCGTCGACGCGGTCTTCGCGCAGGAATCGCTGCGTGGCCTCGTCAGGGCCGGCCGGAAGGGCGCGGACGTACTGGGCGTCACGCGCTTCGTCCACGACGAGAAACCGCTTCGCGTCGCCGTCGACGACGCGATGGTCGTGACGGGAATCGGCCCGACGGCGGCGGCGAGCCTCTGGATCACCAGCGGCGTGTACTTCTTCGCGCCGGGCATCCACCGCTTCGCGTCCGAGGCGCGCGCGCGCGGGTGCTCGCGCCTGCGCGAGTTCCTCGGCTTGCTCGTCGAAAGCGACCTCCGGATGCGGGCGTTCGACACCGGCGAATCGATCGACGTCGACGATCCGGAAGATCTCGCAATCGCCGAGCGATTCCTCGCGGGCGGAGGCGGCGCATGAGCGCGCGCGGCGGTTTCGTGCTCGGCGTGTCGCGCGAGCGGCGCTTCTCGCCGGGCAAGGTCGAGGACGACGCGGCGATCTTGTCGTCGACCGCCGAGCGCCTGCGCGAACGCGGCGTCGAGGTCCGCATCGTCGACGGCGACGAGCCGCTGCCGCGCGACGTCGAGCCGGCGATGGTCTTCACGATGAGTCAGGGGAACGAAGCGCTCGCGTGGCTCGACACGCTCGCCGCGCGCACCACGGTCGTGAACACGCCGGAGGCGATTCGCGCCTGCCATCGCGTCGCCATGGCCGACAAGCTCGCCGCGGCGAACGCGCCGCAGCCCGCGTGGATGCTCGCCGGCGACGATTTTCCGAGCGAGCTCGGGCGCGGCCCTTGGTTGAAACGGGGCGACGTGCATGCGATGGAGGCCGGCGATGTACGGCGGGTGTTCGACGAGCGCGAGTGGCGCGAAGCTCGCGCGGGGTTCGCTCGTCGCGGCATCGGGCGCGCGATCGTCCAGGCTCACGTCGAAGGCTCCGTCTACAAATTCTACGGCGTACGCGGCGGCTTTTTCCGCGCGTTCGGCCTGCCCGAAACGCATCGCGAAGCCGCGGAAGCGGCGGCCGAAGCCGGCGCGCGCGCTCTCGGCCTCGAGGTGTACGGCGGCGACGGCGTCTGCGGCGCCGACGGCCGGGTCGCGCTGATCGACGTCAACGATTGGCCGAGCTTCTCGCGCTGTCGCGACGATGCGGCGGTCGCGATCGCGAAGCGCCTGATCGAGATCCTGAACGCATGAACGCAAAAGACGACCGACCGGGAGAGAAGTCGCGGAGCATCCACGCCGAGGAGCAACGGCACATCGCGCCGGGCTCGCAGCGCATCGGGCTGCTTTCGGAGCTGACGCTCACCTCCGGCGAAGGCGCGATCGTCGTCGACGCCGACGGCAACCGCTACGTGGATTTCTTCGCCGGCGTCGCCGTCGCGAGCCTCGGCCATTCGCATCCGAAGTGGGTCTCGGCGATGGAAGGCCAGCTTCGGCGGATCCAGGTCGGCAGCTTCACGACGGAGAACCGTCTCAAGTTCCTGAAGCGGCTCGGCGAGGTGACGCCGGGCAAGCTCGACCGCGCGCAGCTCTTCAGCGGTGGCGCGGAAGCGGTGGAAGCCGCGATACGGCTCGCGAAGTCGTACACGAAGAAGTACGAGGTCATCGGCTTCTGGGGCGGCTTCCACGGCAAGACGCTCGGCGTGCTGGGGCTCCTCGCCGACGAGTCGAAGCACGGCTGGGGGCCGTTGCCGGGCAGCCGCTACGTGACGCCGTACGCGGACTGCTACCACTGCCCGCTGAAGCTCGAGTACCCGTCGTGCGGCATCGAGTGCGCGCAGTTTCTCCGGCACACGATCAAGCACGCGACCGCGGGCTCGATCGCCGCGGTGATCGCGGAGCCGATCCAGGGCACGAACGGCAACATCGTTCCGCCGAAGGAATTCCTGCCGATCGTACAGCAGATCGCGCACGAGAACGGCGCGCTCTTCATCGCCGACGAGATGATCACGGGCTTCGGCCGAACGGGGAAGATGTTCGGAGTCGAGCACTCGGGAATCGTCCCCGACATCATGACGCTCGGGAAGGGCATGGCGTCGGGCTATCCCGTCGCGGCCGTCGTCTCGAGCGACGAGATCGTGAACCACGAGCCGTTCTCGAAGCCGTCGGCGTCGTCGTCGAGCTACGGCGGGAATCCGCTCGCTTCGACCGCTGCGCACGCGACGCTCGAGACGATCCTCGAAGAGAATCTCGTCGAGCGATCGGCTTCGCTCGGCGCGGAGATGAAGCGACGACTTCTCGAGATGAAGGACAAATACGCGCTGATCGGCGACGTGCGCGGCGAGGGGCTGATGATCGGACTCGAGCTCGTGCGCGACCGGAAGACGAAGGAGCCGCTCGCACGCAAGGTGTGCGAACGGATCTTCCTCGAGTCGCTGCGGCGCGGGCTCCTCCACATGGGCTACGTGCCGCGGATCCGCATCAATCCGCCGCTCACGATCACGGCCGAGCAGATCGACGAAGGGCTCGGCGTGCTCGACGAGGTCTTCGCGCTCGTCACCGCGGACGATTCCTGGCGATGAAGACGTTGCGCGGCGCGATCATCGGCTACGGCAACGTGGCCGCCGAGGCGCACGTGCCGGGATTCCGCGCGTCGAAGGGTTTCGCCGTCTCCGCGGTCGTCGATCCGTCGGAAGAGCGCCGCGCCGCCGCCGCGGCCGCGCTGCCCGACGCGCGCGTCGTCGCCGACCTCGCGGGGCTCGAGGGCGTGAAGCTCGACTTCGTCGACGTCGCGACGCCGCCCGCGTTCCACGCGGAGAACGTCGTCGCCGCGCTCGAGCGCGGCTGGCACGTGCTCTGCGAGAAGCCGCTCGCGATCGATACGGCCGCCGTCGTCGAGATCGCGGATGCCGCGCGGCGTACCGGGAAGACCGTGTTCACCGTCCACAACTGGAAGTACGCGCCGCTCTTCCAGCGGCTGCGCGGCCTCGTCGCTCGCGGCGCCATCGGCGAGGTGCAGGAGCTGGAATGGCAGGTGCTCCGGCCGAATCCGCCGGCCGGCGCTACCGCGGACGGACGAACGTGGCGGACCGAGCGGGCCGTCGCCGGCGGCGGCATCCTCGCCGATCACGGCTGGCACGCGTTCTATCTGATGCTGTTCCTCTTCGGGCGCGCGCCGCGCACCATCACGGGCCGCGTGTGGAACGAGCGCCCCGGCGAGCTCGCCGTCGAAGACTCGGCGGAAGCGACGCTCGACTTCGGGAGCGCGGTCGCGCGGCTCTCGTTCACGTGGGCGGCCGCGGAGCGGAAGACTGGCGGACGAATCCGCGGCACCGCCGGCACGATCGAGATCGCGGACGACGCGCTCGAGGTCCGGGTCGAAGGACGCGATCCGCAGGCTCTCCGCTTCTCGCCGTCGATCGCCGCGAGCTCGTACCACCCGGAGTGGTTTCCGCCGTTGCTCGAGGACTTCCGCGCCGAGATCCTGCACCTCGATCGCCGCGGGCAGAATCTCGCGGAAGCGGTGCGTTGCGCCGAGATGCTCGCCGCGGCGTATGCCTCCAACGGCGCGCCGATCGAGCTCGGCTCGGTGAGCGCCGCGGACGCGGAGGGGGAGTGGCGTTAGAGCTCGAAGCCGCCGAGCCGCGGGTTCTCACGGGCGCGCGAATCGTCATCTGGTGCGGCAGCGTCGAGTCACCGCTCGCGGTCGCCGGGCTCCCGCTCTGGCGGCGCGCGATCTACACGGCATGCCGCGCCGGGTTCGAGCGACTCGTCATCGTCGTGCCGGCGTCCGCTGCGCCGATCGAGCACGCGCTCGCGGGCGACCCTCGCCTCGCCGGCCGGAAGGTCGACGTCGTTCCGGTGAGCGAGGGTTGGGGATTGAAGCTCGACGGAGCACCGAGCCGCTGGGTCGTGCTGCACGATCAATGGGTCGTCGATGCGGAGCTGCTCGTCGAGCTCGCGACGACCCCTGAGGGGCTCGTCGCCGCCTCGCTCGACGGGCCCTTCGCGGCCGACCAGGAAACGTTGCAGCGATTCATCCGCGGCGGCTGGCGTCCGTCGCATCCGCCCTCCGTGCCGGTCGAGTGCCGTCTCGAGAAGTCGCCGGTCTACGTGCGCGTGACGAACGCGAGCGGAGCCGCGGCCGCGGAGGATGCTCTCTTCCGGTCACTCGCGCGAAACGACAACAACTTCTTCGCGCGCTACGTGGATCGCGTGCTTTCGCGCGCGCTGTCGCGCCGGCTCGCACCGACGCCGATCACGCCGAACCAGATCACGATCTTCTCGGTCGCGATCGGCATCCTCGGCGCGCTCCTCCTCGTGCATCCGTCGTATCTCGCCGGCGTCGTCGGCACGTTCCTGTTCCTCGCCTCGACGGTCATCGACGGCTGCGATGGCGAGATCGCCCGCCTCAAGTTCCAGGAATCGCCGCTCGGCGCGAAGCTCGATCTGATCGGCGACAATCTCGTTCACGTGTTTCTCTTTCCGTGCGTCGGGCTGCGCTTCTGGCTGCACGGGGAGGGCGATCACTTCCTCGCGTTCGGCATCATCACGCTCGCAGGAGTGGCTGCGACGTGGCTCGCGATCTACCGGTACGTGCTCCGGCCGGATCCCGCGCGCGGCATCGTCCCGTACTTCGAAGCGTTCGCGAACCGTGAGTTCGCGTATCTGCTGTTCGTGCTCGGTCTCATCGGGCGCCTCGACTGGTTCGTCTGGGCGATGACGATCGGGATCTGGGTGTTCCCCGTCGGGCTCGTGATCCTCGACAGGCTCGATCGCCGATCATAAGACTCCTGCTGCTTCGCGCATCAGGAGATTTCATCGGACGTTCGCTTGCTTGAGATTCATGGCTCATCGCATCATCCGATGGTTCTGAACCCGGCGTAACGAGGGAAAAACGGGGGGCGACGGCGCTTGGCGCAGATCTTTCACCGCAGCACGAACACGATCGCGCGGTTCAGCATTTTCGGCTCGCTGTTCGTGATCGCGCTCGTGGGTTGGGCGCTCGCCCAGGTGAACCGGTCCTCCTACGTGACCCAGGAACGGGTCATCCGCCAGCAGCCCGTGCCGTTCAGCCACAACCATCACGTCGCGTCGATCGGCATCGACTGCCGCTACTGCCACACCTCCGTCGAGACTTCGTCGTTTGCAGGGATGCCGCCGACGCAGACCTGCATGAATTGCCACTCGCAGATCTGGTCCGACAGCCCGATGCTCGAGCCGGTTCGCGAGAGCTATCGCACGGGCAAGGCGCTCCGCTGGACGCGCGTCCACGATCTGCCGGACTTCGTCTACTTCAACCATTCGATTCACGTCGCGAAGGGGATCGGCTGCGAGAGCTGCCACGGTCGCGTGGACAAGATGCCGCTCGTCTGGGCGGAGAGCCCGCTCACGATGGAGTGGTGCCTGTCGTGCCACCGACATCCGGAGAAGCACGTCCGCCCGAAGTCCGAGGTGTTCCGAATGGGCTACGTGCCGGCGAAGAGCCAGGAAGAGCTCGGGCTCGAGCTCGTGAAGGAATACGGAATCGAGAGCAAGACGTACTGCTCGACGTGTCACCGATGACGACGAGAATCGATCCTTCGCTCGCACTGCCGACCGGACCGCCGAGTTTCGAGCGCCACCTCGAGACGGCGTCTCTGCTCGACCCGCTCGATCGGCGGCGATTCCTGCAGCTGATGGGCGCGTCGATGGCGCTCTCGGGGCTCGGCGCGTGCACGCGGCAGCCGAACGAGGCGATCGTCCCGTACGTGAAGCAGCCGGAAGAGATCGTGCCCGGCAAGCCGCTCTACTACGCGACGGCGGCGATCCACGGCGGTTACGCGACGGGCGTGCTCGTCGAGAGCCACATGGGGCGCCCGACGAAGCTCGAAGGCAACCCCGAGCATCCGGCAAGCTTGGGCGCGACGGATCTCTTCGCGCAGGCGTCCGTGCTCGGGTTGTACGACCCCGACCGCTCGCAGGTCGTCACGCATCTCGCGCAGATCCAGCCGTGGAGCACGCTCGCGACGACGCTGAAGGCGGCGGTGGAGTCGGCGAAGGGGAATCGTGGGGCCGGCCTGCGCATTCTGAGTAGCCCGACGACGTCGCCGACGCTCGAGGCGCAGATGCGCGCGCTCATGAGCGCGATGCCGGAGATGAGGTGGCACCGCTGGCAGCCGCTCCATCGAGACGAGGCTCGCGGCGGCGCGCTGCGCGCGTTCGGCAAGGTCGTCGACACCCAGCTTCGCCTCGCCGAGGCCGACGTCATCCTCGCCCTCGATGCGGACTTCCTCGGCGCCGGCGCGGCGAGCGTTCGGTATGCGCGCGACTTCGCCGCGCGCCGGCGCGGCCAGACCTCGGACGGAGAAGGGAAGGGGCGGCCGGTTCGCCTCTACGCGATCGAGAGCTCGCCGACGAATACGGGCGCCTCCGCGGATCACCGCATCCCGATGCGCGCGTCCGAGATCGAGGCATTCTTGCGCGCGGTCGCGGCGAAGCTCGGTGTCGGTTCCGCCGACGCGGGCCCTCACGAGCACCTCGCGGAGATCGTCGCGGAGGATTTGAAGCACGCGAAGAAGCGCGCGCTCGTCGTCGTCGGAGACGAAGCGCCGGCCACGGTGCACGCGATCTCGCACGCGATCAACGACGCGCTCGGCGCGGTCGGCACGACCGTCGTTCACACCGACCCGGTGGAGGTCGATCCCGTTCCGCAAGTCGAGTCGATCCATGCGCTCGCCGACGACATGGTGGCCGGGAAGGTCGCGACGCTGGTCATCATCGACGCGAACCCGGTGTACGACGCGCCCGTCGATCTCGAGTTCGCCAAGGGGATGGAGAAGGTCGGGCTGCGCGTCCACCTCGGTCTCTACGCCGACGAGACCGCCGAGCTCTGTCACTGGCACGTGCCCGCGGCGCATCCGCTCGAGAGCTGGACCGATGCGCGCGCGTTCGACGGCACGGTGACGATCCTCCAGCCGCTGATCGAGCCGATCTACGGCGGCAAGAGCGCGCACGAGCTTCTCGCGGTGCTCGCCGGACAGGACGCGAAGCCCTACGACCTCGTTCGCGAGCACTGGAAGTCGACGGCGCCCGGCGGCGACTTCGAACGCTTCTGGCGGCGGTGCCTGCACGACGGCGTGGTGCCGGACACCGCGCTCGCGCCGCGCGACGTCGCGGTCGACCGCGGGCGCGCGCTCGCCAAGGAGGAAGCGGCGGCGGCGAAGGCAGACGGCCTCGAGGTGCTCTTCCGCGCGGACTCGACGGTTCACGACGGCCGCTACGCGAACAACGGTTGGTTGCAGGAGCTGCCGAAGGCGCTGACGCGGCTCACGTGGGACAATGTTGCACTCGTAGCGCCGTCGACGGCGAAGGCGCTCGGCGTCGTGAACGAGGACGTCGTCGAGATCGAGCTCGCCGGCCGCAAGATCGCCGCGCCGATCTGGATCCAGCCGGGGCATGCGCCGGAAAGCCTCACGCTGCCGCTCGGCTACGGGCGGCGCCGCGCGGGGCGGATCGGCAACAAGATCGGCTTCGACGCCTACGCGTTGCGCGCCGTCGGGGCGACGGAGACGGCCGCCGGCGCGAAGGTCACGAAGACGGCTGGGCACCAGCCGCTCGCGTGCGCGCAGATCCACGACTCGATGGAAGGGCGCCCGCTCGTTCGCCGCGCGAGCCTCGCGCACTACGAAGAACACCCTGAATTCGCCAAGCACATGGCGCACGAGCCCAAGCTCGACGAGACGATCCACCCGCTGCCGAAGTACGAAGGCTACGCGTGGGGCATGGCGATCGATCTCTCGTCCTGCATCGGCTGCGGGGCCTGCGTCGTCGCCTGCCAGGCGGAGAACAACATCGCGGTCGTCGGCAAGGACCAGGTCGCGCGCGGGCGCGAGATGCACTGGCTCCGGATCGATCGCTACTACGTCGGCGATTCCGAGGCTCCCGAGACCTATCAGCAGCCGATCCCGTGCATGCATTGCGAGACCGCGCCGTGCGAGCTCGTCTGTCCGGTCGGCGCCACGGCCCACTCGGCCGAGGGTCTCAACGACATGGTCTACAACCGCTGCGTCGGCACGCGGTACTGCTCGAACAACTGCCCGTACAAGGTGCGCCGCTTCAACTTCTACCTGTACTCGGACTGGCAGACCGAGAGCTTGAAGAACGTGCGAAACCCGGACGTCACCGTGCGGAGCCGCGGCGTCATGGAGAAGTGCACGTACTGCGTGCAGCGGATCAACCTCGCGCGCATCGATGCCGAGAAGGAAGGCCGGAAGATCCGCGACGGCGAGATCGTCACCGCCTGCCAGCAGGTCTGCGCCTCCGAGGCGATCGCGTTCGGCGACGTCAACGATCCCGAGAGCCGCGTCTCGAAGCTGAAGGCCGATCCGCGGAATTACGGGCTCCTCGCCGAGCTGAACACGCGGCCGCGCACGACGTACCTCGCGGCGGTGCGGAACCCGAACCCGAAGCTGGTGGCCGAAGGCGATCACGACGAGCCGAAGCAGACGGAGCCGGAGCACCACGGCTGATGGCCGAGTTCCACACCGAGATCGATCCCGAGGCGAGCCGCCCGCCGGTCATCGAGCCGGGGCACACGTTCGGCAGCGTCACCGACAAGATCGGCTCGATCGTTCAGCGGCGCACGCCGCGCGGCTGGTTCATCGGCTTCGCGATCTCGTTCTCGATGCTGATGATGCTCTTCTACGGCCTCACGATGCTGTTCGCGTTCGGCGTCGGCGTCTGGGGCAACAACCAGCCGGTCGGCTGGGCGTTCGACATCATCAACTTCGTCTGGTGGATCGGCATCGGTCACGCGGGCACGCTGATCTCCGCGATTCTCCTGTTGTTGCGACAGGAGTGGCGGACGTCGATCAACCGCTTCGCGGAGGCGATGACGCTGTTCGCGGTCGCGTGCGCGGGACTCTATCCCGCGCTCCACGTCGGCCGGCCGTGGCTCGCGTACTGGCTTTTCCCGTACCCGAACACGATGGGCACGTGGCCGCAGTTCCGGAGCCCGCTCATGTGGGACGTGTTCGCGGTCTCGACGTACGCGACGGTCTCGGCGCTCTTCTGGTACATCGGCCTGATTCCCGACTTCGCGACGCTTCGCGACCGCTCGAAGAGCCGCTTCGCCGCGGTCGCCTACGGCTCGCTCGCGATGGGCTGGCGCGGCTCGGCGCGGCACTGGCATCGCTACGAGACGGCGTACCTGCTGCTCGCCGGTCTCGCGACGCCGCTCGTGCTCTCCGTGCACACCGTCGTCTCGTTCGACTTCACGATCGGCATCATCCCGGGCTGGCACGCGACGATCTTCCCGCCGTACTTCGTCGCCGGCGCGATCTACGCGGGCTTCGCGATGGTGTTGATCCTCGCGATCCCGCTCCGCGCGGTCTACGGCCTCGAAGACTTCATCACGCTCCGCCATCTGCAGAACATGGCGAAGATCCTCCTCGTGACGGGTCTCGTCGTTTTCTACGGCTATCTGATGGAGATCTTCTTCGGCTGGTACAGCGCGAACGAGTACGAAGGCTTCATGGTCTGGAACCGTTTCCACGGGCCGTATGCGTGGGCGTACTTCCTGCTGCTCTTCTGCAACGGTCTCGCACCGCAGGTCTTCTGGTTCGCCTGGGCGCGCTCGAACGTCGTCGTCTTGTTCGTCGTGTCCCTGATCGTCTCCGTCGGCATGTGGTTCGAGCGGTTCATCATCATCGTCGTCAGCATGCACCGCGATTTCCTTCCGTCGTCGTGGGGCATGTATTACCCGACCCACGTCGACCTGATGACGTTCTTCGGCACGATCGGGCTCTTCCTGACGCTCCTCTTCCTGTTCGTGCGCGTGCTGCCGATGATCTCGATCTTCGAGATGCGGACGCTCGTGCCCGGGGCGGAAGTCGAAGGTGGGGAAGTCGAAGGAAAAGACGGGGAGAAGCACTCGTGACGCCGCGTCCGCCGATCTACGGGCTCCTCGCCGAGTTCGATACGCCGCAGGACCTCGTCGACGCCTGCAAGCAGGCGCGCCAGGCGGGCTACCGGCGGATGGACGCGTACACGCCGTACCCGATCGAGGCGGTCGCGGAAGCGATCGGCTTCCATCGGAACCTCCTGCCGCTGATCGTGCTCATCGGCGGGATCGTCGGCTGTGTCGGCGGCGTCGCGCTCCAGTACTGGGTCTCGGTCATCGAGTATCCGCTCGTCATCGCCGGCAAGCCGTTCTTTTCCTGGCCGATGTTCGTGCCGATCGCGTTCGAGACGACGATCCTCTGCGCGGCGCTCGCCTGCATCTTCGGCATGCTCGCGCTGAACGGCCTGCCGATGCCGTATCACCCGGTCTTCAACGTGCCGCAGTTCGCGCTCGCGAGCCGCGACCGATTCTTCCTCTGTATCGAGGCGATCGATCCGCTGTTCGATCGCGCGACGACGCGCCATTTCCTCGAGCGGACGGCGCCGCGATCGGTGGCCGAGGTGGAGCACTGATGCACAGGCTTCGCCTTGCGATTCTTGCTTTGATCGTCGCGACGGTCGCCTGCCGGCAGGACATGCACGATCAGCCGAAGGTGCGCCCGTATCGCGAGAGCCAGTTCTTCCCGGACGGTCTCTCGGCGCGGCCCGTCGTGCCGGGCACCGTCGCGCGGGGCCAGCTCCGCGAGGACGACGCGCTCTATCTCGGCAAGGTCGGCGACAAGCCCGTCGAGCAGTTCCCGTTCACGATCGACCGCGCGACGATCGAGCGTGGCCGTGACCGCTACGACATCTACTGCTCGCCCTGCCACGACCGTGTCGGCAACGGGCAAGGCGTGGTCGTCCGGCGCGGGTATCGCCGGCCGCCTTCGTTCCACGCCGATCGTCTGCGGCTGGCGCCGGTCGGCTACTTCTACGAGGTCATCACGAACGGCTTCGGCGTGATGCCGGCATACGCGTCACAAGTGCCGGTGCACGACCGCTGGGCGATCATCGCCTATCTCCGCGCGCTCCAGCTCTCGCAGCACGTCGCCGTGGCGACGCTGCCGAAGGCAGACGCGGACAAGCTGGCAGGTGTGCCGTGAGCGTCCAAGAGGTCGCGCTCGCTCACGCGAGGACCGATCTCGGCCCGCGCGCCGAGCGGCTCCGCCGGAACGCGGTCGTCGTCGGCGCGCTCGGGCTCGTCGCCTGCGGCGTCGGCGCGTTTCTCACGCCGGCGGATTTCTTCCGCGCGTATCTCGTCGGCTATCTCCTCTGGGTCGGCGTCGCGCTCGGCTCGCTGCCGCTCATGATGCTGCATCATCTCTCGGGCGGCGCGTGGGGCCTCGCGATCCGGCGGCTCCTCGAAGGCGCGTCGCGCACGCTGCCGGTGCTCACGGTCCTCTTTCTCCCGCTGCTGTTCGGGCTCGACGATCTCTACGTCTGGGCGCGCCCCGAGGTGGTCGCGAAGGATGCGATCCTTCAGCACAAGGCGCCGTACCTGAACGTGCCGTTCTTCATCGCGCGCGCGGTGCTCTACTTCGGCGCCTGGAACTTCCTCGCCTGGCAGATCAACCGCTGGTCCCTCGAGCAGGACGCGACCGGCGACGTCGCGCTCGCGCGCCGCATGCAGCTCTTCAGCGGCCCCGGGATTCTCGTCTACGCGTTCACGATCACGTTCGCGTCGTTCGACTGGGTGATGTCGCTCGACCCGCACTGGTTCTCGACGATCTTCGGGCTCCTGATGCTGGCGGGGCAGGGGCTCGCCGCGTTCGCCTTCACGATCGCCGCGCTCGCCGCGCTGTCGGACCGCGAGCCGCTCGCGTCGGTCGTCGACAAGGGCGTCTACCACGACCTCGGCAAGCTGCTCCTCGCGTTCGTGATGGTGTGGGCGTACTTCTCGTTCTCGCAGTTCCTGATCATCTGGGCGGGCAATCTGCCGGAGGAGATTCCCTTCTACATCCGGCGGCTCGAGGGCGGCTGGCAGGTGGTCTCGCTCCTGCTGCTTCTGCTGCACTTCGCGCTGCCGTTCGTGCTGCTGTTGTCGCGGGATCTCAAACGGAACGCGCGCTTGCTCGTACCGGTCGCGTTGCTCGTCCTCTTCATGCGCTGGGTCGATCTCCATTGGCTCGTCGTGCCGAACTTCTCGCCGGGCGTGCTCTCGCTCCGCTGGATGGACGTCGCCGCGCCGATCGGGATCGGCGGCGTGTGGCTGTTCGTCTATCTCGGTCAACTCCAGTCGCGCGCGCTGATCCCGCCGCGCGACCCCTATCTCGAAGAAGCCTTCGAACATGTCGGACACGAATCCCACTGACGGCGCCGGCCCCGGCTACGAGGTCAGCGACGCGAACGTCGGCCCGCTGCTCAAGTGGGGCGCGATCCTCGCCGTGGTCACCGCGGGATCGTTCGCGCTGATGGTGTTCGTCACCGCGCTCCTCACCGATGTCGCCGAGCGGGGCGAGGAGGCGCCGCCGCCGATGATGGTGAAGGGCATCCAGGTGCCGCCCGAGCCGCGCCTCCAGTGGCGCCCGAACGACGACCTCGGGAAGCTCCGCGCCGAGGAAGACGCGAAGCTCCAAGGATACGGCTGGGTCGACGAGCACGACGGCGTGGCGCGGATTCCGATCGAGCGCGCAATCGAGCTCCTCGCCGAGCGCGGCTTGCCCGCGCGGGAGGCCGCGAAGTGAAGCCCGCCCGCGCTCTCGCCGCCGCGGTCGCGCTCGCGGCCGCCGCGAGCCTCGCTCACGCGGCGCGGCCGAAGGCGCTCGAGCAGGTTGGCTTCGATCAGAAGCTCGACGTTGCGGTGCCGACGGACGTTCGCCTGCGCGACGAAACGGGGCGCCCGATCCGGCTCGCCGACGCGCTCCGCGGCAAGCCGGCGATCCTCGACTTCGCTTATTTCCGCTGCCCGATGCTCTGCCCGGTCTCATTGTCGGGGCTTGCCTCGTCGTTGAAGACGCTCGCCTGGAGCGCGGGGAACGAGTTTCAAGTCGTGACCGTCAGCATCGATCCGGCCGACACGCCGGCGGCGGCCGCCGAAGCCAAGCGAAAACATCTCGACCACTACGGTCGCGACGGCGCCGAGCGGGGTTGGCGCTTCCTCGTCGGCGACGAGGCCGAGGTCGGCCGTCTCGCGAGTGCCGTCGGCTTTCGCTATGCGCGCGACGAGCGCTCGGGCGAATACGCACATGCCGCCGGCATCGTCGTGCTCACGCCCGAGGGCCGTGTCTCACGCTACCTCTACGGCGTCGAGCCCGCGCCGCGCGACGTGCGCCTCGCGCTCGTCGAAGCGGCCGACGGCAAGATCGGGGGTCTCACCGAGCAGCTTTTGCTGCTCTGCTTCCACTGGGATCCTTCGACCGGGACCTACGGCTCGGTCGTGATGGGCGCGGTGCGCGCGGCGAGCGCGGTCACGGTGCTCGGTCTCGGCGGCTTCCTGTTCGCGATGTTTCGTTGGGAACGCGGGAAGGGGTCAGGCTCGCGGAAAAACGCCTCGGCTGACCCCTCCGTGAAAAGATGACCGAGAAGTTCCTCCAGTTCCTGCCCACTCAGGCATCGACGGTCTCCGCCGAGGTCGACGCGCTCTATTTCTTCCTGATCGCGCTCTCGGCGTTCTTCTCGCTCTTGATCGCCGGCGCGCTCGTCTATTTCGCGGTGCGGTTCCGGCGGCGCACGGAAGGACAGCGCTCGCTGCCGATCCACGGCTCGATGGCGCTCGAGCTCCTCTGGACGGTCGTTCCCCTTGGCATCACGATGATCATCTTCGCGTGGGGCGCGAGCCTTTTCTTCCGGATGAACCGCCCGCCGCCGGACGCGATGCAGATGTATGCGGTCGGCAAGCAGTGGATGTGGAAGTTCCAGCATCCGAACGGGCGGCGCGAGATCAATCAGCTCCACGTCCCGGTCGGGCGTCCAGTGAAGATCACGATGTCGTCCGAGGACGTCATCCACAGCTTCTTCGTGCCTGCCTTCCGCGTGAAGATGGACGTCGTGCCCGGCCGGTATTCGACCGTCTGGTTCGAGCCGACGAAGCCGGGGACCTACCATCTCTTCTGCGCGGAATACTGCGGCACGCTCCACTCCGGCATGATCGGCAACGTCGTCGTGCTCGAGCCCGAGGCGTATCAGGAATGGCTCGCCGGCGCGGCCGCGGGGCAGACGATGGAGCAAGCCGGGGAAGGGCTCTTCGAAAGCCTCGGCTGCGCGGCTTGCCACAAGGCGGGTGGTCTCGGCCCCGAGCTCGCCGGCGTTTACGGCTCCGAGCGGCCGATCGCTTCCGGCGCCAAGGTGAAGGCGGATGACCAATACATTCGCGAATCGATCCTCGATCCGGGCGCAAAGCTCGTGCAGGGCTATCAACCCGTGATGCCGATTTTCCACGGCCAAGTGAGCGAGGAGCAGCTCCTTCAGCTCCTCGCCTACGTGAAGGGCCTCAAGTGACGCGGTTGACGATCGAGCGTTGCCAGGGGGCGCGGGGGGCTCGCCTCGCGGAAGTAAAGCGCAGCCGAGCAGTAGTCCACGCCGGCTGCCGGGTGCCTGGCTCGCTCCATGGCTCGCTGCGCGCACGGCTAGCTATGGCCGGCGGCGCTGCGCAGCTGCGCTTTACTTCCGCGAGCCAGGCACCCGGCAGCCGACTGCTATGCCCGATCGGCGAGCCATGGAGCGAGGTGAGCTCCCCGCGCCCCCTGGCAACGCCACGGCGGCCGATGGTGCGATCATGACGACGACCGGAGCTCCCGCGCCCGAGATGTGGGAGTCCCTCGCCGAGGGACGCCGCCACTACCTGAACGCCGAATACGGCGTGCGCTCGTGGCTGCTCACGAGAGACCACAAGCGGATCGCGCTCCTCTACCTCGGCGGCGTGACGCTCTTCTTCGCGGTCGGCGGCATGTTCGCTGCGGCGGTGCGGCTCGAGCTCATGACGCCGGCGGGCGACCTCTTCGAGGCGGACACCTACAACAAGCTCTTCACGATGCACGGCATCGTGATGATCTTCTTCTTCCTCATTCCCGCGATCCCGTCCGTGCTCGGCAACTTCCTCGTGCCGATGATGATCGGCGCGCGCGACCTCGCGTTCCCGCGGATCAATCTCCTGTCGTGGTACGTCTTCATGTTCGGCGCGACGTTCGGCGTCTGGGCGATCATCTCGGGTGGCGTCGACACCGGGTGGACGTTCTACACGCCGTTCAGCACGATGGCGTCGAACACGCACGTCGTCTCGACGACGTTCGGCGCGTTCGTCGTCGGCTTCTCGTCGATCCTCACGGCGCTCAACTTCATCGTCACGATCCACAAGATGCGCGCGCCGGGCATGACGTGGTTCCGGCTGCCGCTCTTCATCTGGGCGATCTACGCGACGAGCGTGATCATCATGCTCGCGACGCCGGTGCTCGCGATGACGCTGCTCCTCTTGCTCGTCGAGCGCGGTCTCGGCTTCGGCATCTTCGACCCGAAGCTCGGCGGCGACCCGGTGCTGTTCCAGCACCTCTTCTGGTTCTACTCGCACCCGGCCGTCTACATCATGATCCTCCCGGCGATGGGCGTGATCAGCGAGCTCGTCACCGCGTTCTCGCGGAAAGTGATCTTCGGCTACCGCTTCGTCGCGTTCTCGAGCCTCGGCATCGCGATCATCGGCTTCCTCGTCTGGGGCCACCACATGTTCGTGTCCGGCCAGTCGGTGTACGCCGGGCTGGTCTTCTCGTTCCTTTCGTTCCTCGTGGCGATCCCGTCGGCGATCAAGGTGTTCAACTGGATGGCGACGCTCTACAGGGGCTCGATCGCGCTTCAGACGCCGATGCTCTACGCGCTCGGCTTCATCGGCCTGTTCACGATCGGCGGGCTGACGGGCCTGTTCCTCGCCGCGATCGGCCTCGACGTGCACGTGCACGACACGTACTTCGTGGTCGCGCACTTCCACTACATCATGGTCGGCGGCACGATCATGGGTTACCTCGGCGGCATCCACTACTGGTGGCCGAAGATCACCGGCCGCATGTACCCGGAAGGGCTGGGCCAAGGCTCGCCGCCGTGCATCATCTTCATCGGCTTCAACCTGACGTTCTTCCCGCAGTTCGTGCTCGGCTACCTCGGCATGCCGCGGCGCTACTACGTGTACCCGCCGGAGTTCCAGGTGCTGAACGTGATGTCGACGGCCGGCGCCTCGATCCTCGGCTTCGGGTACCTGATGCCGATCCTCTACCTCGTGTGGTCGGCGCGATACGGCAAGCGCGCCGGCGCGAACCCGTGGGGCGCGACGGGGCTCGAATGGCAGAGCGAGTCGCCGCCGCCGACCGAGAACTTCGAGACGATGCCGATCGTCACCGAGGGTGCCTACGCGTATCCCGCGGTCGGCGAAGAACGGAAGGTGGCGTGATGGGTGCCCGATCGACTCCGGCGGGCGCGGGGGCTCGCCTTCGCTCCATGGCTCGCCGATCGAGCTTCGCTAGTCGGCAGCCGGGCGTCTGGCTCGCGGAAGTAAAGCGCAGTCCGCGCGGCCTGCCTGCAGGGAGTGACTCGCCACAGCGGCGAGCCATGGAGCGAGCCAGGCACCCGGCTGCCGGCGTAGACGTCTGCTCGGCTGCGCTTTACTTCCGCGAAGGCGAGCCCCCGCGCCCGCCGGAGTCCACGTGGTCGGGAGGTCGTTGATGGCCGCGCACGCACACACCGCGGGCGCTCATACGCACGCCCATCAATTCGAGAACGCGCGGCAGCAGCAAGAGGCCGCGACGCTCGGCATGTGGGCGTTCCTCGTCACCGAAGTGATGATGTTCGGCGGCCTCTTCCTCGCGTACGCCGTCTACCGCGTCTACTTCCCGGAGGCGTACGCGGCGGCGAGCCATCACCTGAACGTGCCGCTCGGCGCGGCGAACACCGCGGTGCTCATCGGCTCGAGCTTGACGATGGCGCTCGCGGTGCGCTCGGGCCAGCTCGGGAGACAACGACAACTCGTCCTCTTCCTGATCCTCACGATGCTGCTCGGCGGCGTGTTCCTCGGCGTGAAGGTCGTCGAGTACGCCGACAAGTTCGAGCACCACCTCGTGCCGGGCGCGAATTTCCACTTCGAGGGCCCGCACGCGCGCGCGGCGCAGATTTATTTCGGCCTCTACTTCTGCATGACCGGCCTCCACGCCGCGCACATGATCATCGGCGAGGCGATCCTCGCCGTGCTCGTGTGGATGGCGCGCCGCGGCCGCTTCAGCGCCGCCTACTACACGCCGATCGAGCTCTTCGGGCTCTACTGGCACTTCGTCGACATCGTGTGGATCTTCCTGTTCCCGCTGCTCTACCTGATCGGACGGCATCACTGATGATCACCCCCCGGGCTGACGCCCCACCCCCTGAGGGGGTAGTGACCGAGCTCGCACACGACGCGGCACACGGGCACGTCGCTTCCCTCCGCCTCTATTTCGGCGTCTTCCTTCTGCTGATGGTCGGTACGGCGATCACGGTCGTGGTCGCCTACGTCGATCTCGGCGCGATGAACACGCCGGTCGCGATCACGATCGCGGTCATCAAGGCGACGTTCGTGCTCCTCTACTTCATGCACCTCCGCTGGTCCGAGCGGCTGACGGCGCTCTTCATCGGCGCCGCGTTCGTCTGGCTCGGGCTGATGATGGCGTTCACGTTCAGCGACATCGTGACGCGGAACCTCTTGCCCTTCCCGCTCCGCTGAACGCATCCTCCGATATGGCTCTCGCGCGGGTTCGCTGTCCGAGCTGCCGCCGGGACGTCACCTGGGAGGGAAACCCGTGGCGGCCGTTCTGCTCGGAGCGCTGCCGGCTCCTAGACCTCGGTGGCTGGGCGACCGAGCGGTATCGGATCCCGGACGACGAGCCGCCCGCGCCGCCGGATCCCGACGACGAGGACGAGACGTCGTGATCCATCCGACGGCGATCGTCGACGCGCGCGCGACCGTCGACCCCTCGGCCGAGATCGGTCCGTACGTGGTGATCGACGGGCCCGTGGGTGTCGGTGCGCGGACGAAGATCGGCCCGCATTCCGTCGTGCTCGGACGCACCGTGCTCGGCGCCGACAACGTGCTTCACGCCCACGTCGTGCTCGGCGACGTGCCGCAGGACCTCGCGTTCGCCGGCGGCGACACCGGGCTCGTCGTCGGCGACGGAAACGTCTTCCGCGAATACGCCACCGTCCACCGCGGCACGAAGGCCGGCACCGACACCGTGCTCGGGAACCGCGGCTACTACATGCAGAACAGCCACGTCGCCCACAATTGCCGCATCGGCGACGACTGCATCGTCGCCGGCGGTGCGCTGCTCGCCGGCTACGTCGAGATGGGCGATCGCGCCTTCGTGTCCGGCAACTGTGTCGTCCACCAGTTCGTGCGGATCGGGCGGCTCGCATTCCTGCGCGGCATCTCGCGGACGTCCCGCGACGTCCCGCCGTTCTGCGTGATGGACGGCACGCACACGGTGCGAACGCTGAACCTCGTCGGGCTCCGCCGCGCGGGCATGCCGCGCGAGGAGATCCACGCGCTCCGGGCGGCATTTCGCACGCTGTTCCTCCGGCCACGCAATCTCGAGCTCGCGCTTCGCGACGTCGAGAGCGCGCCGATGGGCGCGGGCGTTCGCGAGCTCATCGAGTTCATCCGCGCCTCGAAGCGCGGCGTCTGTTTCGGCCCTCGTGCCGGCGCGGCCGACGCAGAAGCGGACTAGCGCGCTCGGTCGCTCATTCGCCGCTTGCGGCGCTGCTGACCGGCCGGAGCAGCCGTGCCCGGTCCGCCGTCCACGAGGCGTACACCGTCCGGCCGCGCTCGAGCCCGGACGGGCGCGCATCGGGGCGCACGTTCGCCAGGATCGTGCGGCCGCTCTCGTCGCGAAGCACGCAGCGGAGCACGGGGCCGTGAAACCGGAGCTCGACGAGCGTCGTCACGAGCGCCGCTCCGTTCGGGGACGTGCCGGTGGCGAGCGAAACGTCCTCGGGGCGGACCATCAGGAGGGTCGCCTCGCCTGCGGCGGGCGGCTCGGTGGAGCACCGCGCTTCCATCACGCAGGAGCCGAGCCGGACCTGCGCGCGTTCGGTCCCAGCGCGCTCGACGGTCGCCGCGAGCAGATTCGCGGTGCCGATGAATCCGGCGACGAAGGCGGTCGCCGGAGAGTCGTAGATCTCCTCGGGCGTGCCGATCTGCTCGACGCTGCCCTCGCTCATCACCGCGATGCGGTCCGACATCGTCAGCGCTTCTTCCTGATCGTGCGTGACGAAGATGAACGTGATGCCGACCTCGCGCTGGATGCGCTTCAGCTCGATCTGCATCGCTTGGCGGAGCTTCAGGTCGAGCGCGCTGAGCGGCTCGTCGAGGAGCAGCGCGCTCGGCGAGTTCACCAGCGCCCGCGCGAGCGCGACGCGCTGGTTCTGCCCGCCGGAAAGCTGATCGGGCCGGCGCTCGCCGAGGTCGGCGAGCCGCACGACGTCGAGCATGCGTCGAACGCGGGATTCCGTCTCCGCCTCGCTGAGGCCCTTCGCTCGCGGCCCGAACGCGACGTTGTCGAAGACGTCGAGATGCGGAAAGAGAGCGTACTGCTGGAAGACGGTGTTCACGTTCCGCCGGTATGGTGGCACGCGGGAGACGTCGACGCCGTCGAGCAGGATCGCGTCCGCTCGTCGCGTCCTCGAAGCCGGCGATCATGCGGAGCAGCGTCGTTTTGCCGCAGCCCGACCGGCCCGAGGAGGGAGAAGAGCTCGCCGCGACGAATTCGGAAGTTCGCTTCCCGTACCGCGACGAAGTCGCCGTAGCGCTTCGTCACGTTCTCGAACGAGATGACGGGAGCTTCGGTCGTCATGCGGCCGGAGCGGCGCTTGTCGCAGGATCGGGTTCTGCGGGCAAGCCGCCGTCCGGCGTCGACACGGCTTCGTCGACCTCGGCGGGAAGAGCGGGCATCGCGTCGACGAGGAAGCGTCGGTCGCGGCTGCCGTAGACGCGCCGCGGGCTCGACGCGAGCTCGACGCCGATGCGCTGGAGCTCGTCGTCGAGCCAGCGCGGGTTCGCGGCGAGCTGCTCGCGCATCCGCGCCATGTACGGCTCGGTGCCGGGCAGGCCCGCGTAGTGCCGCTGGTAGTTCGGATAGCGGAAGAGCTTCTTCACGCGCTGGAGGTTCTTCGCGCCGGTCGGCAGCGGCAGCAGGGCGACGTCCGTCTTGCCCCGGGCGCGGCGCGTCTTCGAGCGCGGCGAGCACGACGTCGAGGCTCCCGCCCAGCGTTTCGGGATCGCAGTACCAGGCGAAGTGATCGTAGAGGAGACGCATGACGGCGCTCGCCTCGTCGAGCGGCAGCCGCGCTTGCCGCTCCCGCGCGATGCGGCGGAGCAGCAACATGAAGGGGATCGGCTGGTTGCCCGTCGCGGCGATCTCGGCGCGGCCGCGGAAATCGGGCTGACGATACGGGAAATGGCGCGGGTCGATCACGTCGAAGCCGCCGCGGCCGTAGAAGAGGATCCGCTGCAGCGAGAGCCGATCCTCCGGCGAGAAGAACTCCATCTCCGCCGCGAGGTCGAGCTGCATGCCGAAGTACTTGCCGGGATCGTCGGGCGCCGGCAGGCGGATGCGGCCGCGCTCGTGGAGGTCGCGAAGCGTGCGCACGGCGATCTCGACCGGGGCGATCCGAAGCCAGTAGGTGAGCACCGTGCCGCGCGCCTCGGGCAACATGAAGATGTGCGAGAGATAGACGACGCAGAGGTCCGGCGCGTACGAGCCGGGTTCACGATGACCGAGCCGTCGCGCACGCCGCGCAGATCTGGCCCTCGCGGTCCTTGGCGACGATCAGGAAGTGGCGGAAGTACGTGCCGGAGTCCATCGGCTCGGCCGGGTCGGCGAGCAGAACTGGCGGATCGCGTCCTCGCCTTCCATCTCGCCGGCGGGCCCGAACGCGTTCCAGAGGATGCGATAGGCGGTGCGGAAGTCGGGGTGGTCGGGATGCTCGATCGATTCGAGGTCGATAGCGCCGCGTCTCGCGCTCGATCATCTCGACGATGTCTTGCTGGTAGAGGTCGTGGAGACAAAGCCGGACCGGAGTCGAAGGTTCCATGGTTGCCCGGGCCTCCTGTACTTGAACATGCCTGCGCGAGCTCGGTCCCGGAAGGTGACGGCCGGCGACCCTGGAAGCCCTTGAATCTCCAGCGATTTCACGTCGATGAAAATGATTCCGCCTGGCGCGCCGAGCTGGCCGCCGAAGCGCCCGGCCCGGCGCTCTCCGGCGCGGAGCGCGCGGACGTCGCGATCGTCGGCGGGGGCCTCGCCGGGCTTTCGGCGGCATGGCACCTGGCCGAGCGCTTCCCGGAGCGCCGGATCGTCGTGCTCGAGGCGCGCGCGGTCGGCAACGGCGCGACGCGGGCGAAGCGGCGGCCAGGTCCTGACCGGCGCAAACGGGGTCGAGCCCGAGAGCGACGAGCGCCTCCGCCGGATCTACGAGGTCACGCGGGAGGGCATCGACCTCGTCGAGCGCTGGATCGGCACGCTCGGCGTAGCCGATGCTGGCTTCGCGCGTACGGGCTCGCTCGAGGTCGCGACGACCGAGCGGAACGCCACGGCCGAGCGCGCTCGCGTCGCACGCTGGCAACGCGCCGGGATCCCGCTTCGCTGGGTCGAGGCGAGCGACCTCGGCATCCACGGCGCGTGCGGCGGCGCGCTCGATCCCGCGGGCGCGCGGATGAATCCGCTCGCGCTCGTTCGCGCGCTTCGCCGGGATCTCGTCGCGCGCGGCGTCGCGGTCTTCGAGGAGTCGCCGGCCGTAGCGATCGAGCGCGGCCGGGTGCGCACGCCACGCGGCGAAGTGACCGCGCCCGCCGTCGTGATCGCGGCCGCCGCGTACTCGCCGTCGCTCGGCTCGCATTGCGACCGGATCCTCCCGCTCCACTCGCACGTCGTTGCCACGGCGCCGATCGCGGCGGCGGATTGGGCGGCAGGGGTATGGGGCGAGGCCGCGTGCTTCACCGACGACCGCGACCGCATCGCCTACGGCACGCGAACGCCGGGCGGGCGGCTCCTCTTCGGCGGCGGCGACAACGCGGCCTACGAGTACCGCTTCGGCGGCTCGCCGGTCCCGGCGCCCGAGCGGAGCGCGGCGTTCGCGGCCGTCGAGCGCCGGCTCCGTGCGTACTTCCCGGCGTTCGCGCACGTGCCGATCGAGCATCGCTGGACGGGTGCCGTCGACCTCACGCTCGATCGCGTGTGCTCGATCGGCGCCGATCACGCGCTCGGCTTCAGCGGCCACGGCCTCGCGCTCGCGGCGTTCGCCGGCCGCGTGATCGCCGACCTCCACGCGGGCGACGGAGAGCGATGGCGCGATCTCCCGTTCGTCGACCGCGTACCGCCGCGGTTGCCGCCCGAGCCGCTTCGCTGGCTCGGCTACCAGCTCTACACGCGCCTCACCGGGCGATCGCCGCGGCGCCGAGCCTAACACCTCCCCGTCTCTCCCCATTGGGGAGCGCCCGCGCCGAACCGGTGAGGCGCATCCTGGGCGGCCCGAAGGGCGAGTGAGGGGAGGCGCGTTCGATCGCGATTGGCTCCCCCTCACCCGGCGGCTCCGCCGCCGACCTCTCCCCAACGGGGAGAGGTGATTCGGCTACCAGAGCCGCGCGAGCGCGCGCTCGACGCCGCCGAAGAGGATGTCGATCTCCTCCCGCGTGGCGATGAGAGGCGGCGACATCGCGATCAGGTCGCGGATGCCGCGGACGATCACGCCTTCCTCGCGCGCGAGGGCCGAGGCCTTGATGCCGAGCGCTGGCGGCGTGGTCCGCGCGCGCTTGCCTCCGCGCGGCACGAGCTCGAGCGCGCCGATCAAGCCGAAGCCGCGCACCTCCCCGACCGCGGGATGCGACGCGAACGCGCGGAGCTTCTCCTGGAAGTACGGCCCGACGTCGTCGCGCACGCGCTCGACCAGACGATCGCGCTCGATGATCTCGAGGTTCGCGAGCGCGGCCGCCGTCGCGACCGGATGGCCGCTGTAGGTGAAGCCGTGCGCGAGATAGCCGCCGCGATGAAGCACGTCCGCGATCTCGTCCGAGACGAGCGTCGCGCCGAGCGGCACGTAGCCGCTCGTCACGCCCTTCGCGAGCGTCATCAGGTCCGGATCGAGATCCCAGAGGATCGACGCGAACCAGGCGCCGAGCCGTCCGAACCCGGTGATCACCTCGTCCGCGACGAAGAGCACGTCGTGCTGGCGGCAGAGCTCGCGAAGCTTCCGGAGATAGCCCTCCGGCGGCACGATCACGCCGCCCGCGCCCTGCACCGGCTCGACGAAGATCGCGGCGACGCGGTCGGCACCCTCGTCGTGGATCGCGCGCTCCGTCTCGGCGATGCACCAGTCGCCGTAGACCTCGGCGGTGACTTCGCCTTCGGCTTCGTAGGCGTTCGGGCCCGGGACGTGACGGAACCCCGGCAGCGGCAGATCGAACGGTTCCGTGCACGTCGGCAGGCCGGTCATGCTCGTCGAGGCGATGCCGACGCCGTGGTAGCCGAAGCTCCGGCTGAGGATCTTCTTCTTCTCGGGCTTGCCGCGGAGCTTCTGATAGGCGCGGATCAGCTTGAGCGCGGTCTCGTTCGCCTCGGAGCCCGAGCCGGAGAAGGCGACGCGATTCAGGCGCGGCGGCGCGAGCTCGGCGAGCCGCGCGGCGAGGCGGATCGTCGGCTCGGTCGTCGAGTTGAAGAACGAGGGGTAGTACGCGATCCGCGCGGCCTGCTCGCGAATCGCGTCGACGATCTCCGTGCGCCCGTAGCCGACGTTCACGCACCAGAGCCCGGCGAGGCCGTCGAAGAGGCGGTGCCCGCCCGCGTCGGTCACCCAGCAGCCCTCGGCCGACTCGATGATGTGCGTGCCGACGGCGTGGAGGTCGACGTGATTCGTGAAGGGATGGAGGTGATGCTTGCGATCGAGCTCGCGGAGGTCGGCCAGCCGTTTCGAGAGCATGGTTCAATCTAGCCCCTCCCGCTTCGGATCGGGAAGGGTGGTATACCTCGCGCCGTGGACGCTCTGGCCGAGGTCGCCGACCTCGCTCCGGGAGACGGCCGCGCGTGCGGCTTCGATTGGACCGGACTTCGCGTGACGCGCGTGCAGGAGCCGACGTCACCGCTCTTCGAGCGCGTGGTGGCTCGCCTTTTGGAAGAGTTCGGCGCGCGCGGCGAGCTCGAGCGGCGCGAGGTGCTGGCCGCGCGCCTCGGATGGCGCCCCGAGCAGCCGATCGGTGGCTGGGCGCGCCGCTACGAGATGATGGTTGTCGAGCGGGCAGGGGAGATCGTCGCGATGCGCGATCACACCGCGATGGTCGGCGACGCTGGCGATGCGATCGTCCATCTCTCGCACGTGCTCGTCGAGCCCGCCTGGCGCGGCAGCGGGCTCGCCGCCTGGCTCCGCGCGCTGCCGCTCGTGACGGCGCGCGAATGCGCCGCGGCCGCCTCGCGCGCGGGCCGCGCGATCACGCTCGTCGCCGAAATGGAGGCGGCGTCTCTTGGTCCCGCCGCGACTCGTCGCCTCCGCTCGTACGAGCGCGCCGGCTTCCGCAAGATCGATCCCGAGCGCGTCGCCTACGCACAGCCGGACTTCCGCGCGCCGGCCGAGATCGACGCGACCGGAGTGCGCCCGTTGCCGCTGACACTGGTCGTCCGCCGAGTAGGGCGCGAGAGCGAGGAGCGGATGTCCGGCGCCGAGGTCCGCGGAATCGTCCGCGCGCTCTACGCGATGTTCGGCGAGCACGCGCGCGCGAGCGACATGGCGCCGCTCCGGCGAATCGTGGAAGATCTGCCGCGGGACGACGAAACGGTCGACCTTTTCCCGCCGACGCGATGATCACGGCCTACTACGACCCCGGCTACGCCGCGCCGATCGGCGATCACGTGATGCCGATGCGGAAGTTCGCGCTACTCGCGGAAGCGCTCGCCGGCGAGCCGGGCGTGCGGCTCGTCGCGCCCGAGCCGCTGCGCGAGGAGGATCTCCTCCTCGTCCACACCGCCGACTACGTACGCGCCGTCCGCACCGGCGAGCCGCGCGCGCTCGCCGAGTCGCAGAAGTTTCCGTGGTCGCCGGCGCTCTATCCGTCGGTTCTCCTGACCGGCGGCGGCTGCCTCGCCGCCGCGCGCCGCGCGCTCGACGACGGCGTCGCGGCCGCGCTCGTGAGCGGCTTCCACCATTCGCACGCGGATCACGGCGAAGGCTTCTGCACGTTCAATTCGCTCGTGGTCGCGATCGATCGCCTGCGTGCGGACCGGAAGGTCGAGCGCGTCGCGGTCGTCGACCTCGATCTCCACTACGGCAACGGCACCGCGTCGCTGGCACCCGCGCGCCCGTACCTCTTCAACCTCTCGATCTACGGCAACGACTACGCCGGGAACCGCCCGTATCGCGACGTCGAGATCCGCCGCCACGAGGACGGCCCGAATCACCAGTCGATCGCGCTGCCGAACGGCTGCGGCCGCGGCGGTCTGCTGGTCGCGATCGAAAACGGCCTTGAGCGCCTCGAGGCATGGGGCCGCCCCGACCTCGTGCTCTACCAGGCGGGCGCCGACCCCTACCGCGAAGACCCCTACTCGCCACTCGCCCTCGACGCCGCCGACCTCCGCGAACGCGACCGCCACGTCTTCGCATGGGCCCGCGCCGAGCAGTTTCCGATCGCCTGGGTGCTCGCCGGCGGTTACACCCCGGACGTCTCGCGAGTGGTCGAGGTGCACCACAACACCTTCCGCGCCGCGCTCGACGTCTTTCGAGAGTAAGACCCCGTCCCGGCGGGCGCGGGGTGTCGCCTCAGCTCCATGGCTCGCTCTCACAAGATGGCGCCTCGCGGCGCCGGGCCCCTAGTCGCGCGCGTCGTCCTTGCGACCGGCCGAGGCTGGTTCGCGTCGCTACGCGAAGACTCCCGCTCATCGACGACATCTCGTCTTCGCGTAGCGCCGCCCCGAGACGCATCGCCCGCGGCGGGGCCCGGCGCCGCGAGACGCCGTTCGGCTGCGCTTAACTTCCGCAGAGGCGACACCCCGCGCCCACCAGGACTCGGTAGCCACTCGCCCGAAGGCGAAGCCGAACTCGCAACGTGCCATGAGGGCCGAGCCGCGGGAGTCGGGAGGTTTCGTCTCCGCGCGCATCTTTCGCGGCAGGAGCCGAAGGCAAGCGCCCGACTCCCGCTGCGATCCCGCACTCGGCTTGCCAACCCGAGCAACTCGACGATAGGACCGCGGAACACGCGACCATGAAGACGCTCACCAGGATCCTCGCGGCATGGACCGCCCTGGTGATGGCGTTTCTCTACCTGCCGATCGCGGTGCTCGTCGCCTTCTCGTTCAACCAGTCGCGCCTGAACGTCCTCTGGCAGGGCTTCACGCTCGATTGGTACGCCGCGATCGCGCGCGACGCCGTGCTCCTGCGCGCGGTCGAGAACAGCCTGATCGTCGCGTTCGCGACGACGCTCGTCTCGGTCGTGCTCGGCACCTCGGGAGCATGGCTCCTCTACCGCTACCGCTATCCGGGCATGCGCGCGCTCGAGACGCTGATCTTCATGCCGATGATCGTGCCCGAGGTCGTTCTCGGCGTGAGCTTGCTGATCCTCTTCGTCGCGGCCGGCATGGAGCTCGGCTACGCGACGATCGTGATCTCGCACGTGACGTTCTGCTTCCCGTTCGTGATGGTCGCGGTGCGGGCGCGGCTCGCAGGGCTCGATCCCGCGCTCGAGGAGGCGGCGCTCGACCTCGGCGCGACGCCGCTCCGCGCGTTCCAGAAGGTGCTCGTGCCGTATCTTCTGCCGGCGATTCTCGCTGGCGCGCTGATGGCATTCGCACTGTCGCTGGACGAGCTGATCGTCACCTATTTTACCGCGAGCGCACGCACTCGAACGCTGCCGCTCGAGATCTTCGGGCGCATCAAGAAGGGCCTCGATCCGACGCTGAACGCGATCTCGACGATCTTCGTCGTCGTGACGGTGATCCTGGTCATCGTCACCGAAGCGCTGAAGCGCCGTTCGCCGGACGAAACGGGACGCCGATGAAGCGCGCGATCCTCGCGATCCTCACCTCGATCGGCCTCGTTGCCGCGGCACCGGCGTCGGGGGACGAGCTGAACCTCTTCGCCTGGTCGGAATACGTGCCGCAGGCGGTGATCGAGGGCTTCACCAAGGAGACCGGCATCACGGTCAACTACGAGACGTACGCGTCGAACGAGGAGATGCTCGCGAAGCTCGTCTCGGGCGCGCAGGCATACGACCTCATCCAGCCTTCCGAATACACGATCGAGGCGCTCATCAGGGAGAAGATGCTGCTCCCGCTCGATCACGCGAAGATCCCGAACCGCAAGAACCTCGCGCCCGAGTTTCTCGAAGGCCCGCACGATCCCGGCGGCAAGTACTCCGTTCCGTGGATGGCCGGCACCGTCGGGATCGTCGTGAACACGGCGAAGGTGAAGGACCCGATCCGGGGTTACGCGGATGTCTTCCAGGAAAAGCACAGGGGGCGGATCGTGATCGTCGACGATCCGCGCGAGATGGTCTCGTGGGCGCTCGCGTCGATCGGCAGGGGGGAGAACGACGTGAGCGCGGAGAGTCTCGCGGCCGTGAAGCCGGTGCTCCAGAAGTGGCTGCCGCTCGTCAAGGTGTTCGACTCGGACAGTCCGAAGACCGCGCTTCTCAACGGCGACGTCGACCTCGGCATCGTCTGGTCCGGCGAGGCAGCGATCCTCTACCGCGAGCACCCGAAGTTCCGGTACGTGCTGCCGGCCGAGGGCGCGCACCGATTCCTCGACAGCCTGGCGATCCCGAAGGGCGCCAAGAACGTCGGCGTCGCGCACCGCTTCCTCGACTACGTGCTCCGGCCGGAGGTCAGCCGGAAGATCTCCGCGGAATTCCCCTACACGAACCCGAACGCCGCGGCGCGGAAGCTTCTCACCGCCGATGAGCTCGCGAACCCGGCGAGCTATCCGCCGGAGAATCCGAAGCTCGAGGGCGTTCGCGACGTCGGCGAGGCGGCGGTGCCGATCGACAAGTTGGTGACCGACCTCAAGGCCGCGCTGTGAGACACGGAGCTGCCGGGCTCGATCCGCCCCGCGGTGCCGGCAAAGCGCCCGGCGCCGTGGGATGGCTGCTGCTCGCGCCGCTGCTCTTCTGGGTGCTCACCTTCGTCGTCGCGCCGGCTGCGATCATGCTCGTCTACAGCTTCGGCGAGCGCGGCACGCTCGGCGGCGTGAAGCTCGGGTTCTCACTCGCGAGCTACGCCGCCGTGCTCGATCCGACGTATCTCCGCATCGTCGTCCGCTCGCTCGTGTTCGCCTCGATCACGACCGCGATCTGCCTCGTCGTCGGCTATCCCGTCGCCTACTCCGTCGGGCGCGCGCCGCTCCGGTGGCGGAACACGCTCCTCATGCTCGTGATGATCCCGTTCTGGACGAGCTTCCTGATCCGCACGTTCGCCTGGGTGACGATCTTGAAGAGCCAGGGCCTCCTGAATAGCATGCTGATCGCCTACGGCTGGATCACCGAGCCGTTCGAGATGCTGTACACGCCGGGCGCGGTGATCCTCGGGCTCGTCTACACGTTCCTGCCGTTCATGATCCTGCCGATCTACACGAGCGTCGAGAAGCTGGAGGGTGCGCTCGTGGAGGCGGCGCTCGACCTCGGCGCCGGGCCGGTGTGGGCGTTCTCGAAGGTGATCGTGCCGATCACGTGGCCGGGGATCGCGGCCGGCTTGATGCTCGTGTTCGTGCCGGCGCTCGGCCTCTACGCGGTGAACGACATCCTCGGCGGCGGCAAGGTCGACATGATCGGCAACGTGATCGAGAACCAGTTCCGCGGCACGGCGCGGAACTGGCCGTTCGGCGCCGCGCTTGGCACCTCGCTGCTCGCCGCCTTCGCGATCTCGTACGCGCTCGCGAACCGCAGCTCGCGGCGAGTGTGAGCTCACCTCTCCCCGTTGGGGAGAGGTCGACGGCGAAGCCGTCGGGTGAGGGGGAGGCGCGTCTCGCCCGAACAGTCTCCCCCTCACTCGCGCCTCCGGCGCGGTCTCTCCCCCAATGGGGAGAGACGTGGGGACACTACGACTCCGGGACGACCACTTCGACCTCGCTGCCCTGGCCGGGGCGGCTCCGCACCGAGAGCCGCGCGCCGCATGCCTCGGCGCGCTCGCGCATCGTGAGGAGCCCGAGGTGGCCGTGCGCGGGCGCGGCCGGATCGAAGCCGCGGCCATCGTCGCGCACCGAGAGCCGCACACCGCCACCGTCCGCGTCCGAGAGGTCGATCGCGATCGAGCGCGCCTGCGCGTGCTTCCGCACGTTGAGGATCGCCTCCTGGAGCACGCGGAAGAGCATCACGTTCACTTCCGGCTGCGGAAGCTTCCGCGTCACGCCGACGTGGAGCCGCACGGCGAGCTCGCCCTGATCCTCCAGCGCCACCGCGGATTCGCGTAGCGCCTCGACGAAGCCGAAGTCGTCGAGGATCGAAGGTCGGAGCTCGTTCGCGAGATTGCGGATCTCGTCCGCGCACGCGCGTGCGTCGCCGGCGAGCTTGTCGAGCGACTCCGCCGAGCCTCGGTCGCGCTCGCGCAGCGCCTCCGCGCTCCGGCCGATGCCGTGGTAGAACTCGAAGAATCGCCGGCCGAGCCGGTCGTGGATCTCGCCGGCCACGCGCTTCCGCTCTTCCTCCTCGGCGCTCATGAGGCGGCGGAGCAGCGTCTGTGATTTGTCGCGCTCGGCGACGAGGTCCTGCGAGCGGCGCTTCACCTCGCCGGAGAGCTGGCTCGCGAGAAGCGCGATGAAGAAGATGAAGAAAAGGCGAATTCCGAGGTCGTAGGGCGTGGCGGTGGAGTCGGGCACGAAATAGAGCGCGATCGCGCAAGCGCCGTAGATCGCGACCGAGAGGAACGTCTCGCGAACGCCGTACCGGATCGCGCCGGCGAGAATCGCGGCGTATGCGTAGAGAAAGACGTCGCTCGAGAGCCCGCCGCTCGCCCCGGCGAGCGGGATGATCACGGCGAGGTCGCCGATCGTCGTCGCGATTGCGATCGTGCGGACGGGCACGCCGCGCCCGAACGCGATGACGACGAGCGCGCCATAGGCCAGCGACGCCGCAAACAGCATCCACGCGATCGGCCCGACCTCGTGCGGGCCATACGCGAGCGTCGCCCCGATCGCGCAGAGCCCGAACAGCCGGAGACCGGCGATCAGGCGTTCGGCGCGGCGGAGCTGCGCTTCGTCGTCGTGGCGGTGGCTACTTAGCGGCTTCGCGGATCTGCACCGACTCGATCACCACGGGCGCCGAAGGGACGTCCTCGTGCATGCCCTTCGTCGTGGTCTCCACGGCCGCGATCTTGTCGACCACGTCCATGCCCTTCAGCACCTTGCCGAACACGGCGTAGCCGAACTGCTGCGACGTCTGGCCCTTGTGATCGAGGAAGTCGTTCTCGCGAAGGTTGATGAAGAACTGCGAGGTCGCGCTGTCGACGACCGGCGTGCGCGCCATGGCGAGCGTGCCGCGGAGGTTCTTCTGCCCGTTGCCCGCTTCGTTCTTGATCGGCGGTTTGTTCGGCTTCTGCTTCATGTCCGGCGTGAAGCCGCCGCCCTGGATCATGAAGTTCGGGATCACGCGGTGGAAGACCGTGCCGTCGTAGTGCTTGTCCTTCGTGTACGCGACGAAGTTGTCGGTCGAGATCGGCGCTTTATCTTTGAATAGCTCCGCTTCGATGGTCCCCATCGAAGTCTTGATCACCGCGACGGGATTGTTCGGGTTCGACGGCTTTTCGTCTCCGGCCACGGTGCACCTCCCGGTCAAGAGTCCCACCGCGAGGGCGATGGTGACGATTGCGCTTCGCTTCATGAGCGTCGGTCTCCTCCAGTCGAGCGGCGGTCCTAGCATCATCGCGTGACCACGTCGAATCGGCCGTCGGGGCTGTCGAGGAGCCGGAAGAACCCGAGGAGGTCGAGCCGGCTGCCGTCGACGTCGAGGTCGTCCGACATCACGAGATCCTTGAGCCCGGCTTGCCCGGTGACGAGTCGGACGAGGAGCTCGCGCGTGATCTTCACGGTGACGGTCGCGGCGGGGTCCGGGTCGCGGCGGTGGTGATGCAGCACGGCGTTCTCGAGCGTCACGACGTGGGTCTCGCCGACGTCGGTGAAGACGAAGTTGAGCGTCATCGTCTTCCCCTCCGCGCTCGGCCCGTTCAGGCGCACGGCCATCGAGTCGAAGAAGCGCTCGACCGGCATGTTGCGGAGGAGCCCGGCGGCGCTGCCGAGCGGCACGCCTTCCTTCGGCGCGCCGTGGCGGAGCTCGTAGGCGCCGGTCAGGTAGAAGTCGCGCCACGGGCCGGACTCGGCGCGGTAGCCGAGCTGGTCGTAGGTCGCGGCGAGGAGCTCTCGCGCGTCCGCGTTCGACGGCTCGGCGAAGACGAGATGCGAGAGCACGGTCGCCGTCCAGCGATACTCGCCCTGCTCGAACGTCGCGCGCGCCTTTCGCAGCACCTCCGCCGCTCCGCCGCCGAGCTCGACGTACTTCCGTGCCGTCTCGACCGGCGGCAGCGGATCGAGGTTCGCCGGGTTCGCGTCGAACCAGCCGAAGTAGAGCTGGTAGACGGCCTTCGCGTTGTGGCGAACGGTGCCGTAGTACCCGCGGTTCGCGAACGTCTTCGCGAGCGATTCGGGAAGCGCGATCTGCTCGGCGATCTCCTGCGGCCCGAAGCCGTGGTTCGCGAGCCGTAGCGTCTGATCGTGGATGTACTTGTAGGTGTCGCGCTGCTTCTTCAGGTACTCGACCGCGCGCTCGCGCCCCCAGACGGGCCAGTTGTGGCTCGCGTAGACGACCTCGAGCTCCGGGAAGAGACCGATCGCCTCGTCGATGAAGCCGCTCCACCGGAGCGCATCGCGCACCTTCGCGCCACGCAGCGTGTAGACGTTGTGCATCGTGTGCGAGACGATCTCGGCGCCGCACCACGCCTTCTTCTCCGGTAGGTAGAACGTGAGCTCCGCTGGCGCTTCCGCGTCCGGCGTGTACTGGAAGACGAAGCGGAGGCCGTCGATCTCCATCTCCTGCGGCGTGCGGTCGACGAATTCGGTCGGCGGGAGGATGTCGATCGTTCCGCGGACGGGCGCGCGCCCGAGCCCCGTGTCGACGTGGCCGCGAGGGCTCGCCGGCAGGCGCGCGCCGTACATGAAGCTCGAGCGGCGCACCATCGCGATGCCCGCGAGCACGTTCTCGCTCGTCGCCTCCTCGGTGAAGTGCTTCGGCGCGACGATGCGCACGCGCTTCGCGTCCTCGGCGGAGATCACGCCCATCACGCCGCCGAAGTGGTCGACGTGGCTGTGCGTGAAGATGAACGCGACGATCGGCCGCTCGCCGAGCTTCCGGCGGACGAGCGCCCAGCCGGCCGCCGCCGTCTCCTTCGCGGTCAGCGGATCGACGACGATCCAGCCGGTCTTGCCTTCGAGGATCGTCATGTTCGAGACGTCGTAGCCGCGCACCTGCCAGATGCCGGGCACGACCTCGAAGAGGCCGTGGAGCGAGTTCAGCTTCGCCTGTCGCCAGAGGCTCGGATTCACGCTCGCGGGAGCTTCGCCCTCCACGAAGGCGAATGGCTTCGTGGCGAACAGAGCTTTTCCCGTCGCATCCTTCACCTCGATATTGTCGTCCCCGTCGATCCGCCCGCGCTTCGCATCGGCGAAATCCTGCTCGTCGGCGAGCGGAAGCTCGGTCGCGACGGCGGCATTCGCCTTGGTGGTGAAGCGCGTCGGCGCGGTCGCGCCGGACGCGTCGGTCTCGCCGGCCGCTTCCGGCCGCGGCGCGTCTTCGCGCGCGCACGCAGCGCCGAGGAAAAGGACGAACAGCAGCGCTCTCGTCTGGACGTTCATGCGCGCAACCCTAGGATGATCCGGCGAAATTGGCCACTTGACCAAGCCACGCGGGGACCGGTTTCATGTCGGTCCGTGCGGTACGACTTCACCCCCGAGCAGCTCGCCTGGCGCGAGGAGGTGCGCGCGTTCATCACGCGCAGCATGACGCCCGCGCTGCGCGAGGAGATGCGGCGGGTGACGAACGAGGACGTCGGCCCCGAGGCGCGGACGTTCCAGGCGAAGCTCCGCGAGACCGGCTACTGGGGCATCGACTGGCCGAAGGAATACGGCGGCCTCGAGAAGTCCGCGATCGAGACGTTCCTCTTCATCGAGGAGATGGATCTCGCGGGCGCGCCGTATCTCTCGCTCACGTACACCTCCGTCGGCCCGACGATCCTTCGCGTCGGCAGCGACGAACAGAAGCGCGAGTGGCTGCCGCAGATCACCGCGGGCGAGCTCGAGTTCGCGCTCGGCTACTCGGAGCCCGACGCCGGGAGCGACCTCGCGAACCTGAAGACGCGCTGCGAGCTCGACGGCGACGAGTGGGTGATCAACGGGCAGAAGATGTGGAACACGGGCGCCCACACGGCCACGCACGAGTGGATGGGCGTCCGCACCGATCCGAACGCGAAGAAGCACCTCGGCATCTCGATCGTGATCGTGCCGATGGACGCGCCCGGCATCACCGTGCAGCCGATCTGGACGTGGGGCGGGCTCCGCACGAACGCGGTCTTCTTCGACAACGTCCGGATCCCGAAGCGGAACTTGATCGGCGAGCCGGGGATGGGTTTTTACTACGCGGCGATGGCGCTCAACTTCGAGCGCGTGCGCATCGGCTCGCCGGGAATGCTGCAGCGGATCTTCCGCGAGCTCGTGCAGGTCGCGCGAACCTATCGGCGCCGCGGGCAAGCGATCGCCGAGGATCCGATCGTGCGGACGAAGCTCGCGCGCCTCGCGGTCGACATCGACGTCGCGCGCCTCCTCGCGATTCAGAACGCGTGGGCGATCGACCAGGGCGGCGTGCCGATCATGGAAGCGTCGATGGCGAAGATCGCGGTCTCCGAGCTGACGGCGCGGTTCGCCGACGTCGGCATGGAAGTGCTCGGGCTCGCCGGCCAGCTCGATCGCGATGCGCCCGAAGCGCCGCTCGCCGGTCGGCTGCAGTGGCTTTACCAGATCTCGCCGATGCTCCGCTTCGGCGGCGGCGCGAACGAGATCCAGCGAATCATCATCGCCCAGCGAGGGCTGGAGCTCCCGCGATGAACCTCGCGCCGACGGCTGAGCAGCAGGAGCTCCAAGCGAGCACGCGCCGCTTCCTCGCGAAGGAAGTGACGCGCGAGCGCCTCGCCGCGTGGGATCGCGAGCCCGACGCGTGCGACGCGGGCTTCTGGCGCGAGGTCGCCGAGCTCGGCTGGATCGGCTTCACGCTGCCGGAGCGCTCGGGCGGGGGAGGGGCCTCGCTCGTCGACGCGGCGCTGATCCTCGAGGAATGCGGCCGCGCGCTCGCGCCGACCGCGATCCATGCGGCGATCGTCGGCGGTCGCGCGCTCGCCGCGATCGGCGGCGGCATGGCGGCCGCGGGATTACCATCAATCGCGCGGGGCGAGCGGCGCGTGACGCTCGCGGTCGCCGAGGCGGAGGACGCCGTCGACTTCGAGCGATTCGGGGCTCGCATCGAGAACGGCAAGCTGAGCGGCGAGAAGCGCTTCGTCCGCCATGGTGCGACCGCCGATTGGCTCGTGGTGGCCGCGCTCGACGGCGGGCGCCCCGCGCTCGCGGTCGTGCCGGCGCGCGAGCGCGGCGTCGAGCGCCACGAGCTCCGCACGTTCGGCCGCGACCGGCAGTGCGACGTCCGCTTCACGAACGTACCGGTCGAGCGCGACGCGATGCTCGTCGGCGACGAAGCCGTCGCGGCGCTTCACCACGTTCGCGACGAGGAGACGGCGCTCGCGCTCGCCGAGGCCGTCGGCGGCGCGACCGTCGTCGTCGAGATGACGGTCGCCTACGTGAAGGAGCGCGTCCAGTTCGGGCAGCCGCTCGGCAAGTTCCAGGGTGTCCAATTCATCTGCGCGGACATGGCGACGGCGCTCGCGGGCATCCGTCACGCCTCGTGGCGCGCGATCTGGCGGCTCTCGGAAGGCCTCGACGCCTCGGCCGAGCTCGCCGTCGCGCGTGCCCACGTCGCGGGCGCGTTCAAGAAGCTCACGCTCGACGCGCACCAGCTCCACGGGGGCGCGGGCTTCGTGATCGAGCATCCGCTGCAGCGCCATTCCGAGCGCGCGGTCACGCTCGGCGCACTCTTCGCCGTCGCCGAGGACGGGCTCGAGGCGGTCGCCGCCGACCTCTTCCGTTGAAGCAGGCGCTGGCGTAAGTTTCGCGCGCATGGATCCGCTCGCGAAAGCCGCCGAGGCGCGCATTCGCGCCGCGATCGAGGCCGGCGAGCTCGAGAACTTGCCCGGACGCGGCAAGCCGCTCCGCTTCGAGGACGACTCGTCGGTTCCCGAAGACCTGCGCATGGGCTTCCGCATCCTGAAGCGCGCGAACGTGCTCCCCGAGGAGCTCGAGCTCCGCAAGGAAGTGCTGTCGCTCGATGCGATGATCACCGGGTGCGAGAACGCCGAGCAGGCGAAGGCGCTCGTCGCGTTGCGCAACACGAAGGAGCTCCGCTACCGGCTCCTCCAGGAGCGGCGCCTTCACGGCCCTGCCGCGAAGCAGTACGCGGGCCGCATTCGCCGCCGCCTCGGACTCTAGCCGGCGTGTCATCCCCCATTCGGGGGGCAATCTTTCCCCATGACGGGTTCGTCGTCTCCGCCCTCGAGACGATTGCACGGTAGCGTCGCTCTCGCGCACCCTAGGGCGACCATGAAGCAAATCGGTTCTCACGCCGTCGTCCTTGGCGGCAGCATCACCGGCCTCGTCGCCGCCCGGGCTCTCGCGGGACATTTCGAGCGCGTCACTCTCTTCGAGCGCGACCGCTTTCCGGAGGGGCCCGACGGCCGCAAAGGCACGCCGCAGGCGCGCCACGTGCACGTGCTGCTCAAGCAGGGCGAGCGGATCCTCGAGCGTTACTTTCCCGGCCTCGTCGAGGAGATGATCCGCGAAGGCGCCGAGCTCTGCGACATGTCGGGCGACACGAAGTGGTTCTACTTCGGCAACTGGAAGGTGCGCTTCGCGAGCGGCTTCCCGCTCATGTGTCAAAGCCGCCCGTACCTCGAATGGAAGATCCGCGAACGGGTGAGGCAGCTCGGCAACGTCTCGTTCGCGGAGGAGACGGACGTGCGCGGCTTCACCACGACCGCGGACAAGAACCGCGTGAACGGCGTCCGCATCGCGCGCCGGAACGGTGACGAACACGAGGAGAACGTCGCGGCCGATCTCGTCGTCGATGCGACGGGGCGCGGCACGCGGACGCCGCAGTGGCTCGAATCGCTCGGCTTCGGCCGTCCGCCCGAGACGGAGCTCAAGGTCGACGTCGGTTACTCGAGCCGCATCTACAAGAAGCCGCCGCATGCCGGCCGCGACTGGCGCGTGCTGCTCGTCTATCCGAAGTTCCCGGACTCGAAGCTCGGCGTGATCGTGCCGGCGGAAGGCGATCGCTGGATCGTCACGCTCGTCGGCTGGTACGGCGACCATCCCGGGGGCGACGAGGAGAGCTTCCAGGCGTTCGCCAAGGCGCTGCCGGTGCCGGACCTCTACGACGCGATCCAGGGAGCGGAGCCGCTCTCGCCGATCGCGCTCCACAAATTTCCTTCGAATTGGAGACGTCATTACGAGCGCATGCCGGCGTTTCCCGACGGGCTCGCCGTGATCGGCGACGCCTCGTGCAGCTTCAACCCGACCTACGGGCAGGGCATGACGACCGGCTCGATCGGCGGCGACGCGCTCGATCGGTGTCTCGAGAAGGAAGGCGGTCTCTCGCCGGGCTTCTCGCGCCGCTTCCAAACGCAGCTCGCGAAGCTGATCGACGTGCCGTGGCTCTTGACGACGAGCGAGGACACGCGGAACCCGAGCGTCACCGGCGCGCGTCCCGCGTGGATGCCGATCCTCCAGTGGTACACGGCGCGCATCCATCGCCTCACCTGGTCCGACACGTTCACCGCCGGGCGGTTCCTCCAGGTGATGCACTTGACGGAGCGCCCGAGCGCGCTCTTTCACCCACGGATCTTTCTCCGGGCAATGACGTTGGCGAGCGAGGTATAGGAGGCCCCATGTCCGTTTGGCTGAGCCCCGAGCAGCTTCGTCGCACGCGTCCCGCGGAGAAGACCGCGCTCCCGACGCCGATCCCGACGCAGGTCGTGTCGAACGGCGAGTGGATGCCGCCGCCCCAGTCGACCGGGCAGCGGCGCGTGGAGGCCGCGATCGGCGAGCTTGCCGATCTGCACGGCAAGCGCCACGGCCTCTCGCGGCGGGATTTCCTGCGCACCGCGTCCGGCATGGCCGCGGCCTTCCTCGCGATGAACTCCGTTTACGGCCCGGTCTTCGGCGTGAGCGCCGCCGAGGCCGCGGATCCGGCGGCGGCGAAGGAGCGGCTCGACGCGCTCCGCAAGCAGTTCGTGATCGACGTGCAGCTCCACTTCGTGCGCGACGACCTCGACTGGGAAGGCATCCTCATGCTCGGCGAGTACGCGAAGAAGTGGAATCCGAAGCTCGTCGAGGAAGGCGTCACGCTCCGCCGCTACAAGTTCCAGAACTTCGTGAAGGAGGTCTTCCTCGACAGCGACACGCGGATCGGGCTCGTCAGCGCAGCGCCGTCGGACGACCCGAAGCGCTCGCTCCTCACGAACGACGACATGCACGGCGCGCGACAGGCGATCAACGGGCTCGCCGGCGGGCGGCGCATGCTCTGTCATTCCGTGTTCGCGCCGGGCTTCCCGAACTGGCTCGAAGACATCGATCGCTCGATCGCGACGTTCAAGCCGGACAGCTGGAAGGGCTACACGGTCGGCGATCCGCTCGGGCCGTCGAAGTATCCGTGGCGGATGGACGACGAGAAGCTCGTCTATCCCGCGTACGAGAAGTTCGTGAAGTCAGGCATCACGACCGTCTGCGTGCACAAAGGCCTCGTGCCCGCCGAGCCCGAGAAGAACCTGCCGAACTGGAAGTGGGCGATGGTCGACGACGTCGGCAAGGCGGCGAAGGACTGGCCGCAGCTGAAGTTCGTGATCTACCACGCCGGTCTCAAGCCTTTCATGATGTCGCCCGAGGAAAACCTCGCCGACTTCGAGAAGACCGGCCGCATGGACTGGGTGACGGACCTCGCCGAGATTCCGGAGAAGCTCGGCGTGACGAATCTCTACGGCGAGATCGGCACGTCGTTCGCGAGCTCGGTGGTGACGCATCCGCGCCACGCCGCGGCGATGATGGGGATCCTGATCAAGGGCATGGGCCAGGACCACGTCGTGTGGGGCTCGGACTCGGTCTGGTACGGCTCGCCGCAGTGGCAGATCGAGGCGATGCGGCGCCTGGAGATTCCGGAGGACCTGCAGAAGAAGCACGGCTTCAAGCCGCTCGGCGCGGCGGACGGAGCGGTCAAGAACGCGCTCTTCTCGGGCAACGCGTCGAAGATCTACGGCATCGACACGGGCGAGAGCGCACGCGCCGCGCTCGACGCCGACGGGCTTGCGCTCGCCAAGCGGGAATACGAAGAGACCGGCACGGCGCGCAGCAATCTCGCGTACGGCTACGTTCGCGCCGCCGTGTAGATGAGTAACCAACCAATCCGTCTCTCCCCCTTGGGGAGAGACCGCGCCGCAGGCGCGAGTGAGGGGGAGACGTCGCGACCGAGCGCGGCTCCCCCTCACCCGCCGGCTGCGCCGTCGACCTCTCCCCAAAGGGAGAGGTGGGGAGAGAAGAATGGCTGATGGACTCGACGGCAAAGTCATCCTCGTCACCGGCGCGTCGTCGGGCATCGGCCGCGCCGCCGCGCTCGCGTTCGCGCGCTCGAAGGTGAAGCTCGTGATCGGCGACGTGACGATGGACGGGGCGGAGGAAACCGCGAAGATGGTGCGCGCCGCCGGCTCCGAGGCCGAGGTCGTGCGCTGCGACGTCTCCAAGCGGGCGGAGGTCTTCGCGCTCGTCGAGAAGGCGGTCGGGCGCTTCGGCCGCATCGATTGCGCGTTCAACAACGCCGGCATCGAAGGCACGCTGAAGCCGCTCCCGGATTATCCGCCGGAGCTCGCCGAGCGCGTGATCGCGACGAATCTGCTCGGCGTCTATTGGTGTCTGCAAGCCGAGCTTCCGGCGATGGCGAAGACCGGCGGCGGCGCGATCGTGAACACCGCGTCGATCGCGGGCTTGATCGGCGCGCAGCTGTTCTCCGCCTACGTGGCGAGCAAGCACGGCGTCGTCGGCCTCACCAAGGTCGCCGCGCTCGAAAGCGCAACGCAGAAGATCCGCGTGAACGCGGTCTGCCCCGGTGTCATTCAGACGCCGATGCTCGATCGACTCGGGACCGAGATTCCCGGCGTGACGGACAGCCTCGCCGCGGCCGCGCCGATCGGGCGCATCGGCACGGCGGAGGAGATCGCCGAGGCCGTCGTGTGGCTCTGCTCGCCGGCCGCTTCTTACGTGACCGGCACGACGCTCGCGGTCGACGGTGCATTCACCGCGCAATGAGCTCTGAGATCGTCCATCACCGCCGTGAAGTGAACGGCTTCATGATGCACTACGTGACGGCCGGCACCGGTCCCGCGCTCGTGCTCGTCCACGGCTGGCCGCAGAGCTGGTATGAGTGGCGGAAGCAGATCCCGGAGCTCGCGAAGAAGTTCACCGTGATCGCGCCCGATCTCCGCGGCCTCGGTGATTCGGAGAAGCCGCAGACCGGCTACGACAAGCGGACGCTCGCCTCCGACGTCCACGCGCTCGTGAAGAGCCTCGGACACGACAAGATCGGCCTCGTCGGCCACGACTGGGGTGGCGCGGTCTCCTACTACCTCGCGTACGACCATCCCGAGATGGTCGAACGCCTGATGATCTTCGACATGATCCCCGGCATCGCGCGCGCGGGCGACAAGCTCGACATGGCGTTCGCGACGCGCCTCTGGCACGTCTTCTTCCACGGCGGAAACCCGGATCTCGCGGTGACGCTGATCCTGAAAGACCCGGAGTTCTACCTCCGGCACTTCTTCACGTCGGGCTCGTACAACTACAGCCCCGCGTATCTCTCCGAGGAGGAGTTCCAGGAGTATCTGCGCGCGTTCCGCCTGCCGGGCACGATCCGCGCGGGGATGCAGTACTACGCGACGGGCATCCGCGAGGACACCGTGAACCTCGCCGCGTGCGACCGGAAGCTCGCGATGCCGGTGCGCGCGTGGGGCGGCGAGTTCCTGCTGCGCGACCTGCCGCCGATCTGGAGCGCGGTCGCCGAGAACGTAACCGGCGGCATGGTGCCCGAGTGCGGGCACTTCGTGCCGGAAGAGAAGCCCGAGTTCGCGCTCCGCGAGATGCTCGACTTCTTTTCTTAGGCGACGGCGCCCCGGCGTCAAAGATCGTCGTCGCCGGGGACCGCTCGGGATATCGAACCGCCCGGACTGCGCCGGTGGATCACTCCGACCGGCGCAGCCCGAACGGTCCCCCCACCCGGTCGATACCTACGACCGGGGACCGCGAGACTAGAGAGCAAGCTCCGCGCCACGAGGTCGTCGGAAAAGAAGTCGGCAATTGCCGCGCCTATTGGCCGCGGCGGCGAGCGAGGCTATGCAAAGCTTGCGCGACGCGCAGGATTCGCGACGCTCGTGCGACCAAGGAACGAACGGTGCACACCCGTGTGAAAGACCTCCTCGCCCGTCCGGCCGCGGGCGGCGACGCGACCGTGAAGGGCTGGGTGAAGACCGCCCGCCACGGCAAGGGCGTTTCGTTCTTCGAAGTCTCGGACGGCTCCTGCTTCGCCGGCCTGCAGGTCGTCGCCGACCCGGCGCTCGCGAACTACGAGGGCGAGCTCAAGCGGCTCGGCACGGGCGCGGCGGTCGTCGCGACGGGCGAGGTCGTCGACTCACCCGGAAAAGAACAGCGCTTCGAGCTCCGCGCGAGCGCGATCGAGATCGTCGGCAACGTGGTCGACGACTATCCGTTGCAGAAGAAGCGCCACACGTTCGAGTTCCTGCGGACGATCGCGCATCTCCGCCCGCGCACGAACACGTTCGGCGCCGTCTTCCGCGTGCGGAACGCGGCGGCGCGCGCGATCCACGGGTTCTTCCAGGAGCGCGGCTTCGTCTACCTGCAGACGCCGATCATCACGGCCTCGGACTGCGAGGGCGCGGGCGAAATGTTCCGGGTGACGACGCTCGACTCCGCGAACCCGCCGCGGCGCGAGGACGGGGCGGTCGACTTCGCGCAGGACTTCTTCGGCCGCGAGGCGCACCTCACGGTCTCGGGCCAGCTCGAAGGGGAGATCGCCGCGCTCGCCTTCACGAACGTCTACACGTTCGGTCCGACGTTCCGCGCAGAGAACTCGAACACGAGCCGCCACCTCGCCGAGTTCTGGATGATCGAGCCGGAGATGGCGTTCTGCGATCTCGAAGGCAACATCGAGCTCGCGGAAGAGTTCCTGAAGCACCTCTTTCGCAGCGTGCTCGACGATTGCCCCGACGACATGCGGTTCTTCGCCGAGCGGATCGACAAGACCGTGATCGAGACGCTCGAGCACATCGTGACGACGCCGTTCGAGCAGATCACGTACACCGAGGCGGTACGCATCCTCGAGAAGAGCGGCCGGACCTTCGAGTTCCCGGTCGCCTGGGGCACCGACCTCCAGAGCGAGCACGAGCGATTCCTCACCGAGGAGCACTTCAAGACGCCGGTGGTGGTCACCGACTACCCGAAGAGATCAAGGCCTTCTACATGTACGTGAACGACGACGGCAAGACGGTGCGCGCGATGGACGTGCTCGTGCCGCGGATCGGCGAGATCATCGGCGGCTCGCAGCGCGAGGAGCGGATCGAGGTGCTGCGCCAGCGGATCGCCGAGGCGGGGCTCCGCGAGCAGGACTACTGGTGGTACCTGGACCTCCGCCGCTACGGCTCCGTACCGCACGCCGGCTTCGGCCTCGGCTTCGAGCGCGCGATCCAGTTCATCACCGGCATGCAGAACATCCGCGACGTGATCCCGTTCCCGCGCGTCCCGGGCTACGCGGAGTTCTAGGCTCTCGCGGCGGCGGGCGCGGGGGGCTGGCCTCGCGGAAGTAAAGCGCAGCCGAGCAGCGGCCTACGCCGGCAACCGGGGGCCTGGCCCGCTCCATGGCTCGCCGCTGGGAGCGAGCAGCTTCATGCGAGCACTCAGCGCGGACTGCGCTTTACTTCCGCGAACCAGGCCCCCGGCTGCCGACTAAGCGCGCACGATCGGCGAGCCATGGAGCGAGACCAGCCCCCCGCGCCCGCCGCCTCACGAATACGATTTCGCTTTGGGCCCCCCGCCTGGCACAATGGGCTCGCGAGCCGTGATGGATCGCGAGAAGTACGAGAAATTGGGGTTTTGTGTTGTTCCCGGCGTGTTCGACCGGGGCGAGGTGGCCCAGCTCGTGGCTGCCGCGGAAACCCTCCGTGAGGAAGGTCTTCGTCACGCGCGGAGCCACCGCCACGGGAACGTCGTTTTCCGCGTCGATGCCGATCCTGGCCTCGGCCCGAGCCTCCGCTTCGTGCAGTGGGCGGCGCGCGTGAACGACGCCTGCGCGCGCTGGCGGATCGAGCCGCGGCTCCTCGCGATCGTGCGGGAGCTCTTCGGCGGCGATTTCAAGCAGATCGTCAACCAGATGAGCTGGAAGCCCGCCGGCGCGGTCAACGGCCACGCGTTCCATCAGGACGCGCGCTTCCGCCACCCGCGAAGCGCGTACCGCGATTTCCACGGCTACGTGCAGACGATGATCGCGATCGACGAGCACGCGGTCGAGAACGGGTGCGTCGTCGTCTTTCCCGGCAGCCACCGTCATGGCGAGCTCGCGCTCGATCCGGAGGGCACGGTGCTTGGCGGGCGCGACGACGTGGAGGCGCTCGCCGCGGTCGGCATCGATCCCGCGACCGCGGTCCCGCTCGAGCTCGCGCCCGGCGACGTCGCGCTCTGGCATCCGTTCCTCGTCCACGGCTCCGGCGCGAACGTGTCGCTCCGGGACCGTCGCGCGTATCTGAACTCGTACGTCGCCGCGTCGGCCGCCGACCGCGGCGAGTGGGCGATGCGGAGCGGCGAGCCCTGCGAGCTCGGCACTCCCGTGCTCGTCGACTACGAGGCGCTCTTCGAGCGCCCCGAGCCGCATTACCTTTCGTAAGGCGGCGGCGCTTCGCGCGACACCCAGGTCCAGGGCCCGAACGTCCAGCGCTCGGCCGCGAGATCGACGGACGGATCGACGAGCGGGGCCGACGGGCGGCCGTTCAGGCTGATGCTTCCCTCGGCGAAGACCTGCGGCCGCGCGATGCCGCGCGCGCGGCGGTCGGCGGCGAGCGCATGCGCGACTTGCAGGATCATGTCGGGCTGACCGGGCACGAGTCGCGCCTGGTGGCGCGTGAGAATCGTCTCCGGCCGCACGCGCTCGGTCGTGCCCGAGTCGGGACACCGCCTCACCCACCTGATCGAGGACCAGACGGAGGACGACATGGACGGCGAGAACGACCAGCGACTCCCGACGGCTCGCGCCGCCGACGCCACACCCGAGGTCCCGGACGAGCGGAAGCTCGCCGCCGAGCTCTTCAACGCTGTCTGGGCGCTGATGGAGACCGAGGAGCGCACCCCGGCCCAGGACGACCGCATGCTGCACATGGCGCACGCCTTCGCGACACCCATTGGGAGCAGGTGGGCACCCCGGCCAACCTCGCGCGCGGGGAGTGGCTCTGCTCCCGCGTCTACGCCGTCCTCGGTCGCGGGGAGCCCGCTCTGCACCATGCGCGGCGGGTGCTGGAGCTGTGCGAGGAGCACAGGATCGGCGACTGGGACCTCGCCTTCGCGCACGAGGCCCTGGCCCGCGCGCACGCCGTCGCGGGCGACCGCGCGGCGTGCGAGCAGGCGCTCGAGCGGGCCCGGGCAGCCGCCGAGGACATCACCGATACCCAGGACCGCGAACTCCTCGACGCCGACCTCCGGACGATCCCCGGGACCCAGCCGGTTTGATGCCCGGGTGACCTTCTCCTACCTCAGCCACCTGGAGTGCTCGCGGACGGTGAGCGCCACGACGCCGACGTGGTCCAGGGCACCTCGCCGCTGCGGCGCGCCGCTGCTGGCCCGCTACGACCTCGACGGCGTCGCGGCGGCCGTGACCCGCGAGGAGATCGCCGCCGCGCCCGCCGGACCTGTGGCGCTACCACGAGCTGCTGCCGGTGCGGGACCCGCGCACGTGGTCACGCTCGGCGAGGGCATGACGCCGCTGCTGCCGGCGCCCCGCGCACGGCGCCCGGCTCGGCGTGCCCGCGGCTGCTGGTCAAGGACGAGGGGCTGCTGCCGACCGGCGCGTTCAAGGCCCGCGGCGCGGCGGTCGGGGTGTCGCGGGCCGCCGAGCTGGGCGTCACCGGGATCGCGATGCCGACCAACGGCAACGCCGGCGCCGCCTGGGCGGCGTACGCCGCCCGGGCCGGGCTCGGCGCGCTGGTCGCGATGCCGGTCGACGCGCCGGTCATCACCCGGCGCGAGTGCGTGGTCGCCGGCGCCGAGCTGTACCTGGTCGACGGGCTGATCGGCGACGCCGGCCGGCTGGTCGCGGCGGCGGTCGCCGAGCGCGGACGGCTGACCAGGACGCCTCGACGCTGAGGGAGCCGTACCGGATCGAGGGCAAGAAGACGATGGGCTCGAGATCGCCGAGCAGCTCGGCTGGCGGATGCCCGACGTGATCCTCTACCCGACCGGCGGCGGGGTCGGGATCATCGGCATCCACAAGGCGCTGCTGCGAGCTGCGCGAGCTGGGCTGGATCACCGGCGACCTGCCCCGGCTGGTCGCGGTGCAGGCGACCGGCTGCGCGCCGATCGTGCGACGCGTTCGCACGCGGGGCTCGACGAGAGCGCGCCGCCGGCCGACCCGCACACGGTCGCGTTCGGCATCACCGTGCCGAAGGCGCTCGGCGACTTCCTGGTGCTCGACGCCGTGCGGGCCACCGGCGGCACCGCGGTCGCGGTCGACGACGAGGAGCTGCTGGCCGCGCAGGCGGCGCTGGCGCGCGACGAGGGCGCCTGGATCTGTCCCGGAGGGCGCGGCCTGCTTGGCCGCGGTCGGGCAGCTGCGCGAGTCGGGGTGGCTGGCGCGGCGACGAGGAGGTGGTCGTGCTCAACACCGGCGCCGGCCTGATCTACCCGGACACCGTGCCGGTCGACGTCCCGACGCTGCCTCGCGACGGCGCGATCCCGGGGACCGCAGCAGGTAGTAGACCGTGCCCTCCCAGTCCGGCGCCGGGTCGTCGGCCCGGAAGCCGGCCGCCTCGGCGCAGCGCCGGCTGGCGGTGTTGTCCTCGTCGATGCCCAGGGCGACGAGGACGACGTCCGCGACGTCGGGATGGCCGACGGCGGCGCGCAGCATCGCGCGGCCGTAGCCCTGCCCCCACCGCGCCGGATCCACGACGAGCGCCAGACCCATCGCGGGCCCGGGCTGGATCCCGGACACCACCGGCCGATCGGGATCGGAGCCGTCGTACCGGCTCCACCGGTCGTAGACGTCGCCGCCGACCTTGCCGACGGGCCGGCCGGAGGCGTCGAGCGCCACCCACGAGTGCGCGCGCAGAGCCGTCCTGCCCCGGAACTCCTCCGGGAGCGGACGGGCCATCAACCGGAGCTCGCGCGCCGGCCACTCGGGTCCGCCGAGCCGCCGGCCTCCGGGTGCTCGAACCAGGGCTGGACGAGCGGCAGGAGGGCCGCGTCGAAAGGGATGAGCGAGACCTCCGGGGTGGGGCGCACGCCGACAGCCTCCTCGGGTGCCGACGGGATGTCGGCGGGGCGACCTAATCTGGACCCATGGCCGATCCGTCCACGTACCGCCCGGCGGTCGGCAGCATCCCGGAGTCGCCGGGGGTCTACCGGTTCCGCGACCCCAACGGCCGGGTCATCTACGTCGGCAAGGCCAAGAGCCTCCGGCAGCGGCTGAACAGCTACTTCGCCGACGTCGCCGGCTGCACCCGCGCACCCGGCAGATGGTCACCACCGCGGCCGCCGTCGAGTGGACCGTCGTCGGGCACCGAGGTCGAGGCCCTGCAGCTCGAGTACAACTGGATCAAGGAGTTCGATCCGCGGTTCAACGTCCGGTACCGCGACGACAAGAGCTACCCGGCTGGCCGTGACGCTCAACGAGGAGTACCCGCGGCTGCAGGTCATGCGCGGGGCCGAAGAAGAAGGGCGTCCGCTACTTCGGCCCCTACGCGCACGCCTGGGCCATCCGCAAGACGCTCGACACCCTCACCCGGGTCTTCCCGGCCCGCACCTGCTCCACCGGCGTCTTCAAGCGCGCCGGTCAGATCGGCCGGCCCTGCCTGCTCGGTTACATCGGCAAGTGCTCGGCCCCGTGCGTCGGCCGGGTGGACGCCGACGAGCACCGTCGGGATCGTCGACGACTTCTGCGACTTCATGGCCGGCAAGACCGACCTGATGATCAAGCGCCTCGAGCGGACATGGAACGCTGCCGCCGAGGCGATGGAGTACGAGAAGGCCGCCCGGCTGCGCGACGACCTCGGCGCGCTCAAGCGGGCGGATGGAGAAGCAGGCGGTCGTGCTCGGGCAACGGCACCGACGCCAACATCATCGCCTTCGCCCAGGACGAGCTCGAGGCGGCGGTCCAGGTCTTCCACGTCCGCGGCGGCCGGGTGCGCGGGCAGCGCGGCTGGATCGTGACAAGGTCGAGGCGA
>CAWBOU010000038.1:0-26871 GCA_963790365.1 uncultured delta proteobacterium
GACCTTGAGGCTCACGCAGGGGATCCGTTACACGCGAGAGGATCGGTCGTTCGAGAGCTGCTCGATGGAGTCGGCGGATTCCGAAGGGTTCATCGGTCTCTCCGCGCTCTTGAACGCGCTCAGCTTGGCGAAAGGCGGCCCCGGCGGCATCGAGAAGGGCGAGTGCTTCAACCAGGATGCCGGCGGCAACACGGGAGTCTTCGAGGACGAGCTCGACGAGGACAACGTCGCGACGCGCACCGTTCTCGATTGGACGCCGCTCGAGGACGTCCTTCTCTTCGCGAGCTACACGCGCGGCTACAAGTCCGGCGGATTTCCGCAGCTCTTCGCGACCGACAATTCGACGCTCGCGCCCGCGACGCAGGAGCGCCTCATCGACTACGAGATCGGTGCGAAGGCGTCGGCGTGGGAGGGCCGTCTGCACGCCGAGCTCGGCGGCTTCTACTACGACTACGACGACAAGCAGCTGCTCACGTACACGCGCGACCCGATCTTCGGTCCGCTGCCGGTCTTCCGGAACGCGCCGAAGTCCCGAGTCGTCGGCGGTGAGATCGCGATGAGCCTCGTCCCCGTGGAAGGCGCGTTTGTCTCCGGAGCGGCGGCGTACATCGACACCGAGATCAAGGAGTTCGAGGGAACCTCCGCGAACGGCACCCCGTTCGACTTCGCCGGACGGCCGTTCAACTATGCGCCGGAGGTACAGGCGACGACGATGGCGCATTACACCGTACCGGTGCTCGACTCGTACCGTCTGACCGCCGGCATCGACGTCAGCTACGCGAGCTCGACGAACGCGACGCTCGAGGGCGATCCGACCTTCGCGATTCCTTCCTACGTGTTGCTCGGCGCGCGGCTCCGCTTCACCCCGAGCGACGGTCCTTGGAGCGTCGGCTTGTTCGGACGCAATCTCACGAACGAGCTCTACAAGACAGGCGTCTTCCGCGCGGGCGACGTGATCGCGGCGAGCACTGGATATCCGCGGACGTTCGGTGTGACGTTCGACTATCGATTCGACATCCGATGAGTCACGACGCGGGCGATCTCCCAATCCTCCAGGCGATGCGCGTGAAGGGGCGCCTCGACCCCGACGGCGCGCGGCGCGTCGGCGGTGACGGAGCGTGGACCCGGGTCCTCGAGCTCGCGGATCGGAACCTCGTCCAGGCCACGCCGGCCGGCGCTCGATTGACGGCGACGGGGCGCGCGCACCTCGCCGAGCTCATCGCCGCCGAGCGCGCGACCGTCGACGGCGGCGCGCTCGACGCCTTCTACGAGCGACGCTTCGATGGCCTCAACGGAACGCTCAAAAAAATCGTGACCGCATGGCAGATCGGGCCGACCGGCGCTCCGAACGACCATACCGACGCGAGCTACGACGAGGAGATCCTCGAGCGCCTCGCCGCGCTTCACGAAAGCGTGCGCGAGGCGCTGCCTGACCTCTCCCGCGCGGTCCCGCGGCTCGCGCCGTATCTCGGCCGACTGGACGACGCCGTCGCGAGAACCGAAGCGGGCGATCATGCGTACGTCGCCCATCCGCTCCGCGACAGCTACCACCAAGTCTGGTTCGAGCTTCACGAGGAGCTCCTCGCCATCCTCGGACGAGATCGCCTCGCGGAAGCGAAGGCGGGTCGGGCGTGAAGATCGTTCCCATCACGACGAACGTCTCCGCGCTCGACGATCCGCCGCACGATCCGGGCGACGATCCCGCGTGGAGCGAGACGTATCTCTGGCTCTTTCAGGACCCGGAGCGCCGCGTGACGCTCTATCTCCACCAAGGCGTCACGCGCTTCGACAAAAAAATGTGGCGCGCGACGGCGGCGGTCTCGCTCCCCGACGGCCGGGTCGCGGTGATCAAGCATCACGGACGTCCGCCGGCCCCGAAGACGGTCGGCACGCCGACGCTCCACGCCGCTTGCGACGAGCCCGGCCGGCGCTGGAGCATCCGGATCGACGGTGCCGCACGCGTCGAGACGCCCGACGTCGAGCGGCGGTCGCTCGTCACGGACGGTGTGCCGACGCGCCTCTCCGTCGACCTCGCGTTCACGCATCGAGGACCGATCGTGTCGCCCGGTCCTCAGACCTTCGGGCGGCTACACCACAACGTCGAGTGCACGGCCACGGGCCGCATCGTGGTCGGCGACGAGGAGATCGCCGTCTCCGGTTTCGGTTACCGCGACCACAGCATGGGGCCGCGCGATCTCTCCGGGCTCGTCCGGAGCCGCTGGGCGCGCGGGAGCTGGGCGGACGGACGCTACTTCAACAGCTACGCCGTCGAGCTCGGACCGGCGGTGAGCGTCGTCTCGCACGGCGGCGATCGGGAGTCGCCGCGCGACCTCGAGGTCGTCACGCTTCCGAGTGTTCAGGACCTCGCGCGCGGACGTTCGCTGAAGGTCGAGCTCCGTGACGCCGAGCGCGGCGCGATCTCCGTCACGGGCGACGTCGTGGCGTTCTTCTTCTTCACGCACAAGCTCCCGTGGGAGCTCTGCCACGGCGTCGACCGATCCGGTCGCGACCGCGGCGACATCGTGCTCGTCGACGCCGTCACGCGGTGGAGCTGGGACGGACAGGCGGGGTACGGGCTCGCCGAATGCATGGTGCCGCTAGCGGACGTCGAGGCCATCGCGGAATGGAACGCGGAGCGCGATGTCTGAGATCGAGAGCGTCGCCGACGATCCGATCGACGAGATCGTCGAGCCCGGTTCGGCGTGGACGCGGGTGAACGTCGTCGAAGCGTATCCGGGCGTGCTGACCAGGCGAAGGCCGCGACCGAGAGGCCGAGCAGGCTCAGAAAGGAGCGGATCTGCCCGGCGTAGTCGTACGCGGGCACGCTCGGCGTGCTGGATCCCTGCGCCATGATCAAGGCGAAGGCGAGGCCGCCGAGCCCGCCGATGACGGCCCCCCGGAGCGCGATGCGCAGGCCCCCGGCGCGCGACGGCGCGACCACAGGTAGAGAAAGAGATCGCGCTGACGTTCGTTCACGTGCGCTCCGGGTTGTGTGCGGAGACTAGGTCATGGCGATCGGTGTTGCACGCCGCGCGCTGGATGGACCTCACGGCAGCGTGTACGCGATGACGTGATCGCCCGGCTTCGAGCCGAGCCCCACGTGACCGCCGGGCGCGACCACCAGGTACTGCTTGCCGTCGGGCCGGAGCTTGTAGGTCACCGGTCCGGAGTGCAGGCCGGCGGGCAGGTCGAAGGTCGCGACGACCTCGCCGTTGGTCGCGTCGTGCGCGCGCAGATGAAGATCGCGGGAGCCGGCGTGGAAGACCAAGCCGCCGGCGGTGACCAGCAGCGGGCCGTACGAGAACAGTCCTCGCGCCCCGTACTCGTCCTGTCCGCTCGGCACCTTCCAGCCGATCGAACCGTCGTCGAGATCGATGCCGACGAGGTAGCCCCACGGCGGCGCGTTGCACGGGACGCCGTCTACGGCGAACACGCGACGACCGCGTCGAGGATCGGTCCAGTAGCGGAGGCCCGTGCCGCGTCCCGTGAGCGCCCACCAGATGCCTTCCAACGTGCGGAGTGGGCGCAGGCCGTCCCACGCGTCGATGTCGCCATCGGCCACCGGACTCAATCGCAGCTCGTGCGCAAGGTTGTTGACCGGCACGTACAACCAGCCGGTCGTCGGATCGAAAGCGACGCCGGACCAGTTCACGCCGCCGCCGGTGCTCGGGTAGAGCAGGCTGCCGCGCAGGCTCGGCGGCGTGAACACACCCTCGTTGCGCAGCCCGCGTAGCGCCTCGCGACACGCCGCCAATCGCGCCGCGTCGACCTGCCAGAGATCTTCCTCGCCGAGACGTCGTGGAAGCAACGGCGGCGGCTTGGTGGGAAACGGCTGCGTCGGCCACGCACGCTCGCCGGGAACGTCGGATGCCGGAACGGGCCGCTCCTCGACGGGAAAGACCGGCTTGCCCGTGTCGCGGTCGAGCACGAACACGAAGCCCGCCTTCGTCGCCTGCACGACGACGTCCACCGCGACGCCGTCGTGCCGCACGCGCGCCGCCACCGGCGGCGCCGCCAGGTCGTAGTCCCACAAGTCGTGGTGAACGGTCTGGAAGTGCCACACGTGCTCGCCGGTCGCCGCACGCAATGCCACGAGCGAGTCGGAATAGAGGTTCGCTCCGGGGCGATCGATGCCGTCGAAGTCGGGGCTCGGCGTGCTGACGGGCAGGAAGACGAGCCCCCGCTCGAGGTCGGCGGTGATGGTCGACCACACGTTGGCGCCGCCGGCATTCCGCCAGCTGTCGTTCTCCCAGGTCTCCCCGCCGGGCTCGTTCGGCCGAGCTACCGTATGGAACGTCCACAGCAAGCGTCCGCTTCGCACGTCGAACGCGCGGACGTCACCGGGCGGGGCCACGCGGCGGAGGGTATCCGCGATCGACGAGCCGACGACGAGCGTGTCGCCCACGACCGTCGGCGGCGACGTCACGTTGTATTCCCACGGGTCTACGACGGGCGACACGCCGGCGAGGAGATCGACGGTGCCGCCGGCACCGAAGTCCTTGCACGGAGCGCCGCTCGCGGCGTCGAGCGCGATCAGGCGCGCGTCGAGCGTGCCCATGAACGCCCGGCGCGCGCACGGTCCGTCCTCCGTGGGTCCGCGCCAGTAGGCGAGGCCTCGGTTGATGTACATGTTGGCATGGCGCCGGCCGCGGTCGATCTTCGGGTCGAACACCCAGAGCTCGCGGCCGGTCTCCGGATCGAGCGCGATGACCCGGTTGTAGGGCGTCGTGAAGATCAGCCGACCGTCGACCATGATCGGCGTCGACTCGAACGCGGTGCCTTTGTTCACACGGTCCGGAAGATAGCCGCCGTTGTAGACGTCGCCGTGTCGATAGGTCCATGCAACGCGCAGCGACGCGACGTTCGTCCGGTCGATGTCCGCCAGCGACGAGTAGCGCCCGCCGCCGGCCGCCCCCTCGGTGTAACGCCATTCGACGGCGCCACCATCCGCGCGTGCAGTACCGGACGCCGCGCAGGCCGCGATGCCGACGAGCAGCGCGAAGCAGCGCGCAATCCGCTGGGTCGTCATGGACGCCGGGCGTCTAGCCAATGAGCGCATGGCGGTCCAGCCATACGCGCAGGCGGCAGGTTCTGCGGATAGGCGGCACAAGCGCCTCACTCCCACCCGACCAGCGCTTTGCGTTGAGAGTCGTGTTCGGGATGCCCGGATCCGGTCCCCTTCACGGCCGAATCCGGACAGGGCGGTGACTGGGCGGGGGCTCTCGATCGATTGGCGTGCCGCGCGAGCGGGCCGGTCCGATCGGAGATTCCCTGAAAACGCGAACGGCGGGTGCCGCGACCCTCGAGCCCGTAACTTCGGCGTTCGAGATCGAGAAGTTAGGACGCCGAACGGTTCGTGCAAACGCGGTTGACGGGCACTCGGACGGCGAAGAAACATGCGCCACCTCGCGATGCCGAACTCGACGTCGATCTCTCCGATGGCCTCTGAGTTCGAAGGCGTCGACGATCCGATCGACGAGAACGTCGAGCCCGGTTCGGCGTGGACGCGGGTGAACGTCGTCGAAGCGTATCCGGGCGTCCTGACGTCGCTCTCCTGGACCTACCACTTCGAGCCGACCGAGCTCGCCTTCCGGACGAGCCTCGCCAGGATCGGCATCCTCCGGAAAGACGAGGTCGCGGTGCCGAAGCTCAAGCGCGACCGCTTCGGAGGCGTCGCGCAGCTCGGCCGCGCCACCTCGAGCATCGATCCGTTTCGCCTGATCGCGGACCGAATGCCGGGAAGCTCCGGTGATTCGTGGGAGAAGCAATTCTTCGGCAGCGTCCGCCCGGGCGTGTCGAGCCGCCATACGCGCGAACGCTACCTCCACGTCCTCGTGAAGCTGCTGCCCGCCGTCTGGCGAAGCCTCCGCCGCCTCGAGCGGATGGAAACGGAGACGCTCGATTGGTGGCGCCGCGCGACGACGGAGCTCGCGGACGCCGGCGCGGATCGCGCGCGGGAGCTCCTCCGCGAAGCACGCGCGATGATGCGCGAGGCGATCACGAATCACGGCGTCGTCACGATGCTCGCGCAAGGGCTCTACGAGCAGGTTCGGAAGACGTGCGCGGCGGCCGGCCGGCCCGGCCTCGAGACGGAGCTCCTCGCGAACGATCAGGCCGGGCACGAGGCCTCGACCGTGGCCGATCTCTGGGACGTCTCACGCGGGCGGATGTCGATGGAGCAGTTCCTCCGGCGGCACGGCTATCACGGCCCGATCGAGGGGATGCTCCACGGCCGATCGTGGCGCGAGAACCCGGCGCCGGTCGAAGCGCTCGTCGAGACGTACAAGACGATGGACGACGGCGCAGCTCCCGCGCTCCAGCGGGAGAAGCTGCTCGCGAAGCGTGAGCGCGCGATCGGGGAGCTCGGCGGCTTCGGGCGCGGCCACCGCTGGAGACTTCGCCTGCTGCTGCCCTTCGCGCGCATCCTGATGTTCCGGCGCGAGAGCGGACGGATCATCGGGTACGTTCGTGGGAACGACGTGGCGCGCGCGGCGGCGCGCGCCATCGGGCGAGCGCTCGCGGCGGAAGGCGTGCTCGACGATCCGGAGGACGTCTTTCATCTCACCTACGACGAGGTGCAAGGAGCGCTGCCACTTTCCGTGAGGGATGTCGTCGCGAAGCGGAAAGAGCGCTGGCGCGTGTACCACGGGATCGAGCTGCCGATGCAGTTCATCGGCCGCCCGGAGCCCGTTGTGACGGCCCCGGCCGACGAGCACGGTCCGATCACGGGCATCGCCGCGAACCAGGGCCTCGTCGAGGGCCGAGCCTGCGTCGTCACGGACCCGAACGAGGCGGACGACTTCCAGCCCGGTGACGTCCTCGTCTGTCAGACGACGGACCCGGGATGGGCGGCGCTCTTCGTGATCGCGTCGGCGGTCGTGATCGACATCGGAGGCACGATGAGCCACGGAGCGATCGTCGCGCGTGAGCTCGGGATCCCGTGCGTCATCGGCACTCGTACGGGAACCGCTCGGATCCGCACGGGCGATCGGCTCCGCGTGGACGGCACGAAAGGCGCCGTCGAGGTGTTGGCACCCCCTCAGGGGGTCGGCCGAAGGCCGGGGGGTGAGTACACCCCCTCAGGGGGTCGGGCGTAAGCCCGGGGGGTGACTACTAGTGAACCGGTTGTGCCAGCCCGACACAGAGGTTCAGCAGGTACTCCGTGAAGCTCTCCTCCGCGAGCATCTCCGGGCGAGTCCTCGCCGTCTCGAAGATCGCGTGCGTCACGCAACGGGTCATGAGGAACGTCGCCGTCTCGGTCTCCTCGCACTTCGTGCCGGACGCCTCGAGGTGGCGGTGGAGGATGTGCTCGGTGGCGTGCGAGTCGTCGAGGACCTCGTCGCAGTACCGCGCGAGGTCGAAGAAGTCGCGATACTTGAGATAGAAGTCGGGCGCCGCGCGGAACATGTCCGCGTGATAGGCGACCACGCCACGAAGGGTGTCGCTCAAAGCCGCGCGGAAATCCGTCGGACCGAGCTCGTCGATCCGCCGGAGCCGTGCTTGAACGAACGCGATCGTCCGCTTGCGGCAGACGCTCGCGATCACCGCCTCGACGTTCGGGAAGTACTGGTAGAGCGAGCCGACCTCCACCCCCGCGACCTCGCTCAGCCGGCGCGGCGAGATCGCGCGAGCGCCTTCGCTGAAGAGCAGCTTCTCGCAGGCTTCCTCGATCGCGCGCACCATCAGGCGCGAGCGCTCCTGCGAGGGCTGCTTCCGGAGGGTCGGCGGCGATGCCGAGGTCGACGTTCTCATGAAGGTCTCCCACGCTTTTCCAGGAACGCTTGCACGGCCTCTCGATGATCTGGCGTTCGCAGACATTCGAGAAACGTCTCCGCCTCCCGCTCGACCGCCTCGTCCGGCGAGAGCTCGGCGGCCGCGTCGAGATTGGCTTTGATCCTTCCGAGCGCGTGTGGCGGAAAGCTCGCGAGTTGCCGCGCGAGCCCGTAGGTCTCGCTCTCCAAGTCCGCTTCGGCGAACACACGGGTCACGAGCCCGATCTTCAGGGCCTCTTCGGCACCGACCACGGGGCAGAGCAAACAGAACTCGCGGGCACGCGTCGTTCCGAGGAGCTTCTCCAAGAGGTACGTCGCGGCGAAGTCGCCCGCCAACCCGAGCCGGGTGTACGCGAAGGTGAACCGCGCCGTGTCGGCAGAGAGACGCAGGTCGCATGCCGCCGCGAGCGCGAGACCGCCGCCGGCCGCCGCGCCGCGGATCATCGCGATGGTCGGCTTGGGCATGCGGTGGAGCAGCAGCGACGTATTCGCGCCCGCGAGCAGGTCTCGCATCTCCACTGGACGAGCGGGCGTCGCGGCGTTCCCGCCGTCCATGCCGCCGACGTCGCCTCCCGCGCAAAACGTCGCTCCCGCGCCGGTCAGCACGAGCACGCGGACTTCCGGATCGGATGCGGCGCGACCGAGGATCGCTTGCAGCACCTCGATCAACTCCGTCGTGATCGTGTTCCGGCGCTGCGGTCGATTGAGGGTCACCGTGAGCACCCGCCCCTCGAGTGTCTCGGTGACGACGGCGGCCTCCTCGGGCATGCTCCGGCGGCTAGCCCATTGGAGATGGATCCGTCAAACACGCACACATGACAGAGCAACGGATGTCCTCGTCGAGCTCGGGCGGCGCGCTCCGCGGGCTCCGCGTCGTCGATCTCGCCGGCGACGGCGGTGACGCCGGACGCTTCGCGGCCAAGCTCCTCGCCGAGGCCGGCGCCGACGTCGTCCGCGCGGGCGTCTCCGCTTCCGGACCCGCGATGCTCGCGGCCGAAGGCGGGCTTCTCGACTGGTGGTACGACGCCGGCAAGGAGCGCGCCGCGATCGACCTCGACGACGAAGCCGGTCGCCACGCGCTCCTCGATCTCGCCGGAGAGGCCGACGTGCTGATCGAGACGGAGCCGCCCGGGCGGCTCGCCGCGCTCGGCATCGACCATGCCGACCTCTCGCGGCGAAACCCGCGGCTCGTCCACGTCTCCGTGACGCCCTTCGGCCGCACGGGTCCGCGCGCGAGCTGGAAGTCGAGCGACCTCGTCGCGAACGCGCTCGGCGGCCTGTTGTCGGTCAACGGCACTCCCGCCGAGCCCATCAACGGCTACGGCCGGCAGGCATTCAACACGGCCGGGTTCTTCGCGGCGATCTCGGCGCTCGCTGCGCTTTCCGCCGCTCGGCGGACCGGGCGCGGCCAACACGTCGACGTCTCGATCCATCAATGCGTGATCGCGTGCACCGAGCAGATCCCGATGTACTGGTTCTTCCGGTCGTTCTTCGCCGCGATGGGACGACCGGCGATCGCCGCGCGCCAGGGAGCCGTTCACTGGAGCGGACTCTACGACGTCGCCGCATGTCGCGACGGACACTGCATGGTGAGCCCGACGCCGCTCGGGGCACTTCCGGCGCTCGTCGAGTGGATCGCGCGCGAGACGGGCGCGCCTCCGCCCGCGATCGACATCAGCAATCCGGTGGCGTTCCTCGCGAGTCTCGGTGGTCTCATGGACCCGCTCCGGGCGCTCGCCCGCGTGAAGAGCGCCGCCGAGGTCTTCCAAGTGGGGCAGGAGATGCGCTTCGCGTTCGGCCAGGTGATGTCGACGCGCGAGGCGGCGGCTTCGCCGCAGCTCCGGGCGCGCGGCTTCTTCCGGCCCGTGCCCGAGACGGGTGGCGCCGTCGCGCTCCCGGGGCCGCTCTTCCAGATGAGCGCCACTCCCGCTCCGGCGCCCCGCCCGCCCGGGCGAGTCGATACCGCGGAGGTCGCGAGCCGTTGGCGCAGCGAGCCGCGCGAGGTCGATGCCGAGAAAGCGGGCGACGCGAAGCGACCGCTCGACGGCGTCCGGATCCTCGATCTCACCTGGGTGCTCGCCGGGCCTTACGCGACGCGGATCCTCGGCGATCTCGGCGCCGACGTCGTCAAGCTACAGACCGAGGAACGCTCCCAGGGGATCGGCGCGAACGCGTTTCCCTATTTCGTCCTCTGGAACCGGAACAAGCGGAGCGCGACGCTGAACCTGAAGCATCCGAAGGCGCGTGACACCTTCCTCCGGCTCGTCGAGAAGGCCGACGTCGTGATCGACAACTTCAGCGCCGGCGTCCTCGACCGCCTCGGCATGGGCCACGAGCAGGCGAGCTCCCGGAACCCGCGCATCATCTACCTATCGATGACGGGCTGCGGCGCGGACGGACCGTGGAAGAACTACGTCACCTTCGCGCCGACCGTGCAGGCGCTCTCGGGGATCACGCATCTCACCGGGCCGCCGGGCCGGCACGACGTCGGGTACGGCGTCGCGCTCGCCGATCACGTGAGCGGCCTTGCGGGTGCGCTCGCGATCGTCGAGGCGCTCGCGGCGCGCGAGCAGACGGGACGCGGCCAGGCGATCGACCTCGCCCAGCTCGAGGTGTGCGCGTATCTCCTCGGTCCGGCGTACGTCGATCTCCTCGCCAACGGTCGCGAGCATCAGCCGGCGGGCAACCGAGATCCGTTCGAGGATCTCGTGCCGAACGAAGTCTACCGCTGCCGCGGCGACGAATGGCTCGCGATCACCGTTCGGACGGACGCGGAATGGACGGCGCTCGCGAACGCGATCGGCCTGCCCGAGGACGCGAGCCTCGCGACCGCCTCCGGACGCCGTGCGTCGCGCTCGACGATCGACGAGCGGCTCGCGGCGTGGGCGGCCGACCAGGATGCGTTCGCGGCGATGGAGCGCCTGCAGGCTGCCGGCGTGGCTGCCGGCGCGGTCGCGACGGCGCGCGACTGGATCGAGCGCGACCCGCAGCTCGCCTCGCGGCGGGCGTTCGTCGAGGTCGACCACGCCGTCCACGGCAAGCTTCCGATCGACGTCTACCCTGCGGTCTTCGGCGCGACCCCCGCCCGCGATTATCGCCCCGCTCCACTCCTCGGCGAGCACAACTTCGAGGTCTACGGCGAGCTCCTCGGCATGAGCGAAGCGGAGATCGCGGAGGCGATCGCGGACGGGCTCTTCAGTTGACGGCTCTCACACTGGCGAGCCCCCGTCGATCGCGACGACGGCGCCGTTCATGTAGCTCGCCCGATCCGAGGCGAGGAAGGCGACGACGTCGGCGACCTCCTCGAGAGTGCCGAAGCGCCGCGCCCAGCAGAGCTCCGGCCAGTCGACGAGGATCGTCCGGAAGAAGTCGCCATCGCTCATTTCCGCGGGCTTTCGCTCGTCGATCGCGCGACGCTGCGATTCGCTGAGGATCCATCCCGGGCGCACCGCGTTCACGCGGATGCCCGAGGCGCCGAACTCGCGCGCGAGATTCTTGGTGACGTGGACGAGCGCCGACTTCATCGCCGAGTAGGCGGCGATCACCGCCCAGTGGCGCTCGCTCGACTGCGCGGCGACGTTGACGATCGCGCCGCCGCCCGCGCGGAGCATCACCGGGATCACGTGCCGGCAGGTCCGCACCGCGGAGAGCAGCACGCTGTCGAAATGGAAGCGCCACGAAGCGTCGTCGTAGTCGAGGATGCTAGGGCGTGAGTCGAAGCCGCCCACGGCGTTCACGAGGACGTCGATCCGACCGTGCCGCTCCGCGACGTCTTGCACGAGCGCAACGACCGACGCCTCGTTCTCGGCGTCCGCCGCGCGCGGCTCGACCGAGCAGCCGCTTGCGGCGAGATCCGCGGCCGCCTCTTCGAGGCGACTTTCGTTCCGCGCGACGATCACGACGTGCGCGCCTTCGCAGCCGAGCGCGCGCGCCGAGGCCTTGCCCATGCCTTCGCTCGCGCCGACGACGAGGGCGATCTTCGAACGCAGTCCGAGCTCCATCGGTCTCTCCTTGCCCGCTTGACGAGTCGGTTCCTCGCCAACTTGCCGTGACGAGAAAAGTCCACCTGGCGGACTTGCGCGAATTCGCGAGGCGGCCCGGAAACTTACACGAAGAATGTCGGCAATTCCTGCACGCCGAGCGCGGCGAGCTCGAGGCGAGCTTCCGGCAACAGCCGCGCGAGCTCGGCGCTCCCGCGGAGGAGAGCTTCGAGCCGCTCGAGCACCGCGCCGAGATCGTCCGCGATTTCCGCGGGCAGACCGGAGATCTGCTTCGCCCTCGCGGCGAGCGCGCGCAGGCTCTGCGCGAAGGTCTGTATCGGAGAGCCCGGCTTCCGCCCGGTGTGGAGGGCGCTCGCGTACTCCGACTTCGTGAGCTTTCCCGCGAGCGCTTCCGCGCGAAGCGCCTCGAAGACCTTCCGCCGCTCCGGCGATAGACGGCCATCGAGGCGCTTCTCGATCGCGCGGAGGAGCGACACATCCGTGAGATCGGGGATGAAGCCCTTCTTCTTCGGGTGCAGCCAATCGGGATGACGCTCCTTCACCCAATCGTACACTCCGACGTACGTGTAGAGGGCGGTGCGCCCGAGCCCGAGCCGCTCCTCGGCCCAGCTCTCGATCGAATCGAACTCCAAGAGCTTCCAGAGCTTCTCATCGCGTACGCGGACGAGCTGCTCGCCGATCCGAAGGTGGGATTTCTTCTGTCGCTCGAGATCGCCCTTGAGGCGCCACGTCACCTGATGCGCGACTTGCGCGGGACTCGGTGCGTGCTTCTTCTTCGCCATGGTCAGTCTCTCCCGTCGCGGCCGTAGACGCCGCGAAACCAGTGCGGGCGGTTCTGCTTCTTTTCCTCCGGGTCCGGATCCCCGACGTATTCGAGGATCGGGAGGTCGAGGGCTTCCCGGCCACGGCGGACCTCGCGCGCGATGCGGCGGGTGAAGCGAATCCAATCCTCCCGGCCGACGCCGCCGTAGGTTCGCCAGCCGGAGCGCGCCGCCTTGTCGAGCTCGTCCCAGAAGCCGAGCGCGTACGAGACGGCCTGGCTCCAGTCGGGCGCGACCTCGAGCAGGCGCTTCAACGTCGGCGCCTGGCGGCCGATCTGCTCGACGAGGCCGCGCTCGAGGAGATTCGCCTCTCTTTCCAGCGCATCGGCGAGAATCCGATTCGCCTTCGTCCGATTCCCCTTCGCGGGCCTCCCGTAGCGGACGAAGAGGAAGCGCTTCGCCTCGTAGTAGTCGTAGTCCTCGTCGAGCTCATCGGACACGCAAAGAAGCCCGTCGCGCTCGGCCGCGTCGTCGTAGAGGATCCGGTAGGTGCGGTTCCGGACGAGCGGGATGCCGGTGTCGTCGATCAAGACCGCGTAGCGCGGCTTCGGGGGCTTCGGCGTCCACGGTCGTCGCGGCATCTTGCTGCCGTTTGGCACGGACGCGCTTCCGGCGCCAAGCATTGCGCGCGAAGCGGACCCGGCCGCGACGCACGAGTGGGAGATCGGCGAGATCTCGAGCTGGCGAAATCCGGTGCCGGTCACCTACCTGGATCGGCCGCTTGCGACGCGAGTCGGCGACGGCGAGCAGCGCTGCTTCGGATCTGGCAGCGCGACCGGCTCTCGCGAGTCGTCCGCCAGGATCTTCGTGATCTCGAATATGTGCGAGAGGTGAGCCTCGTCGAGCATCTCGTCGACCTGTTACCCGATGGCGTCGGCTCGCCGCTCTCGGTGAAGAGCCTCCGTGAGGATCTCGAAGTCGATCACAAGACGGTCGAGCGCTGGCTCCAGATTCTCGAGAACCTCTACGTCTGCTTCAGGATCTCGCCGTTCGGCGCGCCGGCGATCCGCGCGGTGAAAAAGGAGCGGAAGCTCTACCTCTGGGATTGGTCGGCGGTCGCGGAAGCGGGGCCGCGATTCGAGAACCTGGTTGCCTCACAGCTCCTGAAGTACTGCCATTGGCTCGAGGACACGGAAGGCCACTCGATGGAGCTCAGGTTCGTTCGTGACACCGACAAGAGGGAGGTTGATTTCGTCGTCCTGAAGAACCGGAAGCCCTCCTTCGCGGTCGAGTGCAAGTCAGGCGAGAAGGCCCCGAGTCCGGCGGCGCGGTACTTTCGAGACAGGACTCCGATCCCGAGCTTCTTCCAGGTCCATCTCGGGAGCCGCCACTACGAGAGCGGCGGCATCACGGTCGTTCCGTTCGAGAGATTCTGTGTCGAGCTCGAGCTTCCGTAGTTCTCTCACAGCGCCCAACCGGCCGGTTTCTCGGGCTGATACGAGCAGAACGTACCGAGCCGGATCGCGTTCTCGAGGTGTAGCCCAAGCGCGGGATTGTCTTTGCGGATCCGCGCGATCGATTCCGTGACCCGGCTGTAGACGGCCTTGCGCGCGCGCTCGGATGCGTCGCCGCTCTTGCGCGCGCGGCCGCCGAGGCCGAACGCAGCCGAGAGCTCGCGCGTGAGGAAGTCGACCTCCTGCTGGAGGCTCTCCGTGCGTCCGACGTCGTTCGCTTCGCGCGCCTCTTCGAGCTCGCTCCTGAGATCCTCGAGCCGGCTCTTGTACTCGACGCGCGCCTGGCCATCGAGAATCTCGCCCGCGCTGCCGAGACCGGTGGTGACCGCGTCTCCCGCGCTCGCGTCCCGAGCCGACGCGCCGTCGCCTTTCTCGCTCGCGCCGACGAGGTCGAGCGCATGGAACTCGCGGCCGGGCTCGGCGAGCATTCGCGCGATGTAAGCGAGACCCTTCGCATCCCGTAGCGAAGACGTCTTGCCCTCGTACGCGATCATCCAAACGTCGCCCGACCGGCGGAAGAGGTTCGCGCCGCTGCTCGACGGAGACGATGCGAGCGCCGGCTCGAGGGGAGCGGCCAACGCCGGCGGCTCGTGCCCGTCCCAGCCGAGCGCGCAGACCGCGTGCATGCCGGCGAGACCCTTGAGCTCGATGTCGAGGAGCGGTCCGTAGGTCGCCGCGCCGTCCCGCTCGGTGAGCTCGCGGACGAGCTTCGAGACCAGGATCTCGCCGCCGCGCGCCCGCGCCGCGATGCGCGCCGCGAGGATCACGGTGCGCCCGAAGAATCCGCTCCCCTCCTTGATGACCTCGCCGGTGTGGAGACCGATCCGCACGCGGATCGGCTCTTCGCTCGTCGCGTTGTAGGCGGCGAACGCCTTCTGGATCGCGACCGCGCACTCGACGCCACGGCGCGCGCTCGAGAACGCGAGCAGGAAGCCGTCGCCCTGGAGCTCGACCTCGTAGCCCCCGTGGCGCTGCACTTCCTCGCGGACGATCCGGTTGTGATCACGGATCACCGCGTGCGCGCGCTGATCGCCGAGGCGCTCGGTCATCGCCGAGAAATCCTCCATGTCACTGAAGAGGAGCGTCACGGTGCCGTCCGGCGCGGTCGCGCGGCGGACGTCGAGGCCCTTCGCTTCGATCGAAGCGGTGATCAGATCGATCGACGATCCGGTGCTCGCCTCGGCGGTGCCCTCGGCCTCGAGCTTGAGCGCCAGCGCCTGCTCGACCAAGCGCGGCATGTCGAGCGCCTGCGCGAGCTCGAGTCCCTCTCGAATCACTGCGAGGGCTTTTCCACGATCACCCGCTTTGCGGCCGACCATCATGCGCGCGAACCAGACGAGTACGATCACGCGCATCGGATCGCGCCTCGACTCGCGTGCGAGCGCGAGTTCGTAGTGGCGCTGTGCATCGTCGAAGCGCCCGAGCGACTCCGCCATCCGGGCGAGGACCCGGTGCGCCGAGCCCACGGACCAGAACAGGGTAGTCAAGCTTTGCTCTGAATAGGGCAAGAGCAGTTCATAGAGAGACGCTAGGGACTTGCGCTCGCCGATCGTCGCCGCGGCCCATCCCAGCAAGCCGATCGTGGGCAGCCAGAAGAGATCGCGCGGGACGGCGCCGAATCCGTTCTCGGCGATACGCCGCAACCCATGGCGCGCTCCGGCCCGCTCGCCGATCTCGGCCTGCATGAAGATGTTGGCCGCTTCGTAGATCGGCGCAAGATCTTTGCGGAACGTGAGAAGGAAGTCCCTCATGGAGCCGGACATCGCCTTGAACTCACCGCGGAGCCACAGGGAGATCCAGCGCTGCGCGCTGAAGACGCGGACCGCCGTCTCGTTTCCGCCGCGCCGGACCCCGGCGCGAAGACCCTCGCTGATCAGCCTGTCCACCTCATCCCAGCGACCGTTCGCCGTCTCGATCAGCACGCGGTGCACGGAGGCGTACCAGCGGAGATACGGCTCCTGGAGCTGGGCCGCCATGCGCTCGATCACCGGGATCTCGTCCGCCAACGCATCGTTGCCTTCGCTCGCCAGCCGCACCGTCGCGCGCGCGATGCGGCCGCTGATCACACGCCGATCATCGCCGAGCTCCTCGCCGAGCGCGATGATCTCCTCGGCCATGACCAGCTGTTCGGGAGGTTGCTCCGGGCCATAGAGCACCCAGAACGTCGAGTTGAGGACGCTCGCGAGAGCGGGCTTGTCGCCGAGCCGGCGCGCCATCGCCAACGCCTCCGCGGCGATCCCGGCTTTCTCGGCGGTCCGCTCCGTGAAGAGGAGGCCCACCGCGAGGCGGCCCATCACCATGGCGCGGAGCGGGCTGTCTTCGCGGCCGAGAGCGGCGAGCGCGCGCTCGAGCACTCGAATCTGGCTCTCGTCGGTGACCCCCCAGAGGATGTCGATGTTCTCTCCCGAGTAAGCGAGCGCCGCGCGCGCGAACTGCTCCGCGGTGCCGTGGCGCTCGGCGACCTCGGCGGCGCGCGCAAACGTGCTTTTCGTCGCGTCGAACTCCGCGGCTCGCCACTGTGCGCGACCACAGGCGAGCAGCAGCTCGCAGCGCTGCCGCTCGTCCGGGCGGGGCATCGAGTCGAGCGTCTTCAGCGCGCGGCCGTAGAGGCTCGCCGCGTCCTCGTGGGCGAGCTGGCGGCTCGCTAGCTCCGCGGCGCCCGTCGCGTACTCGATTGCGGCCGACAGATCGCCACCCGGGGCAGCCTCGAGGAAGTGGTAGGCGAGCTCGGAAAGGTGACTCTCCGGCTCGTTCGCGTAAAGCGCTTGCAAGGCCTCGGCGATCCGGCGGTGAAGCTGCACGCGCTCGGCGGTGCCGAGCTCTTCGTAGAGCGTCTCGCGGATGAGCGCGTGCGAGAACCGATACCCATGGAAGCCGCGCCTGTTTTCTTCGACGATCCGTCCGCCGACGGCTTCTTCGAGCATGCCGAGCATCACGCCGCGGTCGAGCTCCGCCACACGCGCGAGCGCGGTGGCGTCGAAATCCCGCCCCAGAGCGGAGGCGATCGAGAGAACTCGGCGACACTCCTCGCTCAGCCGGGCGAGCCGGCGTCCGATCACCTCTCGAACGCCCTCGGGAAGACCGATCTCGTCCGGACCGAGCCCGCTCGTCCAGCGGCCGTCCGCGGCGTCGATCGTGCCTTCCTCGACGAGATGCCGAACGGTCTCCTCGATGAAGAACGGATTGCCCTCGGTCTCGCGATGGAGCGCGCGCACGAAGGAAGCGGGCGCCTCGACGCCGGCGAGCGTCGCGAGCAGGCTGCGCACCTCCTCTTCCGGAAGGCCGCGGAGCAGGATGCGCTCGAACGAGCGCTCGCGGCGGAGCGACGGCAGCACTTCGGCGAGCGGATGTCCGTGCTGGACGTCCACGTCGCGGTAGGTGCCGACCACGAGCACGCGGATTCCGGCGAGCTCCCGCGCGAGAAACTGCAGCAGCAGGAGCGACGGCTTGTCGGCCCAATGGAGATCGTCGAGCAACAGCACCAGCGGCTCGTGGGCGGAGGCGCGCTTCAGAAACCCCGCCACCGCGTCGAACAACCGAAAGCGCATCTGCTCGCCCTCGACGCCGGGAAGCGGCGGCAGGTCGGGGAGAATGTCGCGCAGCTCGGGAACGAGCTGCGCCACGTAGGACGCGCCTCCGCCGAGCTCCGTCTCGATCCGCGCGGCGTCGCGCCCGTCGAAGAAATCTCGAAGGATCTGCACCCACGGCCAGAACGCGGGGGTTCCTTCGCCTTCGTAGCAGTGGCCGACGAAGACGCGACAGCCGCGACGAGCGGCATAGCTCGCGAGCTGTTCGGCGGTACGCGTCTTGCCGATGCCGGGCTCGCCGACGAGCAGCATGAGGCGCCCGCGGCTCGCGAGTGAATCCTGGAGGCCCTTGCGGAGGCGCTCCATCTCCTGGTCGCGACCGACGAACATCGTCTGGCTCGGCGCGGCGGCATCACTCTCCGGAGGCGGAGCCGTCGCGGACGCGCTCCCCGGCGTCGGGAGATCGCGCAGCGCTCTCCGCACGCTCTCGGCGCTTTCGAAGCGATTGTCGGCGGACTTGGCGAGCAGCTTCAGGATCAGTGCGTCGAGCGACGGAGGGATCTGCGGGTTCCGGCGGGAAGGCGATTCGGGGTTCGCGTTCAGGTGGCGGGCGATCACCTCGGCCACGGTGTCGCCTTCGAACGGCGGCCTGCCGGTCAAGAGCTCGTATAGCGTCGCGCCGAGCGAGTAGAGGTCGCTCCGCGCATCGACCGTGCGGCCGAGCGCCTGCTCGGGGGACATGTAGAGCGCCGTACCGACGGTCAGGCTCGCGAATCCGTCGTCGCCCTTGCCGATCACGCGGGCGAGGCCGAAGTCGCCGAGCTTGGCGAGCCCGTCCTCGGAGAGCCACACGTTCTCGGGCTTCACGTCGCGATGGATGATGCCGTGGCGGTGCGCGTGCTCGAGCGCCTGGCAGATCTCGTCCGCATGGCGGAGCACGTCGCCGAGCGGCATGCGGTGCTCGGACGCCTTCAGCAAGCGGTTGCTGAGCGTTCCACCGGCCATGTACTGCATCACGATGTAGGGGATGCCGTCTTCCTCGCCGGTGTCGAAGACGGCGACGATGCGCGGGTGATCGGAGAGCTTGGCGACGGCGCGGGCTTCCGCGACGATGCGGGTCCGGTCGGCCGCATCGAGCCCTTCGGTGCGAAGGATCGCGAGCGCGACGTCGCGGTCGAGCCGGGTGTCGCGAGCGAGATAGACGCGCTTGCGGACGCCCTCACCGAGCAGACGCCGCAACCGGTAGCGGCCGGCGGCAAACGACTTCGGCGCGGTGGTGGGGCCGACCTCCGCCGTCTCCTGCGCGCCGGAGACGGCGAGAGCGAGCGCCGATTCGAGATGCGGGCGAGTCTCGCGCGTGACGTTGAGCTTGGGATCGATCTTCCGGCCGATTCCCTCGATCACCATGATCGCGATGTTCGCCATCGCGAACGTCGCTTCGGTGAGCACGGAGTGCCGGCGGGCGATGTCGTAGACTCCCGCGATCAGGCCCGCCAGCTGCACCTGCTCGAACGGCCGATCGTGAAACTCCGCGATGTGCCCGATGATCTCGCGCTCGAACGCACCGTAGTCGCGGAGCTTCTGGATGCGCGAGTTCTCCGCCAGCCAGCGCGCGACTTCGCTGCCCATGCCGGCGACGATGTAATAGCAGAGGAACGCGAAGCGGCGCCGGTTCTCCTGGTCGAGACGGCCGACCAGGCCGAGATCGATCAGCGCCAGGCGGTTGCCGCCCAGGAAGAGGATGTTCCCGGGATGGAGGTCGGCGTGAACGAAGCCGTGCTGGAAGATCATCCGCACGATCGCTTCGGTTCCTTTGCGGGACAGGAACTCGGGATCACCGCCGACCGCGCGGATCTTGTCGTCCTTGACGCCCTCGATGAACTCCATCGTCAGGACGCGATCGCTGCAGAGGTGCTCGAGCAGTGCCGGGAAGATGACGTGCGGGTCGCCTTCGAAGTTCTTGCGGAACTGACGGTTGTTGTCGGCCTCGATGCGAAAATCGAGCTGCGCGTTGACGGCCTCGCAGAACTCCCGGACGTGCTCGCGAGGGGAGAGAAGCGAGAAGCTCGAGACCCGGGACAAGATTCGGGCGCCGAACTCGAGGAGCGCCTCGTCCAGCGCCGCGCGCCGGACGATGCCCGGCCGCCGCACCTTGACCGCCACGACCGGGCTCGCGAGGCTCGGCGGCAGCTCGCTCGGCTGCAGGACCGCGCGGTGCACCTGGGCCACCGAGGCGGAGGCCACCGGATTCTTGTCGAACTCCGCGAAGACCTCCTCGAGCTTCCGGCCGAAGTCGTCCTCGATCGCGCGGCGGACGTCGTCGAAGCCGAACGGCGGCACCGCATCCTGCAGCGCGGTGAGCGGCGCGATGAACTCGGGGGAGAAGATGTCGGGCCGGGTGCTGATGATCTGGCCGATCTTGATGAACGTCGCCCCGAGACGCTGGAACAGCGTGAGCGTCGCGACGCCGAGCGCCGACCGCCAGTTGCCGCGGCGCACGCGCAACCACGGCAGGCTCGCCACGCCGATTGCCGCCCAGAAGGCGATCTGTAGCGAGCGAGCCGCGAGGCGTGGAAAGCCGGAGAGGCGGCCGGCCGGGTGACTGGCGGCCAGGTCGATCTCTCGCCGGGGCGCGGGAACCGGAGCGGATGCCATGTCGGGCACGACCATTAGATTTTTACGGCCTTGCCGATCAACCCTGACGTGGCCATCGATTTCTCCTCGGTTTTTCGGGCTTTTCGCCCTCCAGCGAGGAGGCGCTCGGTCACGCGTAGCAATGACCGGGCGCCCCGGGCGACCTCAGTCGCCCTCGAGCGAGGCGCCCGTAGGAGCGTCACGTGGTGCCGCCGTAGTCGTGATCTCGAACAGGTGCGGATGTCTCGATCCTGGATCAGCGCGAGCAGGCGGATGGAGCTCCCGAGATGCTGCTAGAGGAAAGCTCTGCAATCAAAAGGCGCAGTAACGCCCGAGATCGAGCCAGCCACGCCCGGTCGCGTCCCCGCTGACGACGGCGGGTCCGTCCCAGTAGAGCGGCCATTCGGGCCAGAAGAGGTGGGCTTGCGGCCAGCGCACCGCGCGGACTTCCGCGCCATCGATCCGCGCGCTCGCGTGGAGTCGAAGCCCCTGGACCTCGACGTCCCATTCGACGGGATAGGCGCAGGTGGCGTCACGCTGCCAGAAGCGCACCGGCGTGATCTCGAAGTCGCCGCGATGAAGCGGCGTCACGTTGCCGTCCGCGTCGGAGATCGATCCGATCTCGACCGAGATCTCGTTGCCGCCCTTTCGGAGCGATCCCGTCGCGAGGAGGATGTCGCGCCCGTCGTCGAGCTCGAGCGTCAAGAAGTCCCATCCCAGCACGACGAACGCGGGGTTGAAGCCCCGCGCTCGACTGAACGTCGCGGTGCCGACGACCGAGACGCTCGCGCCGGCTCGCGTGAGCGCGCCGCGCGCCGACATCCGCGGGCGAGAGTACGCGTAGAGGTCGTTGCAGTAGCCCTGGATGGTTCCGTCGCCGAACTCGAGGACCGCGTCCTTCGTCGCCTCGACCGAAAGCTCGAGCTCCCAGCCGTCTACTTCGAAGCGGAGATCGTCGTGTCCGCCGCCGCCGGCCGCGCGAGCGTGATCCGCGCGGAGCCGGAAGCCGTCGCCCGTCGTCTCCGGCCGTCCGAGGATGAACGGCTCCCGGCCGTAGTGGAACTTACCGGTCGAGAGATCGGTGATCGCGTAATCGGCGCCGTAGTAGAGCGCGTTCGGTTTGGCGGGGAAGAAGAGCACGAAGCCGAACTGCGTCCGTCAGCCGCCGTGAGGTGCCCGAACCACCACCACCATTCGATCCAGACGTCGTCGTGCGGAGCGTCGTCGGCCGGCAGCGAGATCGCGTGGCGTGGGCCGAACGCAGGTCCGCACGCCCGGGATGATCGACTGAGCGTCTCCCGACTCGGTGCTCGTCGAGAGCAGATCGTCGAGCTCGATCCGAGTGGGCATCGGGAACCCGAGCGGCGAAGCCATCCCCGCGCTCGCCCAGCAGGCGACGGCGATCGCGGCGGCTCCGATTCGTGCGAGAGCTCTTCCTTGGCGATTCATCTGACCCTCCTCGGCTAGGCTCGGCCTTCGGCCGGCTGCTCCGGGGTCGCTAGGTCGGTCCGGGAATCGCCAGGTTCCTCCGGGAAACGGTTCGGCGCGAGGCATTGCCATTACCCCGGTAATGCAAGAGAAGGTCGGACATGGCGCTCGCCCAGTCCAGGTTGACCGCACAGGGGCAGATCTCGGTGCCCGCCGAGGTGCGACGGAAGCTCGGCCTGGGGCCCGGGTCGGTGCTCGAGTGGGAGGAAGAGGGGGAGCGCATCGTGGTGCGCAAGGCAGGCAAGTATGGCTCGGAGGAGATCCACCGGGAGCTTTTCGCCAAGCCTCCCAAGAGGCGTTCCCTCTCTCAGCTGAAGCAGGGGATCCGCCGTCGCTTGCGCAGGCGGTATGCGCGCAGTTGACACGAACGTCCTGGTGCGGTTGGTCACGCGCGACGACGCGAAGCAAGCCTCGGCCGCGGATGCCTTCATCGCGCCCGGCGCCTGGGTGTCGCAGCTCGTTCTAGCGGAGACCGTGTGGGTGCTCGAGTCCGTCTACGGGCTCGACTCGACGCGATGTGCGCTCGCCGTCGAGATGCTGCTCCAGCACGCGACGCTGACGCTGCAGGACCCCGAGGTGGTCGGGGCTGCGCTAGAGCGCTTTCGGCAGAGGCCGGCGGTCGGCTTCACCGACTGTCTCGTCTTGGAGATCGCTCGAAAGGCGGGCCAGTTGCCCCTCGGTACCTTCGACCGAAATCTCGCGAAGCTCGACGGTGCGGAGCGACTCTCCGGAACAGGCGTCAGAAAAAGCAGTAGTGCGTGAGATCGAGCCAGCCCCTCCCTGACGCGTCGCCGTCGATCACGACCTCTCCGTCTTAGTACGCCGGGAATTCCGGCCAAAGTGCTGCGATCACGGGATCCGTGGTGCGCAGCTCGCTCTCGTCCACGACGGCACTCACATGGAGACGAAGTCCCGCGACCTCCACATCCCATTCGACCGGATAGGCGCAGGTCTGATCGCGCCGCCAGTAGCGAGTGGGCGTGAGAGAGAAGTCATCGTGATGGAGCGTCGTGACTTCACCCTCGCGTCCGGAGATGACCCCGAAGCGAAGCCCGATATCCAAGCGTGGTGCCTTGGCGACACCGACGAAGACGTCGCGGCCGTCGTCCAAACCGAGCTTCAACGCCACGGTCTCCGCGATCACTGAGGCCGGATAGAAACCCCACATGTGATCGAAGCTCGCCGTGCCGGTCACATCGAACGAGCTGCCGGCGCGCGACACCGTGCCGGACGCCGCCATGCGGTAGCGCGAATAGAGGTGGAAGTCGTTGCAAAAGGCGGTGACGTGCCCGTCGCCGAGTTCGACGACCGGAGGCTTGGTTTCGACGATCGTGAGATCCACCGCATAGCCGTCGAGGCGGAAACGGATTCGGTCAATGAAATGGCCAAGGTCAGCCTGTTCCGGTCGCGATCGGTGAGCGGGGAGACCGAGCGCCCCGCGTCTCGCTGGGCACGGCCCACCGAACTTGGCGCCCGCTCACCGCCTCTCGGGCTACACCCGATTCGTTCCAGGCCCGCAACACGGTGCGGCTCAGTCGCCGCGAACTTCGAAATCAACACTCAAGGGAGAAGCTTTATGAAAAAGATGGTCACACTCGCGCTCGTGCTGGGTCTCTGCATTTCCGGATCCAGCGCTTTGGCCCAAGAGGTCTACGGTGCGATCGGCGAGAAGTGGAAGAAGCTCAACGCCGAGGCCGGACCGCTCGGCGTGGCGAAGACTTCCGAAGCCGACGCCCGCTACGGAGGACGGTTCAACGAGTTCCGATGCCGCGCCTGCGCGAAGGGCCGGGGCGGCGGTGGTCGGCGGCGCGGCACCCGCAGGCATGGAGGCGGCGGTCTCGGGCTTGGGCTGCGTCTGCGCGCCCGCGGGCTGGCCGGTCGCGGCGCCGGTGCCTTGGGCCGTGCCCGTGCGCTCCGTCTGCGAGGCGGCGTTCGTGGTGCCCGCCTGCGTCTGCCCCGCGGTCTGCGCGCGGGGAGGCGCGATTGACTCGCGCGGGCTTTGCGGCGCCGGGCCGACGGCGCTCGTCTGGCCGCTGCCGCGCGGGACGACCGTCATCACGAGCCGCTTGTCCGTGAGGTATTGACTCGCCACGCGGGCCACGTCCGCCGCGCGCACGGCGCGGTAGCGCGCGAGGTCTGCCTCGAAGTGGTTCGGCTTGCCGAGGTAGGTCGCGTAGGTGTTGAGCTTGTCGTCCTTGCCGCCGAAGCCGCCGACGGTTTGCAGGCCGTAGATGGAAGACGCCTCGCGCGAGTTGTAAGCGCGCTCGACCTCCTCGGCGGTGGGCGGGTTGGTCTTCAGCCGCGCCAGCTCGGCCTTGATCGCCTCTTCGAGCTGGGCGGGCGTGGTGCCGGGCTTGCCCGTGACGGAAATCTGGAAGGTGCCGGAGATTTCGCGAGTCGGGTTGAAGGCCGTGGCCGACTGCGCCGATGTGTTTTTCGTAGACGAGCGACTTGTAGAGCCGCGAAGACTTGCCGCCGCCGAGCAGGTCGGCGAGCATGTCGAGCGCGGCCTCGTCCTTCGAGTAGGTGGGCGACGTGTGCCAGACGAGTGGACGCGGGGAAGCTGCACGCGGTCTTCCATCACCTCGCGGAGCTCGCGTTCGAGCTTCGGCATGCGGCGGCGTCGGGCCGCTTGATTTCGGGGCCGCGCGCGATGGGGCCGAAGTGCTTCTCGACGAGGCGCCGCGCCTCCGCCGGGTCGAAGTCGCCGGCGATGACGAGGTGGCGTTGTTCGGCACGTAGTAGCGGCGGAAGAAGTCCTAGACGTCGTCCAGCGAGGCGGCCGGTCAAATCCTCCAGCGAGCCGATGGTCAGCCAGTTGTAGGGATGCTCCTTCGGGTACAGCGCTCGTTGATCCGCGCGCCGACCAGACCGTACGGGCGGTTGTCGTAGCTCTGCCGCTTCTCGTTCTTCACCACGTCGCGCTGGTTGTCGAGCTTCTCCTGGGTCATGGCGTCGAGCAGGCCGCCCATGCGGTCGGCCTCCATGAAGAGGGCGAGTTCGAGGAAGTTCGACGGCACGACCTCCCAGTAGTTCGTGCGGTCGGCGTTGGTGGAGCCGTTGAGGTTCGCCGCCCGCCTCCTGCAGCGGCCTGAAGTAGTCGTAGTCGTAGTTCTTCGAGCCCTGGAACATCATGTGCTCGAACAGGTGCGCGAAGCCCGTGCGGCCCGGCGCCTCGTTCTTCGAGCCGACGTGATACCAGACGTTGACGGCCGACAATCGGCGTCGAATGATCCTCGTGGAGGATGACGCGCAGGCCGTTCGGCAGCCTGAACTCGCTGACGCCAATCGGCGGCAGCACGCGCCCCGCGCGCCCCGTCGTGGCCGCGGTCGCGCCGCCTCTTCTACTTCTTTGTGCGAACGCCGGGAGCGCCGGCGCGACGAGCAGGACGGCGAGCAGTGTCGCCAGCAGACGTTTGCAAGCCATGACTTGAATCTCCTTCCCGCCCGGCGGGGCGGCAGAAAACGTTGTCGTGCGCGGGCGAGGGCGGGGGAAGCGCGCCCTGCACTCGTGACTGGATTTTGTCCGGGGAACGGGATGAATCCGCGCCGCGATTTTAGCGCGGGCCGACCGGGCGCGCAACGTTGTCCGTCCGTGGGACAGGGCAATCGCATTCTAAAGCCGTAACACCTTGAGCAAGTAGTTTTCATCCAGCGCGGCTTTCAGCCGCTTGGCCTTCACCCCGCGCTTGACGCTTCGCTCCTGCTGTAACAGGTTGTTGACCAGGCGGCGGAGCAGCGCGAAGTTCTCCGCCGCGTGCCCGGCCCGTACCCGCGAGCCGTCCTCGCCAAAGGCCACGTCCAAGACCCAGTGGCACGAGTTCTCTACCGCCCAGTGCCCCCGCACCGCCTCCGCGAACTTCACCACCTCGACCGGCAGACTGCTCAGGTAATAGCGCCGATGGCGCGAGACCCGCCCGCCGGCTTCGCGCACCGCCTCGCACAACCCGACCGAAGCTAAATCGGCCCATCTGCCGCTCGCCGTCAGGTCTTGCGGGGCGTTCACCTGCCAGAAGTGTCGCTCCTCGATCCGCCCGTGCTCCTTCTCCACCGTGCGGTGCTCGCCGACCGTGAACCCATGGGTGCGCCCCTCGCGTACCGACCAGAAGAACTGCGCGACCCGCTCGTGCAACGTGGCATGATTACCCTTCAGGGACAGGACGTAATCGGCCCCCTGACGCCGTACCTGCGCCGCGACCTCCTTCTGGCAGTTCAGGGCGTCCACCGTCACGACGCAGCCCTTGACCGCCAACGCCTTCAGCAACTCCGGCACGGCGGTAATCTCGTTCGACCCGGCGGCGACCTTCACCTGCCCAAGCGTGAGCCGGTGCTCCCTAGCCCAGGCGCTCACCAACTCGATGGCCGGGCAGTCCCGTGCCGCGTCGTAGGAGCGGCGCACCGTCTTGCCATCAATGGCGACAATGGCCCCCTCGCTCAACTGCGCCACCTCCCGCACCCAGCCCATGAAGCAGTGCCCGAAGGCTGTGGGGTCGAGCGCGGCGAAGACTCGCCCGAAGGTGTCGTGTGAGGGGATGCCGTGCGGCAGGTCCAGGAACTGCCGCAGCCACGTCTCACGAGTCTCGCCGAACTCCTCGATCTGGGTGAAGTCGTCGGCCCCGCACACGACGGCGCAGAGTGCGATGGCGAGGATGTCAAGGAGCTTATGGCGGCGACCCTGCGTGCGGCGCGGGTCGGGCAGTTCCGAGAAGAAGTCCCAGGGTGAAGTCGGCTCTTGCGACGGCATGGCGTCCTCCTGCGGGCGGGGTGGGAAATCCGCTCACATGAGTACACCAGCCGCACCTTGTCAAGCTATCCGCCGCTCCACCGAGAATGCGATTGCCCTATCCGTGGGACGTGAGAATGTTGCCGCTCTCCGTCGAGTGCTATGACGCCCGTTGGAAAGCGGCTATATTGCTTCAATGCGGTTCGAGTGGGATGGGGAAAAAGCCGACGCCAACCTCGGCAAGCATGGCGTTTCGTTCGAGGAGGCGGTGACCGTGTTCGGCGACCCGCTGTCGGACACGTTTGACGATCCTGACCACTCCACAGAAGAACAACGCTTCCTTATAATCGGCTTGTCTCAGCAAGGACGGCTGTTAATCGTGTCGCACACGGATGACGGAGAGGCGGTTCGCATCATCAGCGCGCGAGAGCCTACGAGACGAGAAAGAGAC
>CAWBOU010000039.1:0-144819 GCA_963790365.1 uncultured delta proteobacterium
GATGATTGGCCGCCAGGAAGAACGGCGGTGCAGGGGGTGTCCCGATCATCCGGACCCGCAGGCGGAGTATCGACGCAAGCGCCCGCGCCCAGGTGCGGACGATCCGGTGACGCCAGCGCACTCTCGCGCGGGGGAAGAGCAGGGTCACCACGCTGATCGGGGCCCAGATCAGCGCGAGCATCGCGGTCCAGACCGCGATGGCCAGCACCTTGAGCGCGCCGCGAATTCGGCCGCCCTCGAGGACCGGTCGCCCGGGTGGTCTAAGCCCGCGAGGGCCGGTCCGGGCGCAGCCTGGGAGAGCCTGGTCATCACGGCTCAAAGGTGCGGCACTCCCAGGTGGTGGCGCAAGCACGACGATCGAGGGGCGGGATGCTCACGGCGTGATCGTCAGGGTCGCGCTCTTGGTGTTGAAGGCGCCGTTCGCTGCAGTCACTTGTGCGGGGGTGGTCGCGGTCACTCGCCCCGTGGTGACCTGGAAGGTCATGGAGCTGGCCCCGGCGGGAACCGTGATCTGCGCCGGCACGCTGACCGCCGGGCTCCGCAAGCCCCCTGGCGCAAGGGTTCGCGGCGTGGCGGCACCGGTGAGCTTACTCGTGAGCGCCACGGTGACACCGCCTGCCGGGGCCGGGCCGTTGAGCCGAACCTCGGCGGTCGAGGTGGTTCCCCCGAGACACTGGACGGACTCAGCGTGAGCGAGGCTAACGCCGCCGGTAGCACAATGAGCCGGGCGGTCTTCGTCGCTATCGGATGGGGTGGAGAGCTCGGCGGTCCGCTGGACACCCATCCCCCGGCGGTGATGTCAACGGAGGGCGGGTCGGTCACGACGTTGGGGTTGGCTGCCACCGGTTTGGTTTGCACCACAAAACTCGCGGTTCGCGTTCCCGGTGGCACCGCCACCACGCTTTGCGTCACGGTCGCGATGGCGGTGTTGCCGCTTACCAGCTTCACCGAGACGCCCGGGCCGGCATTCTCGCTCAGGGTGACGATGACGGTCACCGTGGCTCCTCCGATGACACTGGACTGACTCAGACTCACACTGGTGATCTGCATGCCCTGGGGCTGAGCGCGCGCCGGAAGCGCGCCGAGGCAAAGCAGCAGGAGTATGCGCACGACTCGCGAGTCGGTCATCACGTCCCCGTGACCAGTCTGGCCAGCATATCGAGCCCCTGCGATACGTTGGCGAGCGCCGTGGTTGCCGCAGTCGCATCCCGGGTACTGGCGAACGCGTCGAGCGCCGCATTCAGCTGCCTGACCAGCGTGGCGATCTGGCCGCCGCTGGTTCGCCGACCCAATTGCGAGAGCGCTGGTCCCGAGAGCTTCGGGCTCCCAGCTTGGATCAGGACCAAGGCTCCCCGCAGCTCGGCGATATCCCGGGCGCAACAGCGCTGGCCCCAGTCGGTGATGATCTCGGGAGCTGCCCCGGCGGGGGGAACTGCGGGCGCCGGCGCGGGGGTGGGAGGCGCCCGGGGAGGCATACCGGCTCCGGGCCGCGTTGGGGCCGGCACGGGTGCGGGTGCGGGCTGCGGCCGGGAAGGAACTGCTGCGGCCGGGCCAGCGACGCCGGGAATCTTCCCCTGCATCACCGCCACGATCTCGCGCATGTAGTCGGTCTGATCAGCCCCCAGGCGGAGCGCCCTCGCGGCCTCCGGCGCTCCGGGGGCAGCGGCCGGGAGGTCGATCCCCATATCCGCAAGGGAGGCAGTGCCGGGGCCCGGACCATAGCCCTTGAAGATCACGCGAAAGACCTTCTCGCGCGCCTCGGGATTACTCCAGAGCACAAAGCCGTTCTGAACGCCACACCAGTCCTTCTTCTTCAGCTCGCCTCCGCTCTCCGGACCGCAGATCCCGAACCTGGTACGAATACTCCCGGTATCGGCGTCTACCTCCTCTCCCATCCACTGGAAGCTATGGGTCATCGAACGGAACATTCCGAGCATGACGTTGGTATTCTCCCCGGGCGGGAAGAGCTGCCGGGTCACACCGGCACGCCTGGCCAGCTCATTCAACCCGTTTCCGTCGAGCAGGGCCAGCTTGGACATGATCACGGTGTTGTAGATCGGCTCGAAGCTGCGCCAGTTGAAATCCCCGGCGCCCCCCGGGTCCCCATGTCCCTATTGACCGAATCCTTGGTTCCCGGAGGGAAGCCGAGCTGATCCATGTAGCTGGACGGGTCCTTGGCCGCCTGGTACAGGTCGTAGTACTCCGAAAAGTGTTGCTTGAAGACGCGTTCGGTCTCCGCCTTGATCGCCTCGCTGATGGGGGCGAAGGCGCCTCCCACCCAGTTGAGAAATTGCTGGAGCGCTGCACCCCCTTCGCCGATCGCGTGGGCGCCGAACATCTTGGGGATCCATTCGACCATCCAGCCGGTCATCGCGGCACGACCTGCGCCCGTCTCCCCGGCCATCAGGTTCTCGCCCAGGCTCTCGCTGCTGTCCACCAGCGCGCGGAATCCCCGGTTGATGTCGAGCCGCCAGGTCTCCATCTGCTCCTTCTTGGCGCAGGCGACCGGATGCAACGCGCATTTGGCCCAGTAGGGTGCATCGTTGCTGATGTTCTTGTTCATGTCCTGCTTGGCCCGCGCGATCAGCGGTTCGAGCCAGTCGTATATCGCGAGCCACGTCTTGTAGTGGGCCGCGCCCTGCATGTGCTGCCGCGCCGCGGGATCCTTGATCAGCACGTTGGAGACGAAGCGGGGCCAGACATCGAGGGTCATGTCGGTCCCCGGGGTATGGGCTCCGACATATCCTTCGAGCACGACGTGCTTGATCGCGGTGCTCTTCGACGCCCCGTAGAAGGTGAACCAGGCCCCGTCGGCCTTCTTATTGACGTAGGTATGGGCCCACATATCTCCCGCGCCGTGGGTGAGAAAGCCGTAGGCGAAGGCGAGCACCTTGTTCCGCTCGCCGGCATCGCTCCACCCGCGCGCCTTATTCCACACGTGCTGCATCCATTTGTCGGCCGTCCAGTGCCCCGGGCTGTGGTCGGAATGGATGAACCACCCGCCGACGTACATGTCGGGGAAGAGATCGGGTGCCAGCACTCCGGCGCGGTAGGCCGACGGCGCAGCCCGCAACGCCTGGAGCGCGGAGGCGGCCACCGGGAATTCCCCGTAGGGCGCGATCGTCACCATGCCGTCGTTGATGGCGTCGGCGAGTGCCTTGTTCGCCGCGAAGAGGTGCGTATTGATTTTCCAGCGGCGCGCGGCCGCGCGCGGGTGATGGGTCGGCCAGTGCGCCGGTGCCGCGGATGGCACCAGGATCAGCGCGGCGAGCAGGCATCGAGCGCGCAGCCATTTCATGGGACCACGCTCACATTCACCTGGGTCGGCTTCGGTGCGGGCGCGAATACCCGATCGTGGGTGTCGCCGACCGGGACGACCGTCAGGGAATAGTTGCCGGGCGTCGGCCAGATCAGGCTGATCACGAACTCCTTTGACGGGTCAAACGTGCAGGTGCCTTTGCTCTCGGCGGCCTTCCAGGAGCACGTCTGACCCCTTGTGTCCCTGGTCGGATCGGGAGCGGGCGCGGCCCCACCGGTCCAGGTAATCCGGTACTCCACCCGCTCATTATAGGGATAGCACGACGGCATCTTGAGCTGGTGCGTCGGCGGCGCCCCGCCCTGGCCGGCCCGGTGCTCTCGACGACAGGCACCAGCGCGTTGGAGCCGCCCGGGCGCCATGTCGCGGAACCAGAGATGCCGGTCATCCATCAGCCGACGGACATAAGGCGACCCGATGACGTTCCGCAGCATCAGCGCCTCGGCCCGAAGCTCCACTCCCCAGTCCAGGTCGGCGGTCAGGGCATGGTTCTCCGTCGTGCTTCCACCTCCCCGTCCGTTCTGGGTCCCGGCAACAGCGGCGCAACCGGACGCCGTTCCCAGCAGGTAGGGTTGCGGGCCGGCCCGGGCGCTCAGTGCCTCATAGTTGAAATTGAGCTGAAGCGCGGTATAGATCGCTGGCTTCACCGAGACGGTTCCCTCGATCTGGGCGCTCTCGGTCATGGTGTTAGGCGCGGGTTGCCCCTGCGAGTTGGCCGGCACCCGCTCCCATTGCAGCTGAAGTCAAACCGGGTCCGGTCCGCATTGGTGACCTGGAACTGCCCCTGGGCCGCTCCTTCAGCGTGACCTCGATGTTGCCTTCGATGTAGGCACTCACATCCAGCTCGGCCACCGGCACGCCGCCGATGATGATCGGGAAACACCTGGATCGGGATCACCGGCCCTCCGCTAGGGGGAATGGTGAAGGTCTTGTTGAAGCGGCCGGTGGCGGAGACGCTGGTCGTCAGCACCTCGGAGACCGCCATCACACCAGCCGCGGAGAGGGACTTGGGGCGGACCGCAAAGGGAAGGCAGGGGATGTAGAACAGATCCAGCCTGGCCTTGAAGTCGGCACTCAATCGGGACGCCCAGGCCGACGCTGCCCCGCACCGTACCCGATGGCGCTCCCTCGCGAACCGCTCTGCTCCAGGCTGATCGTCATCATGGGATCGATGGAGAACTTCACTGGAATGTCGTTGAGGGAAAGCGTCCGCTCGGTGAAACAACGCCTGGGTCGCGTCCCACGCATCGGCGAGGGTCTCTTCCGCCCGCTTCCATTCGTCCACGGCGTGCTCGTAGGTTGCGCCGCCACTCGTCGGTCACCGCCTGGCCGGCGCAATCCAGCGAATCGTACCAGTTATCACACTTCTTCTGGCTCGGCTCAGTCGGCTTGACGCTGGCGGGCACCGGATGCGCGGCGATCCACTCCCGGGCCTTCTCGACGTCGACGATATACTGATCCGACTCGGTTCTCGGCGTCCGCCGCACCAGCATCTGCGAGCAGCCTCGGCGCCCTTCAGGAAGTTCTGGCGCCTCCGTCACCGCCTTCAATCCGCGGAGGTGAAGGACCTGCCGAGTGACGGTTCGTCCGCCGACCTGGGCGCTGACGGTCCGCGAGGTATATCGGGGCAAGGCCAGCGCGATGTTCGCGTTCGACACCGTACAGGGGCGGACGGGGTTGCCGGGGCACCATAACCGATGCTGGGAAGAACGTCGCGACAGTGGTCGTCACCGGCGCCGCGACGACCTCGGCCGCACGGTGGGGCGGAGCAGCGCGCGTTGACGGGGTGCGGGCGCGGTTGTGTGCGGCGGCGCTGGTCGCGTCGCCCGCGGTTCCGCCGTCGGATTGCGGACCGGCGGGGCAGAAGTGGCCGGCGACGGGCCGCTGGTGATGGCGCAGCACGAGGTCCGGCCGTCCAGCGAAGCCTGTTTGGTGGTGAAGTTGGCGTACACGCCCTGGCCAACCCGGAGAGTCGCCAGCGTCCGCGGGGATTGCTGACCTGGAAGATGAAGACGTTTCCGGTCGCGTTCACCGATGCGGTCACCATGTCCGGCGTGCCGCGTCGATCTTGGTGATGCACAACAGTGGCGGGGCCTGGGCGGAGGCCGTCGTGCTCGCCAGCGCAAGCAGCGGCCCCGATCAGCAAGAGCTTTTTCATGGGGTTGCCTCCTTCTGGAATGCGGCCATGGTGGACTGACGGAGCGAGCTCAGCGCGGTGCCCAGACGGGCCAGGGCCGCCTGGGCGTCCTTCCTTGTTGGGCGCCTGCTTGAATTCGTTGTATGCCCCCGCACATCGCCCAACTGGGCGGGCATGGTCGACAGCATCCGGAGTCCGGCGGTCAGCAGGTTGGTGTTCTTGAAGCGGGCCACAAACTGCGGGAAGGCTCTGCAGCACCAGGCCGAGAACCGCGTCGAACCGGTTGACGCTTGCCGCAGCACAGCACGACGGAGGCGGACGGTGCGCGCGTCCCACCGGACGCCGGGCGGGACTGCCGGCTCCGCGCGCGCTGCCGGGACCGCCGGATCGGTCCAGATCCTGGTACCTGAACGACCTTCCAGCTCGGGGACCTGCTCATCGAGCGGCGAGGCGAACGCCGGCATCGCGGGGCCGGACAACGCCGCGGCCGGCACTGCCTGGGCGGCGGCACGACCCGGTAGCGAAACACCATGCCATGGTCACCGACCACATAGGCCCGGTCGCGGCGCGGGAAAACTCCACTCCCGCGGCGTGGCGGGAAAGCGGAAGGGGCGCGAGTTCCACCGGTTCCCCCCGTCCACGGTAAAGCTCAACTTACTCGTGAAACTCCAGGGCCCAGCCGACTTCGGGATCGGCAAAAATCAGCGCTGCTGTAGAGCCCACGCTCGCCAGCAGGCCCTTCCAGGTTGCTCCGCCGTCGGTGGTGCGGGACAGCTTGCCGTCGGTGGTCCGCACGATCCCGGTGTTCTCATCGGTAAAGAACAGGTCGGTGGCGCCCACCACGTCGGGATCGCCCGGGCCGATGAAGAAGCGCCAGCTCTCCCCGCCGTCTTCGGTCTTCGCCAGGATCGGCGGGTACTCGCAGGGACCGACGCAGTTCGTCTTCGCGACCAGGTAACCGACCGATCGGAGTGACAAACTGAATCCGGCCGACGTTGCAGGCGATATCGCGATTGAGTCCGCCGACCATTGCCTTGACGGAGCACTGGACACCGGCTGCCAGGTCTTGCCGCCGTCCCGCGTCTTGAGAAGGGTGGACGGCACGCTTCCCATCCCGAGGTATCCCGCCGCGACCCCCTCCGTCGGGGAGCTCATGGCCAGCTCGTGGATGTACTGCGGGGGCCGCGCCGAGGTCCTCCCACGACTCGCCGTCTTCGGTGCGCAGGATCCGGCTTTGCTGCTGCCCGTTCCCCCGAGACCGCCCAGCCATGGGTCTCGTCAAGGAAGCGGAGGAGCCTGACCGGCTCTTCCGCTGCCTGCGGATCGCCGCCCATCTGCGCGGTCCAGGTGGCCGCCGTCCGTAGTGTGGATGATCGTCCCCTTTTATCCGGCGACCCATCCGTTATCGACGGTGACGAAGAAGACTTCGCGGAAGGCGAGGTCTTCGCTGAAGCTCACCGGCTCCCAGACTCCTTTGAACGCCGGCTGGGGAGCGGCGGGCTGCCTCGCGGCGGCCGGAACCGCGACCAGCAGGAATGCAATCGTCGGGGGAGGACCTGCCTCATGGTGTCGCCTCTTTCTGAAACGCAGCGCGGGTTGATTGCCGGAGCGAGCCTGCCGCGCTGCCGAGCCGCATCAGCGCCGCCTGCGCGCTTTGCTTGTCGGTGGCGCTCTTGAAATCGCGGAACGCGCCCCGCAGATCGCTCAACTGGGCGGGCATGGTGGAGAGCATCCGGAGTCCGGCCACCAACAGGTTCGTGTCTGAAGCGGGTTACGAATTGGGGCAGGCTTTGCAGCACGGCGCCGAGGATCGCGCTGACGTTGTCGCCCGGCATCACCATCTCGGTGCCCGCCGGCAACGTCACCACGCCCGTCACGTCCGTCGTCCGGAAGTAAAACTGCGGCCGATATCCATTGAAGAACGGCGTGTGCCGTCCCCCCTCGTCCTTCGTCAAAACGTATGCCTCTGCCGAAAACTTCGTGTGCGGCGTGATCGATCCGGGCTTGGCGAGGACCTGCCCCCGCTCGATGTCTTCCCGCTTCACTCCCCGCAGCAAACAACCCACATTATCCCCGGCCATCCCCTCATCCAAGAGCTTGCGGAACATCTCCACGCCGGTCACCACGGTCTTGGTCGTCGCCTTGATTCCGACCACCTCGACCTCGTCCCCGACGTGTACGATCCCCCGCTCGATCCGCCCCGTCGCCACCGTGCCGCGCCCGGAGATCGAGAATACGTCCTCCACAGGCATCAAAAACGGCCGGTCCACATCCCGCTTCGGCTGCGGAATGTAGCTGTCCACCGCCTCCATCAGCTTGCCGATGCAGTCCTCGCCGAGGTCTCCGGTCTCCCCGTTGAGCGCCTTCAGCGCCGAGCCGGTCACGATCGGAATGTCGTCACCCGGGAACTCGTACTTCGTCAAAAGCTCCCGAACCTCGAGCTCGACCAGCTCCAGGAGCTCTTTGTCGTCCACCATGTCGGCTTTATTCAGGAAGACCACGATTGCCGGCACGCCCACCTGCCGAGCCAACAAAATGTGCTCGCGGGTCTGCGGCATCGGCCCGTCTGCGGCCGAAACCACCAAAATCGCTCCGTCCATCTGCGCCGCGCCCGTGATCATGTTCTTCACGTAGTCCGCGTGACCCGGGCAATCGACGTGCGCGTAGTGACGGTTCTTCGTCTCGTATTCCACGTGCGCCGTTGCGATCGTGATGCCCCGCTCTCTCTCCTCCGGCGCCTTGTCGATCTGATCGAACGGTACGAACGTCGCCCCGCCCGTCTTCGCCAACACCTTCGTAATCGCCGCCGTCAACGTCGTCTTCCCATGATCGACGTGCCCGATCGTCCCAACGTTGCAGTGCGGCTTCTTCCGCTCGAACTTCTGCTTCGACATCGTTCCTCCCGTGCGGTCAGCCGACGCCGACCTACTCCTTCATCCCTGTCGCCGGCGTCATGATCACGCGCCTACCGCCTTCGCGGTGATCTCCTCGGAGATCGTCTGCGGCGCTGCCTCGTACCGCGAGAACTGCATCGTGTACGTGGCGCGACCTTGCGTCATCGACCGTAGATCGGTCGCGTATCCGAACATTTCCTTGAGCGGCACACGCGCCTCGATCACTTGTGCCGTACCGCGTCCTTCCATGCCCAGGACCTTGCCTCGGCGGGAGGAGAGGTTGCCGATGACGTCACCCATGAATTCCTCGGGCGTGACGACCTCAACCTCCATGATCGGCTCGAGCAGAATGGGCGACGCCTTCTGGCAGGCTTCCTTGAACGCGATCGAACCGGCGATCTTGAACGCCATCTCCGAAGAGTCGACCTCGTGATACGAGCCGTCGTACAGCGTGACCTTCACGTCCACGACCGGGTAGCCCGCGAGCACGCCGCTCTCGAGCGCTCCCTTGATCCCCTTTTCGACCGCCGGGATGTACTCGCGCGGGATCGTGCCGCCCTTGATCGCATCCTCGAACTCGAATCCTCCCCCCGGAGGAAGCGGCCCGACGCGAATCCGGACGTGTCCGTATTGGCCCCGACCGCCGGTCTGACGCACGAACTTGTGTTCTTGCTGGACCTCTTTGCGGATCGTCTCGCGGAACGCGACTTGCGGCTTGCCGACGTTGGCGTCGACTTTGAACTCGCGGAGCAGCCGATCGACGATGATCTCGAGATGGAGCTCGCCCATCCCCGAGATCAGTGTCTGGCCGGTCTCCGCGTCGACCTTCACGCGGAAGGACGGGTCTTCGGTCGCCAGCTTCGCGAGGCTCGCGCCGAGCTTTTCTTGATCGGCCTTCGTCTTCGGCTCGATCGCGATGGAGATCACGGGCTCCGGGAACTCGATCGATTCGAGCAACACCGGATGGTCCTCGTCGCTGAGCGTATCGCCCGTCGTCGTGTCGCGAAGCCCGACGGCGGCCGCGATGTCACCCGCGTAGACCTCGCTGATCTCCTCGCGCTTGTTCGCGTGCATCTTGAGGAGACGGCCGATTCGTTCCCGCCGGCCCTTCGTGGCGTTCAGGATCCCCGCGCCCGACTCGAGGCTGCCCGAGTAGACGCGGAAGAACGTGAGCGTGCCGACGTAGGGATCCGTCATGATCTTGAACGCGAGCGCCGAGAACGGCGCCTTGTCGTCGGGCGGCCGCGTGAGTACCTTGTCTTTCTTGTTCGGCTCGACACCCGTGACTGGCGGAACGTCCGCCGGAGAGGGCAGGTAGTCGACGACCGAGTCGAGGAGCGGCTGCACGCCCTTGTTCTTGAACGCCGTGCCGCAGATGACGGGCACGATCTTCATCGCGAGCGCCGCCTTGCGAAGGCCTGCACGGAGCTCGGTCTCCGAGAGCTCTTTCCCTTCGAGATACTTCTCGAGCAGAGCTTCGTCGGCGTCAGCGGCCGCCTCGACGAGCTTCTCGCGGCGCGCCTTCGCCTCGTCGGCGTAGGCCGCGGGAATGTCTTCCTCGTGGAACTCGGCGCCGAGGCTCTCTTCGTCCCAGACGACCGCGCGCATGCGGACGAGGTCGATCACGCCACGGAACGTGTCCTCTTTCCCGTACGGGATCTGTATGCAGACGGGATTCGCGCCGAGTCGCTCGCGGATCTCATCGACGACGCGGAAGAAGTCCGCGCCGACGCGGTCCATCTTGTTGACGAACGCGACGCGCGGCACGTGATACTTGTCTGCCTGGCGCCACACGGTCTCGGACTGCGGCTCCACGCCGCCGACCGCGCAGAAGACCGCGACCGCACCGTCGAGAACGCGAAGGCTTCGCTCGACCTCGATCGTGAAGTCGACGTGCCCCGGCGTGTCGATGATGTTGACGCGATGATCGCGCCAGAAGCAGGTCGTCGCGGCCGAGGTGATCGTGATGCCGCGTTCCTGCTCTTGGACCATCCAGTCCATCGTCGCGGCGCCTTCGTGCACCTCGCCGATCTTGTAGTTGACGCCGGTGTAATAAAGGATCCGCTCCGTCGTCGTCGTCTTGCCGGCATCGATGTGCGCCATGATTCCGATGTTGCGCGTGCGATCGAGCGGAGTTTGCCGTGCCATGATGATTGCTTTCGTTCGGTCTAGATTCCTGCGGTCGCTGACTTACCAGCGGTAATGCGCGAAGGCCTTGTTCGCCTCCGCCATTCGGTGAGTGTCTTCCTTCTTCTTGACCGCCGCCCCACGGTTCGCCGCGGCCTCGAGTACCTCGGCCGCGAGACGTTCTTCCATCGCCTTCTCGCCGCGCGAGCGTGCCTGCTGGACGAGCCAGCGCATGCCGAGCGAAACACGGCGCGCGGGTCGCACTTCGACGGGGACTTGATACGTCGCGCCACCGACGCGCCGCGACCGCACTTCGACGACCGGCTTCACGTTGTCGATCGCGCGCTTGAAGACACCCAGCGGATCTTCCTTCGCGCGCTGCGCGATGAGATCGAGCGCACGATAGAGAACCGCTTCGGCTGTGCTCTTCTTCCCATCCGCCATCATCGAGTTCACGAACTTGGCGACCAAGCGCTCGTGATACTTGGGATCGGGAAGAATCTCTCTTTTGACCGCTGGACCCTTACGTGGCATCGCAAAACCTCAAGCCGCCCGACGCTCGCTTCGGGGGGCGACGGACGGCGCTCGAACGGGGAGCATGACGAGCCGGCTCCGATGAACCGCGGACGATTCCGCTACTTCGGTTTCTTTGCGCCGTACTTGGATCGTCCCTGACGACGATCCTGAACGCCGACCGAGTCGAGCGTTCCGCGCACGATGTGGTAGCGGACTCCGGGCAGATCCTTGACGCGGCCTCCGCGGATGAGAACGACCGAGTGCTCCTGGAGGTTGTGACCGACTCCGGGAATATAGGCCGTCACTTCGATTCCGTTCGTCAGCCGGACGCGAGCGACCTTACGGAGCGCGGAGTTCGGCTTTTTCGGAGTCGACGTGTAGACGCGCGTGCACACGCCACGCTTCTGCGGCGAGCGCTCGAGGGCGGGAGCTTTCTCTTTGCCCGGGACTTTCTCCCGTCCCTTTCGCACCAATTGTTGAATCGTAGGCATTCCGCGCGTCTTCTCCGCTCCGGTTCAGATGAAACCGGCAAAGTAGTGAAACCCCGTTGTGGAGTCAAGAACTTGGGGCTCGTCTTCGCCCCCTCTACGCCTCCGCGACCTGCGACACTTCGTCGTCGCCCGACTCCGGCTCTTCGACCTCGATCTGCATCGGCGCATAGCTCGTGAGCCCGGTTCCCGCCGGGATCAACCGGCCCATGATGACGTTCTCCTTGAGCCCCTGGAGTCGATCGACTTTGCCCTGAATCGCGGCTTCGGTGAGTACCTTCGTCGTCTCCTGGAAGGACGCGGCGGAGATGAAGCTCTCGGTCGAGAGACTGGCCTTGGTAATGCCGAGGAGCAGAGGCTCCGCGGTCGCCGGGGTGCCGCCGTTCGCGAGCACCTTCTGCCGCTCCTCCTCGAACTTCCACTTCTCGATCTGATCGCCAATCAACAGATCGGAATCTCCGACCTCCTTCACGCGCACGCGGCGCAGCATCTGCCGCACGATGACCTCGATGTGCTTGTCGTTGATGCGCACGCCCTGGAGTCGGTAGATCTCCTGGATCTCGTTCACGAGATACTTCGCGAGCTCCTTCTCGCCGAGGATGTTCAGGATGTCGTGCGGATTGGACGAGCCGTCCATGAGCGGCTCGCCGGCGCGGACCCGATCGTTCTCTTGCACGCTGATGTGCTTGCCCTTCGGGATCAGGTACTCGCGCTTGAGGTCGACGCGCATCTCGCCGTCGACCTCGGGGATCACTTCGATCTTCCGCTTGCCCTTCGTGTCCTTGCCGAACCGGACGATGCCGTCGATCTCGGTGACGACCGCGAACTCCTTCGGCTTGCGCGCCTCGAAGAGCTCGGCCACGCGCGGCAGGCCGCCGGTGATGTCCTTCGTCTTCGTCGTCTCGCGGGGGATCTTGGCGATGATGTCGCCCGGAGACACACGCGATCCGTCGGCGACGTTCAAGAACGACCCGACCGGCAGCGCATACCGCGCCTCGTTGCCGTTCGGCAGACGCAGCGTGCGACCCTCTTCGTCCTTGATGGAGATTCGTGCCCGCTTGTCGGGATCCTTCGATTCGATGACGACCTTCGTCGCCATGCCGGTGCGCTCGTCGACGCGCTCTTCCACCGTGACGGCTTCGATCAGGTCACCGAACTTGATGGTGCCACCGATCTCGGTGAGGATCGGAATGGTGTACGGGTCCCATTCCGCGATGAGATCGCCCGCCTTGATCTTGGCCCCGTCGCGCTTCTTGAGACGCGCGCCGTACACGATCGGGTAGCGCTCACGCTCGCGCTCGCGTCCGTCGTCGAGCTCCTCGACGATCGCGATCTCGCCGTTGCGGGTCATGACCGCCAGGTCGCCTTCCTTCGTCACGACGGTCGGAAGGTTGATGAACTTGAGCTTGCCGTCGTTGCGGGTCTCGAGGGTCGTCTGCTCGGCGCGGCGGCTCGCGGTGCCACCGATGTGGAACGTGCGCATCGTGAGCTGCGTACCCGGCTCGCCGATCGACTGCGCGGCGATGACGCCGATCGCTTCGCCCTGCTTGACGATGTGGCCGCGGGCGAGATCGCGCCCGTAGCACATTTCGCACACGCCCTTCCGCGACTGGCACGTGAGCACGGAGCGGATCTTCACCTTCTCCAGGCCGGCGGCCTCGATCAGGTCGACCTTCGCCTCGTCGATCTCGTTGTTCGACTTGACGAGCAGGTCCTTCGTGATCGGATCGCGGATGTCGTCGAGCGCCACGCGACCGAGCACGCGGTCGCCGAGGCCTTCGATCATCTCTCCGCCCTCGATGAGCGGCATGATCTCGATGCCGTCCATCGTGCCGCAATCCTCTTCGCTGATGATCGCGTCCTGCGCGACGTCGACGAGACGACGCGTCAGGTAACCGGAGTTCGCGGTCTTGAGCGCCGTGTCGGCGAGACCCTTGCGCGCTCCGTGCGTGGAGATGAAGTACTGGAGAACGTTCAAGCCTTCACGGAAGTTCGCCGTGATCGGCGTTTCGATGATCTCACCCGACGGCTTCGCCATCAGGCCGCGCATGCCGGCCAGCTGACGGATCTGCTGGGCGCTGCCGCGAGCGCCGGAGTCGGCCATCATGAAGATCGGGTTGAAGCTCGCCGTACGACGCTTCTCCCCGCTCGGGCCGGTGACCTCGTCGTGCTCGAGCTGGTCCATCATCTCCTTGGCGATGCGATCGGTGACCGCCGCCCAAATGTCGACGACCTTGTTGTAGCGCTCGCCGCTGGTGATGAGCCCCTTGTTGTACTGCTCTTCGATCTCGCGGACCTCGTCGCGCGCCTCTTCGATGAGGCGCGTCTTCTCCACGGGGATCTTCATGTCGCGGATGCCGATCGAGATGCCGGCGCGCGTCGCGAACTGATAGCCCGTGTCCTTGATGCGGTCGGCGAAGATGACCGTCGCCTTGTTGCCGGCACGACGGTAGGCGATGTCGATGAGCCCACCGAGCTCCTTCTTCTTCATCACCTTGTTGACTTCGCGGAACGGAAGCTCCGCCGGGCAGATCTCGTAGAGAAGGACGCGTCCGGTCGTCGTCTCGACGAGCTTGCCGTCGCCGCCGGCGGACGCGGGCACTCGGACGTTGATCTTCGCCTGGAGATCGACTTCGCCCTGATCGTAGCAGACGCGGACCTCGTCGAAGCTCGAGAACTTCTTGCCCTCGCCCTTCGCGAACGCGCGATCGCGCGTCATGTAGTAAAGGCCGAGCACGATGTCCTGCGACGGCACGATGATCGGACGACCGTTCGCAGGCGAAAGAATGTTGTTCGTCGACATCATCAGCGTGCGCGCTTCGACCTGAGCCTCGACCGACAACGGCACGTGCACCGCCATCTGGTCGCCGTCGAAGTCCGCGTTGTACGCGGCGCAAACGAGAGGATGGAGCTGGATCGCCTTGCCCTCGATGAGGAGGGGCTCGAAGGCCTGAATTCCGAGGCGGTGCAGCGTCGGCGCGCGGTTCAGGAGGACGGGGTGCTCACGGATGACCTCGTCGAGGATGTCCCAAACCTCGGGCGGCTCCTTCTCGACCATCTTCTTCGCGCTCTTGATGGTCGTGACGTACCCGCGCTCTTCGAGCTTGTTGTAGATGAACGGCTTGAAGAGCTCGAGCGCCATCTTCTTCGGCAGCCCGCATTGGTGGAGACGGAGCTCCGGACCGACGACGATGACCGAACGGCCCGAGTAGTCCACGCGCTTGCCGAGGAGGTTCTGACGGAACCGGCCGCTCTTCCCCTTCAGCATGTCGGAGAGCGACTTCAGCGGCCGCTTGTTGGCGCCCGTGATCGGCCGGCCGCGGCGCCCGTTGTCGAAGAGGGCGTCGACCGCCTCCTGCAGCATCCGCTTCTCGTTCCGGATGATGATCTCCGGAGCGTTGAGCTCGATCAGCCGCTTGAGACGATTGTTGCGGTTGATCACGCGGCGATAGAGGTCATTGAGGTCCGACGTCGCGAAGCGCCCGCCGTCGAGCGGAACGAGTGGCCGGAGATCCGGGGGAATGACCGGCACGACGTCGAGGATCATCCAGTCCGGCCGGCTTCCGGAATTCCGGAACGCGTTGATGACGCGGAGCCGCTTGGCGATCTTCTTCCGCTTCGCCTCGCTCGTCGCCTCGCGCATCTCGACGCGGAGCGATACGGACTCCCCCTGGACGTCGATGTCCCTCAGAAGCTTGCGGATCGCTTCCGCGCCCATCTCGGCCTTGAACGTGCCGTGGCCGAGCTTCTCGAGCTCCTTCCGATACTGCGCCTCGGAGAGGAGCTGGCCGCGCTTCAGCGGCGTGTCACCTTTGTCGGTGACGACGTAGGACTCGAAGTAGAGCGCCTTCTCGAGGTCCTTCAAGGTCATGTCGAGAAGCGTGCCGATCCGCGACGGCAGGCTCTTCAGGAACCAGATGTGCGCGACGGGCGTCGCGAGATCGATGTGGCCCATGCGCTCGCGGCGCACCTTCGACTGAATGACTTCGACGCCGCACTTCTCGCAGACGACACCGCGGTGCCGCATGCGCTTGTACTTGCCGCAGTTGCACTCGTAGTCCTTCGTCGGGCCGAAGATCTTCGCGCAGAAGAGACCGTCACGCTCGGGCTTGAACGTGCGGTAGTTGATCGTCTCCGGTTTCTTGACCTCGCCGTGACTCCACGAGCGGATCTTGTCCGGCGAAGCGAGCGAGATCCGGATCGCGTTGAACGCAACCGGGTTCTTCGGCTTCTCGAAAAGACTGAAGAGATCTTCCATTTCGATTTCCTCAGGCGCTCGCGGGCTCGGTCGTCGGAGGCTGCTGGTCTTCGACCAGCTCGACGTCGAGCGCGAGGCTCTGCAGCTCTTTCACCATGACGTTGAACGATTCCGGCAATCCCGGCTCGAGCACGTTCTCGCCCTTGACGATCGCCTCGTACATTCGGGTGCGGCCGGCGACGTCGTCGGACTTGACGGTGAGCATCTCTTGGAGGCTGTACGCAGCGCCGTAGGCTTCGAGCGCCCACACTTCCATCTCGCCGAGTCGCTGTCCGCCGAACTGCGCCTTGCCGCCGAGCGGCTGCTGGGTGACGAGGCTGTACGGGCCCGTCGAGCGAGCGTGAATCTTGTCCTCCACCAGGTGGTGGAGCTTCATCATGTACATCACACCGACGGTCACGGGCTGCGCGAACGCCTCACCCGAGCGGCCGTCGTGGAGCGTCGTTTGTCCGGTCTCGGGAAGACCGGCCTTCTTGAGGAGCGCGAAGATCTCCTCTTCGGCGGCTCCGTCGAATACCGGCGAGCCCATGTGGACCCCGCGGATCGACTTCCGCGCGACCTTGAGGACGTCCTCGTCTTTGAGGCCGTCGACTTCCTCCGCAATGTCCTTGCCGAAGAACTCGCGCATCCGCTTGCGAACTCCGTCCGGAGATCCCTTGCCGTCGCCTTCGCGCAGGGCTTCGTCGATCTGCCTGCCGAGCATCCGGCCGGCCCAACCGAGATGCGTTTCGAGGATCTGTCCGACGTTCATTCGCGAAGGAACGCCGAGCGGGTTCAGCACGATGTCGACCGGGGTGCCGTCCGCCAGGTACGGCATGTCCTCCTCGGGGAGGATCCGCGAGAGCACGCCCTTGTTGCCGTGGCGTCCCGCCATCTTGTCGCCGACCTGGAGCTTCCGTTTGATGGCGACGGACACCTTCACCATCTTGATGACGCCGGGTGCGAGCTCGTCGCCCGCCTTCAGGCGGTCGATCTTGCCCTGGAACTCTTCCTGGATGGTCTTCGCCTTCTCCTTGAAGGCGTCGACCACGCGCTGCACCTCGAGCTCCGCCGCGTCGTTGCCGGTGCGAATCTCGCCCCAGTAGCCGGGCGGCATCGCCTCGAGCGCTTCCTCGGTAATCTCGAGACCCTTCGCGAGAAGCACGCGGCGCGTGTCGTCGGTCACGCGTGTGAGCGACTCCTTGCCGACGAAGAGCTTCTTCACGCGACGGAGCGTCGTGTCCTTGATGATGCGGATCTCGTCCGCCTGGTCCTTCTTGAGGTGAGCGATCTCTTCTTCTTCGATCATGCGAGACCGCTCGTCCTTCGCGACACCTTTGCGCGAAAAGACACGAGCATTGATGACCGTGCCGGCGACGCCGGGCGGTACCTTGAGCGACGTGTCGCGAACCTCTCCGGCCTTTTCGCCGAAGATCGCGCGAAGAAGCTTCTCTTCGGGCGACAGCTGCGTCTCGCCCTTCGGCGTGATCTTGCCGACGAGGATGTCTTGCGGCTTGACCTCGGCGCCGATCCGCACGATGCCGGATTCGTCGAGATCGTGAAGCGCTTCTTCGCCGACGTTCGGAATGTCGCGCGTGATCTCTTCCGGCCCGAGCTTCGTGTCGCGGGCCATGCACTCGAACTCCTCGATGTGCACCGAGGTGAAGTGGTCCTCGCGGACGACACGCTCGGAGATGAGGATCGAGTCTTCGAAGTTGTAGCCACCCCAAGGCATGAACGCGACGAGGATGTTCCGTCCGAGCGCGAGCTCGCCGAGCTCCGTCGAGGGACCGTCGGCGATGACGTCGCCCGCCTTTACGCGATCGCCGGGATCGACGATCGGCTTCTGGTTCATGCAGGTGTTCTGGTTCGAGCGCTGGTATTTGACGAGGTTGTAGATGTCGACGCCCGGATCGCCGGCGCCGACCGCCTTGTCCGCCTTGACGACGATGCGCATCGAATCGACCGACTCGACGATGCCGTCGCGCTTAGCGACGACCGTGACGCCCGAATCGCGCGCGACGATCGCCTCCATGCCCGTGCCGACGAGCGGCGCCTCCGTGCGGAGGAGCGGCACCGCCTGGCGCTGCATGTTCGAGCCCATGAGGGCCCGGTTCGCGTCGTCGTTCTCGAGGAACGGGATGAGACCCGCGGCGACCGACACGAGCTGATTCGGCGACACGTCCATGTATTGGACGTCTTCCGGAGCGACGGTCGTGAACTCACCGCCTCGCCGCGCGGTCACGCGGTCGCTGGTGAAGTGCCCCTTCGGGTCGACCGGCGCATTCGCCTGGGCGATGACGTAGTCTTCTTCTTCGAGCGCCGAGAGATAGCGGATGCTCGTCGGTCACGCGCGCGCCCTGCACGCCCGCGATACGGAGTCTCGATGAAGCCGAACTCGTTGACCCGTGCGTAGGTCGAGAGGCTGGCGATCAGGCCGATGTTCGGGCCTTCCGGCGTCTCGATCGGGCAGACGCGGCCGTAGTGCGTCGGGTGCACGTCGCGCACCTCGAATCCGGCGCGCTCGCGCGTGAGGCCGCCCGGTCCGAGCGCCGAGAGTCGCCGCTTGTGCGTGACCTCGGAGAGCGGGTTCGTCTGATCCATGAACTGCGAGAGCTGCGAGGATCCGAAGAACTCCTTGATGACCGCCGAGACCGGTTTGTAGTTGATGAGCTCCTGCGGCATCAGCGTCTCGATGTCCTGCAGGCTCATCCGCTCTTTGATCGCGCGCTCCATGCGCACGAGACCGATGCGGTACTGGTTCTCGACCAGCTCGCCGACCGCGCGCACGCGGCGATTGCCGAGGTGGTCGATGTCGTCGATCTGCCCGGTGCCGTTCTTGAGCTCGATCAGGTAGCGAACCACCTCGAGGATGTCCTCGCGGCGGAGCGTCCCCTGCTCGAGCGGCACGTTCTGGCGGAGCTTGTGGTTGAGCTTCAGGCGGCCGACCTTGGAAAGATCGTAGCGCTCGGCGTTGAAGAAGAGGTTGTTGAAGAAGCTCGTGGCGGTCTCGAGCGTCGGCGGATCACCGGGGCGGAGGCGACGATAGATCTCGAGGATCGCTTCTTCCGGCGTCGCGATCTTGTCCTGCAAGAAGCGTGTTCCGGAGCGACGGCCCGACGTGCAGGTCGTCGATCAACAGCACCTCGATTCGTGGATGCCGCGGTCGCGGAGCTGCGTCGGATCTTCTCGGGCGTGAGCTCCTGGTTGCACTCGACGAGCACCTCGCCGGTCGCCGGATCGGCGACGTCGTGCGCGGAGACGCGGCCGATCAGCTTCTTCGGGGGCGATCGGCACATGCTTGACGCCCGCCGCTTCCATCTGCTTGATCGCCGCGCGCGGTGAACTTGCGGCCTTCCTTGACGATGAGCTCGTTCGAGGTCGGGATGGCGAACGTCGCGCGTCGCCTTCATCGCCCGCGAGCTGATCGGGCTTGAAGACCTTCGCGGCCTTCCGCTCGTCGAGAAGGATCGCGTCCTTCTTGTAGAAGTAGTTGAGCAGGTTCTCGGTCGGTCATGCCGAGCGCGCGGAGCAGCACGGTCGCGTGGAACTTCCGCCGCCGGTCGATGCGCACGAAGAGGATGTCGCGAGGGTCGAACTCGAAGTCGATCCACGAGCCGCGGTACGGGATGATGCGGGCGGAGTAGAGCAGCTTGCCGGAGGCGTGCGTCTTTCCCTTGTCGTGGTCGAAGAACACGCCCGGCGAGCGATGGAGCTGGGAAACGATGACGCGCTCGGTGCCGTTCACCATGAACGTGCCGTTCGTCGGTCATCAGCGGGATCTCGCCGAAGTAGACCTCCTGCTCCTTCACGTTCTTGATCGAGCGCACGTTCGACTGCGGTCGACGTCCCAGATCACCAGCTGGATCGTCACCTTCAGCGGCGCCGCGAAGGTCATGCCGCGCTGATGGCACTCCTCGACGTCGTATTTCGGCGTGCCGAGCGAGAGCTCACGAACTCGAGCGAGGCCGTCTCGTTGAAATCCTTGATCGGGAAGACGGACTTGAAGACGCCCTGCAGGCCGAGTATCCTTGCGCGGCCTCGGGCGCGGCGTCGGCTTGCAGGAAGTCGTCGTACGATCGCTTCTGGATGTCGATCAGGTTCGGGATGTCGACGATCCGCTTGATCTTGCCGAAATTCCGGCGGAAGCGGAGATTGTTCGCGACCTGCGTGGCCATCAGTACTCCTGTTACGCGGGAAACGCATCGTGAAACCGGACGAGCGAATCCATGCGCGGCTGTTGCACGCGCGGAGCCTGCCGCGATGGGCCCGATGGGCACGGCCGGCAGTGGCTGTGCCTACCATCTACTTGATCTCGACCTGCCGCCGGCCTCCTCGAGCTTCTTCTTCATCTCCTCGGCTTCCGCCTTCGATGACGCCTTCCTTGACCTCTTCGGCGCGCCGTCGACGAGATCCTTGGCCTCCTTGAGGCCGAGGCTGGTGAGCTCGCGGACGACCTTGATGACCTGGATCTTCTTGTCGCCCGCGCCCGTCAGCACGACCGTGAACTCGTTCTGCTCCACCGCCGCCGCCGCCGCGCCAGCCGCCGCCGCGCCGCCGGCCGCCGCCATCGCGACCGGAGCGGCCGCGCTCACGCCCCACTTGCTCCTCGAGCTCCTTCACGAGACCCGAGATCTCGAGGACGCGTGAGCCCGACAGTGTGTCGACGAGCTCCGTCATCTGCTCTCGCTGAAAGCGCCATTCCATTGCCTCCCTCTCTTGATCGTCTGCGTGTTCGAGCTCGCGCCGCGTCCGGGCCGAGCTGATCCTTCCGTGCATTCAAGAGCCGAGCGAGCTGCGTACCCGGCTCCGCGAGCAGCCGTACGACCTTCGCGCGCCGGCGCCTGGAGCACGCCGAGCAGCTGCGCGCGCAGCACTTCCTTGGACGGCGTCTTCGAGAGCGCGACCACGCCTTTGGCCTCGAGCAGCTCTCGCCTTCGAAGACACCGCCCTTGATCGATGAACTTCTCGGCCTCCGTCTCGGCCCACTTGGCGACGACCTTGGTGACCGCGATCGGATCCTCGTAGCCGAGACACGAGCGCCGTCGGCCCGTCGAGCAGGCTCCTCGGCCGCGCGTACGGCGTCGTCGGCGATCGCGCGCCGCGTGAGCGTGTTCTTGGCGACCTGGCACTCGCCGTCCGCGCCGCGCAGCTCGCGGCGGAGCTGGTTCGATCTGCGCCACGGTCAGCCGGCGTAGCGCGTCAGCACGCGCGACCTTCGCCGTCTTGAGCTTCTCGCCGAGCTCGACGACGAACTCGGTCTTTTCGTTGCGGTTCACTGGCTGATCCTTCCTCCGCTCACGCGGCCGCTGCGGTCGCGCGGGCCTCGTGCGGGTCGATCTTCACGCCCGGTCCCATGGTGGTCGACACGTCGACCGACTGCGGATGTAGTTGCCCTTCGCGGCCGCCGGCTTCGCGCGCACGCAGCGCGGAGAGCAGCGCCGCCGCGTTCTCGGCCAGCTTCTCGGGACCGAACGACGCCTTGCCGATCGGCACGTGCACGATGCCGCGCCTTCTCGACGCGGAACTCGACCTTGCCGGCCTTGATCTCCTGCACCGCCTTGGCGACGTCCGAACGTCACCGTGCCGACCTTCGGATTCGGCATCAGGCCGCGCGGCCCGAGGATCTTACCGATGCGGCCGACCGGGCCCATCATGTCGGGCGTCGCGACGACCTTGTCGAAGTCGAGCCAGTTCTCCTCCTGGATCTTCTTCACGAGCTCCTCGCCGCCGACGAAGTCGGCGCCGGCCGCTTCGGCCTCCTTCGCCTTCTCGCCCTTGGCGAAGACGAGCACGCGCGCGACTCTGCCGGTGCCGTGCGGCAGCACGACGGTGCCGCGCACGTTCTGGTCGGCCTGCCGCGGATCGACGCCGAGCCGCGACGGCCATCTCGACCGTCTCGTCGAACTTGGCGCGCTTGCTCTCCGAGCGCGAGCTTGATCGCTTCGTCGAGCGGGTAGCGCTTCTCGCGGTCGATCTTCTCCGGCCGGCTCTCGATATCGTTTGCTGTGCTTGCCATGCACGTTCACGCCTACTCGACCGTCGATGCCCATGCTGCGCGCCGTGCCCTCGACGGTGCGCATCGCGGCCTCGAGATCCTTCGCCGTCAGGTCCGGCAGCTTCAGCTGCGCGATCTCCTGCGACCTGAGCCTTGCGTCACCTTGCCGACCTTGTTCTTGTGCGGCTCCGCCGAGCCCTTCTCGATGCCCGCCGCGCGCTTCAGCAGCACCGACGCCGGCGGCGTCTTGGTGATGAACGTGAACGAACGGTCCGCGTAGACCGTGATGACCACCGGAATGATCAGCCCTGCTGCGCTCTGCGTCTGCGCGTTGAACGCCTTGCAGAACTCCATGATGTTCACGCCGCGCTGGCCGAGCGCCGGCCCGACCGGCGGGCTCGGGTTCGCCTGCCCCGGCCGGAATCTGCAGCTTGATCTCGGCGATGACCTTCTTGGCCATGCGTTACTCCTGTTCCGTCGTTCAGGCTTTCTCGACCTGGACGAAGTCGAGCTCGACCGGCGTGGCGCGACCGAAGATGCTGATCAGCACCCGGAGCTTGCCCTTCTCGGGCTTCACTTCCTCGACGACGCCGTTGAAGTCCTGGAACGGACCGTCGATGACCTTGACGTTCTCGCCGGTCTCGAACAGCACCTTCGGCTTCGGCTTGACCGCGCCCTCTTCCATCTGATGCGCGATCTCGCGCACTTCGGTCTCCGGAGATCGACGGCGGCTCGGTGGCGCCGCCGACGAAGCCCGGTGACCTTCGGCGTCGACTTCACGACGTGCCAGGTCTCGTCGTTCAGCTCCATGTTCACGGATGTAGCCGGGGAAGAACTTCCGCGAGGACGTCTTCGCTTCGCCCTTCACGAGCTCGACGACCTTCTCGGCCGGCACCAAGCACGTCGCCGAAGTACTCCTCCTTGCCCGAGCGACTTGATGCGCTCCTCGAGCGCCGCCTTCGCCTTGTGCTCGTAGCCCGAGTAGGTGTGCACGACGTACCACTTCTTCTGCCATGTCGATCCCGATCGTCCGGTCTCACGAGAGCCGCGGCGAGAGCAGCGCTGGACGATGTGCGACAGCGCGAAGTCGACGAGCCCGAGGACAGCGCGACGACGAGCACGACGCACGATCACGACGATCGTCGCCGCGCGCGTCTCCTTCCGCTCGGCCAGTGCACCTTGCGCAGCTCCGCCCACACCTCCTGTGAGGAACTGACCGATTGCGGGACGACGTCCGATTCCTTGCGTCGTTCGCCATGCTCGTCTGATCTCGTCGGCTCCTTCGGTCATCGCGAGAACGGGCCAGGCAGGGCTCGAACCTGCAACCCCCGGATTTGGAGTCCGGTGCTCTACCAATTCGAGCTACTGACCCGATCCTGGACCGCTCGCTGCGCTCTCCCTGCTAGACCTTGCTCTCCTTGTGCGTCGTATGCTTGCGGCACGCCGGACAGAACTTCTTGAGCGCGATCTTGTCGGTCGTGCGTCTTCTTGTTCTTCGTCGTCGTGTAGTTCTTGCGTTTGCACTGCTCGCAGACGAGCGCGATGATGTCGCGATCATTCGTCTGCTCCTAGTCGCTACTCGATGATCTTGGTGACGACGCCGGCGCCGACGGTGCGGCCGCCCTCGCGGATCGCGAAGCGCAGCCCCTCGTCCATCGCGATCGGCGTGATCAGCGCGACCTCCAGCTTGACGTTGTCCCCCGGCATCACCATCTCCGTCCCCTCCGGCAACGTCGCCACGCCCGTCACGTCCGTCGTCCGAAAGTAGAACTGCGGCCGATACCCATTGAAAAACGGCGTGTGCCGTCCCCCCTCTTCCTTCGTCAACACGTACGCCTCCGCCTCGAACTTCGTGTGCGGCGTGATCGACCCCGGCTTCGCCAGCACCTGCCCCCGCTCGATGTCCTCCCGCTTCACTCCCGCGCAGCAAACACCCCACGTTGTCCCCCGCCATGCCCCTCGTCGAGCAGCTTGCGGAACATCTCCACGCCCGTCACCACCGTCTTCGTCGTCGCCTTGATCCCGACGATCTCGATCTCGTCCCCCACCTTCACCTTCCCCCGCTCGATCCGCCCCGTCGCCACCGTGCCGCGCCCGCAGATCGAGAACACGTCCTCCACCGGCATCAAAAACGGCCTGTCCACGTCCCGCTTCGGCTGCGGAATGTAGCTGTCCACCGCCTCCATCAGCTTCAGGATCGCAGCTCCTCGCCGAGCTCGCCCGCCTCCCCCTCGAGCGCCTTCAGCGCGCTCCCCGGTCACGATCGGAATGTCGTCCCCCGGAAACTCGTACTTCGACAACAGCTCCCGCACCTCCAGCTCCACCAGATCCAGCAGCTCCGCGTCGTCCACCATGTCCACCTTGTTCATGAACACCACGATCGCCGGCACGCCCACCTGGCGCGCCAACAAGATGTGCTCGCGCGTCTGCGGCATCGGCCCGTCCGCCGCCGACACCACCAGAATCGCCCCGTCCATCTGCGCCGCGCCCGTGATCATGTTCTTCACGTAGTCCGCGTGACCCGGGCAATCCACGTGCGCGTAGTGCCGCTTCTTCGTCTCGTACTCCACGTGCGCCGTCGCGATCGTGATCCCCCGCGCCTCTCTCCTCCGGCGCCTTGTCGATCTGATCGAACGGCACGAACGTCCGCCACCTCCCGTCTTCGCCAGCACCTTCGTGATCGCCGCCGTCAACGTCGTCTTCCCGTGATCGACGTGCCCGATCGTCCCCACGTTGCAGTGCGGCTTCTTCCGCTCGAACTTCTGCCTTCGCCATCGTTCCTTGCTCCTTCGCCTTCCTCGCGTGCGGTCCCCGACGCCGACCACTCCTCAATCGCGGTCGCCGACGTCGAAAAGAGCCCAGGAGCGGGATCGAACCGCCGACCTCGTCCTTACCAAGGACGTGCTCTGCCGACTGAGCTACCTGGGCAACACGGCGCCGTCCGGAGAGCGGGAAACGGGATTCGAACCCGCGACCCTCAGCTTGGAAGGCTGATGCTCTAACCAACTGAGCTATTCCCGCGTCGACGTGTTCGTCGGTGAAATGAGATGGAGAGGGGAGGATTCGAACCTCCGAAGGCATACGCCGGCAGATTTACAGTCTGCTCCCTTTGGCCACTCGGGTACCTCTCCCAAGCCGACGGCCGGAATCGAACCGGCGACCTGCTGATTACAAGTCAGCTGCTCTGCCAACTGAGCTACGTCGGCCCACTGCAGATGTGACCGGTATGCTCCCCGCACGGTAGGCTGCAACATCAGCTCCCTGTCGACGGCTGTGGCGATCCGAAAGAGATCCGCGCTGGCGCGGGGGCTCAAGAAAGCAAGAAGGATTCCAGGGTCGCCGGGTTCACTTCGTTTTCGGCTGAATCGAACTGCAAATTCGCATGGCTAGCACCGCGTTTCGAAACTGTCAACGACCCCTCTGGCGAAGCCATTCGTAGAGCGCCACGGCGCCGGCCACGGAGACGTTCAGCGAGGCCACGGCGCCCCGCATCGGGATCGCCACACGGTGGTCGCAGGCGCTACGGATGATCGGCCGGAGCCCCTTGCCCTCCGAACCGAGGACCAGCACGGAACGCTCGGGAAAGGAGAAGCCGTAGAGCCCGACCTTGGCTTCGCCGTCGAGCCCGACGACCCAGAATCCGGCTTTTTTCAGCTCTTCCAGCGCCCGCGCGAGGTTGCCGACGCGGACGATCGGTACGCGTGAGGTCGCGCCCGCGGACGCACGGGCGGTGACCGCGGTGACTCCCGCCGAGCGGTGGCTCGGGACGAGGACGCCGTCAGCGCCGACCGCGTCGACGGAGCGGACGACCGCACCGACGTTGCGCGGATCCGTCACCTCGTCGAGCGCGACAAGACACGCGGGCGAGCGCGCCATGAGCTCGTCCCATTCCGCGTAGCGAAATCCCGCCACCTCCGCGACGACGCCTTGATGGCGGACTCCCGCCGCGAGCTTGTCGAGCTTGCGCGCGTCCGACGCGTGGATCGCGACGCCACGGCGCCGCGCTTCCTCGACCACGGTCTTCCGCGCGCCACCCGGCTCGCTCGTCACCCAGAGCCGTCGGATGCGTGACGCATCCGCGCGCAGCTGCTCGAGCACGGCGTTCACGCCGCACAGGAGATCGTCACGCTCCTCTCGATTCGTCACGTCATCACTTCCCCTGCCCTCGCGTTGGCACCATGGGAACCCTCCGATAGACTGCCGGGCCACATGGGCGCCATCCTTCGCCGGTATCTCTTGCTCGAGATGCTGGTGCCCTTCGTGCTTGGCCTCTCGGTCTTCACGCTGGTCCTCCTGATCGCGCGCATCGTCCGATTGGTCGAGATGGTCGTGAACCGCGGCGTGCCGCTCACCGAGATGCTCAAGCTCTTTTCGTTGATCCTGCCCGCCTTCCTCGAAGTCACGGTGCCGATGGCGCTCCTTCTCGCGATCTTGCTCGGCTTCGGACGCATGTCCGCGGACAGCGAGATCGTGGCGATGAAGACGTCGGGGATCAGCCTCTACCAGATGATGGTGCCGGTCGCGGTGTTCACGGCGATCGTCTGCCTCCTCACGTTCTGGCTCGCCGTCAGCGTCCGCCCATGGAGCAACGCGGCGCTCAAGAATCAGCTCTTCGAGATCGCGAAGAACCGCGCGTCGGCCGGCTTTCGCGAGAAGGTCTTCAACGACGAGTTCCCCGGCCTCGTGATCTACGTCGAAGAGATCGAAGGAGGCGGCGGGACGCTGAAGGGCATTCTCGTCGCCGACTTCCGCGATCCGAAGCGCCGCAACACGGTCGTCGCCAAGATCGGCATGCTCCTGCCGAACGAGAAAACGAAAACGGTGACGCTGCGTCTCCTGGACGGCACGATCTTCGGCTCGAGCGAAGAAGGCCGACTCTTCCAGAAGACCGACTTCACGGTCAACGACGTCGCGCTGAACCTCTCCGCGCTCTCGGACCTCCAGGGACGCGACCGCGATCCGAAAGAGATGTCGATGACCGAGCTCCGCGGGCGCATCCGATGGCGGCAGCAACGCGGGATCCCGGCGTTCGAAGAATCACTCGAGCTCCACCGCAAGTTCTCGATCCCCTTTGCGTGCATCGTGTTCGCGCTCGTCGCCGTGCCGCTCGGCATCCAGCCCGCGCGCGCCGTGCGTTCCCGCGGCTTCTCCGTGAGCCTCGTGCTGATCTTCTGCTACTACATCCTCCTCACCGCGTGTGAGACGCTCGCACAGAAGGGCATCCTGCCCGCCGCCGTCGCGATGTGGACGCCGAATCTGCTCTTCCTCGCGCTCGGTGCGAGCCTCTTCTCGAAGGCGGCACACGAGCGTCCGGTGCGCTCGCTCGAAGCCGCCGATCGCATCTGGCAAGCGGCGCGCGCGCGGGTGGCCGCGCATCTCCGCGTGGAGCCCTCGCGATGACGCGCGCCACCCCGCGACCGCTGATCCTACCGACGCTCGCGCGTTACATCGTCGGCGAGTTCCTGCGGGTCTTCGGGCTCTGCCTCGCCACGTTTCTCGCGCTCTACCTCGTCGTCGACTTCTTCGATCACTTCGACGACTTCCTGAAATACAAGGCGGGCGCGGGTGCAGTCGTCCGCTACTTCCTGTTCAAGATCCCGCTGATCGTCACGCAGGTCACGCCGGTCGCCGTGCTCGCGTCGCTGCTCCTCGCCCTCGGCGGAATGTCTCGTCACAACGAGATCACCGCGACCCAGGCGTGCGGGGTGAGCCTCGTCCAGCTCACCGGACCGCTCCTCGGGACGTGCGCGATCCTGAGCGTCGCCTCGCTCGTCTGGAACGAGGCGGTCGTGCCTTACTTCAACCGCAAGGTCCGCACGATCAACAACGAGATCAAAGGACGTGAGCTGCCGACGCTCCTCGGCACGAGCGAGCTCTGGTCACACGGCGAGAACGGCGTCCTCAACGTGAAGATGTTCGACCCACGCGAGGAGCGTTTGGTCGGCGTCACGCTCTACCAGATCGGCGGCGACTTCCGACTACTGGGCGTCACCGAGGTGCCGTTCGCGAAATGGACGGGCGAGCGATGGAAGTTCCGCGACGGCGTCCAGCGTGAGTTCCTGCCAAACGGTCAGGTGAAGAGCGAGACGATCGAACGCGGCACGCTCGACCTGCGCGAAACACCCGAGGATCTCGGCACCGCGCGGCGTGAAGCCGAGGAGTACGACTTCTTTCAGCTCCGCTCGCTGATCGACAACATGCGCCGAAAGGGGCTCGATCCGACCGAATACATCGTCGACCTGCACCTCAAGGTCTCGGTGCCGTTCATCGGCTTCGTGATGGCGCTGATCGCGATCCCGTTCGGCATCCGCAACCTGCGCTCGACGAGCCTCGCGAGCAACATCGGCACCGCGCTGATGATCGGTTTCAGCTACTGGGTCGTGCTCGCGCTCGCGATCTCGCTCGGCCACAGCGGCGCATTGCCGCCACCCGCCGCGGCATGGGCTGCGAACGTGATCTTCTCCGCGGTCGGCGTGTTCCTGCTACTCGGAACGCCCTGATTCCTGGCGACGGCGTCAGCGACGTCAAAGTGCGTCGTCGCCGGAGACCGCACGCGAATTCCGCTAGGGCACGGCCGCGATCGCGTCGAGGCCGGCGCGCTCGTCGAGACCGCACATCACGTTCAGGCACTGGACGCCCTGGGCCGCTGCGCCACGGCCGAGATTGTCGATCGCGGTGACGACGATCGCGGTCTTCCGACCCTCGAGGATCGTCCAGCCGATTTGCGCGGCGTTCGTGCCGCGAACGTCCCGCACGTCGGGGAACGTGCCGCGCTCGAGCACTTGGATGAACGGCTCTCGCTCGTACATCGCGAACGCCGGCGCGAGGTCGCCCTCGTCTCGGAGGGGGACGTAGATCGTCGAGAGGATCCCCCGCCGGAGCGGCAGGATGTGGGGCGTGAAGATCACGCGGTCCGGCCCGCCGGCTCGCGCGAGCTCCTGCTCGATCTCGGGTCCGTGCCGGTGGCTGCCGACTCCGTAGGCGCGAACGCTCTCGTCGACTTCGCAAAAGAGCAGCTCGGTCTTCGCCGATCGCCCGGCACCGCTCGCGCCCGACTTCGAATCGACGATCACCTGCCCCTCGCCGATCCGCTTCGCGCGGGCGAGCGGCACGAGCCCGAGGAGCGCGCCCGTCGGATAGCAGCCCGGCACTGCGATCAGCCGCGCGCCCTTGATCGCGTCGCGCGAGAACTCGGGAATGCCGTACACCGCCTCCGCAAGAAGCTTCGGTACGGGATGCTCGCCGTACCAGCGGCGAAACACTTCGGCGTCCTTCAGGCGGAAGTCCGCGGAGAGATCGAGCGCGCGCACTCCGCGCTCGAGCGCGCGCGCGACGGTGCGCGCGGCGGTGCCGTGCGGGAGCGCCGAGAATACGACGTCGGCTCCGTCGGCCAGCCGATCGGCATCCAGTCCTTCGAGGACGACGTCCGTCCGGCCGCGAAACGACGGATAGACGGCGTCGAGCCGCTTCCCGGCATGTTGCTCGGAGCTCGCGCGCACGAGCTCCACGTGCGGGTGGAGGAGTAGGAGGCGGAGGAGCTCGACGCCGGCGTAGCCGGTTCCCCCGGCCACCGAGACGCGAACGGACTTCGCCACGATGAGCTGGGTCAGCGCTTAGAGTATTGGGGACGTTTGCGCGCCTTGTGGCGCCCGTACTTCTTGCGCTCGACCGCGCGCGCGTCTCGCGTGAGGAGCCCCGCCTTCTTCAACGGGGAGCGGAGCTCCGGGTTCACCTCGAGCAGCGCCCGAGCGATGCCGAGCCGCACCGCTTCGGCCTGCGCGGCGGTGCCGCCGCCGGCGACGTTCGCCGTCACGTCGTACGCGCCCCGCGTGTGCGTCACGTCGAACGGCTGGTGCACGACCATGCGCGACGTCTCGCGCGGAAAGTAGTCCTCGATCGTGCGCTTGTTGACCTGCACGACGCCACCACCCGTCTGAATGCGAACGCGTGCCACCGACGTCTTGCGTCGTCCGGTTCCCCAAAACGTCGGAATCTTGTCCGGCATCTCTCTACTCTCCGACCGCGATCGGCTGCGGATTCTGGGCCGCGTGCGGATGCTCCGCGCCCGCATAGACCTTGAGCTTGGTGACGAGAGCGCGCCCGAGACGATTCTTCGGCAACATGCCCCAGACGGCGTCGGTGATCATCCGCTCGGGGTGAGTCGCGCGCACCCGCCCCGCGCTCGCTCGCTTGATGCCGCCCGGAAACCCCGAGTGGCGAATGTAGATCTTCGTCTCGTCCTTCTTGCCGGTGAGCTTCACCTTGGCGGCATTCACCACGACAACGAAGTCTCCGCAGTCGAGGTACGGCGTGAAGGACGGCTTCCCCTTGCCGCGGAGAAGACCGGCGACCTGTGTCGCCAGGCGACCGAGCACGACGTCCTCCGCATCGATCAGCAACCAGCGCCGATCGGCGAGCGCCTTCTTCTCCGACAGTTGCAACGTTCCCTGACTCATCGACTTCCTCTGGGGCGGAACCCTCGTTCGCTGAGAAGCGGGGCCGACGGGACTCGAACCCGCGACCTCCTGCGTGACAGGCAGGCGTTCTAAACCAACTGAACTACGACCCCGATGGTTGCCTCACCGTCAGTGGGCGGTATCCGATTCGAACGGATGACCCTCTGCGTGTAAGGCAGATGCTCTCCCGCTGAGCTAACCGCCCGAATTCTTTCCCGCATCCTTCATCGACCGAATCCGGATTCCTAGCAGCCGGGTCCGGTCGGGTCAACCAACGCCGCCGTCTAGACGGGCGGCGCAGCCGCCTCGAGGGCGTCCTTCAGGTTCTTGCCCGGCTTGAACTTCGCCGAGCGGGACGCGGGAATGTCGATGGGCTCGCCCGTCTTGGGGTTCCGGCCCGTCCGCGCCTTGCGGTTCGACACGGTGAACGTGCCGAAGCCGGAGATGTTCACCTTGTCGCCCTTGCGGAGCCCTTCGGTGATGTCGTCGAGGAAGAAATTGACGAGCTCCTCCGCGCGGGGGCGAGGGACTGCGGCCTTGGCGGCAAGGGAATCGACGAGTTCTGCCTTGGTCATGCTTTCTCCGAACAGATCACCGAGCCAATCGGCTCAATGAGCAACGACGCCGGGAACTCCACTACCCTCCGGGGAGATCGGGGGTGGGGGCGTCTTGGGTTCGAGCTCGGCCGCGGCCGGGCGCAAGAACGAATCGGGATCTTCGAGCACCAAGGCGCGCTTCAGGACGTCGTCCATGTGGTCGACGAGGACCAAGCGCACGGTTTTCAAGATCGCGGCCGGGATGTCGCGGATGTCCTTCTCGTTCTCGAGCGGAACGAGGACGGTCTTCACCCCACCACGATGCGCTGCCAGAACCTTTTCCTTCAACCCGCCGATCGGGAGGACGCGCCCGCGGAGCGTGATCTCGCCGGTCATCGCCACGTCGTGGCGAATCGGAATGCGCGTGAGCGCGGAAGCGAGCGCCGTCGCCATCGTGATGCCGGCCGACGGGCCGTCCTTCGGAATCCCGCCTTCCGGAACGTGAATGTGGATGTCCACCTTCTGGTAGAAATCCTTCTCGAAGCCGAGCTCGTTCGCACGGGAGCGGATGTAGCTCATCGCCGCCTGCGCGGACTCCTGCATCACGTCGCCGAGCTTGCCGGTGATGATGAGCTTGCCCTTGCCGGGCATGACCGTGACTTCCGTCGCCAAGAGCTCGCCGCCGAGCTCGGTCCAGGCGAGCCCGGTCGCAACGCCGACTCTCGCCTCTTCCTCCGCGCGCCCGTACCGGAACTTCGGCGCGCCGAGGAACTTCGTGATGTTCTTCGAATTGACGACGACGTGCGCCTTGCGATCGGACTTCACGACCTCGACCGCGACCTTGCGGCAGATCGACGCGATCTCGCGCTCGAGATTCCGGACGCCCGACTCCTTCGTGAAGTGCCGGATGACCGAGGTGAGCGCGTTGTCGGAGATGTCGACGTGACCGTCTTCGAGCCCGTTCGCTTCGCGCTGCTTCTTCACCAGGTAGCGCTTCGCGATCGCGAGCTTCTCGCTCTCCATGTAACCGGGGATGCGGATGATCTCGAGGCGATCCTGGAGCGGTCGCGGGATCCGATCGAGCGTGTTCGCCGTGGTGATGAACATCACCTTCGACAAGTCGTAGTCGACGTCGAGGTAGTGATCGTTGAACGAATTGTTCTGCTCGGGATCGAGCACCTCGAGGAGCGCCGCCGACGGGTCGCCGCGGAAGTCGGTCGACATCTTGTCGACCTCGTCGAGCAGGAAGACCGGGTTTCCGGATCCAGCCTTCTTCATCGACTGGATGATCTTACCAGGGAGCGCGCCGATGTAGGTGCGGCGGTGGCCACGGATCTCCGCCTCGTCACGCACGCCGCCGAGCGAAACGCGGACGAACTTCCGACCGGTCGCACGCGCGATCGAGCGCCCGAGCGACGTCTTGCCGACGCCGGGCGGGCCGACGAGACAGAGGATCGGTCCCTTGAGCTGACCTGCCAGCGTCTGCACGGCGAGATACTCGAGGATCCGCTGCTTCACCTTGTCGAGGCCGTAGTGATCTTCTTCGAGGATCTTCTCGGCGTCTTCGATGTCGAGCTTGTCTTCGGTGTAGTCGTGCCACGGGAGAGAGATGATCCAGTCGATGTAGTTGCGGACGACCGTCGCCTCCGCGGACATCGGCGACATCATCTTGAGCTTCTTCAGCTCCTTCTCCGCCTTCTCCCTCGCTTCGGCCGACAGCTTCTTCTGTTTGATCTTTTCCTCAAGCTCCTGGATCTCGTTCTTGAACTCGTCCTTCTCGCCGAGCTCCTTCTGGATCGCCCGCATCTGCTCGTTGAGGTAGTACTCCTTCTGCGTCTTCTCCATCTGCTTCTTGACGCGGGAGCGGATGCGCTTCTCGACCTCGAGGATCTCGATCTCCGAGCGCATGAAGGTGAGCACCTTCTCGAGCCGCTCGGCGGGATCGATGATCTCCAGTAGCTGCTGCTTGTCTTCGATCTTGATCCCGAGGTGCGCGACGATCGTGTCGGCGAGCCGGCCGGGCTCGTCGATCGCGCCGACCGACATGACCATCTCGGGCGGGATCTTCTTGTTCAGCTTGACGTAATTCTCGAACGTGGCGTTGACCGAGCGGATCAGCGCCTCGACCTCGGGCGTGCGATTCGCGGGCGCCTCGATCTCCTCCGCGTCGACGAGGAAGAAGCTCGACGAGTCGACGTAGCGGACGATGCGCGCACGCTTCTTGCCCTCGACGAGAACCTTCACGGTGCCGTCGGGGAGCCGGAGGAGCTGTACGACGGTGCCGAGCGTCCCGGTCGGGAAGATGTCTTCTTCGCCCGGATCGTTCGTCTTCGCGTCCTTCTGCGCAGCGAGCAGGATGAACTTCTGCTTCGCCATCGCCTCTTCGAGAGCGCGGATCGACTTCTGGCGCCCGACGAAGAGCGGCACGACCATGTGCGGGAAGACGATGATGTCACGAAGGGGGAGCAGCGGGACGCGCAACGAAGCGCCGGGCGGCACATCCTTCTTATCGTTCCGGAACAGCATGGACACTCGAGTGGTTCCTCCAGAACGCCGGCGCCCTCAGGCGCTCTGACGCTCTTTCTCGTAAACGACGATCGGGTGCTCGCGATTCCGGGCGACTTCCTCGGTAATCACGACTTCCTTGATCGTCGGCTGCGACGGAATCTCGAACATCACGTCGAGCATGATGTTCTCCATGATCGCGCGAAGCCCACGCGCGCCCGACTTCCGCTTCAGCGCCTCGCCCGAGATCGCGGCGAGCGCTCCCTCGGTGAAGCGGAGATGCACGTTCTCCATCTCGAAGAGCTTCTGGTACTGGCGCGTGAGCGCGTTCTTCGGCTCCTTCAGGATGCGCACCAGCGCCGGCTCATCGAGCTCTTCCAGCGTGGCGACGACCGGCAGACGCCCGATGAACTCGGGGATCATGCCGAACTTGAGGAGGTCTTCGGGCTGCACCTCCGCCAGGAGCTCGGAGACCGTGCGCTCGTCCTTCCGGCGGATGTCCGCGCCGAAGCCCATGCCCTTCATGCCGATGCGGCGCCGGATGAGCTCCTCGAGCCCGACGAACGCCCCACCGCAGACGAAGAGGATGTTCGTCGTGTCGACCTGGAGGAACTCCTGCTGCGGGTGCTTGCGCCCGCCCTTCGGCGGCACGCTCGCGATCGTCCCCTCGATGATCTTCAAGAGCGCCTGCTGCACGCCCTCGCCGGAAACGTCGCGCGTGATCGAAGGGTTGTCGCCCTTGCGCGCGATCTTGTCGATCTCGTCGATGTAGACGATGCCGCGCTGCGCCTTCTCGACGTCGTAGTCGGCGTTCTGCAGCAGCGAGAGGATGATGTTCTCGACGTCCTCGCCGACGTAGCCGGCTTCCGTGAGGCTCGTCGCGTCGGCGATCGTGAACGGGACTTGTAGGAACCGCGCCAGCGTCTGAGCGAGAAGCGTCTTGCCCGAGCCGGTCGGCCCGATCAGCAGGATGTTCGACTTCTGGAGCTCGACGTCACCGGTGACGAGCTGGCTGTCGATTCGCTTGTAGTGGTTGTGGACGGCAACCGAGAGGATCTTCTTCGCGCGCTCCTGGCCGATCACGTACTGGTCGAGGACGCGCTTGATCTCGTTCGGCTTCGGGACCGAGGAGGTCGAAGCGAGACCTTCTTCCTGATCGCACTCCTCGGCGATGATGTCGTTGCAGAGGTCGATGCACTCGTCACAGATGTAGACGGTCGGTCCGGCGATGAGCTTCCGGACTTCGTCCTGGCTCTTGCCGCAGAAGGAACAGACGAGATTCCCGCCCCGATCGTCGCCGTGTTTCGCCATCGATCTCCTCTACCCTGCTCTCTTCAAGGCTTCTTGTTCGGTCTGGTGACGATCACTTCGTCGCAGATGCCGTATTCTACCGCCTGCTTGCCAGTCATGAAGAAGTCGCGCTCGGTGTCGCGCTGGACCTTGCCCATGTTCTGACCGGTGTGCTTGACGAGGATGTTGTTCATCTGCTCGCGGATTCGCAGGATCTCGCGCGCCTGGATATCGATGTCGGTGGCTTGCCCCTGAGCGCCACCCAGAGGCTGGTGGATCATGATGCGCGAGTGCGGCAGCGCGAAGCGCTTGCCCTTCGCGCCCGCCGCGAGGAGCCAGGCCGCCATGCTCGCCGCCTGTCCGAGGCAGAGCGTCGAGACGGGCGGGCGGATGTATTGCATCGTGTCGTAGATCGCGAGCCCGGCAGAAACGGACCCGCCGGGCGAGTTGATGTAGAAGTGGATGTCCTTCTCGGGATCTTCGGACTCGAGGAAGAGGAGCTGCGCAGTGATGAGGTTCGCGACCTCGTCCACGACCGGCGAGCCGAGGAACACGATCCGGTCCTTGAGCAACCGGGAAAAGATGTCGTACGCCCGCTCGCCTCTTCCCGTCTGCTCGATGACGATCGGTACCAGATTCATCGTCGTCACGATTCGATTCGGAGTCTAGCGGGTCGCATCCGGCGGCGCAACGACGTCCGCCGGTACGACGACGTCCTCGATCGCAGCGTGCTCGACGATCCATTCGAGCGCGCGCTCGCGAACGAGACGTGCCTGCAACTCCTCACGAACCTCCTCCCTTCCGTAGGCGGCGCGAAGCCGCTCCGCGTGCTCCCCAGCCTGTGACGCCATCGCGTCGATGCGTGCCTCGACGTCACTCGCGCTGATTTCTATCTTCTCCTGCTTCGCCAGCGTCTCCAGCGCAAGAGCGGCACGAACTTGCCGCTCGGCACGCGGGCGTAGCTCTTCCTTCAGCTTCGTCATCGCCGCTTCGTCGCCGCGGAGCGATTCGGCGCCACGCGCGCTCCGGAACAGCTCGTTCGCGAGCGACTCCGTCTGGCGATCGACCATCGACTTCGGCACCTCGAAGGGATTCTTCTCGAGGAGCGCGTCGACGAGCTGATCGCGCACCTGCTCGTCGGCAGCGTGGCGAATCGAAGCGGTGATGCGCTCGCGGAGCTTCGCGCGGAGCTCGTCGAGCGTCTCGGCGTCGCCGTGCTCGCGCGCGAGGTCGTCGTCGACGGGCGGCAACACCTTCTCGCGAAGGCCGCGCAGCGTGATCTCGAACTCGACGGTCTTGCCCGCGACCTTCGGATCGGCGCCCTCGGTCGGATACGTGACGGGCACGACGCGCGCCTGACCGACGGACATCGACTGGATCGCGAGGTCGATCTCGGGTGGCATCGACCCGCCGCCGACCTCGACCATGCGGTTCTCGCGCTTCGGCTCGCCGGCCTTCTCGCCCTCGAACTTGGCGGTGTAGTCGAGGACGACGAAATCGCCGCGTGCCGGCTGCGTCCGATCTTCGATCGGGCGGAGCTCCGCGAGCGACTCGCGGACGTCCGTGAGCGCGCGCTCGACGTCCGCGTCGACGACTTCCCGGACGGGCCGCTTCGCCGCGACGCCGGCCGCGTCGACGATGTGGATCTCCGGCAGGATGTCGACGGTCGCCTGGTAGCGAAGGGGCGTTCCCGGCGCGATCGATTCGGGCACGATCTCGGGCTGTCCGACCGGCCGGAGCCCGGACTGCTGGATCGCATCGGCGAAGCTGTGCTCGATCAGCTGCGAGAGCACCTCGGCGCGCACCTGATCGCCGAAATACTTCTCGAGGATCGCGCGCGGCACGCGGCCCTGGCGAAACCCCTTGATGTGGGCGTTCTGCTGCACGCGTCCGAACGCACGGTCGATCTCCGAGCTCACCTGCTCGACCGGCACTTCGATCGCGAGCTTCCGCCGCGTCGTGTTCACTTCTTCTACCGAGACCTGCATCCGAATCCTTTCCTACTTTGGGGGAGTCGCACCTCCGGGTCGACGACACAATCGTCGACCCGGACGACCAAGTCACCCTCGAACACGAAGCTGAGCGCAGCGAAGCAAAGTGCGAGAGGGGGGAATTGAACCCCCATCCCTTGCGGGGCCAGATCCTAAGTCTGGTGCGTCTGCCAGTTCCGCCACTCTCGCAGGGCTCCCCGATCGATCCCCTCTAGCGGCGGACGGAATCAAAGGAAAGCCGCGTCCCGCGCGACTTTGCATTGAGCCAAACGAGACCCTATGGTAGCCGCGAAAGGTTTCGCTTCGCGGGGTGTGGCGCAGACTGGTAGCGCACCTGCCTTGGGCGCAGGGGGTCGGAGGTTCAAATCCTCTCACCCCGATTTCGAGGAGCGAGCGCCAGTAGCTCAGTCGGATAGAGCAACGGCCTTCTAAGCCGTAGGTCGGGGGTTCGATTCCCTCCTGGCGCGTGCCTCGACAACGCCGGAGCGAGACCATAGAGAGGATGGTCGACTCCATGGTGAGTGTAGCTCAATAGGTAGAGCACTGGTCTGTGGCACCAGGTGTTGTGGGTTCAAGTCCCATCACTCACCCTCACCTCTTCTCTCCGACGCGCCGAAGCGACTTGAGCTTGGTCGTCGTTTCCTCGATAACCGGCTGCTCTCGGGGCGTTAGCTCAGTTGGTAGAGCAGGTGACTCTTAATCACCGGGTCGGAGGTTCGACCCCTCCACGCCCCACTTCGAAGGACCCTCGGTGACCCCGGGGGTTTTTCCTTTCAGGGGAATGCGGCCGAAGGCCCCCTCCCTGGTATGCTGGACGCATACTCGTCGTGCAGGGAGGGGGGTCAATGGACCAGCAGCTGAGGGAAGAACTGGCCGCAGCGGTTCGCTCGTATCGCGAGCGATTCGAGGCGGCGAACGAAGCCCACGAAAGGAAGCAAAGAGAGCTCGAGGAGCTGCGCACGCAGCTGGCAACACTCTTGAAGACTGCCGTCCGACCAGTCTTCGACGAGATCGCCCGCGAGCTCGCAAACGACGGCTTCAGGCCGCAAGTGAAGGAAGTCGACTCACTCGCCTGCGGCGCAGATCGTGGTCGCTCCGTCCTTCTGCATTTCTCTACTCGCGCACGTGCGCAAGAGATCGTGATCATCGGTCGCACCGAACACCGCGACCTCTGCGCCTATCTGAAGGCGGGGAACGCCGAGGGGCCCGAGCAGTTCGCCTGCTGGAAGCTCGACGAGTTTTCCGCGCCGGACGTCGAACGTGAGATCGTCAAGAAGGTGACCTCGATCATCGAGGTGGTCCAGGCACGGTGAAAAAAGGTTAGGCGTCAAGCTCATCGAGGCCCACGGACTGGGGGCCTCTTCTTTTTCGCGCTCGAGAGGTACGCCTCGATCACCGACGGTTGAACGTAGTGGTTGCGGCAGACCGTCGGCGTGTTGCCGAGATCCGCCGCGACCTCCGCGATCGCGCTCGCCACGTTTCGTTCGGCCATCGCGCGAGTGCGGGCCGGGCCGAGCCGGTCGAGCCGCTTCGCCATTCGCGCCGTCGCGGACCACGTGCGGATGTCCTTCGCGGTGAACTCCTCGCCGCTGATCTCCTTCAGGTAGGAGTTCACGTCGCTCGAGCCGATCGTCTGCACGCAACCGTCCTCGTCGACGTATTGAAAGAGCTCTTGGCCGGGGAGCTCCTGGCAGCGGCGAACGATGCGGGCGAGCTTCGTGTCGTGGAGCTCCAGCTCGTGGAGCTTGCCGCCCTTGCCGACGAAGCGGAATCGCAACCGGCCGCCGCTCACCTTCACGTGGCGGTTGCGCAGCGTGGTGGCACCGAACGAGCCGTTGTCCCGCTGGTACTCACGGTTGCCGATGCGGATCTGCGTTCCCTCGAGGAGCCGCACCAGGGCGGCGAGAATTTTCTCGCGCGGCAAGCCGGGAAGCGCCAGGTCACGCCGAAGGCGGCGTCGGATCCCCGGCAGCCGTCGCGCGAGCTCGACGATGCGCTCGAATTTCGTGCGATCGCGCGAGCGGCGCCACGCCTCGTGATAGCGATATTGTTTGCGCCCGCGCGCGTCACGCCCGACGGCTTGGATGTGGCCGTCCGGCGACGGACAGATCCACACCTCGGTCCATGCCGGCGGGATCACGATCGCGCGAAAGCGCGCGAGCGCAGACGCGCGACGGACGCGTCGTCCGCGCGCATCGAAATAGACGAATCCTTTGCCCATGCGCGCGCGACGGACGCCCGGCATGCGATCGCTCACATGCCGGAGTCCGCGCGCGACGCGCTTCGTCGCTGGCCGGGAGCTATTCCTCGCTGTGCGTCTCGACACGATACGTCGAGTGCGTCGTCACCGGCGGCTTCGGCTGCTGGAGAATGATCGTCTCCTGATTCGTTGCCTGAGGCTCGGTCAGGATGACGGTGCGCTCACTCGGTCGCGGTTGCGACGTCGTGGTCGTGCTGGTCGTCACGCGCCGCGTCGTAGCGTCGTTGGAGCACGCTGCGATGAATGCGGTCGTCGCGAGCAGAAGCAAAAAAGCGCCTTTCATGTTCGACGCCTCCTTTCTCTCGATGAATCACAAACAACCGAAGGCCCCTTGGGTCACGGGGTTTCGGCGCGCGCCACCGAAGCGCGGCGAAGGTGTTTGATCCTGTATCCGAAAAGGAGGTTCCCTTTATGACGAGATCAAAGCGTTCGCTGCTCGTGACGTCGACGTCGTTCGCGCTCGGTTTGGCGATCGCGACGGCCGCTCCGCTCGGCGCGGAGATGGTCACGTCTTCGTCGAAGACGACCACCACGACGTATTCCGGCACCGTCTCGGACGTGCAGGCGCCGAGCAAGACGATCGTGATTCGATCGGAGAAGGCGCCGGCGCCGATGAGCTATACCTACAATGAGCGCACCACGTGGGTGGACTCGGGCGGCAACACGGTGACGATGGATTCCGTGAAGAACCAGCCCGCGACGATCCACTACGTGAAGGAAGGCGATCAGATGATCGTCACGCGCGTCGAGGTTCAGAAGCCGGCCGCGACGCTCGAGAAGAAGACGACCACGACGACGACCGAGGAAGTGCACTAACCAATCGGTCGCGACCTCGAGTCGCAAAGCCCGCGAGGCAAGTCCTCGCGGGCTTTTTTTTGCCCGAATCGGCGGGTTGGACTCCTCATCGACCGCCGTGGTACGAATCCTCATCCAGATCGAGTGGATGCAAAGGGGGGCTCGAGCATGAATCGGGTCATCGGTATGTTGGCGGTGGGGATGTTGGCGGCTCCGTTCATGACGGAAGTCGGAGCCCAGAATTGCACGATCCCCGCGTCCGCGGGGCCGTTCACGAGCACGGATACGCCGATCGTGGTGACGGACGCCTCGCAGATCACCTCGTCGATCACGGTCTCGGGCCAGCCGACGTTCATCATGGACGTCAACGCGCAGACCTTCATCACGCACGATTTTTCCGCGGATCTGGACGTCACGCTCACCTCGCCGGCCGGCACCATCGTCACGTTGACGACGGACAACGGGGGGGCTTTCGACAATGTCTTCAACGGCACGCTCTGGGACGATGATGCCGACCCCGCGAGCGACGTGCCGACTGCGGGAAGTCCGCAAGTCGCCTCCGACTTCGTGTATGCAGACGACACGGTGACGCCGCTCGTTCCGGAAGAGGCGATGTCCGCTTTCTTCGGCGAGAACCCGAACGGCATCTGGATCTTGACGGTACGAGACGACTCCGCAGGGGTCCAAGGAAGCTTGGACTCATGGCAGCTCTCGATCGCCGCACAGGCTTCGGCCCCCACGGAGGTGAGCGAAGCCTTCCAGAACAACACCGCCGACGCGATCGCGAACACCGCGGTACTCTCGTCGGCGCTCGCGGTGAATACGACCGACAACTTCGTCACCGACGTCAACGTGCGAACGACGATCACGCACGCGAACCCTGATGACATCGAGATGGTCTTGATCTCGCCGTTCGGAACGATCGTCACGCTGACCACCGACAACGGTGGTGCCCAGAGCGTCACGTTCAACGGCACCTTGTGGGACGATCAAGCCGATCCTGCCGGCGCGCTGCCCTATACTTCCAATCCCAACTTGGTGACGGACCGCAGCTACGCGACGAATACGACCGCTCTCACGCTGGTGCCGGAGGAAGCGCTCGGCGCGTTCATCGGTGAGAATCCGAACGGAACCTGGACGCTGCGGATCGCCGACGACTTCGACCCAATTGGGGGTGCGCCGGACGACACGAGCGGCACGCTCCTCAGTTGGCGCCTCGACCTGGTCACCGGCTCATGCCCGATCCTCCCGACGCCGACGATCCCGCCGGGACCGACGAACACACCGGGACCGACGAACACGCCGGGACCGACGAACACGCCTGGTCCGACCGCTACGCCCACACCGGAGCCGAAGATCTGCAACGGCCTACCGTCTACAGTCGTCGGCACGACCGGCAACGACTTGATCATCGGTACGGACACCGACGACGTCATTCACGGCAAGGGCGGCAACGACGAGATCAAGGGCCGCGGCGGCGCCGATATCCTCTGCGGCGGCAGCGGCAACGACATCATTCGCGGCGGTGGTGACTCCGACTTCTTGAAGGGCGGCAGCGGCAACGACTTCATCAAGGGCGGCGGGGACCGCGACGTGCTGCTCGGCAACAAGGGCGACGACATCATCAACGGCGGCAAGGACGACGACACCTGCATCGACGAGAATGGGTCGAACTCGTTCGCGAACTGCGAAGACGTGAACGACTGACGCGTTAGCCGGCCCAAAAACCGAGGGCGGCGGGGAAACCCGCCGCCCTCTTCGTTTTCAGGCCATGCCGAGGTCGAGCTTCGCCGCCTCGGACATCATCGCCGGATTCCACGGCGGGTCCCAGACGACCTCGACCTTGCAGTCGGCGACGCCCTCGACGCCCTTCACCTTCGTCTCGACCTCGGGCGGTAGGGAGCCGGCGACGGGGCACGCCGGCGAGGTCAGCGTCATCTGAACGTCGACCTTGCCGTCGGTCTCGACCTTGACCGAGTAGATCAAGCCGAGCTCGTAGATGTCGCACGGGATCTCCGGGTCGTAGCAGGTCTTCAGCGCACCGATCACCTTCTGCTCGAGCTCTTTGACGTCGATCGAATCGCTCATCTTTTTTACTCCGTGCTGACGGGCTCCGCCGCCTCGTGGAGCGCGGCGCGAAGCGTGTGCCAAGCGAGCGAGGCGCACTTCACGCGCGCGGGAAACTCCGAGACGCCGGCGAACACCTCGAGCTTGCCGAGCGAGTCGTCGCCGCCCGCTCCCTTCCCGGTGACGAGCCCGTGGAAGCGCTCGAAGAGCTTCTCGGCTTCGGCCGTCGTCTTCCCCTTCAACGCCTCGGTCATGATCGAAGCGGATGCCGTCGAGATCGCGCAGCCCGAGCCTTCGAACGCGACGTCCTGCAGCCGGTCGCCGTCGACGTGGACGTAGACGGTGCACTTGTCGCCGCAGAGCGGATTGAAGCCGTCCGCCTTCTTCGCGGGCTCGGCGATGCGGCGGAGATTCCGCGGCTTCCGGCCGTGGTCGAGGATGATCTCCTGATAGAGATCGCGAAGCTCGCTCACTTGAACACCTCGATCACCTTGCGGATCCCCGCGACGAGCGCGTCGACCTCCTCGAACGTGTTGTAGAACGCGAACGAAGCCCGCGCCGTCGCCGGCACCTGGAAGCGATCCATGAGCGGCTGCGCACAGTGGTGCCCGGCGCGGATCGCCACGCCCTCATGGTCGAGGATCGTGCCGACGTCGTGCGGATGAACGCCGTCGATCACGAACGATACGACGGCTGCCTTCCGCCGCGCGGTGCCGATCAGCCGGACGCCCGGGATCTCGCTCAGGCGCTCCGTCGCCAAAGCAAGCAAGCGGCCTTCGTGCGCGGTGATCGTCTCGAAGCCGATTCCCTCGAGGTAGTCGATCGCCGCGCCGAGCCCGATCGCGCCCGTGATGTTCGGCGTGCCCGCCTCGAAGCGCGCGGGCGGCTTCGCATAGCGCGTCTCGTCGAACGTGACCGACGCGATCATGCTGCCGCCGCCCTGATACGGCGGGAGCTTCTCGAGCAGCTCTTTCCGCCCGTACAGCACGCCGATGCCGCTCGGGCCGAAGAGCTTGTGCCCCGAGAACGCGTAGAAGTCGCAGCCGAGCGCCTGCACGTCGACCTGCATGTGCGGCGCGGCCTGCGCGCCGTCGACGACGACGATCGCGCCGTGGCGATGCGCGATCTCGACGATCTCGGCGATCGGGTTGACGGTGCCGAGCGCGTTCGAGACGTGCGTGACGGCGACGACCTTGGTGCGGGGCGAGAAGAGCTTCTCGAGCGCGTCGAGATCGAGCTCGCCGCGATCGTCGACCGGCGCGACCACGAGCGTGATGCCGCGCTCGTCGCGGAGCATCTGCCACGGCACGATGTTCGAGTGATGCTCCATCCAGGTGAGCATCACCTCGTCGCCGGGCTCGAGGCTCTTCCCGAAGCTCGAAGCGACGAGATTCAGCGCTTCGGTCGTGCCGCGCAGGAAGACGATCTCGTGCGGATCGGCCGCGTGGAGGAGGCGCTGCGCCTTGCCCCTCGCCTGCTCGAAGGCGTCCGTCGCGCGCTCGGAGAGCAGTGGACGCCGCGATGGATGTTCGAGTACGTCGTCTCGTCGAAACGTCGGACGGCGTCGAGCACCGCGGTCGGCTTCTGCGCCGAGGCCGCGTTGTCGAGATAGACGAGCGGCCGGCCGTTCACCTGCTGGTGAAGGATCGGGAAGTCGGCGCGCACGCGCTCGACGTCGAAAGACGCGACCGGATCGGTCGCCCTCGCGCGGCTCATCGCGGCGCTCCTTCTCGTGGATCGCCGAAGCGGCCCCAGATCTCGTCGGCGAGACGCGCGCGGAGCCCCTCGATCTCGAGACGGTCGGCGATCTCGCTCGCGAACGCGTAGAGCAGGAGCCGCCGCGCTTCGTCGGCGCCGATGCCGCGCGCACGCAGATAGAAGATCGCGCTCTCGTCCAATCGCCCGACGGTCGCGCCGTGCGAGCACTTCACGTCGTCCGCGAGGATCTGGAGCTCGGGCTTCGTGTTCACCGTGGCGTGCTCGGAAAGCAGGAGGTTGCGATTCACCTGCCCGGCGTCGGCGCCGCGCACGTCGGCGCGCACGATCACCTTGCCGTTGAAGATCCCCGTCGCGCGATCGGCGAGCACGCCCTTGTAGAGCTGGCGGCTCTTCGTCGCCGAGGCGACGTGGTCGATCAAGGTGTGGTGATCGACGTGCTGCGCGCCGCGCGCGAGGTAGAGGCCGTCGAGCGAGCAGCTCGCACCCTCGCCCTCGAGGCGCGTCGAGAGCGCGCTCCGCGAGAGCAGTGCGCCGAGCGCGACCGACGTCGAGGCGAAACGGCTGCCGCGAGCCTGCCGCACGGACACGTTCGCGACGTGGAACGCCTCCTCCCACTCGCGCTGGATACGGAGGTGCGTGACGGTCGCATCCGCGCCGATCGCGATCTCCGTGACCGCGTTCGAGGCGTACGGTGCCGGTCCGCGGCCGAGGTGCGTCTCGACGATCGTCACGCGGCTGCCCTCGCCGGCGACGATCAGCGCGCGCGGATGCACGAGCAGGGGCTCGAGGCTTTCGGTCAGGAAGACGAGCTCGATCGGCACCTCGATCTGCGCACCCGGCGCGACGTCGATGACGGCGCCGTCGACGAGGTTCGCGGTGTTGAGCGCGGTGAACGCGTCTCCGTCGACCGGGGCGACCGTCGCGAGCGTCTCGCGCAAACGATCCGGCGTGGCGCGCGTCGCCGAGCCGAGGCTCGCGATCGTGAGGCCGGCGGGAAGCCCCGAGCGCGCGGACAGATCGGGCGCGAAGCGCCCGTTCGCGAACACGAGCCGCAGCGGACGTCCGCCGCCGATGCCGGCCGCGGGCAGCATGCCGGCGACGTCCGCCGAATGGTTGTGCCCGTCACCCGCCGCGAGCTCGAGCCGCGCGAGCGGGGCGACGCTCGTGTACTTCCAGTCCTCGAGACGCGTCGTCGGCAAGCCGAGCTCGGCGAAGCGCTCGGCCGCCCCGGTTCGGAGCGCGTCGAGCCACGCGACACCCGTCGTGGGTAACGCGCGCGCGCCGGCGAGGAAGCGGTCGACGTCGGAGACACGCTCGACGTTCTTGCGAAGCGCGCGAGTCATGCCGCCGAAGGGGCTTCGTGAGCCGCGTAGCCCGTCCGCTCGAGCTCGGCGGCGAGCTCCTTGCCGCCGGACTTCACGATCCGCCCCTCGACGAGCACGTGCACGAAGTCGGGGACGAGATAGTTGAGGAGCCGCTGGTAGTGCGTCACGCAGAGCACCGCGTGCTCTTCGTTCTTGAGCGAGTTGACGCCGTTCGCAACGACGCGGAGCGCGTCGATGTCGAGACCCGAGTCGGTCTCGTCGAGGACCGCGAGCTTCGGGTTCAAGACCGCCATCTGGAGGATCTCGTTCCGCTTCTTCTCGCCGCCGGAGAAGCCGACGTTCACGGGCCGGTTCATGAGGCCCGGATCCATGTCGACGGACTTCATCTTCTGGCGGACGAGCGAGAGAAAATCGACGGCGTCGACCGGATCCTCGCCGCGGTGCTTGCGGATCGCGTTGTACGCGGCGCGGAGGAAATACGTGTTGCCGACGCCGGGGATCTCGACCGGATACTGGAACGCGAGGAACACGCCTTCGCGCGCGCGCTCCTCCGCCGACATGGCGAGCAGATCGCGGCCTTCGTAGAGGACGGTGCCGTCGGTGACCGTGTAGCCCTCTTTCCCGGCGAGCACGTGAGCGAGGGTCGACTTGCCGGAGCCGTTCGGCCCCATGATCGCGTGCACCTCGCCCGGGCGGATCACGAGGTCGATGCCACGGAGAATTGCTTCCGCGCCGGCCTTCGCGTGGAGGTTCTTGATCTCGAGGATCGGGCGCTTCATCCGACCGCCCCCTCGAGGCTCACGCCGAGGAGCTTCTGCGCCTCGACCGCGAACTCCATCGGCAGCTCCTTGAACACTTCCTTGCAGAAACCGGAAACGATCATCGAAACCGCGTCCTCCATCGAGAGCCCGCGCTGCATGCAATAGAAGAGCTGGTCCTCGCTGATCTTCGACGTCGACGCCTCGTGCTCGACCACGGCCGACGCGTTCTTCACTTCCATGTAGGGGAACGTGTGCGCGCCGCACTTGTCGCCGATCAGCATCGAGTCGCACTGCGTGTAGTTGCGCGCGCCCTCGGCGCCGCGCTGCACCTTCACGAGGCCGCGATACGTGTTCTGGCCGTGGCCGGCGGAGATCGCCTTCGAAAGGATCGTCGACTTCGTGTTTCGCCCGAGGTGGATCATCTTCGTGCCGGTGTCGGCCTGCTGACGGTTCGTCGTGAGCGCCACGGAGTAGAACTCGCCGACGGAGTCGTCGCCCTGGAGAATCACACCCGGGTACTTCCAGGTGATTGCCGAGCCGGTCTCGACCTGCGTCCACGAGATCTTCGATTTCCGACCGCGGCACGCGCCGCGCTTCGTGACGAAGTTGAAGATGCCGCCCTTGCCGTCCTTGTCGCCCGGGTACCAGTTCTGCACGGTCGAGTACTTGACCGTCGCACCGTCCAGCGCGACGAGCTCGACGACCGCGGCGTGGAGCTGATTCTCGTCGCGCATCGGCGCAGTGCAGCCCTCGAGGTACGACACGTAGGCGTCGTCCTCGGCGACGATCAGCGTGCGCTCGAACTGGCCCGTGTCCTTGGCGTTGATCCGGAAGTACGTCGAGAGCTCCATCGGACAGCGCACGCCCTTCGGGATGAAGCAGAAAGAGCCGTCCGAGAAGACCGCGCTGTTGAGCGTCGCGAAGAAGTTGTCCGTGTAGGGGACGACGGAGCCGAGATACTTGCGGACGAGCTCGGGATGCTCCTTCACCGCCTCGGAGAAGGATGAAAAGACGATCCCCAGCGACGAGAGCTTCTCCTTGAACGTCGTCGCCACGGAGACGCTGTCGAAGACCGCGTCGACCGCGATGCCCGCGAGCGCCTCGCGCTCCTTCAAGGGAATGCCGAGCTTCTCGTACGTCGCGAGGAGCTCCGGATCGACCTCGTCGAGCGACTTCGGCCCCTGCTTCGGCGCGGCGAAGTAGCGGATCGCCTGGTAGTCGATCGGCGCGTAGGTGACGTTCTGCCAGGTCGGCTCCTTCATCGTGAGCCAATGCCGGTACGCCTTGAGCCGCCACTCGAGCAGCCACTCCGGCTCTTCCTTCTTCGCCGAGATCGCGCGAACGACGTCCTCGGAAAGCCCGGGCGGAAACGAATCGGACTCGATGTCGGTGACGAAGCCCTCGACGTATTCGCGGTTGACGAGGTCTTCGATGCGGGTCGTCGCTGCTTTCGCCATTACTGCCTCAGCTCGCCTTTTCGGTCGACACGAGGCCCCGGCATGCCCTTCGCCCAGAGGAGCGGCGACGGGGATGCCATGTCGGAGAGCGTCACGCTCTCGAGCGCGTCACGGACGACCCAATTGATCTTCTGCCAGTGGCTCCGCACGCCGCAGAACGTCTCGTGCTCGCAGCCCTTGTCGGCGACGTTGCAGTCGGTGATCGCGATCGGGCCCTCGAGCGCGCCGATGACCGAAGCGACCGTGATCTCCGCGGGATCGCGCGCGAGCGCATACCCGCCCTTCGCGCCGCGATGGGAGACGAGGAGGCCCCCGCGCGTCAGGATGCGGAGGAGCTTCGAGACCGTCGGCGGGCGGAGGTGAGAGCCGACGGCCAGCTCTTGCGCGTTCCAGACCCGGCCCGGATGGGCCGCGAGGTAGGACATCAGGATGATCGCGTAGTCGGTGAGTCTCGTCATTCGCAGCATGTGCCGCGTCTCCCATACCCGACCGAAAGAGTCGGGTATCCCTAAATCCCTACCAAATCAGTCTGTTTTGGCAAGCCCGGGGAGCAAAAGAGATTTCAGGACGCGGGCGGCCGCGGCGCGGTGGCTGAGGCGGGCTTTTTCCTCGGGCGGGGCCTCGCCGAACGTGCGGCCGCCGAGGGCGTCCGCGGCGAAGACGGGATCGTAGCCGAAGCCGCCGCCACCGCGGGGCTCGCCGGTGATCCGGCCCGCACATTCGCCGTGGACGACGTCTTCCCTGCTGTCCGGCGTAACGAACGCGAGCGCGCAGACGAATCGGGCACGGCGCCGCGCCGGCGGAACGTCACGAAGCTCCGAGAGAAGCCGCGCGATCCGCTCGCGGTCGCTCGGCGCGTAACGCGCGGAGTGGAGTCCGGGACGACCCCCCAGCGCCTCGACCTCGAGGCCGGAGTCGTCGCCGATCGCCGGGGCGCCGACGGCGCGCGCCAGCGCGCGCGCCTTGAGGAGCGCGTTCTCCGCGTAGGTCGCGCCGGTCTCTTCGGGAAGGACGAAGCGGTCGGGCGGCGGGCGCAGGCGATCGCCGAGGCCGAGCAGCTCGGCCAGCTCGGCGAGCTTCCCGGCGTTCCCCGTCGCGAGGTAGATCTCGCGCGGCGCCGCCGGGCTCACGCGCGCGAGCGCTCGAGCGCGGCCCTCTGGCCCTCGATCAAGCGGCGGATCGCGGCGGTCGCGAGGTCGGCCATCTGGTCGAGCTGCGCGCGCGAGAACGTGCGGCCCTCGGCCGTACCCTGCACTTCGACGAACTCGTCCTGGTCGTTCATGACGAAGTTCATGTCGACCTCGGCGGCGGAATCCTCCTCGTAACAGAGGTCGACGCACGGCACGCCGCGGATGATCCCGGTGCTCACCGCGGCAACTGCGCCCGTAACGGGGTTTTCCTTGCAGGTGCCCGCCGCAACGAGCTTCTCCGCGGCGATCGCGAGCGCCACCCAGGCGCCCGTGATCGCTGCGGTCCGCGTGCCGCCGTCCGCCTGGAGGACGTCGCAATCGATCAGCACGCTCCGCTCGCCGAGCCGCCGCCGGTCGACGACGCCGCGGAGGCTCCGCCCGATCAGCCGCTGGATCTCGTGCGTCCGGCCGCCGATCTTCCCCTTTTGCGCCTCGCGGTCGTTCCGGGTGTGGGTCGAGCGCGGCAGCATGCCGTACTCCGCCGTCACCCAGCCGAGCCCCCGTCCGACCAGGAACTCCGGGACCGAGTCCTCCACCGAGGCCGTGCAGATGACGCGCGTCTCGCCCGTCTCGATCAGCACCGACCCCTCGGCGTAGCGATTGAAGCCGGGGGTGATTCGGAGCGGCCGCAAGTCCTCGGGGCGGCGGCCGTCCTTCCGTCCAGCTGCCCCTTTTGCCGATGAATTTGGTTCCGTCGCCGGCGCCATGGTAATTTGATGGTCGATAGGAAGGGGCGGCGTGGTCCGAAAAGGGGTCGGGTCTGAACGCCGCTCATATAGAGAGTCTACTGATCGGGCAACATCCGCTGATCGAGCGGATCCATGCCCTCGTGCGCCGAGTCGCCGCGACGGACGCGACGGTTCTCGTCACCGGCGAGAGCGGCACGGGCAAGGAGCTCATCGCTCGCTCGCTCCACACCGCGAGCAAGCGTGCGCACGCCGCGTTCCTGCCGGTCAATTGCGCCGCGCTGCCGGGCGATCTCCTCGAGTCCGAGCTCTTCGGCCACGAGAAGGGCTCGTTTACCGGCGCGATCCGGCAGCGGGCCGGCCTCTTCCCGCAGGCCGACAAGGGCACGATCTTCCTCGACGAGATCGCCGAGACGAGCCAGCGCCTCCAATCGAAGCTGCTCCGCGTGCTTCAGGAGCGGGAAATTCGGCCGGTCGGCTCCGATCAGGCGATCCCGATCGACGTCCGCGTCGTCGCGGCGACGAACAAGGACCTCGCCGTCGAGGTCCGCGAGGGTCGCTTCCGCGGCGACCTCTATTATCGCCTCCACGTGATCCCGATCCACGTGCCGCCGCTCCGCGAGCGGAGGAGCGACATCCCGATGCTGATCGAGCACTTTCTCGCGCGCCTCGTCGCGACGCACGGGATACCGCGGAAGCGATTGTCGGAATCCGCCGTCGTCCGCCTCTGGGAATACGACTGGCCGGGCAATGTGCGCGAGCTCGAGAATCTCCTCGAGCGCACCGTGATCCTCTGCGAGAACGACGAGATCGAGCTCGACGATCTTCCGCCCGGCATGCGTTCGTTCGCCGGCATTCATAACGTTCCCGCGCCGACGGTCAGCGAACAGGGCCTCGACTTCAACCGCGCGGTCGAAGCGTTCGAGGATCGTTTGATCGGCGAAGCCTTGCGCCGCACGCACGGCAACAAGCAAGCTGCGGCCAGGTTACTTGGATTGAAGCGTACGACCCTCGTCGCGAAGCTGCGCCGTCGCCAGCCCGACGTCGGTGTGGAAAACTTGGTGATCTGATGTCCGAGAAGCTCGGAACCGTCCTCGTCGTCGACGACGATCATCGTTCGGTCGACATTCTCTGCCGCATGCTCGCGCTCGACGGCATCGCCACCGTGCCGTCGACGAGCGGCGCCACCGCGCTTCGGATCGTTCGCGCGCAGGACGTCGATTGCATCTTGCTCGACGTGCTGATGCCCGAGATGGACGGGCTCGAGGTCTGCGAGCGGCTCCGCGCCGACGAGCGGACACGCGCGATTCCCGTGATCCTGCTGACGGGCAAGGACGACACGCAGACGCGCGCCGCCGGCATGCGGCTCGGCGTCAGCGAGTTCCTCGCCAAGCCGGTGGTGAAGTCCGAGCTCTGGGCGCGCGTGCGCGCACAGCTCCGGAACCGCGCCCGCGTGCGCGAGCTCGACGCCCAGCTCGCCAAGCTTTAGCCCGTTCTCCTCACCTCTCCCCGTTGGGGAGACGTCGGCGGCGATGCCGCCGGGTGAGGGGGAGACCCTAAAGGGTAATCTTCCCGTCTTGGAGTGCGCCCGCGAACGCGGCCTCGAAGCGCTCGGCGACCTCTTCCGGCGTCCACGGCGTCTCGCGCACGATCTCGGCGATCTCGCGCGGGTAGGAATAGATGACGAACGCGTAGCGATCGGGGCCGGGGCGGCCCTTTCCGAAAATCTGTCCCGTCACGTGGCCCGCGCGCTCGGACGCGAGGAACGCGATGAGCGGCGCGTTGTGCTCCGGGTTCGTCTCCGGACCGCGGTTCTTCACGGGGTCCTTCTCGCCGGGAATCGAGCCCGTCATCCGCGTGGTCGCGCGCGGCGCGAACGCGTTCACGGTGATGCCCGCGCGCTTCAGCTCCATCGCCGCGGTGATCGTGAAACCGACGATGCCGGCCTTCGCCGCCGAGTAGTTCGTCTGCCCGAAGTTGCCCTTGAGTCCGGCGAGCGACGTCATGTTGACGATCCGGCCGTAGCTCTTCTCCTTCATCACCTCGACCGCGTGGCGGGTCATGTTGAACGTACCCTTCAGGTGCACCGCCAAAACGGCGTCGAACTCGTCCTCGCCCATCTTCGCGAGCGTGCGATCGCGGACGATGCCCGCGTTGTTAACGAGGATGTCGAGCCCGCCGAGCTCGCGAACTGCCGTCTGGACGATCCGTCCCGCCGAGGCGAACTCCGCGACGGAGTCGTAGCTCGCGACCGCGCGACCGCCAGCGGCGCGGATCTCGGCGACGACCTCGTCCGCGGGCCGCTCGGCCGTCGTCTCGCCCTGGAGCGAAACTCCGGGATCGTTGACCACGACGGCCGCGCCCTCGCGCGCGAGCTCGAGCGCGACGGCGCGCCCGACTCCCCTGCCCGCTCCGGTCACGATCGCCACGCGATTCTGCAGCAACATTCCTCTATCCCTTCTTCTTCTCGACGAACGCGCGCACCGCGGCCTTGTGCTCCTCGGTCGTGCCGAGGATGCCCTGCGCGTACGCCTCCTCGTCGACGACCGTGCGGAAGTCCGCCTCGTGCGCGCGATTCAAGATCGCTTTGCCGAAGCGGAGCGCCGTCGCCGGCCGCCCGGCGATCTCCTTCGCGAGAGTCCGCGTCTCCTCCGCGAGCGCGTCGTCGGCGACCACGCGGCTCACGAGCCCGAGCTCGGCGGCTTCCTTCGCGCCGATCGTCGCGCCGCGGAAGAAGAGCTCCTTCGCGCGCGAGAGGCCGACGAGTCTCGGCAGGATCCACGAGAGCCCCGCGTCCGGCACGTAGCCGATCTTGCTGAAGGAGAACGCGAGCTTCGCACGCTCGGCGGCGAGCACGACGTCGCAGGCGAGAGCGAGCGCGAGCGCGAAGCCCGCGACCGGGCCGTTCACCGCCGCGATCGTCGGCCGCGGGAACTCCATGAGGTCTTCGGTGCGGAGCCCCGCGGCACGCACGCGCTCGTAGCCGACTTCGGGCGGGCGGCCGAGCCGGTCGGCCGAGCCCAGCGCCTTGAGATCCGCGCCGGCCGAGAACGCATCGCCGGCGCCCGTCAGCACGAGCACGCGGAGCGATTCGTCTTCGCGAAGCTCGCGGAGCCGCGCGCCGAACGCGAGGCTCATCTCCGGCGTGAACGCGTTCCGCGCTTCCGGCCGGTCGAAGACGAGCGTCGCGACCGCGCCGTCGCGCTCGAGACGAATCATGAGTGAATCATCGTTAAACGACCGGAGCCGCGCAAGCGCGTTTCAGTCCGCCACACAGAGCGCGCGCACGCGCTCCACGTAAGCGGCGAGGTCCGCGTAGTCGCGCGCAAAGCGGAGCTCGGCGATCTCGGCGACCGAGACGAGCGCGGCGGCGACCGCGATGTCGCCGAGGTGCGCTTCGCCGCGATCGAGCGCGCCGTGGCGGATCGCGTCGCGCACTTGCGAGAGCGCGGAGCCGAGCTCGGCGAGATCGCCGGGCTCGCGATGGGCGCGCTCGAGGAGCGGCTCGACCACGCACTCGGCGAACTCGGCGAGCGTACCCGCCTGATTCCGGCGCCGCGAGTCCGCGGGGAAGAACGACGGCTCGGGATGCGCGCGCTCGAGGCGAAAGGCGATCGGGCGGAAGCCCGCGACCGGCACGCCGGCGATTTCGAGGAGCGGCGGGCCGACGTCCTCGACGAGCCGCGCATCCGGCGCAACCTCGACGAGGCGCGCGACGAGGCCTTTCCGCGCGAGGGCCCACCGCGCGGCGCGCGACGCGGGCGTTTGCGGAGCGAGATGGAGAACGAGGTCGTCCATGAGAAGAAATTTTCGCGACGGACTTTCGCCTTCTCTATGCCGCTCTATCCGGATCGGCTACAACCGGCGAGCGATGTCCCGCGTTCCCTTTCATCCCCTGGTCGAGCGCTGGTTCGAGTCCACCTTCGCCGGCCCGACCGCGCCGCAGGAAACGGGCTGGCAGGCGATCGCTTCCGGGCGCGACACGTTGATCGCCGCACCGACCGGCTCCGGTAAGACGCTCGCCGCGTTTCTCTGGAGCCTGAATCGCATCGTCGAGCGCGCGGCGGCGGCGAGCCTCGAGGACGGTGTTTCCGTCATCTACGTGTCGCCCCTGAAGGCACTGGGGAATGACATCGAGAAGAACCTGCGCGTGCCGCTCGGCGGGATCCGTGAGCTCGCCGAGCGAGAGGGCCTCGATCTCGGCGCGATCCGCGTCGCCGTGCGAAGCGGCGACACGCCGGTCGCCGAGCGTCAGCTCCATCTGCGGCACCCGCCGCATGTGCTGATCACGACTCCTGAGTCGCTCTACATACTCCTCACCGCCGAGAAGTCGCGCCGGCTCCTCGCTTCCGCGGAGACCGTGATCGTCGACGAGATCCACGCGCTTGCCGCGGACAAGCGCGGCGCGCATCTCGCGCTCTCGCTCGAGCGGCTCGACCGGCTCTGCGGGCGGCGCCTGCAGCGCATCGGCCTCTCGGCGACGCAGAAGCCGATCGAGGAGATCGCGCGGCTGCTCGTCGGCACGGGGCGGATCTCGGAGAACGGCACGCCGGATTGCGCGATCGTCGACGCCGGGCACATACGCACGATCGACCTCTCGATCGAGACGCCGGACATCGAGCTCGGCCCGATCGCCTCGCACGAGATGCGCGCCGAGATCTACGACCGGATCGTCGAGCTCTCGCAGGCGCACCGCACGACGATCGTCTTCACGAACACGCGCCGGCTCGTCGAGCGGGTCGCCCACGAGCTCACCGAGCGGCTCGGCGAAGGCAAGGTCGCGGCGCATCACGGGAGCCTTTCGCGGACCGTGCGGCTCGCCGCCGAAGAGGGCTTGAAGAGCGGGACGGTTTCCGTGGTCGTCGCGACCGCCTCGCTCGAGCTCGGCATCGACGTCGGACACGTCGACCTCGTCTGCCACCTCGGCGTACCGCGCGCGATCGCCACGCTGCTCCAGCGAGTCGGGCGCTCCGGCCACTGGCTCGGCGCGGTGCCGAAGGGGATTTTGTTTCCGCTGACCAGGGATGAGCTCGTGCAGGCGGCGGCGCTCGTGCGCGCGGTTCGCGCGGGCGATCTCGACCGCGTCGCAGTCTTCGAGACCCCGCTCGACATCCTCGCGCAGCAGATCGTCGCGACGACCGCGAGCGACGAGATCTCGGTCGAGGAGATGCTCGCGCTCGTGCGCGGCGCCTATCCGTTCCGCGCGCTCGAGCGGAAAGACTTCGACCAGGTGCTCGAGATGCTCGCCGAGGGCGTCGCCAGCCGAAAGGGCCGGCGGAGCGCGCATCTCCACTACGACCGCGTGAACGGCATGCTCCGCGCGCGCCGCGGCGCGCGGCTCGCAGCGATCACCGGCGGCGGCGCGATCCCCGACACGGCCGACTACGACGTCGTCGACGACGTGACGGCCGGCTTCATCGGCAAGGTGAACGAGGACTTCGCGGTCGAGAGCCTCGCCGGCGACGTGTTCCTCCTCGGCAACAAGACGTGGCGGATCAAGCGCGTCGAGGCCGGCCGCATCCGCGTGCACGACGCCGAGGGCGCGACGCCGACGATCCCGTTCTGGATGGGCGAAGCGCCGGGACGGACGCTCGAGCTCTCTGCAGCCGTCGCGGATCTACGAAGAAACGTCGCCGAGCTCCGTCGCGATCCTGCCGCGGCGATCGAGCTCCTCGTCCGCGAGACCGGCGTCGATCGCGCGGGCGCGGAGCAGATCTTCGTCTACGTCGCCGACACGATGGCCGTGCTCGGGGCGATGCCGACCCTCGACACGATCGTCGCCGAGCGCTTCTTCGACGAAGCCGGCGGCATGCAGCTGATCGTTCACTCGCCCTACGGCAGCGGCATCAACCGCGCTCTCGGCCTCGCGCTCCGGAAGCGCTTCTGCGTGAGCTTCGACTTCGAGCTCCAGGCGGCGGCGACGGACGACGGCGTGGTGATCTCGCTCGGCGAGCAGCACAGCTTCCCGCTCGACTCGGTCTTTTCGATGGTGCGGCCGCGCTCGTACCTCGAAGACCTCACGCAGGCGGCGCTCGTCTCGCCGATGTTCACGAATCGCTGGCGCTGGAACGCGACGCGATCGCTCGCGCTGCTGCGCTTCTCCGGCGGCAAGAAAGTGCCCGTCGCGCTGCAGCGCATGCGCGCCGAGGATCTCCTCGCCGCGGTCTTCCCTGCGCAGGTCGCCTGCGGCGACAACCACCCGGGCCCGATCGAGCTCGTCGATCACCCGCTCGTGAAAGAGACGATCTCGAACTGCCTCTACGAAGCGATGGACGCGAAGGGGCTCAAGCTCGTTTTGGACCGATTGGAGCGCGGCGAGATCCGCACCGTCGCCGTCGAGACGCTCGCGCCTTCGCCGATGTCGCACGAGATCCTGAACGCGAACCCGTACGCCTATCTCGACGACGCCCCGCTCGAGGAGCGCCGCGCGCGGGCGGTCTCGCTTCGCCGCGTCGACCCCGACCTCGCGAGCGGCCTCGGCGCGCTCGATGCCGCCGCGATCACCGAGGTCCGCCGGCAAGCGGCGCCCGAGCCACGCGACGCGGACGAAGTGCACGACTTCATGCTCTCGGTTGGCATTTTGCCGACCGCCGTCGCGACGGCGTGGGCCGCGTGGCTTCAGGAGCTCGTCGCAACTGGTCGCGCGACGCTCGTGGAGGCGACCCATTGGGTGGCAACCGAGCGCACGGGTGTCGCTCGCGCTCTCTTCCCCTCGGCCCGCTTCGTTCCCGACGTCGATTTCGCGGTAGATCCAGTCGATGCGGACGCGGCAGCTCTCTCGGTCGTCCGCGGCTGGATGGACGTCGTCGGACCGACGACCGCGGCTGCGCTCGGCGACAGGCTCGGGCTTCCCACGACGCTAGTCGAGATCGAGCTTGCGCGCATCGAGTCCGAAGGCGGCGTCCTCCGCGGCCGCTTCACCCCCGGCAGCACCGAGGAAGAATGGTGCGAGCGCGGCCTCCTCGCGCGCATCCACCGCCTCACGCTCGGTCGGCTCCGCCGCGAGATCGAGCCGGTCTCGATCGCCGACCTCCACCGCTTCCTCTTCCGCTGGCAGCACCTCGATCGCGAGACGCGGCTCCACGGGCGGGAAGGGATCCGCGAGATCGTTCGTCAGCTCGGCGGCATCGAGATCCCGGGGCCGGCGTGGGAGCGCGACGTGTTGCCCGCGCGTATTGCCGACTATCGATTGGACGACCTCGAGCACCTCTGCCTCGCCGGCGAAGTCGCGTGGGGCAGGCTCGGCCTCACACTCGAAACGGAAGAGGAAGATGAAGAGCCTGTGCGGGCGCGTCGTCGCGCGGCACCGACGCGCTCGGCCCCGCTCGCGTTCTGCCTCCGCGACGAGCTCGGCGCGCTCCTCGAGCCGATGCCCGCGGACGATTCTTGGCGATCGCAGCTCAGCCTCCACGCCGGTGAGGTGCTCGACTTCCTCGAGCGCCGCGGCGCGAGCTTCCTCGCCGACATCGCGCGCGGCATCAGCCGCCTGCCGACCGAGACGGAGGACGCGCTCTGGGAGCTCGTCGCCGCCGGCCTCGTGACGGGCGACGGCATCGCCGGCCTGCGAACGCTGCTGCTACCCGAAGACAAGCGCCGCCCGAAGCCGAAACCGGCAAGGCGATCGCTGTCGCTCGTGAGCTCGAAGCCGCGCTCGCGCCTGATGCCGGTGGGAAGATGGTCCCTGCTCCGCCCCCCCTCACCTCTCCCCGTTGGGGAGAGGTCGGCCGCGAAGCGGCCGGGTGAGGGGGAGACCATCGCGGAGTCCACGGCGCGCCGCCTCCTCTCCCGCTACGGCATCGTGCTCCGCGAGCTCACGCTCCGCGAGCGGCGCCTGCCGCCGTGGCGTGAGATTCTCTTCGCGCTCCGCCGCCTGGAGGCGCGCGGCGAAGTGCGCGGTGGCCGCTTCGTCGACGGCTTCGTCGGCGAGCAGTTCGCGCTGCCGGAAGCAGTCGAGGCGATGCGCGCGATTCGCCGCCGCAAGCCCGCCGGCGAGATCGTGCTCGTCTCCGCCGCCGATCCCCTGAATCTCGTCGGCGCACTGACGCCGGGCGCGCGCGTCTCGGCCCAATCGGGCCAGGTGATCGCCTACAAGGACGGCCTCCCCGTCGACGTCGGCGAGCTCGGCGCAGTGCTCAGTCGCCTGCGCGCTTCCGGCTCGCCGCCGTAGTAGCGGGCGAGACTCGCCACACCATGTTGCCGACGTCGTCGGCGACGAGCAGCGCGCCGCGCGCGTCGAGCGCGACGCCGACGGGACGTCCGTACGCTTCGTCGCCGTCTTCGGAGAGGAACCCCGTCAGCACCTCGAGCGGCGACCCCGACGGCTTGCCGTCGCGGAAAGGCACGAAGATCACCTTGTAGCCGCTCGGCGGTTTGCGGTTCCACGAGCCGTGCTGGCCGACGAACATGCCGTTCGCGAACCGCGCTGGCAGGCGCGTGCCCTTCGACGACGCGAGACCGAGCGATGCCGTGTGCGCGCCGAGCGCGTAGTCCGGCACGACCGCGCGCGCGACGAGGTCGGGGCGCGGCGGCTGCACTCGATCGTCGACGTGCGCGCCGTAGTACGAGTACGGCCAGCCGTAGAACGCGCCTTCCTCGACGCTCGTCAGGTAGTCCGGCACGAGGTCGCTGCCGAGCTCGTCGCGCTCGTTGACGGCTGTCCAGAGCTTGCCGGTCTCGGGCTCCCACGCGAAGCCGACCGGATTCCGAATCCCGGAAGCGAACACGCGATGCGAGCCGGTCTTCGTCGACACCTCGAGGACGGCGGCGCGCTCGTGCTCGAGGTCCATGCCCTTCTCGGCGACGTTGCTGTTCGAGCCGACGCCGACGAAGAGGCGCTGGCCGCTCGGATCCGCGATCAGGCTCTTCGTCCAGTGATGGTTCAAGTCGCCACCCGGTAGGTCCGCGAGCTTTTTCGGCTTCGCGGTGATCTTCGTCGCGCCGCGCTCGTAGGGAACGCGCAGGACTGCATCCGTCGCGGCGACGTAGAAGTCGTCACCGACGAGCGCCATGCCGAACGGCGAGTTCACACCTTCGAGAAACGCGGAGCGCGTCTCCGGGACGCCGTCACCGTCCGCGTCGCGGAGGAGCGTGATCCGGTTCGCGCTCGGCGTGGCCGAGCCGGTGCGCCCCATCACCCACTGCATCGCCTTCCCCTTGAGGCCCTTGCCCTCGTCGGGTCGCGGTGGTGCGTTCGTCTCAGCGACGAGCACGTCGCCGTTCGGGAGAACGTGGAGCCATCGCGGATGATCGAGCCCGGTGGCGAACGCCTCGACCTTCAACCCTTCCGCCGCGACGGGCTTCGCACCCGCGGGCCAGCCGACGCCGCGGGCGTAGGCGATCGTCGGGATGAGCGTGGTCTCCGGCTCCGGCAGCGTCGGCCGCGGACCGAACCCGGCTTCGAGCGGCAGGCGAGCGGCACCGCCGCACGCGACTAAGCCGAGGGCCAATGCGACGAAGGCGCTTCCGAGGCGAGCAGGTCTCACCACCAATGAAACCGGCGACGAGGTCCGCGGTGGCAGATCATCCCGACCCGGGCTCGCCGAGCTTTCGCCCGGCGAGCCCACGACTTCGAATCCGGTGCCGGCGTCTCAGAGAGCGCAATTGCAGACGGCGAGGCTCATCCGAAGGCGAACCGGGAGGTCCCTGCAAGGTACGATCGTGCCGTAGATCGCGACCTCGACATCGCTGCAGTCTCGAGCCTTACAGGTGTCGGTCGCCTCGTCGCACGTCTGGCCGTTGGCGCAGGGACTACCCTCGTTCACGCAAACTCCTGCCACGCATAGCGGGGAACCGTTGCAGAACGTGAAATCCTCGCAATCGGCGCTGGTGACGCATTCCTGATCGCTGCCGCCCGTTCCACCGCTGCCGCCCGCGCCACCGGCAGGCCCTTGCGGACCGGCCGGACCTTGGGGGCCTGCCGGACCTTGGGCGCCCGCGGGTCCAGCCGGCCCCACCGGCCCCGGATCGCCCTTGTCGCCCTTCGGCCCGACGATGCCCCAGACCATCGGACGCTCGTAGCGCCGGCACTCGTCGTGACTCTCGACGATCCGCACCGCGCCGCTATTCTCGCTGACGCAGGCCTGCACGGCGTCGAGGATCTGAGAATGGGCCCTCGTCGCCAGGCCGAGAAGAACCGACGCGCTGACTGCCGCCAACAGAGCCCGCGCCGGGCCCTGCCATTTCCCCTGCAACCATTGCCGCTTCGTTTTCATTCTGCCCCCTAGATTTGGGTCTCCGGCGTCGCCGAACCGTCCACGGGCTCCGGAGAGCGAGTTGTCCACGCCCTCTCGGCGCCAAGTCGCTGCGAGCAATGCGTCGTTTGACGGCGCGAACGGCAGCCGGGGGGACGCGGCTGGCACGGAGGAGGAGCCTAGGCTACGAGAACCACGTGCAAACCGCGTTCGACCACGGACGGCGCGGGCTCGAGCTCGAGCTGGCCGATTCGACTCTCGTCCTCGAGAGCCGGCCGCCGGAGCCGCTCGCCGACCCGGCCGCCGAGATCCGCCGCGCGCTCGCGTCACCGATCGGCGTCGGGCCTCTTGCCGAGATCGCCCGCGGCCGGCGATCGGCGGTCGTCGTGATCGCCGACAAGACGCGACCGGTGCCGAACGCTCTCCTCCTCGGCCCGATCCTCGAGACGATCGAAGGCGCCGGCGTGCCGCGCAAGGCGATCGAGATCCTCATCGGCACCGGCCTCCACCGCGCGAACACCGAGGACGAGCTCGTCGAGATGACGAGCGCGGAGCTCGTCTCGCGCTACCGGTTCCGGAACCACGTTGCGCGCGACGCGAGCACGCACCGGCACCTCGGCCGGACGAGCCGCGGCACGGAGATCTGGCTCGACTCGGGCTATCTCGACGCGGAGCTCAAGATCGTCACCGGCCTGATCGAGCCGCACTTGATGGCCGGGTATTCCGGCGGGCGGAAAGGCATCTGCCCGGCGCTCGCCGGCGTCGAGACGATGCGCTCACTCCACGGCCCGGCGATGCTCGAGAATCGGATCGGGCCCGGCCTCATCGACGGTAATCCCTTCCACGAGGACCTCCTCGAGATCGCCGCACGCGCCGGCTGCGATTTCCTCGCTAACGTTTCGATCGACCGCGCGCGCCGCGTGACGGGCGTCTTTGCCGGCGATCTCGTCGGGGCGCACGCGGCGGGCATCGCCGCGGTCGAACGCGAAGTCAGCGCGGAGCTCGACGCGCCAGCTGACGTCGTCGTCACGTCGGCCGGCGGCTATCCGCTCGACCAGACGCTCTACCAGGCGATCAAGGGGCTCGTCGGCGCGCTCAACGTCGTCCGCCGCGGCGGCACGATCATCCTCGTCGCGGAGATCGCGGAGGGTCTCGGCAGCCGGGAGTTCCAATCGCTTCTCGAAGAATTGCGCGGCAACGACGAGTTCATGGCGCGCATCACCTCGCCCGGCTTCTTCGTGATCGACCAGTGGATGGCGCAGCACCTCTGTCAGGTGATGCGCAAGGCGCGGATCGCCATCGCGAGCCCGCATCTCGACCCACGTGCCCTCGCGGGCCTACCGATCGACGTCTACCGGACGGTCGAGGAGGCGGTCGCCGCCGCGCTCGCGCGGCACGGCGCCGACGCGAGCATCGCGGCGATCCCGGAGGGACCGTACGTCCTCTCGACGGTGCGCGGACGCAAGCTCTCGCTCGGCCGCGCCTGGATGGACGACGCCGCGTAGAGGACCGCCGATGCTCACCGACCACGAAGCCAAGCAGCACATCGTCCAGATCGTGAACGAGCTCTTCGCGATGGGGCTCCTCACCGCGACCGGCGGCAACGTTTCCACGGCGTCGCCGGAGGAAGGCACGATCTGGGTCACGCCGAGCCGCCTCTACAAGGGCGGGCTCACCGAGAACGATCTCGTTCGCATCGACGCGCACGGCAACGTCGTCGAAGGCGAGCGCGTGCCGACCGTCGAGTGGCAGATGCACTTCGCGAGCTACACCGCGCGGCCGAGCTCGACCGGCGCGATCCACACGCACGCGCCGATCGCGACGGCGTTCGGCATCACGAACCAGAAGTTCCCGCCGATCAACACGGACGCGGTCTTCCTCGCGGACACGGTGATCGTGCCCTGGCTGATGCCCGGCTCGAAGGAGCTCGCAGACGCCGTCGGCGAGGCGCTGAAGGTGAGCCGCGGCTGCTTCCTGCAGAATCACGGCCTCATGACGGTTGGGAGCGACCTGCGCAAAGCCGCGACCTGGGCGATGATGCTCGAGGAGACCGCGAAGATCGTCCTCTACTGCAAACAGTTCGGCGGTGAGATGGCGGTGCTCCCGCCGGAGTGGGTGGAGCAGCTCGCCGCGCTGAAGGACTTCGTGTGAGGGATGAGGGGAGGATTCGGATGAATCTCGCGTTTCGTTTCGTGCCGGTGCTCGCGCTCCTCGCCGCGACGACCGCCGGTGCGGTGCCGCCGCCGTTCCCGGACTTCACGGCCGTCTCAGAAACGAAGTCGGGAGGCATGACGATGGCCGGCACGGTCGCGGCGTCTGGCTCGCGCCTCCGCTACGAGGCGGAGGTCGGCGGACAGAAGAGCGTGCTCATCCACGACTACGCCGCGCGGAAGTCGTGGATGATCGCCGCGGCCGGCTGCAACGAGGTCGCCTGGCCGGCCGACGGCTCGATTCCCGTGGGCGTGCAAATCGCGTGGCCGAACGAGCAGCCGGACGGCGAGGAGACGATCGACGGCCATCCGGCGAAGAAGCTCAAGATCACGACGGAGTACGGCGGCCAGACGTACGTGGCCTACGTATGGCGGGCGACGGATTTCGACGGCCTGATGGTCCGCTATCGCGACGACAAGGGCACGTTCGAATCGAGCTATCGCAATCTCCAGAAGGCGACACCCGATCCGAAGCTCCTCGAGCCGCCGGCGGGCTGCAAGAAGTAGAGCCGGCGCCGCGACCCGCGCCGGCGGCATGCCCCCGAGGCGATGAAGCGGAATCTCGAATTCTTCCGGGGCCTCGGCATCATCGTCGAGGCGGCGCGGCTCCTCCGGCGCGAGCCGTCGCTCCGCCTTCCCGCGCTCGCACCGTTTCTGATCTCCGCGGTCGCGCTCCTCGCCGCGACGGCCGGCATCGTCGCCTACGCGGGCGACATCCATGCGCTCGTGATGGGCTGGCTGCCGTGGCCCGAGGCCGCCGCCTGGTATGCCTGGCTCTGGGTCGCCCCGCTGCGGCTGCTGATCGGCGCGCTCGGCGTGATTCTGTTTCTGCTCGCCGCGGCCGTCGCGCTCGCCGCGACCTTCCTCGCCGCGAGCCTCGTCGCGTCACCGTTTCACGACGTCCTCTCGCGCCGCGTGGAGCGCCACGTCACCGGCGAGGTCGTCGATCTCGCGGGTGCCGGGATCCGCGGATTCCTCCGCGATTCGGTCGGCGTCGCGTTCGCGGACCTGCAACGCGTGACGGTCTTTCTCGTCATCCAAGGCGCGATCCTGCTCGTCGGCCTCGTACCGGGAGGACAGATCGTCGCCGCGCCGGCGCTCGTCCTCGTGACGGTCTTTTTCTTGCCGATCGAGTACGGGAGCTACGCGCTCGATCGGCGCGCGTTCCGCTTCCGCGCGAAGCTCGCCTGGGCCCGCGCACATCGCGGCGTGACGCTCGGCTTCGGCGCCGCCGGTTGCGTTCTCTGCGCGGTGCCGATCGTGAACCTCGCGGCGCTGCCGATCCTCGTCACCGCGGGCACGCTGCTGGTCGTGCGCAGCGAAGCGACCATCGCGACTACCCCAGCCAAAACCTGAGCCGCGCGTAGACGTCCGGGTGATCGAGGACGTCCCAGTGGTTCAGGCCGTAGCCGATCCACTGATTCGCTTCCTCGAACCGGAGCGTTCGCTCGGCGAGAGCGTGGCGGCCGAGCGCGCTCGCGAGCGGCACGAGGCCGTCGCCGAAGAGGCGGTCGCGTACATCGCCCGCCGCCAGGCCGAGCGTCGTCGCGACGGCGTAACAGGTGACGCCGTCCGGGAGCGGCAAGGGAGTTCGTGGATCGGCGCAGGCCTCGAAACGGTCGCGCCCGCCCCAATCCTCGGCGACCACGTTGCCATAGCGGAGATCGGTGATCCCCGCGGAGCGGAGCATGCCGAGCCGGGCGAGCGGCTTCGTGTACGGGCTCACGCCGACGAACGTCTGCAGCGAATTGCCGGCTCGCTCGAGCGGCGCGCCGTGATGCGGCGTCGCGAGGAAGACGAGCCTCGCGAGCTTCTTCGGCCAGTCGAGCGCGGCGAGCGTGCCGGCGGCGACGGCGCTGCGCGCGACGAGCCCGCCCATGCTGTGGCCGACGAGCGCGATCTCCTCGACCGCGACCGGCCACTCGCGCAGCAGCTGCTCGAGGAGGAACGCGAGGTCGCGCCCGTTCTCGTAGACGTGGCGGCCGGTGTTGTAGTGGAGCGCGAGCGACGTCCAGCGCGCGTCGCGCTCGAGCGCGGCGCCGTGATGCCGGCCATTCCGCGTCCATTGTCGGTCGTTCATGCAGAGGCCGTGCACGAGGACGAGGATCCTCCCGCTCGCCCCCGGAATCGCTCCGCGAAGAGCGTCGCGATCGATGACGAGCGAGGCGCCATCGCGACGGAGGCGCATCGGAATCGCGAGCGGATTCCCGGTGCGCTCGAGATGATCGCCGACCACCCCGTTGAGCGCGGAGCGCACGAGGTCCCAGTGCGGCTGCGGAAGCGGCGGCGCCACGCGCTGCGCGGCCAGCGCGAAGCCGCCGTCCAGCACGAACCGCACACCGCCGGCCACGCGGCGGACGACGTCGTAGACGAGCCCCGCGACGCCGGCGGCCCGTTCGGGAACGGCGTCGGCGGCGCGACCGGGGACGGAGGTGATCGCCGCGTGCACGCCCTCGACGATGTGCGTGACCTGTTCGACTCCATCGATCACGAGGCGGCTCGCGCCGCGGACCGCGTCGATTCCGCTCTCGTTCGGACTCATGCGCATGATTGTCTAGTCGAACACCGCGACGAGCTCGTCGATCGCTTTCATCTGCCCTCCTGACGCCGACGACGGCACGAGGATCGGCGTCTTGAGCCCCGCCGCGCGCCAGGCTTCCACACCTTCGCGGACCTCGGCGGCGGGCCCGAAGAGCGTCACGTCGCGGAGCCAGCGATCGGTCATCAACGTTTGAATGCGATCGCGCTCGCCCGCGGCCATCGCCGCGCGGATCGCGTTCATCTCCTCCTCGTAGCCGTTCTCGCTCCAGTAGCGCTGATAGTTCGGCAACTGCACGTACATGCGGAGCGTCTTCCGGAGCGTCGCCGCGGCCGCCGCGCGATCGTCCGCGATGCAGGTCGGAATCATGTTGCCGACGAAGAACGAGTCGCCGGTCCGCTGCTCCGGCTTCAAATCCTCGAGGCCGCGCGCGAAGGCCGAGCGCGCCGCGTTCGCCCACACGGCACCCTCGGCGATCTCCGCGGCGAGCCGCACCATCGGCGGCCGCAGCGTCGCGAGCACGACGGGCGGAAGATCGCCCTGCCCTTCGGCGCCTTTGCGGAGATCCTCGACGAACTGCCGGACGTCGGCAGTCGGCTTGCTGGTCTTCACGCCGTAGCTCGCGTTGACGGGCGCGTGGCTGACCCCGATGCCGAAGCGGAAGCGCCCGCCAGAGAGCTCGTTCACGAGGCATGCGCCTTTCGCGTATTCGTGCGGATGGCGGAGGTAGAGGTTCACGATCGACGTGCCGAGGTGAATCGTCGAGGTCGCGACGGCGAGCGCGGCGGAGACGCCCATCGTGTCCCCGCCGAAGCTCGCGCAGTAAAGACCCTCGAAGCCCTTCCGCTCGAGATCGCGCGCGAGCTCGAGCGTCGCCTCGCGGCGCCCGGGCATCAGCGCGAAGGAGATCGCCGGTTTCATCTCGGATCGACTCCTTTCGCAAAGCGCTTGCGGAGCTCCGCCTTCTTCACCTTGCCGAGCGCGTTCCGCGGAAGCTCGGCGACGATCTCGATCTGCTCCGGACACTTCTGGTGCATCACGCCGCGGGCAACGAGAAAACCCGCTATTTCCGCGGGTCCTAGAGTCCAGGTACCTGGACTTTTCGGCACGATCACCGCGCACACGCGCTCTCCGCTCGCCGGATCCGGCAGGCCGATCACCGTGACCTCGGCGACGTCGGGATGCGCGGCCACGTCTTCCTCGACGGCACGCGCGGAGATGTTCTCGCCCTTGCGGATGATGATGTCCTTCTTGCGACCGGTGATGCGAAGATAGCCGTCTTCGTCGAGGATGCCGAGATCTCCGCTCCGGAACGAGCCGTCCGGCGCGAACGCATGCCGGCCGAGCGAAGCGTCCAAATAACCAATGAAGAGCTGCGGGCCGAACACGAGCACCTCGCCCTCCGTGCCGGCCGGCACGTCGTTGCCGGCATCGTCGACGACGCGGATCCGGCAGCCCGGGCTCGCTCGGCCGTCGGTGAGCACGCACTTCTCCTCCGCATCTCCGGGATAGGCGGTCGTCACGAACGGGCACTCCGTCATGCCGTAGGCGCGAAAGCTGTCGCGCGCGATCCGCCGCCGAGCGTCGCGGATCAGATCCGGCGAGACGTCGGCCGCGCCCAAGCCGGCGGAGCGCACCGTGCGCACGCGCTCCGGACGGAACGCGGGCGAAGCGAGCATCGCCTGGAGGAAGATCGGCGGACCGCCGGCGCTCGTCACCCGCTCCCGCTCGATCAGGTCGAGCGCGAGCTCCGGCGTCCAGACGTCGACGTACACGCCGCACGAGCCCGTGATCAGTGGCTGCAGCACGAACGTACCGATGCCTCCGATGTGCGTGACCGGGAATTGCAGAAGCCCCACGTCATCCGGTCGCGTGCCGTTGACGATGATGCTCACGCGCGCGAACGCGCCGAGCGTCGAGGGCGTGTGGAGCACTCCCTTCGGCTCGGCGGTCGTGCCGGACGTATAGAAGATCGTCGCAACATCGTGCGGCCCGAGCGGCGACGGCGGGAGTGCGTCGGCGGCCGAAGACGAATAGAGCCCCTCGAACGCGCGCATCCCTTCGCTCGGCTCCGCGCGGACGACGAGCACGTGCTCGAGCTCCGGCGCCTCCGCGCGGATGCGCGCCGCGAGCTCGCGGTGATCGTAGCCGCGGAAGACGCCCGGAACGACGAGCGCACGCGAGCGCGCCTGGCGGACGATGAAGCCGATCTCCGCGTCGCGGAGGATCGACAGCAGCGGATTCGAGATCGCACCGATGCGGTCGAGCGCGACCGTGAGCGCCGCGCCCTCCCACCACGTCGGAAGCTGCCACGAGACGACGTCGCCCGCACCGAGCCCGAGATCGCGAAGCCCCGCGGCGAGCGCGTCGGCGATGCCGGCGAAGCGCGCGAACGTGAAGCGCTCGGCACCGTCCACGAGGTAGAGACGATCGCCGTCGAGGCGCGCCCGCTCCCCCGCGAGAGCGCTCGCGCCGGGCACCGGCCATTCGCCCGCCGCCTCGTGCGCGCGGCGTCGCGCCTCCGTCGGAGCTCGCTTCACACGGGCTCCAGTATCGTGTGGAGGCGCCAGTAGAGAAGAGCGCTCGAAAGGAGATTGCCGCCGGCCATGATCGCGAAGACCGTCGCGACGGGCGCGCCAGCGCCAGAAGCGAACAAGGCCGCGGCGACGACCACCGTCACCCTCACGCTCATCACCGCGAGCGGCAGAACGGCGCGGCGGAGCCCCTGAAACGCGAACGCGAGGATCATGGCCGCGCCGAGAAACGGATAGCTCGGCGCGAGCGTCCGGAGATACGTACGACCCACTTCGAGGATTGCCGGCTCGTCGGTGAAGAGCCGGAGCCAGACATCCGGGCGGACGTAGAGAACGACCGACACGACGACGAGGATCGAGGCGACGAGCCCGAGCCCGCGAAGGACGACGGCGCGCACGCGCGAAGTGTCGCCGGCGCCGGCCGCGAGGCTGGTGAGCGTGAGCACGGCGGAGCCCGTGCCATACGCGATCGTCATCATGATGAAGTCGAGACGCGTGCCGAGACCGAACGCGGCGATCTCGCTCATGCCGTGGCGGCCGACCACCGCGGTGAGCGCGAGAAGGCCGACGTAGTTCACGAGCGTCGCGATCGAGGCGGGGATGCCGACGCGGAGGATCTCGGCGATCGGCGCGAACGTCGGACGAGCGGGCAGGAAGCCCGGGCGGACCGCGCCGCGGCCGAGCCGGAGGTAGATCACCCGCGGCACGCCGCCGATCGCCTGTCCGACGATCGCGGCCGAGGCCGCACCGGCGATGCCCCAACCGAAGCCGAACATGAAGAGCGGCGTGAGCGCGATCTGCAGGCCGAGCGAGACCGTCGAGCAGATCGTCGGCACGCGCACGTTGCCTTCGCCGCGGTAGATCGCGTCGAGCGTCGCGATCGTGAACGTGACGAGCGAGCCCGCGAAGAGGATCTGCGCGAACGTGATCGCGAGCGCGAGCGTCTCGCCGTGTCCGCCGAGCGCCGCGTAGATCGCGGGACCGCCGAGGATCATGCCCACGGTGAAGACGACGCCGATGATCGCCGTCAGCAGGAACGCGTGCTCGGCGATCGAGGAGGCTTCTTCCGGACGACCGCCGCCGAGCGCGTGGGCGATCGCCGACGAAACGCCGGTGCCGACGCCGCCGCCCATGACCGTCCAGAGGATCAGGTTGATCGGGTAGACGAGCGAGACCGCAGCGATCGCCTCCGCGCCGAGGCGCGAGACGAAAAAGGTGTGAAGGATGTTCGAGGTGGCGCCGACCACCATGACCGCGGTCGTCGGCGCGGCGAGCGCGAGGATCGCGCGAAACGGCGAGAGCGCGAGAAGTCGCCGCGGATCGCTCATCCTGGTAGGAGAGGCTCGTGACCGTCTACACCGCGCACAAGATCCTCATCTCCTCGGCGATCGCGCTCTTCGTGTTCTACGCCGGGTGGGAGGCGCGACACGCGCTCGCCGGCGACTCGCAGGCGTGGATCCGCGCGGGCGCATCGGTGATCGGTGCCGCCGGATTTGCGATGTATCTGCGCTCGGTGGTTCGTAAGGGCGAGCTCTAGGCGTATCGGCGCAGCTCCCTCCGCGCGATCGTCATCTTGTGGACTTCGTCCGGGCCGTCCGCGATGCGGAGCATCCGGCCGTGGCGCCACATGAGGGCGAGCGGGGTGTCGTCGGAGACGCCGAGCGCGCCGTGCACCTGGATCGCGCGGTCGACGACCTTCATGAACACGTTCGCGGCGACCACCTTGATCATCGCGATCTCCTGCCGCGCTTCCTTCTTGCCGACCGTGTCCATCTTCCACGCCGCGTACATCGTGAGGAGACGAGCCTGGTCGACCTCCATGCGTGACTTCGCGATCATGTCTTGCACGAACTGCTTCTCGCCGAGCGGGCCGCCGAACGCGGTCCGCGAGTTCGCCCGCCTGCACATGAGCTCGATCGCGTATTCGGCGCCGCCGATCGCGCGCATGCAGTGGTGGATGCGTCCCGGGCCGAGTCGCGCCTGCGCGATCATGAAGCCGGCCCCCACGGGCCCGAGCGCGTTCCGCACCGGCACGCGGCAGTCCTCGTAACGGATCTCGCAGTGACCGCTGCCGCCGGCGTGGCCCATCACCGGCACCGGCCGCACCATCTTGAAGCCCGGCGCATCCGTCGGAACGATGATCATGCTCGCGCGCTCGTGTCGCGGCGCATCCGGATCGGTCACCACCATCGCGATCGCGAAGCTCGCGCCGATCGCGCCCGAGGTGAACCACTTGTGCCCGTTGATGACCCAGTGATCGCCGTCGCGCACCGCGCGCGTCGCGAGCCCGGTCGGATCGGCACCCGACGTGTTCGGCTCGGTCATCGAGAAACAGCTCCGCATGTTCCCGTCGAGCATCGGCTGGAGCCATTCCTTCTTCTGCTCGGGGCTCCCGAACTCGGCGAGGATCTCCATGTTGCCGGTGTCCGGCGCTGCGCAGTTGAAGACCGACGGCGCGATGAAGCTCGCGCCGGTGAGCTCGCAGAGCGGCGCGTACTCGGCATTCGTGAGGCCCGCGCCATGCTCCGCGTCGGGCAGGAAGAAGTTCCAGAGCTTCTCGGCCTTCGCCTTCATGCGGAGCTTCTGGACTTCCGGATCGTACGGCTCGGCGACCGTCGGCACGTGCTCCTCGCGCGCGAGGAGCTTCGCCTCGACGGGGCGCACGTACGCCTCCATGAATGCGGAGATCCGCTTCTTCAGCTCTTCGGTCTTCGGCGAGAGACGGAAATCCATGCACTCTCCTCCCCGGTCGCCTCTCCTATTTCGGCCCCCAGGCGGAGTCCAGCGAGGGTCGCCGAAGCGCTCGTCCGGAGATATCTTCGGCGGTGATGGCGATCGTCGAGCTCGACCTCACCGGCGTGCCGTGCCCGCTCAACTGGGCGAAGGCGAAGGTGCGCCTCGAGTCGCTCGGACCGGAAGAGACGCTCCTGCTCTGGATCGACGATCCGCGCGGCATCCGCGACATCCCGCGCGCCGCGGCGGCGGAAGGCTACGACGTGATCGACGTCGAGCCCGTCGGCTCGCGCTGGAAGATCACGATCCAGCGCTAGCCGACCTTCCATTCGCCGGTCTGGAGCAGGCGCTCGATCGCGGCGACGATCGCGGGCTCGGACCAATCGCGGAAGCCGACGTGGTGATGGACGATCCGGCCGGTGCGATCGACGACGAAGGTCTCGGGATAACCGGTCACGCCCCACTCGTGCGCGACCTGCGCGCGCGGGTCGAGCAGCACGGGGAACGTGAGCTCGCGTCCGTCCACCCAGTCGCGCACGCCGCCCGTCGCCTCGTCCTGATTGACGGCGAGGAGCACGAGGTCCTTCCCTGCCATCGCCTTCCAGAGCGTCTCGAGCGTCGGCATCTCGGCGACGCAGGGCGTGCACCACGTCGCCCAGAGGTTCACGATCACGACCTTGCCGCGGAGATCCTGCAGGCGGACGGTCTTGCCGGCGAGATCCGGCAGAATGAAATCCGGCGCGACGGGCGCGGTGCTCGGTGTCCGCAGCCAGAGGAACGCACCGAACACCGCGACCGTGGCGACCATCGCGAGAAACGCGCCGAGCGCTCTCACGCCGCCGGCTCCTCGGCTCGCGCACGCACAGCGAGGATCGCGATCGAGGCGAGCGAAAGGACGATCGCGAACCATTGTGCCTGCGTGAGGCCGCCGGCGACGACCGGCTCGACGCGGATGATCTCGACGAGAAACCGCGCGATGCTCGAGAGGATCAAGTAGATCCAGAGGAGCGAGCCCGCGCGCAGACCGCGCCCGCGGAGACTCCACAGCACGACGAAGATGCCGGAGTAGAGGATCGTCTCGTAGGCCGGCGCGGGATGCACGCGAACGTCGGGCGGGAGCCCGTTCTCGCGAAGCCACGCGGCCCAGCCGATCACCGCTTCGGGATAGCCCATTCCCCACGGCAGCTGCGTCGGCCTTCCCCAGTCCCCGTCGCCGGAGATCTGGCAACCGATACGGCCGATCGCGTGCCCGAGCGCGAGCGCCGGCGCGATCGCGTCGACGGCGACGAGCCAGCGAACGCCTTGCTGGCGGAGGTAGAGCGTGACGCTCAGGAAGCCGCCGACGAGCCCACCGTACCAGATGAAGCCGGAGCCCGAGATCAGGTACGTGACCGGCTGCTCGAGGAACCCCTGCCAGTCGTCGAAGATCACGAGCAGTCGCGAGCCGACGATACCGCCGACCGCCGCCCAGAAGAGGATCGACCAGGCGTGGTCGGGATCGATGCCTTTCTCCTCGAGGGCGATCGCGATGATCGAGCCGCCGACGAGAAAGGCGAGCGCCATCATCGCGCCGAACGTGTAGAGCGTCAGCGGACCGAGCTCGAAGAGAACGGGAACCACGCCGTTGGATAGCGTAGAACGTGAAAGCGTTCTACGCTCCTCCCCGATGGCGCGCGCCGGCTTCTACGCGATCGAGAGCCACGAGATCCGCTTCGGGCGCGACGGCGAGTGGTACAGCGACGGCGAGCGGATCGCGAATGCGAAGATCGCCGCGCTCTTTTCCCGTTCGATCCGTAAGGATCCCGAGGGCGGCTATCGGCTGCAGATGGGCGACGAGCGCGCGCGCATCCTCGTCGACGACACGCCGTTCGTCGTGCGCTCGCTCGACGGCGATCCCGAGCGTGGCTTCACGCTCATCCTGAACGATGGCACGACCGAGCCGCTCGACCCGGCGACGCTCCGCTCCGGCGCGGACAACGCGCTCTATGCGCGCGTGAAGGGCGGCGAGGAGGCGCGCTTCCTCCGCCCCGCGCACTACGCGCTCGCGCGTTGGATCGAGGGCGACGAGCGCTCGGGCTTCGCGCTCGAGGTGGGCGGACGAAGCCACCCCATCGAGCCGCGAACCTGAATGTCGTCCGACGCGCCGATCCTCCACGTCGTCTTCGTCGCGCCCGAGATTCCGCCGAACACCGGGACGACCGCGCGCCTCTGCGCCGCCACCGAGACGCGTCTCCATCTCGTCGGCCCGCTCGGGTTCTCGCTCGAGGATCGTTACCTCCGCCGCGCCGGTCTCGACTACTGGCCGCACGTCGACGTCTGCCCGCACGAGAGCTTCGCCGACTACGAGCGCGCGCACGCCGGCGCGACGCTTCATCTCTTCACGGCGCGCGGCGGCCGATCCCACACCGACGTCCGCTACGAGCCCGGCGATCATTTGCTCTTCGGCGGCGAGACCCGCGGGCTTTCCGACGAGATCCTCGCGCGATTTCCCGATCGGCACGTGACGATTCCGATGTCCGGGCACGGGGTTCGGAGCCTCAATCTGGCGAACGCCGCGGCGATCGCGGTTTACGAGGCGCTCCGGCAGCTCGGCCGCACCTGAACGGGGTCTGGTTTGCTTTGCTCCGGCGTTTCTCTAGAACGCCTCGGATGCGCCGGCTCGGGGTCGCCCTCCTCTGCGTCGCCACCGCGGCGTGCTACGCCCCGCGCGTCGACATCCAGCGCACATATCATCCGTCCGACGCGGACATGTCGATCACGCGGATCGTGCACGGCGCGGTGATCCTCGACTTCCGCGGCACGCGGATCCTCGTCGATCCGTGGTACTCACCGGTGCCGCCGCTCGGACCGGGCGAAGCGATCGGCATCGCGCCCGACAAGCTGCCGACCGTCGCCGGCATCCTCCTCACGCACGACCACAACGACCATTACGATTCGCGCACGCTCTCGGTGCTACCGGACAAGTCGATTCGAGTCGTCGCGCCGAAGGACCTGGCGGAAGACGTGCGGGAGCTCGGCTACACCGACGTCGTCGGCCTCGATCCGTGGGATCGCACGCAGATCGCCGACGTCGTCGTGAGCTCCGTGCCGGCGCGGCATCGCGTGCCCGAGAACGGCTACATCCTTCAGGCGAACGGCGTGACGACCTATCTGGCCGGCGACACGTCCTTCGATCCGGAGCTCTTCGCGTCGGTCGTCGAGGGCTTCCCGAAGATCGACGTCGCGCTGCTCCCGATCGGCGGCATCCGCATCCTCGGTCGCAAGCTCGACATGAATCCCGAGGAGGCGGCGCAGGCGTTCGGCATCCTGAAGCCCGATCGCGTGATCCCGTACCACTACGCGCTGATCGGGCCGTTCCCGCTCGTCTACAGCCGCTCGGATCCCGAAGCCGATTTCGAGCAGGCGATGCGCGAGAGCCATCCCGAGAAAACCAACGCCGTCGTGCGCCTCGTTCCCGGCGAGAGCTGGCACTATTACAAGTAGCCTGAGGAGGCTCTCGCGCGGTCCGCGGCGACGAGCACCCCCTCAGGGGGTCGGGCGAAGCCCGGGGGGTGATGAAACGTGGCGCCGCTGACGCAGTCGCCAGGAACTAAAGCGCTTCGCGACAGTACGCGACCTGGCCCGGCGCTTCCGCGACGCCGACCTCGAGCATCGCCGCACCGCGCTCGACGAGATCCGGCATCGCTTCGCGCACGCGCCCGAGGAGGTAGTGCGCGATCTCTTCCGCCGACGAGTGCGCGATCGGCAGCATCACGACGTCGGCGCGCGGGAACGAGAACGTCGAGCCGTCCTCATAGACGGCGGTGACGCCCGCGTCTTTCTCCGTCACGCGCAGGCACTCACTCTGCGACGGGAGGATCACTTTCTCGTCGAGCTCCGCGCAGATTTCGCGCACGGCCGCTTTGACCCGCCCGAAGTCGAGCACGTAGCCGTCGCGGCCGAGCTCGCCCTCGATCCGCACGGAGACCTGGTAGTTGTGCCCGTGGAGCGCCTCGCGAAAGCCCGGATAGCAAATGAAGTGCGCCGCGGAGAACTTGAGGTACTCCTTGAAGACGTGGACCTCGTAGCGGCTCGTCATAGAGACGACTCCTCGACGACGGCGACGGGCGCGAGCACCGTCGCCGGCAGGTCCTCGACGAAACGGCTCGGGCGCGCGAACGAGAGCCCGGCGACGCGGTCGTAGTACTGCGCCGGGTACGAGAGGTAGAGCTGCTCCTTCGCGCGCGTGATGGCGACGTAGCAGAGCCGGCGCTCCTCCTCGATCTCCTCGTCGCCGAAGCCCGAGAACGCAGACGGGAACTTGCCCTCCGCGGCCCAGAGAAGAAAGACCGTATGCCACTCGAGCCCCTTTGCGCTGTGGATCGTCGACAGCACGAGGCGCCCTTCCCCCTCGTCGTCGGCGAGCACGCCGCCGACGGAGTCCGACGGCGGCTCGAGCGCGAAGTCCGAAAGCATCGAATCGAAGCCCCGATACCGCGCGGCGATCGTCGAGAGATGATCGAGATCCCGCTCGCGCTTCGGGTGATCGTCCGCGTACTGCGTGCGGAGAATCGGCGTGTAGTACGCGACGACGTGCTGGACGGCGTCGCCGGGCGACACCTCCTCTTCGGCGAGCATCTTCAGCAATCGCCCGAGCGCCGCGAGGCCGTCCGCCCCACCTCCCCCAGGGAGGTCGCGCGAAGCGCGGGAGGGGGCAAATCGCCGTGGAAACTCGCCGACCGCGCCGGGTCCTCGCCCCGCGTTCTCGACGAACGCGGCGATCTCCGCCGCTTTCTTCGGCCCGACGCCCTCGAGCAGGCAGAGCACGCGGAGCCACGAGACCACGTCCCGCGGGTTCGCGAGCACGCGGAGATGCGCGAGCACGTCCTTCACGTGCGCCGATTCGATGAACCGGAAACCGCCACGCTTCACGAACGGGATGTCCGCGCGAGTGAGCTCGATCTCGAGATCGAAGGAATGAAAGCTCGAGCGGAAGAGGACGGCGATCTCGTCGAGCGGCACGCCCTCCTCGCGAAGCTCGAGGATCCGCTGCGCGACGAAGCGCGACTGGTCGTTCTCGGTGTCGGCGCGCACGAGGAACGGCTTCATCCCCTGCTGCCGCGTCGTGCGCAGCACTTTCGTGTAGCGCTCCGGCGCCCGCTCGATCACCGCGTTCGCGAGATCGAGGATCGGCTGCGTCGAGCGGTAGTTCTCCTCGAGCGCGATGATGCGCGAGCCGGGGAAGCGGCTCGGGAAGTCCATGATGTTCCGGAAGTTCGCGCCGCGGAACGCGTAGATCGACTGTGCGTCGTCGCCGACCGCCATCACGTTGCCGTGCACGCCGCCGATCGCCTCGACGATCTCGGCCTGCGGGCGATTCGTGTCCTGATACTCGTCGACGAGAATGAAACGATGCTCGTCGGCGAGGCGACGCGCGAGCTCGGGCTTCTCCCGGAGACCGTCCCGGAGGCGGACCAGCAGGTCGTCGTAGTCGAAGAGCGATTTTTCCTTCTTGTATTCCCGGTACCGAGCGGCGAGGCGCTCGAGGTCGCCCAAGTGGTCCGCGAGGTGTCCGTAGTCCGATTCGACGAGGCTCGCGACCCCGCAGTCCTTGTTCGCCGCCATGCTGAAAAGCTCGCCGATCGTCTGCTTCTTCGGAAAACGCCGCTCCTTGCGGTCGAGGCCGAGCTCGGTGCGGAGCAGCTGGAGCACGTCCTCGGAATCTCCGCGATCGAGGATCGTGAACGCGGCATCGATGCCGAAGTCGCGCGCGTTCCGCCGCAGCACGAGGTTCGAGAACGAGTGGAACGTTCCGCCGGCGACCTTGCCGCAATCGGAGCCGACGAGCTCGCTCGCGCGGCGGAGCATCGCCTCGGAAGCGCGGCGCGTGAACGTGAGGAGGAGAATCGAGCGCGGCCGGACCCCGAGCTCGACGAGGCGCGCGACACGGAACACGAGCGTGCGCGTCTTGCCGCTGCCCGCGCCGGCGATCACGAGGAGCGGACCGTCGACGTGAGAGACGGCCTGGTGCTGCGCTTCGTTCAGCTCGGCCGCGTAATCGATCTTGAACGGCCGGGGGGCGGACGTCGGCGAGCGGAGGACGTAGGTGTCCGGCATCACTCCGACGGCGGCGGGGGCGACGGTGGCTGGGCGGAGGCGGCCCCGACGAGCTCTTGGAACTCCCCGAGCTCCTTGAGCAGCTGCGAAAGCTCGCCGGTCTGCCCCGTCGCGAGCACGCCGAGCGTGCGAAGCGTGCGATCGGCCCAGACGCGGAGCGCGCCGATGTCGTTCAACCCGGCGAGCACGCCCGGGGTCGGATTCGCGCCGCCGCGCTCGCGGAGCACCGCTTCCTTGGCGCTGATACTCGCGAGCAGGGCGATGACGGTCGCACGCACCTCGTCGAGCGCCTCGACGAAGCCCTCCGCGTCCGCCACGGTCGGCAAGATCGGCGGCGATTCCGTCGCGCGAGAGCCACGGCGCGGTCGCTTGTTCTTACCCGTCGCCATCGTCGATGGATTCTCGCCCGCTCGCGGGGAAACTACAATGCCCGACATCTCACGAATTGCCCTGCGGCGCCCTTCTCGTTAGTTCGGGCGGCGGAGGGCCTGCATGACGGTCGAGCTGAACCCGGGAATCTTCCGCGAGTACGACATCCGCGGCATCGCGGACCGTGACTTCACGGACGAGAAGAGCGAGCTCCTCGGCCGCTCGATCGGGACCTATCAGCGTCGCGCGGGCAAGCGGCGGATCACGCTCGGCCGGGACTGCCGGCTCCATTCGCCGCGGATCCGCGAAGCCGTGCTTCGCGGGCTCCTCTCGACCGGGCTCGAGGTGACCGACATCGGCGTCTGTCCGACTCCCGTCCTGTATTTTTCTGTGAATCATTGGAAGCTCGACGGCGGGGTGATGATCACGGCGAGCCACAATCCGGCTCCCGACAACGGTCTCAAGATCTGCGTCGGGCCGAGCACGATCCATGGGCGCGAGATCCGCCGGCTCCACGAGATCGCGGCCGCCGGCGATTTCGTGAACGAGCCCGGCGGGCGCCTGCTCGAGCGCGACGTGATCGCCGAGTACGTCGAGTACGTGGCCAGCCAGATCCGCTCGCCGCGGAAGCTGCGAATCGCCGTCGACGCCGGCAACGGCCCGGGCGGGCTCACCGCGCTGCCGATCTTTCGCGCGCTCGGGCACGAGGTCCACGAGCTCTACTGCGAGCCGGACGGGCGCTTCCCGAATCACCATCCCGATCCGACGGTCGCGGACAATCTGCGCGATCTCATCGCGCTCGTTCGCGAGAAGAACCTCGATGTCGGGATCGCCTACGACGGCGACGCCGACCGGATCGGCGTTGTGAACGAGCGCGGCGAGATCCTCTGGGGCGATCAGCTGATGATCGTGTTCACGCGCGCGATCCTCCGCGAGAGAACCGGCACCTTCATCGCCGACGTGAAGTGCTCGCGCACGCTCTACGACGACGTGCCGACGCACGGCGGCCGCATCGTCATGTGGAAGACCGGCCACTCGCTCATCAAGGAAAAGATGAAGGAGGAGAAGGCGCTTCTCGCCGGCGAGATGAGCGGCCATATGTTCTTCGCCGACCGCTGGTACGGCTTCGACGACGCGGTCTACGCCTCGGCGCGGCTCGTCGAAATTCTCTCGGAGACGACGGCGCCGCTCTCTTCCCTCCTCGCGGACGTGCCGAAGACGGTCTCGACGCCCGAGATCCGCGTCGACACGGACGACGCGAAGAAGTTCGACATCGTCGAGCGCGCGAAGAAGCACTTCGCCGCGCGGTACGAGGTGATCGACATCGACGGCGCGCGCATCAACTTCCCGAACGGCTGGGGCCTCGTCCGCGCCTCCAACACCCAGCCCGCGCTCGTGCTCCGCTTCGAGGCGACGGACCAAGCCTCGCTCGACGCGATCCGCAACGAGGTCGAGTCGGTCGTCCGCGAGCTGTCGTAACGCCTCTCCCTTTGGGGAGAGGCCGACGGCAAAGCCGTCGGGTGAGGGGGAGGCGATCACTTTTTTCCTTGTGCCCCGTCCCGCCGCCCGGTCTACTGATCCCGCCCTCTCGGCGTCGCGCGGCGAATGCTCGCGACGATCCTCTCCGGCGCGCCCCGCGGCATCGAGGCGACGCTCGTCGAGGTGCAGGTGCACGTCGGCACCGGGCTCCCGCAGACGCACATCGTCGGCCTCCCCGAGGCCGCGGTTCGCGAGAGCGCACAGCGCGTCCGCGCGGCGATCGCGAACTCCGGCTACACGTACCCGAGCGGCCGGATCACGGTGAACCTCGCCCCGGCGGACTGGAAGAAGGCGGGCTCGGCGTACGATCTCGCGATCGCGGCTGGCGTGCTCGTCGCGAGCGATCAGCTCGTGGTCGCCCCCGAGCGCCGCGCGGTGCTCGTCGGCGAGCTCGCGCTCGACGGGCGGCTTCGCGCCGTGCGGGGCGTTCTGCCGATCGCCGGCGCCGCCGCCGCGATCGGCACGATCCTCTTGCCGAGCGCGAACGCCGGCGAAGCGGCGCTCGTGCACGACCTCCGCGCGCTCGGCGCGGCGACGCTCGGTGAGGCGATCGAGCATCTCTCCGGCCGCGCACGCATCGAACCGGCGCTCGCGAGCGATACGAGCGTCGGGGTCGAGGCTGCCGGAGTCGACCTCGGCGACGTCGCCGGTCAGACGCAGGCGAAGCGCGCCCTCGAGGTGACGGGCGCCGGCGGACACAACCTTCTCCTCGTCGGCCCGCCGGGCGCCGGCAAGACGATGCTCGCCCGGCGGCTGTCGACGATCCTGCCCGAGTGGGCATTCGCCGAGGCGATCGAGACGACGAAGATCTACAGCGTCGCCGGGCTCCTCGACGGGCGAGCGCTCGTCGGGCGCCGGCCCTTTCGCGCGCCGCACCACACCGTGTCGGACGTCGGGCTCGTCGGCGGTGGGTCGCCGCCGCGGCCGGGAGAGGTCTCGCTCGCGCATCACGGCGTCCTCTTTCTCGACGAGCTTCCGGAATTCCGTCGGAACGCGCTCGAAGCACTCCGCCAACCGCTCGAAGAGCGGCGCGTCGCCGTCGTTCGAGCGCAGGGCTCGGTCACCTTCCCCGCGAGCTTTCTCCTCGTCGCGGCGATGAATCCCTGCCCGTGCGGACACCGCGGCGATCGGCGGCGCCCCTGCCGCTGCTCGCCGCTCGACGTGGACCGTTATCGCGCGCGGATCTCGGGCCCGCTCGTCGACCGCATCGATCTCCACGTCGAGGTTCCTCCAGTCGAGCTCGGCGAGATCGCTCGGACCGAATCATCCGAGACGTCCGCGTCCGTGGCCGAGCGCGTCGGGCGCGCGCGCGGGCGCCAGCGCACGCGCTTCGCCGGTCGCGGCATCGCTTGCAACGCGGAAATGAGCGCCGCCGACCTCCAGCGCGACTGCCGGCTCCCGCGCGACGCCGAGCGCCTGCTCGGCAGCGCATTCACGCGGCTCGGACTTTCCGCGCGAGCCTACGGCCGGGTGCTCAAAGTTTCACGCACGATCGCCGATCTCGCCGGCGAAGAAAGAATCACCGCCGCGCACGTCGCGGAAGCGGTTCAGTATCGAGCGCTGGATCGGGCGAGCTGAGGAGACACCCCCACACCCCCTCAGGGGGTCGGGCGAAGCCCGGGGGGTGATGAATCGGGGGTCGGGCGAAGCCCGGGGGGTTAGGAACTTGCGTCCGCGTCGTCGTCCGCCTCGTCCTCGTCCCAGTCCTCGTCGTCGTCCTCGTCGTCGTCCTCGTCATCCCCGTCGTAGTCGTCGTCATCGTCCTCGTCTTCGTCGTCGAAATCCTCGTCGTCGTCTTCGTCTGGATCGGGAACGAAGAGGAGATCGGTCGGAAGCGCGAGCATCACGTGTCTCCCTCAGTGGTAGATCTCGGTCAGCTCGATCACGCCGGCCTGCTTCATCATCGAGAAGAGGTAGCCCTTGATCTCCTTCACCGTCGCCATGCCGAGCACGCGGTGCGCCATCTCGCGAGCGATCGAGTAGTCGACGCTGCGGATCAAGCGCTTGGTGAGCGGGATCGAGAACGGCTCCATGCTGAGCTCGTTGATGCCGAGCCCGACGAGCACGAGGCAGCAGACCGGATCGGCCGCCATCTCGCCGCAGATGCCGACCCACTTGCCCTCGGCGCGCGCCGCACGGATCGCTTGCGCGATCGAGCGGAGGACGGTCGGATGGAGCGGCTCGTAGAGCGGCGCGACCTTGCGGTTGTTGCGATCGACCGCGAGGAGGTACTGGATCAAGTCGTTCGAGCCGATGCTGAAGAAGTCGACCTCGCGCGCGAGCTCCTCGGCGAGCGAGATCGCGGACGGCACCTCGATCATGATGCCGACCGGCAGGTGCTCGTCGAACGGGATGCCCTGCGCCCGGAGCTCGGCGCGCGCTTCTTCGAGGAGCTCCTTCGCGCGCCACACTTCCTCGAGGCTCGAGATCATCGGGAAGAGAAGCTTCACGCGTCCGTACGCGCTCGCGCGGAGCACGGCGCGGAGCTGCACCTTGAAGAGCTCGTGCATCTCGAGCGAGACGCGGATCGAGCGCCAGCCGAGGAACGGGTTCTCTTCCTTCTGAAAGCGTAGGTAGCTCGGATACTTGTCGGCGCCGAGGTCGAGCGTGCGGATCGTGATCCGCTTGAGCGGCATGTCGTCGAGCACGCGCCGGTAGAGCTTCAGCTGCTCTTCCTCGTCCGGGAAGTCCGAGTACGTGATGAACGGGAACTCCGTGCGGTAGAGCCCGACGCCCTCGGCGCCATGCCGGTTCGCGAACGCGAGATCGCCGATGAGGCCGATGTTGGCATGAAGGGAAACACGGTGCCCGTCGAGCGTCTCCGCGGGTAGATTGCGCAAGCCCTCGAGCTCCTCGTTGAACGCGCGGTAGTCGCGATCGAGGCGCTTGTACTCCTCGACGATCTCGCGCGACGGCTCGACGTAGACGATGCCCGAGTTGCCGTCGAGGATCACCGAATCGCCCTCGTGAAGCGACTCGAGCAGATGGTCGACGCCGACGACGACCGGGATCTCGAACGACTTCGCGAGAATCGAGGCATGCGACGTCGCGCTGCCGGTCGCGAGCGCGATGCCGCGCAGGCGATCATGATCGAGCGTCGCGAGGTCGGAAAGCGTCAGCTCGTCTGCGACGAGGATCGAATCCTCGCGGAGCTTCTTGTCGTCGTCCTCGACGCCGAGGAGGTGGCGGAAGAGCCGCTGGCCGATGTCCTTCACGTCGGTCGAGCGCTCGCGCATGTAGCGATCGTTCATGCGCGCGAACACGCCGAGCAGATCCTGCATCGTCTGCTGGAGCGCCGTCTCGGCGGCGAAGCCGTCGTCGATCCGCTCGCGCACCTTGTCGAGGAAGCTCCGGTCTTCGAGCATCAGGCGGTGCGCGTCGAACAGCGAGCCGTCGACCTCCGGCAGGCGATCCGAGATGTGCGTCTTCAGACGCTCGAGGTCTTCGACCGAGCGCCCGATCGCGGTCTCGAAGCGGCGCCATTCGTGCGCGGGATCCTCGGCGCGGAGCTCGTCGAGCGCGTCGAAGTCGACGAGCGGCCGCAAGATGTGCGCGCGCCCCGTGCCGTACCCGGGCGCGGTCGCGATGCCGACGAGCCGGCGGCTCTTCTGCCGCTCCTCCGGCTTCCGCTCCCCCTCCCGCGTCTCGTAGGCGCGGAGCCGGAGGATCGCGTCGAGCATCCCCTTGCGGTACTCCTTCCGCTCCTTCTCCTTCGATTGGAGCGTCTCGGCGAGGCGCGCTTGCTCGATGATGCTGCCGACCTGGGTCGCGATCGCGCGGAGGAGCCGCACCTCGTCGGCGCCGAAGCGCCGGCGGCGAAGGGTCTGCACGACCAACACACCTAAAGGACTGCGCCGCACCATGACCGGCACGCCGAGGAACGAGTGGTACCGCTCCTCACCCGTCTCCGGAAAATACTTGTACCGCGGGTGGGCCATCGCATCGACGACCATCACCGGCTCGAGCTTCTGGAGGACGAGGCCGGAGAGGCCCTCGTCGACGCCCATTTCGACCTTGCCGATCGACTCGCGGTTGAGGCCCTGGGTGGCCCAGAGGGTCAGGCGCCGCTCGCGCGCATCGTAGATGTAGAGCGAGCAGACTTCCGTCTCCATCCGCTCGGCGACGACCTGCACGATCCGCTCGAGCGCGCTCTGCAGGTCGTGCGAATGCGCGATGATGGCGCCGACGTCGTCGAGCAGCGAAAAGCCGGCGCGGCGACGGATGCGAGCCGCGGCACGCGTCGACTGTCGGCCCGATTTTCCCGGGACTTCTTGCCTTTTCGGACGTTCCGCCACGGCCGAGGGATCATAGCCGAAGCGGCTTCGCCGTCACAACGCGCGGATCAGGTCGGCCGGCCGTAGAATCTCGACACCGCGTCGACGACATGGTCGAGCGCGTCATCGCCGAGCTCGGGATAGATCGGCAACGCGAGCACCTCGCGCGCGGCGCGCTCGCATTCGGGAAGCTCGCCGGCCGGGCAGCCCTGATCCGCGAAACAAGCCTGAACGTGCAGGGGAATCGGGTAGTAAACCTGCGTCTCGACGCCGGCCTCGAGGAGCGCCGCGCGGAGCTCGTCGCGTCGCGCGGCGCGGACGACGAACTGGTGCCAGACGTGGCTCTTGCCGGCGTCGTCCGGCAGGACGATCGGCCCCGGCGCGAGCCCGGCCGCGCGAAACCGCTCGCGATAAGCGGCGGCGCGTTCGCGACGCGCCGCGTTCCAGCGGTCGAGGTGGCGAAGCTTGACGCTCAGCACGGCCGCCTGGAGGGCGTCGAGCCGCGAATTGATGCCGACGCGCTCGTGCTCGTAGCGGATCCGGCTACCGTGCACGCGGAGCATCGCGACCGCGTCGCCGAGCTCCTGCGTCCGCGCGAGGACCATGCCGCCGTCGCCCGCGCCGCCGAGGTTCTTCGAGGGGAAGAACGAGAGCGCGCCGAGCTCGCCGATCGCGCCCGTCATGATGGAAGCGCCGCCGACCTCGGCAAACGCGCCGATCGACTGGGCCGCGTCCTCGACGATCGGCGCATCGAGGCGCTTCGCCAGGCGAAGGATCTCCTCCATCGGCGCCGCGCGGCCGTAGATGTGGACGGGCAGGATCACGAGCCGTCCACTCGGACGCCGACGGGCGAGCGCGGCTTCGATCGTCGCGGCGGAGAGATTGAACGTCGCCGGATCGATGTCTGCGAAGACGACGCGCGCGCCGAGCCGCACGGGCGCGCTCACGGTCGCGAAGAAGCTGAAGGACGTCGTGACGATCGTGTCGCCGGGACCGATGCCGAGCGCCATCAGCGCGAGCAGCAGCGCGTCGCTGCCGGACGCGCAGCCGATCGCAAAGCCGGCACCCGTGTAGCTCCGCATGTCGCGCTCGAGCCGCTCGACGCGCGGGCCGAGCACGAACCCCTGCTCGGCGAAGACTTCGCCGACGGCATGCTCGATCTCGCCACGAATCGAAGCGAACTGCGCGCGCAGATCGAGGAGCGGAACCTTCACGGTCAGACTTGGCGAAAGACGATCGATGCGTAGCTGACCGAGTGCTCGTGATCCCCGGTCACGTCGAGGGACGTGTAGTAGCTCACGAGCGTCGCCGCAAGCTTGGCGATCCGCGCGGCGAGGAACGCGATGATCGGCGCGCGCCCGCAGACCGTCATCGTCGTTTCGGCGACGACGCTGGCGAAGGCCCGCGCGTCGTGAGCGAGAATCGGCTGGATCGCCGTGTCGTCGAGACGGCGGAGCTTCTCCGCGACCTCCTTCGGATCGTCGGCGGGGAACGGGAGATAGCCGAACGCCTTGCCGAAATGCGTGAAGTCCGAGCTCACGACGACGAGCGTGTCCTCGTCGGCCACACGGCGAATCCCTTCCGCGAGCACCTCGAGAACCGGCGCATCCTGACCGGCGCCGACCAGAACCGGGACGATCTCGAGCTTCGGATCGATCACCTGCAGGAACGGGAGCTGGATCTCGAGCGAATGCTCGTCGCGAAACGGGAGCAGATCCGCGGTGTATCCGGGCGCGCGGAGAAGGCTCGCCGCGCCGTCGCGATCGACGTCGATCGTGCCGAGCGGCGTCTCGAATCCGTCCGCGGTGTGCACCGCCGCGCCGCGGAACGAATGCCGATGGCTCGGCGCGAGGAGGAGCGCGCGCCGGAAGCGACCGCGCGGCACGTGCGCGTACGCGACCCCGGCGCAGCCGCCCGAATAGCGGTAGCCGGCATGCGGCGCGATCAACGCGCGCACCGCCGGGTCGGCGGCGACCTTCGCGGCATCGAGATGGCCGCGCACCTCGCTCCGGAGCTCGTCGGGATCTTCCGGATACCAGGAGCCAGCGAGCGACGATCGCGCGATCACTGCGTGATCGCCTCGATGAGGCGCGACATCGTCTCGCCGGCCTTGCCGCGGAGCACGGCTTCGGCGATCGAGTCGTAGCCGGTCGGCTGCAGGTTCACGATCACGAGCTTGGCACCCGACTCTGCCGCGCGTTGCGGCAGGTAGGCAGCCGGATAGACGACGAGCGACGAGCCGATCACGAGCATCGCGTCGCAGCTCTCCGCGTGCTCGAAGGCGAGCGCCGTCTCGCGCTCGGGCATGGCTTGGCCGAACGAGACGGTCGCCGGCTTCAGGATGCCGCCGCATCCCTGGCACGGCGGATCCTCTTCGCCGGCGAGCACGCGCTCTTGGCGCGCGCTCGCGCGGCTGCACGGTCGCCGCACTGGAGACACTCGACCTCGAGCGCGGTGCCGTGGATCTCGATCACCCGCTCGCGCGAGCTTCCCGCGCGCTGATGGAGCCCGTCGATGTTCTGCGTGATGACCGCGCGCACTTTGCCGCGTCGCTCGAGCTCGGCGACCGCGCGATGCGCCGCGTTCGGCTCGGCACCGGTCAGCACCGGATAGATCTCGAGGCTCATCTGCCAATAGCGGCGGCGATGCACGGGATTCGCGACGTAGTTCTGGTAGGTGAACTCCGCCGGGTCGTAGCGGTCCCAGATGCCGCCCGGGCTCCGGAAATCGGGAATGCCGGATTCCGTGCTGATGCCCGCGCCCGTCAGGACGACGAGCTCGCGCGCCGAAGCGAGCACGTCGCGCGCGCGATCGAACGCCTCATCCATCGCCGCCAAATCTCGACCACCGCGCGACCCCGGTCAACCCGCGTATGTGAGCGCACCTGCACCGCGGCGCCCACCGAGTCGATTTGAGCGGCGGCCCGAGCCGTCCGCCCTAGCCGCGAGCGCCGCGCGCCGCCCGCTCCAAATCGGCGGTCAGGAAAGGAAGTTCCACTTCGCCATCGTCCACATGTCGCTCCAGCTTTCGCCGAGCTTGCGGACGACGGAGGGCTCGAAGCCCGAGTGCATGACGCAGTTCTGGCAGCGCGGGTCCTCGCGCCTCTCCCAGTAGTCCCAGTCGACGCCGTTCCAGAACTCGTCCCAGGTCGGGTAGTACTTGTCGCCGATCAGGTAGCAGGGGCCCTTCCAGCCGTTCGGCGTGCGCGTGACGTTGCCCCACGGCGTGCACGGATAGTCGCGCTTGCCGGCGGCGAACTCGAGGAAGAGCGGCGTGGAGTAGACCGGGTAGACGCTTCGAGAGCTCGAGCACGCGCTTGAACTTCTCGTGGATCTCCTTCGCGGAAGAGGAAGTGGTCCCCCTCGAGCGCCTCGTAGTGGTAGCCGGGGGAGACGAGCATGCCGTCGACGCCGAGATCGGTGAGGAGCTCGCACAGCTCCTCGATCTCCTCGACGGAGGTCTCGCGGAAGATCGTGGTGTTCGTGCAGACGTGGTAGCCGAGCGAAAGCCCGCTTCGCGGATCATCTCGACGGCCTTGTCGAACACGCCCTGCGCGGTCGCAGACCAGGTCGTGCGTCTCGCGCATGCCGTCGAGGTGGACGTTGATCGAGAGGCGCGGATGCGGGCGTCGCCTTCTTGAAGAAGCGATCGAGCAGGAGCGCGTTCGTGCAGAGGTAGATGTGCCGCTTCCGCGCGATGACGGCTTCGACGAGCGGCACGAGCTCCGGGATAGATCGTCGGCTCGCCGCCGCAGATCGAGACCACCGGCGCGCCGCGACTCGTCGACCGCCTCGAGGCACTGCTCGAGCGGCAGGCGGTCCTTGAGCTCGCCCTTGTAGCGCTCGGGCGAGCAGCCGATGCAGGCGAGGTTGCAGGTGTGGAGCGGCTCGAGCATCAGCACGACCGGGTAGCGCTTGTTGCCGCGCCACCAGTTCTTGACCTGCCACTTCATCATGTCGGTGGTGATGTGGAGCGGAAATCGCATCCGTTCGGACCCTCCGGTGGTCGTTCTGGTCGGCTTGACCGACTGGTCAGCTACCCTTAGCGAACGCCGTCCGGGTTGGCAACCGGTGGAATCTCTAGGACCAGCGCCGCGTGCAGGGCGTTGAGCGAGCGCACGCACGCGCGCTGCGCCGCCGCGAGCCGAGCCAGCTCGCCAATCGTGCGACCGCGGCCGCGGAGGAGCGCGCGGGCGAGCGCCGCGGGGCGGATGCGCCCGTCCGCCGCGACGAGATCACGCGCGAAGACGACCTCGGTCTCGGCGCCGTCGAGAATCGCCCGCACGGCCGCGAACGGCAGGCCCGCGCGGCGCGCTGCCGCGGCGATCGCGGCCGCCTCCATCTCGACCGCGATCGCGCCGCTCGCGCTCCGTACCGCGCGCTTCGACGCCGCGGTGTCGAGGATCGCCCCGCTGCTGTAGATCGGGCCCGATCGCGCGCCGAGCCCGGCACGTTCGGCGGCGCGCCGCAGTCGCAACGTCCAGTCCTCGTCGACCGGGATCGACCCCGCGCCCTCGCCGCGGACCTCGCTCGCCACCACCACGTCGCCGGGCCGAAGCTCGGGATCGAGCCCGCCGCCGCAGCCCGTCGAAATGACGGCTGCCGGCCTGACCCGCTCGATTCCCCAGGCCGCTGCCTCGGCGGCGCGGCCCCGTCCCATGCCGGAGACGAGCACCGCGACGGGCGAGCCGGCTTCTGACACGGCGTCCGTCAGCCGCCGGCCCGGCTGCGTTTCGGAGCGAATCGCCCGCAGCGATCCGAGCGCGGTGCGGGCCTCCCAGGGGAGCGCGGCGACGATCAACAAAGTGCTCGGTCGATGGTCTTGCTCGGACAATGAATTCTCAGCAAAGCTAGCTAGTTATACGTCATTAGATTAGGGGTTTTCATGTCACCAAAATAGTCGCTTAACTTGACTTAATGACACTTCGCGTTAAGTTGGCTCTCGCGAGCAATCTCTGAGCTCGCAGGGAGGTATGCAAATGAATCCGTCAGTCATTCCCGCGGAAGCCTGGTTCATCGAGCCTGTCACCGCCTGGGCGATCGTCATCACGATCGTCGGTCTGGTCTCGGTGGGCTTGGGCTACCTCAATTCTCTCGGTCGGAGCGAGGGCAGTTCCGCCTCGCCCCGTAGCGACGAACCGACGCGGCACTTCGACAAGGCCGCTTAACCCGCTCCGTCCGCGGCCGTGGGGGAGGCCTCCTCCCCCCGGCCACCCGCCGCAACGACCACCTCGAGCAAGCGAATCTGCATCGGCCGCCGCGTGAACACCCGCGCGCGGTCCTCGAGCAGCACCCGCGACCCGGCCCTCCACTCCTCCGGCATCCGCTCCGCCAACGACTCCGGCACGATCAAGGCAAACCGCCCCGCGGCACGCGCGTCGCCGCCACGGAGCGTCGGAATCGTGCGCTCGGCGTAGAGCGCGATCGCGGGCAGCGGAAGCTCGAAGAAGTAAACGGGCGTCGCCTCGTCCACTCGCGCGGCGGCGTCGAGCGCGAACCTCCGGAGCGACTGCACGCGCGCGAGCGGGATTTCGATCGCGTTGCCGACCTCGGAGAGGGCGAGCCCGGCGAGAAGCGAGGCGATCACGAACTCTCGGGCACGCCGCCGCACGGCCGCGCCGATCGCGACGCCGAGCGCGGCGGCGGCGACGATGACACCGAGCCAGAGGACCGGAGCCGACTCGACGAGCGCGCGAAGCGCGGCGAGCCGGTCGGCGTCGAGCCCCGGCGCGCCCGCAAGGTGCCACCCAAGGAGCGCCACGATCCCCGTCAGCACGCCGCCCAGCGACCACGGGAGCCACGCGCGCACGTCACTCGGCGCGCTCCGCTCGAGCTCGATCCGATGCCAGAGCCACCCGCCGACGACGAGCGCGAGCGGCGGGAAGATCGGCAACAGGTAGTACGGCGACTTCCGCGTTGCCAACGTGAAGAACACGAAGCCGGCGACCAGCCACCGCCACAGCGCGGCTGTACCCCGACGATCCGCGCCGGGCCGCTTCTCGAGAAACGCGAACGGCAGCAAGAATCCCCAGGGCAGCGTGCCCGTGAACACGTTCACGAAGTGACTGAGATGGTGAAGGAGCCCGCGGACGGGCTTCTCCTCGACGACGAGTGAGCCGAAGAAGTGCCGGAAGTTCTCGCCGAGGACGTGCTTCACGAGGAACCGGTCGCCCCAGTGCAGCGCGCCGAGCACGTACCAGAAGGAGCCGACCACGAGGAACGCGAGGATCGCGGGATCGACGAGCGAGCGCGCCCGCTCGCGGTCGCGCCACGCGTCCACCGCGACGACGACCGCGACCATGCCGACGCCGGCCGCGCCCTTGGCGAGCGCCGCGAAGCCGAGCAGCAGGTAAAAGAGCCAGCGATCCGCGCTTCGCGAGCGGCGCGGGGCGGACGAAGTAGAGAAACAAGGCCGCGGTGACGAACACGGTCATCGTCATGTCGGCGCGGCCGAGGCGCGCCTGATCGCGAAAGACCGGCATCACCGCGAGCGCGAGGCCGCCGATGAAGCGCGCCGCCGCTCCCCACGAGACGCGCACCCGCGAGCACCGTCACGAAGACCGTGCCCGCCGCGGCGAGCGCCGACGGCAAGTCGAACCGCCCACTCGTCCGCCCGACCGGTGATCGCGGCGATTCCGGCGGCGAGCCAGTAGAGCAGCGGCGGCTTCGGCGGCAGATACTCCTCGTTGAACTCGGGATACAGCCACTCGCCCTGTGTGTGGATCGTCCAGACGACGCCGGCGTCGAGCGCTTCGTCGTCGCCGACGAAGTCGGAGGAGCCGAGGCCCGGTAACAGCACGAGGAGCGCGAATGCCGCGGCGAGAGCCGCGAGCACGGGGGGGCGCGCACGCTCGAGCACGGCGGCTATTCATCGGCTGTGCCCGCCGCAGTCAAGCAATCGGCTCGATTGACCCTCCTTCGGAGCGCCGTTAGTCTTCCCGCGAATGTCATCACCGTCGCGGCCTCCTCCACCGAGGCGCGCCCCCGCCGGGAAAGGCTCGAAGTCGACCGCGGTCCGCGTCGTCCTCACGATCGCCGGCGCGTCGGTGCTCGGCGGGATCCTCGCGCTCTACCTCGTCTGGCGCGAGCTCCAGAAGGAGCTCCCGCCGGTCGAGCAGCTCGCGAACTATCAGCCGTCCGTGGCGACGCAGGTGCTAGCCGCCGACGGCACGATGATCGGCGAGTTCTACTTCGAGAGGCGCTACCTGGTGCCGATCGAGAAGATCCCGCCGCAGGTGCGCCAGGCCTTCATCGCCGCCGAGGACTCCAGCTTCTACCGGCACCGCGGCGTCGACTTCCAAGGCATCGTGCGCGCGTTCCTCTACAACGTGCTCGCCGGCGCAGGTCGTGCAGGGCGGCAGCACGATCACGCAGCAGGTCGTGAAGTCGCTGCTGCTCACGCCCGAGCGGAGCTACGAGCGCAAGGTCAAGGAGATCATGCTCTCGCTCCGCCTCGAGCGGCAGCTCACCAAGGACGAGATCCTCTACCTCTATCTGAACCAGATCTATCTCGGCGAACGGCGCGTACGGCGTCGCCGCGGCGGCGCACGAGTACTTCGGCAAGGACGTCGCGGAGCTCACGCTCGCCGAGGCGGCGCTGCTCGCCGGCCTGCCGCAGGCGCCGAGCCGCTATTCGCCCGGTCCGCCACTCGGAGCGCGCGCAAGCACGCGCCAGCGCTACGTGCTCGAGCGCATGGTACGAGGAGCGCTACATCGACCAGGCGACGCGCGAGGAGGCGCATCGCGCGAGCCGATCCGCCTCGCCAGCGACCGCGGGCCCGACGTACCGGGCCGCGCCGCTACTTCGTCGAGCACGTGCGCCGCGCTGCTCGAGGACGCGCTACGGCGGCCGCGCGCCCTATCAGGCGGGCCTGAACGTCCACACCGCGGTCGATCTCGCGATGCAGCGCGCCGCCGAGGAGGCGCTGCGCGCCGGCCTCGAAGGCGATCGACCGCCGGCGCGGCTATCGCGGGCCGCTCCGCAGCATCTCGAGCGGCGACGAGATCCAGAGCGCATCTCGACGCCGCGCGAACGAATGCTTCGCGACGCGCGATCGCGAGGTCGGCGCGAGCGTCGAGGCGGTCGTGCATGGGCACGAGCAAGGAGCGCGTGCACGCTCATGGTCGGCGCGCCGCGCGGCGGTGCTCCCGGCCGCGCGCGCATGAGCGGGCCGGCGACTGGCGCCGACGCGCTTCACGCGTCGGCGACGTCGTCCTCGTGAAGATCGAGCAGCGCGGCAGCGACGACGTCCTCGAGGTCTCGCTCGACAGCATCCCGAGCTCGAGGGCGCGCTCGTCGCGATGGAGACCGCAGACCGGGCTCGTCAAGGCGATGGTCGGCGGCTACGACTTCGAGCGCAGCCAGTTCAACCGCGCGACGCAGGCGCTCCGCCAGCCCGGCTCGGCGTTCAAGCCGTTCGTCTACGCCGCGGCGATCGATCGCGGCTACACGCCGGCGTCGATCGTGCGTCGACGCGCCGATCGTGTTCGACGACTGGAACGGGCGCTCTGGAAGCCGCAGAACTACGAGAGAAGTTCATCGGCCCGACGACGGCTCCGCGAACGCGCTCACGCACTCGCGCAACGTCGTCACCGTGAAGCTCGCGCAGGAGATCGGGCTCAACTACCTGGTCGAGCTATCTGCCGCGCTTCGGCTTCGCGGCCGTTCCCGAAGAACCTCTCGATCTCGCTCGGCACGTCCGAGGTGACGCTCGCTCGAGCTCGTGCGCGCCTACAACGTGTTCGCGACCGGCGGACGACGGCTCGAGCCGCTCTTCATCACCAAGATCACCGATCGCGCACGGCAACGTGATCGAGGAGATGCAGCCGACGCTCGGAGCGAAGTGATCTCGCCGTCGACCGCGTATCTGGTGACGAGCATGATGCAGGAGCGTGATCCAGCGCGGCACCGGCCGGCGCGCGGCGAAGCTCGGCCGGCCGGTCGCCGGCAAGACCGGCACGACCAACGACATGCACGACGCGTGGTTCGTCGGCTACACGCCCGAGCTCGCTCGCCGGCGTGTGGGTCGGCTTCGACGAGGAGAGCAGCTCGGGCGAGAAGGAGACCGGCGGCCGGGTCGCGGCGCCGATCTGGGCGGCTTCATGGAGAAGGCGCTCGAGGGCAAGCCGGTCAGCGACTTCACGATCCCGAAGGACATCATGTTCGTGAACATCGATCGCGCGAGCGGCATGCGCGCCTCACCCGTCGAGGGCGACATCCTGCTCGAATGCTTCCGCCGCGGGAGCGAGCCGCAGCAGTTCGCCGCGGCGCCGGAGGAGGTCCGGAAGACGGACTTCTTCCGGAACGACTTCTAGCGATCCCGCGAGGGGACGCGCCTCGGCGGCTCTCTCGACGAGATCGTCGCGATCGTCGAACCGCCTCGGAACGTCCCCGCCCCGCACCAAACGCAAGAGGATGCGCTTGGTGCGGCAGCGAGACGAAGATCAAATACGCCAGTAGTGCTTGGCGACCTCGCGCGTCTGGTCGATCGGTGCGCGGCGGTCGGACGCTGGCGGCGTGACCGGCTCGTCGAGGCGCGCGCCGCCGAGCTCGTCGAGCACCGTCGCGACCGATTCGCCGAGCGCGGCGAGATCGTAACCGCCTTCGAGGACCGCCACGAGAGCGATTGCCGCACACGTCGCGGGCGATCCGCGCGAGCACGCGCGCGAGCCCGGCGAAGCCGCGCTCGGTGACCTCCATCGCCGCGAGCGGATCCCGCGCGTGCGCGTCGAAGCCGGCCGAGATCAGCACGAATTGCGGCCGGAACTGCCGCGCCACCGGCTCGACGACCTCGAGGAACGCCCGCAGGTACTCCGCGTCCCCGCATCCGCGCGGGAGCGGCACGTTCAGCGTGAAGCCCTCGCCTTCGCCGCGGCCGACTTCCCGCGCCGCGCCCGTGCCCGGGATAGAACGGATACTGGTGCGAGGACATGAAGAGCACGCTGCGGATCGGCGTAGAACGCGTCCTGCGTGCCGTTCCCGTGGTGCACGTCCCAATCGACGACGAGCACGCGCTCGAGCCCGTGCGCGGCGCGCAGGTGCGCGGCGGCGACGGCGACGTTGTTGAAGAGGCAGAACCCCATCGCGCGGTCGGCGCTCCGCGTGATGCCCGGGCGGGCGGACCAGCGCGAAACCGTTGTCGGCGGCACCGGCCATGACCGCGTCGACCGCGGCGAGCGCCCCGCCGGCGGCGCGCAGCGCTGCCTCGAACGAGCGGCGCGACGTCGGCGTGTCGGCGTCGAACGCGAATCGGTCGCGCTCGGCCGTCGCGGCCACGCGCGCGACGTGCTCGACGGAATGAACGCGCGCGAGCTCGTCCAGCGTCGCTGGCCGCGAGGCGGCAGCCGAACGAGTCGTTCGGGCGCTCGCGCGATCGACCACACGCGCGACCGCCTGAAGCCGAGCCGCGCGCTCCGGATGCCCGGGCCCCGTGTCGTGTTCGAGACAAGTTTCGTCGAGAGCGACCGCGGTCCGGAGCATCGGCTGCCGTCTCCTTCGTCGTGTGATAGCTTCGGGCTCGTGAAAGGTCCATCGGCCGAAGCCGGCTTCGTGGCCGTCGCCGACGAAGCGCATCTGCGCCGCGAGCGCGCCCGCGCGCGCGAGCTCCGCGCGAGCCCGTGGTGGAAGCGCCGCCGCTCGGACGGGACCTGCCACTACTGCGGCGGTCGGTTCGAGCCTGCGGCGCTCACGATGGACCACGTCGTGCCGCTCGTGCGCGGCGGCCGGTCGACGCGCGGCAACGTCGTGCCCGCGTGCAAGGATTGCAACAACGAGAAGAAGCACGCGTTGCCGTGGGAGCGGGAGAACCACGCGTGAGCTACGACGCCTGGTTCCAGTGCATCAACGGGTGTCCCGAGCGTTACTCGCTCTACGAGGTCATCTACCACTGCAAGCGATGCGGCGATCTGCTCGACGTCACGCACGACGTCGCCGCGCTTCGGCATCGCCAGCCGAAGGAGTGGATCGCGATCTTCGAGGAGCGCCTGCGCCGGAACATCTGGCCATACGGCTCCGGCGTCTGGGGCAAGAAGGAATGGGTGCTGCCGACGCTCGACGACGAGAACGTCGTGTCGATGTACGAAGGCGCCTCGAACCTCTTTTGGGCGGATCGCTACGGCAAGCAGGTGGGCGTCGCCGACCTCTGGGTGAAGCTCTGCGGCAACTCGCACACCGGCTCGTTCAAGGACCTCGGCATGACGGTCCTCGTCTCGGTGGTGAAGCAGATGATCGCGATGGGGAAGCCGATCGACGCCGTCGCGTGCGCTTCAACCGGTGACACCTCGGCCGCGCTCGCGGCGTACTGCGCGGCCGCGGGGATTCCGTCGATCGTGCTGCTCCCGAGGAACAAGGTGTCGCCGGCGCAGCTCGTGCAGCCGCTCGCGAACGGCGCGCTCGTCCTCTCGCTCGACACCGATTTCGACGGCTGCATGAAGGTCGTGCAGGAGCTCACCAAGGACGACCGCATCTACCTCGCGAATTCGATGAACAGTCTCCGGCTCGAGGGCCAGAAGACGGTCGCGGTCGAGCTCGTGCAGCAGTTCGATTGGGAAGTGCCCGATTGGATCGTGATCCCGGGCGGCAACCTCGGAAACGTCTCCGCGCTCGGCAAGGGGCTCCTGCTGATGCACGAGCTCGGCGTGATCCAGCGTCTGCCGCGCATCGCCGTCGCGCAGGCCGAGCATGCGAATCCACTCTACCTCTCGTTCCTGAAGGGCTTCCGCGAGTTCGAGCCAGTGACCGCGAAGAAGACGCTCGCGAGCGCGATCCAGATCGGCAACCCGGTGAGCTACAAGCGCGCGATCAAGGTGCTGGAGCGCTTCGAAGGCGTCGTCGAGCAAGCGAGCGAGCAGGAGCTCGCGGACGAGTCGGCGCGCGCCGACCGCACCGGCATGTTCAACTGCCCGCACACCGGAGTCGCGCTCGCCGCGTTCAAGAAGCTCGTCGACAAGGGCGTGATCCGCTCGGGCGAGCGCGTCGTCGTCATCTCGACGGCGCACGGCCTCAAGTTCGCCGAGCAGAAGGCGGACTACCATCTCGGACGCCTCGAGGGCGTCCGCTCGCTGCACGCGAACCTACCGGTCGAGCTGCCGCCCGACTCGGTCGCCGTGCGCGCCGCGATCGCGCGCCACGCCGACCGAGTCCGCGCGGCGGGCTGAGCTAGAGGCCCTTCACCTCTCCCTTTGGGGAGAGGTCGGCGACGAAGGAGCCGGGTGAGGGGGAGACCACCGTGGATCCTCGAAGCGCGGTCGACGTCGCGAGGATCAATGCGCCGATCGCGGTCGTCCCGCCGATCGCGATGAACACGACCTCGAAGCCCCATGCATCCGCCACGACGCCGAGGAGCGACGGTCCCGCGAAGCCGAGATAGAACGCCGCGGTGAAGAGTCCGAACAGGCGGCCGCGACGCTCCGGTTCGACGGTCGCGAGCACGAGCCCGTTCAGCGACGGATAGAAGAGCCCGTGCGCGACGCCGAACGTGAGGCCGACGACCTCGAGAAGGTAGCCCGGGACGAACGCGAGCGACGTGACGGCGAAGGAATAGAGCACCAGCATCGCGGTCGCGACCGCATGACGCCCGAGCCGGTCGGGCAGCCGGCCGAGACCGAGCCGCACGCTGATCGCGCCGATCGCGTAGGCGACGAAGAATCCGCCGACCGAAGCGCGGCCGAGTCGCAGCGCGAGCGCAGGCTCGAACGCGAACACGGTACCGAAGGCGAGCCCCGAGATCGCCGAGACGATCGCGAAGTCGCGCCCGAGCGGCCGGCGGAGCAGCCACACGAAGCCGCCGTGCGCCGCCGCCGCGCGCGGCGTCCCGAGCGCGGGGAGGCGAAGCGCGAGGACGGTCGAGACCGTCGCGACGAGCGTCGTCACCACGAATACGATCTTCCAGCCCGCGAATTCCGCGAGCGGCTCGAGGACCGCCGGCGCGACCGCGTTCATGACGAGCATGCTCGCGCCCGAGAGCCCGAGCGCCTCGCTCAACCGCTCGGTACGCACGATCGCGGCGACCGCCACGCCGATCGCGGTGAACACCACGGCGTGCGCGAGGGCCTGGACGACACGAATCGCGAGGAGCAGCGGGCCGACGCTGTCGACGAGCACGAAGGCAAGCGTCGTGAGCGCCGTCAGCGCCGTGCCGAAGACGAGCGCGAAGCGGAGCGAGCTCCGATCGATGATGCGCCCGGAGAGCGGCGCGACGGCGACCGTCGCCCATCCGAAGATCCCCGCGGCGAGCCCGATCTCGGCGGGGCCGGCGTGGAGCTCCCGCTCGACGAACTTCGGCAGCAGGTAGAACGCCGAGTGGGCGAAGCTCCACGCGGAGCCCACCAGGAACACGCGGCGGAGCTCCGGGGTCAGGAGTGTCGGCCTGGTCGACCCCCTCAGGGGGTCGGGCGTCAGCCCGGGGGGTGATGAAATTTCGGGTCTCATCTTCGCTTCCTCCGCCTTCGACCGCGGAGGGAGCGCCGACCCGGCGAGCCCCCCGGGGTCGGAGGGCTCGGCGCTTTGCGTCTCGCTTCTACTGCGAAGCGAGCTCCGCCGTTCCCCCCGCGCCACCGGCGCGGATCATGAGCCACTTCTGCGTGGCGAGGACGGCGTGCATCAGCGCGTTCATTCAAGTTCTCATAGGCCACGAACCGGGCGGCCGATGCAAGATGCTCAGCGCTCGGGAACGGTGAAGGTGTTCGAGATCCAGCGCCGGCCGAGACATTCGACGCGATACTCGGCGCCCGGGTGGAGCGCCGGCGGGGGTCCGGCCGGCGGCGTCACCTGCGCGTAACCGGCGGGCGTCTTTCCGTAGTCGATCTTGGCGAGCGCCGCTCCGGGCTCGATCGTCGTCACGCGCCAGACCTCGCTGCCGCTCCCGCCTTCTTCGCCGCCCACGTCGAACACGCGGCAATCCGTGAACGGGAGATCGAGCTTCTGCTCGGTCACGAGCCGGCCGACCCGCGAGCCTTCGATCCACACCTTCCCCTTGGTGCGATGGACGATGAGACGATCGTCGTAGGCCGCACAACCGGCCATGAGGAGGAGCATCGAGGAAGCGATCGTGGTTCGCATTCGTTCGTGGACAGGGTTTTTCGAAGCGACTAGAGTCCGCGCGCGGCCGGACGACGCCGTGCTTTAGCGTCGCACCGGCGGCGCACGCAACCGTGACCTCTCATCGTCCAGTAATCGTCGGCGTCGGCGCGTCCGAGCTCGGGCGCGATCTCGCCGCGAGCGCGACCGAGCTCGCGGTCATCGCGTGCCGCGCGGCGCTCGACGACGCCGGTCTCGCCGCGAGCGACGTCGACGGGGTCACGAGCTTCGTCGCCGCGTACGAAGGCGCGCCGCTCCTCGACGTGATCCCCGCGCTCGGCCTCGATCCCGAACGGCTCCGCCTGCAGAACGACGTGATGGCGCTGTCACCCGCGGCGGTCACCGCCATCGTCGACGCGGTCGACGCCGTGCGCGAGGGCCGCGCCGAGACCGTCATCGCGTTCAAGACGAACAAGTGGAAGCGCGGCAAGCCGCCCGGCCCGCCGACCGATGCGCCGCGGATCGGCGGCCCTCAGCAATTCGAAGTGCCGTACGGCAACACGATGACGGCGCAGATGTTCGCGATGTGGGCGACGCGGCACTTCCACCTCTTCGGCACGCGCGAGGAGCATCTCGGCGCAATCGTGCTCGCGAATCGCCGCCACGCGACGCGGAATCCGCGCGCCACTCAGCGCGAAGCGCTGACGCTCGTTGAGTACCTCGCCTCGCCCTGGATCTCGACGCCGCTCCGGAAGCTCGATTGCGACTTCCCGATCGACGGCGCCGGCGCGCTCGTCGTGACGACCGCGGAGCGGGCACGCGACCTCCTCCGCCGCCCGATCGAGATCCTCGGCGGCTGCTATCGCGAGGCCGGGTGGGAGGAATGGCTCACGTGGCCGGACCTCGGGACCCCCGCGTCGAAGGACGTCGCGGACCGGGTGTGGAGCGCGACCGGCGCGAAGCCCGCGGACGTCGACGTCGCCGGCCTCTACGATGGCTTCTCGATCATCCAGCTCAACTGGCTCGAGGACGCGGGCTTCTGCGCGAAGGGCGAAGGCGGCCCGTTCGCGGCGAGCGGCGCGCTCGATCTCGGCGGGCGCCTGCCGACGAACACCCACGGCGGCAATCTCTCCGAGGGAAGAACGCACGCGATGGGCCACGTGATCGAGGTGGTCACACAGCTCCGTGGCGACGCCGACGGCCGGCAGGTGCCGGGCGCGAAGCTCGGCTTCGTGGGCGCCGGCGGCGGTCCGCTCGCGGGCGCGATGCTCCTGTCCGCCGGTTAGAAACACGAGGAGACTCACCGATGCCCATGCCGCTCGAAGGAATCCGCGTCCTCGATTGGACGATCTGGCAACAAGGACCGGTCTGCTCGTCGATCCTCGGTGATCTCGGCGCCGACGTCATCAAGATCGAGGAGCGCGTCGGCGGCGATCCCGGGCGCGGCATGCTGCGCTCGACCGGGCTCGATTTCAGCGACCGCCCGAATTTCTATTTCGAGGCGAACAACCGGAATAAGCGCGGTATCGCCGTGAACCTGAAGACCGACGAAGGCCGCGAGATCATCCACCGGCTCGCCGAGAAGAGCGACGTCTTCGTGCAGAACTTCCGCTGCGGCGTCGCCGAGCGCCTCGGCATCGGCTACGCGGATCTCCGCAAGCGAAACGCGCGCATCATCTACGCGAGCGCGAACGGTTACGGGCGCCGCGGGCCGGAAGCGGCGTCGCCATCGTACGACTATCTCGGCCAGGCTCGCTCGGGGATCATGATGGCAGCGGGCGAGCCCGAGATGCCCCCTTGCCCGATCGCGGGCGGTCCGGCGGATCAGATGGGCGCCATCATGCTGGCGTTCGGCGTCGTCACCGCGCTCTACGCGCGCGAGCGATTCGGAGTCGGGCAAGAGGTCGACGCTTCGCTCCTCGGCAGCATGACCTGGCTGCAGGGGCTCAACCTCGCCGCGCGTCTCGTGCTCGGGAACGCCATGCCCCGGCCCTCGCGCACGTGGACCTTCAATCCTCTCTGGAACCTGTACCGCTGCGCGGACGATCGGTGGATCGCGCTCGGCATGTTGCAGGCGGACCGCTACTGGAAGGACTTCTGCAACGCGATCGGCGCCCACGAGGCCGCGGAGGATCCGCGCTTTGCCGACACTCAGACGCGCCTCGGGAACTCGACGGACGCCGTCCAAGCGATCGCCGTGGCGTTCGAGAAGCGCCCGCTCGACGAGTGGCTCGCGATCCTCGGCGCAGCGAAGGGCGATTTCATCTTCTCGGCGGTGAAGAGCGTCAGCGACCTCCCGGACGATCCGCAGATCATCGCGAACGATCTCGTGATCGACGTGCCGCATCCCGCGTTCGGCTCGATGAAGGCGATCGGCATGCCGTTCCACCTTTCCGAGACACCGGGCGGCGTGCGCCGCGTGGCTCCCGAGTTCGGACAACACACGGAAGAAGTGCTCGTCGAGGATCTCGGGTTCACCTGGGACGACGTCGCGCGCTTGAAGGAGAAAGAGGTCATCTGACTTGCCCGCGGGATTCGACGGCCTGCGCGTGCTCGCGCTCGAGAGCCGGCGCGCCACGGAGATCGCCGAGCTGATCCGCCGCCACGGCGGCGAGCCCGTCTCGGCGCCGTCGATGCGCGAGATCCCCCTCGAAGAAAACGAGCAAGCGCTCGCGTTCGCGCGCCGCCTCGCGGCCGGCGAGATCGAGGTCGTCGTGCTCCTCACCGGCGTCGGCACGCGGACGCTCGCGGCGGCGATCGAGAAAGTGCTCGCTCGCGGTGCGTTCGCGGACGAGCTGCGGAAGCGCACCGTCGTCGCGCGGGGACCGAAGCCCGTGGCCGCGCTCCGCGAGCTCGGCGTCACGGCGACGATCACGGTGCCCGAGCCGAACACGTGGCGAGATCTCCTCGCCGCGGTCGACGGGCGGCTCGAGCTCTCGGGCAAGACCGTCGCGGTGCAGGAGTACGGCGAGGAGAACGCGGAGCTGATCGCCGGCCTCGAAGCGCGCGGCGCGAGCGTCCTTCGCGTGCCCGTCTATCGCTGGGCGCTCCCGGAAGATCTCGGTCCGTTGCGTGCCGGCATCGAGCGCGTGATCGCCGGCACGATCGACGTCGTCCTCGTCACGAGCGCGACGCAGGTCGAGCATCTCTTTCGCGTCGCCGGGCCGGAGCGCACCGAAGCGCTGACTCGCGCGCTAGCCCGCATCGTGATCGCCTCGATCGGACCGATCGCGAGCGAAGCTCTCACGCGTCACGGTCTCCGCGCGGATCTCGAGCCGAGCCCGCCGAAAATGGGACCTCTCGTCCGTGCAGCCGCCGAACAGGCAGCGGGCGCGCTCGCCGCGAAAACCCGCGCACCGGGCTCTGGAAGTGGATCCGGAATCTCGTCAAGGTAGGCCTTCATGATCGACGAGCTCACCGCGCCCTCGTTCATCATTGCGATGCCGCAGCTCACCGATCCGAACTTCCATCGGACGGTCGTGCTGATGGTGGAGCACAACGAAGAGGGCGCGTTCGGGCTCGTGATCAACCGGCCGGGGCGCACGCGCGTCTCCGAGCTCTGCACGAACTTGAAGGTCGACTGGGGCGGCGAGGACGCGGAGATCTCTCTCTCCGGCGGACCGGTCGGCACCGACCAGGGCTTCGTCCTTCACGGCGCGCTCGCCGACGATCAGGTCGTGCGCTCGCGCGAGGTCGCACCGGGCATTCGCATGGCGCTCGACATGGAGAGCTTCCGCACGCTCTGCGCGCGGCCGCCGGGCGAGTTTCGGATGCTGCTCGGCTACGCGGGCTGGGGCCCGGGCCAGCTCGAGACCGAGATCCGCGCCGGCGCCTGGCTCACCGCCGACGTGGACCCGTCACTCATCTTCCAGACGCCGCTCGACGACGTCTGGTCCTACGCGATGCGCAGTTTGGGAATCGATCCGGCGATGCTGGTGATCGGCGGGGGCGTTCACTAGGTGGGACGCGCCCGTCGGCTTCTCTCGACGCGGCCATCACGAATCTCGAAGCCGCCGGAAACGTCCCCATCCCGGCCATAACGCTTCGCGTTCTGCCCGGAGCCGCGACGTCATTCCCTCTTCAGCATGTGAATGCAGCAGACGACTGCCGCCGCCCATCATGTGGCAGAGGCCGACGCGCGCGCCTTCGACCTGGCGCGGGCCGGCTTCGCCGCGGAGCTGGAGCGTCGTCTCCCAGATCTGCGCGAGCCCCGTCGGGCCGCCCGGGTGACCGCGCGCGATGAGACCGCCGTCGGTCGAGAACGGGATCTTGCCGCCGATCGACGTGTCGCCGCGCTCGATCAGACCCTCCGCTTCGCCGGGCTTACAGAACCCGAGCAGCTCGTAGTACTCGAGCTCCTCGATCGCGAACGCGTCGTGGCACTGCGCGAGGTCGACGTCCTCCGGTCCGATGCCCGCTTCGTCGTAGATCGCCTTCGAGGCGTCGCGGCTCATCTGCGGCGGCCCGACGACCGGACCCTGGAAGAGATGCCCGCTTCTCGTACGTCTCGCGTGCGGAGCGTGGAGGCGACGACACTCACGACCGGCCGATCGGGGCGGAGCTTCTTCGCGAGCTCCTTCCGCCCGACGATCGCGACCGCCGCGCCGTCGCCGATCGGGCACGACATCATCGCCGTGAGCGGCCACGCGACCATGCGCGAGGCGAGCACCTTCTCCGCGGTGATCGTCTCGGTCGGCTGGCGCTGGCTCATCGGGTTCTTCGCGCCGTGGTTCCAGTTCTTCGCGGCGATGCTTCGCGAGATGCTCGGGCTTCGTGCCGCGCTCGTGCATGCGCCGGGTGGCCCACATCGCGAAGAAGCCGGCCGGGAGGATCGCGTCGTCCATCTCGGACGCGCGGATGCCGGCGTCGGAGCTCATGATCATGCTCGGTCATCTTGTCGAAGCCGACGGCCATCGCGACCTCGACCTCGCCCGAGGCGACGGCGCGGCACGCCTCGCGGAACGCGACCGAGCCGGTCGCCGACGCCGTTCTCGACGTGCACGATCGGAATGCCGGTGAGCCCGAGCTCCTTCATGCCGCGCGTGCCGGCCATCACCTTGTCGAAGATGTGGCCGACGTACGCGGTGCCCACGTCGCGAAACGAGATGCCCGCATCCTTCAGCGCTTCCATGCCCGCGATGCGGAGCATCGTCGCGGTGGGCACGTCGGCCCACATGCCGAAGCGGTACATGCCGACTCCGAGAACGGCGACGTCTTTCATCGCGCCGCCTCCGTCGGTCGGAAGCGCACGATCATCACCTCGTTGCCGGCGTCGTCGTCGCGGAGCTTCTCGAGCTCGAGCCTCACGCGCTGCCCGACGTGGAACTGCTCACGCTTGCCGGCGAGCGGCGCCTGGATCGCGCGTCCCTTCGGGCAGATCGATCTGGCCGACGCCGTAGCCGTCGAAATGCTCGAGGTTCGTCGAGCCGAAGAGCGGGAGGTGGACGAACGTGTAGCTGTAGAGCGTCCCGTCGGGAGAGAGCTCGACGTCCGTGGTCGCCTCGGAGAGGCACTTCGCGCAGATCGCGCGGCGCGGGAAGAAATGCTCGCCGCAGGCGCTGCACCGCGTGCCGAGCAGGTGCGGCGGCGCGGCTGGGTCCGCCGGTACGGTGTAGTAGCCCGCCTTCAACGGCACGCGGGGCTTCGCAGCTTCGGTCATCGGCTCTCCTTCACGGGTTCAATCAGTTGATTGAATGATTCGTGTATCATCGCCGTCGAACGTCGGACAACGCCGAATTGCGCGCTTTCCATCGAGCCGGTAGTTAGGAACGAAGCTCAGACAGGGGGACACGGAATGGTTGCTTCCAGATTCGCTTTGGCGGTGCTTGCGATGGCCGGAATGCTCTTCGCCGGCGGCGCGACCGCAGCGGACGACGACGTCCGCGAGACGCAGAAGAAGATCCTCGAGCGTCTCGACGCCCAGGACAAGGTCCTGCAGGAGATCCTGAAGAAAGTGCAGGCGATGCCGGCCGGCGGCGGCCGTCCAGCGATCGATCCGAACAAGGTCTACACGCTGCCCGTCGGGGACTCCCCCGTGAAGGGCGACAAGAAGGCCAAGGTCACGATCACCGAGTTCAGCGACTTCCAGTGTCCGTTCTGCGCGCGCGCGGTGACGTTCGTGAACGACGTCAGCAAAGAGTTCCCGAAGGACGTGAAGGTCGTCTACAAGCACCTCCCACTCACGCAGATCCATCCGAATGCGATGCCGGCGGCGAAGGCCTCGGTCGCCGCCCAGAACCAGGACAAGTTCTGGGAGATGCACGACGAGCTGTTCGCGAACTACAACAAGCTCACGCCCGAGAACATCAAAGCCGCGGCCGAGAAGATCGGCCTCGATATGAAGAAGTTCGAGGCGGACATGGCATCAGCCGACACGGAGAAGAAGATCCAAGCCGACATGAAGCTCGCGGCCGAAAGTGCCGTCACCGGCACGCCGACGTTCTTCATGAACGGCAAGCGGATGATGAGCCGCGAGATGCCGGTGGTGAAGGGTCAGATCGAAGAAGAGCTGAAGAAAAAGTAGTGGCGACGGCGGCCGCGACGTCAAAGATCGTCGTCGCCGGAGACCGCTCGAGACTTCAGCTCGCCTAAATCGAGCTACTCACCGCGTCCTCTCGCAACGTCGGCTCCTGGCGCTGGTCGAGCGGGATCCAGTGCCGCTCGTCCTCGCCGATGTAGAGCTGGCGCGGGCGCGCGATCTTCTGCTCGGGGTCGCGCACGAGCTCCGCCCACTGCGCCATCCAGCCCGAGGTGCGCGGGATCGCGAACAGCACCGGGAACATGTCCACCGGGAAGCCCATCGCCTGGTAGATGATGCCCGAGTAGAAATCGACGTTCGGGTAGAGCTTCCGCTTCACGAAGTAGTCGTCCTCGAGCGCGATGCGCTCGAGCTCGATGGCGATGTCGATCAGCGGGTTCTTGCCCGTGACCTCGAAGACCTCGTGCGCCGTCTGCTTGATGATCTTCGCGCGCGGATCGTAGCTCTTGTAGATGCGGTGCCCGAAGCCCATCAGACGCCGCTCCCCCGCCTTCACGCTCTTGATGAACTCGGGAATGTGCGACACCGAGCCGATCTCGTCGAGCATGCGGATGACGGCTTCGTTCGCGCCGCCGTGGAGCGGCCCGTAGAGCGCCGCAACGCCGGCGGCGACCGCGGAATACGGATCGACCTCCGAGCTGCCGACGTTCCGCACCGCGCTCGTCGAGCAGTTCTGCTCGTGGTCGGCGTGCAGGATGAACAGCACGTCGAGCGCGCGCTCGAGCACGGGGTCCGGCTTGTAGCGGAGCTCCGTCATCTTGAAGAGCATCGAGAGGAAGTTACCGGTGTAGCCGAGCTCGTTGTCCGGGTAGACGAACGGGAGACCGCGCGTCTTCCGGTAGGCGAACGCGGCGAGCGTCGGCATCTTGCCGATCAGCCGACGCGTCTGCAGGCGGCGCGACTCGAGGTCCGTGATGTTCTTCGCGTCCGGGTAGAACGTCGAGAGCGCGCCGATCGTCGACAGCAAAATGCCCATCGGGTGCGCGTCGTAGCGGAAGCCGTCCATGAACGCCTTCACGTTCTCGTGCACCATCGTGTGGATCGTGATGTTGTGCTTCCACATCTCGAGGTGCTTCGGGTTCGGCAGCTCGCCCTTGACGATCAGGTATGCGGTCTCGAGATACGAGCTCCGCTCGGCGAGCTCCTCGATGGGGTACCCCCGGTAGCGGAGAATCCCCTTGTCGCCGTCGATGAACGTGATCCGGCTCTTGCACGCCGCCGTATTCGTGAACGCCGGGTCGTACGCCATCAGACCGAAGTCGTCGTCCGAGACCTTGATCTGGCGTAGATCGGCCGCGCGGATCGCGCCGTGCTCGATCGGGAGCTCGTAGGACTTGCCGGTGCGGTTGTCGGTGATCGTCAACGTGTCTTTGGCCATGTGAGCTCCTGCGGCCAGCGAAAGTACCAAGGGGAGCGACGAACGCAATCGGGCACCCCGTCGACCGGTGGACCCCTGCCCTCGGCCGCGCGGAGCGCCTATGCTTTGCGGCATGGAAGAACGCTCGACGTCGTACGTCCCTGCGCTCGGCTATCGCTGGCTCACGAAGCTCTACGATCCGATCCTGAAGCTCATGGACGAGGAGCCGCTGCGGCGCGCGATCGTCAAGCGCATGGCGCCGCAGCCGGGCGAGCGCATCCTCGATCTCGGCTGCGGCACCGGCACGCTCGCGGTGCTCCTGAAGCGCGCGTGCCCCGATGCAACCGTCGTCGGCCTCGACGGCGATCCCGAGGTGCTCGAGAAGGCGCGCGCCAAGGCCGCGGAGGCGGGCGTCGCGATCGAGCTCCATCGGGGGCTGGCGGATGCGCCGCCGTTCCCCGAGCGCTCGTTCGACCGCATCGTCTCGACGCTCGTCTTCCATCACCTCCCCTCGGACGTGAAACAGCGCGCGCTCGAGCGCGCCCGGACACTGCTTCGCCCGGGCGGCGATCTCCATCTCGTCGATTGGGGCGCGCCGGCGAGCGCCGTGCAGCGTCTCGCATTCCTCTCCGTCCAGCTCCTCGACGGCTTCGCCACGACGGAAGACAATCGGCGGGGCCTGCTGCCGGACTTCATCCGGCAGGCGGGCTTCGCGGACGTGCGCGAGACGGCCGCGGCCTCGACGTTGTTCGGCACGCTCCGCTTCGTCCACGCGGTCTCGCCACCGGCTTGAGTCACGACCCTTCTCACGTCGCGGCGGGAGTCGGCGAACGGGATCCCGTCTGCGGGATGACCGTCGCGCCGAGCTCGGCGGCTGGCTCGCACGAGCACGACGGTACGACGTACTGGTTCTGCAGCCAGCGTTGCCTCGAGCGCTTCCGCGCCGACCCGGCGGCGTTCATCAGCGAGGCGCGCCGGCCCCGGCCCGCCGCGGCGCCGAGCGGCGCCGAGTGGACGTGCCCGATGCACCCGGAGATCGCGCGCGCGGAGCCAGGCCCGTGCCCGATCTGCGGCATGGCGCTCGAGCCGCGCGTCGTGACCGCCGAGAGCGGCCCCGACCCCGAGCTCGTCGACATGAGCCGCCGCCTCCTCTTGAGCGCCGTTCTCACCCTGCCCGTCTTCGTGCTCGCGATGTCGGAGATGGTCCCCGGTGCTCCTTGGGTCGCCCACGGGGTCCGCGGCTGGATCGAGGGCGCGCTCGCCACCCCCGTCGTGCTCTGGGGCGGCTGGCCGTTCTTCGTTCGCGCCGCCGCTTCGTTCCGCGGCTGGAACCTCAACATGTTCACGCTGATCGGCGTCGGCACGGGCGTCGCCTGGAGCGCGAGCGTCGCCGCGCTGCTCGCGCCCGACCTCTTTCCCGCGTCGATGCGCGGCCACGACGGCGCCCCACCGCTCTACTTCGAAGCCGCGGCGGTGATCGTCACGCTCGTGCTGCTCGGCCAGGTGCTGGAGCTTCGCGCGCGCAGACGGACGGGCGACGCGATCCGCGCGCTCCTCGCGCTCGCGCCGAAGACCGCTCGACGCCTCGCCAACGACGGCACCGAGACGGACGTCCCGCTCGAGTCGATCGCTGTCGGCGATCGGCTGCGTGTCCGCCCCGGCGAGAAGATCCCGGTCGACGGCGTCGTGGTCGAAGGCCGGAGCGCCGTCGACGAGTCCATGGTGACCGGCGAGCCGATCCCGATCGAGAAGGAGCCCGGCTCCCCGTTGATCGCCGGCACCGTGAACGGGCACGGCACTTTCCTCATGCGGGCCGAGCGCGTCGGTGCCGACACGCTCCTCGCCCGCATCGTCCGCATGGTGAGCGAGGCGCAACGAAGCCGCGCCCCGATCCAGCGCCTCGCGGACCGCGTGGCGGCGTGGTTCGTGCCGGCGGTGCTGATCGTCGCGACGCTCAGCTTCGCGGGCTGGGCGATGTTCGGACCGGAGCCGCGGCTCGCGCATGCGCTCGTCGCGGCGATCTCGGTCCTGATCATCGCCTGCCCTTGCGCGCTCGGGCTCGCGACGCCGATGTCGATCATGGTCGGCACCGGCCGCGGCGCCGCCGCGGGCGTCCTCTTCCGGAACGCCGAGGCGCTCGAGCAGCTCACCGGCGTCGACGTGCTCGTCGTCGACAAGACCGGGACGCTCACGGACGGAAAGCCGCGGCTCGTGGCCGTCGAGCCGATCGGCGGCCAGGATGCCGACGAGATCCTCCGGCTCGCGGCGAGCCTCGAGCGCGCGAGCGAGCATCCGCTCGCCGCGGCGATCGTCGCCGCCGCGAAGGAGCGGAGCCTCCCGCTCGCGGAGCCGAGCGACGTCTCCGTGATGGTCGGCCGCGGTCTCGGCGGCTTCGTCGACGGGCGCCAGGTCGCGCTCGGCGCCGAGGCACTGCTCGCGAAGCTCCGCGTCGATGCGAGCGCTCAACTGGCGCGCGCCGACGAGCTTCGTCGGGAAGGTGGGACCGTGCTCTTCGTCGTCGTGAATCGGCGCGTCGTGGGAATCCTCGCCGCCGCGGATCCGGTCCGCGCGACGACGCCGGAGGCGCTCGCGGGCCTTCGCGCGGAAGGAATCCGCGTCGTGATGGCGAGCGGCGACCAGCCGGCGTCCGCGGAAGCGGTGGCGCGGAAGCTCGGGATCGACGAGACGCACGCCGGGCTCCTCCCCGAGGACAAGGCCCGCCTCGTGCGCGAGCTCGAGGCGAAGGGACATCGCGTGGCGATGGCCGGCGACGGCATCAACGACGCGCCGGCGCTCGCCGCTGCCACCGTCGGCATCGCGCTCGGCACCGGCACGGACGTCGCGATCGAGAGCGCGGGCGTCACGCTCGTGCACGGCGACCTCCGCGGAATCCTCCGCGCGCGCCGTCTCTCGCAGGCGACGATGCGGAACATCCGGCAGAATCTCTTCTTCGCGTTCGCCTACAACGCGGCCGGCGTGCCGATCGCCGCCGGCGTTCTTTATCCGTGGCTCGGCGTGCTGCTCTCGCCGATGATCGCCGCGGCGGCGATGAGCCTGTCGTCCGTCTCCGTGATCGCGAACGCGCTGCGCCTCCGGCGCGCGGGCATCTGATCCGAAAGATTCTCGATCGGGGGTAGCGGCGGCCGGTCGATCGCGGGTTAGAGGGCCGGAGGAGGAGCAACAGATGAACCTGCAATGGGCCAAGGGCTGGCTCCCCGAGTTCACGCCCGCCGGGATCGCGAAGACGATGAAGGAAATGTACGCGAACGACGTCGACTTCGAGGACGTCACGATCGGCCACAAGGTGTCGACGGCGGCCGGCATCGCGGAGTTCTTCGGGCAATTCGCGAGCGGCAAGAGCCAGCAATCGCTTCGTCGTCACGAACTACGCCGGCGACTCGAGCGGCGGCGCGATGGAGTGGACGTGGACGTGCGACCACGAGGAGGATTTCCTCGACGCGCCCGCGAAGGGAAAACAGACGACGGTCCGCGGGATCTCCTACCTGAAGCTCCGCGACGGCAAGATCGTCGCCGAGCGCGATTACTGGGACTTGGCCACCCTGCTGCGCCAGCTCGGCGCGCTCAAGTAGCGGTTCCCGTCCGACGCCGCTCCGTGGCATGGAGCGGCGTCGTGACGATCCCCGATCAGACCGGCCGCATCGCGCTCGTCACCGGCGCGAACTCGGGGCTCGGCTTCCGCACGGCAACCGTATTGGCCGAGGCGGGAGCGCGCGTCTGGATCGCCTGTCGCGATCCCGAGCGCGCCCGCGCGGCGGTCGAGCAGATCCGTCGCACGGCGAAGGGCGAGGTCGATCTCCTCGAGCTCGATCTCGCCGATCTCGCGTCCGTGCGGAGCGCGGCAGCACGCGCGCGTGAAGTGACCGGCGATCGTCTCGATCTCCTCGTCAACAACGCGGGCGTCTCGCTGGTCCCTCGGCAGATGACGAAGGACGGCTTCGAGTGGCACTTCGGCGTCAATCATCTCGGGCACGCCGCAGTCGCGCGATCCCGAGCTCGCGGGCCGGCTCTGGGAGCTGAGCGCGCGCCTCACCGGCGTCGCGCCGGATCCCGCATGAGGACGTCGTGAAGATCGGCCTCATGCCCGGCGGCGCCCGCGATGCGGCGGCACTCGGCCGCCTCGCGAAGCGCGTGGAGGATGCCGGGTTCGATTCCATCTGGCTCGGCGACCACGTGACGTTCCCGGTGCCGATCCTCGATCCGCTGCTCGGTCTCGCGATCTACGCCGCGCACACCGAGCGCCTGACGATCGGCACGTGCGTCTATCTCCTCCCGCTCCGCCACCCGGCGCCGGTCGCGAAGATGACGGCGACGCTCGACTTCGTCTCCGGCGGACGCTTCGTGTTCGGTGTCGGCGTGGGCGGCGAGTTCCGCGCCGAGTTCGAGGCGTGCGGCGTGCCCGTGAGCGAACGGGGCAGCCGCACGAACGAGGCGATCGAGGTGCTCCGCCGCCTCTGGACGGGCACGCCGGACGCGTTCCACGGTCGCCACTTCGAGGTACCCGCGACGACGCTGCTGCCGGCGCCGTCACGGAAAGGCGGCCCGCCGATCTGGGTCGGCGGTCGCGCCGAGGCGGCGCTCCGTCGCGCGGGCCGACAGGGCGACGGCTACGTCGGCTACCTATTGACGCCGGACGCGTTCGCCTCGCGGATGGAGCGCGTCCGCGCGTTCGCGGCCGAAGCGGGACGAGGCGAAGCGGCGCTCACCGGCGCGCTCCTCGCCTTCGCGCTCGTCGACGACGACCGCGCCGCGGCCGAGGCGCGCGCCTCACGCGCGCTCGGCAAGATGTACGGCCCCGGCGCCGAGCAGGCTGCCGCGCGTTACTGCGTGCTCGGGAGCGTCGCCGAGTGCCGCGACTCGATCGCCCGCTTCGCCGCCGCGGGCGTCGAGCATCTCATCCTCTCGCCGATCGCCGGCATGGGCGGGCTCGACGCTCAGCTCGAGCGCCTCGCCCGCGTGCTGTAGAGCTCCCCCTCACCCGCCGCTACGCGGAGGCCTCGACCCGGCTCGCGACTGCCTCCCGTCGGTCGGCTCGCTCACATGGGAACGTCCACTGGACGTTCCCATCCCAAAGGGGAGAGGCGCAGAGGGAACGTCAGTGCGCGGCTGCGACCGGCTTCGCGCTCGCGCGCTCGGCGGCGCCGGCTTCCGAGCCGATCCGCATGCCGTAGAACGAGCGGTGGACGAAGAACATGGAGATCACGAAGAAGATCCCCGCGAGCACGAGGCTCGTGCTGCGGTCCATCTCGATCGCGAGCTCGACGGCGAGGAGGCCGAAGAGCGTCGTGAACTTGATGACCGGGTTCATCGCCACCGAGGAGGTGTCCTTGAACGGATCGCCGACCGTGTCGCCGACGACGGTCGCCGCGTGGAGCGGGGTGCCCTTCTCCTTCAGCTCCGTCTCGACGAGCTTCTTCGCGTTGTCCCAAGCGCCGCCGGCATTCGCCATGAAGATCGCCTGATAGAGCCCGAAGATCGCGATCGAGATCAGGTAGCCGATGAAGAAGTAGGGCTCGAGGCACGCGAACGCGAGCGTCGAGAAGAAGATCGTCAGGAAGATGTTGAACATGCCCTTCTGCGCGTACTGCGTGCAGATCTCGACGACCTTTTTCGAATCGCTGATCGAGGCCTTGGTCGCCGTCGAGTCGAGCCGGATGTTCGCCTTGATGAACTCGACCGCGCGGTAGGCGCCCGTCGAGACCGCCTGGATCGCGGCGCCCGTGAACCAGTAGATGACCGCGCCGCCGACGACGAGGCCAAGCAAGAACGGAGAATGCAGCAGTGAGAGCTTCTCCACGTCCTCGGTAAGCCCGTTCGTCAGCACGACGATGATCGAGAAGATGAGAGTCGTCGCGCCCACGACCGCCGTGCCGATCAGCACGGGCTTCGCCGTCGCCTTGAACGTGTTCCCGGCGCCGTCGTTCTCTTCGAGGTAGTCTTTGCCGCGCTCGAAATTCGGCGTGAACCCGAAGTCGCGCCGAATCTCTTCGCTGATTCCGGGAAGCGTCTCGATCATCGAGAGCTCGTACACCGACTGCGCGTTGTCCGTGACCGGGCCGTACGAATCGACCGCAATCGTGACGGGACCCATGCCCAAGAAACCGAACGCGATGAGACCGAACGCGAAGACCGCGGGCGCGATCATCAGGCCACCGAGGCCCATCGTCGACACGCCGTAGCCGATGCCCATCAGGCCGGCGATGCTGAGCCCGATCCAGTAGGCGCTGTAGTTGCCGGCGACGAGGCCGGCGAGGATGTTGAGCGACGCGCCACCCTCGCGCGACGCCGTCAGCGTCTCGCGCACGTGGGCCGAATCCGTCGAGGTGAAGACCTTGACGAGCTCCGGAATGATCGCACCGGCGAGCGTGCCGCAGGTGATGATCGTCGAGAGCTTCCACCAGAGCGTCGAGTCGCCGCCGAGATCGGGAATCAGGAGCGCGGAGACGACGTAGGTGACGATGACCGACACGATCGACGTCAGCCACACGAGCGACGTGAGCGGCGTCTCGAAGTTCATGTGGTCGGCGTCCTTCCAGCGGGACGTCGCGTAGACCTCGTTCAATGCGTACGAGCCGGCGCTGGTGATGACCATCATGATACGCATGACGAAGATCCAGACCAGGAGCTGGACCTGAACCGTCGGGTCCTTCACCGCGAGCAAGATGAACGTGATCAGCGCGACGCCGGTCACGCCGTAGGTCTCGAAGCCGTCGGCCGAGGGTCCGACCGAGTCGCCGGCGTTGTCGCCCGTGCAGTCGGCGATCACGCCGGGGTTCCGCGCGTCGTCTTCCTTGATGTTGAAGACGATCTTCATGAGGTCCGAGCCGATGTCGGCGATCTTCGTGAAGATGCCGCCGGCGATGCGCAGCGCCGAAGCGCCGAGCGACTCGCCGATCGCGAAGCCGATGAAGCACGGGCCCGCGTAATCGGCGGGCACGTAGAGGAGGATGAGCAGCATGATGAGGAGCTCGACGGAGATCAGCACCATGCCGATCGACATGCCGGCGCGGAGCGGGATCGCGTAGGTCGGGAACGGCTTGCCGCCGAGAGCAGCGAACGCGGAGCGGGAGTTCGCGTACGTGTTGATGCGGATACCGAACCAGGCGACGCCGTAGCTGCCGGCGATGCCGACGAGGCTGAAGAAGACGATGATCGCGACGCGCGAGGCGTCGAAGTGCCGGAGCCACCCGAAGTAGGTGACCATGATGGCGCCGATGAAGACCTCGAGCAGCAGGATGAACTTCCCCTGCGTCACGAGGTACGTCTTGCAGGTCTCGTAGATCAGCTCCGAGATCTCCAGCATCGACTTGTGCACCGGGAGATTCTTCAAGCCGCGCGACATGACGAAGCCGAACGCGAGCCCGGCGAGACAGACGAAGATGCCGAGCGAGAGGATCGTCCGCCCGTTCATGCCGAGGAAATCGACGCTCGCGAAATCCGGTAGTACGAGATCCGCTTCGCTTGCCAGTGCCGGTCCTGCGAGGACCAAAAGAGCGAGCGCCGCGACGCCCGCGACGAAGCGCGGACGAACCGCGCCGATGTCGGTGGTCTGTTCCATACTTCCTCCCCTGCGATTTTTGGGATTCGGTAAGGTTGGCCGCCGCTCGAGCGGGCCCCTCCCCGGGAACCGTCTCGCTCCGACGCTTCTGCCCTAGCCATCGCCGTTTCCCCTGCGAAAACGGCGACGGACACCCCCTAACAGAGCATGTGAATCGCGCCAAGAGGGTTCTCTAGGCGGGGAGGCCTCGAGTCGAACCGCCCGCTGGGCCGGATTGATCGCCCTCGTCGAGCCGGACTAACCTCCCGTCCCGTGGAGCCCCAGACTCTCGAGCTTCTCGCGCGCGACTTCTCGGCCGACGGCGCGCGCTGGGAGCGCGGCCCCGGCGATCTCTCGTTCCTCGTCGTCGAGACGCCGCTCTGTCGCGCGCGCCTCACGCCCTACGGCGGTCAGCTCTGCGAGTGGACGTTGGCCGGTGCGACCGCGCCGGTGCTGTTTCTGAGCCCGCGCTCGGCATTCGCGCCGGGCAAGGCGATCCGCGGCGGCGTGCCGGTCTGTTTCCCCTGGTTCGGAAACCATCCGCATGATGCGACGAAGCCCGCGCACGGCTTCGCCCGCACGCGCACCTGGCAGGTCGGGCGCGTCGAGGGCCGGGCGGACGGCTCGGTCGTCGTGGACCTCCGCCTGTCGTCGGACGACGAGACGCGGCGCCTATGGGACGCCGACTTCGCCGCCACGCTGTCGCTCGAGCTCGGCGAGGCGCTCGAGATGCGTTTCGAGGTCGAGAATCGCGGCGCGAAGCCGCTCGAGTACGAGATCGCGCTCCACTCCTACCTCACCGTCGGCGACGCGGAGACCGTTCGCGTCCGCGGTCTCGAAGGCGCGAGCTTCATCGACAAGGTCGACGGCATGAAGCGGAAGACCCAGCCCGGCGAGCCGCTCGTCTTTCGCGGCGAGACCGATCGCGTCTTCGTCGACACGACGGCGACGTGCCTCGTCGAGGATCCCGTGCTCCGGCGGACGATCCGCATCGACAAGACGGGCTCGCTCGCCACGGTCGCGTGGAACCCCGGCGCCGACAAAGCCGGAAAGATGGCCGACGTGGGCGACGCGTGGCGGAGCTTCGTCTGCGTCGAGACCGCGAGCTGCGGTCCCCACACGGTCCGCCTCGCGCCGGGCGAGCGCCGCGCGATCGTCGCCGGCGTCCGGCTCGCCTGAGCCCGCCTAAAAAAAGAAAGGCGAGGTTACCCTCGCCTTTCCGAAAGAACGTGTGTCGGGAGCCGGTTAGCTCTTCCGCCTCCAGAGACCGAGACCGACGAGCCCGGAGCCCAGGAGCAACAGCGACGTAGGCTCGGGAACCTCCGCCGGCGGCCCGCCGTCGTCGAACGCGAACAGATGGAACGTGTCGGCGCCGTCGTTGGCATTGCTGATCGCATTCGCGAGCGTCACCGATTGGCCGAGGCGATTCGCGAGGTCGTCGAACCACTCGGCCTCTTCCGCCGTGAAGCCGGTGACATGGAAAACATACCCCGAGCTGCCGACGCCGACGCCTTCCAGCGCGTCCCATGGGTCATCGGTACCGGGATCGGTGAAGTTCGCGGTGAAGAGGACGTTGCCGTCCGAGTCCTGGAAGATCAACGACATGTCGTTGAGGTCGAGTGTCGTGTTCCCTTCCTGATTGACGTTGAAGGAGATGAAGAACCCGTCGATGGCATTCCCCCCCGCAACGCCGACGGCCGCCGCCGTCCGCGTCCGCGACTGAGTCGTGGCTTCGCCTTCCCTAACGCTGGAGGTGCCGTTCCAACTCACCTGGCCCGATTCTTCGCCGTCGTTGAGGTCGGTGTCCCGGAGCGCGAGGAGACCGGCCACGTTTCCGAACCCGGTGCCCTGCTCCTCGATGAGTCCGACCCACTCGATGGTCACCGCGAATGCGGAGCTTCCACCCAAAAGGAGCGACACCGCGGCAACAGCGATGACGCGCACGATCCTACCTGCGTTCATTATGTCGTCCCCCCTGAAGAGACGCCTCGGAGTCGTGCAAATCCAAGACCATGGGAGGTTAAGCCCATCCTCTCGCCTCGCGGATCCCTGCATTAGTCTATGAAATCTCTCAGAAAATCGGCATTCACGACCGTGCCGGCTCCAGGCGTTCCGCACCCGGAAGACGAAACTCATCCGGCATCACTTCGTAAAGAATTCCGACGCGCGATCCTGGGAATCCGCGAAGCGGAAGCCGCACGAATCATCGTGAACGGTCCGGCGGCCAGGCTTTCGAAGTCGATGATCGAGGAGCTCACCCGAAACCCAAATCGTAAAGATTTCCGACACCCGTCAGGAGACACTGCTCAGCGGAGACGCTGGCGAATTCGATGCAGGACCCAGCGCGCGCCGCATCGACTCGAGACCGAGCGCCGCGAGCAGCGCGATGTTCACGAACAAGAGCGGTGCGAAGACCGGCGCTCCCAAGACGAAACGCTCGAAGAGCCCGCGGTCGGGCGCTCGAGATCGGCCGCCGCGTGGAGCACGAATCCGAGGACGCCGACGGCCGCCTGGAGAGCGAGGACCGCCCAGCAGCCGCGGATCAGCCTGTCCGCGGACGTTCCGGAGCGGAAAGAGGCGAGCGCCACCTAGCGGACGTCAGCTCACTCCCGGCATCGCAGGTGCGGGGTTCCTCGGTAGATCGAGGGTGAAGATGCACCCCTTGCCCGGAAGGTCGCGAACGTGGATCTCGCCCCCGTTCGCCTTCGCGGCCTTGAGAGAGATGGAGAGCCCGAGGCCGACACCGCTGCGATCGGTGCTTCGCTGCTCGAACGGACGGAAGAGCCCGTCGATGCTTCCCGGCGGGAGGCCGCCGCACTCATCCTCGACATCGAAAAGCACGCGCTCGGGAGTCGTTCGCACCCTTACGGAGATGCTGCCCTCCTTGCGGGTGAACTTGAACGCGTTGTGAAGCAGATTGGAGAGTGCCGCAGCGATGATCTGGTGATCGCCTTCGATCGTCACCCGACGATCGACGGTGGTAGTCACGAAACTGACATGGCGCTTCTGCGCATACATCGACGTGTCGATTTCGAGCTCCTCGACCAGCTCCGCGACCGAAATCGTGTCGCGATTCTCGATTCCGGCGTCGAGGCGCACGTCGGCGAGCGAGCGATCGACGACACCTCGAAGGCGCGCCAGGACACGGCCGAGCACGAGTCCCGTGCTACCGGCCACGGCAACGCGGCCATCCTTGATCATCTGAAACGACAGGATCGCCGTATGGATCAGGTTCCGTAGGTCGTGGGCAAGGACACCGAGGCGCTCCGTTCCGCGATCGGCGATCGCGCTCTCACGTTGACGCGCGAATTCCGTCACCGCTTCCGCGATGGCGTCGTCGAGGCAGAGGTTGAGCGTCTGAAACTCCTCCCCGGAGATGAGCAGGTCCTGGTCGACGGCAAGCTCGGTGATCGACTGACAGACGTCTCCGTAGGTGTGAACGACTTGCGCGACGCTCAGCCCGAGGCGAAGCAGCTCCAAGCCGTGGCGACCGGCGGTCTTGCCGATCTGCTCGTGGTCGATGACGTCGCTCGACTTCGCCAGGCGCAGCGCATCGCCGAGCTGATCCAGGAATACGGGGATCCCGTTCAGGAGTGGAGCGCCGCTCTTCGGATCCGTCCTCGAAGCGACCCGCGCTTGCGCCCGGGCGACGATGGCTTCGCGGTTCGCGATGATGAATTCGTCGAGCATGAAGGCTACGCGAGTAGGGAGCGGGGAAGCTTAGCAAATAGGAGGCTCGTCCCCCAGGGGACGAGCCTTACCATCTGGGCCGTCAGCAGCCTGTCCGGGAAGTCCCCTATGGAAGCCACGGGCGGTCTGTAGGCAGCCTGGTCAAGCCGTGCCGCACGGGTGCGGCGAAAGAGGTGAGACGTGGAATATCTTGCCATGCTGCTCGCGCCGATCCTGATGGGCGTCCCGTTCGCGCTCCGCTCGACTCGAAGAGCTGATCCGCGAAAGAGCGAATTCACCATCCCGACTGCACCTGAGAGCGAGGAGCCGGTCGCGATTCGGCACCCTCGTCGCGCGTGCGGCTGCAATACCGCTGGTTGCGAGCTCTGAGCGAAAGCAACGGAGGGGGTGGGATTCGAACCCACGGGACCTTTCGGCCCACCGATTTTCAAGACCGGCGCCTTCGACCGCTCGGCCACCCCTCCAAGATCGACGAGTTCATGCGTTAGCGATCGCTCGCGCCACTGTCCAGGCGGAGTGGGGTTCACTATTCTTTGCTACCCATGGCCGGAAGCACGCGATCCTCGATCGACGAGTCCCTCTCCGGTACCGCCCGGGTCACCCCGCGGCGTGACGAAGACTTCCGCCTCCTCGTGGAGAGCGTTCGGGACTACGCGATCTTCATGCTCGACACGCTCGGCTTCATCGTCAGCTGGAACGCCGGGGCGCAGCGTCTCAAGGGCTACACCGAGCAGGAGATCGTCGGCCGCCACTTCTCGCTCTTCTACGCCAAGGAGGACGTGGTCTCGCGGAAGCCGCAAATCGAGCTCGAGATCGCGGTTCGCGACGGCCGCGTCGAGGACGAGGGGTGGCGCTACCGCAAGGACGGTACGCGCTTCTGGGCGAACGTCGTGATCACCGCGCTCTTCGACGCCTCGGGCGCCCATCGCGGATTCGCCAAGGTGACCCGCGACCTGACCGAGCGTCGGCGGGCGGACGAGGAGCGGGTACGTCTCGCGCAAACCCAGGAAGCGCTCCGGCTCCGCGACGAGTTTCTGTCGATCGCTTCGCACGAGCTCCGGACCCCGCTGAACGTGCTCGCGCTCTCCCTCCAGACGATCGAGCTCACGCTCCCGCCGGAACAGCCGGCCGTTCGGGCAAGGCTCGAGAAGGCGCAAGCGCAGCTCGCGCGCCTCGCCGAGCTCGTGAGCCGTCTCTTCGACGTGACGCGAATCTCCGAAGGCAAGATGCTGCTCACCCCGCAGACGACGGACCTCCCCGCGGTGGTGAAGGAGGCCGTCGACGGATGCCTCCCGAGCGCGCAGAGAGCCGGCTCGGAGATTCGGTTGGAGCTTCCCGCCGAGCTCGAGGCCGAGGTCGATCGCATTCGCGTGCATCAGCTCGTGACGAACGTGCTCGACAACGCGATCAAGTACGGGCGCGGCGGGCCGATCGACGTCGAGCTCGCGCGCGCCGGACGGTTCGCGGTCATCCGCGTCCGAGACAAAGGCATCGGCATCGAGGAGCAGCGCATCGGGCGGATCTTCGATCGATTCGAGCAAGCCGCACCGGACCACGCCGGCGGCGGCCTCGGGCTCGGACTCTACATCGCGAAGCAAATTGCCGATGCGCATGGCGGGACGATCACGGTGAACAGCACGCCGGACGAGGGATCGACGTTCGAGCTCGCGCTCCCGTTGACGAGGACGCAATGACGAGCACGACGGCCGACCTGGTCATGATCGTCGAGGACGATCCCGATACGCAGGAGGCGCTCCGCGACATCCTTGCCCAATTCGACTACCGAACGATCGTCGCCTCGAACGGGCAGGAAGCGCTCGACCGCTTGCGCGCGACGGGCGAGCCGCGGCCGTGCATCATCCTTCTCGACGTGATGATGCCGGTGATGGACGGCTGGCAATTCCGCGCCGAGCAACAGAAGGATCCCGAGATCGCCTCGATCCCCGTGATCTTCGTGAGCGCCGATCTTCGCGCCAGAGAAGCGGTCGCGAACACCGGCGGCGCCGGGTTCATTCCGAAGCCCGTGCAGGTCCGGGATCTGATGACGGCGCTGCGCGCGGTCTGCTGATCTCGAAGAGGATCTCCTCCGCCGTCGCCGACTCCGCGACGAGCTCGTCGAATCCCGCGGCGAGCGCCCGTCCTCGCCCCCACTCTTCGTCGGGGGGTACCACGCCGACGATCGGCAGATTCCACCACCAAGGATCCTCGCGAAGCGCGCGCCCGAGCGCGAAGCCGCTTTCGCCGAGCCCGAGGGACAGCACGAGGCCCGCCGCGCGGTGGCGCTCGTTCTCGAGACGGCTCCGTGCGGCTTCGGCGCCTTTCTCGACGCGAACGCGCGACACGCTCGCGAGGCCGGCGAGCCACGGCGGCTCAGGGTCCGCCTCGCACGCGACGACGACCGTACCGTCCGCCCGCGCCGGCCGTGCGGGCGCCGGCAGCACGATCCGGAAGCACGAGCCTTTGCCCTTCTCGCTCTCCACCTCGATCGAGCCGCCCGCGAGCTCGACGTAGCGGCGCGAGACCGCCAGCCCGAGCCCGTTGCCTTCGTAGTGGCGCTTGTCGCCGACTTCCTCCTGCATGAACGGCTCGAAGAGGCGGTCGAGGAACCACGGCTCGATGCCGATGCCCGTGTCACGGACCTCGACGAGCACGCGCCCCTTCGAATCCCGATCGATGCGCACGCGGACGCTCCCGTGCTCGGTGAACTTGATCGCGTTGTCGACGAGGTTCGCGAGCGCGCGCGCGAGGCAAGCGCCGTCGGCGTAGACCGCGAGGCTCGGCTCGCCGATCTCGCACTCGAGCGCGAGCCCCTTCTCCTTGGCGAGCGAGGCGAGGTCGTCGAGCTCCATTCGCACGAGATCGGGTAGCCTCACCCGCGTCCGGCGCGGGGCGAGCTCGCCCGCGGAGATCCGCGCGTAGTCGAGCACCCGCCCGACGGCGTCGACCAGCCGCTTGCCCGCGCGGTGCATGGCGTCGAGCGAGGGACGCAGGCTGTCGTCGCCGAGCGCGCGCAGATGGTCGGCGAGGATCTCCGCGTTACCGACGATCACGTTGATCGGGGTCCGGATCTCGTGGCTCACGTTATCGAGGAACGCGCTCTTCAGGCGGTCGGACTCCTGCGCCCGCGCGAGGGCGGTGCGCAGCCGTTCGTCCGCTTCCTTCCGCTCGCGCACGTCACGGACGATCGCGCTCACGAAGCGGCCGCGCCCGCTGACGAAGCCCGAAAGCGCCGCCTCGACGGGGATCTCGTTCCCGTGGCGATCGACGGCGATCGTTTCGAGCGGGCTCTCGGCCCGCTCGTTCGGCTCGTCCATTCGCCGGCGGAGCCTCTCCTCGACGTCCGGCCGCAAGCGCTCGGCGAAGAGCGTCGCGAACGGCCGTCCGAGCGCTTCCGCATCGGTCCAGCCGAACATCCGCTCCGCCGCCGCGTTCCAGAGACGGATCTCGCCGCGCGCGTCCACGAGCACGATCGCGTCGGTCGCCGATTGCACGACCGCCCGGAAGCGCTTGCCCAGGTCTTGCAGCTTCTCGGCGGTGCGGCGATCGTAGCTGTCGTTGTCGGAGCGGCGGGCGGGGCCCACGTGTTCGTATCCCGCAGCCGATCCGAACGTTCAAGGAAACATGCCACTCGAGGAGTATCGGAAGAAGCGGCGCTTCGGCGTCACCCCGGAGCCGAAGGGGAAGAAGGTCAAGGCGTCCCGCCGGCGGAAGGAGCTCGCGTTCGTCGTCCAGAAGCATCGCGCAACGGCGCTGCACTACGATTTCCGCCTCGAATGGAAGGGCGTGATGCTGTCCTGGGCCGTGCCGAAGGGGCCGTCCTACGACACGAAAGTGAAGCGGCTCGCGATGCAGGTCGAGGATCACCCGATCGAGTACAACGCGTTCGAGGGCATCATCCCCGAGAACGAGTACGGCGGCGGCACGGTGATGATCTGGGATCGCGGGACCTGGACGCCGGAGACGCCGGACGTGGATGCCGCGTTGAAGAAGGGCGAGCTCAAGCTCACGCTCGAAGGCGAGAAGCTCCGCGGCGGCTGGGTGCTCGTGCGCACGAAGCCGCGGGAAGGCTCGACGAAGCCGGCCTGGCTCCTGATCAAGCATCGCGACGACTGGGTCAGCACCGAGGATATCGCCGAGCTGGCACCGCGCTCGGTCGTGACGAAGCGGCTCCTCTGCGAGATCGCGCGCGACGAGGGCGGCGACATCACGAAGGCGGCGACCGGCGATCCGCGCGAGCTCCTTCGTCAGATCGTCGAGAATCCGAAGCTCGCGACGCCGCCGCGCAAGGGGCGGAAGAAAGCGGTCTGGCATTCGAACCGGCCGATGTCCTGAACGTGTCCCTCGAAGACGACATCGACGAGCTCTTCACCAAGGCGCCGAGCGAGTTCACCGCGGCGCGGAACGCGCTCGCGGCGAAGGCGAAGGCGGCGGGCCGGAAGGATCTCGCGATTCGCATCGCCGGTCTGCGAAAACCGACCGCAAACGTCTGGCTCGTGAACCAGATCGCCCGCCGGAATCCGAAGCAGATCGCCGCGCTGCTCGAGGCCGCGGACGAGCTCCGCGAGGCGCAGGCGGCGGCGCTTCGCGGCGAGGGCGGCGAGCCGCTTCAAGCGGCGAGCCAAGCCTGGCGCGCGATCGTCAAGGATCTCGTCAAGCGCGGGCGCGCGATCGCCGACCGCTTCGACGACGCGACCGTCGCCGCGACGCTCTTCGGTGCCTCCGCGCGACCGAGCCACGCGAAGCAGCTCTCCGAGGGGACGCTCGTCGAGGAAGTCGAGCCGCCGGATTTTTCGAGCGCGCTCGGCATGTCGGACGCGGCGCCGGCGTCGCGCCGCGCCGCCGCGCCGAAGCGAGCGGCGGAGCCGGAGCACAAAGACGACGGGCGGCGCGAAACGAGCGAGCGCCGGCGGCAGGAAGACGAAAAGCGCCGCGAGCGCGAGGAAGCCGAGAAGAAGAAAGCTCGCGAACGCGAGCTCGCCGAGGCGCGCCGCGAGGCGGAGCGCGCCGCGAAAGAGGCCGCCCGAGACGATACACGAGCCGCCGAGCTCGAGCGCCGCGCGAAGGGCGCGACCGAAGACGCCGAGAAAGCCCGCGCAGAGGCCGATGCGTCGAAGCGCCGGGCCGACGAGCTCGCGCGGCGCGCGCGCGACCTCGCGGCGAAGTGACGGGAATGCGTGACCCGCATCGCTTGGGTCCTACCGATCCGGTAGGAGCGCGGAGTGTCCGGTGCCCCTTCCACGCGATTGACGATCGCGGTCGCGATGCTCGCGGTCGGCGTCGCGCAGGGATTCGGGAGATTCACCTATCCGCTGCTCCTGCCGGCGATCGACGGCGAAATCCTTCACTCGTATGCGGTCGCGGGGTTTCTCGGCTCGCTGAACCTCGCCGGGTACGTCGTCGGCACCGCGATCGCGAGCTTCGCTTCCGGTCGCATCGAGCCGCCGTACTTGATCCGTGGGGGGCTCGCGCTCGCGGCCGTCGGCCTCGCGGGGCTGTCCGTCGCCGGCGGGGTCGTGCTCGTCGCGGTCGGTCTCGTCGCCACCGGGATCGCCGGGGCGCTCATCTGGATTCCCGCGCCCGGCGTGGTCGGCGCGATCGTCCCGCCGGACCGACGCGGCTTCGCGATCGGCCTCCTCGGCTCCGGCATCGGCGGCTCGATCTTCGTCGCGAGCCAGCTGACGGCGCTCGTCCGCAACCTCGAAGGCGCGACGGCCTGGCGCGAGGTCTGGATGGTCGAAGCGATCGTGAGCGTCGGCGTCGCGCTCGCCGCGTGGCGCTGGCTTCGCGCGGAGCGGAGCGGCTTTGCTCCTGCGCGCGTCCGCCTCGACGCGCTCCGCTCGGTGCCGGGCTGGCCCGCCCTCACCGCCGCGTACTCCGCGTACGGGCTCAGCTATTCGCTCTTCATGAGCTACCTCGTCGCCGCGCTCGAGCGCGACGCGGGCTTCGCGCCGGCTCACGCCGCGCGCGTGTTTGCGCTCGTCGGCCTCGTGCTCATCTTCGGCGGCATCACGGTCGGCCGCCTCTCGGACCGCATCGGCCGGCGGCCGACGCTCGTTGGGGGATTCCTCGTGTGGGCCGCCTGCGCGCTCGTCGTCCTCTCCGGGCGGGAGCCATGGGTCTCCATCGCGGCGGCGACGTTCGGGCTCATGATGTCCGGTCTCGGCTCCGTGATCGCCGCGACGGTCGCCGACGATCTCGATCCGCGCGCGTTCGGCGCCGCGTTCGGCGCGATCACGCTCTGCTTCGGCGTCGCGCAGATGATCGGGCCGCAGCTCGGCGGTTGGATCGCCGAGCGGAGCGGATCGTTCAGCGTGGCGTTCGAGCTCTCCGCCGCCGCGGCGCTCGTGGGCGCGGCGGCGTCCCTCGCGCTTCCGTCACGACGACCGAAGCGAGCCTAGCGAAGCGACCCTAGAAATTCAATCAGCGCGGCGTTCGTCTCGGCCGGACGCTCCTGTTGCGTCCAATGCCCACAGCCCGGGAGGAGCACGATGTTCCGGAGATCCGGCACGAACGGACGCATCACGTCCGGCGGCATCCGCGTGATCACGAGATCTCGGTCGCCGGCGATGAAGAGCGCGGGCTGCTCGATCTTGGCGCCGTCGAGCTCGGGCGTCGTCTCCCAGTTGCGATCGAAGTTCCGATACCAGTTGAGCCCACCGCGAAAGCTCGTGCGACGGAACTCGTTCGTGAAGTAGTCGAGGTCTTCCTGCGTGAGCCACGGCGGCAGACTTTCCGGCGTCGGCATGCCGTCGAGGAACTTCGAGTCCTTCGGCTTCTCCCAGGCGACCGCGTCGAGCGGCACGTCGCCCGACGCGGCGTAGAGGAGCCGAAGGAGGGTGTCCCGCGGATCCGCGTCGAGCTCGCGCTCGGCGACGCCCGGCTCCTGGAAGTAGAGGATGTAGAAGAAGCCGTCGTTCGCGACCATGCGGAACGCTTCGGTCGGCGCGATCGGCAGGCGGCCGGCGTACGGCACCGAGAGCCCGGCGACGGCGCGGAAGCGCTTCGGGTGGGCGAGCGCGCAGTGCCATGCGACCGGCGCGCCCCAATCGTGGCCGACGACGACCGCGGTCTCCTCGCCGAGCGCGTCGAGGAGCCCGACGACGTCTCCCGCGAGATGATGGATGTCGTAGCTCTCGATCGATTGCGGCGCGTCCGTGCCGCCGTACCCGCGCTGATCCGGCGCGACGACGTGGTAGCCGGCCGCGGCGAGCGCCGGGATCTGGTGCCGCCACGAGTACCAGGACTCGGGAAAGCCGTGGAGCAGCACGACGAGCGGCCCCTTCCCCGCCTCCGCCACGCGCATGCGGATGCCGTTCGTCTCGATCGTTCGGAGCTCCATCAGGACTCCGACCGGCGAACGAGGCGGACGCCGCGGCGCCGGAGCGCGGCGAGGGTGTCCTGCGCCGAGGTGCGCATGCACGAGATCAGCATCTCGAGCTCCTCCTCTTCGGAGAGCGCGGCGCCGATCTTCGGCTTCACCGGCAGGATCAGGCTCTTCCCCGCCGAGCGACGGAGCAGGAGCTCGATGAACTGCCGATCGGGCTCCTCGATCTCGGTCAGCATCACGGCATCGTCGGTGACGGCGATCCTCATGCGGCGGTGGCCTCCGCCGCTCGCGTATCACGAACCGCGGGCGTTCGGCAGCCGCTTTCCGTTCGCGGCGTCGAAACGATGCATCCGCTCGCGGGAGAAGCGAAGACCGACGCGGTCGCCGGCGCGGATCGACTCGCCGGGATCGATCTTCGCGATCACGAGCTCCTTCGCGCGCGAGACCGCGACGTGCGCGAACGCTTCGGAGCCGGACCACTCGACGAGCTCGATCGTTCCGTCTTCGTCGGCGGCGTCGCCGCCCTCGCCCGGTGTGACCGCGGAGACATGCTCGGGCCGCACGCCTTCGATCACCTCGCCCTTGCCGAGGAGGTTCATCCGCGGCGAGCCGATGAACCCGGCGACGAACACGTTCGCGGGCTCGTCGTAGAGCTCGCGCGGCGTGCCGATCTGCTGCACGACGCCCTTTTCGAGCACAGCGATCCGATCCCCGAGCGTCATCGCTTCCGTCTGGTCGTGCGTGACGTAGACGGTCGTCGTGCGGAGGCGCCGCTGCAGGCGCGCAATCTCGGCCCGCATCTGGGCGCGGAGCCGCGCGTCGAGGTTCGAGAGCGGCTCGTCGAGCAGAAACGCCGCGGGCTCGCGCACGATCGCGCGCGCCATCGCCACCCGCTGGCGCTGCCCGCCGGAGAGCTCGGCCGGCATGCGCTCGAGGAGCTCGGCGATCTCGAGCGTGTCGGCGGCCTCGCGGACGCGGCGGTCGATCTCCTCCGCGGGCCGTTTCGCGATCCGGAGCGGGAACGCCACGTTCTCGCGGACCGAAAGGTGCGGATAGAGCGCGTAGCTCTGGAAGACCATCGCCATGTTGCGGTCTTTCGGGTCGACGCCGTTCATCGACCGGCCGTCGATGCGGATCTCGCCCTCGGTCGGCTCCTCGAGCCCAACGATCAACGACAGCAACGTCGACTTTCCGCAGCCCGAGGGCCCGACGAGGATGAAGAACTCGCCGTCCGCGATCGTGAAGCTCGCGTCGACGACGGCCGCCCCACCCGCCGGGAAGCGCTTGCTCACGCGATCGAGGAGGATTTCCGCCATCAACTAGCCCTTCACCGCGCCGGCCGTGAGGCCGGCGATGATCCGCCGCTGGAAGCGGAGCACGAGGAGCAGCACCGGCAGCGTGACGACGACGGACGCCGCCGCGATCGAGCCGGTCGGTTGCTCGAAGCGCGAGCTCCCCGTGAAGAACGCGATCGCGGCCGGCACCGTGCGCGCGCGGTTCGTCGACGTCAGCGAGATCGCGAAGAGGAACTCGTTCCAGGCGAAGAGGAAGACGAGGATCGCGGCCGTCGCCATGCCGGGCGCGGCGAGCGGCACGATGACGAGTCGGAACGCCTGCCAGCGAGTCGCGCCGTCGACGCGCGCGGCGCGCTCGAGATCCCACGGCATCTCGCGGAAGAAGGCGGCGAGCGTCCAGATCGCGAGCGGCAGCGTGAACGTCATGTACGGGAGCACGAGCCCCGGCCAGGTGTCGAAGAGCCCGAGCCCGCGCCAGAGATCGAAGAGCGGACCGACGACCGAGATCCCCGGGAATGCCGCGGTCGCGAGCGCGCCGCCGAGCACGAGGCTCTTGCCGCGAAACTCTAGGCGCGCGATCGCGTAGGCCGCGAACGTCGCGAGCGCGACCGCGGCCGCGGTGGCGATCGCGGCGATCCCGAGGGAATTCACGAGCGCGGCCGGGAACTGCGAGTCCTGGAAGATCGCCGTGAAGTTCTCGAGCGTCGGCTCGCGCGGCCAGAAGCGATGGTTGCCGAGCTCGGCCTTGGGCTTCAGCGACAGCGACGTGATCCACAGGAACGGCACGAGCGACCACATGACGGCGATCGCGCCGGCGACCGTCCACCCTGCCCGGCTCGCGCGCGACTCCGTCATCGCGCCTGCCTCTCGCCGACCCGCACGCCGAGAACCTTCACGAACACGACCGCGATCGTCATCGCCCCCGCGAAAACGAGAAGCGCGACCGCCGAGCCGAGCCCGAGGTTCAGGCGCACGAGGAGGGTCTCGTAGGCGACGATCGAGATCGTCTCCGTGGACTGCGCGCCGCGCGTCTGGACGAAGACCGCGTCGAAGATCCGGAACGCGTCGAGCGACCGGAACAGGAGCGCGACGAGGATCGCGGGCTTCAGGATCGGCAGAGTCACGCGGAAGAAGCGCTGCGCGGCGGAAGCGCCGTCGACACGGGCCGCGCGGAGGCAGTCTTCCGGCACGAGCGTCAATCCCGCGAGTAGGAGCAGCGCGACGAACGGGGTCGTCTTCCAGACGTCCGTCGCGACGATCACGGCGAACGCCGTCGCGCGGTGGCTGAACCACGCGACGTCGGTGCCGACGAGCTCGTTCACGAAGCCCGTCCGCGAATCGAACGCGAACTTCCACGAGAGCGCGGCGACGACCGTGGTGATCGCGTACGGCAGGAGCAGCGCGGCGCGGACCGTGCGCCTGCCGATGACCACCCGATGCATGACGAGCGCGAGCGCGAAGCCGAGCACGAGCTCGATCGTGACGGTCGCGACCGCGAAGAAGATCGTGTTCGCAAGCGCCTCCCACCAGACGTCCGAGCGAAAGATCGCGACGTAGTTCTCGATGCCGGCGAAGCGATCCGCGTCGGGGAAGCGGAGGTCCTTTCGCCAGAGCGACAGCACGGCCGCGTGCGCGATCGGATAGCCGACGATCACCGCCATCGCCGTCACGGCCGGCGCGCAGAGGAGCCAGGCGAGCCGCTCCTCCCGCTTCACAGGAGCCCCCGCGAGGCGAGCGCGTCACCGACGCGCTCGCGGAGGCGCGCGACGTCGGCCTCGGGATCGACGTCGGCGAGGGGATGAAGCGTCCGCGAGATCGCGAGCGAGACGTCCACGTAGAGCGGCGTCTTCGGCCGCTGCACGGCGTCGCGGAGCGTCTCGAGCGCGACGTCGCCGAACGGAAATGCCGAGCGAAACTGCGGCGACTTGAACACCGCCTCGGCGGTCGGCAGGAGGCCGCCGCGCTCCGCGGCGACGAGCTGATTCTCCGGCGCGGCGAGGCAAGCGGCGGCGGCGAACGCTCGCTCCGGATGCCGCGAGCGCGAGCTCACACCGAGATTGACGCCGCCGATCGTCGGCCGGCTCGGTCGCGCGGCGTCGATCGCGGGCCAGCGCGCGAACGCAAGCTCGCGCGCGACGTCCGGCGCGCCTTCGTGGATACTCGGCCAGACGAAGCCGTAGTTGACCATGAAGCTCGAGCCACCGGCTTGGAACGCGAGCCGCGCATCGTCCTCGCGCGCCGTCGACAGCGCGGGATCCGCCGCGCTCGACGTGGCGAGGCGGCGGAGGATCTCGAGCGTGCGGCGCGTCGGCGCGTCTTCGAGCGAGACGCGCTCGCCGCTCTCGTCGAGCACCGCGCCCCCGGCGGAGGCGAGGAGCGAGACGAAGAGCACCGTCAGCCCTTCGTAGCGCTCGCCTTGCACCTGCACCTTGCCGTCCGCGCCGAGCCGCTCCGCCGCGGCGATCATCTCGTCCCAGGTGCGCGGCGGCTGCGGCACGCGGTCCTTGCGGTACCAGAGGAGCTGGAGGTTGCTCGTGAACGGCGCGGCCCAGAGGCGGCCGCGATCCGTCGCGCTCTCGACGGTCGCGGGGAGGCGCCCTTCGCGTGCGGCGTTCGCGGCGGCGCCCTCCCACGGCAAGAGCCAGCCGGCGCGCGCGAACTCCGACGTCCAGATGACGTCCATGCCGATCACGTCGACGTCCGGATCGCCGGCGGCGAGCCGGCGGACGAGCTGCTCGCGCTGCTGATCCGCGTCCGACGGCAGGTCGACCGTCTCGATCCTCGCCTCGGCGCTCGAGCACCGCTGCGCGGCGAGATCGAACGCCCCCGAGCGCTCGCGGAAGACGTACCAGCGGACGACGTCGGCGGAGGGCGGCGACGAACATGCCGAGAGTATCGCCAAGACGAACGCCCCCAATGCCTCTCCCCATTGGGGAGAGGCCGACGGCGAAGCCGGCGGGTGAGGGGGAGCCGATCTCGTCCGCACGCGTCTCCCGCTCACCCGCGCTTCGCGGTCTTGTCGGCCTCCGGCCGCCTGCGACCCGGCCTCCCGTTGGTCGGCATCGGAACGCATCACATGCGTTCCGATCCTCTCCCCAAAGGGAGAGGTGAAGAAATCACGATGATCACAGCTCCCGCTCGCCTCCGAAGAGCCTCTCGAGGTCGGCGGACGCCGCGGCGATCGCGCGGGCGAACGGCGACTCTCGCTCGCGACGGATCTCGCGCAATCTCCGCTCGATGTCCACGCGACGATAGAGGCGCCCCCGTACGATCACGGCTTCGAGCGTCTCTAGCGCCGCGAGGTCGCGCGTCGGGTCCTCGCGGAAGAGGAGCACGTCGGCGGGAGCCCCGGGCCGAAGGCGGCCGAGCCCCTCGCCGAGCGATTCGCCCGCGACTCGCGTCGCCGCGGCCCACGCGCCCTCGAGCCCGAGGCCGGCGTCTGCGAGATGGTCGAGCTCGGCCCAGAGGCTTTCGCCGGGCACGAGAAACGGTCCGAGCGCATCGGTTCCGGCGTAGATCCGCCCGCCCGCCCCATGGAGCGCGCCGACGAAGCGCTTCATCGCGGCGAGCGCGCGCGCGAGCCTTTTCTCGTCCGCGCCGTCCTCGTTCCACGGTCGGGTGGCGTCCCACTCGTCCGCGCGGAGCGCGCTCGGGAGAAACTGCGCGAAGCTGCGCCCGGGCCGGCGCGGCTCGAGCCGGAAGTAGCGCTCCCAGAAGACGAGCGTCGGCGTGTGCGCGATCTTCCCTTCGATCGAGTCCCGGACCGCGGCGGCGATCTGTTCTCTCGAGATCGCCCCCCAGCCGTCCGCGATCGCCTTCGCCCGCGTCTCACCGTCCGCGTCGCGCGGCGCGGGGTCCGGCGCGAGCACGCCCGTCAGGTGCTGCACGTCGTCGAGCGCGGCCGCGCGCAGCGTCTCGCCGTCCGGCACGTGGCCGATCAGCGGGAGGTCGTGACGCTCCGCCGCCGCGCGCATTCCCTCGAGCGCCGGCCGCGAGAGGCGCCGATACGCCTTCACGCAATCGACGCCGTCCGCGGCGAGCCGCTCGACGACGGCCGCGCCCTCGTCCGCCGTGCGCGCGACCGCGGAGCCCTCCCAGACCGGCGGCTCGCCGTCGACGATGCGGCCGCAGGTGAGGATCCGCGGTCCGACGAGCTCGCCCGCGCGCACGCGCCTCGCCGTCTCGGAGATCGCCTGCTCGGTATCGCCGGCGTCGCGGACCGTCGTCACGCCGTGCGCGAGGAAGAGGACGCCGACGAGCTCGGCTTCCTCGCTCCGCACGTGCACGTGCATGTCGACGAGGCCGGGCAACGCGGTGAAGAGAGCGTAGCGCCGGATCGCATCGCGCGGCGCGCGCGAGCCGATCGCGGCGATCCGCTCGCCGTCGATCGTGATCGAGCCGCGGCGGCGCGCGAGCCCCGGCTCCACGATCGTCACGTCCGCGATCGTGAAGCGCGCGGCCGCGGTCGGCCGCAGCGTGACCGGCGGGCCGAGGCGCTCGCTCGCCATGCCGACGACGACCGCGACGGCGATCGCGACGACGGCGAGCCAGCGCGAGGTCACCTCCCCTTCAACCCCCGAACGCTCGCCGTGGAGCGAGCGAGAAAGCGGATCCCGGCCACCACTCCGCGCCGCGTCGTCGCGAGCGCCATCGACGGCGACGCGACACCGCGCGCGGCGACGGTCTCCGGCAGCGCCGGGAGGTGGAGGAAGACGACGGGCAGGCAGGACGCCGACGTCGCGGCGAGCACCCGGTAGTACACGTGGTTGCAGAGGAACGTGCCGGCGTCGTCGCTCGGCTCCGCCGGTACGCCCGCGCCGCGGATTGCCGCGGCGAGCTCGTCGACGGCGACCGTCGCGAGACGCTCGTCCGGCCCTCGGGAATCGATCGGCTCGCCCTCGGGCCGCTCGCCGAGCTCGTCGGGGCCGCCGTAGGCGTCGCGATTGACGGCGCGGCGCTCGACGCTCACGACGCTCCGGCCGGCGGCGACCCCGAGCCCGACGACGAACTTCGGCCGTGCCTTCGCGAGCGCGCGCTCGACGGCCGGAAAGGCGAGCCGGCGCGCCACCGGGAGCACGATCGAGCGGATGCGACAGCGGCCGATGACGTCCCCGTCGAGCTTCGCGGCGATCTCACCCGACGGATTCCGCGCGTCGCCGCCGAACGGCTCGAACGCGAAGAGGAGGAGCGAGCCGGCCATCGCTTTCAATCTACGGCTTCCCGCCCCTTGAGAGGAGAGCCGCCGAGTGGCAGGCATCGTACGTGGGGAACGTTCTCTTTCTTTTTGGCGCCGCGGCTGCCGTGGCAGGGCTCGTCGCCGTCGAAAAGACGACGCTCGATGAGGCGCGCGTGAGCCCGGCCGCGCTCGCCGCGGTCCGAGCGGTCATCGTCGACGCGCCGACCGTCACCCTCGCAAAGCGGCCGGTGCGCACGGACCCGATCTACCGCGACGAGGACTGGCAGTTTCGCCCGAGCGACCTCGAGCAGCTGCAGAAGATCTTCCGCGAGGAATTCGCCGAGAAGCTCGCCGAGCGCGGTATCGAGGTCGTCGATGCACCGGCGACGGGCGTCATGCGCCTCGCGCCTGCGCTCATGGACGTGCGCCTGACGGCGCCACTTCGCGAGGACCCGACGATACGGAAGACGTTCGTGAAGAGCATCGGCGACCTCACGCTCGAAGTGACGATCCGCGACGCGACGAGCAACGAGGTCGTCGCGACGATCCGCGACGCGCGTCGCAACGTACCGATCTCCGCCGCGGGCGACCGCGGGATCCGCTTCACCTCGACGCTCTACTGGTCGGAGGTGAGGCACGTCTTCCGGAGCTGGGCCGGCGCGACGGCCGGCCTCTTCCCCGAACGGAGGAGCTCGTCACCCCCCGGGCTTACGCCCGACCCCCTGAGGGGGTCGGGACCGTGAGCGCGACCTCGCTCCTGCCCGATCGCCTGCGCGCGCTCTGGGCCGACGCCGATGCCGGCAAGATCGACCGCGCGGCCGCAGCCGCGACGCAGGAGCGCTGGCTCGACGAGCTCCGCGCCGAGTGGCGCACCGCGCTTCTCACCGGCGGCGAGACGGATCTTCGGAAGAGCCTGATCCGTGAGGTCGCGGCGTACGAGAACGCGGATCCCGCATCCGTCGCGCGCGCGTTCGATGGCGCGCTCGACGCGCTTCGCGTCGAGTGGGAGCGGCACGTGAAGCGCGTCGATCGCGAGAGCGTCGAGCGCTACTACGACGAGAGCCGCGGCGTCATCTACGAGCTCATGGATTGGCACTCCGTCGGCGACGACACGAGCCCGCTGGCCTACGTGCTCGCGCTTCATATCGCTCGTGAGCAAGGTGTGCGACGCTGCCTCGACTTCGGCTCCGGTGTCGGCTCGGGCGCGCTCCTCTTCGGCGGCGCGGGCATCGACGTCGCACTCGCCGACATCTCGTCGGCGATGCTCGATTTCTGCCGCTGGCGGCTCCGCAGCCGCGGTCGCGAGGCGCGCTTCATCGATCTCAAGCGCGAGCCCCTGCCGGACGCGAGCTTCGACATGATCCTCGCCATGGACGTGTTCGAGCATCTCGTCGATCCGATCGCGGCCGTCGACACGCTCCATACGGCGCTCCGTCCCGGCGGGCTGCTCTACGCGCGCATCCACGCCGAGGAGGATGCGGATCGCCCACAGCACATCGCGCGCGACTTCGCGCCGACGTTCGCGCGGATGGACGAGCTCGGTCTCGTCGAGATCTGGAGCGACGGCTGGCTCTGGGGGCACCAGCTCTTCCAGCGAACGCGCTGACCCCCTCAGGGGGTCGGGCGAAGCCCGGGGGGTGAGTACTACTCGACGACGGCGTTCGGCGGCGTCGGCTCGAGCCGCGTGTCGCCGATGTCGGGGCCGCCCGGTCGTGCCGGCGTGTCGCCGGGCGCCATCCCGGGATTCGGCGCCATCTCCGTGTTCGGCGCCATGCCAGGGTTCGGCAGCATCCCCGGATTCGGCGCCATGCCGGGATTCGGTTGCATCTGCGGCGGCGGCGCAGGCGGCGCGCCGACCTGTGCCGCGGCGCGCACGGCGGAAACGAGCAGCAGCATGCAGGCGAAGAGCGTCGCGAGCTTCATGCCAGGAAGAACCCGCGATCCGCACGCTCGTGATGCGGCGCTCAACGGAGCTCGATCCCCCTCTCCCCGAAGCGCTGTCGGATCCGTAAGTTGAGCTCGCGTCCGACTGGCCACTGGCGCCGCGGGCGCGTCGTGATCCGCGCCTTCACGACGGGCAGCCGCGTCGGCGATTCGAGGCCGAGGATCTCGAGCGGCTGGAGGATGTCGCTCTTGAATCGCGGATCCTCGGCGAGCTCCTTGCCGATCTCCTCGAGCGTCTCGAAGACTGCCTTCGGATCCGCCTTGTCGCTCACGGGCACGTCAACCATGTAGCGCGAGAAGCCGCGCGTCAGGTTCGAGACGGTAGTGATCGAGCTGTTCGGGATGACGTGCATCGCGCCGTTCACGTCGCGCATCCGAATCGTTCGGAGCGTGATCCGCTCGACGGTGCCGCTCTTGCCGGCGATCTCGACAAAGTCCTCGACCCGCACGTGATCCTCGACGAGCAGGAAGAAGCCGGTGATCACGTCCTTCACGAGCGTCTGCGCGCCGAAGCCGATCGCGAGGCCGCCGATTCCCGCTGTGGCGATGAGCGGGCCGATGTCGAGACCGACCTCGCGGAGGATCATCATCGCCGAGCCGCCGAGGACGAGGATCGCGCCCGCGGTGTACGCGACGCTCGTGAGCGTCTCCGCGCGCTGCCGGCGCTCCTCGCCCGAATCGTGCGCGGTGATCACCTTGCGGAGACGTCCCATCAGGACGTTCAGAACGCGGATCGCGATCGCGGCGAGAAGCAGGATGACGATCACGCGAACCCCGGACGTCGCCGTCCAGACGATGAACCGCTCGACGAGCTGAGCGGAGACTTGCCAGGCGCGGTCCGTCATCTCAGAAGATCGGCGACAGCCCCGGCACCTTCTCGGCCGCACGGAGCGTGGTCCAGAACGCGTTCAGCGACTTCCATGCCTTCGGGTCGCAATGCTGCTCGGGCCCGAACGCGATCTGCGGGCGATGTTTGTCGTCGCGGAGCGGGGCGCCCTTGCGATCGCGGCGGATGCGGTACTCGTAAACGACGGGAGCGCCGGCCGAGATCATCTGCTTCGGATGGCGCAGCACGCGACGCGCGAACGGCTCCGACCACGCGGCGGCGACGATCTCGCTGTTCATCGTCATGCTCGTCGGGTCGAGGTTGTACGTGCCGACGAGCGAGAGCGTGCGGTCGAAGACGGCGACTTTCGAATGAAGCGTGTGCTTCTCGCCGCCGACGAAGAGCCGCATCTTCGGCACGCGCGCGAGGATCTCCGGCCACTGCTCGAGGAAGAACGCCTGCGAGAGCGCGTTGTCGCTCGAGACGGGGCTGTTCGTGAGGAGCGTGATGCGGACGCCGCGCTTGCCGGCCTCTTCGAGGAGCTTCACCGCTTCCTCCGAGAGGACGAGGTACGGGCTCTGCACGACGATCTCGCGCTTCGCCGCCTGCACGAGGCGCGCGATCGCCTGCGTGATCGGATCGTCCGCCTTGCCGTAGCGAGTCTGACTGTCGAGGATGCGCGTCTCGGCGGGGATCGTCGGAGCCGCGCGCATGTTTCCGTTCTTCAGCGCGCCGCGGAGCTCCGGATAGTCGCGCAGGTTCTCGCGCCACGGCGTCGCCTTGTCCGGCTCTACGCGCGGCGCGACGGGGAGGCCGCGGAGCCAGTCGTTCATCGCCTGGTACGCGCCGAGGAGCTCCTCCGCGCGCGGGCGAAGGTTCACCGCGTCGCCCCACTCGTCCTTCGCGTTGTCGCTCTCGAACTGCGCGTCGAACGCGGCGATCAGCCGCCGGCCGACCCCTTCGCTCGAGATCGAGAGATCGGTGTCCTCGAAGGCCCTCGGCTCGCGCTTCGGGTCCGCGAAATATTCCGCGCCGATGTTGCGCCCGCCGATCATGCCGTTCCGGCCGTCGATCGCGATGATCTTGTCGTGCTCGCTCGCGACCGCCGCGGTCGGCGTGAGCTTCACGAACGCTTCGAGGATGCGATTCGGGAGCGGGCGATAGACTTTGATCTCGATGTTCGGATGCGCCTGCAGCTCGTCGAAGTAGTCGTTGCCGCGCGGCTTCCACGACATCTTCGTGCCTTGCGCGTCGAGGAGGACGCGGATCTTCACGCCGTGCTCGGCCCGCTCGAGCACGTGCCCGAGAAACGCGACGCCGAAGACGTCCTCGTGGAGGATGAAGTAGCTGAGGTCCAACGTCCGCTCGCTCTCGGCGAGGAGCCGCCAGCGCTCGAGCCATGCGGCCGGGTTGTCGGTGAGGAGCGTGAGCTTCGCCTCCCCGCCCGGAGGGAACGTCTCGTACGTCGCGCGGAGGTCCATGCCGCGGTGCCACGCGCCGAGCGGCGTGACCGCTTTCTCCTTCTCGTCGGCGTCGCGCCAGAACGCCAAGCGGCAGCCGACGAACGCGAGCGCCGTGAGCGCCGTGACCGTAGCTACGAAGGTTTTCGCGGTGCGGGCGAGCGCCATCCTTGGATGAGCTCAACCCCGCGAAGCTGCTCGGGTTCCGGAGCGGATCTCACGAATTTCACGTAGAGCCCACGGTGATCGGACTCCCGCTCGCCGATCGTCGCCACGCGCTGCGGCACGAGATCGGCGGACGCGAGCACCCAATCGAGCGGCCAGAGCGGCCGGTTCGACGGGAACGTCGCGAGGGTGGGTTGGGGACCGCTCGCGCCGCTCGCGGCGTCGCTCGCACGCACGTCGGCGAGCGCGCCACCGGTGAGGATCGCCGCCGTGCGGTCGTCCGGAAAGAGCGGGCGCACGAGCGGCGCCGGCACCGCGTTCATGTCGCCGAGGAGCACGGTCGTCCGCGCGCGGTCGACGAATCGCTCGAGGAGATGCTCGGCCTGCGCCTCGCGCTCGCCTTGCGCGAACGCATCGAGGTGAGTGACGAGCACGTCGACCGGATGCCCGCCGAGGTCGAGCGTGAGCGCGATCACGCCGCGCGTCTCGCGGAGGAAGCGTCCCCAGCCACTCGCCGCGTGGAGCGAAGGCTGCGCCGCGACGGGCGCGGCGACCGCGCACGGCTCGTGCATCTTCGAGAACGCAGCTCGCCGAGCGAAGGATCCGTGGGCGCGCGAGCACCGCGTTGCCGAAGCGCACCTCGAAGCCCGGCACGCTCCGCCGCCACGTCTCGCCGCGAACGATCTCGTAGCGCTCACTGGTTGCGCGTCCGATCTCGTCCGCGAGGAACGCCGCCTGGTCGATCCACCCGCTCCGGCGCGAGCCGAAATCGACCTCGTTCAACGCCACGAGATCGATCGGCTCGCCGCGCGGCGCCGCCGCGACGATCGCGCGCGCGATCGCGCGGAGGTTCTCCTCGACCGCCGCTTTCGGGCGCCGCAGCGCGAACGTCCCGCCGAGGCCGGCGTGGATGTTGTAGGTGACGACTCGGAGTGCGTCGACGCGAAGCGCGTCCTCGGCTACGGCAGCGGCCGGCGCGACGAAAAGCACGACCGCGAGCAGAAATCCGTGAAATCGGTGGAGGTGAATGCGACGAGGCTCCACCCTCCTTGATAGCCGCGTCAGGTCGAGGTGGCAACGTGCGGTAGCAACGTGTCCTCCGCTTGCGCTATCCGTGCGCGATGCTGAGCCCCTATCGCGTCCTCGATCTGACGGATTCCCGCGCCGCCCTCGGCCCGCTCATCCTCGCCGGGCTCGGCGCCGACGTCATCAAGGTCGAGCCGCCTGGCGGCCATGCCGATCGCCGCGAGGCGCCGTTCGACGAGAGCCTGCCGGAGGGCCTGCGCAGCCTGCGCTTCCACGCGCTGCAGCGCGGCAAGCGAAGCGTCGTCCTCGATCTCGAGAGCGCGGGCGGACGCGAGCGCTTCCGCCGGCTCGTCGGAACCGCCGACTTCCTCTTCGAGAACGCGGAGCCCGGCGCGATGGCCGCGCGTGGGCTCGGGTTCGCGGACCTTCGCGAAGCGAACCCGTCGCTCGTCTACGTCGCGACCACTCCGTTCGGGCAGGACGGCCCGTACGCCCGGCACCGTGCGACCGACCTCACGCTCGCGGCGATGGGCGGCGCGATGGCGCTGAATGGCGACAAGGACCGCCGGCCGGTGCGCGTCACCGTACCGCAGACGTGGTACCACGCCTCCGCAGAGAGCGCGGTCGGCGCTCTCGTCGCGCACCACCGCCGGCTCGCGACCGGCGAGGCGCAGTTCGTCGACGTCTCCGTCCAAGCCGCCGTCTTCTGGACCGGGCTCAACGGCATGATTGCGCACGCGATCCAGGGCAAGGACATCGAGCGGAACGGCACGCTTCTCCAGCTCTCGACGCTGACGACGCCGCTCGTCTACGCGTGCGCCGACGGCGAGGTCGTCATCATGACGACGACCGCGACGCTCCTCCGCCTGGTGCCGGCGATGGTGGAGGACGGCACCGTGGACGAAGCGTGGGCCGCGGCCGAGGATTGGCGCTCGTACGAGGTCCGCATGCTGACCGGCGCCGACCTCGCATATCCGCTGCCCGTGGTGCAGGAGCGCGTCGCCGCGTTCTGCGCGAAGCATCGCAAGGCGGATCTCTTCGCGCTCGCACTCGAGCGCAACATGACGATCGCGCCGGCGAACACCATCGGCGACGTGCTCGCGCTGGAGCACCTCCGCGTGCGCGACTACTGGCAGCCGCTCCGCATGCCGGGCGGCCGCGAGCTCCGCTCTCCGGGCGCGTTCGTGCAGTTTTCCAAGCGGCCCGTGTCGTACGGGCGTCCCGCGCCCGCCTCCGGCGAGCACGATGCCGAGGTGCTCGGCGCGCTCGAAAGCGCGAAGCCCCGCGCGCGCGCGGCCGCGAAGGCGAGCGCCGCCCTTCCCTTCGCCGGCATCAAGGTCGCGGACTTCTCGTGGATCGGCGTCGGTCCGATCACCGCGAAGTACCTCGCCGACCACGGCGCGACGGTCGTCCACGTCGAGACCGAGCACCCCGCGGATCGGCTGCGCCTCGTCGGGCCGTTCAAAGACAACGTCCCGGGCGTCAACCGCTGCCAGTTCTTCGGCTCGTTCAACACCTCGAAGATGTCGCTCGCGGTCAACATGAAGGATCCGGCCGGGCTCGAGGTCGGGAAGCGCCTCCTCCAGTGGGCGGACATCGCGCTCGACTCGTTCACCCCGGGAACGATGGCGGACTTCGGTCTCGGCTACGACGTCGCGAAGGAGCTGAACCCGTCGATCATCATGGGGAGCACTTGCCTGATGGGACAGACGGGCCCCGCCGCCGCGCTTGCTGGCTACGGCTACCACGCGGCGGCGATCTGCGGCTTCTACGAGGTGACGGGCTGGGACGACCGACCCCCGGGCGGTCCGTTCAACGCGTACACGGACACGATCGCGCCGCGCTTCCTCGCCGCGTCGTTGATGGCCGCGCTCGATCACCGGCAGCGAACCGGCGAAGGGCAGTATCTCGATCAAGCGCAGATGGAATCGTCGCTCTACTTTCTCGCGCCGGAGATCCTCGACGGGCAGGTGAGCGGACGGAGCCCGCGACGCGCGGGCAACGAGTCACCGACCGCCTCGCCGCACGACGCGTATCCCTGCGTCGGCAGCGACGAGTGGATCGCGATCGCGATCGAGACGGACGACGACTGGCGCGCGCTTCGCGCCGCGCTCGGCGATCCGGCGTGGGCGGCCAAGCCCGAGCTCGCAACGCTCGCGGGTCGGCGCGCGAACCGCGAGCTCGTCGATCGCGAGCTCGCAACCTTCACCGCCGGGCACGAAGCGCGCGCGTTGATGGATCGCCTGCAAGCCGCCGGCGTTCCGGCGGGCATGGTGCAGCGCTCGAGCGATCACGAGGAGGATCCGCAGCTCCGCCACCGCCGGTTCTTCCGCCCGCTCGAGCATCCCGAGATGGGCGAGGTGCCCTACGAGGGTCACCAGTTCCGCATCCTCGGCTACGACAACGGACCGCTCACGCCGGCGCCGTGCCTCGGCGAGCACTCGATCCAGGTGCTGCAGGAGATTCTCGGCTACGGCGACGAGGATCTAGCCCGCATCGCCGCGAGCGGCGCGCTTCGCTGACGAGCCGCCGCTCGACTCCCGTCCCGAGGGCTCGACATTTCTGTTCGCCCTGCCGACCGCCGCCCGCGGCTGTTTCCCGCTAGCCCCAGCTCCTCGGATTTTCGTCGGTTTTTCGCTTTTGCCGCACCGCGGCCGCACTCTCCCTGCTACGCGGCGCCGACTCGTCGGTTTGATGAGGCAGCATTGGAGGGATCCACATGGACGGTTTGCGCTTTGTTTTCGGAGCGTTGGCGCTGACTTGCGCAATCGCACTGCCCGCCACGGGTGCGGGTGCCCAGGCGACGAGGGACGAGGCTGCGACCGCGACGCGTGACGGCGTCTTCCGCTACTCGCTCCACCAGAGCGAATCTCTCGATGACGTCTCACGGATCTTCGGCGTGCCGTCGAAGCTCTTGATCGAGCGGAATCAGATCGCCGATCCGAACCGTTTGCGGGTGGGACAGGTGATCGAGATCCCCGACGCGTACGCGGTCGAAGCGGCCGCGCTCCGGAACGAGCGCGACGTGCTCCTCGGCGAGAAGCGGACGGCCGACGGGGAGCTGATGGCGAAGCAGCAGATGCTCGGCGGGCTCGTCCAGAAGATCGACGAGCTCGAGGCGGAGAAGGAGTCGCTACGCGGTGAGATCGCCGCGACCGCCTATTGGGAGCAAGGTGCGAAGATCCTCGCGCTCTGCTTTCTCGGCATGATTGCGTGGACGTTGAAGATCGTCTCGGACCGCTCGACGCTCGTGCGGCGGCTCCGCTTCCTCGACGTCGAGAACCGCGCGCTCGTGACCGCGAAGGAGAAGTACAAGGACGCGGTCGGCCAGACCGAGCTCCGCTTCCAACAGCTCTACAGCGGCCGCCACGCGGCCACGAAGGAGATCGTTCTCGACGGCGTCGCGCGCATCAAGAAGGCGTTCGGCGAAGGCGCGGCCGAGATCGAGCGGCTGGTCGCGACCGCGCAGCTCGAGCGCGAGAAGGAACAGCAGCATATCGACGCCGAGCACCGCCGACTCGCCTGGCTCTCGCACCCGCTGCGTGAGACGCGCGAGGCGCTGGCCCGTAACCGGTCGTAGAGCGGTCGAAGGAAGAGCACCCCCTCAGGGGGTCGGGCGAAGCCCGGGGGGTGAGTACTCTAGACGTTCCAGAGGCGTCGCGCATCGGACCGAAGCTCCGCGCGGAAGTCCGGATGCGCGACGCCGATCAGCTCGTCGATCCGCTGTCGAAGGGTCTTGCCGCGCAGGCGTGCGACGCCCTGCTCGGTGACGACGTAGTCGACGAAGCCGCGATGCACGGTCATCGTCGCGCCCGCTTCGAGCTGACTCACGATGCGTGGGTGCCGCGCGCCGTCGACCAGTTGTGAAGAAGGGAGCACGATCACCGAGCCGCCGGACGAGGTCGACGCCGAGACCGCGAACGCGGGCTGGCCGCCCGGGCCGCTGAAGACCTGCGAGCCCCGCGTCTCCGAGCACACGTTGCCGGTGACGTCGACGAACAGCGCGTTGTTGATCGCGGTGAAGCTCTCGATCTGGAGCAAGTTCCGCAGATCGTCCGTGTACGTGAAGTCGTAGAGCTCGAACGTCGGATTCCCGTCGATGAACTCGAGCTCCTCCTTCGGCAGCTGCGCGAACGCGGAAGCCACGACCTTACCCGGATGAAGTGTCTTGTACTTGCCCGTGACGACGCCGGCCTTCACGAGCTCCGCGATCCCGCCCGGACAGAGCTCGGTGTGGATGCCGAGGTCGTGCTTGTCCTGGAGGAACTCGAAGATCGCCGCGGAGACGTCGCCGATGCCGACCTGCAGCGTCGCGCGGTCCTTGACGATCTCGCCCGCGACGAGCGCGCAGATCACCTGCGCGGCGAGCTCCGTCTCTTCGGTCCGCGCCGGGATCGGCGGCGGGTTCGGCTTGAGCGTGAACTCCGCGAGCTTCGCGAACGCGGAGACGTGAATCCGATTCGCGCCGCCCGTTCGGATGAAATCCGGGTGGATCTCGCCGATCATCGTCTTCGCTTGCTTCGACACGGTCGGCGCGAACCAGACGCCGCTCCCGAACGAGCAGAAGCCGTCGGCGTCCGGCGCGGAGATCGGGATCATCGCCACATCGATCGGCACGTCGAGCCCGGGCGGCATGCGGCCCATCCGCCACTGCGCGACCGGCACGTATTCGATGCGGCCGGCGCGCACCGCGGGCCGCTCGTACGGCCCCGCGTAGAACGTGCGGATGCGGAACTTCTCGAGGAGCTCCGGGCGATCCCAGTTGAACGGCGTGAGATAGGTGAGCAGCGTGACGTCGCGGAGGTCGCGCCGCTCCGCGAGCGCGGCCGTGAGCTGCATCGGCACGGACGTCCAACCGCCGCCGTAGACCGTGTCGCCGCTCTTCACGAGCGATACGGCCTCCTCGGGGCTGACGAGGCGGTCGGAGATCGTGCGGCGCCAGTCGGTCATCGCAATCCCGATATTGATTCCTTTCGGCGGTGCTCGATGTAGGCCTGTAGCGCTTTCACGCCGTCGTCGTCGACGACGTGACCGAAGCCCGCCATGCCGGTGCCGGGAATCCCGTTCTTGACGATGTTCGGGAACACCTTCTTCACGCCGTCGTTCATGTTGCGGAGGTCGGGCAATACGCCGCCGCCGACCGCCGCCGCGCCGTGACAGACGGCACAGTGATCGTGGAACACCTGCTCGCCGCGCACGACCTGCGCGTCGAGGGGGTGCTGGGTAACCGGCGAGCCCTCGACCGCGAACGTGAGCACGCGCCCGATCGACTTGACTCCCGCGGCGGCCGCGGCGTCGCCGCCGACGAGCGCGATCGCGCCGCCCCAGCCGGCGGCGATCGTCACGTACTGAACGCCGTCCACCATGTAGGTGACGGGGCCGGCGATGATGCCGGTACCCGCGGACCCCTCCCAGAGATGCTTCCCCTTGTCCGCGGTGTACGCGTGGAACCGGCCGTCGGCCGTACCCTGGAACACGAGATTCCCCGCCGTCGCGAGCGTGCCGCCGTTGTTGATGAGCTTGTACTGCGCGCGCCAGGCCTCCTTGCCCTTCACCGGATCCCACGCGAGCAGGTGGCCGGAGACGATCGAGCGATCGAGGCCCTTGAACGCGAGCATGTTGATGCCGAGGTTCCAGGCGTCGTCCGTCGCCTTGAAGTCCTCCGCCTTCTCGAACTGCGCGGGGCCTTCCTGCGCCGGGATGTACACGAGGCCCGTCTTCGGGCTGTACGACATCGGGTGCCAGTTGTGGGCGCCGAACGGCGACGGGTAGACGACGGAGACGTTCTTGCCGCCGTAGCGTTGATCCTTGCCCTCGACCGGGCGGCCGGTCTTGAGGTCGATCTTCTCCGCCCACGTGACCTTGTCGGCGTACTGGTTCGCGGAGAGCAGCTCGCCGGTCTCGCGGTCCCAGATGTAGAAGAAGCCGACCTTCGGCGCCTGCATCAGCACCTTGCGCTGCTTGCCGCCGATCTTGAGGTCCGCGAGCATGAGCTGCTGCGCGGCATCGAAGTCCCAGGTGTCGCCGGGCACGACCTGGTACGACCACTTCACGCGCCCGGTGTCCGCGAAGACGCAGATGACCGACGTGAGGTACTTGTTGTCGCCGCCCTCGGGGCTCCGCACGTCGCGGTCCCAGGCGACGCCGTTCCCGGTGCCGAAGTAGACGAGCCCGAGCTCCGGATCGTACGTGATCGCGTCCCAGACGGTGCCGCCCGCGCCGCGCTTCAGCCACTCGTCGGCGCCGGGCCAAGACTTCCTCGCGTCCTCGAGCTCTTCGGATTCCGCGGGCTGCGAGGGATCCCCGGGCACGGTGTACGTGCGCCACACGAGGTCGCCCTTCTCGCCGTCGAACGCGGAGATGTAACCGCGGACGCCGAACTCGGCGCCGCCGTTGCCGATCAGGATCTTGCCGTTCACGACGCGCGGCGCACCGGTGATCGTATAGGGCTTCTTCGGATCCGTCGTCTGCTTTTCCCAGACGACCTTGCCGGTCTTCGCGTCGAGCGCGATCAGCCGGCCGTCGAGCGCGCCGAAGTAGACGTTGCCCTTGTAGTAGGCGACGCCGCGGTTCACGACGTCGCAGCACGCGTCGCGTCCCTTCTCCTTCGGGACCTGCGGGTCGTAGCGCCAGAGCTCCTTGCCGGTCACCGCGTCGAGCGCGAAGACGATGCTCCAGGGAGCGGTCACGAACATCACGCCGTCGACGACGATCGGCGTCGCCTCGACGCCGCGGTTCGACTTCAGCTCGTAGCTCCAGATGAGCTTCATCTTGTCGACGTTCTTGTCGTTGATCTGATCGAGCGGGCTGAAGCGCTGCTCGCTGTACGTGCGGCCGTGGAGGAGCCAGTTGTTCTTGTCGGCGTCGGCCGCCTTGAGACGAGCGTCGTCGACCTCGCCGCTCGCGGCTTTTGCTTCGACCTTCGCCTTCGCCTCGGCTTTGGCGGGCGCGGCGTCCTTTTTCTCCTCGACCGTCTCGCCGCTCATCGCCCACGCCCCGATGACGGCGCATGCCGTCCCCACCACGAAACCGATCCGTCTCACCGTTCCAGCCTCCGTCAGTTGTGCAGTTCGAATTCTTCGAGGCGCGGCCGCGCGAGCTCGCTCCGGAACCGCGCCGCGGAATGCGGCCACAGGTTCGGCAACCCGCTCTCGTCGATGTACCAGCTCTGGCAGCCCGTCACCCACACCGTGTTCTTGAAGGCGCCGCGAAGATCGTCGTTGTAGCGGCGCGTCGCCTCCACTTTCGGATCTGCCGCGCGGAAATCGCCGCGCTTCACCATCTCGATCAGCTGGATGATGTAGCGCGTCTGCTCTTCCGCGACTGCGATCAGCGAATAGTTGCCGACCGGGCTGTGCGGGCCGACCAGCATGTAGAAGTTCGGGAAACCCGGCATCGCGACCGTGCGGTACGCCTTGGGCCCGCCCTTCCACTCCTCCTCGAGCGTGCGGCCGTGCTCGCCGACGATGCGCATCGGCCAGAGGTAGCGAAGCGCGTGGAAGCCGGTCGCGAGCACGAGCACATCGAGCTCGTGGAGGCGGCCGTCCTTCGTGACGATTCCCTTCGGCTCGACGCGATCGATGCCTTCCGTCACGAGCTCGACGTTCGGCTTCTGGATCTCGTCGTAGAACTCGTCGGCGAGGACGAGGCGCTTGCAGGCAACGTGGTACGACGGCGTGAGCTTCCGGCGGAGCTCCGGATCCTTGACGCTCGCGAGATGCGAGTGACACGCCTTCTCGAGGAGCCGCAGCATCCGCTTGTTGCCGGTGACCGCGCGAGTGAAGGTGGTCTCGAACGCGCACTGGAGGAGCCAGCCACGGATCCGTGCCAGCATCGGGAACTGCATCGTGAGGCCGCGCCCCCAGTCCGAGTACTCGACGTCGTAGCGGCGCGCGACCCACTGCGCGGTGCGTTGGAAGATCGAGAGCTTGCCGACCTTCGCGGGCAGCACGCAGGCGATCTGCACCGCCGTCGAGCCCGTGCCGACGAGGCCCACGCGCTTGCCCGCGAGATCGACGGAGTGGTCCCAGCGCGCGCTGTGGAACTTCGCGCCGTCGAACGTGTCGAGGCCGGGGATCTCAGGAATCCGCGGATGGTGGAGGAACCCCGTCGCGCTGACGACGACGTCGGCACGGATTGTCTCGCCGTCCTTCGTCGAGACCGTCCACCCGTCGTCTTCACGAACGATGCTCGTGATCTCGCGGTTCAGGCGGACGTGCGGGCGCAGGCCGTACTTGTCGGCGACCCGCTCGAAGTAGTCGCGGATCTCGGCGCCGCGCGCGTAGCGGTGGCGATACCCGGGTTCGGCTCGAACGTGTAGACGTAGGTGTGCGCGGGCACGTCGCACGAGAGACCCGGGTACGTGTTCTCGCGCCAGGTGCCGCCGATCGACGCGGCCTTCTCGTAGATCTCGAAGGAGTCGATGCCCGCCTGCTTCAGGCGGATGCCCATCAGGAGACCGGACATCCCGGCCCCGACGACGATGACTCGAGGCGCCCCCACCACGGCCCTGGTTATCGCGACGGCTCGCCGCCGTCCATCCGCCGAAGGATCGCCTCGGCGCCATGCGTCAGGGGGTGTTTAGAAACTCCCGCACCGCCTTCAGGAAGATCGCGAGCTGGTCGTGGTGCACCCAGTGCCCGGCCTTCGGCACGTTCACCAGGCGGTATTCGCGGAAGGCGGAAGCGCGGCCGTCCTTCTCCGGGATCGGAGGCCCACGAGTCCTCGCCGCGGAGGAGAAGCACCGGGCAGGTGATCTCCTGCCAGAGCTCGCGGGCATCGCGCATGTTGAAAAGATAGGGCGAGGCCGCGCGCACGTAGTTGTCGAACTTCCAGAGGAACGTGCCGTCCTCGTCGCGGTAGCAGCCGTGGAGCGTCAAGTGATGCGCCTGCGCCGGCGTGAGATGCGGGTTCGCCTCGCGCATGCGCGCGACCGCCTCGTCGAGCGTCGCGTATCGCTTCGGGTGGCGCCGCGCGAGCGTCTGCATCTCGGCGATCCACTCGTGCATGCGCGCCGGCGCGCGCTTGTCATCCTTCGATCAGCTCCGGCGGCGGGCCGAGGCCTTCGATCGCCACGACCTGCTTCACGCGGTCGGGATACGTGCCGGTGTACTGGAGGGCGATCGAGCCGCCGAGCGAGTGGCCGATGATCGTGATCGGAAAGAGGTCGAGCGCACCGAGGAGCTGCGCGACGTCGAGCGTGTAGTCGATCATCGAGTAGCTCGCGCCGATCGCCCACTGCGAATCACCGTGGCCGCGGAGATCGGGCGCGATGACGTGGTAGTCGCGCGCGGAGATCGAGCGCAACCCAGTCCCAGTTCCGCGCGTGGTCGCGGCCGCCGTGGATCAGGAGCAGCGGCGGCTTGTCCGGCATTCCCCCAGTCGACGTAGTGGAGCCTGAGCCGCATGCGAGATAGAAGTAGTGGGAGGTCGGGCCGATCAATGTTTCCGACATGGCCGTGATTTCCTATCCGGCTCGTCGAGCTCGCGGTAGACGAGTGCGGAGGAGCGGTCAGGCCGAGGGCTTCGCGGCGGCGTCGCCCGCGAGGAGCCGAGCGATCACCACGAGGAGCGCGACGACCGCGGCGAGGAGAACGCCCCAGAAGATCCACGCGTCGCGGCGCGGTCCCGCCGGCTCACCTGCTTCGCTCGAGCTCGTCGCGCGCTCCGGGCCGAGCGTCACTTCCGTTGCCGTCGCCCGCAAGACGCGCGACGCGAGCAGCTCGAGGTCGTAGCGTGGCGCCTCGAGCTTCGCGTGGCCGTAGTGGAGCGAGAGCGGCGCCGGTTCGGCCCGGAAGAAGCGGACGCGCCGCGCCGGCAAGAGGAGCTTCGGCGGCTCGAGCGGGATCGGCGCGTTGTCGCCCTCGTCGATCCGAAGCTCCAACTCCGCGACCCCGATTCGGGGAAGCATGAGGACGAGCGCCGGTGCCGGACGCGACGGATCGACGTGCCGCCACGTCCCCGAGGCGACGATCTCCGAGCGCGGCTCCGCGCGGGCATCGACCGGCGGGCGCTCGACGGCGACGGATACACGCCGTTCGAAGACGTTCGCCTTCGTCGCGAGCACGAGACGAGCTTCCGGCAGATTCGTATACGGCAGCCGCAGGCGATGCCGCGACGTTCGCGCATCGCCCTTCACCGCGGCAATTGGTTCGAGCGCCGCGAGCTCGACCGTGAGCGGCTCGTCGAGGCGCTCCACGAGATAGGGAATTTGGTGAGCCGTGGCATCGGCGACCAGGGAATCGCGGAGGCGGATGCGGTCTTGGATGTCGACGGCTGGGATGCGGCGGCCAAGGCAGCGTTGGTCGCCAACGTTTGGATGGGCGGGGCGCTGAGAGTGGTCGATGTGCAGCGAGAAGGTTGCGAGAGACCGTTAAGGATAGAGGACGTTGGGCACGTCGGAGAGAATGCGCACTATCGCTTGGTCGCAGAAATTGCTCGGGCCCCCGACGGTGGCGCGAAGGCATCCGTCAAGCCAGTGGCGCTCGAGCCAGGGCGACGGATGAGGTTCACCACCACGATATCGACGGGCTTGATGCCCTGGGAGCTCAGCGCTGACAGGTCGTCCGGGCGGTGCCGGCGTGCCCGGGTCCAGGGCGGGTGGACGGCCGGATGGAGGGTTTTTACGCGGCCGTCCATCATTTTCTGGAAAGCCGGTGACGTCGGAGACGCTCGTTACCTCCAAGCCCCTCTGCCTGCAGTGCTTTAGCGGTTCCGCCGGTAGAGATGAGCTCGATGTGACGGGATGCCAGTTCCCCGTGCCAGGGAAACCAGGCCGGTCTTGTCCGAAACGCTCAGGATCGCTCGCATATTACTGATTTTGCTTGACATTTCGAGGTTCGACGCCTAGTATTACCACATTAGCTGGGCGGGCCAGCGTCGTAAGCCGAGGCCGCGGGCTCGCGGTCTTTTTTTATGTCCGCCGTCATCGGTTCGTTTGAATGGATGGGGTGGGCGGGTCTCACGCGGTCTCACCACCGCGTTTGTTAAGCAGGACAAGTACGATGCGTATCACAGGCAAGGTCAAGTGGTTCAACAACGCAAAAGGTTACGGTTTCATCGAGCGCGACGGCGGCAGTGATGTCTTCGTGCACTTCTCGGCCGTCCAGGGCAACGGGTTCCGGACGCTCGAGGAGGGCCAGGCGGTCGAATTCGAGATTGTTGACGGTCCGAAGGGCCCGCAGGCCGGCAACGTCACCAAGGTCAGCTA
>CAWBOU010000040.1:0-32293 GCA_963790365.1 uncultured delta proteobacterium
CTCGCGCAGTATCGCGGCAAGCGGGAGGGGGATCGTCTCCGCCCGGATCGCGAGATCCGCAACATCGCCGGCGCGACGCTCTCCGCGCAGGCGATCGGCCGCGGCGTGAAGAAGGCGCTCGCCGTCCTCGCGGAAATTCCCGAGTAGGGGGTACTAGAAGAGCGTGCCGATGAACGTGCCGAGCACCGAGATCGGCGCCTGGTCCTCGAGTCCCTGCATCGCGCGGCCGGTTGCACGGAGCGTATCCTCCGCTTCGAGATAGAGACCGTCCTCGTAGAGCACGCGCCCGAGCGTGCCCTGGCCGGCGCGGATCTGCGAGGTGATCTCCTCGGCGTCTTGAGCGATCACGCCGAGGCTCGCCACGGTCTCGCGGATCTCGTCGTACATCTCGTCGTCGTAGAGGAGGCGCGCCATCGTGCCGTCGCCGTTCGCGAGCGCGTTCGTCACCTTCTTGATGTCACCGAACGATTCGCGGAGCTCGGCGAGCGCGGCGACCGCTTCGTCGTAGAGCATCGGATCCGTCAGAAGCTTGCCGAGCGTGCCCTGGCCGGAGTCGATCTTCTCGGTGATGCCGGCGAGGTTCTGAACCGTCGCCGTCAGCGCCTTCTGGTTGTCCTCGAGCATGACGCTCACGCTCGTGAGCAGCCGATCCTGATTCTCGTTCAGCGAATCCGTGAGCGCGCGGACGCTCGTCGCGACGCCCTTCATCTGATCGATCATCTCGGAGATCCCGGCTGGCTCCTCGCTCTGCATCTGCGAGCCGGGCGCGAGCGCTTGCGCGTCGGCGGAGCCGAGATCGATCGCCACGTAGCGCGTGCCGGACAGCGCCTGGAAGTCGAGACGCGCGATCGCATCCTCGCGCACGTCGATCCCATTGCGGATGCCGAGTCCGACGCGCACGCGCCCGGGCTGGAGCTCGACCGTCTCGACCGATCCCGCCTTCACGCCGCCGACCCGCACCTGGGCGCCGGTCGAGAGGCCCTGCACGTCGCGGAACTCGGCCCAGAGGCGGTATGTGCGCCGGAAGAGCCCCGTGCCGACCGTCGCCTCGATGAAGGCGATGAAGAGGACGACGCCGCCCGCGAAGAAGAGGCCGACTCGTTGCTCGCGCGTGAACGTCATCTCGGAGGCTCCAAAGGGGGGGACACTGCTTCCGATTGTTTCACTTGAAATGCCATGTTTTCACGCAGTGCCGAACTTAGACAATCGGAAGCAGTGTCCCCTCACTGGCCGATCACGCGGGCGGCGCGCAAGAACTTCTGCGTGTGCTCGTTGCGGCTGCGAAAGAATTCGTCGCCGGTCGTGTAGTCGACGACCTCGCCTTCGCGGAGCACCGCGACGTGGTCGGCGATGTCGCCGGCGAGCGGCAGATTGTGCGTGACCACGATCTGCGTCGGGCGGCGACTCGCCTGGATCTTCCGGATCAGCCGCCCGATCTCGCCCGTGAGCAGCGGATCGAGCTCGGCGGTCGGCTCGTCGTAGAGGATCACTTCCGCACGCGTCGCGAGCGCACGGGCGATCGCCACGCGCTTCCGCATGCCGCCGGAGAGCTCGCCCGGAAGCTTCTGCTCCGTGCCGTCCATGTCGACCTCGGCGAGCGAGGTGCGCACGATCTCGCGGATCTCCGCGGGCTTCGCCAATCGATGCTCTCGAAGCGCGAGGCTCACGTTCTCGGCGACCGTCAGCGAGTTCAGGAGCGCGGACGTCTGGAACACCATCGACATCCGGAACGGCTTCTTCTCGATCGGCAGCGGCAGATATTCGTCGAGCTTCAAGCCGCCGACCCGGACCTCGCCGCGCTCCGGACGCTCGAGACCGATGACCTGACGGATCAGCACGGATTTGCCCTCGCCGCTGCCGCCGATGATGACGAGCGTTTCGCCGGCTTCCACGTCGAGGGTGACGCCCTTCAGGACGGCGTGACCTCCGTAGGACTTCCAGACGTCGCGCACCTCGATCGCAACGCCTTTCTTCGTCTTCCCGTCCGTCACCTCGGTCCTCCCGGGAAGAAGAGGAACGCGAGGCGCACGAGGATGTAGTCGGCGATGATGATCATCACGAAGCTCCAGACGACCGCCGCGGTGGTGGAGCGCGCAACGCCTTCGGAGCCGCCGGTCGTTCGAAAGCCGAATGCGCACGAGACGATCGCCACGATCGAGCCGAACACCATGCCTTTCAGCAGGCCGACGACGATGTCCGCGAAGTTGATCCACTCGCGGAGGTTGTCGAAGTATTGCTGCGGACTGATTTGGATCGATGCATCGAACGCGATGACGAGCGCGCCGCCGAAGATGCCGATCACGTCCGAGTAGAGCGTCAGCATCGGCACCGCGAGCGTCATCGCCACGAAGCGCGGCATCGCGAGGAACGGGATCGGGTCGATGTCCATCGTGCGGAGCGCGGAGATCTCGTCGTTCACCTTCATCGAGCCGATCTCGGCGGTGACCGCCGAGCCGACGCGCCCCGCGATCAGGAACCCCATGATCACGGGCCCGAGCTCCTTCGTCATCGCGAGCCCGACGAGGGAGCCGAGAATTTCTTGGGTGTAAGTGGCGAGTTGCTCCGCCGCCTGCACGACCATCACCATGCCGACGAAGAGCGAGACGAGCGCCGCGATCGAAAGGCTCCCGGTACCGACCGAGACGAGCTGCGCGAGCACTTTCTCGCGGTGGCGCACGAACGAGCGGCAATGCCAGACGGTCGCGACGAACAGCGTGAAGATCTCGCCGAGGATCTGCAGCAGGTCGAGGATCCCGCCGCCGAGACGCCCGAACGTGCCGCCGAGCCCGCGGCTCTCCGCCGTCGCCGTCATTCGTCCCCGCCCGCCGAAAAGTACCACGGCGGCCGGAAGCCGTCGTCCCCCCATTCGACGGCGCGCCAGAGGAGGTCGCTGGACGTCTCGTCTTCCCGAGAAGACCGGCCGTAGAAGCGCAGGAGCGGTGCCCAGAGCTCTTGGACCTTGGGGTTCTTCGGGAAGAGCCCGTCGACGAACGTGAGCGCTTGGAACGAGCTGCCGCCGCGCCACTCGCGCCGCGCGAAAAGCGGGAACAGCACGCGCGTGCGGAGCTCGGTCGGGCCTTCGCCCTCGTGCTGATCGCGATAGAGGACGAACAGCACGTCCGTCCGCTCGAAGGTGGGATCGTCGCCGAGGCCTTCGCGGTAGCGATAGAACGGCCAGGCGTAGAAGATCGAGCGCTGCACCGCGGTTCGCCGGTCCTGATAGATCGGCGCATAGCGGATCGTCAGGCGCTCGCCGGTCGAGAGCGTCCGCTGCTCGAGCCAGAGGGGCCACGGGAAGCCCCACGTCTCGGTATCGGCGGCACGGTCGATCGTGTGCGTGTAGATCGGGAAGACGAGCAGGTAGCCCCAGATCCGATGGTCGATCTTCGGCCCCTCGATCGTCGAGAAGATCGGCCACGAGATGCGAGTCGTGACGCGATCGTCGCGCTCGGGGAAGCGGACGTCGCGGATGTAGAACGGCCAACCGACGTACTTCGTCTCCTGCGTGTTGCCGATCCGCGTGTGTCCGTACACCGGCCAGACGCGGAAGCCTTCGCCCGAGCGGCCGCCGACGGTCGAGACGAACGGGAAGGGGAACCACGAGCGCGTGACGAGCGGCTCCTCGACGGAGAGATAGAGCGGGAAGAGGAGCATCTTGATCCGCGAGAAGCCGGCGAAGTCACGGAGGTTCGCATAGAGCGGCAAGAGTCCGAACGAAGTCTCGCCGTCCGGAAGCTCGCGATAGAAGAGGAGCGGGAAGAGCGAGAGCGCGAAGCGGTCGTCGCCGCCTTCCGCCGGGCCGCTCTTCCGCTCGTAGGTGAAGAGGCCGAGCAGGCGGAGGAAGAAGCCGCGTTTCCCGTTCTCCCACCACGCGACGGGATAGAAGAACGAGCCCCGCCATTCTTCGCGCGCGGCATCGCGCTCCGCGGCGACGAGCGGCCGGAGCGCGAAGCGCGTGCCGTCGGCATCGCGCCGCCATTCGACGAGCGGGCCGAGCAGCGTGAACCGCGCCTCGTCCGCGGTGCGCGAGACGGTCGCGAGCGGCCAGAGCTTCAGCTCGAACGCGTGGGCGGTGGTCGGAGCGAGTAGTAGCGCGACTGCCAGCACCAGAATCCACCTCTCCCCATTGGGGAGAGGTCGAGGGCGAAGCCGGCGGGTGAGGGGGAGACCCCGCTTGGCCGCGACTCGCTCCCCCTCACTCGCGCCTTCGGCGCGATCTCTCCCCAAAGGGGAGAGATGGGAACGCGTCATTTCCCCGCGAACTCGACCGACGCGAGATCGCGGGCGCGGATGCGGTACTGGCCGACCGCGGTCTGGCCGGTGAACGTGAGCGAGCTCCGGACCTCGAGCTCGACCGGATCGCCCTTGCGGAGGTCGACGGCGGCGACGAGCGCCTTCTTGTCGTCCCCCTTGAATTGGACCTTGGCGATGTCGTCGAACGGCACGCTGAGCGAGCCGCGTCCGAGCTCGCCGACGAGATTGAGGTCGCCGCCGGCCGACACCCACGACGCCTCGACGCGCTTGCCGTCACGATCCACGAAGACGGCCGAGTAGTTCCTCGCGGGAGCGCCGCCGGCGCCGCCGCCGAGCGCGCCCATGCCGAGCAGCGGGAGCGCCAGCGCGAGCACGCCGAGCGCCGTTCGCCGTCGATTCATGGGCCCGCTGTCTGACACAGCGACCCATCGACCGCAAGCAAAGGCTTCGCTAGACGATTCGCGATGTCCGCACGGCTCGGCGTTCTCTTCTTCAATCTCGGTGGTCCCGAGCGGATCGCGGACGTGAAGCCGTTCCTATTCAATCTCTTCTCGGATCCGGAGATCATCCGCATCCGAAATGGCTTCCTCCGGAAGCTCGTCGCCTGGTGGATCGCGACCACGCGACGAAAGACCTCCGAGGGCTACTACGCGAAGATCGGCGGCGGCTCGCCGCTCCGTCGCCTGACCGAGGCACAGGCCGCCGCGCTCGAGCAGTCGCTCGCGGCCGCCGGAGTGGAAGCGCGCGTCTACGTCGGCATGCAGTGCTGGCCGCCGACGATCGAGGACGCGGTCGAGCGGATTACCGCGGACGGCATCGCGCGGCTCGTCGTGCTACCGCTCTATCCGCAGTTCTCGATCGCGACGACGGGATCCGCGCTCCGTGTCTTCGATGCCGAGCTCGCACGGCGCGGGCTCGCGAAGCTCGACCGTCGCGTGATCCGCTCGTGGCACGACGACCCCGGCTACGTCCGCGCGCTCGCGGCGACGATCAAGCCCGAGCTCGCCGCGTTTCCGGATCCGGCGGCGACGCACGTCGTCTACAGCGCGCATTCCGTGCCGCAGCGTTACATCGACGAGGGCGATCCGTATCTCGCGCAGACACAGCGGACGTTCGAGCTCGTCGAGCACGAGCTCGACGGCCGGCATCGCTCGACACTCTCGTTCCAATCGAAGGTCGGCCCGGTGAAATGGCTCGAGCCGTCGACGAACGACGTGATCGCCGAGCTCGGCCGCGCCGGCACGAAGCAGCTCCTGATTGTTCCTGTGAGTTTCGTGTCCGACCACATCGAGACGCTCTACGAGATCGACATCCTCTATCGTCATCTCGTCGAGGAAGCGGGGATCCCGCATTTTCGCCGCGCGCCGGCGCTCAACACGTCGCCGCTCTTCATCGAAGCGCTCCGCGACATCACGCTCCGAGCCGCGCGATGAGCGAGGCGGTGGATGTCGCCGTCATCGGCGCGGGGATCGGCGGCCTCGCGTGCGCGTGGCGCCTCTCTCGTCGGGGCATCGATCTCCGAGTGCTCGAAGGCTCGTCTCGCGTCGGCGGTGCGCTCCGCACCGTCGAGGACGCGGGTCGTCGCGTCGAGCTCGGCGCGACGACCGTGATGTCGAGCACGGAGCTCCGCGGCCTCGCGACGGAGGTAGGCCTCGAAAGGGAAATCGTCGAGCCGGAGCGCTCTCTCCCGCGCTTCGTGTTCCACGACGGGCGCCTCCACGAGGTGCCGAAGGATCCATTCGGGCTCGCGAAGACCGGCCTCCTCTCGCTCTCGGGGAAGCTCGCGCTCCTCGCCGAGCCGCTTCGACCGCGTCGCACGGAGGAGCGGGAAGAGTCGATCGCCGCGTTCGTGAGCCGACGCTTCGGCACCGAGGCGCTCGAGCGGTTCGTCGCCCCGGTGGTCTCCGGTACGTTCGCGGGGGATCCGGCCAAGCTCGAGCTCGCGAGCGTCTATCCGCGGCTGATCGAGCTCGAGCGCACCCACGGGAGCGTCGTCCGCGGGATGCTCCTCGGCCCGCGCGGGGAGACGACGCGACCGACGATGCTCGGCTTCCGCCGCGGTCTCGAGAGCCTGCCGCAGCGGATCGCCGAGCGGCTCGGTGGGCGCGTGCGGCTCGACGCGCGGGTCCGTTCGATCGTCCGTGGCGACGACGGCTTCGCGATCGCGCTCGCCGACGGTGAGGTCGTGAGCGCGCGCGCCGTCGTCGTCGCGCTCGAGGCGTGGGGCACCGCCGAGGTCCTTCGCGAGCTGTCACCCGCGATCGCGGAAGATCTCGCCGCGATCCCGACGCCGTCGCTCGCGCTCGTCGCGGTCGCGCTGCCGCGTGAGGCCGTCGCGCACGACCTCCGCGGATTCGGCTTTCTCGCGACGCCGGGGTCGGGGCTTTCGATCCTCGGTGCGATCTTCGCGTCGACGTTGTTCCCGGATCGCGCGCCCGCCGACGAGGCGGTGCTCACGGGCTTCGTCGGCGGCGCGACCGCGCCGGCCGCGGCCGCGCCCGACGATGCGACGCTCGTCGCGCGCGTCACGTCGGACCTCGCGCGAGTCCTCGGCGCGAGGGGCGAGCCGCGCTGGAGCCGCGTCCAACGCTATCCGCGGTCGATTCCCCAATACGACCTCGGGCACCGCGCGCGTGTGGCGCGCGTGCAAGCCGAGGTCGCACGCATCCCCGGCCTCCGTCTCGCCGGGAACTACCTCGCCGGCATTTCCGTCGCGGACACGGTCCGCCGTGCGTTCGCCATCGCCGACGAGATCACCGGAGGATCGCCATGATCGTCATCGCCGGAACCGTGAAGGTCCGCCCCGACCGCCGCGCCGAGGCCGTCGAAGCCGCGCTCCGCGTCGCCGCCGCGACGCAGAAGGAGCAGGGCTGCATCTCGTACCGCTTCTTCGCCGATCTCGCCGACCCGAACGTCTTCCTCATCTTCGAGGAGTGGGAGAGCGACGCGGCGCTCGCGCGGCACTTCGAGACGGAGCACCTGAAGGCGTTCCGTGCGGCGATGCCGGGCCTCGTCGCTGCGCCGCCGGCGATTCAGCGCTACGTCGTGAGCTCCGTCGGTCCGCTCGGCTGACCCGCATCGACGCTCATTCGGCGTCGGGCTGCCGTGCCGGCGCCGCCGACTGGAACGCGGGCAGCGCGTTGCAGGCGGCGTCGATCCGGCGGATCGTCGGGTACGGAGTCATGTCGACGGCGAAGCGCGCGTTGTTCGCGACCTGGGCGACGAGGCAGAGGTCGGCGATCGTCGGCGTCTCGCCGTGACAGAACGTGCCGGTCTCGCGCTCGGTCGCGAGTCGGTGCTCGAGCGGCGCGAACGTGGTCGCGACCCAGTGGCGGAACCAATCGGCGACCGCTGCGTCGTCGGCGCCGAAGCGCTCGCGCAGCGTGTTGAGGATGCGGAGGTTGTTCACGGGGTGGATGTCGCAGCCGATCATCTGCGCGAGCATGCGGACGCGCGCGCGGCCGGGTGCGTCCTTCGGCAGGAGCGGCGGGTCGGGAACGAGCTCGTCGAGGAGCTCGAGGATCGCGAGCGACTGCGTGTAGACGCGCCCGTCCGTCCAGACGAGTGCCGGCACGAGGCCCTGTGGGTTCACCGCGAGATACCCGGGGCGGTTCTGCTCGCCGCGGCGGAGGTGGTGCGAGACGGACTCGTACGCGATCCCCTTCAGGGCGAGCGCGATCCGTACGCGGTAGGACGTCGAACTGCGGAAGTAGGTGTGGAGGCTCGGCTTCGCCATAGGTTCACTCCGCAGGGCCGATCTCGAGCCGGACCGGATCGAGCCCGTCGATCGTGCCTTCGAGACGGTCGCCCGGTACGACCGGGCCGACGCCAGCCGGCGTGCCCGTGTAGAGGAGGTCGCCGGGGCCGAGGTGGTAGTAGCGCGAGAGGTGCGCGACGAGCTCGGCGACGGACCAGACGAGGTCAGCGAGCCGAGCCTCCTGCCGCCGCGCGCCGTTCAAGTCGAGCGCGATTCGATGCGAGCCGATCGCGCCGAAGCGCGCGGCCGGAAGGATCGGCGCGAGCACCGCCGACTGCTCGAACGCCTTGCCGAGATCCCACGGGCGGCCCTTGCCGCGGGCCTCGAGCTGGAGGTCGCGCCTCGTCATGTCGAGGCCGCAGGCGTAGCCGAAGATCGCTGCCGGAGCGTCCTCGGCGGGGACGCGGAACGCCGGCGCGCCGAGCGCGACGACGAGCTCCATCTCGTGGTGGTAGTTCGCCGTGCCGAGCGGGTAAGGGGACGGTAGTCCCGCTCGCGACGAGCGCGTTCGCCGGCTTCGTGAAATAGAAGGGCGCCTCGCGATCGACCTCGGTGCCCATCTCCTTCGCGTGCTCGGCGTAGTTCCGGCCGACGCAGAAGATTCGCCGCACCGGATAGAGCGCGCCGTCGCCGCGGACGACGGCCGCGGCAATGGGCTCCGGCGAAAACAGGTATCGCGGCTCGTTCATGGGCGCAGTCTCTCCTCGTAGAAGCCGAGTGTCCGCTGCAGCGGAGCATCGTCGACGCAGATCAGGAACGCGGGCTCGCCGCCCGCGGCTTCATGCGAGATCGCCGCGAACGCCGGGGCCGAGAACACGTCCTTCCTCCCCCACGAAATCTCGAGCTCGTCGACGAAGGAACGCCCGCGTCCCTCGACGACATGGAAGATCGCGCTCGCCGAGCGGAGCGGCGGACGGAGCGTCTCGCCCGGAAGGAGCATCGCGGCGGTGAAGCCGAGCGTCGGGAGACAGGGCGCGGCCGTCTCCGGATCGACGTAGGCGAGCTCGATCGGCGCTCCGTGCGCGCGATGCGCGGCGAGGGCGCCGAGCGCATGGCGGACGCGCGCCCAGGGATAGCGGAGGAGCGCGTTCGTCGGGCGGCGCGCGCCCGCGGCTCGCGGCGGGACGAGACCCGGAGCGGCGTACTCGACTTCCGACGCGTCCGGCCGATCGCGCGGCGGCTGCGCTCGCGCCCTCCACGGAATAGGACGCCTCGAGGTAGACGAAGAGCGGAAGGTCGAGCGCATCGAGCCAGACGACCGGCTCGTCGCCGTCGTTCCCGTGATCGTGCCAGCGCCCGCCCGGCGTCAGCACGAGGTCGCCGGGGTGCATCGGCATCGCTCGCCGTCGACCACCGTGTACGCGCCCTCGCCCTCGACGACGATCCGCGCGGCGCTCGGCGTGTGCCGGTGCGCGGGCGCCGTCTCGCCCGGAAGCAGGAGCTGAAGCCCCGCATAGATCGCCGGCGTCGCGCACATCGCGCCCGGACCACGGCCGGGATCCTCGAGGACGAGCACGCGACGCTCGGCCTTCTCGACCGGCGTGAGCTCGCCGGCCCGCAGGAGGAGCGGTCGCAGGGACGCGTAGCGCCAGTGGCCGGAGCGCGTCGCGGGCACCGGTCGGTCGCGCGGGAGAAGGTTCCGCATCGCGGGCCACAGCGGGCTCACGGCTGCGGCGCGCATGGCGTCGCGGAAATCGCGTGGGAGCTCTTCGAGCGTGCCGAGCGTCGCCATGTCAGAGCCCTCGGGCGCGGAGTGCCTGGCGATCGATCTTGCCGGTGCCGGTCTTCGGAAGCCCGTCCATGAACTCGACGATCCGCGGGTACTTGTAGGGTAGGAGCCGCTCCTTCACGAAGCGCTGGAGCGCGCCGGCCGTCTCGGTCTCCGGCGCGATGCCGTCCTTGCAAGCACGACAAACGCCTTCAGTCGTCATCCGCCGGTCGGGCATCTCGAGGCCGAGCACGGCGCATTCGCGGATCGCAGGCATGCTCGGCGAGGCAGCGCTCGATCTCGAGCGGATGGACCCACTGGCCGGACACCTTGATGAGATCGTCGGCGCGGCCGACGAAGGTGAAGAAGCCGTCCGCGTCCTCGACCATGCGGTCGCCGGTGCGGATCCAGCCATCCTCGCGCATCGACTCGCGCCGTTTTATCCGCACGCCTCCAATAGCAGGGCGCGCTGGAATGACCGCGCACCCCGAGCACGCCTTCCTCGCCGCGCCGCGACGGCTCGCCCTCCGGCGAGACGAGCCGATCTCGTAGCCCGGCACGCGACGGCCGGCGGAACCGACCGCTTCGCTCGCGGCTTGTTCGAGAGGAAGATGTGCAGCATCTCGGTGGAGCCGAGACCCTCGACGATTTCATGGCCGAAGCGCTGCTTCCAGGACTCGAAGAGCTCGTTCGAGAGCGGCTCCGCCGCGGATAGGCAAAGGCGGACGCTCGAGAAGTCGGCGGTCGGCGGTGGCGTGGATGCGCAATCAGCGCGCTGTAGAGCGTCGGCAGACCGAAGAAGAGTGTCGGACGGAAACGGGCGACCGCGTCGAACACGGCCTCGGGCTCCGGGCGACCGCCGTGGAGCACCTCGCACGCGCCGGCCGCGAAGGGGAAGGTCACGGAGTTCCCGAAGCCGTAGGCGAAGAAGATCTTCGGCACGAGAAGCAGATGTCGTCGGCGCGGATGCCGAGCACGCGCTCGGCGTAGCTCGTGGCGGTGTAGGCCATGTCGTGTTGCAGATGCACGATGCCCTTCGGGCGCCCCGTCGAGCCCGAGCTAGTACATCCAAAAGGCCATGTCGTCGCGGCGCGTGTTCGCGCACTCGAGCGTCGGTCGGGAATTCCGCGAGCCAGCGAGAGGCGTCGCAGCACGTCGACTCCGGTCGCGCCCATGGAGCGCAGCTCCGCCGACGATGATTGCCGTGTCGAAGCGGCGTGCCGCGGACCTCGCCTCGTCGAATCGCGCTGCGTGATGCGGTCGTCGACGATCGCCGCCGCGCGCTCCCGTATCTTCGAGATAGAAGCGAACGAGATCGGGCGGCGAGAGCGGGTTCACGAGCACGGGCACGAGCCCGGCACGGACGGCGCCGAAGAACGCGGCGGGATAGGCGCGCGGTCGTCGAGGAACAGAAGCATGCGATCGCCGCGCGCGAGGCCGAGCGAGAGGAGCGCGTGGCCGAACCGCGCCGCCTCGGCGACAAGCGCGCCATAGGTCACTTCGCCGCCGATGCTGCGCACCGCGACGGCGTCCGCCTCGCCCCGCCGGCAGGTTGCAGAAGAGGATCTCGCTCGCGTTGTAGCGCTCGGGGACGTGGAAGCCGATCTCGCGCGCGCCGGGTGCGTCGTCCGGAACGCGATCGACGATCCAGCGTTCGGATCCTTCACCTCCATTTTGCGTCGTTGTGCTCCGCCGCGCTCCTCGAACGCGCGACGAAGCGCGGGGCGAGCTCGCCGAGCCGCTCGGTCGAGATCACGCGCCCGAACGCCGGATATAGCTCATCGCGAAGTCGCAGGCGCGAGCCGCATGTGCTCGGGGAAGCGCTCGTACCAGTCGGCGCTCGCGTCGGCGGCGCGACGAGCTTCTCGACAATCGGCCGCCGCGCCGCCTCGTACGCGGCGAGCGCCGCGGGATGTCGCGCGGTGCTCGCGAGCGCCTTTGCGAGCGCGATCGCGTCCTCCATCGCCAGGCGCGTGCCCGAGCCGATCGAGAAATGCGCGGTGTGCAGCGCGTCGCCGAGGAGCACGCTGTTGCCGACCGACCAGCGCTCGTTGCGCACCACGGGAATTGCCGCCAGACCGAGCGGTTCGAGACGAGCGGGTGGCCGTCGAGCGCCGTCGGCGAAGACGCGCTCGCAGACGCGCCTTCGCCTCCGTCGTCGCTCATCCGGTCGAAGCCGGCGCGCAGCTAGGTCGCCGCGTCGACACTCGACGATGAAGGTGCTCATCGCCGGCGCGTAGCGGTAGTGATGGGCGTTGAAGGTGCCGTGCTCGGTGGCGACGAAGGTCTGCGTCAGCGTCGCGAAGCGCAGGTCGTGCCGAACCAGGCGAAGCGATTGTCGAGATGAGCGAAGCGCGGTGCCGAACCGCGCTCGAGCGCGGCGCACGAGCGAGTTGACGCCGTCGGCGCCGACGATCAGGTCGGCGTCGCCGAGCTCCATCGAGAAGCGCATCGCCTGGCGATACGCGGCTTCCACGCCGACCGAGCGCGCCTGCTGCTGCAGGAGCTGGAGCAGCTCGAAGCCGGCCGATCGCCGCGAAGCCGACGCCATCGATGGCGATCGACTCGCCGCGATGAAGGAGCGTGATGTCCGTCCAGGTCTCCAGCTGCCGCGCGATCGCGTCGTGGTCTCCGGATCGTCGGCGCGCAGGAAGTCGAGCGCGCGGTCGGAGAACACGACGCCGAAGCCGAAGGTCGCATCCGGCGGATTCTGCTCGAAGACGCGGATGTCGGACCGGCCGATCCGCCGCTTGAGAGATAGGCGAATAGAGCCCGCCGGGCCCGCGCCGAGGATCGCGATCCGCATTTCGTTCACCGCAGCTCTTGCGCTATACGATAGTCATTGCGCTATACGCAATACGAGAAATCGGCCACAGGAGCATCCGTGAAGCGTACGCGCGAAGCCCGCGGCGGGATCCAGGCGCTCGACGCCGCGCTCGTCGTGCTTCGCGTGCTCGCCCGCGCGCCGGGGCCGGTCTCGCTCAGCGAGGTCGCGCGCGAGGCCGGCATGTCCGCGAGAAAGTTCACCGCTACCTCGCGAGCTTCGCGAGCGCCGGCCTCGTCCGACAGACGCAGCGCCTCGGCCTGTACGATCTCGGCAAGGAGGCGCTCAAGCTCGGCCTCGCGGCGCTCGCGCGCGTCGACCTCGTCGAGCGCGCGGCGGAACGGCTCGAGGAGCTGCGTGGAGAAGACGGGCGCCGCTGCTCTCCTGGCGGTCTGGGGCACGCACGGGCCGACCGTCGTCCGTTGGAATCCAACCGCCAGCTTCGTGATCACCGCGCTCGGCCTCGGCACGACGCTGCCGCTCCTGAGCTCGGCGACGGGGCACGTCTTCCTCGCGTTCTCCTCGCCGCGCGTCGTCGGCGAACGCCTACGGGAGGAGCGACGGCGCGCCCGAGCGCTCGGACTTCGTTGGCCGGATCTCGATCCTTCCTCCGACCATTCGATCCGCGAGCTGCGCGAGCGCGTGCGCCGCGACGGCTATGCGACCGTCGACGGCCGCTTCATCCCCGGCCTCTACGGGGCGAGCGCGCCGATCCGCAACGGCCAGGGCGAGCCGGAGGCCGCGATCACGCTCGCGAGCGGAGATCGGCGAGTTCTCGAGCGAGACGGTGGCGCGCTCGAGACTTTGCTCGAGGTCTGCGCCGAGGTCTGCCCGCGGTCCGCGCGGTAGGAGCCTCAGTCGGCGTCTGGGTTGCGAGGCACCCGCCAGGCGAGCGCGATGGCGCAGATTCCGCCGACGACGACGATCGGCATCAAGCCCATGAGCACTTGGGAGGAATCGTGTCCCGAGCCGACCAGCGAGGCGCCGAACAGGGGTCCCACGATCGAGCCGATCCTTCCGATCGCGACGCTCGAGCCGACGCCCACGCCCCGAATCGAGGTTGGATAGCACGCAGGCGCGAGTGCGTAGAGAATCGCTTGCGAGGCGACGGTCGCGCCGCCGAGAAGGATCACCACCCCGAGCAGCACCACGAAGCTCGCTGGAGCATTCGCGAGCCACACGAGCAAGATCGGCAGCGCGAGGAAGGTCGCGACGATGCTCGCCCGGCGAAGGCTCCCTTCCATGAGCCGCCCGACGAGAAACGCGGCGACCGCGCCGCCCATGTTCAAGCCGATCTGCGAGATCGCCGCTTGGGCTTTGGTGAGGCCGCTAGCGACCATCAACGTCGGAAGCCAGCTGAGCAACAGGTAGAGGGTCAAGAGCGCGAGAAAGAAGCTCGCCCACAGCAGCAGCGTTCTGAGCGCCCGGCCCTCCGTCACGATGGCCACGAAGCTGCCCGCCTTCGGCATGCCGGTCGTCGCCCCGGCCTTGGCGTGCTCGAAGGCCGGTGATTCCGCGAGCGCGAACGCCATCACGGGAGCGATCGTTAGGGGCGCCACGCCGCCGGCGATGAACACCCAGCGCCAATGCTCCTGCGTGGCGATGAGACTGATGAGGCTCGCCACGGCTCCGCCGAACGGAGCACCGGCGTACGCCAGCGTGACGTTCGCACTGCGCCGGTCGTGACCGCTGCTTTCCGACACGAGAGCGATCAGGTTGGGAAAAGCGCCGCCCAGCCCCAAGCCGGTCGCGAAGCGCGCGGCGACGAGGGTCCGAACATCCCCCGAGAGCGGCGTCAGCAGTGAAAACGAGCCGAACACGATGATCGAGACGACGAGCACGGTCTTGCGGCCGATCGCGTCCGACACACGACCACCGATCAAAGCGCCGACGAAGAGGCCCGCGGTGCTGGCGCTGAAGAAGAATCCGAGCTGCCGCGCGTTTGGCGCGAATTCCGAAGCGATCCCGGAGGCGGCCACACCGGCAGCTTGCAGGTCGATGCCTTCGCAGATGGCCGTGAGGAAGCAGAGGACCATCGTCGTGCGCGTCCGCGACGAATCGGTCATCTTCCGTCGGATCGACTCGCAAAGCGGCTCACGTAGTCCGGCGGATGATAGATCCAGTCGAATGCCTCTGCCTGTCGGTCGCCGTGCCACCCCGCGTACATGTCGTTTCGCACCAATCGCGCGATGCTGCGCGCGTGGTACAGGAGGCCGAGCAGGCCCGCCGAGATCTGAACGCGAGAGGCTCTCACGAGCCGCGTTCGCTGGTAGCTCTGGAACGCGGCCTCAAAATCGCCGTCGTGCTCGTCGGCGGCGGCGGCGAGGCAGACCGCATCCTCGAGGGCCATCGCGGCTCCTTGCGCGGCGTACTGGAGCATGAGGTGCGCCGCATCCCCGAGGAGGGTGGCCCGTCCTCGGGTCCAGTTGTCGACCGGCTCGCGGAAGCGCAGCATCCACCGGCGGAAGATCTTGGGAACCCGCAGCAGGCTCATCGGCTTCTCGCAACTCTCGGCGAAGAGCGGCAGGACTTCCTCCGGCATCGCTTCCTCGTTTTGTACGGCGCCGACTTCTTCGCGCACGACCGTGGCGACGAGGTTGAAGAGCTTCCATCCGCGCAGCGGGTAGTGAACGACGTGCGTGTCGGGGCCGGCCCACAGGGTCGCGGCTGCCCAGCGGAGGTCCTCGGGCATGTCTCGAGCGTCGAGCACTGCGCGGTAGCACAGGTGGCCGGAGAGCGGGGGCTCGCCGTCACCGACGATCGTCTCGCGCACTGCGGACCGCCAGCCGTCGGCACCGACCAACGCCGCTGCGGCGATCCGCTCTCCGCTTCGGAGCTTCACGGTGACGCCGTGGGTTTCCAGATCGAATCCCACGACCTGACTGTCCGTGCGGAGCTCGATGCGGTCGCCCCACGACCGGCAGCCGTCGAGCAGCGCACCGTGGATGTCGGCGCGGTGAGTGACCGCGTACGGGTTTCCGAAGCGCTCGCGGAACTCGGCGCCAACGGGAACGTCGATCACCGTTTCGCCGCTCACGGCGTCCATCATGAGCAACCGCTCGATGAACACCGCCTGCTCCTTGACCCTCTCGCCAACCCCGAGAGCGTCGATCGCGTGCCAGGCGTTCGGCGCGAGTTGGATACCTGCGCCGATCTCGCCGAACTCGTGCGCCTGCTCGAGGACGAGCACGCGGAAGCCCACGATCGCAAGCGCGCGGGCGGCAGCCAGGCCGCCAATACCGCCGCCAGCGACAACGATCGGCTCGCGGTTACGATCGCCCCGCATGTGCACGTGTTGCGCGCAGTCAGCTCGCCGAGATGCCTCAAAGTCAAGCGTCGCCTCGGCGGCGCACGTCGAGCGAGGAAAAACGCGCTTGACTCTAATTCTAATTAGAATTAGAAATCGGTCCTACGGAGGCTCGCATGCACGTCGGACTCGGTCTCACCTTCCAGAACCTCGATCCCCGGCCAGACCGACACGGAGGTGTACCGGCACGAGCTCGCGCTCGCGGCGCGCGCCGAGGACGTCCGGCTTCGATTCGGTCTGGACGCCCGAGCACCACTTCTCGGACTACAAGCTGACGCCGAACGTGGTGCAGTTCCTCTCCTGGGTCGCGGCGCGGACGACGCGCGTGAAGCTCGGCACGATGGTCGTCGTCCTGCCGTGGCACGATCCCGTCCGCGTGGCCGAGAGCTTCGCGCTGCTCGACCACCTCTCGGAGCGGGCGGGCGATCCTCGGCATCGGCCGCGGGCTCGGGCGCGTCGAGTTCGACGGCGTTTCGCCTGAAGATGGCGGAGTCGCGGCGCCGCTTCACGGAGTACACCGAGGCGATCCTCGTCGGCCTCGAGACGGGCGTGATCGAGTACGACGGCGAGCTCTACCATCAGCCGCGCACGGAGATCCGGCCGCGGCCGTCGCGAGCTTCAGGGGCCGCACGTTCGCGTCGGCGATCTCGCCGCAGTCGATCGACCTGATGGCGCGGCTCGGCGTCGGCCTTATGGTGATCGCGCAGAAGCCGTGGGAGACGGTCGAAGACCGAGCTCGACGCGTATCGCCGCCGCGCTCCGTCGAGCTGAACGGCGACGGAAGCCGCCGAAGCCGATCCTGGTGCGTGTTCGTCGGCGTGAGCCACGACCGCGCCGAGGCGCAGCGGATGCGCGAGACGTATCTGCAGCGCTACGCCCGCTCGACCGTCGAGCACTACGAGTTCGACAACGTCGAGTTCGCCGACGATCGAGGGCTACGAGTACTACGCGAAGCTCGCCGCGAACATCGCGAAGCACGGCCTCGACAAGTTCAACGGCGTTCCTCGCCGACCTCCAGGTCTGGGGCACGCCGGACGAGGTCACGGAGAAGCTGCTCGACGACGCGGAGCGCCTCGACGCCGGCGCGCTGCTCGCCACGCTCTGCTACGGCGGCATGTCGGCCGACGTCGCTCGTGCGAACTACGACCTCTTCGTCGGCGAGGTGCTGCCGGTGCTGCAAGCGCACGACGTCGGCGGCGACATCGGCGTGAGGTACGGAGAAGGGCCGAGCGTGGCGGAAGCCGGCGCGGGAGACGTCGCGTGAACCTCGAGACGCAGCGAATTCTCCTCGGGCGCGCGGCGGCGCACGTCGCCGCGCAGACGACGGACATGGCGGAGCATTGCCTCCGCGTCGGCGCCGAGCACTACACGAGCGCGGCGCAGCTCGAGCGCGAGGTCCAGATCCTCTTTCGCGAGCGTCCGCTGATCGCGGCGCTGTCGCCGGATCTCCCCGAGCCGGGGAGCTTCGTGACGCACGACGCCGGCGAGACGCCGCTCATGCTCGTGCGCAACGAGAAAGGAGTGGTCCGTGCGTTCGTGAACGCGTGCCGGCATCGCGGAACGCGCATCGCGGAAGGGCGCGGCGCGCGCAAGCGGCTGTCCTGCCCGTTTCACGCCTGGACGTACGACCTCGACGGCCGCGTGTGCTCGCGCCCGATGAGCTGCGGCGGCTTCGAAGGTGCGGGCGACGAATTCGACCGCCTCGCCGAAGTTCCCTGCCGCGAGGTCGCGGGGTTGATCTTCGTGCTGCTCGAGGGTGGTGACATCGACCGCAAGATCGCGGATCTCGCGGGCGGCATGCTCGACGAGGTCGCCGGCTACGACATCGCGAGCCACGGATACTTCGCGAGCCGTGCCATCGACCGGAGCTGCAACTACAAGTTCATCATGGACGGCTTCGCCGAGTCCTATCATTTGAAGGTGCTGCACAAGGCGACGATCGCGCCGTACTTCGAGGGCATCGGTCTGACCGACCGTCTCGGGCCCGTCGTGCGGAACATCGGTCTCCGGAGCTCGATCGAGAAGGAGCTCGCGAAAGATCCGGCCGAACGGCGCTTCCTGCGGCACGGCACGACCCAGTACCTGATCCCGCCGAACGCGCTGCTCAGCTATCAGGTCGACCACGTGCAGTTCTGGCAGATCTATCCGAGCGGGCGCGATCCCGGCCGCTGCCGAGTGCAATTCCACCTGTACTGGCCGCCGCCGATCGACGACGAGGCGCGCCGCAAGGCCGAGTTCAATCTCGACCTCTTGTGGAAAGTCACGACCACGGAGGACTTCCCGCAGAGCGATCGCATCCACGCGAACCTCGCGAGCGGCGCGATTCGCGAGCTCGTCTTCGGGCGGAACGAGCCGGGGCTCGTTTGGTTCCACGAAGAGATCGCGCGCGCGGTCGGCGGCACGGCGGTGCGGCCGATCGCACCTGCGAGCGTGGCCGCTTGAGCGCGGCGAAGACGCGGTCCGCGGGCGAACGCGGGCGCGGGCGCGGTGCGCTCAAGCGCGAGCAGATCCTCGACGCGGCGGCGAAAGTGCTCGCGCGGCGCGGTTACGCCGCGACCACGCTCGGCGAGATCGCCGATGAGGTCGGCAGCGCCGGCGCGGGGAGCCTCTACTATCACTTCGACTCGCGGGACGAGCTGATCGAGGAGCTCCTCCGCCGCGGCGTCGACGTGGCCTTCGAGAACTCGCGTCGCGCAATCGCGGGCCTTCCCGCCTCGTCATCGCCGCTCGAACGGCTCCAAGCGGCGCTGCGCGCGCATTTGCTTTCCGTTCTCGTCGACAGCGATTTCGCCCGCGCGTCGGGGCGGTCCGCGCCGCAGGTTCCCCCGGAGATGTGGGCGCGGATCAACGCGCAATTCCGCCGCTACGGCAGATTTTACGATCAGCTCTTCGCCGCGGCGATCGACTCCGGTGAGCTCGATCCGAGCGTCGATCGCAAAGCGCTCCGCATGCTCGTCGTCGGCGCGATGAATTGGGCACCCGAGTGGTATCGGCCGAGCGGCGGCTCGACTCCCGAGGAGATCGCGGATCTCCTCGTCCGCATGCTCGTCCGCGGCGTCGGGCAGTCCCCACGGAGGAAGTAGCGATGTCCGAGAATCGAGTCCGGTACGGCAGCGATGGCTTTCGCGAGGCTTACGGGCAGGCGTGGTCGTGCCACGACGAATCCGTGTGGCGGGGCTTCTTCAGCCCTGACGTGTTGTACGTCGAGGGCGGCATGCACACGACTTACCAGGGGATCGACGAGGCGGCTCGCTTCTATCGCTTCATGTACAGGTTCGCGGCCGACAGTCGGATCGAGTTCGTCGACCTCTACGGCAGTCGAGAGGGCTTCGGCGCCGAGTGGGTCTGGAGCGGCGTGGCGGACGGGCCACTTCTCGTGGACGGCGTCGTCCACCCGCCGACGAACCTGCCGTTCTCGGTCGACGGCGCGGCGGTTTGCCGCGTCGACGGCGACGGGCTCGTCACCTACCACAAGGACTACTACGACCTCCGTTCCCTGATGAAGCAGCTTCGATTGGTTTCATGAGGCCGCGCGCTGGCGACCGCGTACGACCACGCTCTCGCAGGCGTCGAGCAGTGCCGCGGTGAACTCTCCCGGCCGATAGGCGCAAGCGCCGTGATCGCCGTCGCAACCGTGAATCGTCGCCCCCGGAATCGATGCCGCGAGCTTCCGCTGTCGTTTCGGTGAGACGAGCTCGTCGCGCTCCGTGACGACGACCGCGGTCGGCACGTCGATCGAGCCGAGCCACGCGCTCGCGTCGAACGCGGTGATCGCGCGCCCGGCTTCTATGATCGCGCCGAAATCATGGTCGGCGACCTCGGAAGCGACCCACTCGAGCGCGTCCGGGTTGCGGATCCGGGCGGCGAGGAAATCGCGGACCAGCCGGCGCCGGAGTGGTCCGGGAACGAGGCGTGTCCCGAAGGAGAGGCCGGGAACGAGGGCAGGAAAGAGCGATTCGCCGAAGCCGGGATTCGGGCGACGGAAGGAGCCGGCGGTCGCGCAGAAGACGAGGCCCGCGACGCGCTCGCGGTGCCGGTGCCAGAGGAGCTGCGCGATCGGACCGCCCATCGAGTATCCGACCGCGATCGCTTTCTCGACGCCGAGAACGTTGAGCAGTGCCGCCGCATCGTCGGCGCAGTCGGCGAGTCGGAAGCGGCCGCGCGCGCGCACGCCGCGGCCGTGGCCGCGATGGTCGAGCGCGATCACGCGGTAGTGACGCGCGAGCGTCGGGAACACCGCGTGCCAGTTGAGCGCCGCGGTCGCGACCCACCCGTGGAGGAGCAGGAGAGTCGGGGCGCCCTCGGGCCCGGCGAGCTCGGTGACCCACGTGGCTCCCCGGCCGGGAAGATCGATCTTGCTCCCGACGGGGACTTCCCGCCACGGCGGACGACTCGCGCGCTCGCTCATGGTCTCACTTTTCCCGCTCCCGATGACCCCGTGCAACTTGGGCTGGAGACAACCTGCCCGATCTGACCATGTATGAGGGCGAAACGGAGGTCGGACATGGCGTGGGATTTCTCAACCGAACCGGAATTCCAGGAGAAGCTCGATTGGGTCGAGCGCTTCTGCAAGGAAAAGGTCGAGCCGCTCGATTACGTTTTCCCTTACGCCGTGCGGTCGCCGGACCCGGTGGTCAAGGCGTACGTCCGTGAGCTCCAGCAGGAGATCAAGGACCAGGGCCTGTGGGCGATCTTCCTCGACGAGGAGCTCGGTGGCCCCGGTTTCGGCCAGCTGAAGCTCGGCCTCCTGAACGAGGTGATCGGCCGCTACACCGGTGCGCCGCAGATGTTCGGTGCCGCCGCGCCCGACACCGGGAACATGGAGATCCTCGCCGCCTACGGCACCGAGGAGCAGAAGAAGCGGTGGCTCGTGCCGCTCCTCAATCAGGAAATGTTCTCGGCGTACTCGATGACCGAGCCGCAGGGCGGCAGCGATCCGAATCTGTTCAAGACGCGCGCCGTGCGCGACGGCGACCAGTGGGTCATCAACGGCGAGAAGTGGTTCACCTCGGCCGGGCGCGTCGCCGAATTGCTGTTCGTGATGTGCGTGAACGGCATGTTCATCGTTCCGCGGAAGACGCCCGGCGTGGAGATGATGCCGGAGCCGCGCAACCACAACCACGTGAAGTATTCCGACGTTCGCGTGCCGCTCGACCATCTGCTCGGTCCCGAAGACGGCGCGAAGGTGCTGGCGCAGCGCCGTCTCGGCGGCGGCCGCATCCATCACGCGATGCGCACGATCGCCCAGTGCAAGCTCGCCTTCGACATCATGTGCGAACGGGCGCTCAGCCGCGAATCACACGGCAAGGTCATCGCCGAGCACCAGATGGTGCAGGAGAAGATCGCCGACTCGTACGCCGCCATCAAAATGCTCCGGCTCCTCGTGCTGGAGGCGGCGTGGAAGATCGACCACACGAGCACGCAGGCGGCCCGCACCGAGATCGCTGCGGTGAAATTCACGATGGCCAAGGTGCTCCGCGAGGTGTCCTTCAACGCGCTTCACATCCTCGGCGCGCTCGGCACCACCGATCTCACGCCGATCCAGGCGATGTACGCGGCCGCGCCGACGATGGGCATCGCCGACGGCGTCGACGAGGTGCACAAGGTGACGGTCGCGCGGAACGTGCTGAAGGGCTACCGCCCGCACGACGGCTACTGGCCGACGGAGTACATCCCGGCGAAGCGCGAGGAGGCGTAGAAGAAGATGCAGCCGCTCTTCGAGAAGCGACCGGACCTCGCGCAGGCGGCCGAGAACTACAAGCAGTACTTCGCCCGCCGTCGCCGCTAGTACTTACCCCCCGGGCTTCGCCCGACCCCCTGAGGGGGGGCCGCGCTCGGCGAGAGCAGCATCGACCCGAGGAAAGCGCCTCCGCCCGCAAGCAGCACGAGCGGGAAGAGGTGACCGATCACGAGATGCGGCAGGTAGGCGACCGGGCACCAGAGATCGACGAAGAACCATGCACAGGCGCCGGCGGCGAGCCCCACGACGGCGCCGTTGAGCGCCGGCTCAGCGGGGGCGCTCGACGGATCGCGAGGAACGACAGGAGCGGACCGACCGCGACGGCGAGTGACAACGACAGGCATCGGAGCCCCGGCCGGCTCGGCCAGGCGATCATCGTGTCACCGAAGAAGAGGCTCGAGCCCACTTTCCACGCGAAGAGACCGATCGGGATCGAGATGAGCGCGTAGAGAAGCCACGCGCGGGGTCGTCCGAGCATCGATCCACCTCGCGCGAGCGCGAGCCACGAGGCCGCAGCCGCGATCCCGAACGCGCCGCTCGCCGTCGTCGCGAGGAGCCACACCGATCGCTCCAGTGTTGCCCCGGCGCGACGTCGCCGCCGAGCGCGAGCCAGCGAATCTCGGGCGCGAGCATCGCGAACACCACGAAGGCTGCGGCCGCACTCGCCCGCCGAGCGTGCCGAGACCCGATTGCCGCGGGTGACCGCGGCCCGCGTCGGCGACCCTTCCGCCGCGGCCGCCGCCAACACTCGTGCGCGCAGCTCCACGCTCATCGCGCGTCTCCCGCTTCGCGAGGACAGCATCGCAGAGCGACGTCGGCGCGATGCGCCCTGAGCTTCACGGCAGTCACCGAGATTCCCAACACCTCCGCCGCGGCCTTGAGGCTCAAGCCGTCCTGCTGGAGGAGTCGGTAAGCGGTGCGCTGGTTCTCGGGCAGGGATTCGAGCCGACCTCGGACGCGGACCTGAAGACGGCGCGCGTGCAAGAGCTCGTCGGCGGCCGCCGTCATTGGGCGGGCTCGCAGGCCGCGTCGTCGTCAGCCGGAGCGTCCGCGAAGAGACGTCGCTCGATGCGACGCCGTCGAGCGCTGTCGATGATCAGGCGCCGTGCGATCGCAAAGGCCCACGGTATCACCGGGGCACCAGGGATAAACGAGCCGCGCGCGCGATGGATCTGCAAAAGGGCCTGCTGCATCAGATCCTCGGCAGCGCTGTCGTCGCGCAGGGCTTTGCGCAGGAAGCCGAGCAGACGCGGCGCAACCGCATCGTAGAGCTCGGCGAACGCAGCCTCGTCGCCATTGGCGTAACGCTCCATGGCTGCATCCGCGCCGTCAACGCTTGGCTCCGTCACGACCGATCCGCTGCTCTGTCCCATCCGTGTGTACGAACGACGGCCGCAAAAGTTTCGCTCCGCGCCGTTCGAGTCAATCGGGGCGCCGACCGAAACTTCCGCCCGGTCCATCCGTACTCGATCGTGAAAAGGAGACCTACCCGATCATGAAATCCCGAATTCTGGCTGCGACGTTGGCGACGGTCCTCTCGAGCACGGGGGCGGCAAGCGCCGCGTTCGTCCAGGGCGCGAGCGGCGGCGAGGTGCTGTTCGGCGCCGACGACGAAATCCGGCAGAATCCGAGATCCAACCGGCGGGCGCAAGGAACCAGAGCCTCGATAACGCCGAGTCATGGACGGGGAGAGCGGCGACGACGTGCTGATCGGCCTCGGCGGCAGCGACGCGATGCCGGCGGGCAAGGGCCACGACATGATGGTCGGCGGCACCGAGCAGGGGACCCCAACAGCGACGCATGTTCGGCGGCGACGGCACGACATCGCGATGTGGCGCGCCGGCGACGGCAGCGAGCTTCGTCGGAGACGGCAGTCGACGCGTTCATCATGGGCGCGTCGATCGCGATGCGAACAACATCCCGTGATCATCACCCCGACGACCGGCCGCTACGCCAAGACGGGGATGCCGACCGCGGACGTGACCGGTAAGGGCGGCTTCTGCACGGTCGAGGACGTCGCAGGATCCGGAAGCCGGATACGAGTTCCTCGTCCGCTTCTTCGTCCGAAGGCGACCGGCAAGCTGGCGGTCACGATCCGTGTCGTCGAGGTCGAGCAGGTGTATCTGCACGAGCGAGGCCGGGCGGCCAGATCACCTTCGCCGATCTCACCGCCGGCGACGCCGGCGTTCGTGAATCTCCGCTCGACGAGGTCGGGCCATATCAACGCGACGGTCGCCAAGATCATTCTGATAGCCGATCGGCGTCGCCGCGAGTACTCACCCCCCGGGCTTCGCCCGACCCCCTGAGGGGGTCAATCGAAGAGACGCTCACCCGTCGCGAAGAGGATCCAGACGATCCCGCCGGCGACGTACAAGCCGGCGGCGACGCCGAGCACGAGCGCCCAGGAGCCGGTCGCTTCGAGGATATAGCCGGTCACGGTCACGCCGATGACGCCCGGCAGAGTGCCCGCCGTGTTCGACAGGCCCATCAGCGCGCCGGCGTAGCGCGGCCCGATGTCGAGGTGGTTCGACCCGAAACCGGAGAGCGCGAACGAGCCGAGGCCGAGCGACACGCACATGAGCGCGATCGCGAGCGGCACCGTATGCACCTGCCCGATGACCAGCAGCGCGGCGGCGGCTCCGAAGAAGCCGATCGACTGCATGAGCTTGCGCACGAACGTCACGCTCCGGCCCCGCTTCAGGAGCCCATCCGCGAGCTGAGCGCCGACGTTCGTCATCACGAACATCACCAGCCACGGCAAGAGACTCGCATGGCCGGCGCCCCGCAGGTCCAATCCGTGCACGTCGGCGAAGTAGCGCGGCAGCCAGGAGAGGATCACGTAGAAGCCCCAGTTCGCGCAGAAGTGGTTGAAGACGAGCGCCCAGACCGGAGTCGAGCGCAGGATCCGCCCCCAGGGGACCGCGGGCTTCTCGACCGCCGCTGCCGTGTGCGCGCGGATGTAGGCGACCTCGCTCGGATGGACGCCGGGCGCGTCTTCCACGCGCTCGCTCGAAGTGAGCTGCCAGAACGCGTACCAGACGACGCCCGCGGCACCGAAGGCGTAGAAGACGGCCGGCCAGCCGAAGCTCCCGACCAGCCAGGGCGTGAGCACCGTTGCCGCGACCGTGCCGAGCGGAATCCCGCTGCCGTTCAGCGCGGCCGCGCGAGCACGCTCGTGGAGCGGAATCCAACGTCCAAAGAGCTGGTAGATCGCGGGGAAGGCGACACCTTCGCCGAGACCCATACCGATGCGCGCGGCGATCAACGCACCGAGCGAGTACGCCGCCGCGGGCGGTGTCAGGATCGTGAACAGCGACCACCAGAGGACGCCGAACGCGAGCAGCGCGCGGCCGCCGATGTGCGCGGCCCACCAGCCACCGAGGAGCTGCGTGACCAGGTAGCCCATGAAGAACGACGAAAGGATCCAACCTTGCGTCGCCGTGTCCCAGCCGTACTCCTTCGCCATCGGCAGGATGGCGTAGGAGATGTTCACGCGGTCGATGTAGCAGACGACGATCGACAGAAAGCAGCCGGATACCAACATCCAGCGCCGTGGCCAGTAGCCGAGCGGTGGAGCGTCGAGGGTCTCGGTAGCGGCTCCGTCGGACATCGTGTCGTTCGAGTCCGGCAGCTCCTACCATCGACACGGACGGTCGCGCCACGTGTGGTCGACCCGATCCCGAAGTTCCACTACGGTGACGATCGCTCATGTCCGCGCCGATCGATCTCTCCGACGGAAGTTCCTTCGCTCGCGGGTTCCCGCACGAGTTCTTCACCCGCCTCCGTCACGAGGCGCCGGTCTGGTGGCACGAGGCAACCGAGAAGACACCTGGAGGCAACGGCTTCTGGGTCGTCAGTCGCTACGACGACGTCGTCGCCGTCTTCCGGGATGCGAAGACGTTCTCGTCCGAGCTCGGAGGCACGCAGATCTTCGACGGCAAGGGCCAGGGCTACGCGCTGAACCAGACGGACGGCGCGAAGCACCGGCGCCTGCGCGGGCTCGTGAACCAGGGCTTCACGCCGAGAATGATCGGCCGTCTGGAAGACGATCTCAGGCGGCGGACGCGGCAGATCCTCGACGCGTTTCCCGAGGGCGAGGTCTTCGATTTCGTGCCGGCGGCTGCCCGCGAGCTCCCGTTGCAGACGATCTGTAGCGTGCTCGGCATCCCGCAGAGCGACCGCGCGGAGCTTTCCGAGATCGTCGATCTCGCGATCACCGCGGGAACGGGTGAGGTCATGGCGGTCGAGCACGTGCGGCGTTTGAGCCGCTACGGCAGCGAGCTGATCGCGCGAAAGCGGCGCGAGCCCGCGGACGACATCTTGACCGCGATCGTCCACGCGAAGCTCGAGGACGGCTCGCCGCAGCTCGAGGACCGCGAGCTCCGCGCCTTTTTCGATCTGCTCTTCCCGGCCGGCGCCGAGACGACTCGCAGCGCGATCGCCGGCGCGCTGCTCGCGTTCATCGAGAATCCCGGAGAGCTGGAGCGCCTGCGAACCGAGCCGGGCGTGATGAAGACGTTCGTCGAGGAAGCCGTCCGCTGGACGTCTCCTTCCGTCTACAAGCGCCGGACCGCGAGCTGCGACACGGAGCTTCGCGGTCAGCAGATCCGCCGCGGCCAGAAGGTGACGCTCTGGGAGGCGTCGGCGAACCGCGACGAGGACGCGTTCCGCGATCCGTTCCGGTTCGACGTCGGCCGCGATCCGAACGATCACGTGGGCTTCGGCCTCGGCGCGCATTTTTGCCTCGGCGCGAGCCTCGCGCGGCTCGAGCTCCGCGTGATGTTCGAAGAGCTCGTCGCTCGCTTCGAGCGCTTCGAACGCGCCGGCGAGCTCGGGTGGACGAACAACAACCGGCTGGTCGGACTCCTCCACTTTCCGGTTCGCGCGTTCGCAAAGGAGTCTCGATGACGACCCCCACGAAGATCGGTTTCATCGGCACCGGCAACATGGGCGGGCCGATGGCATCGAACCTCGCCAAGCCCGGCCGCATGATGACGGTCCACGATTCTCGTAGAGAAGCGGCTGCCGAGCTCATCGCCGCCGGGGCGGCCTGGGGAGCGAGCGCGGCGGACGTCGCCCGCACAAGCGAGGTCGTGTTCCTCTCGTTGCCGGGGCCGCGCGAGGTAGAGGCCGTCATCGAGGGAGCGGACGGAGTCTTCGCCGGCATCGCACGCGGCGCAACGATCGTGGACCTCTCGACGAACTCGCCGACCGTGGTGCGGCGGCTCGCGGACGAAGCGACGAAGCGCGGCGTCGCTTTCCTCGACGCGCCCGTCTCCGGCGGCGTCCGCGGTGCGCGCAAGGGCACGCTCGCGGTGATGGTCGGCGGCGACGCGGCGACGTTCGAGCGGCACCGCCCGCTCTTCGAGTCGATCGGCGAGAAGGTGTTCCACGTCGGCGGCGTCGGCACGGGCAACGTGGCGAAGCTCGTGAACAACATGCTCTGCTTCCTCGGCATGCTCGGCACCGCCGAGGCGCTCGTGCTCGGTGCGAAAGCGGGGATCGATCTCGGCATGCTCCGCGAGGTCGTGAAGGCCGGGAGCGGCGCGTCCCTCATGTGGGACTACGGCTCGCGCGCGATTCTCGAAGACCGGCTCGCGCCCGCGTTCACGACCGCTCTCGCCGCGAAGGACATCCAGCTCGCCACCGCGCTCGCCGACGAGCTCGGTGTGCCTTTCGATCTTGCGAAGCGGGCCGAAGAGCTGCTCGTCGGCTATCGAGACGGCGGATTCGCCGCGGAGGACGTGCTCGCGACCGTGAAAAGCGTCGAGGAGCGGGCAGGCGTCGTCGTTCGCGGTCGCGCGAAACCGGAAAAGAAAGCAGGCGAGCCGTGAAAGTCAGCCTCTCGATCGACAACGGCCCGCATCCCGAGGTGACGCCGGAGGTCCTCGACACACTCGCTCGTCACGACGTCAAAGCCTCGTTCTTCGTTCTCGGGTCGTTGATCCAGACGCCGTCCGGACAGGATCTCATCCACAGGGCCCGAGCCGAGGGACATCGGATCGGCAATCATACCTTCAGTCACACCGTCCTGTTCGGCACGGAGCCCGATCAATCGCTCGCGATCGGGGAAATCGAGCGCACGCAGGAGCTGCTCGGCGAGATCGGCCAAGAGCGATTGTTTCGTCCCTATGCCGGCGGCGGCAATCTCGATTCCACGATCATGTCCCGAACTGCCTGGGACCATCTGCGCAGCAACCGGTACAGCTGCGTACTGTGGAACTCGATTCCGCGTGACTGGGAAGACCCGACGGGTTGGCCCGAGCGCGCCATGGCCGACATGCGGAACAACGATTGGACGGTCGTCGTCGTTCACGATCTTCCCACGGGAGCGATGAGCTCCTTGGGAACGTTCATCTCCAAAGCGCGCGACGCCGGAGCGGAGCTCGTCAACGAGTTTCCGGAATCGCTCACGCCTCTTTGGCAGGGCGCGGAACGGTGGAACATGCGCGATCGCGGCTATCTATCAGACCGCTGAGGAACGAACGCGGATGAAGATCACCCGTATCTACACCGGTCCGGACAACCAATCCCACTTCGAAGACGTCGAAATTCCGCTGAAGGGCGATGCATCGATCGGACGGATGTCGGAGCTCGTCCGAGCGACCGGCGTCATCTTTCGCGAGACCGGCGGTGATTACGACTACGACTGGCACAACGCGCCCCGGCGACAGTACGTGATCATGCTGGACGGCGATGTCGAGATCGAGATCGGCGACGGGACGAAGCGGATCTTTCGCACCGGCGACATCCTGCTCGCCGAGGACACCACCGGCCAGGGACACATCAGCCGCGCGGTGAGCGGCAAGCCGAGGAAGTCGATCTTCGTGACGCTCGACTAGGATGCGACGCGAGAAACGCATCGGTCTCATGCTCTGGCCGGCGCCCGGCCTCGACGGCCGGGTTCGAGCGTGGACCTTGGGCAGAGCAGGCCGGCTACGACGACCTCTGGCTGCCGGACGGCGAGGGCATGCAGGATCCGCTCGCGCTCGCGGCGGCGCTCGGCGTCGCTACCGCCAGCATCCGGATTTGTATGGGCGTGGTGCCTGTCTTCAACCGTGCGGTGCCGGTGCTCGCCACCGGCGTGGTCGCCGCCGAGCAGCGGGCGCCCGGCCGCTTCGTGCTCGGCCTCGGCATCTCGACGCGGAACATGGTCGATCGCTGGTACGGGCTTCCCTTCGAGCGTCCGCTCGACCGCGCATGCGTGAGACCGTGGCGCTGCTCCGCGGGATCCTCCGCGGCGAGAAGACGGATTTCGCTAGGCACGGCGGTGCGGAGCCACGGCTTCCGGCTGCGTGAGCTGCCGACGGCGCCGGTGCCCATTCACGTCGCCGCGATGGGCGCACCGATGCTCGAGCTCGCCGGCGAGATCGCCGATGGCGTGGTGCTGAACGATTTCACACCGGTCGATCGGCTACCTTGGGCGCTCGAGCGCATCGACGCCGGCGCGCGGCGGAACGGGCGACGGGTCGACGATCTGGAGATCGTACACCGCCGCGCGCTCCGTGTCGTCGAGACGGCGGCCGATACGCCGAATGCCCTCGAGGACTTCCGAAATTACTTGGCGTTCTACGGCTCCGCGCCGGCCTACCAAGAGGGGCTGATCGCGCTCGGCTATGGCGCCGCGGTCGAGGAGATCCGTGCCGGCTATGCGACGCGGGATCGCGCGCGCACGATGCGGGCGGTTGCGGACGAGATGGTCGATCGGGTGTTCTGCTTCGGCACCGCCGAGGTCTGCCACGCGCGGATCCGCGCGCTCTACGCGGCCGGCGTCGACACCATCGCCGTGAGCCCCCAAGCGAGCGACGCCACGACCTGGGCGCGCAGCGCCGAGGCGTTCACCCCCGAATCGTAACGCCGAGCCTCACTGCGCGCGTGGCTCGCCGAAGATGAAGTTGTCCATCACGGCGACGTCGACGTCGGCGCTTTCCGCAGGGCCGAGCGCGGACGAACCGTAGACGATTCTCACGCGCGCCACGACCGCCTCGTCGAAGACGACGCCGAGGAACGACAAGCCGCCGGGCGAGCTCGGCACCGTGAACTGCCCCAGGGACTGATCGTTTTTGTCGATGAACTCGAACGAGCTCTCCGCTTGATCGACGTCCGTGTAGACGGCGCCGAAGCCGTTGACCGTGGCCTTTGTCGTGGTTCCCGCGACGAAGAACGTGAGATCGACGACGTTACTGCCGATCGGCGAGAAGAGACGCTCGGGGCTGAAGGTGGTGAAGGCCGCCGCATAGCTCGAATTGATGTTGCCGAACCGAACCGTGGCCCCCGACGGGTTGCTGGCATCGGCGCTCACCTGGACGCCAGGACCGGGAGTGGTGAGCACGGCGCCGCGCGCTCGCGGCGCGACCGTGTCATTGAAGAAATTCGAAGGAAGGAAATTCGGCGAGGCTTGTTCGTCGGGGACCGTGTCCCAGTCGAGCCTCACGACGGCCGGCCGGCTGCTCTCCTGGGCTACCGCCGTTGTCCGGCTGGCCGAGCGCGGCGCGGAACTCGTTGACGGTCGCGGTGATGTCGCCGGCGCCGGAGAACACGGTGCGACGCACGGTCGAGTCGTCATCGTCGTCGCCGCCGCAGGAGAAGAAGAACACCGAGAAGCACGGAGCCGAGAACGGCGAGACCACGCCGATGTGCTCTCATCAGTCACCTCCTCCGCGCGCGAATACGCCCCGCGCGTTGATCGTGTCAACCGAGTGGCTTCTCCACGGAAACCCGTGAAATAGAGGCTGATGCCGCAGCGCCCGACGCTGATGACTACCCGCGGCATGGTGGTCGCCGAGCACTATCTCGCGGCCGAGGCCGGGCTGCGCATGCTCCACGCCGGCGGCAACGCCTTCGACGCCGCGATCGCGGCGACGCTGGTCGAGGGGGTGGTGAACCCGCACATGCACACCTTCGGCGGCGAGCTCTCGGCGCTGGTCTACACCGCCGCGACCGGCGCGTGTTCGCCGTAAACGGCAACACCATGGCGCCGCGCGCGGCGACGATCGAGTGGTCCGACGCACGAGACGCGCTGATCCCGATGGCGGGCGTGCTCGCCGCGGGACCGCCCGCCGCGCCGCACGCGCTCCTCACCGCGCTCGGCCGCTTCGGCACGCAAGCTTCGCCGAGGTCGTCACGCCGGCGCTCGAGCTCGCCGAGGGCGGGTTCCCGCTGCACCCCGCGCTGCGCGGACCGGCGCCGCCGGCCTGCTCGGCGACTTCTCGCTCACCGGCAGCGCCGAACTCTTCCGCACGACCTGGCCGGCTTCGGCGGCGGTGTATCTGCCCGGCGGCCGCCTGCCCGACGTCGGCGAGCCGATCCGCAATCCCGGACCTCGCCCACACCTTCCGCCGCCTGATCGCCGCCGAGGAGCGCGCCGCCGGGCACGGGCGGAGCCACGGCATCGCCGCCGCGATCGATGCCTTCTATCGCGGCGAGATCGCCGAGCGATCGTCGCCGCCCACGCGGCCGCGCACGGCGGGCTCGCTCGCGCGCGAGGATCTCCACGACTTCCGGAGCGCGATCGAGACGCGGTGACGCTCGACTACGCGGGCTACACCGTCCACAAGTGCGGGCCGTGGAGCCAGGGGCCGGTGTTCCTGCAGCAGCTCGCGCTGCTCGAGGGCTTCGACCTCGCGGCGCCTCGGCCACAACAGCGCCGACTACTTCCACGTCATCGCCGAGGCGGCGAAGCTCGCCTTCGCCGACCGCGAGCAGTACTACGGCGATCCGGAGTTCGTCGACGTGCCGCTCGCGGGACTGCTGGCCGCCGGCGTACGCCGCGGCGCGCCGCGCGCTCGATCGACCGCGCACGCGCCTCGCTCGAGCAGCGCCCCGGCGATCCGCGCCGCGGCCGCGCGCTGCTCGCCGGCGAGGAGATCTTCGCCGCGCGCGACTGGGGACGCGGCACGGTCTACGTCGCCGCGGTCGACGACGCGCGCAACATGGCGTCGTTCACGCCGAGCGGCGCGTGGATCCCGACCTCGCCGGTGATCGACGGGCTCGGCTTCCCGCTCGGCACGCGCGTGCAGACGTTCTACCTCGACCCGCGCCATCCGAACGCGCTCGTGCCCGGCAAGCGCCCGCGCACGACGCTGACGCCGACGCTGGTCACTCGCGGCGGCGCGCCGGCCATGGTCTTCGGCACGCAGGGCGGCGACCAGCAGGACCAGTGGACGCTGCAGGTGTTCCTCAACCACGTCGAGTTCGGGATGGACGTGCAGGAGGCGATCGAGGCGGCGCGCTTCTCGTCGGTGCACTTCCCGTCGAGCTTCTATCCGCATCACGCGATGCCCGGCGGGCTGCGCGTCGAGGGACGCATCCCCGAGGCGGTGCGCGACGAGCTCGCCGCGCGCGGCCACGCGTCGTGGTCGAGGACGATTGGGTGGCCGGCGACGTGCTCTGCATCCGCGTCGATCGAGCGCACGGAGTGCTGCGCGGCGGCGCCGATCCGCGCGGCGAGGTCAGCCGCCGGATGCCGTCGTACGCGATCGGCTGGTAGGACGCGGCGACCTCGCCGAGCCGCGGCTAGGGCTTCGCGTCCGCCGCGGTCTTCGGCGCGTGGCGCACGTCGCCTTCGCCCATCGGACGCGTCCAGCAGGCGAACTCGAGCATGATGCCGTCCGGGTCCTGGAAGTAGATCGACCGGATGAAGACGCCGGGGTGGAGGTCCGGTGCGATCCCGGAAGGGGAATCGTCGTGGTTCAGGAACTCGG
>CAWBOU010000041.1:0-39888 GCA_963790365.1 uncultured delta proteobacterium
GCCTACTTTGGTTCGCTCATCGCTTCGCCTTCCGGCGCAGCCGCTCTTGCAGCAGCCGCTTCGCCTTCTCGACCTCGCGCCGGCGCGCCCGCGAGATACCACTTCCCGAACGGTTCAAGAAGAATTGCACCATCCGGATCGCCGAGCCGAGGCCCTTCGGGCTGACCCGCTTCGACGCGACGATGCGTGCGATCGACGCGGCGTCCTTCGAAAACGTCCCGGCCGGCGCGAACGTCGCGACCGGCGACTTCACGTTGTGGAGCCACTCCTCCGACTTCGCTCGCTTGGTGGGCATGATCGTCCTCCCGTTTCGTTGGCGGAGGACGCGCGAGGGTGACGCGACGATTGTGTCGGCCGCTCCCCGGGCCGGTCAACGACGGATTCGGCTCACGCCGAGATTCCGAGGATCCGCTCGAAGAGCCAGAACGCGCTCGCGCAGCCGACGGCGTAGGCCGGCCCAAGCCGCGTCCAACTCGGCGCGAGCGCGAACGCGCCGCGCAGGAGACGGCGAGCAGCGACGATCGTCAAGACGAACGCCAGCTGGCCGATCTCGATGCCGCGTTGAACCCGAGGAGCGCCGTGGGAATCGCTTGCGACGGCAACCCGGCCGCCCGGAGCGTCCCGGCGAAGCCGAGCCCGTGCAGCAAGCCGAACGCCGCCGCCATGAGCCACGGCCGCCGCCGCACGCGGTCGCGCCGTGTGGGGCGCGCCAGCTCGACGGCCAGCACGAAGATGCTGAACGCGATCAGACCTCGACCGGCGCCGGCGGCACCCGCGCCACGTCGAGGACGGCGACGCAGAGCGTCACGCTGTGCCCGAGCGTGAACGCCGTGATGGTGGCGACCAGGGCGCGCGTGCTCGCGGCGAGCAGCAGAAGACCGAAGACGAAGAGCAAGTGATCGTAGCCGGTCAGGATGTGCTCGACGCCGAGGGCGAGATGGCCGCGGAAGACACCCGCACGACTCTCGCGCTCCGGCACGCGAAACGACGGCGAGCCCGCGGTCAGCACGCTCCGGAAGCGCCGTCCGTCCGCGAGCTCGATGCGGAGGAGCACGGGAGCTTTCGCCGCGGCGAGCCCTTCGATCGCGACGTCGCCGCCGACGAGGCCGTCCCGGCCGCAACGGACGCTCCAGATCTCGACGGCCGCATCCAGCGTACGCCCGTGGGTGATCTCTCCATGCAGTTCGCAGCTCGGCGGCAGGAGCGGATGCGGATCGGCGTCGGGCGCTTTCTGCAGCGGGGTCTTCCATCGCACGCGAAAAGTCGCCGGCGCCGTCTCGCGAAGCTCGAGAAGCGAGGCGCCGAGCAAGTGCGCGCTCGCGAAGTCCACGAGGACCGCGACCGCGAGCGCGGCGAGCCACGCGATCCGGAGCGGCCTCATCGGCTCGCCTCCTCGACGACGACTCGATACTCCGCGCGCCACTCGCGGAGCTGCGCGCGCTCGTGCGCGGTGCCGCGCTCGAGCCGGATCGCGTGCGCGATTCGCGCCCGAGCGCCGGCGACGTCCGGCGCGGCGTTTCTCCGCTCGTCCAGGCGTACCACGTGGAAGCCGTAGGGCGAGCGGAGCGGACCGGACCATTCGCCCGCGCGAAGCGCGTCCGCGGCGCGCACGAACTCCGCACCGAACCGGCTCTCGAGCTCGCGCGCGGACAACGCCGGGAGCTCGAGGCCGTGCAGAAACGGATCGCTCCCGGCGCGCGCCGCGACGGGGTCGCCGGCGCCGCGCTGCAATCGCTCGGCGAGCGCCTTGGCCTCGGGCTCGGCGTTCGAACCGCGCCGCTCGCGATCGAAGAAGAAGTGCCGAAGCGCCGTCCGCGAGGTGCCGGCCCCGCGATCGCCCGCGAGCCTCGCCTCGAGCTCGGCCTCGGTGACGGGCTCGTCATCGCCCTCTCGCCTGACGCGCAAACGCATGTCCTCGACGAGATGGCGGCGGATCACGAGGTCGGTGCGGTCGAGGCCGAGCTCCCGCGCGCCGCGAACGAGCTCCTCCTCCGACGCGTCCGCTTCGCCGAGGAAGCGCATCGTCGTGAGCAGGCGATCGCGCACGAGCAAGCTCCCACGCTCGAGCCCGCGCCGGAGCGCCTCGCGGAAGAGTATCTCGTCGTCGATCTCGCGCTCGACGAGCTCGGCTCGCTCGACTCCCGACGGCGGCGCGCCGGTCGTGCGGCGCCAATCCGCCTCGAGGTCGGCCAGACGCTCGCGCGAGACGACGAGGAGCTCGCGGTCGTCGCGAACGCTCGCGGAGAGCGCCGCCGCGAGCGCACCGACGGCGAGGAAGCGGAGGAGGTGCCTCATCCCTGCCACCAGATCGGCGACGTCCACGCGCGCTCTTGGATGATCGGGCGCACGAGGCCGTCGGAGCAGCAACCGCCGAAGCCGCCCGCCGCCGTGGCCTGGTCGACGCAGTCCTCGGCGAGCGGATTCACGCCGTGCTCCTGGCACCAGAGCGTGCTCCAACGGCACGTCGGATTCTCGAGCACACGCACGTACCAGAACGCGGGCTCCGCCGGGTGGAAGTCGGGATCGCTCCACACCGCGCAGAGCGAGCTCGCGCCGCCGCCGGTCGCTTCACAGGTCTCGGCGTCGACGGCTGCGCCGTTCGCGCGATCGCCGGCGACATCGAAGACCTGCTCGTGCGTCTCGCCCGAGGCGTCGACCCAGCCTTTGATGATCTGCAGCGCCTGGAGCGGCGAGCCTTCCGGATCTCGCAGCGCCGTCACCACGAAGCGCGGCGCCGCGCCCTCCGCGGGGCGCGCGCCGAGCAACCCACCCATCGGCACGCCGCCACCGTCGGCCGCCGCGACGAGGTCGGTCGAATCGCAGAGATTCTCCGGATAGTCCCAGCCGCCGAAGAAGCGCACCGTCGGGCGCGTGCCGCTCGTCGCGTAGCTCTCCCGACGACGGAGCGCCTCGAAGATCGAATCGCGCGAGTTCTCCTGCGCCCAGACGACGGTGAGGCCGCCGGGGTTGTCTTCGATCTCGGCGAGCAGGTTCTCGCGGCTGCCGACGTCGGGGTGCGTGCCTTGATGCGTCGTCTCGTCGACGTTGCCGGGCGTACCAAAGTGCGAGTCCGTGCCACCGACGAAGCCCATCCGCCAGGGGTTCGTGCCGAGATCGTTCGCCCGACCGAGGCGCAGCCCTTCTTTCAGGATGTTCCGCACGAACGAGCGCTCCGTGAGCTCGGGCCCGAGGATCGCGGGGCGCGGGAACGGGAAGAACGTGCCGTTCGTGCGGAGCTCGAAGTCGCAGAGCTCGTCCTGCGTGCCGAGACCGATCCGGCATTCGGAGGAGCCCTTTGCCTGCATGATCTCGACGAGGGGCTCGAGTCGGGCTTGCGTCTCGGCCGCTTCCGGGCTCGCCGGATCGAGGAACTGCTGTCCGGCGCTCAGGTTCGGATTGTGCGGAATCGCGAGCACGTCGCAGCCGGTCCCGGCGTCGAGGCATTCCGCGCGGAGCCGCCGCCAGAGCTCGCGCGGCTCGGGGCCGGTGTCGACCTTGCTGATCGGCAGCGACGGCACGTGCTCGTTCCGGAAGATCACGTTGCGATGGAGGTTCGAGCCGAGCGGCGTGCCGGTCCACTCGTAGCCGACGAACGTGGTGAAGCGGCAGTCGGACGAGCGATCGTAGAACTCCTCCGCGGCGTCGCGGATCTCCTGCCAGAGCGCGCCCCCCGCCGCGTCGCAGTCGACGCCGGGCAGGAAGCAGAACGACATCGGGCTCCGTGCCGTCGGCAGCGGATCGCCGAAGAACCAGGTGCCGAAGATCAGGTACACCTCGGACGGACCGATCGCGGAAAGCTCGCCGCGGTAGAGAATGCACTCCGCGGACGAGTAACCGAGGCTCCCCGGGTTCATGCAAACACCGGTTTCGCCGAGCCCCTCGGCGTGATCCGTGACGGCGGCGAAGTCGAGCGGCCGGCCGATCCGGGCGCGGAGGCGCGAGCCGTCCGCGGCGCGCGGCGGAATCTCGACCTCCTCGCCCGTCGCGAAGCGATACGCATCGCGCGGCCCGAGCGGCGGATCCCAGGGGAAAGCGTCGAACGAGAGGCGCGTGTGCACGTGGAGCTCGCCGAAGAGCGGCTGCCGGAGCGGCTCGTGAACGACGCACGCTTGACGCGCCTCGCGCTCGACGACGACCTCGGGCGAATCCGAGCATCCGACCAGCGCGGCGAGCACGGCCGGCGCCAGCAGGAGTACGAGTGTCGCTTTCACGCGCGTGCGAGCGGTAACAGCGCGCTTGACGCGGGGTCAAGGACGGATCGAGACGAGGAAGGGGTAGGAGCCCGTCCGAGTAATCGGCTCCCGTCGCCTGCGAGCCGATCGCCGGCGCATCGCGGCGTCATCGCCCCTCGAGATAGCGCAATGGCTATCACTCGGGGCTCTTCCTTGCGCTGCTTGGCGCTCGACTCGCATGCTCGGTCCGGATTACTCGGACGGACTCCTCGGCCTCGTTTCTCGTCTTCCGCTGCCCGCTCGGCACGTAGTAGACGCCCTCACTCGTGACACGACGTCCCCTCCTCGCCTCGCTGATCGTCGCGATGCGGCTGTTCGCGCCGCCCAACGCCGAGCCTCATGACGACCTCGCCGCCAAGGTCGATCCCTTCATCGGGACGCTCGGCTCGGGATTCACGTTCCCGGGACCGGCCGCACCGTACGGCATGGTCCAGCTCTCGCCGGATACCGAAGGCGTGTTCGCCTACACCGGTTACCAATACATCGACCTCTTCATCCGCGGCTTCAGCCACGTTCACACCGAGTCGATGGGCGTGCCCGAAGGCGGTGAGCTGCCGTTCATGCCGACGACCGGGCCCGTCGTCACGCAGGTGAAGCAATACCAGTCGCTGTTCTCACATCTCGATGAAGACGCATCCGCCGGTTACTACCGCGTCGGCCTGCTCTCGTACGGGATCGACGCCGAGCTGACTGCCGGGCTGCGCGTCGGCATGCACCGCTACACGTTCCCGCCGACGCGCGAGGCGAACGTGCTGATCGACGCGGGAAGACGCATCCCCGGCGGACCGGCGGACGACATCCAAACGACGCCCGGAACGATCGACGCGGCGATCGAGATCCTCGACGACCGCACGGTCGCCGGAACCGCGACGTCCGAGGACTACACAGTCCACTTCGCGGCGCGATTCGACCGGGCATTCACGAGCTTCGGCATCTGGCGGGCGCGCGGCGGTCCGACCGAGCCGGGCGGGAGGTCGGTCTCCGGTAACGGCGCAGGCGCCTACGTACGCTTCGACACCACGACCGAGCGCGTCGTGCGCGTGAAAGTCGGCGTCTCGTTCGTGAGCCAGGCGAACGCGCAGGGCAACCTCGCGAGCGAGCTCCCCGGCGACGATTTCGACTTCGACGCACTGCGACGCCGAACGCGTGCGGCGTGGAACGAGGCCCTCCACGCGATCGAGGTGAGCGGCGGAACGCCGGCGGGCGAGCGCTCGTTCTACACCGCGCTCTACCACGCCCAGCATCACCCGAACGTCTTTCACGACGCGAACGGAGACTATCTCGGCTACGACGGCCTCCCCCATCGCATCGGTGCGCCGGGCGATCCGATGCCCGCGGGATCGACCTACTACGCGAACTACTCGATGTGGGACACCTACCGCGCCGAGATGCCGCTCCTCATGCTGATCGCACCCGACCGCGTGCGCGACATGATGCGCTCGCTCGCGGCGATCGCCATCCAGGGCGGCCGCCTGCCGCGCTGGGGGTGGATGGCGCGCTACGCCGATTTCATGAACGGCGAGCCGGCGCTGCAGGTGTTCGCCGACGCGTACTGTCGCGGCCTCGTGCCGAGCGACGCGCTCGGCGCGCTCTGGGCGAGCGCGCGGGCGCTCGCGCTCGAGCCGTCACGGCACCGTGATCCGGTGTATCTCGACAAAGGCTACGTGCCGGCCGACGCGGACGGACCCGGCCAGGTCGGAAGCGGTGCGAGCTCGACGCTCGAGCACGCGATCAGCGATTTCGCGCTCGCCTTGGTCGCGGACCGGCTGGGCGAGACCGACGACCGGAACGCGCTTCTCGGATTGGCCGCGAACTGGCGGAACGTCTTCGATCCGGAGACTCGTTTCGCTCGACCACGGAACGGCGACGGCTCGTGGGTAGGAAGTCCGTACCTCCCCGAGCTCCCCGACGGCTTTCGCGAAGGCACGGGCTGGCAGTACACGTGGCTCGTGCCGCACGACGTGCGCGGCCTCTTCGACGCGATGGGCGCGCCGCCGAAGCGCGGCGACGAGCTCGTGCGCCACCGTCTCGACGTGTTCTTCGCGACGCCGCTCACCGCCACGATCCCGCTCCTCGTGCCGGAGATCCAGCAGAAGCTCACGCTGTTCGGGATCGCCTACTACGGAAATCAGTACGCGCCGTCGAACGAGCACGATTTGCAGGCGCCGTGGATGCTCAACTGGACGGGGGAGCCATGGAAGACGCAGGCGCTCACGCGAGCGTACCAGGGCCTGTTTCGCGCCACGCCGGACGGGCTGCCGGGAAACGACGACCTCGGCACGATGAGCGCCTGGTTCATCTGGAGCGCGCTTGGTTTCTACCCGGTGATTCCCGGCGCGCCGATCTACACGATCGGGAGCCCGCTCTTCGAAAAGGCGACGATCCACCTGGCGAATGGCGGACGATTCGACGTCGAGGCACCCGGTGCGTCGCTCGTGAAGAAGTACGTTCGCTCCGTCGCGCTCGACGGCGCACCGCTGGGCAAGCTGTGGTTCACCCATGACGCGTTCGCCGACGGGGGCAAGCTCGCATTGTCGATGGGCGCGCTGCCGAGCCCGCGCGCTCCGTCGGTCCTCCCACCGTCGATGAGCACGAATCCGCTGTCCGACTTCGCCTGCCGGTAGGGCAGGTGAGTTGGCGGCCAACGACGGAATTGGTAAGCGACTCGTCCGCCCGTGGATCGCATCGAGTCGAAGCTGAAGACGTCCTCGCCCGAGTACGCCGAGAACCGCGAGCACAACCTCGCCTTGGCAACCGAGCTGAAGCGCCGGATCGCCGAGGCTCGCCTCGGCGGCCCCGAGATCCACCGCGAGCGGCACAAGAAGCGGGGGAAGCTGCTGCCGCGCGAGCGCGTCGAGGAGCTGATCGATCCGGGCACGCCGTTCTTCGAGCTTTCCCCGCTCGCGGCGAACGACCTCTACGACGGCGAGGCGCCGGCGGCGAGCATTCTCACCGGCGTCGGCCGCATCCACGGGCGCGAGGCGCTGATCATCGCCAACGATGCGACCGTGAAGGGCGGCACCTACTTCCCGATGACGGTGAAGAAGCACCTCCGCGCCCAGGAGGTCGCGCTCGAAAACCGGCTGCCGTGCGTCTACCTCGTCGACTCCGGCGGCGCGTTCCTGCCGCTCCAGGCGGACGTCTTCCCCGACCGCACGCACTTCGGGCGCATCTTCTACAACCAGACGCGGATGTCGCGCCTCGCGATCCCGCAGGTCGCGGTCGTGATGGGCTCCTGCACCGCGGGCGGCGCGTACGTGCCGGCGATGAGCGACGAGGCCGTGATCGTGAAGGAGCAAGGCACGATCTTCCTCGGCGGCCCGCCGCTCGTGAAAGCGGCGACCGGCGAGGAAGTCACGGCCGAGGAGCTCGGCGGCGGCGACGTTCACACGCGGATCTCCGGCGTCGCGGATCATCTCGCCGACGACGATCGCCATGCGATCGAGATCGTCCGCTCGCTCTTCGAGACGCTGCCGCGCCGGCCGGAAGCGCCGGTCCAGCGCCTCGCCGCCGAGCCGCCGGCCTACGATCCGGCGGAGATCTACGGCGCGATCCCGAAGTCGACGCGCCGTCCGATGGACATCTACGAGATCCTCGCGCGGATCGTCGACGGCAGTCGCTTGCACGAGTTCAAGCGCCGCTACGGCTCGACGCTCGTCACTGGCTTCGCCCACGTCCACGGCATTCCCGTCGGCATCCTCGCGAACAACGGCGTCCTCTTCTCCGAGAGCGCGCTCAAAGGGGCGCACTTCATCGAGCTCTGCTGTCAGCGCGGTGTGCCGATCCTCTTCCTCCAGAACATCACCGGCTTCATGGTCGGCCGGCAGTACGAGCAAGGCGGCATCGCCAAGGACGGCGCGAAGATGGTGAACGCCGTCGCGAACGCGGACGTGCCGAAGCTCACGGTCGTCGTCGGCGCGTCGTACGGCGCCGGGAACTATGGAATGTGTGGCCGCGCGTACGGCCCGCGCTTCCTCTTCATGTGGCCGAACTCGCGGATCTCGGTGATGGGGGGCGAGCAGGCGTCGCAGGTGCTGCTGACTGTGAAGCTCCAGCAGCTCGCACAGAGCGGCGGCACGCTCTCGGACGCCGAGCGCTCGGCGATCGTCGACCCGATCCTCGCCAAGTACGATCACGAGGGGAGCCCGTACTACTCGACGTCGCGGCTCTGGGACGACGGCATCCTCGACCCCGCCGAGACGCGGGATGCGCTCGGCCTCGCGCTCGCGGTGACGCTCGGCGCGCCGATCCCGCCGACGACGTTCGGCATCTTCCGGATGTGACCACGGGGGGTCAGCCGCCGTGACACACTTGACATCGCTCGACGAGAAAGAAGCCTGACCGCTCATGTTCTCCAAAATGCTGATCGCCAATCGAGGGGAGATCGCGGTGCGCGTGATCCACGCGTGCCGGCGAGCTCGGCATCTCGCCCGTCGCGGTCTATTCCGACGTCGATCGCGATGCGCTTCACGTGCAAATGGCCGACGAGGCGGTCCACTCGGCCCGCCGCCGGCGCGCGAGAGCTACCTGGCGATCGACAAGGTGATCGGCGCGGCGAAGTCGACCGGCGCGGAGGCGATCCACCCGGGCTACGGCTTCCTCTCCGAGAACGCCGACGTTCGCCCGCGCCTGCGAGGACGCCGGCGTGACGTTCGTCGGCCCGAGCCCCGAGACGCTCGAGCTCTCCGGCGACAAGGTGCGCGCGCAAGCAAGCGGTCGCGGGCGCCGGCGCGCCCGTCGTCCCGGGCATCGAGGCGATCGCGGCCGGCTCCGACGAGGCGAAGCGCGCCGCGGATACGGTCGGGCCTGCCGCTCCTCGTGAAGGCGGCGGCCGGCGGCGGCGGCAAGGGCATGCGCGTCGTTCGCAAGGCAGCGGAGCTCCCGGCCGCGCTCGCCGGCGCGGAGCGCGAGGCGCTCGCCGCGTTCGGCGACGGACGCGTCTTCCTCGAGCGCTACGTCGAGCGGCCGCGCCACGTCGAGGTGCAGATCCTCGCCGACGCGCACGGCAACGATCCTCCACCTCGGCGAGCGCGAGTGCTCGCTCCAGCGCCGTCACCAGAAGATCGTCGAGGAGGCGCCGTCCGCCGCGGTCGACGAGAAGCTCCGCGAACGACTCACGCGCGCCGCGATCCAGGCCGCGAAGGCCGTCGAACTACACGAACGCCGGCACCGTCGAGTTCCTGCTCGGCGCCAACGGCGAAGTCTTCTTCCTCGAGATCAACCCGCGCCTCCAGGTCGAGCACCCCGTGACCGAGATGGTCACCGGCATCGACCTCGTCCAGCGAGCAGATCCGCGTCGCGCTCGGCGAGCGCGCTGACGATCCGCGCAGGAAGACGTGCGCGCTTCGCGGTCACGCGATCGAGTGCCGGCTCTACGGCGAGGACCCCGCGAATCGATTCCTCCCCTCTTCCGGCAAGGTCACCGCCCTGTCGCTTCCGTCGGGACCGGGCGTCCGCATCGACTCCGCTCTCTTCGCCGGCGGCACGATCGCGGTCGAATACGACCCGCTCGTCGCCAAGATCATCGCCTGGGCACCGGATCGCGAGCTCGCGCGGCGGAGGATGATCTCGATCCTCGATCGGCTGCTCGTGATCGGGCCGCCGAACAACCTGGCGTTCCTCCGCGCGCTGATGGAGATGCCGGAATTCGCGAGCGCCGAGATCGACACGCAGCTGATCGAGCGCCGCTCCGAGAGCTGGGACCTCGAGCCGCGGCATCGCGACGTCGCCGCCGTGATCGCCGCGTTGACGATCGCGAGCGGTGGCGGCTCGCGCGCTCGCGCCGAAGCCGGCCCCGCGGCGGTGCCGACCCCGTGGGACACGCTCGGCGCCTGGCGCGTCGGCGGAGGCGCGTCGTGAAGCTTCGCCTCTTTCACCGCGGCGAGCCGATCGAGGTCGATCTCGAGACCACCGCGGACGGCCAGCGCGTCCGTCTCGGCGAGCGCACGATCGAGGTCCGCCGGATCGCCGGCGACGGCGAGGCCGTGACGATCGCGCTCGACGGCAAGCCGATTCGCGCGCTCGTCGAGCGAACGTCGGACAAGGTCCGCGTCGCCGTCGGCGGTGAGCTCCACGAGTTCGACCTCGGCGGCGGATCCACGGGCGCGCGCAGCGGACACGGCGTGGCGAGCCCGGAGACGCGCTCGCCGATCCCCGGCAAGGTGCTGAAGCTCGAATGCGAGGTCGGCGCCGCAGTGAAGCCCGGCGATCCGCTTCTCATCCTCGAAGCGATGAAGATGGAGAACGTCCTCGTCGCCGAAGTCGCGGGCAAGGTGAAAGAGATCACCGTTCGCGCCGGTGAGATGGTCGAGCCTGGCAAGCTGCTCGTGGTGATCGAGCCCGAGAGCTAGCTTCGAACGTCGTTTCTTCGCTTCCTCCGTATCGTCACGGTGGGAGGCGGACCGTGGGAACGCTGCCAACCTGCGAATTTCTTTGTGAAATTCGACCGTTTGACACACTCACGCGAAGCCTCTAGCTTAAAACGTCGGTTCCAGAGCTTCGGAGGATCGCGTTGCGACGAGAGAAAACAAACTACGTCATTCAATCCGTCGCGCACGCTCTCGACGTGCTCGAGCAGTTTCACGGCGAGCTCGACGAGCTCGGCGTCACCGAGCTCTCGAAGCGCCTGAAGCTCCACAAGAACAACGTCTTTCGTCTGCTCGCGACACTCGAGTCGCGCGGCTACATCGAGCAGAACAAGGCGACCGAGAACTATCGCCTCGGCATCCGTTGCCTCCAGCTCGGTCAGACGTACGTCCAGCAGATGGGTCTCCTTCGTCAGGCGGACGCCGTGCTGCAATCGGTCGCGCAGCAATCGCGCGAAAACACCTCGCTCGCGGTCATGCGCCGCGGCGCCGTCGTGCCGGTCAAGGTCGTCGAATCGAACCTGCCCGTCCGCATCACCTCGAACGTCGGCGAAGGCTTGCCGCTCCACTCGACGGCGCTCGGCAAGGTCTTCCTCGCCTATGCCTCGGAAGACGAGGCGCGCACGATGGCCGGCGGGACGATCGAGAAGTTCACCGAGAAGACGATCGTCGACTGGAACACGCTCGTCGGGCACCTCAAGCAGGTCGCCGAGCGCGGCTACGCGGTCGACGGCGGTGAGCATCTTCTCGACGTAAGAGGCGTGGCGGCGCCGGTGCGGGACTACACGCGGAACGTGGTCGGCGCGCTCGGCGTCGGCGGGCCCGCCTACCGCATGACGGTCGAGCGGATCGACAAGGACCTCGCGCCGCTCGTGCAGCAGGCCGCGATGGATCTGTCGTCGCGCCTAGGGTTCCAGGGTTAGTTCATCACCCCCCGGGCTTCGCCCGGCCCCCTGAGGGGGCTAGTCGGAAGCCGTCTTCGTCAGCTCCGCGAAGAGCGCGTCCGCGGGCGAGCACCGGAGCCCGTCGGGGTGGCATTTGTAGGCCTCGCGGTAGAGCTTGATCCGGTCCACCGCTTCGAACGTGAACGACCACGCTTCGCGCTCGCGATGGGAGCCGTCGGTGCTCATCGGCGCGCGCTCGAAGCGGAGCGAGCGGTCGCCCGCGCCGACGCGCTCGTAGGTCAGCTCCGGCTTGCCGTCGCGCGGGCGGAGCGTCATCCGCCCCGCTTCCGTCGCCGCGAGCGCGATCTCGAGATCGGCGTCGACCGCAACGGGCGTCTCGTCCTGCGTCTCACCGCGGAGGACGAGCCGGCCGGCGGATCGCCGCGGCCCCATCGAGGCGAGGACGATTCGTGCCGCCGGCGCCGAGCCGACGAAGGTTCCTTCCGGCAACGATGATTCCGCCCACGCGAGCGACGCGCCCAAACCCGCCGCCACTCCCCACCCGATCGCCCAAGCTCTCTTCATGGTGACGGAATCTCGCGCACGCGACGGCGCCGCCGCAAGTCGTGACGCGGGAGGGTCGGTTGAATCCCCGATATCCAAGTGGTAGCGGGAATCGCTTCGCATCCGCGCCCGAAGCTGCTCGGATTTGTTCAAGAATTCCGAGACACCCCGCTAGATCAGCCCCGAGGAGGTCCCCGGTGAAGATGCTCGTGCCCGCCAAGCGGGTTCCCGACCCCAACTCGACGATCAAGGTAAAGCCCGACGGCTCCGGGATCGTCACGGACAGCTTGAAGTACGTGATCAATCCCTTCGACGAGATCGCGATCGAAGAGGCGCTGCGAATCAAGGAGAAGGGTGGCGGCGGCGAGGTCGTGCTCGTCTCGATCGGCGGCAAGGAATCGACCGAGCAGCTTCGCACCGGCCTCGCGATGGGCGCGGATCGCGCGATCCTCGTGGTCAACTCGCAACCGATCGATTCGCTCGTCGTCGCACGCGTTCTCGCCAAGGTCGCGACGGACGAGGAGCGCCGAGCTCGTCCTGATGGGCAAACAGGCGATCGACGACGACTCGAACCAGGCGGGCCAGATGCTCGCCGAGCTCCTCGGCTGGCCGCAGGCGACGTTCGCCTCGAAGGTCGAGTTCGCGGCCGACAAGAAGAGCGCCAAGGTGACGCGCGAGGTCGACGGCGGCCTCGAGACGCTCGAAGTCTCGCTGCCGGCGGTCGTCACCTCCGACCTCCGCTTGAACGAGCCGCGCTACGCTTCGCTCCCGGGCATCATGAAGGCCCGGAAGAAGGAGCTGAAGGAGGTTCCGATCGAGAGCCTCGGCATCGACGTCGCGCCGAAGCGTCAAGGTCGCTCAAGATGACGCCGCCGCCCGAAGCGCGAGGCCGGCAAGAAGGTCGAAACCGTCCAGGAGCTCGTCCAGCTCCTCCACTCCGAAGCGAAGGTGATCTGACACCGGGCACGCCCGACCCCCGAAGGAGTCACATGGCTAACGTTCTGGTTTTCGCCGAGCACCATCACGGCAAGTTTCCGAAGACGACGCTCGTCGCGCTGACCGCCGGCAAGGCGGCCGCGGCGGCGCAGGGCGGCGGCGGCGCACGCGGTCGTCCTCGGCAAGGGCGTCGAGGCGCTCGCCACCGAGATCGCCGCGCTACGGCGTCGCCAAGGTGATCCTGGTCGACGACGACGCGCTCGAGAAGTACGTCGCCGACGCCTACACCGAGGTCGTGTCCGAGGTCATGACGAAGGGCGGCTACGGCCTGCTCGTCGCGACTTCGACGGCGGTCGGCAAGGATCTGCTTCCGCGCGTTGCGGCGAAGCTCGGCGCGGGCATGGCGAGCGACGTCACCGACTTCAACGCGGACGGCACGATGATCCGCCCGATGTGGGCCGGCAACGTGATCGCCACGATTTCGATCGACGGCTCGCCGAAGGTCGTCTCCGTGCGCGGCACCGCGTTCGATGCGGCGAAGAAGGAAGGCGCCGGCCAGGTCGAGAAGGCGAGCGCCACGCTCGACCGCAAGTAAGCTCAAGGCGAAGTTCGTCTCCTTCGACGAGGTGAAGTCGCGACCGGCCCGTGCTCACCGAAGCCTCGATCGTCGTGCTCCGGCGGGCGCGGGCTCAAGAGCGGCGAGAACTTCACGACCGTGCTCGAGCCGCTCTGCGACGCGCTCGGCGCCGCGATGGGCGCGAGCCGCGCCGCGGTCGACGCCGGCTTCGTGCCGAACGACCTCCAGGTCGGCCAGACCGGCAAGGTCGTGGCGCCGGAGCTCTACATCGCCGTCGGCATCTCCGGCGCGATCCAGCATCTCGCCGGCATGAAGGACTCGAAGGTGATCGTCGCGATCAACAAGGACGGCGAGGCGCCGATCTTCTCGGTCGCGGACTACGGCCTCGTCGCGGATCTCTTCAAGGCCGTGCCGGAGATGACCGAGGAAGTGAAGAAGCTGAAGGCGCACTAGTTGATGGCGACGGCGTCATCGATGACAAAGCTCGTCGTCGCCGGAGACCGCTCGAGAAATCCTGACTAGGGGGGCGGAGGGGATGGAGCAGCCGACTCGGGAGATTTTCTGGAACGCTCCGCGTTGGTTCGCGGAGCACTTCATCGGGTTCTTCGAGCTCGTCTGGCTCGGCGTCCCGTTCCTGCTGTTCGTGATCTGGGGCGCGACGATCGCCTACGGCGTCTGGCGTTGGGTGCGGCTCGTCAACGTCGGCCAGGGCAGCATTCGCGAGCGGCTCGATCAGCTCCCTCGCCGGATCGGCATCGTCCTCTTCGACGCGATCGGCCAGCGCATCGTCGTCCGCGAGGCGTCGGGCATCGCGCACCTCGCGCTCTACGTCGGGTTCGTCGGCCTCTTCTTCGGCACCTCGATCATCACGGTCGAGGCCGACACCGCGCTCCAGTTCTACTTCGGCTCCTTCTACGTCTTCTACAAATTCATGATGGACGTGTTCGGTTTCGTCCTCGTGAACGCGTGCGCGTACTTCCTCGCGCGCCGGCTCGTCGAGAAGCCGCGCGAGCTCGAGAATCCGTCCGACGAGAAGATGCTCGGCTCGGCCGAGAACCTCGCCGGCTACACGATTCCGCTCACGTTCCTCTTCGCGATCGGCGTCACCGGGTTCATCCTCGAAGGCGCACGCATCGCCGCGAATCCCGGGAGCTCGGCCGGCGGCGCGTTCATCGGCGCGCTGTTCGCCAAGATCTTCTCTGCGTCGGGCCTCGGCGTCGGCTTCCACAAGGCGATCTGGTGGATCCACCTCGCCATCGTTCTCTCGTTCCTCTACACGATGACGCTCACCAAGCTCCGGCACATCTTCATCGCGCCGCTGAATCTGTTCTTCCGGAACTTGAAGCCGCGCGGCCGCCTCGAGCCGATCAAGGACTTCGAGAACGCCGAGAAGTTCGGCGTGAATCAGGTCGAGGAGTACAACTGGAAGATCCTCCTCGACATGGCGGCATGCCTCGAGTGCGGCCGCTGCACGATCAACTGCCCGACGGTCGCCACGGGCAAGCCGCTGAACCCGAAGAAGCTCGTGATGAGCCAGCGCGAACATCTCGTCGCCAAGCACCCGTCGCCGATTCCACTCCTCGGTCTCCGTAACGAGCAGGCAGGCGCCGCGGCCGCGGCGCTCGCCGCCGCGGACATGATCAAGGACGTCGCCACCGAGGACTCGATCTGGGGCTGCACGACGTGCGGCTGGTGCGAGGAAGGCTGCCCGGTCGGCATCGAGCACATCCAGCGGATCGTCGACATGCGCCGCTACGACGTGATGACCGAGGGCACGTTCCCGCCGTCGGCGCAGAACGCGATGCGCGGCATGGAGACGCAGTCGAACCCCTGGGGCCTCGCCGCCGACAAGCGCGCCGAGTGGGCGGCCGACCTCGAGATTCCGCTCTACTCCGAGAAGCCGGACGCCGAAGTGCTCTACTGGGTCGGCTGCGCCGGCTCGTTCGACATGCGGAACCAGAAGGTCTCACGCGCGCTCGTCGGCATCTTGAAGAAGGCCGGCATCGACTTCGCGATCCTCGGCCCGGAGGAGGGCTGCACCGGCGATCCGGCGCGCCGGCTCGGCAACGAATACCTCTACGTCACGCTCGCCCAGCAGAACGTCGAGACGCTCAACCGCTACAAGCCGAAGCGCATCCTCACGCAGTGCCCGCACTGCTTCCACACGATCAAGAACGAGTACCCGGACCTCGGCGGCAACTACGAGGTGATCCACACCGGGGAATTCATCGCCGAGCTCATCGCCACCGGGAAGATCGCGCCGGAGTCACCCTGCGGGCAGAAGGCCGTCTACCACGACCCCTGCTACATGGGCCGGCACAACGGCCAGTTCGAGGGCGCACGCCAGGCGCTCAATGCGATTCCCGAGCTCGAGCTCGCCGAGGTCGCGCAGTCGAAGAACCGCACGTTCTGTTGCGGCGCGGGCGGCGGCTGCATGTGGAAGGAAGAGGAGCACGGCACGCGCATCAACCTCGAGCGCGTCGGCCAGCTCGAGGTCGCGCAGCCCGATACGATCGCGGTCGGCTGCCCCTACTGCATGACGATGCTCGACGACGCGGTGAAGGCGAAGAATCTCGAAGAGCACGTGCGCGTGCTCGATCTCTGCGAGATGGTCGCGCAGTCACTCGAGCCGAAGCCGAAAGAGGAAGCAAAGCCCGCCGCCGGGGCCCACGGCCACGGCCATGCGCACCATTGATCCTGGCGACGGCGTCATGGACGCCAACGGTGGTCGTCGCCGGGGACCGCTCGTGAGCACGTTGCTCCTCGGCGCGGCGCTCTCCGCCGCCTGTTCCTGGCCGGCCAGCCCGCAAGCCGTGATCCACAAGCAGGATGGCGGCGAGCTCGTCGTTCGGATCGAGGTCGCCGACGATCGCGAAGAGACCTCACGCGGGCTCATGTATCGCACCGAGCTCGCCGCCGACGCCGGCATGCTCTTTGTCTTCGACCAGGAGCAGCCACGCGCGTTCTGGATGAAGAACACGCCGCTCCCGCTCGACATCATCTACATCGCGAAGGACGGGCGGATCGTCTCGATCGCGGAGCACACGACGCCGTTCTCGACCGCGGCGATTCCGAGCCGCGCCCCGGCGCAGAACGTGCTCGAGGTGAACGCCGGCTACGCGCAGCGAAACGGCGTCCGCGTGGGGGATCGAGTCGTGACCCGCGGGGTGCCCTGAGTGGCTTCCGGGCGCGCGGCACGTTGCCACGCCCGGGCGAAGGCCAAGGCGGCCTGGAAGCTCTCGGCCTCGGACGTCTCTCCGCGCGGCTCCTTGGGCCGGAGCCGATTCGACTGACCTCGGATGTCGTAGAGAGCTGCCATGCCGCGTCCTCCCGTTCACGAGGCGCTAGCTTCGGGCGAGCATCGCTACGTCGCCGACTTCCGGCCGAAGCCTCAGCCGATTCGCGACCTTGAAAACGGCCCGCCCGTGCAATAAGCACCCGACTTTCCAGGCAACGGGTAGGGAATGGGCATCAAAGAGAATCTCGAAGAGCTCGAGCGTCGAAGCCACGAAGCGGAGCTCGGCGGCGGCGAGGAGCGCATCAAGAAGCAGCACGCAGCGGGGAAGCTGACCGCCCGCGAGCGCATCGAGCTCCTCCTCGACCCGGGCACCTTCGTCGAGCTCGACAAGTTCAAGACCCACCGCTGCACCGACTTCGGCATGGAGGAGCAGAAGATCCTCGGCGACGGCGTCGTCACCGGCTACGGCACGATCGACGGCCGCCTCGTCTACGTCTTCTCGCAGGACTTCACCGTCTTCGGCGGCAGCCTCTCGGGCGCGTTCGCGGAGAAGATCTGCAAGATCATGGACCTCGCGATGAAGGTCGGCGCGCCCGTGATCGGCCTCAACGACTCCGGCGGCGCGCGCATCCAGGAGGGCGTCGTCAGCCTCGCCGGCTACGCCGACATCTTCCTGCGCAACGTCCTGGCCTCCGGCGTCGTCCCGCAGATCTCCGCAATCATGGGCCCGTGCGCCGGCGGCGCCGTCTACTCGCCCGCCATCACCGACTTCATCTTCATGGTCGAAGAAGACGAGCTACATGTTCATCACCGGCCCCGACGTCATCAAGACGGTGACGCACGAGGAGGTGACCAAGGAAGAGCTCGGCGGCGCGCGACACGCACAACACGAAGAGCGGCGTCGCGCACTTCGCCGCGCCGAGAACGAGGCCAAGACCTGCTCGCGATGGTCCGCGAGCTCCTGTCCTTCATGCCGTAGCAACAACCTGGAGGACCCGCCGTTCGTGCCGAACGACGACGATCCGCCGATCGCAGCGACCCGGCGCTCGACGACGCTCATCCCCGACGAACCCGAACAAGCCCTACGACATGCAAGGAGGTCATCCGCGCCGTCGTCGACGAGGGCTACTTCTTCGAGGTGCAGCCGCGAGCTTCGCCGAGAACATCGTCGTCGGCTTCGCGCGCCTCGGCGGACGCTCGGTCGGCATCGTCGCGAACCAGCCCGCCGTCCTCGCCGGCGTGCCTCGACATCGACGCCTCGATCAAGGCCGCGCGCTTCGTCCGCTTCTGCGACTGCTTCAACATCCCGCTCGTCACGTTCGTCGACGTGCCGGGCTTCCTGCCCGGCACCGACCAGGAGTACGGCGGCATCATCAAGCACGGCGCGAAGCTCCTCTACGCCTACTGCGAGGCGACCGTGCCGAAGATCACGGTCATCACGCGCAAGGCCTACGGCGGCGCCTACGACGTCATGGCGTCGAAGCACATCCGCGGCGACGTGAACTTCGCCTACCCCACCGCCGAGATCGCGGTCATGGGCCCGGACGGCGCCGTCAACATCATCTTCCGCGAACGAGATCGAGAAGGCGACGACCCGGAGAGCCGAGCGCGAGCGGCTCGTCGACGACTACCGGCAGACGTTCGCCAACCCGTACAAGGCCGCCGAGCTCGGCTACATCGACGAGGTCATCACGCCCCGAGGACACGCGCCCGCGCCTGATCCGCGCGCTCGAGATGCTGCAGAACAAGCGCGACACGGAACCCGCCGAAGAAGCACGGCAACATCCCGCTCTGAGTTCCGTCCAGAAGCCGTCTGTTCCGCCGAGTCCTGATCGCGAACCGCGGCGAGATCGCCGTGCGCGTGATCCGCGCCTGCCGCGAGCTCGGCATCGAGTACGGTCGCCGTGTACTCCGAAGCCGGACCGCGACGGCGCTCCACGTGCGGCATGGCCGACGACGCCTACCCGATCGGCCCGGCCGCCGTCGGCGCGAGAGCTACCTCCGTCGTCGACAAGATCATCGCCGTCGCGAAGGAGTCGGGCGCCGAGGCGATCCATCCCGGCTACGGCTTCCTCTCCGAGCGCGCCGCACTTCGCGCAGCGCGTGCAAGGAGGCCGGCATCACCTTCATCGGCCCGTCGCCGCGAGGCGATCGCCGCCATGGGCGACAAGGTCGAGGCGCGCCGCCTGCGTGATAGCAGGCCGGCGTCCCGGTCGTGCCCGGCTCGCGAGGAGGCGCTCGCATCCGACGACGAGGTCGAGAAGCTCGCGAAGGAGATCGGCTTCCCGGTCATGCTCAAGGCCGCCGGCGGCGGCGGCGGCAAGGGCATGCGGCTCGTCGCGCGAGCGCCGAGGACTGAAGGGCGCGCTCGCGCGCCGCGCGCTCGCGAGGCGAAGTCGGCGTTCGGCGACGACCGCGTCTACGTCGAGAAGGCGATCATCCGCCCGCGCCACGTCGAGGTGCAGGTCCTCGGCGACACGCACGGCAACGTCGATCCACCTCTACGAGCGCGAGTGCTCGATCCAGCGCCGCCACCAGAAGGTCATCGAGGAGTCGCCCTCGCCCGCCATCGACCAGAAGACGCGCGAGGAGATGGGCCGCGTCGCGGTGCAGGCGGCGCAAGGCGGTCGAACTACGTCGGCGCCGGGCACGATCGAGTTCCTGGTCGACCAGGACCGGCGCTTCTACTTCCTCGAGATGAACACGCGCATCCAGGTCGAGCACCCGATCACCGAGGTGGTGACCGGCATCGACCTGGTGCAGGCGCAGATCGAGGTCGCGGCCGGCGCGCCCGCTGCCGCTTCAAGCAGGAGGACATCGTCCAGCGCGGCTGGGCGATCGAGTGCCGCATCTACGCCGAGGACCCGGAGAACAACTTCCTTCCCGCCCCCGGGCAGGATCGAGGTCGCTGCGCGTCCCGAGCGGCATCGGCATCCGCGACGACTCCGGCGTGTACGAGGGCTTCGAGGTGTCGACCTACTACGACCCGATGATCTCGAAGCTCGATCGCCTGGGGCGCGAACCGCGACGAGGCGATCGAGCGCATGCTGCGCGCGCTGCACGAGTACGTGGTCCACGGCCCGACCACGAACATCGCGTTCCACCGCTGGGCGCTCGAGCACCCGCGCTTCCGGGCCGGCGACATCGACACGCGGCTTCATCGACGCAGGAATACAAGCGGGCTGCCACGAGGCCGACGGCCGACGCTCGAGCGCGTCGCGCATCGCGCGCCGCCGCGATCGCCTCGATCGAACGGCGACGCGGCACGCGCGCGAGCGCGCCGGCGCCGTCAGGCGCCGGCGCTCGCGCCTGGCGCGACGCGCGCCGGCGCGAGGCGCTGCGTGAGCTAGCGCCGACGGCGCGCACGTTCACGCCAGTCGTCGGCGACGCCGCGAGGTCGCCGGTCGAGATCGAGCTCGGCGGCGGCGCGCTAGGAAGGTGCCGATCGACGGCGCGAGCGCGTCGTCGACAGCCGCCAACGCGCGCCGCCGCCCGTTCTCGCTCCTGATCGGCAAGACGCCGAGGTCGAGCTCCACCGCGCGGGCGAGGCGTTCGATGTGCCTCGTCGCAGACCAGCGCTACAAGTTCACGCTCCTCGACGAGCGCAGGCGCGGCGCTGGCGGCGCGCGGCGCGGCGGACAAGGCGGGCGGCGTGAGATCAAAGCGTCGATGCCGGGCAAGGTCGTCACCGTGCTCGTCGCGGTCGGCGACAACGGTCGAGCCGAGCCAGGGCCTCCTCGTCATCGAGGCGATGAAGATGGAGAACGAGATCAAGGCGCCGGGCGCCGGCGAAGTGAAGGAGATCCGCGTCAAGCCCGGCCAGGCGGTCGAGGCCGGCGAGCTCCTGCTCGTGGTCGAGTAGGCGCCACTTCTTCAAACGCGCGAGCTTCGCGGGATCTAAGGCGCGAGGGCGCCGACCACCCGGAGCACCCGGCCCCGCACGTTCTCCGCGAGGTAGATGGCGCGGTCGGAGCCGATCGCGATCCCCTGCGCATACTCGAGCCCGTCCAGCACCACGACGCCCGCGCCGTCCGACGCGATGCGGAGGAGCCTCGCCCCGCTCGGTCGATCCTCGCTGACGAGGAGCGACTGCGTCGGCTCGTCCCACGCGAGGCCGTCCGGCGCCTGGAGCCCGGCGTCGATCGCGGACGTGATCGCGCCGCCCGTCCCGAGCGCGACGATGCGATTCGCGTCCGATTCCGCGACCCAGATCCGCCCGTCGCCCGCGACGGCTACGCCCTCGGGCTTCCGGAGCGTCGCGATCGGCGTGACGGCGCCGTCCGGGCTCACGCGAAGGACGCGACCGCCGATGTCTTCCGTGACGAGAAGATTCCCCGACGGCTCGAACGCCAGCCCCTCGGGACCGGCGAGGCCGCCGACGAAGGTCGCCGACGCGCCGCCCGTGATGCGGACGACGCGGCCGTTCGCGACCTCCTCCGTGACGAAGAGGTTGCCCGCGCGATCAAACGCGATGCCGTCGGGGCGATCGAGCCCCCCGGCGACGGATGACGTCCCGCCACCGTGCTCGATGCGCACCACTTCACCGGCACCATCGCGGCGCTCGAGCGTGACGAGCAGGTTCCCGGCTCCGTCGAACGCGAGGCCTTCCGCGGCGGCGAGCCCGGAGGCGAAGACCTCGAAGGAGACGCCGGAGAGCGCGGCCTGCGCGCCGGGGGAAGAAGATCCGCCGCCGCAGCCCGAGAGGAGCGTCGCGATCGCGAGCACGCTGGCGAGCCGTTTCATGCGAAGAAGGCGAGCGTCCGCACTTGGACACTCTTCCTCGGACTCGTCAAAGCATTCGGCACCGGCTAAGACGAGCCCATGTCGGAGGCGCGTCCAACGGTCACGCTCGGCCTCGTGCAGATGAGCTGCGAAGAGGAGCCGGCGAAGAACGTCGAGAAGGCGATCGAGCGCATTCGCGAAGCCGCAAAGCGGGGCGCCGAGGTCGTCTGCCTGCAGGAGCTCTTCCGTTCGCGCTACTTCTGCCAGCGCGAGGATCACGAGTTCTTCAAGCTCGCCGAACCGGTCCCCGGGCCGACGACCGAGACGCTCGCCAAGGTGGCGCGCGACGCCAAGGTCGTGATCGTCGCCTCGCTCTTCGAGAAGCGCGCCGAGGGCCTCTATCACAATACTGCCGCCGTACTCGATTCGGACGGCCGCGTCGTCGGCAAGTACCGCAAGATGCACATTCCCGACGACCCGCTCTTCTACGAGAAGTTCTACTTCACGCCCGGCGATCTCGGCTTCCGCGTGCACGAGACGACGCGCGGCAAGCTCGGTGTCCTCGTGTGCTGGGATCAATGGTTCCCGGAAGGCGCGCGACTGACGGCGCTCGCCGGCGCGGACGTGCTCATCTATCCCACCGCGATCGGCTGGCTCGATGGCGAGGATCCGGCGATCAACGAGTCGCAGCGCGACGCCTGGGAGACCTCGCAGCGCGCGCACGCGATCGCGAACGGCGTGTTCGTCGCGGCCGTGAATCGCGTCGGCCGCGAAGGCAGCCTCGACGTTCTGGGGCAACTCGTTCGTCGCCGATCCGTTCGGGCGCGTGCTCGCTCGCGCCACGACCGATCGCGAGGAGACGCTGATCGTTGCGTGCGATCTCGGCAAGATCGACGAGACGCGCACCCACTGGCCCTTCCTCCGCGACCGCCGGATCGACGCCTACGCGCCGATCACCCGCCGTCTGCTCGACGACGAGTAGACCATGCCGACGCCGGCATCTCTCGGCTTCCGCATGCCCGCGGAGTGGGAGCCTCACGAGGCGACGTGGCTCTCCTGGCCGCACAAGGAGGAGAGCTGGCCGGGGAACTTCGCGCCGATCCCGGGAATCTTCGCCGAGATGGTCGCCGCGCTCGCGCCCGGTGAGCAGGTTCGCATCAACGTCGGCACCGTCGATCTCGAGGAGTCCGCCCGTGCCGCGCTTCGCGCCCGCGGAGTCGGCAATCACCGGAACGTCCGCTTCTTTCGCGTGCCGACGAACGACGCGTGGGTTCGCGACCACGGGCCGATCTTCGTCGTGCACGACCGCGGCGAGGCCGCGATCACGCGACTGGGGCTACAACGCGTGGGGCGGCAAGTATCCGCCCTGGGACCTCGACGAGCAGGTCCCGGGCCGTCTCGCCGAGATCCTCGGCCTCCGCCGCTTCGACGGCGGGATGATCCTCGAAGGCGGCTCGATCGACGTCGACGGCCGCGGCACGCTCCTCACGACCGAGGCGTGTCTCCTCAACCCGAATCGCAATCCACATCTCTCGCGCGACGACATCGAACGTCGCATTCGCGACTTTCTCGGCGTCCGCAAGATCCTCTGGCTCGGCGACGGCATCCTCGGCGACGACACCGACGGTCACGTCGACGACCTCACGCGCTTCGTCGCGCCGAGCGACCGTCGTCACGGTCGTCGAGGACGATCCGATGGATCCGAACTACCGCCCGCTCCGCGAGAACCTCGAGCGCCTCCGTTCGATGACCGACGCCGACGGCCGCGCCGCTCGAGGTCGTCACGCTACCCATGCCGCCGCCGCTCACCTACGAAGACACGCGCCTGCCGGCGAGCTACGCGAACTTCTACGTCGGCAACGCCGCCGTGCTCGTCCCTGCGTTCGGACACGAGCGCGACCGCATCGCGTGCGAGACGCTCGCCCGCTTCTTCCCCGGGCGCCGCATCACGCCAATTCGCGCGAGCGAGCTCGTCTGGGGTCTCGGCGCGTTCCACTGCCTCACGCAGCAGCAGCCCGCCCCTCCCTCGAAGTCGTAACACTCTCTTCGCACGATCGTCGGCCCTCCCTCATCCCCGCGCGATAGAGCCCGCGCAGGGGAATCCACGCGTGGCGCGAGCCACCTCAACACGGGAGGTCGAAGCGATGTCGGAGGATGGAAAGAACGAAGTCGATTGGCAGCCGAGCGTAACGTCCGATCCGTTCGCGACGTGCGTCGATCGCCGCACCTTCATGCGCGGCGGCGCCGCGCTCGTCGGCGGTGTGGCGCTATCCGGTCCGCTCTCGCTGCTCCGAGCGCGGTCAGCGCAAGCGTGTGGGCCGATCGTGAGTCCCTATGGGCCCATCGCTCCGAAAGTGGACGAGAACACCGGGCTCGAGTTGATCCAGCTCCCGGACGGCTTTCGCTACTGGTCCTTCGGGTGGACCGGCGATTCGCTGAGCGACGGGACGCCGACGCCGGCGCTCCACGACGGCATGGCCGTGGTGAAGGAAATGGGAAGCTCCGGCCGGCTGATTCTCTGCCGCAACCACGAGGTCGGCGGCGGCGTACCGGCGTTCGCGGAAGGCCCGTTCCGCTACTCGCCGGACGCCGGCGGCGGCAATGTGAACCTCGTCTGGAACACGGCGACGCAAAAGCTCGAGCGGTCCTGGCCGAGCTTGAGCGGCACCTTTCGGAACTGCGCAGGCGGATTGACTCCGTGGGCTTCCTGGCTGTCGTGCGAAGAAACGATCGAAACGACTGCGGGCGGCGCCTTCAAACATGGGTACGTCTTCGACGTGCACGCGGACGGCAAAGGCAGGAACAACGGACGGCCATTCCGCGCGATGGGCCGCTTCTCGCACGAGGCCGTTGCAGTGGATCCGACCTCGGGCATCGTCTACGAGACGGAAGACGGTCCCACGGTCGACAGCGACGCCGGCTCGGGCTTGTACCGCTACGTGCCGAACTCGCCCGGCCGCCTCGAGAACGGCCGCCTGCAGATGCTGAAGGTCGTCGGCCAGACGAACAAGGATCTGCAGACGCTCGGGTGCGACGGTGCGGAGACCGTCTTCGACGTCGAATGGGTCGACGTGCCGAACCCCGATCCCGATTTCGAGGCCGGAGCGGCGAGCTGCTTCCAGCAGGGCTTCGATCGCGGCGCCGCGGTCTTCCGTCGCCTCGAAGGCATCTGGTACGGCGACGGCAAGCTCTACTTCAACTCGACGACCGGCGGTCCGATCAGCGAAGGTCAGGTGTGGGTCTACGATCCGCGGGAAGAGCGGCTCGAGATCATCTTCCACTCCGCGGCACAGGCCGACTGCGAAAATCCGGACAACATCGTCGTCACGCCTCGCGGCGCGCTGATCCTCTGCGAGGACAACTCGGGCAGCACGTCCAACGACGGCGAGCGCATGCTCGGCCTCACCGCAGCGGGCGAGGTCTTCACGTTCGCCAAGAACAACCTGAACTTCACGGGCTCCGGGCTCGGCACCTACCACCGCGAGGAGTCCGGCATCTCGCACAACGGCGACTTCCGCCAGCAGGAGTGGGCCGGCGCCTGCTTCAGCGGCGACGGGCAATGGCTGTTTGCGAACATCCAGACGCCCGGCATCACGTTCGCGATCACGGGCCCCTGGGAGGCCGGTCCTCTCTGAGTGTCCCCACCGTGTGGGGCGGGCATGCGTGCCCGCCCCACACGGGTTTTTCCGCTTCCTCGCCGCGCGCGATTTCTCTATCCATCGCGCGTGACACAGCCACCGGACGCGCCGACCTACGATCTCGACGATCGCGACGCGGACTACATCCGCGAGACGCTCCCGGTCCTTTGGCTCTACACGAGCATCTACCACCGCGCCGAGGTGCGGAACGTCGAGCGCGTGCCCGCCAAGGGCCCGGCCCTCCTCGTCGGCAACCACTCGGGCGGTGTGATCCCGCCCGACGCGCCGGTCTTCGCGGTCGCCTTCGTCACGTACTTCGGCGTCGAGCGGCCGATCTTCCTTCTCTCGCACGACATCGTCTTCAAGACGCCGTTCGGCGACGTGCTCCGGAAATGGGGCATGATGCCGGCGACGCGCGCGAACACGCGGCTCGCGCTCGAGGCCGGGCACGCCGTCATGGTCTTCCCCGGCGGTGACTACGACGCGTTCCGTCCGACCTCCGAGTCGGCGAAGATCGACTTCGGCGGCCGGAAGGGCTTCATCGACATGGCGCTCGAGACGAAGGCGCCGATCGTTCCGGTCGTGCAGATCGGCGGACAGGAAACGCAGTGGTTCATCACGCGCGGCGAGGACCTCGCGAAGTACTCCCCGCTCGCCGGCCTCGCGCGCTCGAAGCTCGCGCCGGTGACCTTCGGATTTCCGTTCGGCCTCTCGATGGGTGGCCTGAATCTCCCGCTTCCGGCGAAGGTCACCTGCCAGGTGCTCGAGCCGATCGACCTCCGTGAGCGCTTCGGCGAGACGCCCGATCGCGACGAGGTCTACGATCACGTCACGAACGTCATGCAGGACGCGCTCGAAGTGCTCGCCGCCGAGCGCCGCTGGCCGATCATCGGCTGAGCGATGCGGATCGAGCGCCAGATCGTGATCGCCGCGCCGCGCGAGGCGGTGTGGGCGTATCTCACCGAACCGTCGAACGTGCTCGAGTTCATGGACGGCATCGTCCGCTGGGACGTCGCGGGCGATCGGCGCACCGGGCTCGGCGCGCGCTACGAGATCCGCATGAAGGTCGGCAACGCGTTCGTCGGCGGCCTCGTCGAGATCGTCGAATGGGATCCGGGTCGCGAGCTCGCCTGGACGAGCCTCACCGGCGTCGATCAGCGCGGCAGGTTCCGCCTGCGCGATGTCTCCCGCGAGACCGAGGTGACGATGCGGTTCTCCTACGTCGTGCCCGGGCGGATCTTCGGCTGGATCACCGAGTGGCTCGCCTCCGGGATCGTCGGCAAGAACGCCGAGCGATCGCTCGAGAACCTCAAGGCGCGGCTCGAGAACGACACCTGAGTTCGCATTTCGCGCGGGATCTCTGCTACCGAGGTCCCACGTGGACGTCGCTGCGCTGACTCGCACGGTGTCGTGGTCTCTCAGCGACAGGCTCGCGTGCGTCGCCGGCGCCGCGGTCGATGCGGCGATCCTCGCGCTCATGAAGGGCCCGTGGGCGCATCCGACGACGGCGGACGTCGAGCGGCTCGCAGCGGAGATTCGCGCGTCGCACGGGCTCTACCGCTCGCTCGGCTGGCTCGAGCAGCCGTCGGCGTTTCACCGCGAGCCACCGTCCGTGCCGGAGATCCGGCTCGAAGCCGGGGGCCGCTGGCCGATGCCGCACGAGTGGCTTTCGTTCCCGAGCGCCTACGCGGTGCATGCAGACGATCCCGGCGGCAAGCGCTGGACGTCGTACGCCGACAACGCGACCGCGCACGCATGGATGTGCGAGCGCGACGAAGAAGCGCCCTGGCTCGTCTGTCTCCACGGCATGGGCATGGGGCGGCCGTTCATGGACGCGCACGGCTTCGCGGCGGAGCGGCTCCAGCGGACGCTCGGGGTGAACCTCCTGTTTCCGGTGCAGCCGCTGCACGGGCTTCGTCGGTCGGCCGGGATTGGCCCCGGCGGGTTCCTTTCGTTCGAGCTCCTCGACACGCTGCACGGCTTCGCGCAGGCCGTGTCGGATGCGCGGCGCCTCGTCCGCTGGCTACGCGCGCGCGGCGCGAAGCGTGTCGGCGCCTACGGCATCTCGCTCGGTGCCTATACCGCGGCGTTGCTCGCGACCGTCGAGCCGCTCGATTTCGTGCTCACCGGAATTCCGCTCTGCGACGTTCCCGAGCTCTACGTCGGCCATTGCCCGACGTCGATGCGCGCCCACGCCGAGGCGACCGGCCTCGTCGGTCCGGAGATGCGCGAGCTCTTCACGCTCGTTTCGCCGCTCGCGGGTCCGCCGCTCGTGCCGCACGAGCACCGCTACCTGTTCGCCGCGACCGGCGATCGCATCGTGCCGCCGGTCCACGCGCGGCGACTCTGGGAGCACTGGGAGCGCCCGACGATCCGGTGGTACTCGGGCGGGCACGTGAGCTTCTTCTGGACGCTCGCCGTCCAGGACTTCGTCGAGCGGTCGCTCCGCAAGAGCGGCTTCGCCGCCACTCCGTGAAATCCCCTCTCCCCTTTGGGGAGAGGGCCAGGGTGAGGGGGAGACCGTCCCTAGACGACGCTGACCGCGACGCCGCGATCCGCTAGCTCGCGCTTCAGGTCGCCGGCCAGGAACGCCGCGGCTTCTTCGTTGCCCTTCAAGTGCGCGTCCATGTGCGCGAGCCCGAGCCCGCGGATGAAGAGATACGCATGCTCGCCGGGGCAGAGCTCCGAGATGGGCGGGATGTCCTTCGCGACCCGCGCGAAGTCGCCGGGCGGCGGCATCGCGCGGAAGAGCTCGTGGATCTGCTCGACCTCGTCGCAGAAGTGCATGTGGTCGGCGCTCTCGAGCACGACCATGCGCTTCGGCTCGGCGGTGAGAGCGTAGAGCTCGTGCATGCCGTCGAGCGGGAGCAACGTGTCGCGATCGGCGACGAGGTAGAGCGTCGGCACCGTACGCCCCCAGCGGAAATCGAGCGCGGCACGAAGCGCGTCGACGGGTAGAGGGCTCGCGCCGCCCGCGGGCGCGAGCGGCATCGCCGCGCGAATCCGCTTGTCCTTCGCGGTCGCCGCGAGCGTCGTCCAGCCGCCGAAGCTGTGGCCGCTGATGCCGATGCGCTCCGCGTCGACGCGGCCCGCGAGCTCGGGAATCGCGCCGTCGAGCAGGCGATCGATCACGTAGCTCGCGTCGCCCGGGCGCGCGACGATCATGTGGCGGATCGAATCGCGCGCTTCCGCCTCTCCGCCGGTGTTGCCGCCGAGGATCAGCTGCATCATGTCGATGATCGTGTTGCCGGTGTGATCCACCGCGGCGACGACGTAGCCGTGGCTCGCGAGGTGCGTGCAGAGGAACGTCGATTGCCGGCGGTGCGAGCCGAAGCCGTGTGAAAACACGATGAGCGGATGACGGCCGGCTGCCGCCTCGGCATCGCGTACGGCCGATTGACGGCCGGGCGGGAAGCCCGGGATCAGGTCGTAGGCGTCCGCGGTCGCCGGATCGAGATCGCGCCCGCGCGCCGTCTCGGTCGCGGGATACCAGATCTCGACGGACAGCGGGCGACCTTCGCGCCCCTCATCGGTCCAGTGCGCGGTGCGAACGCCGACGGGGAAGGTGCCGCGAGGAAACGGATCGTAAGCCATGGCGCGGCAATGAACATGGCTTCGTCGCGGCGATCAAGGGAATCTCTGCGCAAGCTCCGGATGTCGCGACCACCCCCTCAGGGGGTCGGGCGAAGCCCGGGGGGTGAGTACGCGCCTCAGGGGGTCGGGCGTACGCCCGGGGGGTGAGTAGTTGCCGCGGCGCGCTCGCGCGCCCAGCGGTAGTCGGCCTTGCCCGCGGGCGAGCGCACCACTTCGTCGACGATCGCGAGCCCGCGCGGCACCTTGTAGCCCGCGAGACGCTCGCGACAGAAGCTCTGGATCTCCTCGAGCGTGATCGTCTCGCCCGTTTGCGTCGACACCACGGCGACCACGCGCTCGCCCCAGGTCTCGTCCGTCGCGCCGGCGACGACCGCGTCGACGATGGCCGGATGCGCTTTCAACACGCCTTCGACTTCCTCGGGGAACACCTTCTCGCCGCCTGTGTTGATGCACGTGGAGCCGCGGCCGAGAAGGATGACGGTCCCGTCTTCCTCGACGGTCGCGAGATCGCCCGGGAGCGCCCAGCGCACGCCCCCGACGGTGACGAACGTCTCCGCGCTCTTCTTCGGATCGCGGTGATAGCGAAGCGGGATGTGGCCGCGGCGTGCGAGTCGGCCGATCGTCCCCGAGCCCGGCACGACGGGCCGAAGCGCCTCGTCGAGCACGGCCGTCTCCTCGTTCACGCGAAAGCTCCGCGCCTCCGAGCCGGACCTGTTGCCGAGCGTGCCGGTCTCGGACGAGCCGAAGCCGTCGATGATCATGCGATCCGGCAAGAGCTCGGCGATGCGGCTCTTCGTGCTCGGCGACAGGATCGCCGCTCCCGAGGCGAGCACGACGAGCGACGACGTCTCGATCGTCGGCTTCGCCTCGAGCGCGTCGAGCAGCGGCCGCGCCATCGCGTCGCCCACGAAGACGAGGAGCTGCACTTTTTCTTTGGCGACCAGATCCCAGATCTTCGGCGGATCGAAGCGGCCGCCTTCGGGAATCACGATCGTCCCGCCGCTGTAGAGCTGATGAAACGCGAGCCAGTGCGCGCTCGCATGCATGAACGGCGGCGTCGGGAGCGCGATCACCCCCGGCGTCAGGATTCGCTCGACGATCTCCTCCGGCTTGCGGATCGGATTGCCGGACGCGAGCGTGTCGCCGCCGCCCATCGCCGCGAAGAAGACGTCCTCGTGTCGCCAGATCACGCCCTTCGGCAGGCCCGTCGTGCCGCCGGTGTAGAGGCAGTAGAGATCTTCACCCGAGCGGCGGGTGAAGCGCCGCTCGGGTGAGCCGAGCGCGAGCGCCGTCTCGTAGTCCGCCGTCGACCGCCCGAGCTTGACGCTCTCCCCGGTCGAGCCGTCGTCGACGAACACGAAGTGCGTGAGGCGCGACACTTTCGCGGCGATCGACGCCACCCGCGGCAGGAATTGGCGATGGACGATCAACACGCGGAGATCCGCGTCGGCGTAGAGATAGCGGAGCTCGCCCTCGACGTAGCGGTAGTTGACGTTGATCGGTACCGCGCGAAGCTTGAACGCGGCGAGCATCCCCTCGAGGTATTCGGTGCCGTTCAGGAGCTGGAGGCCGACGGCGTCGCCTTCGCGGATGCCGTGCGCGGTGAGGTGATGCGCCAGCCGATTCGCGCGCTCGTCGAGCGCACGATAGGTGAGCCGGCGCCCGCCGATCACAACTGCCTCCCGATCGGGGATCGCGTCGGCGACGCGCTCGAAGAGGTCGGCGAGGTTGAACGTCACGAGTCCCGAGGTCATACCACGATTCACGGAGCCATGAAGCGACTGACCGGCCTCGACGCGGGGTTCCTCTACATGGAGACCCCGACGCTGCACATGCACACGCTCAAGGTGGCGGTGATCGACCCGTCCACCTCGCCCGGCGGCTACACCTTCGAGCGGCTGCAGGGAGAAATTTCGCAGCGGCTCCATCTGCTGCCGGCGCTGCGACGCCGAATCGTCGAGGTTCCGGGCGGAATCCATCACCCCGTGTGGATCGAAGATCCGGATTTCGACCTTCGTCGGCACCTCCATCGGCGCGAGCTCGAGCCGCCGGGCTCGACTCGCCAGATGGATCGCGCGATCGCCGAGATCGCCGATCATCCGCTCGATCGAAGCCGGCCGCTCTGGGAGATGTGGGCGCTCGAGGGCCTGGAGGGCGGCCTCGTCGCGTTCGTCACGAAGATCCATCACGCCGTCGCGGACGGCGTCGCCGCGGCCGCGATGCTCGCGAACGTGATGGTGACGGAGCCGACGGCGCCCGTGACGTTTCCCGACGAGCCCTGGAGGTCGGAGCAGCCGCCGTCGCGGGGGGCGCTCCTCCGCACCGCGCTCGTCGACCGCATCCGACAGCTGCGGGGGCTCCCTGCCCTCGTCGTCCGCACGATTCGCGCGCTCGCCGCCGTCGCGCGCCATCGCCGACAGGCTTCGTTGTCGCCGCCATTGCCGTTCGCGACGCCGCGTACGCGGTTCAACCGCGCGCTCATGTCTTCTCGCTCGTTCGCGACCGACGACGCTCGCGCTCGACCGCATCCGCGCGGTGAAGGACGCCTTCGGCGTCACCGTCAACGACGTCGTGCTCGGCATCACCGCGGGCGCGCTCCGCGCGTTTCTCTCGGCCCGCGGCGAGCTCCCCGCGCGGTCGCTCGTCGCGGGCGTGCCGGTGTCGACCGGCGCGCCGGGCGAAGCGCGCCGTCTCAGCGGCAATCGCGTGTCGAACCTCATCACGTCGCTCTGCACCGACGTCGCGGACCCGGTCGAGCGGCTCCGCGCGATTCACGACGTCACGAAAGCGGCGAAGGGCGTGCACACGCTCCTCGGTCCGGAGATGCTCGGGGATTGGGTGGAGTTCACACCGCCCCGGCCCTACGCGGCGATCGTGCGGCTCTACTCGAAGCTCCGGATCGGCAGCCGCGTGCCGCCGCCGTTGAACCTCGTCGTCTCGAACGTGCCCGGGCCGACGGAGCCGCTCTACGTCGCCGGCGCGCGCCTCGCGAACATCTACTCGGTCGGCCCGATCCTCGAGGGCATCGGTCTCAACCTCACCGCGTGGAGCTACCTCGGCCAGATGAACTTCGGCGCGATCGCTTCACCGGATGCGCTCTCGGACGAGGATCTCCACGAGATCACCGAGCGCCTCGGCGACGCGCTCACCGAGCTGGAAAAGCGCGCCCGCTGAAAAATACTTACGAAGTATTTTTCATTGCGGGATTGCTCCCTGATCTTTTTTGTTGAGCGCGGGGACGGCGCTCGTCAACCTGCTCTGCGTGCGACGTCCTTCGTACGGCGGGCTCGTCTACCACGTCCTAAACCGCGCGATTGCCAAGAAGCGGATCTTTAGCGACGCGGGCGACTTCTTCGCCTTCGAGGAGGTGCTCGCAGAAGCCAGAGCAAGATTCGACATGCGCATTCTCTGCTACTGCGTGATGCCCAACCACTGGCACCTCGTCCTCTGGCCGACGAGGGACGGCGAGCTAGCGCCGTTCATGCAGTGGATGACGCTGACGCACGCGAAGCGATGGCACGCGTTTCACGGAAGTGAAGGCACGGGACATCTCTATCAGGGACGTTATCGGTATTTCCCGGTCGAGACTGACGAGCATTTTCTCACGGTGTGTAGATACGTCGAGCGAAATCCGGTGCGGGCTCGGCTCGTAAGCCGAGCAGAGGACTGGCGCCATGGCAGCCTATGGTTGCGCACACACGACGAAGAGAGCGCAGACGCGCTACTCACGTCCTGGCCAGTCCCCCGGCCCGGCAACTGGCTCGGTTTCGTCAACACGCCTCAAACGACCGCAGAGCACGCGGTTGTAGCGGCTTCGGTGGCCAAGGATCGCCCGTTCGGAAACTATGATTGGACGATTGCCACCTCGGAACGCCATGGAATGACTCTAGAGCTCCGCCCCCGCGGTCGACCGAGAAAAAATACTTCGTAAGTATTTTTTGGCTGGAAAAGCGCGCGCCCGTCAGGGGGTGAGGTGGATCTGCGGGACCGGCGGCACGCCGCCGCGCGGGAGGCGAAACGCGTGAAGGCCGCCCGTCGCGCCGAGCACGCCGTCGAAGATCTCGAAGCAGATCTCGGAGAAGACCGGGGTGTCCTTGCCGCAGAGATCGCTCGAAGACGTGCCGGAGCCGACGTACACCGTGTCGCCGACGATCGCGGGCCCCGACGAGACCGGCCCGAGCAGCGGCGCGACGAACAGCGGCAGCCCCGTGTCCACGTCGAACGCCTTGAACAGATCGTCGAGCGCGCCGGCGAAGACGACGCCGTTCACCGCGCCGGACGCGGCGTAGTGAAAGGCCGCGAGCCCCTGCCAGCGGTGCGCGCCCGTCGCGCCGTCGAGCGAGTGGTAGTAGAACGGCCCGCCGATCGCCGTGCCGCCGAACACGTTGCCGTGCGAGACCGCGGGTGAGCCGATGAACCCGCCGACCGCGAAACCGTCCTGGATGTAGCCCGGCTCGGCGACCTTCGTCTTCCACACGAGCGCGCCGCTCTCGGGATCGAGCGCATAGTAGACGGCGTCCTTGCCGCCCGCGCCGAGAAGCTTCCTGCCGTTCCGATCGCGATAGAGGTTCGGCGTCGCGCCGAAGTCCTCGTCGCGCGCGTTGTCGGGCGCGTGCGGCGCGAACGACCAGCGGAGGCTCCCGTCCGCCGCGTCGAGCGCGATCACCGCCTCGGTGAGGTCGTTCCAGACGTAACCGTCCGCGGCCTTCGCGTCGCAGTTCGCGAGCCCGAAGAAGAGCGTGCCCGTCTCGACGTCGATCGTCGGCGAGCCCCACACGCCGCCGCAACCGAAGCCGGCATTGCCGCCGACCGTCTCCGGCTCGAAGCGCCAGAGGAGGTCGCCCGTCGCTGCGTCGAGCGCGAGCATGCCGCCGCGAATGCCGCCGCTCTCCTCGTCGCCGTGGTTGTGGTTCCCGAGCCCGACGTAGACGACGCCGTTCCAGATCGCCGGCGACGACTCGACCTCGATGAAGTCCTCCTCGAGGAGCGGATCGCCGTCACCGTCGAGCGCACCGAGGTAGCGGACCCACGCGACCCGGTGTGCGTCGTCCGCGTCGGCGTCGAGCGCGTAGAGCCGCGGACCGGAGCCGAAGACGACGAGCCGGCGCTCGCCCCCGACGATCGCGACGTCGGCGACCGCGGCGGACGAGACGATCGGCCCGAACGCCGCGCCCGGCGCACTCTCGGTCTGGAACTTCCAGCGGGTCGCGCCGGTCTCGCCGTCGAACGCGTACATCACGCCGTCCCACGCGCCGACGTACACCACGCCGTCGACCACGACCGGCGAGGCCGATACCGTCCGCGGCGTCTTCACGACCCAGAGCGGAAACAGGAACGGAACGGTCGTCTTGTCGAGCGGCGAGGCGCACTCCGCGGAGCCGTCCGTGCGATGAATCGCGGAATCCGCGGCGAACGTCCGCGCGAGCGTGCGCCCGTACATCCCCCAATCCGGGCAGTCCCATTCGGACGAGACCTCGGCCGAGCTCGAGCCGAGAATCTTCGAACCGATCCCCCCGCCCCCCTCGCCGCTACACGCCGCGAGGAGCGCGCAGGCCACCCCGATGGCAGGCTTCAATGCCCTCGTCTTACGGAGAGCCGGCCGCCACGGCGCAAGGACGAAAGCGGCGATCCCCTCAGGGGATCGCGGCGAAGCCCGAGGAAGCGTGTCACCGAGTTAGCCGAGCGCGCCCGCCGAGCGGAGCTTGCCGAGCTCGTCGGCGGAGAAGCCCCAGTCGCGGAGCGCCTCCTCGGTGTGCTCGCCGCGCGCCGGCCGCCGGCCGCGACACCTTGCCCGGCGTCCGGCTGAAGCGCGGCGCGGGCGCCGGCTGCAGCGACGCCGTCGACCTCGACGAACGTGCCGCGCGCCTTCATGTGCGGATGCTCGAGCGCCTCGCCGAGCGACAGCACCGGCGCGAAGCAGACGTCGGTGCCTTCCATGATCGCGCACCACTCGTCGCGCGTCTTCGTGCGGAAGACGCCGGCGAACCGCTCCTTCAGCGCCGGCCATGCGCGACTGGTCGAACTGGTGCGGCAGCTCTTCGCTCGTCGAGCCCGGTCCGCTGCGAGCAGCTCGGCGTAGAACTGCGGCTCGATCGAGCCGATCGAGACGTACTTGCCGTCCTTCGTCTCGTAGACGTCGTAGAAGTGCGCGCCGGTGTCGAGCAGGTTCGCGCCGCGCTCGTCCTTCCACATGCCGCCGGCGAAGAGCCCGAAGAAGATCGTGCCATGAGCGAGGCCGCGCCGTCGACCATCGCCGCGTCGACGACCTGCCCCTTGCCGGACGTCTGCGCTTCGAGCAGCGCCGCGAGCATGCCGAACGCGAGATAGCAGCGCGCCGCCGCCGAAATCGCCGACCAGGTTGAGCGGCGGCGACCGGCGCCTCGCCCTTGCGGCCGATCGCGTGGAGCGCGCCGGTGAGCGCGATGTAGTTGATGTCGTGGCCGGCGGCGTGCGCGAGCGGGCCTTCCTGGCCCCAGCCGGTCATGCGGCCGTAGACGAGCTTCGGATTGCGCGTCGAGGCAGTCGTCGGGCCCGAGGCCGAGCCGCTCGATGACGCCCGGCCGGAAGCCCTCGATCAGCGCGTCGGCCTTCTCGACCAGCCGCAGGACGATCTCGACGCCCTCGGGCTGCTTGAGATCGACGGCGACGGAGCGCCGGCCGCGGCTCGAGGACGTCGATCGGCGGCGTCGGAGACGCCGAGCCCGGACGTCTGCCGGTGCGGTCGACGCGGATCACCTCGGCGCCCATGTCGGAGAGGAGCATGGCGCAGAACGGGCCCGGCCCGATGCCGGCGAGCTCGATCACTTTGTAGCCTGCGAGCGGTCCCACTGAGGTCACCTCCGAGGAAGAATCGGCCGCCGTTTCATCACGGACCGCGGCGGCGAACAACCGGGCACTCGCGCGGGAGCACAAGGCGCCCGATGACAAATTGCGCCTCGGGAAACGCCGTGAATCGGTATCCGCAGTCACGTTTCATCCGTGAATTCATTGCGGATTTGCTGAAATTGATTGGCATTTTCATTGCACATCTCGGTGCGGAGCAAATCGAGCTCCGATCTCGTGGAGGGATTGCCGGATGAGTCGGCAGAAAGGCTTGAGCCTCATCGAAACCGTCGTGGCGGTGCTGATCCTCTCGGTCGGGGCGCTCGCCGCAGCGACGATGCAGCTCACCTCGACGAAAGCGAACCAGTCCGCCAACAACCGCCAGATCGCTACGAACCTCGCCCGCGGCAGCTTCTCGAGGCCGCGGAAGCGAGGAGCTACACGCACGCGGATCTCACCGCGACCGGGGTATTCGCGAATCCGCCGGACGCCTTGAACGGTGGAGGCGCGAACCCGATCGAACGCGAAGGCCTGACACCGGCACCGGCCGAATCTTCACTCGCATGTGGCGATCCAGACAGTCGGCGGCACCCTTCCCGGCACCGCGAACTACAAGACGATCACCGTCCGGGTCAGCTGGAATCAGGCGGGGAGAGCCCAGCAGCTCGAGCTGGCGACGATCAAGGGATGGGGCGTATGAGCTGCGCCGGAGCAAGTCGGGCGACACGTCATCGAGAACCTCGTCGACGATCCTGATCATGATGGTCGTACTCGCCGCGGCAGCTCGCTCTTCGCCTTCGGCACGCGTATGTTCTCGCGCGAGACGACGAGCGTCACGCTTCAGGCGGACATGGCGGGAGCGAAGAACATCTCCTCGACGAGCTTTCGATCGCGGGATTCGGCCGACCGAGCTCGTCGCCAACGGGCCCGTATCCTGCCGATCGGCTCCACGACGGTCCTGCCGACGGCGGACGTGATCGACGTGGTGAACCCCGGCGGATCGTCGAGCCTCACCGAGTTCGACGATCTCGATTTCCGCGCCGACGTCGATTCGGACGAGGACACGGATCGGGTCTGCTACCGCCTCGTCAGCGGGCAGCTCCGCCGCCGCGTGATCGAGGATCCGGCGGCTCGACTGCTCGGCGGGACGGAAGAGCTGCTCGCTCAGAACGTCGCTGGGTTCGCCGTTCAGATCCTCGACGCTCGCGGAACGTGCTGACGAAGGAAGACGTCGAGGACGGCAGCCCGGCGGGCCGCTTCGCTCAGGTGACGATCACCGTTCAGAACGCCGTCAAGGGTGGCACCGTGAGGCGCGACGCGCGCGGCGAGACCGCGATTCGCAACTGGGGAACGTGAGGCACGACATGATGACCCGAAGCTCCGACGAGCGCGGCGTTGCGCTCGTCACCGCAATGCTGCTGACGCTCATCATCCTCGTCCTCGGGACCGGCCTCCTCGCTCTCGAGCCGCGGCGCGCAACGGACCGAGATCGGCTTCAAGAATCAGCAGCGGACGTTCGAGGTCGCGGTCGCCGGGCTCGATCGCGCACGCGAGGTCGCGCGACAGGCGATCTTCAATACCGCGACGACGACGTACTCGTCGATTCTCAACACCGCGGCGGGCGCGGACACGAACCTCGTCGACTCGACCGACCTCGACAACTTCACCGTCGTCGCCGGCGTCCCGACGATCGACGACGTGCCGATCGTCGGCGACACCAAGCTCAACGGCGTCACCTACCGGGTCTACATGACGAACGATCCGTGGGACGGATCGACAGAACAAGATCGACAGGTACCGGCGACGGGCGAAGGCCACGTCTTCACGCTGACGCGTTCGCCGCGCGGCGAGAACGCGGAAGGGTTTCCGCGGTCCAGGGGATCTTTCGCGGCTTGCTTCCCTTCCCGATCCCGTCGCTACCGGGCGCGGTGACGCTTCCCGGGCCCGTCGATCGACTTCGGCCCGGGAACGACGTGGCCATGCTCAACGGCAACGGAGGCGACCCGCCCTGTTTCGCGACGTCGCGACTTCGACCAAGACGGCAGCGACGACGCCATCAACGACATCCCACAACGGCCGCAATCAACCGCTGGCCCAACTACATGACCTGCAATCCCAACGGCGCGGGGAACCTTGTCGCGAACACCGGCTCCGTCGAAAACTTCATCAACACGACCAACGGGACAACCCGTACGCTCCGGCGCGAGACGAACATGCCGATCCTCACCCGCCGAGCGCGGCGCGCTCGCCGGCGTGGTCACGGGCTGCGCCGGCAACGAACGGGACCTGATCTCCGTGTCGGCTGCCTGAACAACATCGTCAGCAAGATCCACGGGCAGCGGCGCTCGGTCGGCGGCTACAGTCGGCGCGGCGCCGACCATGCCCAGCTCGGCAGCCGACGGATCCCAAATCGCGATCGTGACGGCAACCTGACGATCGAAACGGCGGGGAAGCTTCGCGGCATCCTCGTCGTCACGGGCAACTTCGAGATGAGCGGAACGACCCGCTACACCGGAACGATCCTCGTCGTCGGCAACGGCCGGCGCGAACGGCGGCGGCAACGCGTGGTGTGCGGCGGCATCCTCGTCGCCGACACGTCGACAACGACGACGACAGCTGGGACGATTCGCCGACGAAACGTCCGGCCCCGCGAGATCTGCGGGATGGGTCGGCCGGCCGCGCTACGACCACGACGGCGGCGGCAATGGCACCATGGGCACCTGCTCCAGATGCGCTCAACGAGCAGTTCCAGCACGGGATGCTCCCCTTCGCGCGGATCGCGTTCCAACAGCTGCGGAGAGGGCCAATGAGTCTGAGAGGGCTACAGCATGATCGAGTTCATGGCGACGATCGTGATCGCGGGACTGCTGCTCTCGATCGCGATCCCCTCGTTCGGCGCGATGAAGATGTCGATGAACTTCCAGAGCGGGGAGCAGGCGCTGCAGATGGTCCTCGCGCGCGCGAGCTGGTCGGCGATCAATCCGGCCGCGTCGAAACTCGGATCCTGATCGAGGGCAATACGTGCGGGTGCGCGCCGGTACCGCGGCCGACTCTCCGGTCGTCGCAGAGATCAACGTGAGCGAGTACAACGTGGCGGTCAGCGGCACGAACCTTCCAGCGCAGCTGGACGCACGTGGCCGACGAATCAACGGGTCGCCGCCGAGCATCACCCTCACCAATTCGCGGATCTCGACGACGCGGACGTTCACGATCGGCCCGCTCGGGAAGATCACCACCTCCTAGGCTTCACCGCCCGAGTACCCAGGGCCCGAGGAGCCCCACCACCGCGACGATCGCGACGACGCCGACGACGTCGAGCACGATCCCGTGGCGCATCATCGTCGTGAGCGGGATCCGGCCCGAGCCGTAGACGATCGCGTTGCACGGCGTCGACACGGGGAGCAGGAACCCGAGCGACGCGGCCATCGTCGCCCCGATCGCCGGGCAGCACGGGGTCGATGCCGGCGGAGTGGGCGAACGCGATCACGACCGGGACGACCATGTTCGCGGACGCGGTGTTGCTCGTCGTCTCGGAGAGGACGTCGCGAGGAGCGGTCGAGAGCAGCAGCAGCCCGAACACGATCCGCACGCCGAGGACGCCCGTGAGCCCCTCGCCGAGCGCGGCCGCGAGCCCCGTCTTGAACGCGAGCGTGCCGAGCGCGATGCCGCCGCCGTAGAGGAAGACGATCCACCAGTCGATCTTCACGGCCTCCGACCACGGCAGCGTGAACGCGAGCCGGCGGCCAGTCGGTCGGCAGGAGAAAGAGCAGCGTCGCGCCGAAGAGCGCGACGACGCCCTCGGGAAGGGTCGCGCTGAGCTGCTCGGTAGAGCGGATGAGTCCTCGCCGCGCGACGAGCGCGACGATCCCCGGGAGCACCCAGAGCGCACGGTCAGCCCGAAGGCCACGAGCGTGTTCACCTGGCCGACCGTCCAACGGCCGAGCGCCCGTCGCTCGCGGCGATGAGCCGCCGATCCCCGGCGCCGTCCGGCCGTGCGGCGCCGCCGCGCCAGAGCATCGTGACGGCGAAGGCCGGAGCAGGAGCGACGAGCGGCACGCCGAGCAGCATCCAGGAGAAGAACGGCAGCTCCACCCCCGCCTCGCGCCGGATGAAGCCGATGCCGATCAGGTTGGGCGGCGTGCCGACGGGCGTGCCGAGGCCGCCGATCGACGCGGCGAACGAGGTCGAGAGGAGCAGCGCGGTCCCGTACGCCGCCGAGCCGGGCGCGCCGCCGTGCGCTCGAGCACCGCGAGCAGCGAGAGCGCCGATCGGGAACATCATCGCGACCGTCGCCGTGTTGCTGATCCACATCGAGA
>CAWBOU010000042.1:0-160962 GCA_963790365.1 uncultured delta proteobacterium
TCTTGCAAGCGCGGAGCCGGTACCGCCAGCTACACGGCCTCCGAAAGGGCGCGTCTGAGGGTGCTCGCGTAGCGGCCGGTGCGGATGGTCCGGAGGGCCTTTATCTCGACCTGCCGGGCACGCTCCTGTGAGATACCCAGGGCTTCGGAGACCTCGCGCAGGGTACGGGTCTTGGAGCCGTCGAGGCCGTGGCGCATCTTGAGGATGCGGGCCTCGCGCTCGGGGAGCGACATCACGGCCTCTTGCAGCGTCCCCTCCCATTGCCCGATCTCGACTCTGGCGTAGTCGTCCTCGCTCCTCTCGTCGGGCAGGAGATCGCCCATTTCGGCGCCTTCCTCGGCGGAGGTTCCGACCCTGGCGTTGATGCTCGCGATGGGCTGGCTGACCTCGCGCAGCCTGCGCGCCTCTTCGGGCTTTACCCGAGCCGCGCGATGAGCTCCTCTTCGGTGGCGTCGCGGCCGAGCTCTAAGCTCAACTCGTTCTCGGCCCGCCGGAGCCGGAAGAGGGAGTCGACGACATGGGAAGGCAGGCGGACGGTACGGGCATGGTCCGCGACGGCGCGGGTGACGCCCTGGCGGATCCACCACGTAGCATAGGTCGAGAACCGGTTGCCCAAAGACGGGTCGAATCGCTCCACGGCCTTGATGAGGCCCGCGTTGCCCTCCTGGATGAGGTCCTCGAAGGACACCCCCCGCCCGCGATACTTCTTGGCGATGGAGATCACGAGCCGGAGGTTCGATTCGATGAGGCGCTTTCTGGCCTCCCCGTCGCCCTCGCGAGCACGTCCGCTGAGTTCTCGCTCCTCGGCGGCGTCGAGCAACCTGCCGCCCCGGATTCTTCCTAGATACTGCGTGAGGGTGTCCTGCGCCATCCCGTCCCCTTTCTTCCTTACTATCGGCCCTTCGTTCTTCCGATGGCCGACCACCTTGCCCGCTACGCCGCCGGGTAGGTCCCGCCGACTCTTGGTCTCCGTGCGTTACGAACCGTTCCAAAACCCGTTCGTCGAGACTGCTCGTGACTTGCCAGGCCCGCTCACACGAGCATCGCAACTCCAAGAGCCGCCGATCTTCCCCGAGCTTCTTCACGACCGCCTCCTTGAACGACCGGAGACAGCATCCCGACAATCCCCATACGTAGACCTCGGCCTCCGGCTCCCCCACCGGGGCGAGCGTCGTGTCCGGCCTCAGGGTCTCTGTCTTCTTCCTGCTCTTCCCGGGCATTAGGCTGCCCCCTTCCGCTCCCCGTCGCTCGCCCGCTCGGTGAACGCGCACTCTTCGGGCTCGACGGCGATGGGCGCCTGCCAGGCCGCCCCGCACGCCGGGCACTCGAAGTAGTCGTCGAGGCTCTTCGCGCTCCGGGCGGAGCTGACCGAGCGCTGGCAGCACCCCGGAAGGTCCGCCTCGTAGAGCGCCTCTTCGCCCAGGGCCGCCATCCACATGCGTCCCATCACGCGGCCCTCCCGGAGAGGCGCCCGATCCACTCGCTCGCCTCTCCCCGAGTGAGCTCGGAGATCGGCTTGCCCACCATGTCCTCGAACTTCGGCACCCCGTCCTCGACGACGTCGGCGATCAAAGCCTCCAGATAGTTGAGCTGCTTACGCGTCGCCGGCAAGGCTTCCTTGGGCACCTCGTCCTTGCCCTCCCCGGCCTGCGACCCCGCCACGCGCGAGGACTCGACGGACTTCGTCTCCCCTCGCGCGGGCTCGGGCGCGACCTCCTCGTCGCCGAGCTCCTCGAGCGCCGCGACCCCGACGTTAATAGCATCCCGCAGAGCGCGCGCCTTCGCACGCGTCTCCGCCATGCGGATGATGTGCGGCGCTATGGTCCTAGACACGTTCCCGGGGCTCGCGTCGCCGATGCCGCTGAACTTGCCCTCTTCGGTCCTGACCACCGCCCGAGCTATGGCGACCTCGCCGTTCTCGGCGCCCGGCACCTGCAACAGCTCCGTCTCGATGCTCCTCAGACCCCGCGCGTGCGCCTCCTCCAGAAGCCCCGCGTACAACACGAACCTCCGACCACCCCGCTCGATCATGTACTCTTCCCGCATCTCGCTATACCTCCTTCGGCGCCGCTGCACCGTTACCGCTATCTTCACTGAGACGAGTGAGACTAAAGACAAAAAAGAACATCAGGCGATCCCCTCGTAGGAGTATTGGCGGCCTCCGGGGGCGGCGGTGTTCTTGCGACGGTGGATGAGGCCGAGCTTGAAGAGTTTGGTGGCGCGGTTGTTGCAGGCAGTGTGGTTGATGCCGAGCCTCTCGGCGAGGTCGGCGTTGGTGATAGCGCCGGCCTCGTAGATCGCGCTCAGCGTCTCGAGCAGGTGCTCGGACACCTCGCCCACTATCTTCGGGGCGCCGCCGGGCTCGTCCACCCGGATCATGGCCAGCCCCCGCTGCCGCAAGGAGGCCTCGATGTTCTCCAACAGCTCCCGATCCTCCTCGACCAGCGCCACGTGCCTGTCCCCGTACTCCCCCGCCGCGACCCTCGAGACCAAAATCCCCAACGCCTCGTCCGCGAACGAGTAGTCCATCAGCTCCACGCCCCGCGTGTCCACGTACAACACCCCGTCGCCCGGCAACCCCTCGAGAACCTCCCCGAGCGCCTCCCGCACCCGCCGGCCCGTCCCCCGGGTCACCATCAGCTTACCGCCGACACCCTCGTCGCCTCCCGAGGCCACGTCGTAGACCGCACACGCCCGGGAGTCCTCCTTAGCCAATGGCTCCATACTCACTGTCTTCAGTGAAATCATCTGACGGGATTATAAGGGTTGCGTCGCACGAAAGCAAGAGGATTTTAGGGTTTTCGCACATCGGGATTTCTAATTCTTGCTGGCTGTCGGTAGCTCGTCGTCGGCTTTGCGGGGCAGGGAGACGCGGACGAAGGTGCCGGGGAACGTGGGGACATTGCGGGAGTTGGTGCGGTCGCCGTAGAAGGTGACGCGGCCGGAGCCGGAGCGAAGGGAGAGGGAGCCTCCGGCGCGGGCGGCGATCTGGCCGACCACCGCGAGGCCGCCGCCGCGTCCGAGCTCGCCGGTTCCCGACACTCCCATCTTGATGGCGTGGCGCAGGGCGTCGTTGTCCGAGGCCGTGTGGTCGGCGTACTCCGGGTTGCGCGAGAGGGTCTCGCGGACGCCGACCCCGCCGTCGGCGATGGCGACGAGGACCTCTTCGCCCCGGCCGCGGCCCCCGCTCACGATGTGCTGGTAAGCCTGGACCGCGGCGTAAGCGCCGAAGGGGGAGTGGCCATGCTCCACGGCGTTCGCGCAGATCTCGGAGAGGGTGGCGCAGATCGCGGCGCGCTCGCTCAGTTCGTAGCCCTTATTCGTAAGGATCTCCGAGATGCGGTTGATGATGCCCGGGATCTCCTCCTCGGAGTGGAAGCTGATCAACTCCTGCAGCGTCCCCGGGTTGCCCCGCCGCCGCTCTTCCAGGGCGGCCACGTCCACGTTCGTCTCGACCCTGTGCCCGAAGATCCTGAAAAAGTCCATCCTCTCCAAATATGCCGCGACGTCGTGCCCGGAGAACTTCAGGCCGACCAACCGCGAGCGCGGTATCAGGAACTCCAAAAGCGCCGCCAGCCCGCAGAGCCCCGCCGGCTCCACGAACTCCACGCCTCGCAGGTCCAGCACCGCCATCTCGCCCTCGACCCCCTCTGCCGCCGCGAACGCCGGGTCGAGGCTGCCGAGGGTAAGGATTCCCCTCATCGCCCCCTTGCGGCGCACGTTCAGTCCTAGCTGCGTACTCATCTACGCATTATTGTAAGCGTTATTTCCGGGAAGATATCGGACGGGGTGGCCCCGATCTTCTCGAGCATTGGACATGCCCCTCGAAGCGTGCCGCAGTAGTCGTCCTCAGGACAACTCGACTCCGGCAAGACTCCGTCGGTGCTGGATCGGTCCTAACCCTCTCGCCGGCGCTCGTAGAAGAGCTCGGTGTAGCGCTTGTTGTCGAAGCGACTGAGGATGGAGCCGTCACCGACCTCTCGAAAGCCGCACTTCTCGAAGACGCGCTGCATCCTCGTGTTGTGGGAGAGGGTGGAGCCGCGCACGGACTTGAGGCCCAACGTCTCGAAGCAGTAGCGAACGAGGAGCTCCACGGCCTCGCTTGCGTAGCCGCGGCCGCGCAGGTTTTTCGAGCCCACCTTTATGCCGACCTCGCACCCTTCGTGCCTGAAGTCGTAGAGGGTGGCGAGCCCTATGGCCTCGTCCTCGGCCTCGATGATGAAGGTCTTTACGGCCGGGTCCTCCCAGCGGGTCAGGTAGTCGCGGCGGGCGGCGGAGAGCGAGATCTTGATCGGCGGTCGCCCGTTCCAGGCGGCGAGCTCGGGGTCCCGATCCCACTCGTAGACCTGCTCGACGTCCTCCTCGCGTGGGGGCCGCAAGGTCACCGATTCGCCGTTCATCGCCTTGAGCTCTTCGGCGTGGATGCGCCCTCTCCTCTCGATATGGTCTCGGACGTCGTAGAGCTCCTACGACTACAAGTATAAAGCCTCTCTCGGTTAGAATACGCGGCAAGGGGAGACCTGGAGGCCACGAAGCGGGCGCACCGCGAGGTTGCGAGGTCGGGAGTAGCGTTGAGTAGCACGGTAGGGGAGTTCTTCGGGGGCTCCACGCGGAAGATTCGGGACGAGGTGTGGGGCGACGTCCCGGTGGACAAGGCGGTCCGGACGCTCCTGGAGACCGCCGCGATGTCGCGCCTCAAGGAGATGAACCCTTTGGGCTTCGCCCTCTACGCCTTCCCCGCCGCCAAACACACCCGCTTCGACCACGCCATCGGCGTCTACTACCTCACGCGCCTGACCCTCAAACGCATCATAGACTCCGGCGCCTACCTCGAAGACAGGGACGTTCGGGCTTCTCTGGCCGCGGCCCTGCTCCAAGACGTCGGACGCTACCCCTACGCTACAGCCGTCGAGTCCATAAGGCTGCCCGGCATGCTCCCGCGCGACGAGGTCACCCGGCGCTTGATCGAAGATACCGAAATCGCCGAGGTCTTGCTAACCGGCTGGGACATCAAACCGCACAACGTCTTCCGCCTCATCGCTCAGGGCGACGCCCAGGAGATCGCGCCGGGCGAAGGCTCCGAAGGCGCTGCGTCCTTGCGCAACCTGACACCGACCGAGCATCTGGCGCGGGACCTACTCTCGGGCTCCCTGGACGTCGACATGCTCGATGGTCTCGTCCGGGACTCTCAGTGTGCCAAGGTCCCCTACGGCCTCATCGACGTCGAAGCCCTGGTCAGATCCTTGCGCATCGTCGGCCAGGACAACCTGGCGGTGCTGGCAGTGGACAAGCCGGGGGTCGGCTACCTGCAATCGCTCGTCTTCGCCCGCTACCTGATGCACTACAACGTCTACGGCCACCACGCCCTGCGCATCCCCGCCGTGATGTTCCTCCGGGCCGTCCAGGACGCGCTCCAGGACGAGAAGATCACCTCCGAGGACCTGGCCCATCAGGACGATGCAGGCGCCCTGGTCCTCGTCTCCAAATCCGTCGAACCCGAGAGCTCCTCCGCCGCCCTCGTGAAACGCCTCGCCGAACGCCGACCCTACAAACGGGCCCTCGAGTTCGACGAGCGCCACCCGAGCTACGCCTCCCTCATCAAGCTGCGCGACGACGCCTCCTGGCGCCGCCGGATAGAGGAGGCCTGGTCCCGCTACCTCACCCGCTACCGCAAAGGCGTCGCCGGCCCCTTCGACATCCTCGTGGACCTACCCGAACGCAGGCGCTTCAACGTCGATCTCAGGCTCGTCAGGCGCTCCCCCCTCCCCGGCGAGCGCAACCCAGTGAACTGGCAAGACGTCTCAGGCTTCTCCGAAGACGACATGACCCGCTACCACGCCCCACTCCACCGCGTGCGCATCGTCACCGCCAACGACGACCTCGCGACCTCCGTCCGCCGCCACATCGACGAACTCTTCACCATCGCCGAAGAAGTCGGGTAGCAAGGACGGACCACGGAAGCCGAAACAGCAAAGAAAAAGGGCCGGTTTTCATCGAAGGGCGAGACCCTTTTCCGGCCCTTAGCGGACCCTATGGTAGGATCGCTAGGATAATGAGTGCATTATAGAGAAGCCCCCGGTGACCACGCAAGCCCGGACAACAAAACTTAATCTTTTTGCTGTACCCTCCGTCGATGCTATAATCGCCGTCCACGGGCCGCTAGCTCAATTGGCAGAGCAAGAGACTCTTAATCTCTAGGTTCCAGGTTCGAGTCCTGGGCGGCTCACTTCGTAAAATCCCTGCAAATTGCAGGAAAACTGGACATAAGAAGCCCCGGTGGATACCGGGGGCTTGTGCAGCAATGCGGCAGCAATAGACGCCTACCCCAGAGCCTCGTCGATCGCATCGCCTATCCCGCCGTCCATGCCTGGCAGGACGTGGGAGTAGGTGTCCAGGGTCTGCGCTATGGAGGCGTGCCCTAGGAGTTCCTGGACGTACTTGGGGTGGACGTTGCGGGAGAGCAGCAGCGTGGCGCACGTGTGCCGGAGGTCGTAGAGCCGGATCGAGGCGGGCAGACCTGCGCGCCTCAGTAGCGGCCTTGAACGAGCGCACGACGTTGCGGTGGGAGAGCGGCGTGCCGACGCTGGAGGGGAAACGAGGCCGTGATCCTGCCAGAGCCCGGCGCGGGCCATGCGCTCCTCCAGCTGGCGCTTGCGGTGGCCTTGAGGGCGGCGATGCTTCCGGCGCTGAGGTTTATCCTTCTCCGGCTCCGCTTCGTCTTCGGCGTGGTGAACTCGCCGTCGGAGAGAGCGCGGCGCACGTGCAAGGTCCCCACGGTCCAGGTCCACGTCCTCCCACCCCAGGGCGAGAAGCTCGCCCGGCCTGAGCCCGGCGTGGACGGCCACGACATACAGGGCCTCGAGTCTCTCTCCGCGGGCGGCCTCCAGGAACCTGCGGGCCTGCTCGGGTCTAAGCGGGTGCATCTCCTCCCGCCTCACCTGCGGCACGTCTACGGCGTCGCAGACGTTGCGCGGGACCATGCTCCACCGCATGGCCTGCTTGAGCGCCCGGTGCAAGACGGCGTGCGTGTACTCGACGGTCCGTGCGGAGAGCCCGCGGTCCTGCATCTCCCGGTAGAGTCCCTGTACGTGTGCCGGGGTGAGCGCCTTGAGCCTCACGCGGCCAATGGCCGGGATTATATAGCGGCCTCGCCTGGCGGCGATAAGACTCATAGGTGCTCCGCCTGACGCTGCCCTGTACGGAGTCCTTAAGCCAGCGGTCCAGGTACTCGGCCACGTGAGCCTCGCAGCGTCGAAGACCAGGCCCTGGTCCGCACCGGAGCGGGCTTCCCGCAGCGCCTTGCGCGCCTCCTCTTTGGTCTTGCCCGACACGTAGCGGCGCTTGCCGTCAGGACCTACGTAGGCACCCCGGTAGCTGGTGGTGTTCCCGGCCTTGTTCTTGCGCGGGAACACGTCCCCATCGCCGTTGGCTCGGCTCTTAGTCTTGCCCATAACTAGCCCTCCGTCCTGACGAGCTCCTCGGGCTCGACGCCCAGGGCCTCCGCGAGCTTGCGTATCGTGCTCCCGCGGGCTCTACCTGGTTGCGCTCGACGCGGATAATCGTGGCGACGCCCACGCCGAGCGCTCGGCGAGCTGCTCCTGAGTCAGCAGCCTGCGCTTTCGCAGATCCCTGAGCCGGTCCCCAATGTAGAGCACTTCGGCAAGCATACTAGCCAACCTCCTGGTCGCCATCTCTCACAACCGATAGTATATCATATTATCTTGCAATAATGATAGATTTATGGTAGAATTGGCTGTCGGATAAAGAAATGGCCCCGCAGGTGTTGGTGCACCCCGGGACCCGGCCCACAGCGAAAAGAAGAGACCTGTGGACACCAAGAGTCTAGCGCAACCAGCGCACCCCGCAGCCCCCGAGGAAACCCGAGAACGCGGCACCTGCAGCGTCGGTGCGGCACGACCACCAAGACGCTCACCGCGCCCCGCCCTAACGTTAGGGCATGGCTACAGGGGAGCGATGTACTGCCTGCCGTGCAACCCTCGCTTCTTTACACTGGACGCGCCACTGGTCCTGCTTGGAGAGGATGGTCCGCCAATAGGATAGCCCCGGCACGAGAAGCGGTGGCGTTAGGAGAGGTAGAGGACTCCTAGATATGCAGCTTATTCATCGAACTGCCTAGAAGAGGTTCTTCTCGGAAACTGGTCTTACCGGTGAACGTGGTTCTCGGAAACTCACCAGGGCTAGCCCCGGTCCTATAGGGCTATGCGACCGGCTGCATAAGAGTTTCCGAGAAAGCGGCTTCCGAGACTGTACGAGAAAAGGGTACGAGCAACGGTCCAAGCGAAGATTTGGCCGCTATACGGAGCGCAAAATGGACCGAAAACCCCTCCTTGGCGGCCCGTTAGGCTACGCTAGGAGCGCCTCCGAGACTTTTCGGACAGTCTCTCCGATAGTTTCCATAGCGGCGCCTCGTGAACTCGCTGGTAGCCGGTCCGATGCAAGGGTACCAAACTGGGATCCCACCCCTCTGACCACCATAGCTACCCTCACAACCTACGCCCAGTGGTCTTCGGCCCGATCGGTTTGTAGACTTTGGGGACTCAAGCACGAAGCTACACCCCTCAAGGTGGTTGAGTCCGAAGGGGCGGTCCGGCGAGTGCCGGGATCGCCCCTTTTCGTGTCGCCCCTACTCTGGATCTAATACCGAGTTCTCATAGCTACCCTCCAGAGACAAAGAATTGGTACCGGAGCAATGTCCGCCCCGGTCCTAGACCCTCTGGCTGCCGTGCATATCCATTCACGCCCGTTACAATGTGCCTGATCGTAAGGGTGCGCGACCGGGGATAAGCGCCCTTATGCCCCGGTCCTAGCGCATAAGGTTGCACGATCCTGGGAGGGGGTTTCCGAGAATTCTCCAGCTGAAACTGTCTGAAAAGTCCGAATAGGTCTCCGATAGAAGCTTTATCAACTCCGCGACTCGCGAGCGGCAGCGCGGTGGACGTCGGGTTGTTCGGGTTGAGACGATCACGAGCCGCGTCGCGGCGGTGATCTCCTGCAGCATCGCGCCGAGGTCGTGGCGATGCTCGGCGTCGACCGGCACCTCGATCGCGCGCGCGCCGGTCGCCGCGGCCAGGTGCGGGTAGACGCTGAAGCTGGGCCAGGCGTAGACGATCTCGGCCTCGGGCTCGAGCAGCGCCTCGCCGGCCGCGAGCAGGATGTCGCACGAGCCGTTGCCGATCGCGATCCGGTGCACGGGCACGCCGTAGCGATCGCTCAGCGCCGCGCGCAGCGCCGAGTTCGTCGGATCCGGGTAGCGGTTCAGGCCCCCCAGCGCGGCGGCGACCGCGTCCACGACCGCGGGGATCGGCGGGTAGGGGGACTCGTTGGAGGCGAGCAGGGCGACGTCGCCGGACAGCGCGTAGCCGTCGGCGGCTGGGTACACGGGGATCCGGCGGATCCGCTCGGCGAACTCGATCGGCATTGCCTGCCGCAGCCTACTGCGCGCCGTGCAGGTCCTGGCGGAGCGCGGCCGTCTCGCCGAGGTAGACGTGAACCGGCTCGTGGCGGTCGTCGGCGTAGGCGTGGATCATCACGCGGATCACGCTGGGCATCGAGCCGGGCACGCCGATCTCCTGCGCGCACATCAGCGGCACGCGGCTGAGGCCCATGCGGCGGGCGGCGACCGCCGGGAACTCGGCGTTCAGGTCGGGCGTGAGCGTGAAGATGCAGCTCACGAGGTCGCCGGTCTCGAGCCCGTTGCGGCCGATGAGCTCGTGCATCAGCGCCTCGGTCGCGTCGAGGATCGCGCCGGGCTCGTTGGCGGCGACGGTGTTCGCTCCCCTGAAGGCGATCAGGCGCATGAGCGCGCGATTGTGCCAGCCCGCGGCCGCCGGCGTCAGCGGCGGCCGCCGCGCGCGGCCCGGCCGCTCGGCGCTCCGCCGGCGCCCGCCGCGGCGCCTTGCGCAGCTGCTCGACCTCCGCGGCGCTCAGCCGGCGGTGGCCGCCGAGCGGGATGTCGCCGAGGCGCAGCGGGCCGAACGCGACCCGCTCCAGCCGCACGACGCGGATGCCCGACGGCCTCGCACATGCGCCGCACCTGGCGCTTGCGGCCCTCGTGCAGGACGATCTCGAGCCGGTCGGGCGTCGAGCCAGCGCACGCGCGCCGGAGCGGTCATGCCGTCCTCGAGCAGCACGCCCTCGCGCAGCTTGCGCAGCGCGGGCTCGCGCACCGGCGGGCTGCGCACCTGCGCGCGGTAGACGCGCGGGACCTCGAACGAGGGATGCGTGAGGCGGTGGGCCAGATCGCCGTCGTTGGTGAGCAGCAGCAGGCCGGTCGTGTCGGCGTCCAGCCGGCCGACCGGGTACAGGCGCTCGCGGCTCGGGATCAGCGAGACGACGGTCGGGCGCCCCTGCGGGTCCTTCACGGTGCTGACGTAGCCGGCCGGCTTGTGCAGCGCGTAGACGACGTGCCGGCGCTCGAGCGCGGCGGCGCTGGCCGTCGACGGCGATCGCGTCGCCCTCGCCCACGTCGCGCGCGGGATCGCGCACGACCTCGCCGCCGACCGTCACGCGGCCGTCGAACACGAGCTGCTCGGCCGCACGGCGAGAGGCGACCCCGGCGTGGGCGAGGTACTTGGCGAGCCGCATGGCGCTGCCACCATAGGGGGGCGATGGACCTGGCGCTTCTCGACGCGACGCTGGCCGAGCTCGGCCAGCCCGGCTTCCGCGCCGGCCAGGTGTGGCGCTGGACGGCGACCGGCGCGCCCGGCTACGACGCGATGACCGACCTGCCCGGCCGCGCTGCGCGAGCGAGCTGGGCGCGCGCGTGCCGTTCTCGACGCTCGCGCTCGCGAACGAGGCGCACGCGCCGACGGCACGGTCAAGGCGCTCTTCCACACCGCCGACGGCCGGCCCGTCGAGGCGGTGCTGATGCGCTACCGCAGCGGCCGCCGCTCGGTCTGCGTCTCCTCCCAGTCGGGCTGCCCGCTGACGTGCACGTTCTGCGCACGGCGCGATGCAGTTCGGGCGCAACCTGACGCGCCTCGGAGATCCTCGACCAGGTGCTGCACTTCCGCCGCATCGAGCCGGTCGACCATCTGGTGTTCATGGGCATGGGCGAGCCGCTGTTCAACGTCGACGAACGTGCTCGAGGCCGCGCGCGGCGGCTGCCGGATCTCGGCATCACCCATCGCCGGACCACCGTCTCGACGGTCGGCTGGCTCCCGGGCATCGAGCGGCTGACCGAGAGCGACATGCCGCTGCGCCTGGCGTTCTCCCTGCACGCCCCCGACGACGCGCTGCGCTCGCAGATCATGCCGGTCAACGAGCGCTATCCGCTCGCCGACGTGCTCGACGCGTGCGAGGCGTACTACGAGCGCCGCCGGCGCGCGGTCTTCATCGAGTACGTGATGCTCGCCGGGGTCAACGACTCGTACGCGCCAGGCGGTCGCAGCTCGCGCAGCTGCTCGACCCCCGCATCTACAAGGTCAACCTGATCCCGTACAACCCGACCGGCGCCTACGACGGCTCGTCGCGCGACGCGATCGACGCCTTCCGCACGGCGCTGGAGGACCACGGGCTGCGCGCGACGGTGCGCCTCACCCGCGGGCGCGACATCGACGCCGCGTGCGGTCAGCTCGGCGGCGAAAGCGGCGTCGCGGCGCGGCCGGCTGCACGCGCCGACGCCGTCGAGCCCGAGCGCTCCTCGCCGGCGCGCAGCAGCCGGTCGCGCAGCGCGGCCTGGTCCTCCGGGCTCGGGTCCCACTGGGCCGGGTCGGGCAGGTCGTCGACCGACCGCAGCCCGAACAGCTTGAGGAACAGCGGCGTGGTCCGGTACAGGACGGCGCCGAACTGCGAGCGCCCCGCCTCCTCGATCAGCCCGCGCTCGACCAGCGCGGACGGCGGCCGACTCGGAGGCGACCCCGCGGATCCGCGCGACCTCGGGGCGCGAGACCGGCTGCAGGTAGGCGACGATCGAGAGCGTCTCGGCCTGGGCGGGCGTGAGCCCCGGCGTGCGCGGGCGGGCGAGCAGCCGCCGCGCCGGCCTCCTCGGCGTCGGGATGCGACGCGAGCGTCCAGCCGCCCGCGAGCTCGCGCAGCACGACCCCGCGGCCCTCGAGCGCGACGGCCAGCGCGCGCAGCCCGGCCGCGACCTCGTCCTCCTCGACCCGCAGCGCGTCGGCCAGCTCCTCGACGGGGACGGGGTCGGGCGAGAGGAACAGCAGCGCCTCGAGCTCGCGCTCCATCACGCCACCGCCCGCGATCGGCCGCGGCAGGCTCGGCGCGCACCGTGACCGGCCCGAAGGACTCGCTCCTGCTCCCACGCGGCCTCGCCGCGCTTGTAGAGCTCGAGCAGCGCGTACAGCGTGACCGCGACCGTCATCCGGTCCGCGCCCTGCACCGCCTCGTCGAACGAGAACGTGCCCCGGCGCAGCAACGCCGCGCAGGACCGCGAGGCGCTCCGGCGAGCGACACGCGCGGCGACGCGATGTGGCGCACGTCGACCGGCGGCGGCGTGCGCAGGAGCCCGCCGAGCGCCTGGCCCAGCACGGCCGGGTCGTAGGCCTGCTCGGCCTGCTCGAGCGGCGCGCGGCGCAGCGCCGGCGGCAGCGGCGCGGAGCGGTACAGCACGCCCTGCTCGGCCTCGCGGCGCGCGGCCAGGAACCCGCCGGCGCCGCGGAAGCGGGCGTAGGCGAGCATCCGCTCGAGCAGCTCCTCGGCGGCCTCGGCGGGGGCGAGCTCGTCGAGCTCGTCGATCTCCTCGCCCGGCAGCATCAGGCGCGACTTGAGCTCCAGCAGGGCGGCGATCAGCACGAGGAACTCGGTCGCGGACTCCAGCTCGAGCTCGTCGCGGGCCTCCAGGTGGTCCAGGTAGGCGAGCACGACGTCGGCCAGCTCGACCTCGAGCAGGTCGAGCTCCTCGCGCAGGATCAGCGACAGCAGCAGGTCGAACGGGCCTGCGAAGACGTCGAGGTCCAGCTCCAGGCGCGTGACGGCGTCGAAGCCACGAGAACGTGCAGGCTAGGCGCCGGCCCGGCGGATCACGCCGGGCGCAGGCTGGAGCGCCGCGCCGGGCCCACCCCCATCGCCTCGCGCACGTCGGCGAGCGTGCCGGACGCGATCGCGCGCGCCTTCTCCGCCCCGGCCTCGAGGATCGTCCTCCAGCGCGGCCTCGTCGCCGCGCAGCTCGGCGTAGCGCTCGCGCACCGGCGCCAGCCAGTCGGCCACCTCGTCCCCGACGGCGGTCTTGAAGTCGCCGTAGCGCGGCCCTCGAAGTCGCGCTCGATCGCCTCGGGCGCGACGCCGCGCACGGTCGGCGAGGATCTCGATCATGTTCGTGATCCCGGGCTTGTCGGGCGCCGCGCAGCGACCTCCGCGCCCGAGTCGGTCACGGCGCGCTTGAACTTCTTGCGGATCGCGTCGGGCTCGTCGAGCACGTAGACCGTGCCCTGCTGCGAGCCGCCGGTGGTCGACATCTTGCGCTCGGGCTCCTGCAGGTCGCGCACGCGCGCGCCGACGGTCGGGATCCGGTGCTCGGGCACGACCAGCGTCTCGCCGAAGCGCTCGTTGAAGCGGCGCGCGATGTCGCGCATCAGCTCGAGGTGCTCGCGCTGGTCCTCGCCCACCGGCACCTCGTTGGCGCGGTAGGCGAGCACGTCGGCGGCCTGCAGCACCGGGTAGAGCAGCAGGCCGGCGGAGACCAGCTGGCGCTGCGCGACCGACTTGTCGCGGAACTGGTGCATGCGGTTGAGCTCGCCGATCGCGGTGACCGACGTCAGCAGCCAGCACAGCTCGGTGTGCTCCTGCACGTCGCCCTGGCGGAAGAGGATGCAGCGCTCCGGGTCCAGCCCCGCCGCGATCAGGATCGCCGCGGTGTCGTACACGCGCTCGCGCAGCACGGCCGGCTCGTACTCGACGGTGACCGCGTGCAGGTCGACGATGCAGTAGATCGACGGATCCGCGCGGTCCTGGCCCTCGACGTACTGGAGGATCGCCCCGATGTGGTTGCCGAGGTGCTTGCGCCCGGTCGGCTGGATGCCGGAGAAGATGACCATTCGGCGGGCGAGGATATCCCGCCCGTCCGATGGCGTGGATCGGCTGCCTACGGCAAGAGGCCCTGCAGCAGCGCCAGGATCGCGTTGAGGACCGCCACGATCTGGCCGACGCCGGGAGCCGGCGTCGGCGGGACGCCGCCGGCGAGGCCGCACAGCAGTTGGCCCAGCAGGCCGCCTGCCGGGTCCGCGTCGATGTCCAGGTGGACCTCGTCGAGATGGACGATGAGGCCGAGCAGGCTCAGATCCAGCGGCCCGAGCGTGAGGTCGAGGACCTGGCAGATCTGCGCCTGCGAGGCCTTCCCGGTCAACGGTGCCAGGCCGGTCCCGCCGAACGTCGTGCCGCTGACCGGGATCTTCACGCCCGTGCGCCGCACGTCGCGGCCCTTGAGCTTGCCCTTCAGCGTGCCGACCGCGAGCGCCTTGCCGCCCTCGGCCACGAAGCGCTTGACCGTGTAAGTGCCGGTGAACTTCTTGCCGTTCTTCGCGGTGCCGGTCATCGCGATCGGCTTTGAGCGAGCGTCGCCGGTGCCTGCGCGACCGCGGTGCCCGCGCCGCCGACGAGCAACAGCGCGCAAGTGGCCATGACCGCCGTGGCGGCCAGGCGTGAGATGCTTCATGATGCCCCTCCCTTCCCAGGTGGGTGAGTTGGTTTGCCTCCGCCGGGGCTCCCTCGGAGCATCGATCACCCGAAACAAGGAGTGTCGAAAGCACGACCTCGGCTAGCCTCGCCCGCCGTGCCGCGTGTGCTCGTCATCGCGTTGGGGACGTCCCTGCTGTCGCTGCTGCTGGTCGCGCCGGCGCCCTCGTATGACCCGTGGGCGTGGCTGCTCTGGGGGCGCGAGGTGGCCGGCGGCGGGCTGAGCACGATCGACGGGCCCGGCGTTCAAGCCGCTGCCCGTCGCGGTCTGCGCGCTGCTCGCGCCGCTCGGCTGCGGCCGCGCCGTGGCTGTGGGTGCTGCTCGTGCGCGCCGCCGCGGTGGTCGCCGCCTTGCTCGCGTTCGGGCTCGCGCGGCGGCTGGCCGGCGGCTCGCGCGCCGCGGGCGCGCTCGGCGCGCGTCGCGGTGCTGCTGTGCGGCGCGCTGCCGGCCTACACCGCCGCCGGGGCGGAGCCCGCGCTGGTGCTCGCGCTGGCGCTCGGGGCGGCCGCCGCGTGGCACGAGCGCCGGATGCGGATCGCGCTCGCCTGCGCCGTCGGGTGCGCGCTGCTGCGCGTCGAGGCGTGGCCGTTCGTGCGCGGTCGCGGGCGTCGTGCTGTGGCGCGCGCGGCCGCAGGACCGCGCGCTGCTGGCCGCGCTCGCCGTCGGCGTTCCGGCCGCCTGGCTGGTTCCGGAGCTGATCGGCTCGGGCGACCTGCTGCGCTCGGGCGCCCGCGCGCGCATCCCGAACCCGGGCCAGCCGGCGCTCGCCGACGTGCCCGGCCTCGCGGCGCTGCGCGCGGCCGTCGCGCTGCCGCTGTGGCCGCTGTGGGCCGGCGTCGCCGCGCTGATCGCGCTCCGGGCTCGCGCGGCGCTCGTGCCCGCCGCAGCCGGCGCGGCCTGGATCGCGCTCGTCGCGCTGATGGCGCAGGCCGGGTTCTCGGGCGAGCCGCGCTATGCGCTGCCCGGCGCCGCGCTGATCGCGCTCAGCGGCGCGGTCGGGCTCGTGCTCGCCGCGCGGGCCGCGGCGCCCGGCGCGCGGCCGCTCGCGGTCGCGATCGCCGCCGTCGTCGTCGCCGTCGCCGCCGCTCCCGCGCCTGGCCGACCTGCCGGCCCTGCGGCCGAGCAGGCCTACCAGTGGCGGCTGGCCGGCGACCTCGCCGACGCGGTGCGCCGCGGCGGGCGGCGCGGAGGCGGTGCTCGCCTGCGGCCGGCCGTACGTCGGCCGGCTGCGCGGCCCGCTGATGGCCTACCGGATCGGCGTCGCGAAGCACGTCGTCGAGCCCGACGACCCGCCGCGCCCGCCGGGCATGGTCTTCCGCTCGGCGCTGCACCGCGCCGCGGCGCCCGCGCCCGCCGCGCCGCGCCAGTTCGCCGAGGTCGCGCGCACCGGGCAGCTGGCAGGTGCTCGCGGCTGCTGTCCCGACGGGGTCTGACCCCTGACGGACTTGCTTAGGGTGCCCTAACATGCCGCGCCCGTGCATGCGACGCCTCGCCCACTGCCGTCCTGGCCGCCGTCCTCGCCCTCGCGCGGCTGCGGCGACGAGCTCGACGAGCTCGAGCGGCCCGCGCCGGCCACCGAGCAGGGCGGGGCGCGCAACTTCGACGTCGAGCGCGTCGCCACGCGGGCTCAACCGGCCCGTCTGGGTCGGCGCGGCGCCCGGCGATCCCGGCGCGCTGTGGGTGCTCGAGCAGCCCGGCCGCGTGGTCCGGCTCGACGGCGGCCGCCGGACGACGCTGCTCGACCTCTCCGACCAGGTCCTGACGGGCGCCGAGCAGGGGCTGCTCGGGATCGCGTTCCACCCCGACTTCGCCACGAACGGGCGGCTGTTCCTGCACTGGTCCGACCGCCGCGGCGACACGCGCGTCGCCGAGTTCCGCGCGCGTCGCGACCACACGATCGAGCCGCGCCCGCTCCGCCAGCTGCTGATGGTCGACCAGCCGGAGGAGAACCACAACGGCGGCCAGCTCGCGTTCGGGCCCGACGGCCGGCTCTACCTCGGGCTCGGCGACGGCGGCGGCGCGTTCGACCCGCGCGCGCACCGCGCAGGACCCGGAGAACCTGCTCGGCAAGCTGATCGCCGCCGACGTCGACGCCGCGATGCCGAGCTGGGAGGTGGTGCTCACCGGCCTGCGCAACCCGTGGCGCTTCTGGTTCGACCCGGCGCTCGGCGAGATCTGGATCGGCGACGTCGGCCAGGACGAGGTCGAGGAGATCGACCGCGTGCCGCTCGAGCTCGACGAGCCGCCGAAGAACCTCGGCTGGAGCGCGTTCGAGGGCACGCGCCGGATCGGCGGCCACGACCTCGACCGCGGCGGCGAGCTCGTCTGGCCCGTCGCCACCTACGGGCACGGCGAGGACGGCGGCTGCTCGGTCACCGGCGGCCTCGTCTACGGCGGCGGCCGGCTGCCGCGGCCTGGCCGGCGCTACGTCTACGGCGACTACTGCGCCGGCACGCTGTGGTCGCTGCGCGGCACGCCGACGGGCCGCGCCGAGGACGTGCGCCGCGAGCGGGCGAAGGTCCCGCTGCTCGCGCACATCGGCACGGACTCCGACGGCGAGCTGGTCTTCGCCTCCGGGGCCGGCGACATCTACCGCGCGGTGCCGCCGGCCGGCTCGTGATCGGCCGCGAGCGCGCGTCACCGGGCCGTCGAGCCAGACGCGCACGCGGTCGCCGGGATGCCAGGCCGGGAAGCCGAGCCGGCGGCTGCGCAGCCGCAGGCCGCTCGGCAGCTCGAGCTCGACGAGCTGGTCGTGCCCGTAGAACGAGCGCCCGACGACGAGCGCCGAGGCGTCGGCGTCGCGCGGCGGGCCGGTGGCCGATCGCCACCGACTCGGGCCGGATCACGAGCGCGACCGCGCCGCTCAGCTCCGGCGCCGACCGCGAAGCGCCCGAGCTCGCACTCGGCGAAGCCCGTCGCTCGCCGTGCCGGGCACGCACGTCGGCGTCGCCGAGGAAGCCCGCGACCCAGTGGCTGCGCGGGCGCTCGTAGACCTCCTCGGGCGTGCCGACCTGCTCCAGGCGGCCGTCGCGCAGCACCGCGACCGTGTCGGCGAGCGAGAGCGCCTCGGACTGGTCGTGCGTGACCAGCAGCGTGCTCGTGCCCGGCGGCGCGCAGGATCGCGGCGACCTCCTCGCGCAGCCGCTCGCGCAGGCCCGGCGTCGAGGGCGGAGAACGGCTCGTCGAGCAGCACGACCTCGGGGTCCGCGGCCAGCGCCCGCGCCAGCGCGACGCGCTGGCGCTCGCCGCCCGAGAGCTCGTGCGGGTAGCCGCCCGCCGCGCGCCGGCGAGCCCGACGAGCTCGAGGCACTCGGCCACCCGCTCCGGCGCCGGTCGCGCCGAAGCCGACGTTGCCCGCGACGGTCAGGTGCGGGAACAGCGCGCCCTGCTGGAAGACCATGCCGATCCGGCGCGCCTCCGGCTCGACCCAGGCGCCGGGCCCGGCGACCGTCCGGCCGGCGATCCGCACGCTGCCGGCGTCGGGGCGCTCGAAGCCCGCGATCATCCGCAGCAGCGTCGTCTTGCCCGAGCCGCTCGGGCCGAGCACCGCGAGGAAGCCGCCGCGCTCGAGCCGCAGGTCGACGCCGTCGACGGCGAGCCGGCCGTCGAAGCTGCGCGACCAGCCCGTGCGCCTCGATCGCCGGCTCGGCGACCGTCGTCGGCGGGCGGCGTCGGGCATCCTCGAGCGATGAGCGGCGACGTCCATCGGCGGCGAATTCTGACGGCAGCGGTCGGATCGGGCGGATTAGGCTACCCTAACCCGCCGCGACTGCGAACCAGGAGACCTGCGCCACCGATGCTCACCGCCCTGATCCGACGCCGCGCCCCGCTCGCTGCTGGGCCGGCGCCTGCTCATCGCGACGCTGCTCGTGCTCGCCGTCGTCGCGTTCGGCGGCGGGGCCGACGTCGTCGTCTACAACGGCCGCTCGCAGTACGGCGACGAGGCGGTGTTCAAGGCGTTCGAGGAGGCGACGGGCAAGAAGCTCGAGCTGCGCGGCGGCACCGCGCCCGAGCTGTTCGAGCGGCTGCGCAGCGAGGGCTCCGAGACGCCCGCGGACCTGCTCGTCACGACCGACCTCGCCAACCTCTGGCGCGCCAAGGAGGCCGGCCTGCTCGAGCCGGTCAGCACCGCCGACGCTCGAGCGGCAGGTGCCGGAGCCCTACCGCGATCCGGACGGGGCCTGGTACGGGCTGAGCCTGCGCGTCCGCACGCCGATGCGCTCGACGAGCGTGCCCGCGGACGCCGTGCACGAGCTACGAGGACCTCGGCGACCCGCGCTGGAAGGGCCAGCTCTGCCTGCGCACGTCGCAACAACGAGTACAACCAGTCGCTCGTCGCGGACATGCTCGCCAAGCGCGGGCCGGAGAAGACGCGCGCGCTGCTGGAGTCCTGGATGGCGAACGAGCCGCGCATCCTCGGCTCCGACGTCGACGTGCTCGACGCGATCGCGAGCGGCCGCTGCGACGTCGGCCTCACGAACCACTACTACCTCGCGCGCGAGCTCGAGGAGGACCCGGACTTCCCGGTCGCGCCCGGCGTGGCCCGACCAGGACGGCGCCGGCGCGCACACCAACCTCTCCGGCGTCGGGCTGGTCAAGGGCTCCGAGCACCGCGCCGACGCGATCGCGCTGATGGAGCACCTGACCGCGCCGGCGGCGCAGCGCGAGATCGCCGCCAACGGCGAGCTCGCCGGCAAGCCCGACGGCGGCGCCGCGAGCCGGTCCCCGGCGCGTTCGGCGCCAAGCTCGACCCGATCGACGTCGAGCGGGCCGGCCGGCTGCTGCCCGACGCCGTGGCGCTGATGCAGGAGGTCGGGTGGAAGTAGCGGCGCGCCGCGCCGGCGCGCCGCGCGCCGGCGCGGCCCGCGCCGCATGGACCGTCGTCGGCGTGCTGGTGGCGCTGCTCGTCGCCGGCCCGCTGCTCGTCCTCCCCGCCTCGTTCATCACCGACCCCGGCGCGTTCGACCAGATCGCCGCCGACCTGCTGCCCGAGGCGCTGCGGCGCCAGCGCCGTGCTCGCGCTCGGCGTCGGCGCCGGCACGCTCGCGCTCGGCGGCGGCCTCGCGGCGCTCGTCTCCTTCTACGACTTCCCGGGCCGGCGCTGGCTGGACTGGGCGCTCGTGCTGCCGCTCGCGATGCCCGCCTACGTGCTCGTGTTCGTGCTGCTCGGCCAGTACGACGCCGACAGCCCGCTGCAGCGCGCGCTGCGCGACGTGCTCGGCGTCGGGCTGCCCGAGATCCGCTCGACCGGCGGCGCGATCGCGGTGCTGACGCTCGTGCTCTACCCGTACGTCTACGTGCTCGGGCGCAGCGCGTTCCTGGAGCAGTCGCGCGACACGTTCGAGGCGGCGCGCAGCCTCGGCCTCAGCCACGCCCGCGCGATCGTCCGGCTCGCGCTGCCGCTCGCGCGGCCCGCGCTCGCCGCGGGCGCGGCGCTGGCCGTGATGGAGGCGCTGGCCGACTTCGGCGCCGTCAACCTCCTCAACTACCGCGCGATGACCGACGCGATCTACCGCGTCTGGTACGGCGCGTTCGACCGCGCCGCGGCGCTGCAGCTCGCGACCGTGCTGGTCAGCCTGACGGTCGCGCTGGTGCTGCTCGAGCGGATGCTGCGCGGCCGCGCCCGCTATCACGGCGCGCTCGCGCGCGGCGAGGCGGTCGTGCCGCGGCGCCTGCACGGCCCGCGCGCATGGCTGGCCGCGGCGGTCCCGGTCGCCCTGCTCGCGCTCGTGCTGGTCGGGCCGCTGGTCCAGCTCGCGGTCTGGTCGGTGCCGGTCGCTCGGCGAGGGCGCGGCCGGCGCCGACCTGCTGCGCGCCGCGCTGACGAGCGTCTCGCTCGCCGGCGTCGCCGCGCTGGTCGCCGTCGCGGCCGCGACCGTCGTCGTCTACGGCCGCCGCACCCAGCCGTCGCGGATCGGCGAGCGCGACGGCGCGGCTGCAGACGCTGGGCTACGCGGTGCCGGGCACGGTCGTCGCCGTCGCGGTCTACATCCCGCTCGCCTGGCTGGACCGGCGCATCGACGGCCTGCTCGGCACCGGCCTGCTGCTCACCGGCAGCGCGATCGGGCTCGTGCTCGCCTACGTCGTCCGCTTCCAGGCGCTCGCGTTCTTCGCCGTCGAGTCGCGCATGGCGCGGCTGGACCCGGCGCTCGACGACGCCGCGCAGAGCCTCGGCGCCGACCGCAACCGCGTGCTCGCCGACGTGCACCTGCCGCTGCTCTGGCCGGGCATCGTCACGGCCGCGCTGCTCGTGTTCGTCGAGGTGATGAAGGAGCTGCCGGCGACCGCGCTGCTGCGGCCGCTCGGCAACGACACGCTCGCGATCGCCGTCTGGGAGGCGACCAAGGACTCGCGCTTCGACACCGCCGCGCTGCCGGCGCTGCTGATCGTGGCGGTCAGCCTCGTCCCGGTCGTGCTGATGATCCGCCTGTCGCGCGCGGGCGCGCCGCTCGAGGACGAGGCGGCGCTCAGAGCGCCTGGCGGATGACCGGCCGCTTCGCCGCGCCGGCCTCGTCGAGGCGGCGCACCGGCGTCGTGTAGGGCGCGCTGCGCGCGGCCTCGGGGTCCTCGGCCGCCTCGGCGAGGATCTCGCCCACGACCTCGGCGAACGCGTCGAGCGTCTCGCGCGTCTCGGTCTCGGTCGGCTCGATCAGCAGCGCCTCGTCGACGAGCAGCGGGAAGTACACCGTCGGCGGGTGGAAGCCGTAGTCGAGCAGCCGCTTGGCGAGGTCGAGCGTGCGGATCCCGAGCGCCTTCTTCATCGGCCCGCCGGTCAGCACGAACTCGTGCATGCACGTGCGCTCGTAGGCGGGCGGGAGGTGCTCGCCGGCCGTCTCGGCCATCCGCGCCATCAGGTAGTTGGCGTTCAGCACCGCGGTCTCCGACGCCTCCTGCAGCCCGTCGGAGCCGAGCGAGAGGATGTAGGCGTAGGAGCGCACGAAGACGCCGTAGTTGCCCTGGAAGCCGCGCAGCCGGCCGATCGACTTGGGCCGGTCGAAGTCGAGGTCGAACATCGGGCGCCGGCGCCGTTGCCCGACTCGCGCCGCACCACCTGCGGGCGCGGGATGAACGGCTCGATCCGGTCGGAGACCGCGATCGGGCCGGCGCCCGGCCCGCCGCCGCCGTGCGGCTGCGTGAACGTCTTGTGCAGGTTGAAGTGGACGATGTCGAAGCCCATGTCGCCGGGCCGCGTGCGGCCCATCACGGCGTTGAGGTTCGCGCCGTCGTAGTAGAGCGTCGCGCCGGCGTCGTGGACGACGTGCGCGATCTCCTCGATCGCCGGGTCGAACAGCCCGAGCGTGTTCGGGTTGGTGAGCATCAGGCACGCGACGTCGTCGCCCGCCTTCGCCTTGAGGTCCTCGACGTCGACGCCGCCGCGGTCGTTCGTGCCGACCTTGACGACCTCGAACCCGGCCATCGTCACCGTCGCCGGGTTGGTGCCGTGCGCGGTGTCGGGCGTGAGCACCTTCGTCCGCCGCTCGCCGCGGTCCTCGTGGTAGGCGCGCGTGAGCAGCACGCCCGCGAGCTCGCCGTGCGAGCCGGCCGACGGCTGCAGCGAGACGTGCGGCAGCCCGGCCACCTCGGCGAGCGCGTTCTGCAGCTCCCACATCAGCCGCAGCGCGCCCTGCGCGCGGCGCGGGTGCTGGAGCGGGTGCAGGCGGGCGTTGCCGGGCAGCGCCGCGACGCGCTCGTGCAGCTTCGGGTTGTGCTTCATCGTGCACGAGCCGAGCGGGTAGAAGCCCGTGTCGAGGTCGAAGTTGCGCTTGGAGAGCCGGTTGTAGTGGCGCACGATCTCGGGCTCGGCGATCTCGGGCAGCCGCGCCGGCTCGGTGCGGCGGAAGCGGTCGGGCAGCAGGCCGTCGCGCTGCGGGCACGTCGAGCTCGGGCGCGACGAACGCGCGCCGGCCGGGCTGGGACTTCTCGTAGATCGTGCGCGCGCGGTCGCGCTGCTGCGCGGTCTCGGTCAGGTGCGGTCGCGGTCGACGCCGGGCACCGCCTCCGCGCACGCGCGGCCTGCAGCGTGCTCGCGAGCCGGTCGATGTCGGCCTTGGAGCGCTGCTCGGTGATCGCGACCAGCAGGCCGTTCGCGAACTCCGGGTAGTCGCGCCCGAGCGGGTGGCCGGGGTTGACGCCCGCGGCCGCGCAGCGCTCGATCACGGCGTCGACGTCGGCGTCGAGCGCGACGGCGAACTCGCGCACGACCGGCTGGGTGTGCAGCAGCTCGACGCCGTCGATCGCCGCCAGCGCGTCGCGCGCGTACGCGGTGCGCTGGAGCATCAGCTCGCCCAGCTCGACGAGCCCCTGCGCGGCCGAGCCAGCTCAGGTAGATCACGCCGGCGAGCGCGTTGAGCGCCTGCGCGGTGCAGATGTTGTGCGTCGCCTTCTCGCGCCGGATGTGCTGCTCGCGCGTCTGCAGCGTGAGCACGAAGCCGCGGCGGCCGTCGACGTCGGTCGTCTCGCCCGCGATCCGGCCGGGCATGCGCCGCAGGTAGGCCTGCTGCGCGGCGAAGAAGCCGAAGCTCGGGCCGCCGAAGTCGAGCCGGTTGCCGAGCGTCTGGCCCTCCCCCACCGCGACGTCGACGCCGAAGTCGCCGGGCGGGCGCAGGATGCCGAGCGGGAGCGGGTCGCACTGCGACGATCACGAGCGCGCCCGCCGCCTTGGCGGCCGGCACCAGCGCCTCGAGGTCCTCGACCGCGCCGAGGAAGTTCGGGTACTGCAGGAAGACCGCCGAGACGTCGTCGCCGAGCGCCTGCTCGAGCGCCTCGGCGTCCGTCGCGCCGTCGGCGAGCGGGATCTCCTCGATCGTCGTGCCCCAGCCGACGCTGGTGGTCGCGAGCGTCTCGCGGCTGTGCGGGTGCAGGCCGCGGCTGACGAGGAAGCGCGTGCGCGACGGCTGGTGCAGCTTGGCCAGGTAGCCGGCGGCCGCGACGCGCGCTCGGGCCCTCGTAGACGCTGGCGTTGGAGACCGGCAGGCCCGGTCAGCTCCGAGATCGCCGTCTGGTACTCGAACATCACCTGCAGCCCGCCCTGCGAGATCTCCGGCTGGTACGGCGTGTAGGGCGTGAGGAACTCCGAGCGCGAGAGGATCGAGTCGATCAGCGCCGGCACGTAGTGGTCGTACATGCCGGCCCCGAGGAACGAGACCTCGTCCTCGGCGGAGACGTTCAGCGCCGCCAGGTCGCGCAGGTAGCCGTAGACCTCCTGCTCGGGCTTGCCCGGCCGGCAGGTCGAGCGGGCGGCCGAGCCGCACCCCCTCCGGCACGTCGTCGAACAGCTCGTCGATCGACTCGGCGCCGATCGCCGCGAGCATCGCGCGGCGATCGTCGTCGGTGGCTGAGGTGTAGCGGCTCAGGCTAGGTCAGCGACTCCTGGTAGGCGGCGGCGTCCATCAGGGTGTCGACCTCGGACGGGTCGCTGAGCCGGACCTTGACCATCCAGCCGCCCTCGTAGGGGTCGTCGTTGATCGCCTCGGGCCCGCTCGAGAGCGCCTCGTTGACCTCGACGATCTCGCCCGACAGCGGCGCGATCACGTCGGAGACCGCCTTGACGGACTCGACCTCGGCGTACGGGTCGCCCTTGCGCACGGTCTTGCCGACCTCCGGCGGGTCGAAGAAGACGACCTCGCCGAGCTGGTCCTGCGCGTACCACGTGATGCCGAACGTGGCGATGTCGCCGTCGATGCGGGCCCAGTCGTGCTCCTCGTGGTACTTGAGGTCCGACGGATAGCTGGCCTCGGCCAATTCAGCGCTCCTCGGGGATGAGTGGCTTGGTGCGGACTTCGGCGCTGCGGGTCTTGCCCCGCACGTCGATCTCGAACGGCTGTACCCGGCTCGGTGCGCTCGGCCGGCAGGTAGGCCATGCCGATCGCCGTACCCGAGCATCGGCGAGAGCGTGCCGGACGTGACGACGCCGCCGCCGAGCACGGGGTTGCCCTGGCGCGCGATGCCGGGGCCGGTGATCGCGAACGGGACGAGCTTCTCGGCCGTGCCGCTCGTCGCGCGCCGCGCGCACCGCGTCGGCGCCGATGAAGCCGGTGTCCTCCTTGCAGCACCAGCCCAGGCCGGCCTCGATCGGGCCGCGGTCCTCGGACAGGTCGTTGCCGTAGAGGTGGAAGCAGGCCTCCATGCGCAGCGTGTCGCGCGCGCCGAGGCCGACCGGCACGGCGCCGGCGGCGACGACCGCGTCCCAGACCGCGCCGGCGGCGTCGGGCGCGACGAGCAGCTCGACGCCGTCCTCGCCGGTGTAGCCGGTGCCGCAGACGAGCACGCCGGGCACGCCGGCGACCGTCAGCTCGGCGGTGCGGAAGCGCTCCGGCAGCTCGCCGTCGGCCAGCCCGGCGACGAGCGCGCGCGCCTGCGGGCCCTGGACGGCGAGCATCGCGAAGTCGGCGAGCCGGTCGCGTGACGGTCGCGTCGTGCTCGCGCGCGTGGCGCTCGAACCAGGCGAGGTCGCTCTCGTGGTTGCTCGCGTTCGTGACCGTCAGGAAGCGGTCGGGGCCGAGCCGGTAGCGTGAACAGGTCGTCGAGCACGCCGCCGCTGCTCGTTGCACAGCACGGAGTACTGCGCGCCGCGCTCGGCGATCTTCGTCGACGTCGTTGGAGAGCAGCCGCTGCAGCAGCGCCTCGGCGCCCGGGCCCGGACGTCTCGACCTCGCCCATGTGGCTGACGTCGAAGATGCCCGGCGCGCTCGCGCACCGCCATGTGCTCCTCGCGGATGCCGGCGTACTGCACCGGCATCTCCCAGCCCGCGAACGGCACGAGCTTCGCGCCGGCGGCGACGTGGCGGTCGTGCAGCGGCGTGCGCTTGAGTGTGTCCGTCCCTGCGGCCATGGGGCGTCCGGACCCTACCACCGGGGTCGGACCGCAACTCGCGTGCGATCGCCGGTTCTGCGGGTAGTCGGGCGGGGTTCAACGAGTTGCGGGGAGAGGACCATGGCAGGGATGCGGATCGTCGTCGGAGCCGGGCTTGCCGCCGCGCTGGTGGCGCTCCTCGCGCCCGCGGGGGCGCGGGCGGGGACGTACGACGTCGTGAGCTGCAACGCGCCGGGCGCGAACGGGCGCAACAACAGCCTGGAGTACGCGCCAAGAGCTTCGACCCGCAGTACGCGAGCCAGGTCGGCGGCTGGTACGAGGCCGACGCGACCTGCGCCGACGGTCTGGTCGCGCGCTCGCGCACCGTGGACGGAACGGTCGCGAAGTGGCTGACCGGCGCCGCCTGGACGTTCAACGCGCCCGCCGGCACCGAGATCGTCGGCTTCACGCACTGGCGCTTCGCGGAGGCGCGCGACCAGGCGGCGGACGACCCGAACACGCCGGGCGACGACGGCGATCACTGGCGCGCCGCCGTCGTCGACCACACGAACCAGCCGATCGGCGGCGCGCTCGGCGAGACCTGCGGCCACGGCATCGGCGTGCCGAGCTGCACGTTCGGCGTCCCGGGCGGGCAGGCGGCCACCCACCGCGTGCTGACGCCGCGCGTGCGCTGGGTCGTCGACTGCGTCGGCGAGATCGTCGGCGGCTGCCCGACGTCCTACGGCGGATACCCGCTCGCGTCGATGGTCGTGTACGGCACGAAGGTGACGCTGCAGGACAACTCCGCGCCCACGGCCTCGCTCGGCGGCCCGCTCACGACGCCGGGGTGGCACCGCCCGGGCGACGGGCTCACCTACAGCGCGAGCGACAACACCGGCATCCGCACCGCGACCGTGACCGCGGGTGCGAACACCGCGACCGACGCGCGCCCCTGCGACTTCACGTACAAGGTCCCGTGCGAGAACGCGAGCGGCCGCGCCCTGCAGTTCGGCGCGGCGCTGCCCGACGGGCAGTACCCCGTACGGCTCACGGTCACCGACGCCGCCGGCAACCCGACCAGCGTCGACGCCCCGGTGGCGATCGACGGCACCGCGCCGGCGGCCGACCTGCGCCGCCCGCGCGGCCGGACGCTCATCGTCGCCGCGCGCGACCACGCCTCCGGCCTGGCCGCCGGGCAGATCGACGTGCGCAACAACGCCGCCGAGCCCTACCGGCCGCTCACCACCACGTACCGCGGCGGCAAGCTCCGCGCGCGGATCGACCGCGGCAACCCGCGCACGGCCGACGTCGTCGTCAGCGTCCGCGACAACGCCGGCAACGAGCAGACCGGCGCGCCCGCCCGCTTCCGCATCACGAGCGTCACGTCGCAGCGCCTCCGCGCGCGAGTGCGCAAGGGCGGCCGCGTGCGCGTGAAGTACGGGCGGCCGGTCATGATCCGCGGCCAGCTCGTGCTCTCCGGCCGCCGGCCGGTCGCCGGCGTGCCGATCACGATCACGACGACGCCGCGCGTGGCCGGCGCCGCCCCCTCCGTCGAGGCGACCGGCGCCGTCGGCGCGAACGGGCGCTTCGCGATCCGGCTCGGCAAGGGCCCGGCCCGGCTGGCGAGCATCACCTACCCGGGCGGCCCGGGCTCGCTGCCCGCCGAGCGCCGCCTGCGCCTGATGGTGCCGGCGTCCTCGACGATCAAGGCGTCGCGGCTCCGCTTGGGAGGCGCCGGCCGCGTGCGCTTCCGCGGCCGCGTGCGCGGGGGCGCGGGGGCCAACCTGGTCGTCGTCCTCCAGGGCAAGGAGAACGGGCGGTGGCGCACGTTCGCCGACACGCGCACGGGCGCCGGCGGGCGCTGGCGGGCGTCCTACCGCTTCAGCGGCCGTCCGGGCGCCTACCCGGTCCGGGCCCGCATCCAGCGCCAGGCGAACCTCCCCTACGAGACCGGCGTGTCGCGCCGCGTCACCGTTCACGTGCGCTGACCGTTCCACTTGACGGCGCCGGCCGCCGGTTGGGATGGTCGGCGGTGCCCGCGAGGAGCGCGGGCGCCAGCACAACAAGGAGGTTTCGCCATGGCCGTTCGTGCCCTGCAGCGCCCGCCCGTGATCGAGGTGCGGCAGGCGTCACCGACCACAGGCCCCGCTGAGCTCGTGGCGGTGGATTCACCGCCCGCGACCAACGGCCACGCCGCCGCGCCCGCGCCCCCCGTCGCCGCCGGCGCGTCCGGCAAGCCGCTCGTGATGCCGGAGCTCCGGCTACTTCCTCTTCGCTCGCCGGCATCCTCGCGGCCGGCTTCGTCGCCGCGATCGTGCTCGACGACGGCGAGCGGGTCTGGGCGCCCGGGCCCGAGGTGAGCGCGTTCGCGCTGATCTTCGTCATGACGACCGCGATCGAGCGCGCGCTCGCCATCTTCGCGCCGTTCTTCGGCAAGACGGACGCGGACGGTGACGCGAAGCCCGCGGACGCGACGCTCTCCGGCCGCGTGAGCAAGCAGGACGTCTCCGCCGCGCGCGACCGCGCGCTCGCCGAGGCGCTCGCCGCGCCGAGCCCCGAGGCCGCGCAGAAGGTCGCGTGGCACGACGAGCTGCTGACCCAGATCCGCGCGAACAAGTCGACGCTCTGGGCGGTCGGCGCCGCGCTCGGCATGCTCGCGGCGGGGACGATGGGGATCCTGCTGCTGCACTACCTGCGGGTCCCGTCCGTCTCCCGCGAGGTCGACATCCTCGTGACCGGCCTCGTGATGGGCGGCGGCACCAAGGCGGTGCACGAGCTGGTCGCCAACGTCAAGGCCGGCAAGGAGGCCAAGCAGGACCAGGCGGCCGGGTGAGGGCGCGCCCCGGCGGCGCCCCGGGCAGGGGGCGCCGCCGGGTCTGGAGGCGCGCGCTAGCGACGGACGGTGAGCGTGCGCTGCACCGCGTCGCCACCCGGCAGCGCGAGGCGGACCGTGAGCTTGAGCGCCTTCGGGCCCTTGGCCTTCAGCGCCTTGCGCACCTTGGCGGTCGGCTTGACGCGGTAGGAGACCGCCTTGCCCGCGACGCACCGGACCGTGCCGGTGGCGAGGGCGCGGCGGGCCAGCGCCGAGCTGCTTGGCGACCCGCTTGGACACCCGGACGGACAGCTTGCCGCTGCCGGCCGTCGCGCACTGCAGCGTCACCTTCACGCCGCGCTTGCGGAACGCGGCGATCGACGCGGGCGCGACCGCCTGCAACGTGCTCTCCGCCGTGCCCTGCGGGGCCACCGGCGGACCGCCGGCGGCCTGCTGCGGGGCGGCGACGACCACGGTCAGCGACTTCGTGCCCGGTGTTGCCGTGGGCGTCCTTCACGGTGACCGTCACCGTGTAGCTGCCGGCCTGGGCGAACGTGTGCGTGACCTTCGGGCCGCCGGCCGCGCCGCCGTCGCCGAAGCTCCACACGTAGCTGAGCGCGTCACCGTCCGGATCGATAGCCCGCAGCGCTGAAGTTGACCTTCAGCGGCGCGGTGCCGCCGGCCGGGTCGGCCGCGATCTCGACCGTCGGCGCCTGGTTGGCCGGCGGGTTGCCGACGACGATCTCCACCGTCGCGGTCGCCGTGCCGCCCTTGCCGTCGGTGGCCGTGACCGTCGGCCTCGAACGTGCCCGCCTGCGTGTAGGTGTGGCGCGCGCGCCGGCCCTTGGCCGGTCGTCCCGTCGCCGAAGTCCCACGCGTAGGTGAGCGCGTCGCCGTCGGGGTCGTTGCCGTTGGCCGTGAGGAGCACGTCCAGCGGGACCTGGCCGGAGGCCGGGACCGCCGCGGCCTCGACCACCGGCGCGCGGTTGCCCGGCGGGTCGGTCACCGTGATCGGGAACTCCTTCGTCGCGGTCTTCCCGCCCTGGTCGGTCACGGTCAGCTTCGCCGTGTAGGTGCCCTTGGTCAGGTAGGTGTGCTCGGCCTCGTCGCCCAGCATCGAGCCGGTGCCGTCGCCGAACTCCCACCTGTACGTGAGCGGCTCGCCCTCGGGGTCGTCCGCGACCGCGTGGAACCACACCTCGAGCGGGGCGGTGCCCGTCGTCGGCGTCGCCTCGGCCTCGCGGATCACCGGGGCGGCGTTGTCCGGCGCGGTGACGGTGACCGTCACCGTGTCGGTCGCCTTGTCGCCCTCGTCGTCGGTCACCTCGACGGTCGCCGTGTAGGTGCCCGCCGCCGTGTAGCGTCCGCGTCCAGGCTCGTCGCCCAGCGCGGTCCCGCCGTCGGAGAACGTCCAGCGGTAGTCAGCTCGCCGCCGTCGGGATCGAGCCCGGTCGGCGGAGAAGTAACACCTCGAGCGGTGCCGTGCCCGACGTCGGGTCGGCGAACGCCTGCGACCGTCGGGGCGCCGGGCTCCTGGCGGCTCCTCGACGGTCACCGTGACCGTCTCGGTGTCCGTGTGCCTCGCCGTCGGAGACCGTCACCTTCGCCGTGTAGGTGCCCGGCGTCGTGTAGGTGTAAGTCGCGTCCTTCGTCGTGGCGTCCTCGGTCGAGCCGCCGTTGCCGAAGTCCCAGCTGTAGGACAGCTGGTCGCCGTCGGCGTCGGTCGCGCGGCCGTGAAGCTCGACCGGCAGCGGGGCCGCGCCCGAGCTCGGGGTCGCCGTGGCGGAGGTGATCTCCGGCGCGGTGTTCTCCGGCTCGTCCTCGACCAGCTTGACGTAGTCGAACGTGACGTCGATCGGGCCGTCGCTCTGGCTCGGGCCGATCGCCATCAGGCCGAGGCCGGGGTTCGGTGAGCGCGACGGTGACCGAGCCCGGCGTCTGCTGCCAGGTCTCGCCGTCCGCGCTGATCGCGCCCGTGTAGGTGTTGCCGGCCTTGGTCAGCCGCAGCCACCACGTGTCCGTCGGGCTCGCCGGCGGCGGCAGGTCCGGGCCGGCGCCGGGGCCCGGTCAGGTCGCCGCCGTTCTCGTAGCGCAGCTCGACGCGGCGCACCGGCGTCTCGCCGGGGGCGTTGTCGGCCACGACGTCGTACTTGACGTAGTGGTCGTCGTCGGCGTGGAGCATGAAGCCCGGCGAGCTGCCAGTTGTCCTTCAGCGGCGCGGTCATCTTCGTCTCGACCGTCCAGTCGCCCTCGGGCGGGGTCTGGAGGATGAGGTTCTCGATCGGGCCGTTGCTCGCGCCGCTGATGTCGGCGTCGAACGTCGTGATGGCGAGCTTGCCGTCGGCGACCGTCGAGGTTGCTCGACTTCCAGCCCTTGATCTTGTCCCAGCGGCAGCCGTCGAGCGCGTCGCCGTCGAACTCGTCGTCGAAGCCGGGATCCTCCGGCGGCCTCGTCCGGCGTGATGCGGAACCAGTCGAACGCCGCCGTCTGTGTTCTGGGCGTCGACGTCACCCGCCGCGACCGGGCCGATCTTGGCCCCGGCCTTGAGCGGCGCCGGTCCCGATGGTCGGTCCACGCCGTGCCGTCGGGCGAGTAGGACGCGGTGCAGCTGCGTGCCGCTCGCCGGCGAGGCGCACGTACACCGTCGTCCCGGTACGCCGCGGGCACCGTGCACGTTGTTGCCGTGCGCGGTCCGGCTGCCGCCGGTCTCCGACCAGAACTCGAAGAACCGCGAGTCGTTCGAGTGCTTCGTGAACGCCACCTTCGAGTAGTTGTCGTCGTCGACGTGCAGGAGCAGGCCGGCGTACTGCCACTCGTTGTCCTGCGTGAGCGTGACCTTCGTCGTCGCCGTCCAGTCGCCCGCCGGCGCGGCCTGGCCGAGGTAGCTGATCGCGCCCGGTGTTGGGGCCGTCGATGTCGCCGTTGGTGATCGGCAGCGACGCCGCGCCGCCGCCCACGTGGGCGTGCCGCGGACGGTCGTCCAGCGCGCGGCGTCGACCGCCGCGCCGTCGAACTCGTCGGACTTGAGCGGCGCGCACGCCGGCGCCGGGTCCTCGGGTCGGATCCGGGGCCGCCGTCGATCTCGGTCAGCGACCAGTCGCTGAACTCGGCCGTGGCCAGCGTGCCGGCGATGTGCGACACGACGAACAGGCCGATGTCCTGCGCGGCCGCGGCCGACGGGATCGCCGTCGGCGTGCCGACCTGCGTCCAGGTGGTGCCGTCGCGCGAGCACCAGACGGTGAACACCTTGTTCTTCTTCTGCACCTTCAGCCAGCTCGGCTGGCTGCCGGTGCCGCAGCCGGTCGCGACGGGCTCGCCGTCGTTGTTGACCTGGCCGTTGCCGGCCGCGTCGTGCATGAACTCCGTCTCGCCGTTGCCCTTCTCGGCGAACACCATGTAGCCCGGCGAGCCGTTCGCCTGCGAGATGTCGTTGCGGACCATGATGCCCGCCTTCGACGCGTTGTGGGTGCCGTCGAACGACGCCGACCTTGACGACCGCCTCGAAGTTCTCGGGCGTCGCCGCCGGGCAGGTACACGGCGCCGTACTGGTTGCGTGCGCCTGCCACACGTCGGCGCCGGCGGCGCTGACCTTGAAGTTGTCACCGAGCTGGTCGAACGTCGCCGCGGGCTCGGTGTTGCCGAACGTCGTCCACGGCGGGCGGACGCCGAACTCGCCGACGGTGAAGCGGACCTTGCGCGACGTGCGCGTGCAGCCCGGCGCTCGTTGGTCGCGACGGCGTGGACGACGTAGTAGTCCTCCTCGGTCTGGGTCCACTCGACGCTGTAGGGCGCCGTGGCGTCGTCGCCGACCTTGGTCGCCGTCGATGAAGAACTCGACCCGGTGACGTCGTTCTCGCGTCGGTCGCCGTCGCGGTCAGCGTGCTCGTGCCGGGCTCGACGCGCCTGCATGTCGGTCGGGGACGTGATCGCACCTGTCGGGCCGCGCCGTCGCCGACAGGCCCTTGCCGTTGGCCTCCCAGAAGTTGAGCCGGAAGTTGGCGTTGCCGGTGAACGACGACGTACAGCGCCATCGTCTCGTGCCCGCCGCGAGCGGCGACCGTGACGTCGGCCAGCGCGTGCGCGCCGCCGGTGTTCGGGACCGACGCCGGTGCCGAGGACGGTCGCCGGTCGGCGAGTCCTTGCGCAGCTCGATGCCGCCGCCGGCCTGCGTCGAGGCGACGCGGAGCGTGAGCGAGTCGATGCCGGTGAGGTTGATCGGGCTCGTAGGCCGCCCAGTCGCCGGCGTTGAGCCCGAGCAGGCCGGCGCCGCCGCCGCCCTCGAGGTCGCCGCTGATCGCGCCGGCTCTCGGTGCCGGCGATCTGTCGGCGTGCTCGGCCTCCTTGTGCTTGGGCTGGAGCACGACCGTGCTCGAGCCGGTCAGCGGCGGCGCGCCGTCGCCGCCGCCGTCCGTGTAGCGGGCGTCGAGCGCGAAGAACACCTTCATGTCCTCCGAGTGGCCGCCGCCGAGGTCGGTGACGACGCGAGCCGCGTCGGCCCGGTACTGGCGACCGTCGGGTGCGTGTGCGAGTCGTGGCCCAGCGCGGGCTGGACGATGATGTTCGCCGGTCGTCGACGCCGCCGTCGGCGTCGGTGACCGTCACGTCCCAGGCGACCTCGTCGCCCCAGTCGATGAAGCCGCCGTTGACCGGCCCGTTGAACGACACCTGCGGGCGCGTGTTGCCGACGGTGACCGGGATCACCGTCGTGCCGGACTTGCCGGCGGGGTCGGTGACGGTCAGCCGCGCGCTGTAGGCGCCCGGCGTCTTGTACTGTGAACGTCGCGGTCGGCGTCGGTCGCGTCGGCCGTCCCGTTGCCGTCGAAGTCCCACGCGTAGGTGAGCGCGCCGCCCTCGGGGTCGCGCGAGGCGGTGCCGTCGAACGTGACGGTCAGCGGCTCCTGGCCGTTGTCGGGCGTCGCCGTGGCCGCGCGCGATCGGCGAGCGCGAGCCGTTGATGTAGTCGACGCGGTAGATGCCCGAGTTCGGGTTGTCACGGCCGAAGCCGCCGCCCCACTCCAGCGTGTACAGCGCGCCGTCGGGGCCGAACTTCATGTCCTGCGGCGACAGGAACGACTCGGTCGGCAGGAAGCGGTAGATCTTCTCGAGCTTCGTGCCCGTCGCCGTCGAGCGTCATCGAGTAGATGCGGTTCTTGGACCACTCGTAGAAGAACGGCTTGCCGTCGAAGTACTCCGGGAACTTCACGTCGGAGTCGAGGTCCGGGTCGTAGTCGTAGAACGGGCCGCCCATCGGGGCGAGGCCGCCGCCGGCCGGGATCACGGCCGGGACCGACGACTTCGTGTAGCCGTAGTACATGACCGGCGCCTGCGCCGGCGGGAGGTTGGTCAGGCCGGTGTTGCGGATCGGAGTCGTTGACCGGGTTGGCGCAGTCGAAGAAGCCGCCGACGGTGACCGGGCTCGTCGTTGTAGTCGACGTCGCGGAACGGCTCGTTGTTGCCCATGCACAGCGGCCAGCCGTAGTTGCCCGGCTGCTTGATCAGGTTGTACTCGACGATGCCGGCCGGGCCGCGCGTGGCCGGCGCGTCGGTGCCGGAGTCCGGCGCGTAGTCGGCGAGGCCGATCCAGCCGGTGTTCGGGTCGACGGAGAAGCGGAACGGGTTGCGGAAGCCCATCGCGTAGATCTCGGGCCGCGTCTTGTCCTCCGTGTCCTCCGCCTCGGGGAACAGGTTGCCCGGCCGGGACCGTGTAGCCCGCGGCCGTCGGTGCGGCTCGGCGTGATGCGCAGCAGCTTGCCGCGCAGGTCGTTCGTGTTGGCCGACGTCGCGCGGGCGTCGTGGAGGCGCGGGTCGGTCGTGCGCTCGGAGAGCGGGGCGTAGCCGCCCGACGGCTCGGAGTGCGGGTTGACGTCGTCGCCGACGCCGAGCAGCAGGTTGCCGTCCAGGTCGATGTCCAGGCCGCCGCCGGTGTGGCCGGGCTCGTCGGCGCCGCGGCCGCGCGGGGACCTCGATGATCAGCTTCTCCGAGGCGCGGGTCGATGCGTGCCGCCCGTGCCGACGGTGAAGCGGGAGACCCGGCTCTTCGCGCGGTGAGCTTCGTCTGCCCGACAGGACGCAATGTGTCGTCAACGAGAACCAGGCCGTTCGTGAACCTCTCGCGAATCCGCGAGTCGAGCTCGACGAAGAGGCGGAATCCCGAGCCCTGATCTTCCAGGCGCCCCTCGGGGACGACCGGTGCCGCCGAGATCGAGATCGGCGCGCCGTCGAGTCGAATGTCCGCATCCGGACTGAGCGCTTCGAAGAGCGCCGCCATCGTCTCTCGCGGCAGGACCCCGCGGAGGCGAGTGCCGAGCGACCGTTCCGCGAGGAGGTCGGCGGGCGTCGCGATGAAGCTCGGGCCGTCCACGCGCCCTTTGGCGACGGCGACGAGCGTCGTCGTGAGCGGCGTTTCGCGCTCGCCGGCGACGACCGCGCGCTCGAACGCGAGCGCGCCGGCCTGCCGGAGGAAGCGGTAGCCGATCCGACCCTGCGCGGCGGTCGCGGACGGGAGGCGCTTGCCGTCGATCCGCGCCTGGCGGATCGCGATCACCGAGCCCGTGACGTGCTCGCAGGGATCGTCCACGCTCGCGCAATCGCACTCCCATTCCTCTTCCTCGAGGTGGAGCGCGACCGCGTGGCTCGAAAGGCCACCGTCCGCCACGACGCGGCACTCGATCTCCGACTCGTTCTCGCTCTCGCCCGCGACGAGCCCGGCGCGTGCGAGCTCGACGCCGCGGGACCAGATGCGCGGAGAGGCGGCCTTGCGGATGGCTTCGAAGAGCGTATCCATGGAATCGAAGCGAGACCTTCCCGTTTGCCTGCTCTCGCCGAGGAACGCCAGATGACGCCCTCCACGAATCCACTCAGAAAATGGGTCGCCGCACTCACCACGCTCGTCATGCTTTCCGCCGCTTCGCTCGCGTCGGCGTCGTACCTCTGGCCGGACAGCATGCCGAGCCGGCCGACGATCTATCTGATCAAGGGTTACCTCGATCGCGCGCCCGCCGAGGCGCGCGTCACCGACGAGATCGGGATCTTCGCCCCGGGCGGCGAGACGCGGCAGTTTTTCATCACGGAGTACCGGACGCCGGGCGAGACGCCGCTCGACCGCTATCTCTCGCGCGTGCTCGGTCGCCGCTTCGCGCTGATGGGGCAGAAGGAATTCGTGAAGCTCGTGAGCGAGGCGCCGCCCGGCGCGGAGATCCAGGGCAAGTTCCTCGCCTACACGACGGGCTATCCGACGCTGGTGGTCGCCGAGCTCGAGAAGCCGGCTCCGCCGGCGTAATGCGAGTCCCCACCTCTCCCCGTTGGGGAGAGGTCGCGCGAAGCGCGGGTGAGGGGGAGCTAGTCGACGCGCCGGATCGCGAGCGTCGGGAACCTCGCCGCCCAGTGCGCGAGGCCGGCATCCGAGAGATCGCGCTGCCCCATCGTGAGCGCGACGAGGCGCGTGTAGATCGGGTGCTTGCCGCGCACCGTCTCCGCGAGGTCTTTCGCTTCCTCGTCGGAGACGCGCTCGAGGGTCGCGGCGAATCGGTCGCGCCCGAGCGCGGCCTCGAACGTGCCTTGCGCGAGCGCGTTCCGTACCCAGTCGGCCCGCATGCCGTAGGCAGACTGCACGAAGTAACGGCCGGTCGCGGAGTCTTCGTGCAGGCAGTCGAGCAGCACGGTGTACGGCCGACCGCTCTTCCGCCCGCGAGTGTGGAGCTCGATCCAGGGCAGGCCGAGCGCGCGGAACACGCCGCCGAGCCCGCGGCGGAAGAACGGCACGGGCGCGCGAAACAGAAATCGCATGAATCCCGTCGGACGTTCGCTCATTGCGTGGGCCCGGGCGGGAGCTTATCGAATGAGGCATGGCGATCCAGATCGGTCGATCCTCGAAGGACCTGGCGGACGAGCTCCGGCGCGCGATCGCGACCGCGCTGCCCGGCGCCGAGGTGACGGTGCTGCCGGGCGATCCCGGCCACTTCCGCGTCGGCGTCGTGTCGCCGGCGTTCGCCGGCAAGAACCGCGTGCAGCAGCAGCAGATGGTCTACGCCGCGATCGGCCCATTCATGCACGGCGCCGACGCGCCGGTGCACGCGATAGACGAACTGCAGACCAGCGTCGCGTAGAACGCGTAGCGTTTTACGCGAGACGGGGACGTTCCTCTCCGACGCGATCCTCATGATCGTCGCGTCGAAAGCGTCGAGGAGGAGCGTCCCTCTTTACGGGCGCGCCTCGTAGAACGCGTTCATCGGGTGCTCGACGTCGAGGCGGCGGAAGCGCGAGAAGCCCGCGCCCTTCGCCATCTCCGCCGCCACGGCTTCATGGAAGCCGAGGGTGCCGAGCCCCGCGCCGCCGGGCTCGGAGAGCGCCGACGACATGCAGGCGAGCACCGAGAAGCCGTACATCATCGCGGCCATCGGGTTCTCGCGCGCGTTCTCGGCGAACGTGGCCTTGCCCTTGATGTCGACGACGAGCCACGTGCCGTCGGGCTTCAGCGCGCCGTGGATCGCGCCGATCACCTCCGCCGGCCGCGTCATGTCGTGGATGCAGTCGAAGGCGGTGATGAAGTCGAAGCGGCCGTCGGCCGGGAGGCGATCGCCGCTCGCATCGTGAAACGTCGCGTTCGCGACGCCGGCGGCGCTCTTGTTCCGCTCCGCGCGCTCGAGCGCGTGCTTCGAGATGTCGTAGCCGTGGAACTCGGACTTCGGGAACGCCTTCGCCATCTCGAGGAGCGCGACGCCGGCGCCGCAGCCGACGTCGGCGACGCTCGCGCCGGCGCGTAGCTTGTCGACGATGCCTTCGAGCTTTGGCAGCACGACGGGCACGAGGAACGCACGGAACCACGGCGCGAAGCCGCGCTCGACGCCACTCGCGCCTTGCGCGCCGAGCGCGTCGTAGGGAAGCCCGCGCCCGGTGCGAAACGCCTCGGGTAGCTTTTCGAGCACGGAGACGAACGTCGGGAGCTGCTCGAAGAAGCCCATCCCGAACGCGGGGTGGCCTTCGTCGCCGAGGATCGCGCCGGCTTCCTCCGAAAGCTCGAAACGATCCTCGCCATGCACGGTGAGGATCCCCGCGGCGCCCTGATTGCGGAGCCACTCGAGCACCCAGCGCTCGTTCAAGCCGCTCTTCGCCGCGAGCTCGGCCGCGGAGAGCGGCCCGGCGCCGAGCATCGCTCGATAGAGACCGAGCTTGCCGCCGAGCACGATCATCGTCGTGACGACGGCGCCGGAGAGCTGACCGAACACGTGGCGGGCGATGTCGCGAAGCTTTTTCGGGTCCATCGCGCGGGACGATATCCACGCGCATAGGTGGTCGCAACCGCGCCGAACCTCGGCTAGACGAAAGAGACGGACGAGTGTCCGACCGCGACGCGAACCGATGGCGGAATACTTCGAGGAGCAGATTGCGCAGGATCGTCGCCGGCGGCGCGTCCGTCTCGCGGTGATCGGCGTCGTCGTGACGCTCTCCGCGGTCGGCGCGTACTTCTACTTCCTCCGCCGAGATGGCGGGCGCCTGCCCGCGCCGCCGCTGCCGTCGTGGCTCGAGACGCCGGGTGCGGAGGCGCATGCGACGCCGACGGAGACGCCCGGACCGCCGACGCCGACGCCCGGCCCGACGCTCACGCCCGCCGCCGAGGAGACGCTCGACGAGCTCGTGCGCCGCGTGGTCGCCGCCCTCTCGTCGCATCCGCAGGTCGTGAAGCTCCTCGCCACGCCGGGGCTCGTGCGGCGCTTCGTCGTCTCCGTCGACAACATCGCCGAGGGGAAGAGCCCGCGGCAGAATCTCATCGCACTCGATCCGCGGGACGATTTCGCCGTTTCGCAGCGGGGTGGGCGGATCTTCGTCTCGCCCAAGAGCTACGAACGCTACGACCCCGTCGCGGACGCGATCGCGTCGATCGACGTGGCCGGCGTGGCGGCCGCGTTCGCCGAGCTCGAGCCGCGGCTCGATCAGGAATACCGCGAGCTCGGCTACCCGAACCGGCGCTTCCGCGAAGTGCTCGCGCGCGCGCTCGAGCGGCTCGAGCGCGTGCCCGTGCCGAGCGAGAAGGTCGAGCTCCGTCCGAAGGTGAAGAGCTACCGCTACGCGGATCCGAAGCTCGAGGAGCTCGCGCCCGCGGAAAAGCACCTCGTCCGCATGGGCCCCGAGAACGCCAAGCGCGTGCAAGCGAAGCTCCGCGAGCTCCGCACCGCCCTCGGCGACTGATCCCCGCCTCTCCCTTTGGGGAGAGGCCGACGGCAAAGCCGGCGGGTGAGGGGGAGTCGACCTCTACTTAGACTCTTCCGGCATCGGCAGGTGCGCGCGCACCGCCGCCTCGATCTCATCGGCCATCGCCTGGCGCATGAGCGGCAACATCGCGTCGACCGCGAGCTTCCGAATCGATTTGATGCGATCGAGGAGCTCGGGCAGTCGCTCGGCGGGCATGCCGGCCTCGAGGAACGGCTCGACGGCGTACTTCACGTAGAGTCCGACGAAGCGCTGCGCGATGCGGTGGATGTCCGCTTGCAGCCGCACGAACTCCTCGGGAATCTCCGTGAAGGGAATGCCCGCGGCGAGCGCGTCGAGCCCGAGCTGGAGGACGCTCGGATGCTGCACGCGGTAGCCCTTCTCGCGCTTGGCGACGAGGCCCACGGCTTCGAGCTTGCGGAGCGCGTCGTCCGCGTCGACCCCCTTCGGCGTGAGCTCGCGAAGCTCCTTCGCGCTCATCACGCGCGCTTCCTCGGCGTCGTTCGATTCCGCGATCGCCGTCTCGATGCCGAGGACCTGCTCGACGCTCTTGCCTTCGGCCCAGGCGCTGATCAGGTCGGCGATGCCCGCAAGCGAGAAGCCGCGCTCCTGCAGGCGGTGGACGAGGCGGATCCGGGCGAGGTGATCCGGAGTGTAGAAAGCGGCGCGCTCCTTCGGCCGCGCGACCGGCGGCGCGAGCAGCCCGCGGCTCTGGTAGGCGCGGATGTTCCGCGTCGTAACCCCTGAACGGATCGAGAGTTCCTCGATCGTCATCCAGCCCGGATCACGCCCCACGAATCACCGCTTGACAGCCCATCGAACAATGTGACATGAATTCGTGTAACACAAGAAAGGGAGAATTCGCAATGAGCTCGACCGGCACCGCGAAAGCACTCGACATCCCCAAGCGCGACCTCAAGTTCGACATCGACGGCGTCGACTTCCGGAGCTGGCATCCGGAAGGCTTGCACGTCTCCCACTTCTTCAACGCACTGTCGATCTTCTTCCCCGAAGGCGAGACGTTCTTCATCGACGCGGTCCGCCACTACCAGGATCGCATGCGGTCGCCGAAGCTCCAAGAGGAGCTGAAGGGCTTTCTCGGCCAGGAGGCGATGCACAGCCGCGAGCACCGGCGCTACAACCGCGCGCTCGACGCCGCGGGTCTGCCGGTTGCCGAGCTCGAGGCGCGCGTCCTCGCGCACCTCGATCAGGTGCGCGCGACGGCGCCGCAGATCGAGCAGCTCGCGGCGACGATCGCGCTCGAGCATTTCACCGCGATCATGGCCGACGCGCTTCTCACGGATCCTTCGCACCTCGACGGCGCCGATCCGCGCATGGCGGCGATCTGGCGCTGGCACGCGATCGAGGAGACCGAGCACAAGGCGGTCGCGTTCGACGTCTTCGAAGAGGTGGCGGGGAAGGGCGTCGCCGCCTACGCGCGCCGCACGCTCGTCATGCTCTTCACGACCGTCGATTTCTGGTTCCAGGTCGTGCGGGCGCACTACCGCATGGTGAAGGCCGACGGCGGCGCGAGCGATCTCAAGGGCTGGTGGTCGGTGTTCCGCTTCCTCTGGATCAAGCCCGGCGGCATGTGGCGCATGTGGCGGAACTGGGCTTCGTACTTCGTCCCGGGCTTCCACCCCTGGCAGCACGACAACGCCGAGCACGTCGCGCGGTGGAAGGAAGCGTACGCGGCGACGGGCGCAGCCCCGGGGTAGAACGCCGTCGGCGTTATACGCCGGACGGGGACATTCCTGCGGGCGTCGACGCGCTAGGCACTCTCGTCGAGAGAGGCCCGCAGGAGTGTCCTACTCGGCGTCGTCCTAGGAGCGCTTCGCGGCCTTCTGCGCCTTCTCCTCGGCGACCCGCACGTCGTCCCACAGAACGCGGAGCCGATGATCGAGATCGGAGATTCGCGTCTCGAGATCGAACCGCGTCTGGTTGAGGAGCAGGATCTCGGCGTCGCGACTCGTGATCGTCGCCTGCAAGCGGCCGAGCGCGGCGGCGCCGAGAAGCGTCGCAGCGATCAAGCCGAGCGCCATCGCCCGCTGCAAGCTGCCGGGCTCCTTGCGGGTGCCGACCTCGGCTCCCCCGCGGACTGTGAGATCCATCGCCTGCGCCATGGTATTCGTGCTCATCGCCTTCCTCCCGTGAGTTCGTTCCGAACGGGGGGCGCTACGGCGGGCGTAGCGATGCGCGGTTGGGCGCGAAGAGGGGTGATGAACTAGTCGGGCTCGTAGCCCAAGTTCGGGGAAAGCCAGCGCTCGGCCTGGCGCACGTCGATCTTCTTCCTCGCCGCGTACGACCCGACTTGATCGCGGTCGACGCGGCCGAGGTTGAAGTAGTGAGCCCGCGGATGGGCGAAGTAGAGGCCGGAAACGGACGCGGCCGGCAGCATCGCGAAGTGCTCCGTCAGCTCCATGCCCTGGGACTCGGCCTGGAGGAGATCGAAGAGCGGGCGCTTCTCGGAGTGCTCGGGGCACGCCGGGTAGCCGAATGCCGGCCGGATGCCGCGGTACTTCTCGGCGATCAGGTCCTCGTTCGAAAGCCCCTCGCTCTCGCCGTAGCCCCAGTCGCGGCGGGCTTGAAGGTGGAGGCGTTCCGCGAACGCCTCGGCGAGACGGTCCGCGAGCGCCTTCACGATGATCGCGCCGTAGTTGTCGTGCTTCGCCTCGAACTCGCGGACGAATTCCTCGGCGCCGATGCCGGTCGTGACCGCAAAGGCGCCGACGGAATCGACGAGCCCGCTCGTGAGCGGCGCGACGAAATCGGCGAGTGACTTGAAGGCGTCTTGCGTGTCGGTCTTCGCTTCCTGCTGGCGGAGGCAGACGAAGCGCGCCGCTTCGTGCGATCGCGTTTCGTCGGTGAAGAGGACGACGACGTCGTCCTCGGCGTTCGCCGGCCAGAAGCCGTAGACGCCGCGCGCGACGAGGCGCTTCTCGCGGATGATGCGATCGAGGAGCTTCCGCGCGTCGTCGTAGAGGTCGCGCGCGGCCTTGCCCATCTCGGGATGGTCGAGGATCTGCGGAAACTTCCCGCGGAGCTCCCACGCGTGGAAGAAGAACGTCCAGTCGACGTACGGGACGAGCTCCGCGAGCGGGAAGTCGTCGAGCGCGCGGACGCCGTAGAACGACGGGCGCGCGAGATCTTCCGCGCGCCACTCGATCGCGTAGCGCTTCTCCTTCGCCTTCGCGTACGGCACGAGCGGGCGCGCCTGCTTCTCGCGGAAGAGCGCGCGGAGTCGCTCCTGGTCCTTTCGGTTCGTGGTGTCGAAGTCGCCGCGCTTGTCGGTCGAGAGGAGGCTCGACACGGTGGCGACCGCGCGCGACGCATCGAGCACGTGAACGGTCGGCCGCCCGTATTCCGGCGCGATCTTCACCGCGGTGTGCTGCCGGCTCGTGGTGGCGCCGCCGATCAGGAGCGGGAGCTGGAAGCCCGAGCGCTCCATCTCGCGCGCGACATGCACCATCTCGTCGAGCGACGGTGTGATGAGGCCGGAGAGCCCGACGATGTCGACGTTCTCCGACTTCGCGGTCGCGAGGATCTTCTCGGTCGGCACCATCACGCCGAGGTCGATGACCTCGTAGTTGTTGCAGCCGAGCACGACGCCGACGATGTTCTTGCCGATGTCGTGGACGTCGCCCTTCACGGTCGCGAGCAGGATCTTCGCCTGGCGTGAGGGAGTGGCGTTCTTCGCCTTCTCTTGCTCCATGTAGGGCAGGAGATAGGCGACCGCCTTCTTCATCACGCGCGCACTCTTCACGACCTGCGGCAGGAACATCTTGCCCGCGCCGAAGAGGTCGCCGACGACCTTCATGCCGTCCATGAGCGGCCCTTCGATGATCTCGAGCGGTCGCGCGTAGACCTGTCGGGCCTCGACCAAGTCCTCCTCGACGAACTGGTCGATGCCCTGCACGAGCGCATGCGCGAGCCGCTCGCCGAGCGGAGCCTTCCGCCAAGCGAGGTCGACGACGCGCGCCTCGCCCTTGCCCTTCACCGTGTCGGCGAACGAGACGAGACGCTCGGTCGCGTCGGGGCGGCGATGGAAGATCACGTCCTCGACGTGCTCGAGCAGGGGCTTCGGGATGTCCTCGTAGACCGCGAGCTGCCCGGCGTTGACGATGCCCATGTCCAGGCCCGCGTGGATCGCGTGGTAGAGGAACGCCGCGTGCATCGCTTCGCGGACGATGTCGTTGCCGCGGAACGAGAACGAGAGGTTCGAGATGCCGCCGCTCACCTTCGCGCCGGGACACGCCTGCTTCAGGCGCCGCGTCGCCTCGATGTAGGCGACCGCGTACTCGTCGTGCTCCTCGATGCCGGTCGCGATCGCCAGCACGTTCGGGTCGAAGATGATGTCCTCGGGCGCGAAGCCGACTTCGTCGACGAGAATTCGATATGCGCGCTGACAGATCGCGATGCGCCGATCGACGCTCGTTGCCTGTCCCTCTTCGTCGAAGGCCATGACGACGACGCCGGCGCCGTAGCGGCGGACGAGCCGCGCCTGCTCGCGGAACTTGTCCTCGCCTTCTTTGAGCGAGATCGAATTGACGACCGCTTTTCCTTGAACGCAACGAAGACCCGCCTCGATCACCGACCACTTCGAGCTGTCGATCATCGCCGGCACGCGCGCGATCTCGGGCTCGCCGGCGACGAGATCCAAGAAGTGCGTCATCGTCTTCTCGGAATCGAGCAGACCCTCGTCCATATTGACGTCGATGAGATTCGCGCCGCCGGCGACCTGATCGCGCGCGACCGCGAGCGCGCCGTCGAAGTCGTTCGACTTGATGAGCCGCGCGAAGCGCTTCGAGCCCGTCACGTTCGTGCGCTCGCCGATCATGACGAAGCCGGTCTCGGGACGGATCGTGAAGGCTTCGAGGCCGGAAAACCGCGTGAGCTTCTCGACCGGTGTGCGCGCGTGCGGCTTCAGGCCGGCGACGGCCTTGCCGATCGCGCGGATGTGGTCCGGGGTCGTGCCGCAACAGCCACCGACGACGTTCAGCCAGCCGCGCTCGGCGAATTCACGGAGCTCGCGCGCCGTGTCTTCGGGGAGCTCCTCGTATTCGCCGAAGGCATTCGGCAGGCCGGCGTTCGGATAGCAGCCGATGTAGGCGTCGGAGACCGTCGCGAGCTCCTCGACGTACGGGCGCATCTCGGTCGCGCCGAGCGCGCAGTTGATCGAGACGACGAGCGGTCGCGCGTGCGAGATCGAGAGCCAGAACGCCTCGACCGTCTGGCCGGAGAGCGTGCGGCCGCTCCGATCCGTGATCGTGACCGAGATCATCACCGGCACGCGCCGGCCGATGTCCGCGAACACTTCCTCGATCGCGAAGATCGCCGCCTTCGCGTTCAGCGTGTCGAAGATCGTCTCGATCAGGAGAAAGTCGACGCCTCCCTCGATGAGCCCGCGCACCTGTTCCGCGTACGCGTCCTTCATCTGATCGAAGCGGAGCGCGCGGTACGCCGGATTCGAGACGTCGGGCGAGATCGAGAGCGTGCGGTTCGTCGGCCCCATCGCGCCGGCGACGAGCTTCGGGCGGTCCGGCGTCGAGTACTCGTCGGCGACGCGGCGGGCGATCCGCGCGGCCTCGACGTTGAGCTCGTAGACGACGTCTTCGAGGCCGTAGTCGGCCTGCGAGACGCGGGTCGCGTTGAAGGTATTCGTGCCGGCGACGTCGGCGCCGGCGTCGAAGAAGGCCCGGTGGATCGACTCGAGGAGGTCCGGGCGGGTGAACGCGATCAGGTCGTTGTCGCCGCGGAGCGGCTTCGGATGGTCACGGAAGCGCTCGCCCCGGAAGTCCTCCTCCGTGAGCTTCGCCTTCTGGATCATGGTGCCGCGGGCGCCGTCGAAGAGGACGATCCGCTCGCGGAGGAGTCGCTCGAAGAGCGAAGGTTCAGGAGTCCGGGCCAAAGTCCGCGCAGTTTCTCATAGATCCCCAGATGAGACGACACCTCACCTCTCCCCCTTGGGGAGAGGTCGGAGGCGAAGCCTCCGGGTGAGGGGGAGCCGCCCGCGGTTGCCGGTCTCCCCCGACCCGGTTAAGAAAGCCCGGATCATGTCCGAGGCCGTCACCCGCGGGGTCCGCGTCATCGTCGAGCCGGAGTTCGTCGCCGAGCGCTCGAACCCCCAGCAGGGGCTCTTCTTTTTCGCCTACCACGTGACCGTGCTGAACGAGGGCGACGAGCCCGTGCAGCTGGTCTCGCGGCACTGGATCATCACCGACGGCCTCGGCAAGGAGCAGCAGGTGAAGGGTGCCGGCGTGGTCGGCAAGCAGCCGCGGATCGAGCCGGGCGAGGGCTTTCAATACACGAGCGGCTGCCCGCTCCCGACGCAGGTCGGGAGCATGCGCGGCACGTACCGGATGGTGACGGACGGCGGCGAGACGTTCGACGCGGAGATCGCACCGTTCACGTTGGCGTTCCCCGGCGCCCTCAACTGATCAAGAACGCGCGTTGAAGCTTCTTCGGTTGGCAGTGTGCGCGCTGACGCTCGGGTGCGACGGCGGCGGTGGTGGCGGTGAAGGGCGGGACGTCCAAGTCCTGTGGGTGCCGAGCGGAATCGTCCGCTTCCAGGTCGACGGCGTGAACGTCTCGGAGAGCACCGGCGGCTACTACGTGATCGGCAGCTGCGATCACAGCGACACCCACGAGTCGAACGTGACCTCGCTCGGCTCGACGAACGGCATGCTGACGGGGCCCGACTCCAATTGCCCCGGCGCGCCGTTCGAGATCCGGGTCGAGCTCCTTCCGGGTGGGAGCGGCGTGCGGACTGACGTGACCGTCGGGCCGATGCCCGTCGCGTACGCGAGCCTGTCGGTTCCGCTGGACGTCCGCGCCGAGTACGTCGACGGGTTCCGCACCGACGTCGCGCCGCTGTTCGTCGGCGGGTGCGGGGACGTCTCAACGCTGGATTCGGCGGAAGGCAGCTTCGACGCGATCCATACTCCGTGCCCGGCCGGTGTCGGCGGCGTCGGCCTCGCCGAGACTCGACGGGCCGGGAGCGTCGCGATCATCGAGGGATCGGCCGTGGGGATCGAACGGCGCATTCTCTCAGGAGACGTCGCGTCGGTGCAGTTCTTCCGCAACCTGCCGATCGACGTGGAGAACTCGGAGATCGCGTTCGGGCCGCAGGCTGCGGGTGCGGTCGTGCAGTTGTCGGAAGAGATCCGGATCTACTGAGGTCGCAGAGCCTCGGCGCGCCTCCGTTATCGATCGCCCCGTGCGTTTTTGGTTGCGAACGAGGCAGTCGCCATGCCGGAAATAGCGCTTCCGTCACATTCCGGGGGAGGATCCGCGTATGAGTGCGAAGTTCGTCATCGTTGCAATGACGTTCGTTTCAGGGATCGTTGCCACGCAGGTTTTCGCTCAGCCGGAGACCGCCGGCACTTCGCATGCCCCCATCTTGGAGGAACTCGAGCGAATGGGAGCGCAGGCGCTGAGCTACGCTGTCCTGCTTGCCGCGTTGGGAACGATGTCCATGGCGCTCATCGAGTTTGCGAAAGCGGTCTCGCGATTCCGCTTGCACTTCAATCGACGTCTCGTACGGAAGTGGTTCGGCACCGACGACGCTGCGTACGGCGACATGCTCGTGCTCGCGATCGGCGACGGCACCTCCGACGCGGTGCTGCTCGATCAACCGTCCGAGAAAGTGCTCGGCCAGATGCAGGCCGCTGCGAACATCGCGCTCGACTTTCCGACCAACTATCCGGGGTTCTACCAGTTCATCACCCGTCCGCCGGTTCGCGCTGAGACATCACCGGCGCTGGCAGCGGTCGTCGACGATCAGGGGCGCTGGAGGGAGTTTGCCACGAAGGCCGCTGCCGAACCCGCATCGTTTGCTGCGGAGGGTGAGGGCGGGAAGGAGGTTCGCGATGCGACTCAAGCGCGCGCCCGGCTTGGTCATCTGGTGGCACGGCGACTCGATGCGCTCCAGGCGGATCTCGAATACCGTTGGGCCCGGATCAACCAGCTCGCGGGCGTCGTTTTGGGAGCGTCGCTCTTCCTCTATGCGATGAAGGTGAGCTCGGCATCGAAGGAGCTCGGGTGGATCCCGCTCGTCGCGATCGCGCTCGTCGCAGGTCTCATCGCGCCGTTCGCGAAGGATGTTGCCGGGAGTCTCGCCGAGTTCGGCAAGCCGAAAACCACGTAGAAGTGGCAGCAAACCCCTACGTTTCGTTACGCGTCCAGTCGAAGGGGGGAGCGGTCAGCTCGGCTGCACTGATCGGTCCGAGGACCGCGCTCACGAGCCGGAAGCACGTCGTTCTCCTCATTCACGGGTACAACAACGACTACGACGATGCCGCCCTCGCGTACGATTGGTGTCGCCGGCTACAGAGCGAAATCGCGCAAGTCCCCTCGGATGCCGTGGCGGGCGGCGCGCTGGTCGAGGTCTTTTGGCCGGGAGATGAAAGCTGGGGCCCAGCATCGTTTCTCTTCTATCCGTTCGCAATCAAGCGCGCAGAGCAGACGGCGGACAAGCTGGCCGACGCTCTCCGCGACGCGGTGGTGCGGGGAGGGTGGACTTCGGTCGACGTCATCGCGCATTCGCTGGGCTGCCGAGTCGCATGCGAGCTCGCGGATCGGTTGCGCGCGGTGCCGGGCATCTTTCTTCGGCGCTTCGTTTTGATGGCAGCCGCGGTTCCAACCTTCCTGCTCGAACGTCGTCGGCCCCTTCGCGCCGGCATCGACGCTGTCGCCGAAGGGGTTCTCAGTCTCAGCTCGACCGGCGACGAGGTGCTCGCCTATGCGTTCCCGCTCGGCGAGACGGCGGGGATGACCGGCGTGCTCCCCACGGCGCTCGGCCACGAGCTATGGTCCGGTCTCGAGCGGCCGATTCGATTGCGACAGACCTCGATGAATGAAGCGAATCACGGCGATTACTGGGGTTGGAACGAGAAGACGCGACGGGCGATTGGTCGACGCGCGAACGAGAAGGTTGCCGACTTCCTAGGCTTTCGAATCGCCGCGCGACGCCTGTCCGAGCGAGGTCTCGCCAAGCGTTTCGGGTCGCTCGAGCGTCACGGAGTCGAGGCGCGCGCCCGTTTGGTCAAATAGGCGAAGCCGCGTACCAATTGCTACGCGGGATGTAGGGCTCTTTCTGTTCCGGCCCGAGCGGTCGCTCACCGAAACGCCGGCATCACCTCTTTCGCGAACTCTCGCATGAGCTCGAGGTCGTAGGGCGGCCGTAGCGAGACGATCACACTCGTCGCGCCGGCATCCACGTACTGCTGCAGCCGATCCCGGATCGCCCCTCCCGACCCCACCAGCAGCGACTTCGCGATCCGCTTGTCGACCAGCAGCCGCGCGCCGAGCCGCGTCGCGGGTCCCGCGAGCGGGACGTTCGTGATCGAGATCAGCGGCAGGAACACCGAGACCCGCTCGACGCACGGCTTCCGCCCGATGCGGTCGCACTCGGCCTTCATCTCGCCGATCCGCTCCTTCACCTCGGCGGGCTCGAGGCCGATCGGAACGTTCCACTCGTCGGCGTACTTGGCGACGAGCGGCATGATCCACTTCTTGCCCTTGCCGCCGATCACGATCGGGGGATGCGGCTTCTGGATCGGCTTCGGGGCGAACGGCGCCGACAATAGGCTGTACGCCTGGCCGGCGTACGTCGGGTGGTCGTCGCGCCAGAGCTTGGTGATCACCTCGAGCGCTTCGCCGAAACGCTCGGCGCGCTCCTTGTCGGTGTAGAACGGCACGCCGTACGCCTTGTGCTCGTAGCCTTCCCACGCGGCGCCGATGCCGAAGTTCAGGCGGCCGTCGCTCAGGTGGTCGACCGTCGTCGCCATCTTCGCGAGGATCGCGGGGTTCCGGTACGTGTTCCCGGTGACGAGGAGGCCGATCCGGATCTTCTTCGTCTCGCGCGCGAGCGCGGCGAGCATCGTCCAGCCTTCGAGCACGGGACCGTCCTTTTCGCCGAGGAGCGGGGCGAAATGGTCGTAGCCCCACGCGTGGTCGAAGCCGAGCCGCTCGGCTTCCTGCCAGGTGGCCAGCACCTCGGCGAAGGTGACGTTCTCCTGCGGGGTCTGAATGCCGAACTCGATCCGCTTCGCGACTGCGGGCGTCGACACGGTCGACATCAGCAGAACCGCGACCGCGAGGGGGCCTCTGAGCAACGCGATTCTCCCCCTCACCCGACGGCTTTGCCGTCGACCTCTCCCCAATGGGGAGAGGTGGCTCAACAAGACTACGACCTTCGATCCCATTTCCGCCCTCCTCGCCTCGAAAGAGGTTTGTCTCCGGCGGGAGACTGGCATAGGTTCATCGCTTCTCCGAACTCTCGCGACACACCTCTGAAGGAGGATTTCCGATGGCCGAATACACGATGACGATCGACGGCAAGGCGGTGAAGGGCAAGTCCACCGCCGGCGTGATCAATCCGGCGACGGGGCAGGTCTTCGCCCAGGTACCGGAGTGCACGAAGGAGCAGCTCGACGAGGCGATGTCCGCCGCGGCGCGCGCGTACACGACGTGGAGCAAGGACATCAACGTGCGCAAGCAAGCGCTCCTCGCCTGCGCCGACCCGACTGCAGGAGAAGATGGGCGAGCTCGCGCCGATCCTCACGCAGGAGCAGGGCAAGCCGCTCGGGAAGGCCATGGAAGAGATCATGGGCGCCTCCATGTGGTTCCAGTACACGGCCACGCTCGACCTCCCGGTCGAGGTCGTCCAGGACGACGAGGCTCGTCGCGTCGAGATCCGCCGCCGCCCGCTCGGCGTCGTCGCGGCGATCACGCCGTGGAACTACCCGCTGATGCTCGCAGTCTGGAAGATCGCGCCGTCGCTCCTCGCCGGCAACACGATCGTGATCAAGCCGTCGCCCTACACGCCGATCACGACCCTCGTCCTCGCCGAGATGCTCCGCGACATCCTTCCTCCGGGCGTCGTCAACGCCGTCACCGGCGGCAACGAGCTCGGCGGCATGATGTCCTCGCATCCGATTCCGCGGAAGGTGTCCTTCACGGGCTCGGTTGCGACCGGCAAGAAGGTGATGGCCTCGGCCGCACCGGACCTGAAGCGCCTCACGCTCGAGCTCGGCGGCAACGACGCCGCGATCATCCTGCGCAGCGTGAATCCGAAAGAGACGGCCGAGAAGATCTTCTGGGGCGCGTTCGAGAACAACGGCCAGATCTGCAGCGCGATCAAGCGCGTCTACGCGCACGAGTCGATCTATCAGCCGCTCGTCGCGGAGTTCGCCAAGCTCGCGCAGAACGCCAAGGTCGGCAACGGCCTCGAAGAAGGCGTGCAGCTCGGACCGGTCAACAACAAGCCGCAGTTCGAGCGCGTGTCGGAGCTCGTCGAGGACGCGCGGAAGCAAGGCGCGAAGATCGTCACCGGCGGCGAGCGCCTCGGCGGCGAGGGCTACTTCTACAAGCCGACGATCGTCTCCGACATCGCCGACGGCACCCGTCTCGTCGACGAGGAGCAGTTCGGGCCGGCGCTGCCGGTCATTCCGTACAAAGATGTCGACGACGCGGTCCGGAGCGCGAACGGCACGAAGTTCGGTCTCTCCGGCTCGGTGTGGGGCAGCGACATCGACGAGGCGACGGAAGTCGCCGGCCGGCTGGAGTCCGGCAGCGCCTGGGTGAACCAGCACCTGGCGATCGCCCCGAACCTGCCGTTCGGCGGCGCCAAGTGGTCGGGCGTGGGCGTCGAGAACGGCCCGTGGGGTCTTCTCGGCTTCACCGAGATCCAGGTGGTGAACATCGCCAAGCAGTAGTCGGAAAACCGAAAGATTTTCACCGCGGGGCGGTCCGAAACGGGCCGCCCCGCGTTTTTTCAGGGACCGCGCATCGCTACGGGCAACGTAGCGCATCATTAGAGAAAGCGAGGTGCGCCGTGGCCCGACAGCAAAATCCGATCTCCAACTGGCAACTTTGGGCGTGGGTCCTCGCCGCACTCGTCTCCGGGTTCATGCTGGATGCTCCCGTGGAAGAGTCGACCGCCCTGACCCCGATGAACGTCGATACTGTGGTCGCCAGTCGCCAGTGAGTGGCCAAAGGTCGTAACGCTCAGCGCGGGTTGAACGGCGACTCGTCCAGGTAGTCGAACCTGAGCGGCGAGCCGGCGACGAGCTCGCGTGCTTCGTCGACCTCGAAGACGACGACTCGCTCGGCGCCGGTGTGCCGGGCGACGCGCTCGGGGGACCAATCGACGATCGCGCTCCCGGTGAGATGCAGCGTTCGTCCGCCTTCGAAGTCGACCACCAGAATTCCCGCCGACGGATCGAGGGCGAGGTTGCCGAGCGAGAGGAACATGCCGTTCCCGGAGTAGTCCGGCCATTCGAGCGTCGAGGGGCTCGTCACGCGGGCGAACCCCGGCCGGCCGCCGCGATGCGAGACGTCGACGCCGCGCTCGGCGTGCCCCGTCGCCAGGAAGAACGTGTCCGCTTCTTCGATCATCGCGCGCGCGTCCGCGCCGAGCGTCGGTGAGGCCGTGCCTCCGCCCGTGGCCCTCGCCGCGACGGCTCGCACGGTGCGGCGCTGGATGTACTTCGGACAGTTGCCGAAAACCTCCGAGGTCGAGATCGTGAGGCCCGTCTCGTCGCTCTCGGCGACCGTGCCGTTGATCCGCAGGCGATGCCGCGCGGCGAGCTCGATCGCGAGAAGGCCGATCGGCGCGCCGCGCGTGAGCGCGCCGGCCAGCGGATCCGCGACCGGCGCGCGGCCTTCGATGCGGAGCGCGGCGTCGCCGACCACGTGAACGAAGCCGGGCCTCCCGAAGCGCGCCGTCGCCCAGAGGCGGCCGGCCGAGTCGAGGCCGCCGGCGATCACGAAGCGGAGGCTCGCCAGCCACTCGCGCCGCTCGTCCGACAGCTCGCCATGCACGGCGTTGCCGATCTTGTCGGCCATCGCGCGCGTGCCGGCGCGCTCCTGAAGCGCGCGCTCACCTTCGTGGTAGCGAAACGCCATCGCGGCGAAGACGATGCGCGAGACGAAGGGCTGTCGCAATCAGGAGCCCGTCCGAGTAACCGGCTCCCGTCGCCTGCGAGCCGATCGCCGGCGCATCGCGGCGTCATCGCCCCTCGAGATAGCGCAGCGGCTATCGCTCGGGGCTCCCTGGTCTCGCTCCGCTCGCCTGCGGGCCGGCCTCCCGTTGGTCGGCATCGGAACGTCCGCCGGACGTTCCGATCCTTGCGCTGCTTGGCGCTCGACTCGCATGCTCGGTCCGGGTTACTCGGACGGACTCCTCGCCCGCCGTTCGTGACAGGGCGCGCGCGGTCGCGTAGGACGGCGCCGCGATGAGAGTGGTGGTCCTCCTCGTGGCGTTCGCCGCGGCGTGCTCGCGCGCGCCTGCGCCCGCCGGCAAGATCTCCGGCGAGCGGATCCTCGAGCACGTGCGCGTGCTCTCGTCCGACAAGTTCGAGGGACGCGCGCCCGGCGGTCGCGGCGAGCAGTTGACGCTCGACTATCTCGAGTCGCGCGTTCGTGAGATCGGCCTCGCGCCCGCCGCGCCCGGCGGAGGCTTCCGCCAGCCCGTGCCGCTCGTCGGTCTCGCGCCAGCGGGGGATCCGACGCTCGCGATCGAGGACACGAAGGGCACGCTCTCCGCGCGCGCTCGCGAGGACTTCGTCGCCTGGAGCCGGCAGACGGCGCCGGAGACGACCGCCGAGGGCGCGATCCTCTTCGCCGGCCACGGCGTGCAGGCGCCCGAGCTCCAGTGGGACGACTTCGCCGGGGTCGATCCGCGCGGCAAAGTGCTCGTCGTCCTCGTCGGCGATCCGCCGCTCGACGAGGAAGGCGCGTTTGGCGGCCGCGCGATGACGTACTACGGCCGCTGGAGCTACAAGTTCGAGAAGGCGCTCGAGCTCGGCGCGGCCGGCTGCCTCGTCGTCCACGACACGGAGGCCGCGGGCTATCCCTGGTCCGTCGTCGCCGAGGGTTGGTCGGGCGAGCAGTTCGACGTCGCGGGGAAGGGCGCCGAGCTTCCGTTCCAGGGCTGGATCACGACGGACTTCGCGACGAAGCTCTTTGCGCGCGCGGGGCTCGACTTCGCGAGCCTCCGCAAAGCGGCCGGCCGGCGGGGCTTCCGCGCGGCCGAGCTCCTCGCGAAGGCCCGCGCCACGATCCGCCACGCGACCCGCACGATCGAGTCGTCGAACCTCGTCGTGCGGCTGCCGGGCGCCGACGCCGCGCTCGCCGAGGAGCACGTGATCATGACCGCGCACTGGGATCACCTCGGCGTCGGGCCGAACGGCGTCTACCACGGCGCGATCGACAACGCCTCCGGCGTCGCGGTGATGCTCGAGGTCGCGCGCGCGCTCGCGACCGGCGAGCGGAAGCCTCGACGCTCGGTCGTCTTCGTCGCGACCGCGGCCGAGGAGCAGAACCTCCTCGGCGCGCGGCACTACGTCGCGACGCCCGCACTGCCGCTCGCACGCGCGGCGGCCGTCATCAATCTCGACGGCATCAACATGCTCGGGCGGACGCGCGACGTGGTGATGATCGGGCGCGGCTCGTCCTCGCTCGACGAGGTCGTCGAGCGAGCGGCAGCGGCGCAGTCACGCGTCGTCGCCGGCGACCCGGAGCCCGAGAAGGGATTCTTCTACCGCTCCGACCATCTGCCGTTCCTCCAGGCCGGCGTGCCGGCCTTCTATCCGCATCCGGGCGTCGAGGTGCGGGATCGGCCGGAGGGCTGGGGCCTCGAGCAACGCCGCCGCTACATCGCGAACGACTACCACAAGCCGAGCGACGTGGTCCGCGACGATTGGGATCCCGCGGGCGCGGTCGAGGACGCCGAGCTCTACGTCGCCGTCGCGCGCGCGATCGTCGATGCGGAGCAGGCGCCGGAGTGGAAGCCGGGGTCGGAATTCCGCGCGGCGGGGGAGCGGCGCCTGGGGCGGTGACCGCGATTTCCGAGACGGTCTCCCCCTCACCCGCCGCTGCGCGTCGGCCTCTCCCCAAGGGGGAGAGGCGGATGGTAGCCTCTACCGCATGTCGAGGCGCCCGCGATTGCACGTCGTTGGCGAGGCCGTCGCGTTTGCGGCGTTCGCCGTGCTCTATCTCGCGCTCGTGCATCGGCTCGCGCGCGCGCTCGACGGACCGCTCGATCTCGTCGCGGCGCTCGTCGCGGTTCCGCTCGGCGCGCTCGCCGCGGACTTCGGCTCGGGCTTCGTCCACTGGGCCTGCGACACGTTCTTCGACGAAGAGACGCCACTCCTCGGCCGCACGGTGATCTACGGGTTTCGCGAGCACCATCACGATCCGCTCGCGATGACGAAACACGGCTTCCTCGAGCTGAACGGTGCGAGCGCCTACGTCCTCGTGCCGATCGTCGCGATCATGCTGGTACTCGGCTCGTTCGGCCCGTTCGCGGACACGTTCGTCGCCGTCTTCACGGGCGGCACCGCGCTCACGAACCTGTTCCATCGCTGGGCGCACGCACCGTCCGCGCCGGCGATCGCCCGCTTCGCGCAGCGGCGCCGTTGGATCCTCGCGCCCGAGCACCACGCGCTCCACCACGCCCCGCCCCATCGTCGCGCCTACTGCGTGACGACGGGGTGGGCGAACCGCTCGCTCGACGCGATCGGGCTCTGGGCGCGCCTAGAGCGCTGGATCCGTGGCTCGACGGTGACGGCGTCGTGACCGGCTTCGAGACCTGGGAAGCGCTCTACAAGAGCGATGCGGTGGGCGTGGTCGCGCTGCTCGTCATCCCCGCGCTATTCCTCGTCTACCTGCTCGTCGTCCCGCGGCCGGCGCCGTCGCGCGGCGTCGTGCCCGCGGCCGCACCATTCCTTCGCGCCTACGCGATCGTCTTTGCGATCGAGACGATGCTCGATCCGTTCGCGACAGGTTTGCTGCCGCGCTGGCTCGGGTTCGCGGACTCCTGGGCGGCGACCGCGATCCTCGTCATCTTCGTGCTGCTCGGCGATCTTCGCGTGCTCCTCTTGGTCGTCCGCCTCGCGCGGCCGGCCGCTTCGCTCGCGTCGGTGATCGGCGAGGCGACGGCGTGGACGTTCGTGGTGCCGGTCGCGGCGTTCGCCACGCACTCGGGCCTCGCCGCGCTCTTCCCGGATCTTCCCGGGCAGACGATCTGGCTCGTCTACGAGCTCTCGTTCACCGTGCTCGCCGTGTTTTTCCGCTTCGTCTGGGTGCCGCGGCACGTGGCGCGCGGCGCGCGGCGCGGATTCGTCGAGGACGTCGTCGAGTACGCGCTCGGCTACTACCTCCTCTGGGCCGCCGCTGACGTGCTGATCCTCGCCGCGGGCCTCGACGCCGGCTGGGGTCTTCGCGTGATCCCGAACCAGCTCTACTATTCGTTCTACCTGCCGTTCGTGTACGTCCGCTTCTTCACCGCGAAGGAGCAGGAAACCGCACCATGACCGCATCGCGAACGACTGCCACGCTCCTCATCCGCTGCCCGGATCAGAAGGGGCTCGTCTACCGCATCGCCGAGTTTCTCTACCGGGCCGGCGGCAACATCGTGCACGACGATCAGCACAACGACGCCGAGGCGGGGCTCTTCTTCTCGCGCGTCGAATGGGATCTCGATGGCTTCACGATCCCGCGCGAGCGGATTGCCGCGGAGTTCGAGCGCGTCGCCTCGCCGCTCGGCATGGAATGGGAGCTCCGCTTCTCGGACGAGCGGCCGCGGATCGTGATCTTCGTCTCGAAGCTCGAACACTGCCTCGTCGATCTGCTCCACCGCTGGTCGATCGGCGAGCTCCACGGCGAAGTCGTCGCGGTGATCAGCAATCATCCCGACCTGCGTCCGCTCGTCGAGCCGCGCGGCCTCCCGTTCCACGTCTTCCCGATCACGGCCGAGACGAAGCGTGCGCAGGAGGATCGCGAGATCGAGCTCTTGGCCGGTCTCGGCGCCGATCTCGTGGTGCTCGCGCGCTACATGCAGGTCATCACCGCCGATTTCATCGCGCGCTATCCGAACCGCATCATCAACATCCACCATTCGTTCCTGCCCGCGTTCGTCGGCGCGAACCCGTACGCGCGTGCGCACGAGCGCGGCGTCAAGCTGATCGGCGCGACGAGCCACTACGTGACGCCGGATCTCGATCAGGGCCCGATCATCGAGCAGGACGTGGTGCGTGCGAGCCATCGCGACTCGGTCGCGGATCTCGTCCGCAAGGGGCGCGATCTCGAGCGGGTCGTGCTCGCGCGCGGCGTGCGGCTTCACCTCGAGCGCCGCGTGCTCGCCTACGGGAACAAGACCGTGGTCTTCGACTGAGACCCCAACGTCTCTCCCCTTTGGGGAGAGACCGCGCCGTAGGCGCGAGAGAGGGGGAGCAAGCCGTTGCGTGACGCGCCTCCCCCTCACCCGACGACTTCGTCGTCGACCTCTCCCCAACGGGGAGAGGTGGGGTCAGCGGCGGTATACTTCCGCGAGCCTCTCGACCCAGGCTTCGAGATAGCGCTCGCCCCGCGCCGCATCGGCGCCGCGCGGGTCGCCGACCACGCCGTTCGGCGCGCGATCGCGGAGGCTCGGGTAGAAGAGCGACTGCGAATCGTCCGTCGGCTCGGTGAGCCCCTCGCGAATCTCTTCCGTGCGGACCTCGCCCGGCGCGAGCGCGAGGAGGATCGAGGTCTCGAATTCGCCCGCGTGATGCCCGGACGCCTCGGCCGAGACGCCGAAGCGGGCGCTCTCGGCCTGCAGATGCGGCATCAGCTCGGCAAGCTCGTCGAAGACCACCACGGCGAGAGGTGCGGCGACGGCGCGGAGGCGCGGCTCCATCTCGCGAAGCGCCTGCACGTTCCCGCCGTGCGCGGAGAACACGAACGCGCGCCGGAAGCCCTGGGCGTGGAGTGGTCGGAGAAGATCGCCGAGCAGCCGCTCCAGCGTTTCGGCTTCGAGGCTGAGCGTGCCCGGAAACGCGCCGTGCTCGCTCGAGCAGCCGATCGCGACGACCGGTGCGGCGATCGCGTCGGGGAAGCGCCGGCAGAGGCGCGCGGCGAGCTCGCGCGCGATGCGGGCGTCCGTGTCGAGCGGCAGGTGCGGCCCGTGCTGCTCGATCGCGCCGAGCGGCACGACGACCGTCGTCTTGCCCGCCGCGATCGCGCGCTCCACCTGGGGCCACGTGAGGCGGTCGAGGGGCTCTGCGGTCGCGACGTCTCGCTGCCCGAGCGAGTAGAGCGGCTGATCGCGGCCGCGCCCCGGCCACTGCTCGAGGTCCGTGCCGCGTGCCGCGACCTCGCGGCGAAGGATCTCGTTCATCTGCGCCTCGTGCTCGAAGAGCGCGAGCGGACCGGGCAGCGTCGCCACGAGCGGGACCACGCGATGGCGCGCCGGATCCAGCATCGACTCGAGCCGTTCGACCAGCGCCGGCTCCTCTTCGGCATCGCGGCGGCGAAGTGCGAGAAACATCGCGGGCTCGGCAAACGCTTGCTGGAACGCGCCGTGGGCGAAGTCGAGCAGATCCCACGTCGGCGGAACCGGGCGGAGCAGCCCCTCAAGCACCTTGAAGCGGAGGTTGTCGGTGAGCTCGCCGTAGCCGCCGCTCGCGAGGAAGGCGAGGTTGCCCTCGAGGTCTTCGGTCGCGAGCGGCGGAACGCGGCGGACCGCGTCGCCGATGGTGGCGATGACGGCGCGCACGTCGGCGGCCGGCACGTCGCCGCCGTCGAGCGCGGCGCTCAAGCTTCGCGCGAGACCGAACGTCGCGAGCATGCCGCACATCGGCCCGACGACACGCACGAGCAGGCCGAGCTCTTCTGCGCCGGCGAAGCGCACGACGTCCACGCCGAGCGCGGCGAGCTCTCGGAAGCGCTCGCCACGGTCGCCGGCGGTGCGCTCGCCCGCGGCGGTCACGACGATCACTCGCCGCCACGCCGGCGCGTGGGCGAGCGCAAGCCACGCGTTCGGCGAAAGGCCCTGGGAGAAGAGGACGAGCACTCGATCCCGGGCGACGAGGGGTGGCCGCATCCCCGCGAGCGCGCCGAGCGGAGCGAACTGTGCGTCGAGGCCGGCGTGCTCGGCCAGAAGATGCGCAAGCAATCGCGCGTGTGCGCGTGAGCTGCCGACGCCGGTGGCGACGACGCCGCGCGCTCCGGCGAGCCCCGGCGCGAGGCGAGGCTCGCCCATCGCGGCGGTGCGCTCGAGCGCCTCGGGGATCTCGGCGATCCGCTTCTCGAGGAGCGCGAGCCCATTCCCGGCCTCTCCCTTTGGGGAGAGGCCGGCGGAACCGCCGGGTGAGGGGGAGGCAGTCTCGGTGCGAGATCGGCTCCCCCTCACTCGCGCTTCGCGCGCCCCAGGATGCTCCTCGCCGGCTCGGAGCGGGGCCTCCCCAAGGGGGAGAGACGGGGGGCGGGTCCTTCGCGTCATGTGCCGAGCGCCGCGGGGCGGCCGACGTCGAAGCCGGCGGCGGAGAGCGAGCGAAGCGCGCGCCGCTCGTTCTCGTTCGGGCGCGCGCGGTCGAGCAGCGGCGTGATTGAACGTGACGGCACGAGCGCGGCGAGCACGCGGAGCTCGACCTCGGAGAGCTCCTGGCTCGAGGACTCGCCCGAGCGGATGAGCGCCACGCCGCGCGGAGCCGCGAGGAGACGCGACGCCGCGCGTAGCCAGCGCCCCCGCCCGCGGGCCGCGCCCGGGAAGCGATCAACGAGGCGCTCGCGCTCGACGCGCAGGAGCGCGCGCGTCCGGCGCCCCGCGCGCCCGAGCGTCGTCGCCGCGACGATCTCGCGGCCGGAACGGAGGTCGAAGTGGAGGTGGAGGCGGATCCACGCGGGCGTGCCGGCGTTCGCGCGCGACTGAATCGGCAACAGATACGAGGCGGCGCGAAGGAGGTGAGGCACGCCGCGCACGGGGCGCGGCTCGCGCGCTGCCACGCGCTCCGGCAGAGCAGCCGGGGATTGCGGCGTCGCGACGGGCATGGCGTGCCCCGCGCGCGACTTCGCCGCCAGGTAGTGCGCGTTGAACGGCGACTCGGAGCCGCCGGCCGATTCGACCGTCGAGATGTCGAAGCCGAGGCGCGCGAGGGATTCCGCCTTTTCGGGATTGTTGCTGAGGAGGCGAAGCGGCGCGCGAAGCCCGAGCAATCGGCTCGCGAAGAGGACGTCGTCGTAACGCCGGAGATCGCGCTCGAGCCCCATCTGCTCGTACGCGTCGAACGTGTTCATGCGGTGGCGGCTCGCCTGCACGAGCATGCGGTCGCGCGCCTTCGCGACGAGGCCCGCGCCGCGACCCTCCTGGTCGAGGTAGAAGAGGACGCCTCGCCCGGCGGCGGCGATCGCGACGAGCGCGCCCTCGAGCTGCTCCGCGCAGTCGCAGTCGATGCCGCCGAGGAACTCGCTCGTCACGCACGATGAGTGAATGCGGGCGAGAAGCGGCTCGGGCGTGGAAATGTCTCCCAGCGTGACCGCGAGCAACGGCCGTCCGTCGACGAGGCTGCGGAAGCGATGCGCGGTGAAGCGCTGCCCGACCGTGCGGAGCGCTTCCGTCCCGACGGCGATCAGCGTGCCGTGCGGCTCGCGCCCGCGCTTCACGGGCGTGCCGCTCCGGGGTCGTGCTTCGCCTTGCTCATCGCCGCGAAGTACGCGAGCAGCGCGTCGAGGTCGGCGTCCGCGAGGTGCGGGTGCGCCGGCATCGAGGAGTAGCGGAACGTGCGCGGATCGCGGATGTAGGCGCGGATCTGCTCCGGCGGGCGGTAGTCGACGATGCTCTGCGGAACGTTGAGGTCCGGGCCGATCTTCCCGCCCTCGCCGTTGATCGCGTGACACGAGAAGCAGTGCAGCCGGAAGAGCTCGAAGCCTCGCCACGCCGGCGAGCCGGAAGCGGAGTGGCGCGGCGCGACGTGCGGATACTTCGCATCGAAGCGCTCGATCGCGATCTCGACGAGCTGGTACGGCCACGGGTAGCCGCGCTCCTCGCGCTGCTCGGCGCCCGTCCAGACGACGTAGAACGGGCCGGGATCGACCTGTCTCCGGTCGATCGGATCGAAGCCGCCGTTCGCGCGATCGGCGTCGGCGAAGGCGACCCAGCCTCCGGCCTCGGCGAGCTTCGCGCCGCTCGAGGGCTTCTCGTATCCGTCCATGGCGCGGAAGAGGATGTCCGCGGTGGCGAATTCGCTCGCCGCGGCGCCGAACCCGAGCCGCGCCACGTCCGCGAGCGGGCAGGCGAGGAAGCGCTTCTTCTTGAGGTAGTAGGGATCGTCGACCTCGACCGTCGCGGGCGTGCACGCGCCGCGCAGCGTATCGCGATCGATCCGCTTCACGACCGCGCCGTCCCGGACGAAGCGGAGCTCGGCCGCGGGGGCTCCGCCGGCGACGGCGGCGGCGAGCAAAAGAGCGAGCATCGCGCTGACAATACTCCGAGGCCTCCCGGAGAAGGAACAAAGAGGCCTAGCTCCGGTCGCGGTCCTTCGGACGGAGCCAGGGAACGATCAGCGCGTCGACGACGAGCTGGAGGACGTGCAGCACGACGAGCGCGAGCGCGCCATGCGGGTTGCCGGAGAAGAATCGATCCCAGAGGTAGATCCCGTTCGGCAGCGTCTTCTGCGAGCCGCTGAGGACGACCGCGACGCGCGCCGGCGGGCGGAGGCCGAGGAGCGTCGAGCCCGCCCAGGTGAATGCGAGGAGCGTGCCGTGGATCACCGCGGCGACGGCGAGGAACCGGAACACGAGGTCCGGCGAGGCGGTGAGCCTCTCTCCGGCGGCCGCGATTCCCGTGTACACGAAGACGAGGATGATGAGCTGAGGCACGAACCGGAGGACGGGCCGGATGCGGAGCGACGCCTTCCAGAGGAGCGGCCGCGCGAGCTGCCCCGCGACGACCGGCCCGAGCACCACGTACGCCATCTGCTCGATCATCTCGCGCGTCGGGAACGACACCGAGACGCCGAGCGTCGCCTCGAGCAGGCTCGGCGTCGCCACGACGGTGACGACGTTCGATACGATCGTGAGCACGAGCGCGAGCCCCGTGTCGCCGCCCGCGACGATCGTCAACGCTTGCGCCGAGGCGAGCGTGCTCGCCTGCGCGGCCGCGATCATCACGCCTTCGAGGAAGAAGCGGGCGTCCGGTTCCGTCGCGGGTGCGAGCGCGCTCGCGAGCAGCCACGCGATCGTCGGCGCGACGACGTAGGTCGCCGCGAGCGCGAGGCCGATCGCGCGACCCTGGGTGAGCTGCCGTCCGAGATGCGAGAGGTCGAGGCCGAACGCGGACAGGAAGATCGTGAGCGCGACGAGCGTCGGCAGCACGCCGGGCGCCTCGCGCACGACCGTTCCGCCCTCGGGCCAGACGATCGAGAGCGGGATCAGCGAGAGGAGCGCGATCAGGAACCAGAAGCGCTCGAGGAAGGCACGGCCGGGCACGGCCGGTCTCTTACCCGATCGGCAACCTCACGACGAACCGGGCACCGCGCCCCGGCACGTTCTCGGCATGGATGCGGCCGCCGTGGGCGGAAACGATGGAACGAGAAATATAGAGCCCGAGTCCGGTCGAGTCGCGCCGCTCCGAGCTCCGGTTGAAGCGGTCGAAGATCATCTCCTCGCACCCGGGCGGGATGCCGTCACCGCCGTCCTCGAAGCCGATCTCGATCTCGCGGCTCTCCATGGCGGCGCGCACGCGGATCTCGCCGCCCTCGGGCGTGTACTTGATCGCGTTGTTCATGAGGTTCGCGAACACGCGCTCGAGCTCGGCCACACCCCCCTCGAGGGACGGCAAGCCCTGGTCGACTTCCATCGAGAGGCGGATCCGCTTGTTCTCGACGAGCAGGCGCTGGCCGTCGAGCGCCCGATCGACGACGTCGCGGACTCGCAGCGGCTCTCGCCGGAGGCGCGGCCCGCGGCTTAAAGAAGTGGAGCACGAGCGGGATCGAGGCGATGACGATCATCTGCTTCCCGTCGACGGGCAGGAAGAGCGACGTGCCGAGGATGAGGAACACGACGCCGACGACCTGGAGCAGATACGCCGGATCCGTCGGTCCGCCCGACAGCGCCATCGTCGCGGCGACGATCGCTGAGAGGACGAGCACCACCCACGCGGCGAGCCGTAGCGCGTGGCGTTCCGCGTCCGGCTTCCGCGCGAACGGGAGCGCCGCGAAGAGGAGCATCGCGCCGACGAGACGAGTCGCGGCGATGGCAGGGAAGAGCTCCCGCATCCGGAAGTAATCGATCGGCACGAAGGCGAGCAGTGCGAGGCCGCCGAGCCAGACGCCCATCCGGGCGCGGGCGAGGATGAGCGGTAGGTCCTCGCATCCCCACCATGGTACGGATCGCACCGCGTCGGCGGAAACGATAGAGATCTCCCATGCTGCTGCTCGTGCTCGCGCTCGTGGCCGACCTCGCCGCGATCCAGGACGAGAGCACCGTTCGTCTGGTGACGATCGGAAGGAAGAGCGGCGCTCCCCGCCCGGTCACGATCTGGTTCGTGGCGGACGCCGGGCGGATCTACGTGCAGGCCGGCAAGGGCGGCTCGACCGACTGGTTCAAGAACTTGCAGAAGACTCCGAGCGTGACGCTCGAGCTCGGCGAGCGGCGGCTGAAAGGGCAGGCGAGCGTCGTCACCGACCCCGCCGAGGCGAGCCGGATCGTCGACCTCTTCCGCAAGAAATACTGGCTCGCGCGCCTCGCCTCGTGGGTCGGGAGCGGCATCGGCGGCGGGCGCCCGGTCCGGATCGACCTCGTCGAATAGGCTGTAACACCGTGTCAATACGGCGTTTTTGCGAATTCAAGGCGCCCGCTGAAAGCTTTTGCCTTGCGTAATTAGGCGTGTATACTCCGCCACGAAGGTTCCGGCCGAACCACCAGCGTGGGGAAGCCGGTTAGGCAACTGTTCCAAGAACCCGCACGACCCGAATCCCAGCTCGCGACTCTTTCGAAGACCCGCAGGCCGAGATTCCAAGCCCCCACGATCGACGGTGTCGACCTCGTGGGCGGGAGTGCACCAGCGGGCCGCCGCTCAGAGCAGCCATCCGGCTAGCTCCCTCAGGCGATACGGCCCCCCGAAAGGAAAGCAGAATGAGGATCTACGTAGGGAATCTTTCGTATCAGTCGGACGAGGACGAGGTTCGCGAGACGTTCTCGGCCCACGGGCAGGTCGATTCGGTGACCATCATCAAGGACAAGGCGAGCGGACAGTCGAAAGGCTTCGGCTTCGTCGAGATGGGCAACTCGACCGAGGCGCAGGCCGCGATCGAAGCACTGAACGGCACCGAGCTCCACGGCCGGCGCCTGAACGTCAACGAGGCGCGTCCGATGACCGATCGCCGTGACTCCGGCGGTGGTGGTGGGCGCGGTGGCTTCGGTGGCGGCGGCGGTGGCCGCGGCGGCTTCGGCGGTGGCGGCGGCGGCGGTGGCCGCGAGCGCCGGGGTGGTGGTGGCGGGGGACGCTGGTAAGCAGCACTCCAAGTAACTCTGAAAAGGGGGAAGCGGCGCTGGACGCTTCCCCCTTCGTATTTTAGGAACCCGAACGAATGATCTCGGCGGACGTCACTATCATCGGCGGAGGGCCGGCGGGGTCGACGGCGGCGGCGCTGATCGCGCGCGCGGGCCGGCGCGTCGTCCTCCTCGAGCGCGAGCGCTTCCCGCGCTACCACATCGGCGAGTCGCTCCTCTCGGCGACGCTGCCGATCCTCGCACACACCGGCGTGCTCCCGGCCGTCGAGCGCGCGGGCTTCGTGCCGAAGCCGGGCGGCACGTTCCAATGGGGGGCGAACGCCGCGCCGTGGAGCTTCTTCTTCAACGAGGATCCCGGCGGTTACAGTCACGCGTTCCACGTGCTGCGCTCGCAGTTCGACGAGATCCTGCTCCGCCATGCGGAAGGCCTCGGCGCCGACGTGCGCGAGGGCACGAACGTCGTCGACGTCGAGACCGACGGCCCGTGCCGCGTGCGCGCGAAGAGCGAGTCCGGCGAAGAGATCGTCGTCGAGTCGAGCTACGTCGTCGATGCGAGCGGACAGCAAGCGTTTCTCGGCCGGCGCGGTCGGCTTCGCGAGTTCAACCCGTTCTTCAAGAACCTCGCGGTGTGGAGCTACTTCGAGGGCGCGGAGCGCCTGCCGGGCGAAATCCGCGACAACATCCTTTCCGCGGCGTATGCCGACGGCTGGTTCTGGTACATCCCGCTCCACGACGGCACGATCAGCGTCGGCACGGTGCTCGACGCCGACCGCTGGCGCGAGCGGAGCCGCGGGAACGGGCTCCAATCGCTCTATGAAGAGATGATCAGCCGCTGCGAGCACGTCGCCGGCATGGTGGCGAGCGCGAAGCAGGTCGCGCCGGTCCGCGTGATCCGCGACTACTCGTACTCGAGCAAGGCGTTCTTCGTCGGCCGCGCGCTCCTCGCCGGCGACGCCGCGTGCTTCATCGATCCGATCTTCTCGACCGGCGTGCATCTCGCGTGTCTCGCCGGCCTGCTCGCCGCCGACGCGATCGAGGAAGCGCTGAGCGGCGAGATGGCGCCCGGCGAGGCGCTCGAGGCGTACGACGCGGAGCTATCGCCGCGCGTTCGAGCGGTACCGGCGCTTCGTCACGTTCTTCTACAACCACCACGCCGACAAGGAGTCGTACTTCTGGCAGGCGCGGAAGCTCCTCGAGCCGGGCGACGAGCTCGCGCCGCGCGAAGCGTTCGTGCGCCTTCTCTCGGGCGGAGCAGACATTCCGTCGATCCGTGACGAGGTGAACGAGTTCGACGAGCGCTGGCGCGACAGCGTGTCGAAGAACGAGGCGCGGCGCGCGCCGGGCATGCATCTCCTCCGCGTCGCCGCGACGCTCGCCGAGATGCGCCGGCTCGAACGCCCGGGGCGAGCGTCGCGAGCCGCCGATGAGTGATCGCCCGTCACGTCCCGATCCGTCGCTCGAGGAAGGCCTCGAGGCCGAGGCGCGGGACGAGCGTCGCGACACGATGAGCGGGCCCGACAGCCCGGAGGGCCGCGAGCTCGCGCGCGCGGTCGGTGCGAACGTCAGCCGCGTCCGCGAGGAGCGCGGGCTCGATCTCGCCGCGCTCGCAGTGAAGAGCGGCATCACCCTCGAGCGCGTCTCGGCGTTCGAGGCGGGGCAGGCGGTGCCGAGCCTCCGCGCGATCTGGCATCTCGCGACGGCGCTCGGCGTGCCGTTCGGCGCGCTTCTTCGCGACACGATGTTCTCGGCGTCGCTCGACGATTTCACCGTGCGGCGCTCGGGCCGCGGCCGCGTGCTCCGCTCGGCGAACGACGACTTCCGCTCGCGGGTGCTCTTCGTCGAGGGCGACCCGCGCTCGCCGGAGGTCTACGAGCTCACTCTCTCGCCCGGCTGCCAGGAGGATGCGACGCCGCACGCGCCGGACACGTTCGAGCACATCGTCGTGGTGCGTGGCGTCCTCGTCGTCCGCTCGGGCGCGGACGAGGCGCGGCTCGAGGCAGGCGACTCGATCTTCTTCCGCGCCGATCGCCCGCACGGCTACGCGAATCCCGGCAAAGAGCCGACCGTTGCGCATCTCGTCATGAGCTACGCGAGCGAGTGACTTCCCCTCTCCCCTTTGGGGAGAGGGCCAGGGTGAGGGGGAGATGCACGAGCGCCACGCTCGTGGCGCGTGCCGCCGCGCCCTCCGAAACGTTTGTTCGCCGAGAACGGCAACATTTCAAAGGCATGCCGGTTGCTCCTCCGTCCCCGGAGGAGGACCCCCGCATGTCGATCAGCAGCGAGCTCGGCGCCGAGCGCACCCTCACGGTTCCCGCCGGCCGGATCCACTATCGCGAGACCGGCCCGAAGGACCGCCCGGTCGTGCTGTTTCTCCACGGCGCGCTCGTGAACGGCGACCTCTGGCGCGGCGTCGCGCCGGCAGTCGCCGCGCGTGGTCATCGCTGCATCACACCCGACTGGCCGCTCGGCAGCCACCGCGAGCCGCTCTCGCCCGATGCGGACCTCTCGCCACCCGGCTTCGCGAAGCTCGTCGCCGATTTCGTCGGCGCGCTCGACGCCGGCCCCGTCACGCTCGTCGCCAACGACACGGGCGGCGCGATGGCGCAGATCGTGGCGACGCGCCATCCCGAGAGCCTCGCGCGCTTGGTGCTGACTTCGTGCGACGCGTTCGAGAACTTCTTCCCGCCGCGCTACCGCCCGCTCCACTGGGCGGGCTACGTGCCCGCGGCCGTGTGGCTCGCGATGCAGGCTTTTCGCGTGCCGGCGCTTCAGTTCTCGCCGATCGGCTTCGGCCCGCTCGTCTCGAAGCGGATCGAGCCGCGGATCGTCGAGTCGTTCCTGCTGCCGGCCCGCCACGACCCCCGGATCCGCCACGACCTCGCGAAGCTCCTCCGCGGCGTCGACTCGCGACACACGCTCGAGGCGGCCGAGCAGCTTCATCGATTCGCGGCGCCGACGCTCGTCGTCTGGAGCAAAGGCGATCCGATCTTCCCGGAGGAGCACGGCCGCCGTCTCGCCGGCCTCGTGCAGCGCGGCACGTTCCGCGTGATCGACGGCTCGCGCTGCTTCATCCCGGAGGATCAGCCGCGCGCTCTCGCCGAGGTGATCGTCGAGTTTCTCCGTGAAACCGCCGGCACCGGGTTGCGCACGGCTTCGAGCGTGGCGTAGGGAGCAGGGCTGGAGGAACACCGCCGTGCGTGTCGGAACCGTGAAGGAGATCTGGCGCTACCCCGTGAAGTCGATGCTCGGTGAGCGAGTCTCGGCGACGATGCTCGGCACGCTCGGCTTGCCGGGCGACCGCGGCTACGCGCTCCGCGACGACGAGGCGGGCGAGATCCGCGGCGCCAAGAAGTTCCCCGCGCTCATGCAGTGCGAGGCGCGTTTCTTGGGCGAGCCGGGAGAAGGCATCCCGCCGGCCGAAGTGCGGCTGCCGAACGGCGAGACGCTTCGCACCGACGATCCCTCGATCTCCGAGAAACTCTCGAAGCTCGTCGGCAAGCGCGTGACGATGTTTTCCCGTCAACCCGCGCATGACCGCGAGCACTATCGCCGGCGCCCCGACGGCGGGGACCTGCAGGGACAGCTCCAGGAGATTTTCGCGCGCGAAGCCGACGAGCCGTTTCCGGACCTCGCGGCTTTCCCGCAGGAGCTCTTCGAATACACCTCGCCCCTCGGCACGTATTTCGACGCGTTCCCGATCCATTTCGTGACGACCGCGTGGCTCGGCGAGCTCGCCAGCCGCAATCAGTCGGCGCTCTGGGACGTGCGCCGCTTCCGGCCGAACTTCCTGATCGAGGCGGCGAGCGGTGTGAAGGGCTTCGCCGAGAGCGAGTGGATCGGTCGCGAGGTCGCGATCGGCCGCGCGAAGCTCAAGGTCGAGCTTCACTGCCCGCGCTGCGTGATGACGACCCAGGCGACCGCGGATCTGCCGAAGGATCCGTCGGTGCTCCGCACGATCGTCGGCGAGGCGAGCCAGAACGTCGGCGTCTACGCGAGCGTCGTCGGTACAGGCGCCGTGCGCGAGGGCGATTCGGTCGAGGTCTTGTAGAGCTGGGCCTCCCCCTCACCCGGCGCTTCGCGCCGGCCTCTCCCCAAGGGGGAGAGGCGGCTGAGGTGGCGGGCCTCTCTCAACGCTCCGGCACGAGCCAGAGATCCACGGCGAGGAACAGCGCCTTGCTGTGGCGCGCGGCGCCGATGCCGACGGCGATCATCGGCACGAGGATCACCGTGAGCTGTGTCCTGAGCGAGAGGTCGAGCCACATCTCGGTCACGATCCAGAGGGCGACTCCCGTGCCGATCATGAACGCGTAGTTGATCGCGAACGTCGCCATCAGAAAGTAGCCCGGCTCGCGCTCGTAGCGGAGCCCGCAGCTCGAGCAGGCGTCGAGCGTCGTGAACCAGTCGTAGAAGCTCCGCACTTCGCGGATCGGGCGAAAGAGCCGTCCGCCGCCGCAACGCGGGCAGCAGAGGCGGAGCGCCCGCGTCAGCGAGACCGCGAGCGGGGGCCGCGGAACGATCCGCCCGCCCTCAAATCCCCGACCCGAGCGTGATGCCGCCATCGACCGGGATGACCGTGCCGGTGACGTAGGCGCCGGCGCGCGAGGCGAGGTAGATCGCGACTCCCGCCATGTCCTCGGGCTCGCCGATCCGGCCGAGCGGGCACGAGGCGACGATCGCGTCGTTGAAGCGCTCGAGCGTGACCGCCATCATCTTGCTCTCGAACGGCCCGGGCGCGACGGCGTTCACCGTGATGCTGCGGCGCGAGGCGCTTGGCGAGGACGCGCGTCAGGTGATGCACGGCCGCCTTGCTCGCCGAGTAGGCGTAGGTCTCGAGCAGCGGCACCTGGATGCCGTCGATCGAGCCGATGTTGATGACGCGCGCCGGGTCGCCCGGCGCCGACGCGGCCTCGAGCTGCGGCAGTAGTGCGCGCGTCAGGTGGAAGACGCCCTTCACGTTCGAGCGCGAGCACGCGGTCCCACGCCGGCATCGGGAAACTCGGCGAGCGGCGCGCCCCAGTTCGCGCCGGCGTTGTTGACGAGCACGTGGAGCGCGGCTCGCGCGCAGCGATCTCGGCGGCGAGCGTCGCGAGCGCCGGCCTCGCTCGCGAGGTCGCCTGCAAGCGCGACGCACGTGCCGAGCTTCGAGAGCTCGGCCGTCGCACGCGTCGACTTGATCCTTCTTCCGCGACGGCGATGTAGACCTTCACGCCGTTCTCGACGAAGCCGCGGGCGATCATGAAGCCGATGCCGCGCGAGCCGCCGGTCACGACCGCGACCTTGCCGGAGACGTCGAAAAGGCTCTTCACCGGCGCCGCCTCAGCCGAGGATGCCGCGGCGCTCGAGCTCGCCGAGGATCGCGATCACCGACTCCTCGACGGAGAGCTGATCCGTCCGAAGAGAGAGCTCGGGGCTCTCGGGCGCCTCGTACGGATCGTCGATGCCGGTGAAGCCTTTGAGCTCACCGGCGCGCGCCTTCTTGTAGAGGCCCTTCGGGTCGCGCTTCTCGGCTTCGCCGAGCGGGCAATCGACGTAGACCTCGATGAACGCGAGCTTCGCATCGTCGTGGAGCTTCCGCGCGAGGTCACGGTCCTTGCGATACGGACTGATGAAGCTCGTCAGCGTGATGAGCCCGGCGTCGTTGAAGAGCTTGGCGACCTCGCCGATGCGGCGGATGTTCTCGGTGCGGTCGTCGGCGGAGAAGCCGAGGTTCTTGTTCAGGCCGAAGCGGATATTGTCGCCGTCGAGCCGATAGGAGGCGCGCCCGCGCTGCAGCAGCACTTGCTCGAGCGCGACCGCGATCGTGCTTTTGCCGCTCGCGGAAAGGCCGGTCATCCAGACCGTCACGCCCTTCTGTCCGAGCGCGCTCTCGCGCTCCTGCCGCGTCACGGCACCTTCGTGCCAGGTGATGTTCGTCGCCTTCTGCTCAGCCATTCGCCTTCTTCCCTTCGCTCGGTGTGGGGTTCAAAAAGAAGCGTAGCCTACGGGAAGCGGCGTTCGTTTCAAGGCCACCCAAGGAAGGGAGATTCTCATCATGAAAACGCGTGAGCTCGGCAAGAGCGGCCTCAAAGTCGGTGCCCTCGGCCTCGGTTGCATGGGGATGTCGGAGTTCTACGGCGGGGCGGACGAGGCGGAATCGATCGCCACGATTCAACGCGCTCTCGACCTCGGCGTCGACTTTCTCGACACGGCCGACATGTACGGGGTCGGCCGGAACGAGGAGCTGATCGGGCGCGCGCTGCGCGGCAAGCGCGACCGCGCCGTGATCGCCACGAAGTTCGGCATCCGGCGCGGGCCGAACGGCGAGCGGCTCGGCATCTCCGGCAAGCCCGATTACGTGCGCCAGCAGTGCGAGGCGAGCCTGCAGCGCCTTCGAGTGGAAACGATCGACCTGTACTACCAGCACCGCGTCGACCCGCAGACGCCGATCGAGGAAACGGTCGGCGCGATGAAGCGACTCGTCGAGGAAGGCAAGGTTCGCTTCCTCGGCCTCTCCGAAGCCGCCGTGCCGACGCTGCGCCGCGCCGCGAAGGTGCACCCGATCGCCGCGCTGCAGACCGAGTACTCGCTCTGGAGCCGCGATCCGGAGGACGAGATCCTCGGCGCGTGCCGCGAGCTCGGTACGGGCTTCGTGCCGTACAGCCCGGTCGGTCGCGGGTTCTTGACCGGCGCGATCCGCACGCCCGACGATCTCGCCGCGGACGACTTCCGCCGCTTCTCGCCGCGCTTCCAGGGCGAGAACTTCCAGAAGAATCTCGACCTCGTCGCGCGCATCGGCGAGCTCGCGCGAGAGAAGAATGCGACGCCCTCGCAGCTCGCGCTCGCGTGGGTTCTCGCGCAGGGCGAGGACATCGTGCCGATCCCCGGCACGACGAAGCGGAAGCATCTCGAAGAGAACGTGGCCGCGCTCGAAATCACCTTGTCGGCCGCGGACCTGGCGCGGATCGACGAAGTCGCGCCGCGCGGCGTCGCGTCCGGCGAACGCTACCCGAAGGAGCTGATGGCGTTTATCAACGGGTAGGAGGCAACGATCATGAGAATGCTCGTAGCCGCGCTCCTCGTCATCGGTGTGACGAGCGCCGTCGATGCAACCGTCATCGAACCACAGACTTCGCCGAACGGCGTCCGCTGGGTGTCGGGCGGCATCGGTATGGAAGAGCGGAGCGCGATCGCTTCGCTGGAAGCCGAATACACGCTGAAGATCATCACCGCCGCGAAGCGGCACACCGCTTTTGCCGCGGACGTGAGCTTCGCGATTCGTGATGCGAACGGCGCGACCGTGCTCGAAGCGCAAGCCGAAGGCCCGTGGACGCTCGTAAAGCTCTCCCCCGGCACCTATGCCGTCGAAGTGAGCTCGCGAGGCGAGACGCAGACCCAGCAGGTGAGAATCGGCGACGGGCCGCGCGCGCAGATCGCGTTCTACTTCGATCGGTCGAATACGTAACGGGGCGTCTCCCCCTCACCCTAGCCCTCTCCCCAAGGGAGAAGGTACTTAGCTGGTACCCAGCCAGGCGGCGCCGCGCACGCCGCTCGCGTCGCTGTAGCGCGCGCGCACGAGCAGGGTGTCGACGCGGTCGGAGAACACGTGTGCGCCCCAGCGCTGCGGGACGTCGGCGTAGAGCTCGTCGACGTTCGACATCCCGCCGCCCATCACGATCACGTCGGGATCGAGGAGGTTGATCACCGTCGCGAGCGCGCGCGCGAGGCGGTCGACGTATCGGGCGAGCGCCGCTTGGGCGTTCGGGTCGGCGAGGCGTGCGAGCGCGACGACCTCTTCCGCGGTCGCGGTGCGACCGCTCGACGCTCGGTGGTCCGCGGCGAATCCCGGCCCCGAGAGGAACGTCTCGATGCACGCGCGACGCCCGCAGTAGCACGGTGGGCCGGGACGCTCGTCGTCGCGTGGGGCGGGCAGGGGATTGTGACCCCACTCGCCGGCGATCGCGTTCGGCCCCGCGAGAAGACGGCCGTCGACGACGATGCCGCCGCCGACCCCCGTGCCGAGGATCACGCCGAAGACCGTGCGTGCGCCTGCCGCCGCGCCGTCCGTCGCCTCGCTGAGCGCGAGGCAGTCCGCGTCGTTCGCGATCCGCACCTCGCGCCCGAGCGCGCGCGAGAGATCGTCGGGCAGCGGCCGGTCATTCAGCCAGGTCGAGTTGCAGTTCTTCATGCGTCCGGTCGCGCGTGACGGTGCGCCCGGCGTGCCGATGCCGACGCTCGCGCGCGATCCCGCGTCGCGCTCGAGCTCGGCGACGAGGTCGACGATCGCGGCGACCGTGCCGTCGTAGTCGCCGCGCGGGGTCGGGATCCGCCGCCGCGCGAGCTCGCGCCCGTCGTCCGCGAGCGCGATGCCTTCGATCTTGGTGCCGCCGAGGTCGATGCCGATCCGCATGAGCGAAAGGTGACGCATCGTGCTATGGGAGCCAAGCGCGAGGAGGGACCATGGCCAACGAATTTTTCAATGCCGACATGGAGCTCTTCATCGATCATCGCGTCGATTGGAAGCGCTATTTGCACTTCCGCAATCCCGACGTCGCCGACGTCGCCGGCGAGGTCGAGACCTACAAGCTCGTGCTCCGCACGATCGGCGAGATCTGCAAGGACATCGAGGCCGGGGCCAAGGACCACTGGCACGAGGAGGTCCGCCTCGAGAACCACCAGGTGATCGTGCCGCCGCACATCGCCGAGGGGTACAAGAAGCTCGCCGAGTCCGGCCTCGTCTGCCTCACGCTCGAAGCGAAGTACGGCGGGCAGGGCCTGCCGGTGCTGCTGAGCTCCGCGTACCTCGAGATGGTCGCGCGAGCCGACGCGAGCCTGATGACGATCGTCGGCCTCCAGGCGGGCGTCGCGCACGACATCCAGAAGTACGGCACCGACGAGCTCCGCGACCGCTATCTGCCGAAGTTCGCCGCGGGCGAGCTCCAGGGCGCGATGGATTTGACCGAGCCGCAAGCGGGCTCCGATCTCGGCGAGATCCGCACGCGCGCCACGGCGGAAGGCGATCACTGGATCGTCGAGGGCGAGAAGATCTTCATCACGAACGGCGGCGCGCCGATTCATCTCGTCCTGGCGCGCGACTCCGAGACCTACGATCAGTCGAAGGGCACGACGAACGGGCTCTCGCTGATCCTGGTTCCTGTGACGCTCCCCGATGGTCGCGCGAATCGCGTGCGCGTGATGCGCACGGAGAAGAAGCTCGGCATCCACGGCTCGCCGACTTGCGTCGTCGAGTTCGACAAGGCCGAAGGCTTCCTGCTCGGCACGCGCGGCCAGGGCTTCCGCGCGATGCTCGAGCTCATGAACGGCGCGCGGCTCGGCGTCGCGGGGCAGGGCATCGGCATCGCCGAGGCCGCCTATCAGCAGGCGCGCGGCTACGCCGCCGAGCGCGTACAGTTCGGCGGGCCGATCCTCAATCAGCCGCCCGTCAAGGCGATGCTCGCGGTCATGCTCGGCAGCATTCAGGCGGCACGCGCGCTCCTCTACCGCACGTGCGCGTTGATGGACCTGACGGAGGCGGGCAAGGCGTACCTCGAGACGGAGCGCGGGGCGAAGGATCCGGAAGCAGCCTCGTTGCGAGACGAGTTCGAGCGGAACACGCAGCTCACGCGATTCCTCACGCCACTCTGCAAATACTTCGCGACGGAGATCTCGAACCAGGTCACGCGCGCCGGCATCCAGATCCACGGCGGCATCGGCTACATGGCCGAGACGCCGGCCGGCCACTACCACTCGGACTCGATCATCACGACGATCTACGAGGGCACGTCGGAGATTCAGGCGAGCTTCGCGTTGAAGGAGATGAGCAAGGGGGCGCTCTTCGCGCTGCTGGATGAGCTTCGCGCCGAGCTCGAGCAACTGCGCCCGCGCCACGGCGAGCTCGTCGCCCAGGTGCTGCAGGGGATCGAGTGGGTCAATCAGTCGCTCCCCGCGCTGATGGGCGATCCGAGCTACGCGCTCCTCCACGCGAAGCGGATCTGCGACATGGTGATCGACGTCGTCGTCTCGGTCGAGTTCCTCCAACAAGCGAACCACTCGGCCGACGAGAACCGGCTCGCGGAAGCCTACATCGAGCGGCAGATGCTCGTCGTCGAGATGAACGCGAAACGGATCTCGACCGGCGACGCGACGCTCTTGGCGAACATCGACAAGATTTTGGGGATCGAGTAGCGCCGAGAGGTCAACGCAGCGAGAACGTTCCGCGCGTGACCGGCCCCGTCGGCTGGTCGTGGGTGCGGCTCGCGATCTCCTTGCCGTCCTTCCATTCCTTCTTCAGCCACTCGTTGCCGTTCTCGTCCCACGCGAGCTCGATGCCGTGCTGCTTGCCGCCGGTGTAGTGGCGCTCGCGCCAGGGCTTGCCGGTCCGGTACCAGTTCTTCCAGACGCCATCCTCGCGGCCCTGCTTCCACGCGCCTTCGTGCTTCAGCTGGCCGTTGTCGTACCAGGCGAGGTCCACGCCGTGGGGCTCACCGTGCTGGTAACCCATCTCGAGCTTCTTCTGGCCGTTCTCGTACCACTGCGCGCCGATGCCGTGCTGCTTGTCTTCGTGCCACGCGCCTTCCTCGGACTTCTGACCGTTCTCGTACCACTTCACCCACATGCCCTGCTGCTGGTTCGCCTGCCAATCGCCTTCCCACTGCTTCTTCCCGCTCGGGTACCAGCGCGTCCAATGACCTTCCTGTAGGCCTTCGCGCCACGAGCCCTCGAGCTCCTTGTCGCCGGTCTCGTACCAGGTCGTCTCGATGCCGTTCAGTTGGCCGTTCTCGTAGCGCTGCTCGTTCTGCTTCTTTCCGTTCGCATGGTAGCGAATCCAGACGCCGACGCGCTCGTTGTCCCGCCACTCGCCTTCGCTCTCGATCTGTCCGTTCGAGTGCCAGGTGATCTCGCGCCCCTTCGGGCGCTCGTGCTCGTACTCGACCTGACGGGAGAGCTGTCCGTTGTCGTGCCAGCGCGACCAGATCCCTTCGCGCCGCCCCTCGACCCAGACGCCTTCCTGCGCGAGCTCGCCGTTCTCGTGCCAGGCGCGCTCCCGTCCGTGCGGGCGCCCGTCGCGGAATTCCTGCTCGAGGCTCGGCTTGCCGTTCTCGTGCCAGCGCCGCCACGTGCCCTGGCGGACGGCCTGATCCCAATAGCCCATCTCCTGTTTCGCGCCGTTGGGATGCCACGCCGTCTTCCATCCGTGCGGCGTGCCCCGGTCGTACGAGAGCGACTCGTGCATCTCTCCGTTCACGTGCCAGGAGACGAAGCGGCCGTGCCGAACCGACTCGCCGGACTCGTTCACGTACTGGCACCACTCGTCCTTGAGGGGGGCGTTGATCGCCGCTCCGACGTAGTGCCCGCTGGTCGCGCGCTGCGTGCCGAGGAGACAGATCGGACGCTCACAGGCCGTGCCCGCGAGAAGGAATGCACCGACGAAGGCGTTTGTGAGAGGTCTCGTCAGCCTCATGGCCGTACGACCGCTCTCGGATTCTTAGACGCGGCCGTAGAATTTTTCCAGAGCGGGAAGGCCGGTCCACTCGGTTCGTGCGTGCGTGACGACGGCGTCACGCTCGACGGCGCAGCTCTCGAAGCTCGCGGTCAGGAGGCCGTCGCTGCCGGCGCCCCAGAGCCGACCTTCGAGCGTCTCGCCGTGACGCGCCTCGTCGAGGTATTCGACGTCGAGCGTGCGCAGTCGCGGCGCGATCCGCCCGGCGAGCAAGCGCTCGAGCGGATAGCCGGCCGCGGCGATCGCGCCGGCCAGCGTCTCCTCGAGGAGGTCGACCGTCGCCGCGTTGTTCATGTGCGCGAAGCCGTCGAGATCGCGGAGGAGAACCGGCTGGCGGCGGCGAAACGCATCCGCCGGTGGGTCGCCGACCTCGAGCGGTGCGCGCTCGACCGCGGCGCCGGGGCCCTCCGGCATGAAGGCCTCGATCATCGGCGGCTCGACCTTCTTCGGTCGTCCGCGGGCGACGTCGAGGTAGACCCAATCGCTCCACCCGCGTGCGACGGAGCGCCCGTCGCCGCCGCGGATCGCGTATTCGCGGCGCGAGAGCACGCGGCGGAAATCGGCGACCCAGGTCGTGACCTCGACGGCCTCGCCGCCGCGAAGCGCGTCGTCGATCCGGAGGAACGTTCGCCGGACGATCCATTGCGTGCCGGCGCGCACGTACCATTCGGCGGAGAAGCCGGCGTCCGTCGACGCTTCGATCGCGGCCTCCTGGAGCGTTCGGAGGATCGCCGAGGGCCGGACCTCACCGAACGCGCCGACCTCGTGATGCGCGACCCGGCCGTGAAAAACGAAGGCCTTCAGCGCCGCGATTCCCGGAGCTCGCGGCGGCTGCCGAGCGCCGCGGTGTTCAGGCGAAATCCACCGTCGACGGGGATGGCCGCGCCGTTCACGTAGCCAGCCGCCTCCGAGGCGAGGAACGCGACGACCGCGCCGATCTCGCGCGTCTCGCCGAGGCGGCGCGCGGGGATCACGCCGATCGCGCTCTCGCGGATCTCTTCCGGCATGGCGAGCACGTTTTCCGTGGCGATCAGCCCGGGCAGGATCGCATTGCACGTCACGCCGTGGCGTCCGTGCTCGAGCGCGACGGTCTCCGTCAGACCGAGCAGCCCCGCCTTGCTCGCCGCGTAGGCCGCTTGCCGGTAGATGCCGCCCGTCGCCGCGATCGAGGAGATGTTGACGATCCGCCCGAAGCGCCGCTCGATCATCGGGCCGATCGTCGCTTGGATGAGATGGAACGCGCCGGTGAGGTTCACCCGGAGCTCGCGCTCCCAACCTTCGGGCGTCATGCGCTCGATCGCGGCGATGTGATCGACGATGCCCGCGTTGTTGACGAGCACGTCGATCGGGCCGAGGCGCTCGCGAATGCGCGCGACGCCAGCGACGATCTCGTCCCGGGAGGTGACGTCGATCCGCTCCGCGGCGGCGCGACGGCCGAGGTTGGCGAGCGCGTCGGCGACCCCGTCGATCTCCGGTCTCACGTCGGCGACGGCGACGTCCGCTCCCTGCTCCGCGAGCGCCGTGGCGATCGCGCGCCCGATGCCGCGCGCGGCGCCCGTGACCAGCGCCACCCTTCCATTCAGTCGGCTGTCACCCATTCGCGACGCTCGAAATCCCGTGCTAGCACGGTGCGGAAAATGAATCGACGAATGACCCTCGAGCGCCGGCTCCTGGCAGCCGGATTCGTCTTCGTTGTCCTCCTCGCGGCCTGCGGCCGTGCGTCCAGCCAGACCACCGTCACGCAGGTCGGGCCGCCGCCTGTGCGCGAGGGCGAGCAGACCCCCTCGGCCTCGACGCCGCAAGCGCCAGCTCGAGGGGACGTCGTCGAGACCGACCGCGGCATGGTCGTCGTCGATCGGCCGCCGCCCAAGGAGTCGAGCGCCGTCGGCGGCACGATGGGGGCGATCGCCACGGTGATCACGTTGCCGTTCCAGATCATCCTCGGCATCTTCGACATCCTCTTCTAAGTCGTCACCCCCCGGGCGTCGCCCGACCCGCCTGAGGGGGTGCAGGAGGTCACGCCATGGCACGCACACCGTCGACGATGGTTCCGCTCGGCACGCCGGCACCGCCGTTCCGGCTTCCGGATCCGAGCGGCCGCGTCTGGTCGATCGAGGAGTTTCGCGACGCGCCCGCGCTGCTCGTCGCGTTCATCTGCAATCACTGCCCCTACGTGCAGCACATCCGCGACGGGCTCGCCGCGTTCGGGCGCGATTATTCAGCTCGGGGTCTCGGCATCGTCGCGATCAACTCGAACGACGTCGCGGCCTATCCCGACGACCGCCCGGAGAAAATGGCGGAAGAGGCGCGGCGCGTCGGCTACGGGTTCCCGTATCTCTTCGACGAGACGCAGGAGGTCGCGCGCGCCTACGACGCCGCCTGCACGCCGGACTTCTTCCTCTACGATCGCGAGCGGAAGCTCGCCTATCGCGGCCAGTTCGACGACAGCCGACCCGGCAACGCGAAGCCCGTGACGGGCAGTGATCTCCGCGCGGCGTGCGATGCCGTGCTCGCCGGTCGCCCGATCCCCGCGGATCAGGTCCCGAGCATCGGCTGCAACATCAAGTGGAAGGCCGCCTGACGGCGCCGAGCTCCTTCAGCAGGAGCTCCTGAGCACGCACGGGCGTGTCGCTCTGGCGCTCGACTCGCCGGTAGCGGCCGTCCGGCTGGAGCACCCACGCCTGCGAATCGTCCGCGAGGTACGATTCGAGGCCCTCTTTCGAGACGCGATCGCGCAGCTCGGGGTCTTCGACCGGGAACGCGACCTCGACGCGGCCGAACATGTTCCGCTGCATCCAGTCCGCGCTCGAGAGGTAGATGACGTTCTCGCCGTTCGCGTGGAAGCGGAAGACTCGTGAGTGCTCGAGGAAGCGGCCGACGATCGAGCGGACGTGGATGTTGTCGGACAGTCCCGGAACGCCCGGGCGGAGCGAGCACATGCCGCGCACGATGAGATCGATCTTCACGCCCGCCTGCGACGCGCGATAGAGCGCCTGGATCATCTCGGGCTCGATCAGCGCGTTCATCTTCGCGGTGACGCGCGCGGGCTTCCCCTGGCGGGCGGCTTCGGTCTCGGCGTCGATCAGCTCGATCAGCCGCTTGTGGAGCGAGAACGGCGCCTGCAGGATCTTCCGGAGCGGCACCTCTTTGCCGAGGCCGGTGAGCTGCAGGAAGACCTTGTGCACGTCTTCCCCGATCGCCTCGTCGCAAGTGAGGAGGCCGAAGTCGGTGTACGCGCGCGCCGTGCCCGGGTGGTAGTTGCCGGTGCCGAGGTGCACGTAGCGGCGGAGCGCGTTCGCCTCGCGCCGCACGATGAGCATCATCTTCGCGTGCGTCTTGTAGCCGACGACACCGTACACGACCTTCGCGCCGAGCTCCTGGAAGCGCGTTGCGAGATCGATGTTCGCGGCCTCGTCGAACCGCGCGCGCAGCTCGACGACGACGGTGACTTCCTTGCCGGCGCCGGCCGCTTCGAGCAGCGCGTCGATCAGCGGTGAGTCCTTGCCCGTCCGATAGAGCGTCTGCTTGATCGCGAGGACGTTCGGATCCTTCGCCGCCTGCCGCACGAGATCGACGACGGCGGAGAAGGATTGGAACGGATGGTGGACGAGCACGTCCCCCGCGCGGATCTCGGCGAAGAGATCGCCGTCGCGCGGCGCGAGCGGCGCGCCCAGGAACGACGGGTACTTCAGGTCCGGGCGATCGACCAGATCATAGAGCGCCGAGAGACGATTCAGATTCACCGGACCGTCGACGACGAAGACGTCTTCCTTGGCGAGCTGGAACTGCTCGCGCAGGAACTCGATCGTCGCCGCGTCGCAGTTCGTCGTGACCTCGAGACGGATCTCGTCGCCGAAATTCCGGCGCACGAGCTCGCCCTTCAATGCGCGGAGGAGGTCGTCGATCTCTTCCTCGTCCACCCAGAGGTCGCTGTTCCGCGTGACGCGGAACTGGTGGCAGCCCATGCACCTGCATGCCGGGCATGACCTCTTCGACGTGGGCATGAATCACGCTCGTCAGCAGGATGAAGTCGTTCGGGCCGCCGTTCACTTCCTTCGGCAGGCGGATGAGGCGCGGGAGGATGCGCGGCGCCTGCACCACGGCCGATCCGCTCGAGCGCCCGAACGCGTCCTCGCCCTCGAGCGTGCACATGAAGTTGAGCGCCTTGTTGAGGATCCGCGGGAACGGGTGCGCCGGATCGAGGCCGACCGGCGTGAGGACGGGCTGCACTTCGCGATGGAAATACGCCTCGACCCAGACGCGCTGCTTCTCGTCCCACTCCGAGCGGCGGAGCACGCGGATCCCCTCGGTGCGGAGCGCGGGCAGAAGGACGTCGTTCAGGGTCTTGTACTGATCCGCGACGAGCTCGTGCGCGACCTTGCGCAGGCGGTTCAGCGCCTCTTGCGGAGTCAGGCCGTCCGGCCCGGTGTCGGTGAGCCCGGCCTCGATCTGCTTCAGCAAGCCCGCGGCGCGGATCTCGAAGAACTCGTCGAGGTTCGACGTCGAGATCGTGAGGAACCGCAGCCGCTCGAGCAGCGGCACGCTCGAGTCCTTCGCCTGCTCGACGACGCGGCGGTTGAACTCGAGGAGCGAGAGCTCGCGGTTGAAGTAGAGGTTCGGATCGGCGACCGCGGCGCGGGAGGCCGACGGCTTCTTGCGGGTTACGACGGCGAGTCTTTTCGGCATGGCATCGGCCCCTGTGTCACGACCGGGGATCCGGCAGTTTACGACGGCTTGAAGCGTTGGTGAAGCTTGATAACGGTGCGGTCTATGCTGAAGCTCAACACGTTTTCCATCGCGGCGCGTTGTAGCCGAACCGGTCAGCTCGGCGTCGCCGTTTCGACCAAGGTGCCCGGCGTGGGCGGAATCTGTCCGTTCATCGCGCCCGGCATCGGCGCCGTCGCCACCCAGGCGTGGGTGAACCCCTACATCGGGGTCCGGCTCCTCGACGCGCTGCGGAAGGGCCTTCCGGCCAAGGACGCGCTGCATTCGGTGATGATGGACGAGCTCGATCGCGAGCTCCGGCAGGTCGGGGTCGTCGACGCGCGCGGCAACTCCGAGTCCTTCACCGGCACGAGCACCGATCCGTGGACCGGGCATCGGAACGGCGCGGACTACGCCGTGCAGGGCAACATGCTCGTCGGCGAGGACACGGTCGCGGCGATGGAGCGCGCGTTCCTCGCGGCGGCGCAGGAGCCGCTCGGCGAGCGCCTGATGCTCGCGCTCGAAGCCGGGCAGAAGGCGGGCGGCGACAAGCGCGGCCGCCAATCCGCCTCCGTCAAAGTCTTCGGCGACGAGGACTATCCGATCGTCGATCTCCGTGCGGATGAGCACGCCGATCCCGTCGCCGAGCTCCGGCGGATCTTCGAAGTCGCCAAGCGCGAGCTCTTCCCCTTCATCGACGTGCTGCCGACGAAGAAGAACCCGAAGGGCAACCTCGAATCGATTCGCGCGGTGATGGGACCGAAGGAATGAACGCGTTCGATCTGACCGCGGACCAGGCCGAGATTCTCGACGCCGCGGACCGCTACGCGCGCGAGCGGCTCTACCCGCTCTCGGTCAAGATGGACGAGGAGGAGTGGTGGCCGGACGAGGAGTTCCGCGCGCTCGGTAAGGCCGGCTATTTCGGCATCACGGTGCCGCCCGAGCTCGGCGGCTCGGGGCTCGATCTCTTCGCGAGCGCGCTCGTCGCGCAGGCGTTCTCGCGCTGGAACCCGGCGTTCGCGCTGTCATGGGTCGCGCACGAGAATCTCTGCCTCAACAACCTGCTGCGAAACGGCGACGACGATCAGCGGCGCCGCTACGTTCCCGGGCTCTGCGACGGCAGCCTGATCGGCGCGCTCGGGTTGACGGAGCCGGGCGCCGGCTCGGACGCGCTCGGCAGCATGCGCACGACTGCGCGACGCGACGGCGACGAATACGTGCTGAACGGCCGCAAGATCTTCATCACGAACGGGCCGGTCGCGGACGTGATCCTCGTCTACGCGAAGACGGATCCGTCGCTCGGGCCCAAGGGCATCTCGGCGTTCGTGGTGGACACCGACGCGCCGGGGTTCTCCGTCGCGCAGAAGCTCGTGAAGATGGGCTTCCGCGGCAGCGCGACGGGCGAGCTCGTTTTCGAGGATTGCCGCGTGCCGATCGCGAACCGCATCGGCCCCGAGAACTCCGGTGTGCGCGTCGTGATGAGCGGGCTCGATCTCGAGCGCGCGATGGTGTCGCCGATCTCGATCGGCATCTGCGAGCGGGCGCTCGAGCTCGCGCTCGAGTATTCGAAGACGCGCGAGCAGTTCGGCAAGCCGATCGCGAGCTTCCAGATGATCCAGTCGCGGCTCGCCGACATGTACGTCTCGACCGAGACCGCGCGGACGTTCACCTATCGCGCGCTCGCCGCGGTGAACGAGCTCGAGATCGGCGGCGGCGGCCGCGGCGAGCTGCATCAGCTGACCGCCGCGTCGGTGCTCTATGCCGCGGACGCGCAGAACCGCGTGCTCGACAACGCCGTGCAGATCCACGGCGGCATGGGCTACATGTGGGAGGCCGAGATCAACCGCCTCTACCGGACGATCAAGCTCCTCGAGATCGGCGCCGGCACCACCGAAGTGCGGAAGATGATCATCGCGGAAGAGCTGCTGCGGGCTGAGTGAAGCCGTCTCCGGATAGTGCAGCAGGGCAGAAATTCGACGCTTGGAAGGCGGAGCACGTAGACGATATGCTGGTCGACCTGAATGCGGACGGAGAGCCGGAACAGATCACCTCGCAGCGGTCTTGCCTTGCGAGAATTGCTCACGCCGTCCGGAATGTGGGCTCGCTATAGCGCACTGTGCCAGGAGCGTTCTGATGTGCGCACGACGCGCTACATCTTGGGTAGCACGGAGGCGCAATTAGAGTGGCTCCACTCTGTCGGCGTAGTCCAGCATCCGGCGCTCGCGGCTTTCGTCCCCGCGGTTCCGCCGGTCCAACTGCGTCGTAAGGTCGCGGATCCAGACGCAGAGGCCTTCCTCTGGACTGGGTTTGTCGACATCGTTCAGATCCTCTCGTGTTTCGAGCGGTTTCACACGCTGAAGTCCGACGAGCCCTTTGATGTGCTGGATTTCGGTTCCGGGTGTGGTCGCTTGCTGCGGTTTTTTCAGCCAGTCGCCTCCCAATGGAGCGCCTACGGGGCCGACGCGAACGCCGAGCTCGCGTCCTGGTGCCGCGAGCACCTGACATCGATTTCGATAGTTCAAAATGCTGTTGACGGCCCGTTGGAGTTCTCCAGCGACACGTTTGACCTTATTTATTGCCTATCGGTTTTCACGCACCTGCCTGAGGATAAGGCGCTGCGTTGGCTGACAGAACTTGGGCGACTCCTTCGGCCGGGGGGAGTATTGGTCGCGACCATTCATGGTGAGACCGCCATCGAAACGATTCGAGGCTCGGCTGTCCATCAGTCGCTGTTCGGATTGACGGATGAGCAAGTCAGAGTCGTGGCCGAGGAACTGTCTCGGGTCGGTTTTGTCTATCGTCCCTATCAGCGTGATGCCCTCGGCCTCGCGAATGTCGGAGACGAATACGGCAACTCGTTCATCAGTCCCTCATACGTCAAGCAACACTGGACTGCTCATCACCTCGAATTGTGCGAGGTGCTGCCTGGCGGACTGCGCGGCTGGCAAGACTTCCTGGTTTTTCGTCGGTCTATGTAGCTCATCGCTTAGATAGTGCACGCCAGTTGACGATGACAGATCGGTTGGCCGCAATGATGCTGACGATCGCGGTTGCGGCAGCGGTCAGCGGCGCTCAACCTTCAGGCGATAGCCGTAATCCTTCGCTGCTGCCGAAGAGCTCTGGACTGCTTACGCTCGGACGCGACGGGAACCTGCGGATGGCGAGCGCGGCGCGAATCACCCACGAAGCAGGCTGGGTCGACAACCTCGGTTCCTTCCTGGTCGGGCTTGGTTACCAGGCGCCGGGCTTTGACAGCGCCGCGTTGTGTCTCGTCCGCTTGACCCCACGCGGACTTCTCGATCCCGGATTCGGAAACAACGGCTCGGTCATCACACCGCTGCTCCCGCTCGAGAATCACGACCGCGTCACCGTCACGGCACTGCTCGAGGATGCGACGGGCCGGGCGATCGTCGTCGGCTGGCGCCCGCTGTCGGCCGGGCTGGACTCGAACGTTCCGGTGATCGTCGCGGCGCGCTACACCAGCGCGGGGGCGCTCGACCCGAGCTTCGGTGACCGGGGCATCGTCACGACGAGAATCGAACAGGATTTCGCCACGCAAGCTTTCGCCGCGACTCTCGACGGCGATGGCCGGCTCCTCGTTGCCGGATACAACGGAGGCCGAAAGAGTAACCGCCCAGGGGTGTTCGACGACTGGCCGATTCGCGCCATCCTGCTGCGTTACACGGCCAGCGGCGCATTGGACACTTCGTTCGGGGCCGGTGGCGTTGCCTCACACATCCTCGTACCCAGCGGACCAGGCGGACAGGCGGGACGTGATTTTCTTCTGTATGACTACGGCCACACCAAGACCGCAGCGTTGATTCTCGATCGCCGGGGACGTTCGATGGTCGCGGCAGCGGGCGAGGAGGGACCAATTGTCCTCATGCGCTACACCCGGGAGGGAGTCTTCGACTCCAGTTTTGGGAGCGCTGGAACGGTGCAAACGCCGATCGGAAAACGCTCCGGGATCTCGGCTCTCTTATGGGACGTCGAAGGACGTTTGCTGGCAGCGGGCACGAGCGACGGCAGCGGCGTGCTGTTGCGATACTCCGCCGACGGGGCATTGGATGCCACCTTCGGGGACCGCGGGATCAGAAGGACGCCGATCGGCGAAGACATGAAGGTCTCTGCTGCCCTGCAGGAGGGGGACGGTCACCTGCTCGTCGTGGCATCGGGGAAGAACAGCGTCCAACTCGCGCGCTACGACCGGGACGGGCGACCGGATCAGAGCTTTGGATCGAATGGAATGATCAGCACTGCGGTTGACCGAACCGTGGCGACGGCGGCCGGCCTCGCTATCGACGACAAAGGCACGCCCATCGTGACAGCCGTCAGCGCCAACGGGATTTTCCTCCTGCGCTACAATCGCGGCGGTCCAGTCGACAAAAGTTTCCAGGCAGTCCCGAACGCACATCCCTGACGTTCGCCCCCTACGGTAGATCCAGCGCCGGGTTCCCGTAGAAGAAGTCGAACGGCCGCAGCTCGAAGCCGTGCCGCGAGGTCGGCATCACCGGCCAGTCCTCGGCGCGCACCACGTGGTGGAAGCCGAGCGTGTACCAGAGCACGAGGTCCGACTGGTCGACCGTACGGTTCTTCGCCGTCCACATCGGTAGGCCCTCGCCGCCCGGCGACTGATTCGGGAAGTCGCCACCCGCCCAGCGCTCGCGCGCGTCGTACGCGGTCGTCCAGAGCATGAACTCGCTGAACGCGCCGCGCTTCTGCGGGAAGTCTTCGCGCGAGAGCATCGACATCGCGCTGTGCCCCGGATGGAGCTCGTAGCTCACCGGCTGGCCGGCGACCTTCGTCGACTCGGGGTTCGCGACGCGCCAGATCGTCGGGCGATGCATGCTCATGTTGAGCTTGCCCTCGGACTCCTTCTTCACGGTGCGCGTGCGCGTCGCCCACAGGCTCTTCCGCGGTCCCTTCGGCGCGCGTTGCGTGAGGATCTCGTCGACGAGGAGCGTGTTCTTCGGTCCGTCCACGTCGAAGTCGAGCCGGTAGCTCAGGTAGTGATCGTGGTTCACGCCGACGAGGCCGGGCGCGACGAAGTGGCCGAACGCGGCATCCGCCGCTCCACCCGGATCGCGGATGCTCCGGCTCTTCACGCCCTTCACCTCGGCGACACCGGTCGCGCCGACCTCGACGCGAATCGTGCCGTCTTGCTGGAAGACCCAGTCGAACACGTAGTCGTAGTTGCCGATCGTCGCGATCGCCCGCACCACGAGCTCGCGCGCGGCGCGCGTCTCGGTCGAGTCGTGAATGAACTCGTAGTGTCGCCATGCGACCATCGGCGCTTCGCGCTCGAAGAGGCACGCGATGCGCTCGCGGACCTGCGGCACGCCGCTGTCGTCGGCGAGCACGTCGCCCATGTAGGTCGCGCGCCCGGGGCAATCGACTCCGGTCACGAGCGTCGAGGCGAGCTTGCCGGCGCCGTATTCGCCGGCATCGAGATACGTGCGGAAGTACCAGCCGGCAGCCGGATCCTGATACGGCACGAAGAGCTCGGAGACGTGGCCTTGGTAGAGCACCGAGCGGTGCAGCCCGCGGTCGACGTAGCGCACGGTCGAGAGCACGAGCCCTGCCCGCGGATCGTTCTTCACGTGGAAGCGCCACGCGCCCCACGAGACCTCGTGGCCGTCGAGCGTGTAGCCCGGCGTCGACGACGTCGTGAGCGAGCCGGCAACCTCGCGCGCAGGTCCCGTCGCCTCGCGGTGGAAATCGACCGGCGGCTGAGCCATCGGCACGAGCTCCTCGTCGACGAGCTTGAAGACTTCCTTCCGGTCGAGATCGACGATCGCGACGAGGCCCTCGATCGGCCGCCCCCAATAGTTGCGAGTGCCGCGCCCGTCGAAGCAGACGGACCGGACGAGGCGGCGCCCTTTCTCTTCCGGCACGCCGTAGTGCCCGGCGCTGAGCGGCATACACGAGATCGCGTCGAACGATTCGATGCCGCGCTTCCGGACCGCCGCGCGCCACGCCTCGTTCGCTTTCACGATGTCGCCGACGGACATGAACTCCTCGATCAACAGGCTCGACTGCACGCCGTGCACCTGCGCGAAGGACTCGACCTTCCGCTTCACGAGGTCGAGCACCGCCTCGTAGACCTTGCGGTTCTCGCGAATGACCGCGAACGCGCGCCGCGGGAATGCCGCGCCCGGGCGCCATGCGAGCACCTCCGCCTTCTCCGGCTCGCGGAGCGTGATCATGGGGAAGCGCGCTTCGGTCGACACGTGCTTCGCCTCGCGGAGCATCGCCGACACCGACGCCATCTCCGCCTTCGTCAACGGATCGAGCGGATGTCGCGCGCGCTCGCTGTCCTCGCCGACCCCGGCGGGCCGCTGGTCGGCGAGCTCGCGGAGATCCTGGCGAAGCTCGGTCGTCGTCCCCGAACAGGCTGCGAGCAGCAAGAGCGCGGCTGCGGCGCGTCGAACGTGCGATCGGCGCATGGAATCCTCCTGGCGAAAGAGGCGCTATTCGTATCGCAGAGCCGCGATCGGATCGAGAGCTGCCGCCTTCCGGGCCGGGTAGAAGCCGAAAACGACGCCCACGAGGGCCGCGAAGAAGAGCGCCCCGCCGACCGCGGTGGGGGAAACGAGGGTCGGCCAGCCCGCGATCCGCGAGATCGCCGCCGACGAGCCGACCCCGAGCAAGACGCCCGCGATCCCGCCCACGAGCGACAGCGCGATCGCCTCGACGAGAAACTGCGCGAGCACGTGGCGGCGTTTGGCGCCGACCGCCATGCGGAGCCCGATCTCGCGCGTTCGCTCCGTCACCGAGACGAGCAGGATGTTCATGATGCCGATGCCGCCGACGAGGAGAGAGATCGACGCGACCGACAGCAGCAGGTTCGTCATCACGCGGCTCGCGCTCCGCGACGCTTCCGCCATTTCGTTCAGATTGCGGACGCTGAAGTCGTCTTCCTCGCCGCGCTGCTTCTTGTGGCGGAGACGGAGCACCTCGGTGATTTCGTCCGAAGCCGCATCGAGCGACGCGGCGTCGACGGCGGTGGCGTGGATCTGGTCGACCACGCCGAGGATCTCGGAGCCGAGCACGCGGCGCTCGGCGGTCGCGAACGGCACCATGATGACGTCGTCCTGATCCTGTCCCCAGCTCGACTGCCCCTTCTCGGCCAGAACTCCGATCACCTTGAGCGGCACACCCTTCGCGCGGATCGTCTCGCCGATCGGATCGACACCGGTCCCGAAAAGCTCTTCGACGATCGTTTGCCCGATGACCGCGACGCGATTCGCCGTCGCTTCGTCGCGGTCGCTGAAGAACTCTCCGGAGGCGACGGGCCAATCGCGCAGCTCGGAGAACGTGGGCGACGTGCCCTGAAGGAGCGTCGACCAGTTCCTCTCGGCGTAGACGATCTGCACGACCTGCCGCTTCACCACCGAGACCTTGGCAACCGAGGGACACTCTTCCGCGATCACGCGCGCGTCGTCTTTGGTGAGCGTCGAGACGCCGCCCCAGCCGGAGCGAACGCCCGTCGACGTCGTCGCGCCGGGGACGATCATCAGGAGGTTCGTGCCGAGGCTCTCGATCTGCGCTTTGACGGCGACGTTCGCGCCTTGCCCGACGCTCACCATGGCGATGACGGCGGCGACGCCGATCACGATGCCGAGCGTGGTGAGGCCCGAGCGGAGCTTGTTTCGGCGGAGGGCCCGGAGCGCCGTGCGAATGGTGAGGCGGAGGAGCTTCAAGGGGGCCTCCCCCTCACCCGAGCGCTGGCGCGCTCGACCTCTCCCCAAGGGGAGAGGTGGGAGAGCGCCGTTCGTCGGAGACGATGCGGCCGTCGAGCATGGTGACGACGCGCTCGGCCCACGCGGCGACGTCCGCCTCGTGCGTGACGAGGATGATCGTGCTGCGTTCCTCGCGGTGAAGACGAGCGAGAATTTCGAGGATCTCGACGCTCGTCTTCGAATCGAGATTGCCGGTCGGCTCGTCGGCGAGGATCAAGCGCGGCCGATTCACGAGCGCGCGCGCGATCGCGACGCGCTGCTGCTGGCCACCCGACAGCTGGCTCGGCACGTGCTCCGCCCGATCCGAGAGCCCGACCGCCGCGAGCGCCTCGAGCGCGCGCGAGCGCTGCGCCGCGAACGGCACGTCGCCGTAGAAGAGCGGGAGCTCGACGTTCTCGACCGCGCTCGTCCGCGGCAGGAGCTGAAAGCTCTGAAAGACGAAGCCGATCTCGCGATTGCGGATCTCAGCGAGCGCGTCGCCGTCGAGCCCGGCGATGCTTCGCCCCGAGAACCGGTATGTCCCGCGCGTCGGCGAGTCGAGGCAGCCGAGCACGTTCATGAGCGTCGACTTCCCGGAGCCGGACGTGCCCATCACCGCGACGAGCTCGCCGGCGTCGACGTCGAGCGAGACGCCACGGAGCGCTTCGATCCGGACGTCGCCGACGTCGTACGTCTTTGCGATTTCCCCCAGAGAAATGAGCGGCTCGGCGCTCATCGCGAGCGCCGCGGCGGCCCGTAGTGAGGCACGCCGGGGATGCGCGGACCTTCGGCGCGCTCCTCGGTCTTCTTCCGCGAGACGACGACCTCGTCGCCGGGGCGGATCTCGCCCGCGCGGATCTCCGCGAAGCGATCGTCGCGGATGCCGACCTCGACCGCGACGCGCCGGAGCTTGCCGCCGCGATCGACGAGCCAGACGCCGTCGTCACGACGCGCGCTCCGAGCGGCGCCGGGCTCCGCCTCCGGATCGAATCGCAGCGCGCGGACCGGCACGCGGAGCGCGTCGTCGGCCTTCGCGGTGACGATCGCCACCGTCGCGGTCATGCCGGGCTTCAGCGCGAGATCGGGATTCGCGACGCCGATCACGACCTCGTACGTCACCACGTTCTGCACCGTCACCGGCGCGTTCCGCACCTGCGTCACGCGGCCTTCGAACGTGCGGCTCGGGTACGCGTCGACCGCGAACGTCGCCGCTTGCTCGTCGCGAACGACGCCGATGTCCGATTCGCTGACGCTCGTCGCGACCTCCATCCGCGAGAGATCCTCGGCGATCTGGAAGAGCACGGGTGTCTGAAAGCTCGCCGCCACCGTCTGCCCGACGTCGACGTTACGCGACACGACGACGCCGTCGACCGGCGAGACGATGTCCGTGTAGGCGAGATTCACGCGCGCCTCGTCGCGCTCGGCCTCCGCCTGCGTGACGCCGGCCTCGTCGACGGCGACCTGCGCGACGGCCTGCTCGGCGCTGCTCTTCGCGAGATCGACCTCGCTCTCGGAGACGAGCTTCTGCTCGGCGAGCTCGGCCGTGCGCTGGAGCGAGCGCTTCTTTTGCACGAGGTCGGCGCGGCCCTTCTCGAGCCGCGCGCGCGCGCTCGCGAGGCTCGCCTCGGCCTTGCGGAGCCTCACGTCGAACTGCGCGGGATCGATCTTGGCGACGCGCTGGCCCTTCTTCACGGGCGAGTTGAAGTCTGCGTCGATCGCGAGGATCGGGCCCGAGACGTAGGTGCCGACCTGCACGGTCACGACGGGGCGCACCGCGCCCGTCGCGGTCACGGAGGCGACGATCGCGCCGCGGTCGACCGGCGCGGTGACGACTTCACCCGCGTCCGCTTCGCCGTTCCGGCCGAGCGAGGCGTAGACGCCGACGGCGACGAGGATCGCCGCCGCGACTCCGACTGCGATCTGCTTCCGAGTCATGAAGTCAGATCAGCGTCCCGAGCGGTCCCCGGCGACGACGACCCTTGGCGTTCATGACGCCGTCGCCAGAAAATCTTAGCCCTGATTCGCGCCGACGACCGAGACGAAGCTCACACACCGGCCGGGCGCGCCGCCCAGGTTGTGCGTGAGGCCGAGCTTCGGGTTTTCGATCTGCCGCGGGCCCGCTTCGCCGCGAAGCTGGAGCCAGCATTCGTACATCATGCGGAGGCCCGAGGCGCCGATCGGGTGGCCGAACGACTTGAGGCCGCCGTCCGGATTCACCGGCAAGCCGCCCTCGAGGTCGAAGAAGCCCTCCATCACGTCCTTCCACGCCGTGCCGCGCGGGCTGAAGCCGAGATCCTCCATGAGGACCAGCTCCGTCGGCGTGAAGCAGTCGTGCACTTCCGCCATGCTGAGCTGCTCGCGCGGGTTCGTGATGCCGGCCTGCTTGTAGGCGTCGCTCGCGGAGTGGACGACCTCGTTGAACGTGGTGAAGTCGTACTCCGAGCCGATGTGGCCTTCGGCCGGGCCGGCGACGAACGACAGCGCTTTGATGAAGATCGGATTCTTGCAGTACTTGTGCGCGTCCTCGGCGCGGACGACGATCGCCGCCGCCGAGCCGTCGGAAACGCCCGAGCAATCCATGATGCCGAGCGGGTCCGCGACCTTCGGCGAATTCAGAATCACTTCCATCGGCACTTCCTTGCGGAACTGCGCCTTCGGATTCTTCGCGCCGTTCTTGTGGTTCTTCCACGCGATCCGCGCGAGGACCTCTTTTCCTTTCTTCGGGTCCAACCCGTACTTCTTGAAGTACGCGGGCGCGAGCAGCGAGAACATCGCCGGCGCCGTCATCGTCGAGTCGGTGCCGTCGCTCGGCAACGTGATGCCGGTGAGGCCCGAGTAACCCGAGTCCTTCAGCTTCTCGACGCCGATCGCCATCGCGATGTCGTAGGCGCCGGAGGCGACGGCGTAGCACGCTTGGCGAAGCGCCTCGGAGCCGGTCGCGCAGAAGTTCTCGACGTGCGTGACGGGCTTGTACTGGAGCTTCAGCGGCTCGGAGAGCATCAGGCCGGAGAGGCCCGAGCCCATCGTGCCGAGCCAGTACGCGTCGACGTCATCTGGATCCATGCCGGCCGATGCGTACGCGTCGTACGCGGCATCGACGAGGAGATCCTCGGGCCCCTTGTCCCAGTGCTCGCCGAAGGGCGTGCATCCCATGCCGACGATCGCCACCCGGTCCTTGATGCCCTTGCTCGCCATCTGATCTCTCCTTGCCGTCGCGCCCTAGCGCTTCGGCCGCGCCTTCCAGAAGTAGTTATGGACACCGTCCGCGGTGAAGAGGCGGCGGAACGTCATCTCGACCTCGTCGCCGATCGCGACCTTCTCCGGCTCGCAGTCCGTCATCTCCCCCATCAGCCGGCCGCCGCCTTCGAAGTCGATGGCGACGGCGACAGTCGGCGGATTCAATGAATAGGCGAGGCGGTCCAAGGTCAAGGTAGTCACGTGGCCGGTCTTGTCGGCGAACGGGTAGGGCTCCATCTCGTCACGCTTGCGGCACTTCACGCAGACGCGCTGCGGCGGAAGCTGCGGCGTGCCGCACGCTTTGCACTTCGAGCCGACGAAGCCGAACTTCCAGTCGTACGAGCGCATGATCGCCGGCGCGACGGGGCGGTCGGGATCGGGCCGGCGCGGCGGCTCGGTCGGGATGATCTCGCGCCACTTGAGGTAGCTGCCGTAGGTGACGTCGCCCTTCGACTCGATCATGCGGCCGACGGAGCGCGGCTGGGAGAACTTCGTGATGCCCTCGGTGACCTTGAGCAGCACGGCCTCGGCGCCGTCCGCCGCGACCACGACGAGGATGCGGTCGCCGGGCTTCGCGGCCGGCAGCACGCTCGCCAGCACGAGGCCCGCGTGCGCGGCGCCCGTCTGGCCGACGGTGAGCGCGAGCGAGTCCGTCATCTGCTCGGGCTTGAGCTTCATGGCGCGCGCGGTCTCGTCGGCGGCGCGCGTACTCGGCGAATCGAGGATCACCTTGGCGAGCTGATCCGGGGTGACGCCGGCCTTCTTGAGCACGGCCTGGATCGCCTTACCGAGGAGCGGGGAATACGCCTGCGTGATGCCGAAGCGCTCCTCCCACGTGTGCGAGAAGCGCTCGTCGGGCAAGCGCCACGTGTCGAGGAATTCCTTCGTGAGGGAGACGGACGCCTCGATCTCCGCGATCACGTTCTCGTTGCCGAAGACGAACGCGACGGCGCCGTCGCCGTTCGACTGCTCGGCCTTGCCCTCGGGCGCGCCGAGGCGGCAATCCGCGACTGCCGCGATCGAGCGCTTGGCGCCGCCGGAGACCGCGTCCGCAGCCTGCAGGAACGCGCCCATGCCCGCGCGCACCGAGCCTGTGATGTCCGCGGCGCGGATCTCGAGCGGCAGCCGCGAAGCGGCGCCGATGATCGCCGCGTTCAGCTTGTCGGCATAGGGCGGGGTGGTCGTAGCAAAATACAGCGCCTGCACGCCGTCGCCCGCATTCGAGCGGAGCGCATCGCGCGTCGCTTCGACGGCCATCGAGACGCTGTCTTCGTCGAAGCTCGCGACCGACCGCTCGCCTTTGCCGCCCGGAGTGCCGAGCACCTGCCCAATCGCCGCACGCTTCAGACGCCGAAAGGGGACGTAAGATCCGTAAGAGACGATTCCGACCATATCGCCGGATCCATTGCCCAGCGCAGGCTCTAGGTCAACGTCGCGTCCGGGGGAGCGGGTCGTATCGAAGGAGAGCGCGATCTTCGCCTCTCCCCTTTGGGGAGAGGCCGGCGGCAAAGCCGCCGGGCGAGGGGGAGCCTACCTCAGAAACCTTTCCGCCCGCGCCGCCAGGCGCGGGAACAGCTCCGGCGCCAACCGCTTCAGCCGCCAGAACACCCACCCGTCCCACATCGGCACCGCGTACAGCGTGCCCGCCTCGGCCGCGTCGAGCGCGGCGCGCGCGACTTCCGGGGCCTGAAGCTTCGCGCCGTCCATGCGCTTCTCGACCATCGCCCGCTGTGAGGGATCGGAGCCGCGCGAGGCATCGAGGATCCCGGTCCGGAAGAACGTCGGGCAGAGCACCGTGACGTTGACGCCGGTGCCGTCGAGCTCGGCGCGGAGCGTCTCGGAAAGCGCGACGACCGCGGCCTTGGTGACGTTGTAGGGCGCCATTCTCGGCGCGGAGATGAGGCCGGCGGCGGAGGCGACGTTCACCACCCAGCCCGAGCCCTGGCGGCGGAAGCGGGGAACGAAGACGTGGCAGCCGTGGATCACGCCCCAGAGGTTCACGTCGACGACGTGACGCCAGTTCTCGAGCGGCACCTCGCCGACCGGGCCCGCGACTGCGACGCCGGCGTTGTTGACGACGAGATCGACGCCGCCGAGCTCGCGCTCGGCGAGCTCCGCGAGCGCCTCGACCGCCTCGATCCGGGTTACGTCGCACTGCGTCGTAACGACCCGGGCGCCGGGAGCCGTCGCGCCCACCCGCTTAGCGGTCTCGTCGAGCCCGGCGGCTGCGATGTCGCCGAGCACGAGATTCGCCCCACGCTTGGCGAGCTCGACCGCGAATGCCCGTCCGAGACCGCTCCCCGCGCCGGTCACGACCGCGCGCTTGCCGTTCAGCTTGCTCGACATGGATCCCCCCGATGGTTCGAGAGCGAACCCTGTATGCACCATTAGAGAAACAGTCAAACCTGAATGTTTCTGAGTATTGCTCTGGCGACGGCCGGCGCGCATGCCCGTTCGCGGCGAGGTCATCATGGCGGGAACGGTTCGAACGGAGCGGGACGGGGCGATCGGCTGGCTCGTCTTCGACCAGGCCGAGCGCCGGAATGCGATCAGCGCGGACATGTGGCGGGCGATCCCAGGGGCGGCGAAGGAGCTCGACGCCGACCCGTCCGTGAGGGTCGTCGTCCTTCGCGGCGCAGGCGACGAGGCCTTCGTCGCCGGCGCGGACATCTCCGAGTTCGAGAAGATGCGGTCGGGAGACGCCGGCGAGGCGTACGAAGCGCAGAACGCGCGCGCGTTCGAGGCGCTCCTCGCGATCGGCAAGCCTGTGCTCGCGATGATCCACGGCCCGTGCGTCGGCGGCGGCGCGGCGATCGCCGTGACGGCCGACCTCCGCTACGCGGCGGACGATGCGGTCTTTGCGATCCCCGCCGGGCGGCTCGGGCTCGGCTACCCGGCGGCGAGCCTCGAGACGATCGTCCGCGTCGTCGGCGAGTCCACCACGAAGGAGATGTTCTTCACCGCGCGGCGAATCGACGCGGCGGCCGCGCTCGCGCGCGGGCTCGTCACCGAGGTCGTGCCGAAGGCGGAGCTCGAGTCGCGCGTCCGCGCGGTCTGCGCGGAGATCGCCGCGAACGCGCCGCTCACGCTCGCCGCCGTCAAGCGGACGATCCGCGAGCTCGCGCGCGATCCGGCGAGCCGCGACACGGCTGCGATCACGGAAGCGATCCGCGCCTGCTTCGCGAGCGAGGATTACAAAGAAGGCGTGCGCGCGTTTCTGGAGAAGCGGAAGCCGGCGTTTCGGGGGCGCTGACCCGTCTCTCCCCCTTGGGGAGAGACCGCGCCGCAGGCGCGAGTGAGGGGGAGTCAGCGTCGGCGCCGCTCGAGTCTCCCCCTCACCCGCCGCTTCGCGTCGGCCTCTCCCCAAGGGGGAGAGGCGGATTCAGCTCCAGGAGATCGCGCCGCGCGCGAATTGCTCGCGGAGCTCGCGGAGGCCGCGGCGAAGCTGGAAGAAGCCGAGCACGCCGACCACCACCGAGAGCACGAAGAACAGCGGTGAAAAAAAACCGAGCTTGTCGCTGCGGTAGAGAAGCTCCGGCTCGCGCGACTTCAGCCACTCGCCGACGGGCTCGAGGTACTCGGCGCCGAAGTCGTCGACGATGCCGCGCGTGTCGTCGGCGAGGATCAGCACGATGCGCGAGGGACCGCCGTCCCAGACGCCGGTGACGCCCGACCAGACCTGCTCGCCGGCCACGCCGCCGCCCATCCAGCCGTGGTACGTGCGCCGGCACTCGACCGCGCCGGCCGCATCGCGATCGCAGCGGAACTCGAGGTGCCCCCACGCGTAGAAGCCGCCGACGAAGCAGGCGAGGCTCGCGAGCACGCAACTGAAGCCGCCGCGGAACGGGCCGACCTTCGGCGGCCGGCCCGCGCGGATGTCACGCGGCGGCCCCGGGATCAACGCGTCGAAGCTCGAGATCACGCCGAAGATCGCGCCGCCGACCGCGCCGAGCGTTGCCCACTGCCAGCCCCAGATCGAGACGACGAACCAGACGCCGAACCCCGCGCCGATCACCACACCGAGGACCAGCGCGAGTCGGATCGAGCGAAGGAGGGAAGGCCGAGCCATGCCGGAAGCCGAAAATACTTACGAAGTCTTTTCCCGGAACGGCCCGAAGGGTGCTTCGCAGAAAAGACTTCGTAAGTATTTTCGTCTTCCCCGCGCTGTCAAACTCTTCTGGTTCCGCCTCCGCGTGCGTGCTCTGATCCCGCGCCATGGCCGAAACCGGAACGTTCTCGATGCCCCTCGACGAGGCGATGAGCACGCAGCGCGCGATTCGCCGTCTCAAGACCGACCCGGTCGACGATGCGATCGTGCTCAAGATCATCGAGCTCGCGCTGAAGGCGCCGACCGGCTCGAACGCGCAGGGCTGGGAGTTCATCATCGTCAAGGATCGCGCGGTCGTCGCGAAGCTCGGGCGCCTGAACAACCGCGCGTGGCGCATCTACGGCAACCTCGGCCGGCGCGTCGCGCGGAACGATCCGAAGCAGCTGAGGATCATCGACGCGGTGGAATGGCAGAACGAGCACTTCAACGAGGTCCCGGTCGTGGTCGTGGCGTGCCTGAAGGGCGTGATCCCGATCTGGCCGCCGTTCGTGACCTCGAGCCTCTACGGCTCGATCTATCCGTCGGTGCAGAACCTGCTCCTCGCCGCGCGCGCGGCGGGCGTCGGCGCGGCGCTCATCACGCTGCCGCTCTGGAGCCGCACGATCGCGCGGCGCGCCCTCGGGTTGCCGTGGAACATCGCGCCTTGCGCGGTCGTGCCGATGGGCTGGCCGCGCGGCCGCTACGGGCCGGTCAGTCGGAAGCCCGTCGGGGAGGTCGTCTCGCTCGATCGTTACGGCAATCGCGCGTTCCTTTCGAAATAGTGGTTGGACTTCGTTTTCCGCGGCTAGTAAGCCGCGCGCCGTGATGCGAAGGGTCGGGGCGGCGCTGCGGATCGCGACGCTGTTCGTCGCGACGATCGGGACGACCGAGGGAAGCGCGCGCTTCATCGACCCCGACGAGACGATCCAGCTCGTCGGCCGCTTCTACAGCCAAGCCGCGCTCCGCACGGTCGACTCATCGGGCTTCACGTTCCCGCGGACGCCCGCCGGACATCTCGTCCAGCATCGCAATCTCGCCGAGCTCGAGTGGAGCCACGACCTCGATCGCCGGCTCGAGTGGCGGCCGGCGTGGCTCTCCGACGTGGCGTATCGCCTCCGCTTCAAGGGCGTCTACGAAGGCGTCTACGACTACGGGCCGAGCGAGTATTCCGATCAGGTCGAGGTGAACCCGCCGTCGCCGTTCGATCCGACGGCGCCGCCCGAATCGCGGACGATCGACCGCACGCGGATCCTCCGGAAGTCGCTCGGCCGCCAGTACGAGCTCTGGAACGCGTACGCGCAGGCGAGCGTCGGGCCGCTCTTCCTGCGCGTCGGCCGTCAGGATCTCTCGTGGGGCGAGACGGACGGCTTCCGCCTCCTCGACATGATCGAGCCGCTCGACAACCGCTTCGGCTTTCCGCTCGTCGAAGATCTCGACGACCGGCGGATCCCGCTCTGGATGACGCGCGCGACGCTCGCGCTGCCGTGGCGGAGCGCTGCCGTGAGCGACTTGACGCTCGACGGATACTTCGTGCCGGGGCCGATCGAGGATCAAGAAGCGCCGCTCGCGCCGCGCGGGAGCCCGTTCGCCGCGCCCGCGGCGCCGAGCTTCTTCGAGCGCATCGTCACGCGGCCCGGAGAGAAGTGGCGCGACAGCCGTGGTGGCGCACGTCTCATCGGCGTCCTCTTCGGCGACACGACCGTCTCACTCGCGCACTACGTGACGTGGAACGACGCGCCGGCGACGCGCGTCGTCGTTTCGCGCGTCGACGACGTCGGCGGACGGCCGATCGCGCGCCCCGGGCTCGAGTTCGTCTTCTATCAACAGCAGGTGAGCGGGGCGACGCTGACGAAGCATCTGAAGCCGCCGCTCGACACCGTGCTTCGTACCGAGCTCGCGATGTTCTGGAACGAGCGCGTGTTCGATCCGGCGCGCGCCGGCAGCGGACCGCCCGCATTCCCGGAGCTCATTTCTTCTGCGATCGCCGACAAGGTCGCCGGCGGCCGTGGCACGTCGCGCGGGCGCTTCACCGATCGCGACGTGCTTCGCTGGGTCGTCGGCCTCGACAAGACGTTCTGGGTACGGTCGCTCAACGCGAACAACACGTTCTTCGTCTCGAGCCAGATCTTCCACACGCACATCTTCGATCACGTGGATTCGATCCGGAACGGCATTACCGATCCCGCGAGCCGCCAGTTCGTCGCGCGGAAGGCGGACGAGTGGACGTGGACGCTGCTCGCGAACACGCTCTACTGGCGTGGGCGGATCCAGCCGGGCGTGTTCGCCTCATACGATCCGCGCGGCGTGTTCGCGGTGGTGCCGAGCCTCACGTTCCTCGTCGGCACGCACGTGCGCGTGACCGCGAAGTACGCCTACATCGACGGCAGCTTCGCGAACCTCGGCTTCTTCCGCGATCGCGACGAGGCGCTGCTGCGCTTCGAGGTGTCGCTGTGATCGCCGTTCGTTTTCTCGTGCTCGTCTTGCTCGTCGCCAGCGCCGCGTCTGCCGCCGAGCTGCCGAGGGTGATCGACGCGCAGAACGTCGGATCCGTCGGCGACGTGCTCCTGCCCGCGATCCGCAAGTGGGTCGAGCGTGGCGACATGGAGCTCGCGACCGGCGCGCTCCGCTACGAGCCGCGCTGGGACGACAATTTCATGGCGGCGTCCGCGAAGAACGCCGGCCGCTACGACGTGGATGCCGCCGGCAACGTCGTCGAGCGCGCCACCGGCCGCGCGTCTGATTCCGTCTTCGGCCTGCCGTTCCCGGAGATCGATCCGAAGGACGCGAACGCGGGCCTGAAGATTCTCTGGAACCGCTGGTACGCGGTCTACAAGCGCACGCAGGTCGTCGTGCCGTCGCACATTCACATCGTCGGGCGGGAAGGGCTCGTGCGCGACGTCGAGGCGGTGACCGAGACGATGGCCTACGACGGCCGCGAAGGCGGCGCGCTCGCGAACCCCGAAGGCACCGAGTACCGCGAGATCGTCCGGCAGATCGCGCCGAGCTACGTCGAGGGCATCGCCACGATGACGTGGCGCTTCCGCGATCAACGATGGGACACGCTCTGGGTGTACACGCCGATCTCGCGCCGCGTGCGCCAGGCGACGTCGGCGAATCGCTCGGACTCGCTCGCCGGATCCGACGTGACGCTCGACGACGCGCTCGTGTGGGCCGGCAAGAACCAGTCGTTCACCTGGCGGCTCGAGGGCGAGGCGGAGATCCTCGTGCCGGCGATGACGTTGGACCCGCAGCCCCTGCACGCCGGGAAGAAGTGGAACGGCGGGACGGAATGGCTGACCGGCGAAGACTTCGCCGGGATCAAGTGGGGCTACGAGGTCGACGGCACGAAAGGCGCGCCGTGGCAGCCGACGAACGTGACGTGGGTGCCGCGTCCGGTGTGGGTCGTCGAGGGCCGGCCGCGCGACCGCTACTACAGCTACGGGCGGCAGCTCTTCTACGTCGATCGCGACACGTTCGTGGTCTACGCGAAGGCCGTCGACACGCCTGCGGGCGAGTCGTGGAAGACCGTGCTCGCGGATCTCGGCATGGCGTGCGCGCCGGAGCGCGAACGCTGCTACTCCGTCGTCGCGATGAGCATGTTCGTCGACGACCGGAATGATCGCGCCACGGTGACGAGCGTCGCCGGGCCGAAGAGCGTCGTCCGCGTGAACACGCCGTCGATCCGTCCGACGAGCTTCACGGTTCAGGGGCTCCTCAAGAAGGGGAAGTGAGAGTAGAAGACGCGCATGGCCACGATCCTCCACCAATTCGCCGCTTCGCCCTTCTGCGACAAGATCCGCCGCGTGCTCCGCTACAAGGGGATCCCGTTCGAGATCCACGAGTGGCCGCTCACGGAGGTCGGCTCGATCCCGGAGAAGAACCCGGCCGGCAAGCTGCCGATCCTCGAGCTCGACGGCGAGTCGATCTCCGACTCGACCGACATCGCCGTCGCGATCGAGAAGCGGCATCCGACGCCGCCGCTGATCCCGGCGGATCCCGCGGATCGTGGGCGCGTGCTCGCGCTCGAGGACTGGGCCGACGAGTCGCTCTACTTCTACGAGATGACGACGCGCTTCGGCGAGACGGACTTCGATCGCAACCTGCCGAAGCTCATCTCCGATCCGCAGATCCGCCAGATGATGGGCGACATGCTGAAAGGCATGCTCGCGCAGACGACGACCGCGCAAGGCACCGGCCGCCGCTCCGCGGCGCAGCTCGCGAGCGACGTCGATCGCCTCTTCGGCGCGATCGAGGACATGCAGAAGGCGACGGGCTTCGTCGTCGGCAAGTCGTTGACGCTCGCGGACATCGCGATCTGCTCGCAGGCCGAGTGCATCGCGGATTCGACGATCGGCCAGCAGACGCTCGCCAAGCGTCCCGCGGTTGCCGCGTACTTCCGCCGCATCGACGAGCTCACGCACTCCGATCGGGTCTGAGCCCTCTCAAAATCCCCTCTCCCCCTTGGGGAGAGGGTGGCGCGGAGCGCCGGGTGAGGGGGAGACCGTCGTGAAGATCGCGACCTGGAACGTCAACTCGATCCGCGTGCGCATGTCGCACCTGATCGAGTGGCTGAAGTCCGAGCTGCCGGACGTGATGGCGCTCCAGGAGACGAAGATCCTCGACGACGACTTCCCGCGCCTCGAGCTGAAGGCCGCCGGCTACGAATCCGTGTGCTCCGGGCAAAAGTCGTACAACGGCGTCGCGATCCTCTCGCGCGAGCCCGCGACGGAAGCCGCCTGCGACATCCCCGGCTTTGACGATCCGCAGAAGCGCGTGATCGCCGCGACGATCGCGGGCGTGCGCGTGATCTCCGTCTACGTGCCGAACGGCGAGCGCGTCTCCTCGCCGAAGTACCAATACAAGCTCGCGTGGATGGAGCGCCTCGAAGCGTACTTCCGGGACGAGATCGCTCGGCACGGGCGCGTCGTCGCGCTCGGCGACTTCAACGTCGCGCCGGAAGAGCGCGACGTGCACGACCCGGTATTCTGGAAAGGCCGCGTGATGTTCAGCGAGCCCGAGCGCGCGATGTTCCAGCGCTTCCTCGCGACCGGCTTCGCGGACGCGTTCCGGCTGTTCGAGCAGAAAGGCGGCGAGTACACCTGGTGGGACTACGGCTGGGCCGCGTTCCCGAAGAACCGTGGGCTACGGATCGACCACGTGATGGTGAGCGAGTCGCTGCGCGCCTTCTGCCGCGAATGTCGGATCGATCGCACGCCGCGCGGGCGCGAGCGGCCGTCCGATCACGCGCCGGTCGTCGCCGGGTTCGAGCTTGGTTAGCTCACTGCACGCCGATGTAAACGTACCAATCGAAGAACCAATATGGCGGCCACGTGTCGTGTCGGACGCCAACGGCGTGGGTGCCCGCCTTCGTGAAGTTGATCAGGTACCGAACGACGAACGAGTGGCCGGCGCGAAAGATCATGCCCGCCGGGTGTTCGGACCAGCTCTCGAAATTCGTCGACACGACTTCGCCGCAAGGTGGTTCGACGTTCGCGTCGCAATGAATGAAGGGCTCGGCTTCCACGAAGACGTCGTGATCAGCGTCGATCCAGAGAGACATTCTGTCCCATTCGTACAGCTCGCCGACGTACGCGGGGTTCGCGCCCCAAGCCCAGGCGCCGAGTTGCGGATACGCTTCGGCGCTGCCATCCGCCATCCGATAGCCGCGAGTGATCGCGGCACCGAACTCATGGGTGGTGATCGACGACGAACGATGCCCTGCGGCGTCACGTATTTCGAGCTTCAGGGTATGTGGCCCGCCCTCCACCAGCGTGAAGCTCGGGCCGGGAACAGGCACGGACGAGGTTCCGCCAGAGAGCCCGCCGCTTGTGTTCGAAAGTGCCGGACATGTCCCCGGACAAGACGCCCAACTCCAGACGTACGAAGCGAGGTCGCCATTCGGGTCGGAGGCCGACGCGCCCTCGTGAAGGTGATCGGGGTCGACGATGCGGTGGCTCGGTCCCGCGTCAACACCGGGCGCCAGAGACGGAGGCGGGACCTGCGAGCGTCCCGCGACGATGGCAAACCGCGTATCGTCTGCCGGCATACCCTCGAAGCCGTGGCGACCCTTGAAGACCACGATGAACTTGCCAGGAGTCTTCGCTGGGATCGGGGGCCACTCGATGTTGACGTCAACACGCGCATTCGGCGCAAGGGCGCCGTTCGTGTTCGTGCGACCGACTAACTGGCGGTAACCATCCTCGTCGTCCGAATAGACTTCGATCCAACCTTCCATCTCTTCGGTGCTCTTGTTCTCCACCGCGAAGGGATTGCGCTTGGTGCCGGTTGAGACGAGCTCCAAGTCGCCGCGCACGAAGTAGTCGATCATTGCGGCTGAATAGCCGACAGCTCTCGGAAGGAGGATTGCCGCATAGTCTTCGACCACCGTAGCGTCGAGACTGAACGTCAGTTTGTGATACTCGGGAAAGAGCTCGAGCAAAGGCCCCATAGCCCCCTCGGTGACGAAATGCGTAATGGGCCTTCCCTCTCCGACTGCTTTGCGACGGTAGTAGTGTTGTACCGAGAAAGGATAGATCGGGTAGTCGCGATCGCGAGGACCGATCGACTCCCACCGAGGGTAAGGAAATTCGTCAGTCTTCAGAATGGTGTCGATGCTGAAGAAGTTCGTATTGGTGAACTCCGCCAGGCCTACGTCAGTTCGGTCCATCGGCAGCCCAGGCCACGAGTTACCCTCGGTCGAGTCGATCAGATTTGCGATCGGCGCGGGTGCGGTGCCGCTCGGCGATTGCCGCTTGAGCAATGACGGGTCCGGTCTGATCGGGTTCTCAAGCCAGCCATTGAATCGGGGAGGATTGTTCTCGCGAACCTTGTCGATGTGAACTTCCAGCGGTTCCGGATCCCCAATGTACTTGATGTGAATATCGTTCCGCGTATGCGCCGTCTGCGCCATGTCCTGCACGAGATGGATCTGATGGCCGAGTAGGGTGAGAGCTTGGGCGAGATCGTTGTCGCGTGCGATCGGATCCGTCCCAACGAGGGCCCGGTACATCGCGGCTCGTGCCGCCCACCATGAAGCGTCGGGAGATGTGCCCGGCTGGTTCTGGGCCCAGAGTGCTGCAGATTCTCCGAGCTCGAATCCGAAGGTCAACCCCGCGCTACTCCAGGACCGGAGCGGGTTGTGAAAATGATTACGAAAGCGGGGGAAGTTGTCTTCGAAATTACTCCCGAGCGCGACCCAATCGCTGATCGCTCATATTCGAAACTTCGGTGTCTAGCGCCGTCTTGGAGGTCGAGTCGATCCGCAAAGGAAGCTCGAGAGCTGGGAGATTTCAACGGCTGTCGTGCTTACGAGCTCAAAGTGCGTGCCGACCTCATAAGCATCTGCCGATCCCAGTACGCAGAAGGCGTAGGAGATAAGGCGATGGTGACCATGGTGGCGAATCCCCCTTTAGTTCGGATCGGATTCGCCCCGTCTGAATTGCGTGCGGCACGGATTGTTTCGACCATGCGTGGTACAAAACGCATGAAATCGCCATCAACACTGACGTTTCCGTGTCCCAGCCGGGCCTTGGTTCGCCATTTGACGTCAGCCGAATGTCTGGTTGGCCGCAGCCGCCGATTGCATGCTCGGCGATCATTCGCAGCCGTAGTAGCCCGTCGCGAATATCGTGAAGTTCGGCTCTTCCACGCATGAGAACGGCAGCCAGTTGATCCCGCGGATGCCTTCGAGTCGAAACTTGCCTTCCTCATCCGTGATTGCGTCCTGCCCTGCGTAAGCTTCTATCCAGTCGTGACCCAAGGACGGCCCACCGCGGTACCAGAAGGCACCGATCACGGCTCCCTCGATTGGCTTTCCGGTCTTGGCGTCCACGATCGTGCCCTCGAACGGGCCGTCCCAAGTGATCGGGCAGCAACCGGCGACGAAGGTCGCCGCCACAATCACGATGGTGCGCGCGAAGCTCATCAGAACGACTTGATCCGCCAGAGCCCGTCGATGTCTCGCGAAAACTGAATCGTGAAGCCGATCGGTGTTCCTTCCGCGTCGGCGCGGACCATTTGGAATTCTGCGAAGCCCTCGTAGATCTGCATCGGCTCGATCGAGGTATAGACGGCGTCCGGGTCGATGCCATGGTCGGTCATTGCCGTGAGCAAGACGCTCGCGCGTTCTCGCGATGAGATCACGACCAAGCTCAATGCTCGATCGATCTCGCGACTCCTCAACGCTGCCCGAAACTCCTCCCATAGCGCCTGTAACGATGCGACCAAGTCGCTTTCGTTCGCGACCAGAATGCCGACCTCGTCGAGAATCGGCCGATTCTGGCTTTTCGATTGAAGGCTGGCGCGGTGGAGGCCGGGTTGCGAATACGTATGCGAGAGTGTCGCCTTCCTTTGCGTGACGGTCGCGTCGACGCTGCCGTCGCCGTCGAAGTCGATCGTCGGGTACGCATAGCTGACGCCGTCGTCGACCTGAATGTCGAACGTCACCGCGAGCGGCGAGGCCCCTGCCGCGGGATTCGCGCTCATGCGCACCGGCACACGAGCTCCGGCAGCGTTCACGCGAACGGAATGGCTCACTTCGGAACCCTCGATTGTCAGGGCCGAGGCTGTGATCGCGACATCGCCGGTCGCGAGCGGCAATGCGTCGACGAAAAACACTCGGCGACCATTTGCGTCGAGGCCTACCACGGCGGCTCGTCCGTTCACCAGGACACCGAGTCGTTCGGGTCCCGTGACGACTCCCCTGACGTCGGTGACGTTCCAAGGCGTCACCGCGCCGTCCAACGGATACTCGATCGTCACGGCGAGACCGTCCGGCGGTGGAGGAGGGGTCTTGGTGGGCGTCGGAGCGGGAGTTGAAAGTAAAGGTGGGCGCCGCAGTCGGGCTCGCCGCGGGCGTGGCGGTGCGAGTCGGCGTCGGCGTGGACTTGGGCTTCGGGGCCGCCGCGATCGGCCTCGCCGTGACGATCGTCAATCCGAGGACGACCGCGACGCTGACTCCGACCCGGGATTTCGTTCGCTCGAGATCGATTCGCACGTGGCCGTCCTCCGCGCGGGGGTTGCGCAAGGGACGTGCCGGCGACGGTCGTCCGGGTTTGCTCGCTTTTCTCCGACTCGCTTCACGCGCTCACGGAACGTCGCCGAAACGAACCGCTGCGCGTGAAACGCACTTTCCTGGCCGCCGGCGATTCCATATAGCCCTGGGGATCAACGCACCCGAAGGAGCCGAACGATGCCGATCGATCTCGCACAGGCGAAGAACGCGCAGCCGCAGAAGGCCGAGTCCTCGTGGGACGAGGACAAGGTGATCCTCTACCACCTCGGGCTCGGCGCCGGCCTCGACAAGCCGACCGATCCGAAGGAGCTCGAGTACACGTACGAGGGGAACCTGAAGGTGCTGCCGAGCTTCGGCGTCGTGCCGGTGTTCGGTCGCGCTCGGCTCGCTCGCGGGGATTCCCGGCGTCGAGATCAACTTCGCGCTCGTGCTCCACGGCGAGCAGGACATCGAGATCCATCGGCCGATCCCGACCTCGGCCGAGGTCGAGAACGAGACGCGACTCGCGGGCATCTACGACAAGGGCAAGGCCGCGCTGATCGTCCTCGAGGTCGCGACGAAGCTGAAGGGCGGCGAGCCGCTCTTCACGAACCGCTTCTCGATCTTCGCGCGCGGCGAGGGCGGCTTCGGCGGCGAGGCCGGGCCGAAGCCCTCGAACGAGGCGCCGTCGCGCGCGGCCGACGCGAGCTTCGAATCGAAGACGACGCCGAACCAGGCGCTCCTCTATCGCCTCTCCGGCGACAAGAACCCGCTCCACGCCGATCCCGACTTCGCGTCGATGGGCGGCTTCGACAAGCCGATCCTCCACGGCCTCTGCACGTTCGGCATCGCCTGCAAGTCGATCGTCGACGGCATGCTCGACGGCGACGTGAAGAAGGTCGCGCGCTACCAGGTGCGCTTCGCCGGCGTCGTCTATCCCGGGCGAGACGGTCGTCACCTCGGCGTGGAAGGAGAACGGCAAGATCCTGATCTCCGCGACGACGAAGGAGCGCGGCCAGCCGGTCCTCTCGAACGCCGCGATCACGCTGCGTTAGCCGCGGCGATGGAGCCGTGAGCTGGGAGAAAGAGCTCGAGGAGCTCGCGCGGCGGCGCGCCCGCGCGCTCGAGATGGGCGGCGAGGAGCGCATCGAGCGCCAGCACGCCGCCGGCAAGCTCACCGTCCGCGAGCGGATCGAGCGGCTCGTCGACGCGGGCTCGTTCGAGGAGGTCGGCACGCTCACCGGGCGCGGGAAGTACGAGAAGGGCGAGCTCGTCGACTTCCATCCCGCGAACTTCGTGTTCGGCACGGCGCGGATCGACGGGCGGCGCGCCGTCGTCGCGGGTGACGACTTCACCGTGCGCGGCGGCTCGGCGGAGGCGTCGAACTTCTTGAAGCAGCTCGCTTCGGAGGAGCTCGCGCGCGATCTCCGCATGCCGATCGTGCGGCTCGTCGACGGCTCGGGCGGCGGCGGCAGCGTGAAGGGGCTCGGCGACGACGCGCCTTACAATCGCATCCCGGCGATCCCGACGTGGGAGGAGATCGTCGCGATCCTCGGCGAGGTGCCGGTCGTCGCGGCCGCGCTCGGCTCGGTCGCGGGGCTCGGCGCCGCGAAGGTCGCGGCCGCGCATTTCTCCGTGATGGTGCGCGAGACCTCGCACGTGTTCGTCGCCGGCCCGCCGCTCGTGCCGTACGCGACGGGCGAGACCGTCACGAAGGAAGAGCTCGGCGGCTCGCAGATCCAGACGCGGAACGGCGCCGTCGACAACGAGGCGGAGAGCGAGGACGAGGCGCTCGCGCAGATCCGCCGCTTCCTTTCGTATCTGCCGCCGAACGTGTGGCAGCTGCCGCCGGTCGCACCGGCGGACGATCCCGCGGATCGCCGGGAGGAGCGCCTGCTCGCGATCATCCCGCGCGAGCGCCGGCGCGCCTACAAGATCCGCGACGTGCTCGACCTCGTGCTCGATCGCGATTCCTTCTTCGAGATCGGCCGGATGTGGGGACGCTCGCTCGTCACCGGCTTCGCGCGCGCCGCCGGGCGGCCGATCGGCGTCGTCGCCAACGATTCGATGCAGACGGGCGGCGCGATGACGGCTGACGCCGCGCGGAAGCACGAGCGCTTCATCGACCTCTGCGACACGTTCCACGTGCCGCTCGTGCAGCTCGTCGATCAGCCGGGCTTCGCGGTCGGGCCGAAGTTCGAAGCGCAGGCGACGATCCGCTTCGGCGTCCGCGCGCTCGCCGCGCTAGAGCAGTCGACCGTGCCGCTGCTTACCTTCGTGCTTCGCCGCGCGTATGGCGTCGCGGGCGCGGGCAACCGCCGCGCGCGGCGCTTCAGCGCGCGGTACGCGTGGCCGTCGGGCGACTGGGGCTCGCTGCCGCTCGAGGGCGGCATCGAGGCCGCGTATCGGCGCGAGCTCGAGGCGTCGGAAGATCCGAAGAAGCTCCGGGAAGAGCTCGTCCGGCGCCACGAGCAGAAGATGTCGCCGTTCCGTTCCGCGGAAGCTTTCGACGTCGAGGAGATCATCGATCCGCGCGACACACGGCGGATCCTCTGCCGCTGGGTGGAGGACGCGTACGCCGCGCAGACGGGCGCGCTCGGCCCGAAACAGCGAGGCGTCAGGCCGTGAAGCGCGTCGAGGTTCGTGCCGAGACCGAGGCGAACGTCTGGCAAGTGCGCTGCGCGGTCGGCGATCAAGTCGCCGCGGGGCAGGAGATCGTCGTGCTCGAGGCGATGAAGATGGAGATCCCGGTCGAGGCACCGCGCGCGGGCGTGGTGCGCGAGATCCGCGTCGCCGAGGGCGCGGCCGTGAAAGACGGCGACGTCGTCGCGGTGATCGAGTCGGAATAGCGGGAAAGTACGGCTCGCGACGCTCCTCCCGAACGCCGCGATTCTCTGGGGGAAATACACGATTTCCGTCACCTGCGCCGGCCGCGGGGTTATTAGCGGCGTGAGAGGAGGTGAGCGGTAATGCTCAGCTACGCCGTCACGTTCTTCATCATCGCGTTGATTGCCGCGCTGCTCGGCTTCGGCGGGGTCGCGGGTCTCTCGTACCAGATCGGCTACATTTTCGTGGTGCTGGCCGTGATCTTCCTCGTCGTCGCGCTCGTGAGCGGGCGACGGTCCCCACCGATCACCTGACGTCGCGATGCCGGGCGCCTACGCGCCCGGCATCACCACCGCTTTGACGCTCTCGAGCTTGCCGACCGCGTCGAGCGCCTTCTGGCAGTCGGCGAGCGGCACCTTGTGCGTGAGCGCTTCGGCCATCGGCACGCGTTCGTGGTGCCGGCGCGCGACCTGGATCGCGCCGTGGATGTGGCGGCCTTCGTAGAGCGCGGTGCCGATCACGCGGAGGTTCTGGTTGTTCAGGAACCGCGGCTCCACCGGGACGGTGCCCGGCGCGGACCAGAGGCCGACGATCAGATAGCTCCCGCCCTTCGAGGCGAGCTGGATGCCTTCGCCGAACGCCGGCACCGCGCCGGCCGCCTCGATCACGATCTCGCCGCCGCGGCCGCCGGTCATCTCTTTGACCTTGGCGATCCGCTCCTCCGGCGTCTTCACCTCGCCGAGATCGATCGTCGCGGTCGCGCCGAGCTTCTTCGCCATCGCGAGGCGCGCCTTCGGCGCGCCGATCGTGATCACCTCGCGTGCGCCCGCGGCGCGGGCGAGCAGCGTCGCCGCGAGGCCGACCGGGCCGCAGCCCTGCACGACGACCGTCTGATTGATCGCGATGCCGCCGACCCGCTCGATGCCCTTCAGCATCGTCGGCATCGCGCAGCCGAACGCGATCACGGCTTCGGCCGGCGTATCTTCGGGAATTCTGTAGAACGCCATGCCGCGCGGCAGGATCGCGAGCTCGGTGTAGCAGCACGACGGCGGCTGGTCGGCGGGACGAAAGAGCGCGGCCAACGCCTGATCGCACTGCGTGACGTCCTCGACGACCGTGCAGTCGTAGCAGCGGTAGCAGGGGAGCAGCGGCACCCAGTAAACGAGGTCACCCTTCTTGATCGGCGTGCCCGCGTAGTCGGTCGTCACGCCGGCGCCGAGCTCCTCGACCGCGCCGATTCCTTCGTGGCCGAGCACGATCGGCGAGGGCAGAGGAATCTCGCCCTTCCAGAGGTGCACGTCCGTGCCGCAGACGCCGGCGTACTTCGTGCGGATCAGCGCCTCGCCGGCGGCGGGCGGCTGCATCGGCTTGTCCCAGATCTCGATCGGCGCGTTCGCCTTGGCGAGAACCGCGCGCTTGCTCGTGAGGGCCATGTAGTTCTCCTGAAGGGGACAGATCTATTCAGTGAATAAATCTGTCCCCTTCACAGCTTCACTGGCAGCGGCTTGCCGAGCCACTCTCGATAGAACGCCTCGAGGTCCGGCGTGAAGTCGATCTCGACGGGATACGTCGGCGGTACGCAGTCGACGTCGAGGAGCGTTCCGCTCTTCGGGCAGTACCACTCGCGGAGCTCGAGGAGCTCGGTGTCGATCGTCAGGTGCTCGGGCGGGAACACCTTCTCGAGATCGCGACGCGATCGGCGGATGATCACGCGGCACTTCATCTTCCAGTTCTCGTTCCACGCGCAGAGCTCGGCGCCGGCCGCGGTCTTGATGATCGCCTTGCCGCCCTTGGCGACGATGAAGAGGTTCTCGCCGAGCGGCAGCAGGATCGCTTCCTTCCACGGCACCATCGCCTGGAACGCGGCGATCGCCTGGTCGAAGCGGTGCTGCGACTTCGGCTCGCGCATGAGCTTCAGGAGATCGGGCCACGCGAGTTCGCGGCGGATCAGCGCGGCGGTGACTTCGGCTTCGGTGGTCGTCAGTGGTTCGGGCATGGTCTCGTCCTCAAGCTTTCGCGGGCTTCACGGCCGACTTCGGGTAGTAGAATCCCGTCGGCGCGGCGGTCTGGAAGTCGACGCTGCCGGTGTCCGTGTAGGGGAACTTCTCGAGCTTCCAGAACTCGAGGTAGAGGTCGCGGAGCTTGTTCGAGAGCTTCGCCGAGCGCGCGAACGTCTGTCCGACGACCGGCGCGACCGCGCCCTTCCTCGCGCGCTTCCGCTCCTCGCGCCACCACCGCTCCGCGGGGATCGATTCCTTCAAGCGCTTCTTGCGGATCGAGTCGCGGAGCGCACCCGTCTTCTTCTCGTTGCCGGCATAGCCGTAGACCTTCTTCGCGACGGGCTCGGTGAGGAGCCCGTTCGTCACGTCCTTGGCAATCCGCGCGGAGTCGCGCTGGAGCGGATCGCCGTAGCCGCTACCACCCTGGTAGAGGACGCCGAAGAGGTCGTCGTCCTTCAAGTTCGGCGACCACTGGTTGAGCGGGCCGACGTACCACTCCTCGGCTTTCAGCTTGCCGCTCCGGAGCATCTGCTCGGCCTCGTTCAGGCTCGACGGCACCTTCTTTCCGGCGTCGATGATCTTCCGGAGGTTCGTGCCGCGCGCCCACAAGCACTTCCAGCCGGGCGCCGGGTAACCGCCGAAGAGGCCTTTGTGGAAGATGCCGCCGTTGTGACAGCCCGAGCCCGTGATCGTCACGTTCACGAGCCGCGAGCCGCGCACCAGCCACAACGACTCCCACGCCTGGCCGCCGCGGAAGCGGCCGAAGCCATGGTGGTCGGGCGTGAACGTGCGCGCGAGGTAGACGTTCGGCCCGGTCATCTCCCAGACCTCGGCGTCGCCCTGCATGCCTTCCGAGTTCCAGATGGGGCTGCCGCAATCCATGCCGTCGGCGACGCCGCGCGCGCCGAAGCTCTCGGCCGCCATCTCGAAGTTGTTGTAGCCGGTCGCGTTGCCGTACTGATCGAAGCCCGAGACGCCGACCATGCAGGTCGGCGTCGTCATGATGATCTCCTCGTGGAAGCCGCGCGCGAACCACGAGATGCCGATCATCCGCCATACGTTCGCGAACACCGGAATCAGCGTCCACCATGCGAGCGATGTCGCCGCGCCGCCGTAGTTCGCGTTCACGATCGTGCCTTCGGGCAGATACTGGCGGACACCGAGATACGCGCCGTCGTTCACGCGGCCGTCGTAGTTCAAGAGCTGCGTCAGCGTGATCCAGAAGCCGCCGTTCATCGGGCCGACGGCGCAGTTGAAGGGGTGGAAGCTCCAGCCCGTGCAGCCGTCGAAGTCGAGCTCGATGTCGCCGTCCGCCCTCACGGTCATCTCGTTGTGCACGAAGTCGATGAAGTCGCCCTTCGCGAGCGGATGCGAGAACGGGATGTGCGATCGCTTGTGCACCGGCATCGTCACGCCGCGGTAGACGCCGGGCACCATCGTCGTCTTCACGCGCTTGACGAAGTTCTTGCGGCCTTCTTCGATCAGCTCCTTCGCGCCGCGCTCGAAATACTCGAAGCCGAACGTGTCGATGATCTTGCCGAGCGCCTCACGGATCATCAGGCAGCCGGCGAGCTTCGCCTTGTCGTCGAGCGTCCACCAGTTCGCGTTCCGGAGGTTCATCTTCAGGCGAAGGAGATAGTCCTTCCGGAAGTGGTCGTTCTCGCCGACCTTCTCCGCGCTGATGTGGAGACCTTCACCGAAGCGGTCGGGCGCGAACACGGACATGCCCGGCCCCTCGTACGTGCCGGACTCGAGCTCGTGCGACACAGAGCCGATCCACGCGATCAGCTCGCCGTGATGGAAGACGGGGATGCACGTCATCACGTCCGGCGTGTGCACGCCGCCGGCCCACGCCTCGTTGTTCTCGAAGACGTCGCCGGGGCGGATCTTCGGGATCGTCCTCGTAGCCGTTCCGGATCATGAACTTGATGAACTCGGAGAGCGTGTGGACGTGCACCATGATGCCGGTCGAGAGCGCGATCGCGTCGCCCTCCGGCGTGTAGAGGCCGATCACGAACTCCTCGAAGTCGCGGATCGCGGGCGAAGACGCGATGTACTTCATCGTCTCGCGGACCGAGATGATCGTGGAGAGGATCCGCGAGTGAAACGCCTCGAACTTCAGCGGGTCCGAGTCGTGGAGCGTCATCTCGGTGATGCCCTGGTAGTGGCCGCTCTCGCGGAAGAGGCGCTCGGAGAGGTCGAGCTTGTCGAGGAGAGTCGGTTTTCGCAGCGACGTTCATGATCGCCTCCTCACTTCGCTGCCGCGCCGGTAGTGGATGAGCCGGCGCTGATCGAGCTCGACGTGGTGGCCGGGCGGGATCAGCAGCGTGGTCGCCGGGTGCTCGATGATCGCCGGGCCGTTGATCACGTTGCCCGCCTCGAGCGGATCCATCTCGTAGATGCGGAACGGCTGGCGCGTGCCGCGCCAGTAGACCTGTCGCTCGCCTTTCTCGGACGTCGACGGCGGCGTCGCGCCGGAGAGCGACAGCACCGGCAGCTTCGGCTTCGGCGTTTCGATGTCGGCCGTCAGCGCGACCTCGAGCATCTGGTAGCCGGACTCCGAGTAGAGCGCCTGCGTCGGATAGACCGACGTGTAGACCTTCTCGAACTCGCGCATCAGTTGGTTGAGGTCGTCGATCGAATCGAGCCGGTTCGTCGGCCACGGCACCTCGAAGTCCGAGAGCTGGTTCGTGAAGCGCACGTAGGCCGAGTGCGAGAGCCGTGCCCGCGAGAAGTCCCAGCCGTGCTGCGCGAAGTCGCGCCGCGCGCGCTCCTCGAGCGAAGCCCAAGCGCCGTTGATGGAGTCGCAGGCGAGATTCTTCAACGCCTGCGCGCCGGCGTCGATGCCGGGCGGGCACGCGGAGATGATGCTTTGGTGGTAGCGGTAGCGGCGCGGCGCGCAGAGGACGCCGAACGCGGAGAACACCGCCGCGAACGGGAACGTGACGACGTCCTTCAGCTCGATCGTCTCGGTCACGTCGGCGAGGCCGAGCGGGCCGCCGCCGCCGTACATCATCATCGTGTACTCGTGGGTGTCGTAGCCGCGGCCGCGGAGCATGTTCACGAGAAACTCGCGCATGTAGTCGCAGACGAGCCGGTGCGCGCGCTCGGCGAACTCGAACGTCTCGGCGTGGAAGCTCTTCGCCATCGGCTCGAGCGCGCGAACGGCGGCGTCGAGGTCGAGAGGGACGTCGCCGCCGAGGAAGTAGCCGGGGTTCAGGTAGCCGAGCAGGATGTGGCAGTCCGTGATCGTCGGCACCGGCCAGCGCAGGCATCGCCCGACGTCGGAGCCCGCGCTCTTCGGTCCGATCGTGAGCTTGCCGGTCAGCGGATGGACGCCGAGCTCTCCGCCCATGCCGGCGCCGATCGACTCGGTGTGGATCATCGGAATGTTGGTGCGGAAAGACAGCAGGGTCGGCTCGCGCACGATCGGGATCCGCCCGTCGCGGATGATGCCGACGTCGAAGCTCGTGCCGCCGATGTCGCAGCAGACGACGTTGCCCGAGCCCATGAGCTCGCCGACGTACTGCCCGCCGAGCACGCCCCCTACCGGACCTGAAACATAGGATTCATACAGCCGCTGCGTGTTGATCGGCACCGTGCCGCCGTGCGCGAGGAGCGTCGAGACCTCGCGGTCGAAGCCTTCCTCCCGCGCGCGCCTTTCGACTTTCTGGAAGTGGGTTCGCGCGCGCTCGCCCGCGTAGGCCTGTGCCATCACGCTCGCGAGCCGCGTGTACTCCTTGTGCGTCGGCGCCATTGCCGAGGAGAGGACGACGGGGATCTTCTTCGCGACCTTCTTGATCGCCTTCGCCGCGGCCTCTTCGTGCGCCGGGTTCATGTGGGAGAAGAGGAACATCACGGCGATCGCCTCGGCGCCCGCCTTGACGAGCTGCTTCGCCTTCTTCTCGATTTCCTTCGGATTGATCGGGATGACGACCTGGCCGAACATGTCGAGGCGCTCTTGCACGCCGACGATGCGGCTCCGCGGGATCGCCGGGTCCGTATGGTGATGCGTCACGGTGTGGAGGCGATCCGTGTACGGGTAGCCGAGCCAGCCGCCTTCGCCCTTCTCCATCAGCAGATAGTCCTCGAACCCCTGCGTGATCATGAGGCCGACGTTCGCTCCCGTGCGCGAGAGGAGCGTGTTCAGCATGATCGTGCCGGCGTAGACGATCACCTCGCTCGCGGCGAGCGTCTGCCGTAGATCGAGCTGGGCGGTCTTCGCTGCGTCCTGCATCGAGCCGATGAAGCTCGCGGACTCGTCCTGCTTGTTCGTCAGGAACTTGCCGACGAGGAAGTTGCCTTCCTCACCGACGATGACGGCGTCGGTCATCGTGCCGCCGGCGTCGAGCGCGATCCAGTTGAGGTTCTCGGCCATGCGATTCCTCCCTGCCAGCGCGCGAATGAACGGGAGGGTCGCCCCGGCTGTCAAGCTGTCGAGACGAGTCCTTCGAGAATCTTGCGGACGTTCGTCTCGAGATCGCGCGCCGCGTCTTTCTCGCCGGCGACGTGACGCAGCAAGCCCTGCTGGAAGAGGCCATCGAACATCGCGTACGCGGCGCGCGATTCGATCGCCGGCGTCGCGCGCGCGAGCTCGGCGTAGTGACTGACGATCCGCCAGATCATCCGCTCGAGGCTCTGATCGATCTCGAAGACGTCGGCGCGGAACGCGGCCTCGAAGAGGCTCTGGTTCCGGAGGTCGTACCAGAGGCGGTGCATCGGCGCGTCGTCGCGGAGCGTGCGTGCCATGCCTGCGGCGAAGCCGTCGCGGAGCTCGTCAGCGGAGCGTGCGGAGACGACGATCTCGTCGTAGCGGCGGATGCAGTCGGCTTTGTACTGCTTCACGCAGCAGGTGATGAGGTCGACCTTGTCGTCGAAGTAGTAGTGGAGCGAGCCGTGCGAGAGCGGTGAGTTCTGCGCGATCTCGCGAAGACTCGTCCTGGCATAGCCAAGCTTGGAGAGCGTCTTCAGCGCCGCGCCAGCGAGCTGGCGGCGCCGCGCGTCGATCTTGTCGACCGCGGGACGCGCGGCACGCGGGCTTCGCTTCGCCTGTCGGCTCATCGGGATGGGCGGCACCTTAGCATGACTTGACGAATGTCCAAAGTTTTCTTGACAACTGTCAAGCATCCGTCTTAGACCGCGCGTTCCACCAAGGAGGAGACTCACCATGCCCAGCAAGAAGCCCGTCGTCGTCTATGGAGCCAACGGTTACACCGGGCGGCTCGTCTGCGAGTACTTGCGCGAGTACAGCGTGCCGTTCATCGCTGCCGGCCGCGACAAGGCGAAGCTCGAGAGCTCGATGACGCACAACGTGCCGGGCATCGAGACCGCGGACTACGAGATCGCGACGGTCAATCACGACGTGAAGTCGCTGACCGAGCTCTTCAAGGGCGCGAGCGTCGTCTGCAACATGGTCGGGCCGTTCATGAAGTTTGGCCCCGACGTCGTCGAGGCCTGCATCGCCGCGAAGACTCACTACCTCGACACGACGGGCGAGCAGGACTGGGTGATGGCCTGCGACGAGAAGTACGGCGAGCGCATGGCCGAGAAGGGGCTCCTCCTCGCGCCCGGCATCGCGCAGATGTACACGACCGGCGAGATCGCCGCGAACCTCGCGCTCGAGACGCCGGGACTCGACACGCTCGACATCCTCGTCTTCTGGAAGGGCTCGCCGACGATCGCCTCGACGCAGACGATCCTCGTGAACGCGGCGACGGCGAAGGCCTTCTATCTCGACCAGAAGCGCTACGTGGAGTGGCCGGCAGACGGCCGCATCTTCGACGTGACGGTGCCGGGCCACCACGAGACGGGACTCGCGCTGCCGTGGGGCGGCACCTCGCACCCGGTGTGGTTCCGGCGCGATCCGCGCGTTGCGAACGTGAAGGTGCTCGGCGGTCTCTTCGATCGCGCGCTCATGCAGGGCGTGCCGCAGATCGTCGCCGCCGTGCTGCAGAAGATCGAGGGGCTCCCGGACGACAAGAAGTACGAGATCCTTTCGCAAACGGCGTCGGGCGTCGTGAGCCAGATGCCGCCGCGCGAGAATCAGCGCGTGAACGTGTCGCTCGACTCCGTGCACGCGCGCGGCCCGCTCGGCCACGTGCACGTCGTGATCAAGGGCGCGTGTAACTACAAGCAGACGGGCCTGATGCAGGCGTACGGCGCGTTCCACCTGCTGAACGGCGCGCCGAAGAAAGCGGGCTTCGCGTCAGGCTGCCAGGCGTTCGGGCACCGCGAGCTGCTCGGCGTGCTGCAGTCGTTCGGTCTCGTCGGCGCGCCAGTGATCACTCATTAGAGTGGTGGCGGGCGCGGCCTCGCCTCCGCGAAAGTAAAGCGCAGCCGAGCAGCGGGCTACGCCGGCAACCGGGTGCCTGGCTCGCTCCATGGCTCGCTGCTGGAGCGAGCTGCTTCACGCGAGCAGCTTGCGCAGCTGCGCTTTACTTCCGCGAACCAGGCACCCGGCTGCCGACTAAATACGCACGGTCGGCGAGCCATGGAGCGGAGGCGAGGCCGCGCCCGCCACCACGACCCCATTAGAACCCCGCGCTCTTGATCAGATAGTTCAGCGTGAAGGTGTCCGGCGTGTTCCACTCGCGCGGCTCGTCGCCGTACGAGTGCTTCACGCCGAGGTTCGGGTAGAGGTACGCGTCCGGGCAATCCCACTTCGAGACGTGGTCGAGCTGGTGATCGACCATGCCGCCGTGGGTCGCGACGACTCGCTTGTAGCTCGAGCGCGGCGGATTCACCGTGCCGGTCGGCACGATCTTCATCTCCGAGAGCGACTTCCGCTCGATGCCGTGCGGCTCGGTGCCGGAGTCGCTCATCATGTACCAGGTCTTCCAGAGCTGGCCGCCCTGGTCGTAGCCCTCGTTGATCTGGGCCATGAACGTTTCCTTGTCGATGTAGAGGACGCGCTTCCCGTAGGAGTACTGCGGGAGCGCGGTCGGCGTGCCCTCGATGACGACCGTGTCGCGAAGCTCGTGCGGCACACAGAAGATGAACGAGAGCACGCCGCTCTGTCCGTCGGGCTGCGCGCACCACGCCTCCCGCTGCCCGTAGCCGCCCGCGTGGTACGCGGTCAGCATCTTCTTCTCGCCGAGGAGCTTGAACGACCAGAGCGAGATCTTCGAGTTCCACGTCCAGATCGCGTCGATGTCGATGTCCGAGCCCCAGAACGCGTCGGAGCGATTCGCCATCGAGAGGCGCCGAACCTTCCGGAGATCCGGCAGGTACATGTACGTGTCGTCCGGCACGTCGGCGGACGAATAGCGGAAGTTGAGCACGCCGGCGCCTTTGAGATCCGAGGGGTCGTGCAGCGGTCCCCACTGCTCGGTGTACGTGATCGGCGGGTTGTGCGGCACGGTCGGCTTCGGATCCATGAAGAGCCGCCCGCGCCACATCATGCGGCGCCAGAAGTTCGAGCCGAAGAAGCGCTCGCGCTCGCCCTTCGAGTTCACGAGCTCGACGTTCCAGCCGCAGCCGCAGTTGTCGGAGTACGGCGTCTTCTGCTCCTGATTCCACATCCACTTCACGGCCGCGTGCGGGTCGTTCGCGTCGATGGTGGGGAACGGCGCGCCGGCGACGTAGTCGATGACGTCGCGCCCGTCGGCGGAGAGCTTCACCTGTCCCGAGAACTTCTCCGTCGCCTCTTTGTAGAGCGGCGGCCACGGCACGCTCTGCGACTCGATGACGGGGATGACCATCCCCTTCTGTAGGAAGTACTCGAGCGCGGGATGGAGCGCCTCTTTGTACTGCGCCATGTTGTCCTTCGTGACGACGGTGCCGGGCGGCGGCAGCTCGGCGTGCGCGGCGCCGAGCGCGAGGACGACGTAGGCGGCGGTCAGGCTTTTCGAAGGAGTCATCGGCGGGTGGCCTCCTTTTCAGTCGCCATCACCGGGTATACGGGAGCGACATGCAGAAGGTCTACGTCGTCGGCATCGGCATGACGCGCTTCGGGAAGCTCCTCGAGCGCTCGATCAAGGATCTCGTCCGCGAAGCCGTGGAGCTCGCGCTGCGCGACGCGGGCGCCGAGGCGTCCGCGATCGAAGCCGCGTGGTTCGGCAACGCCGTGCAGGGACGCATGACGGGCCAGGACATGATCCGCGGCGAGGTCGCGCTCCGCGCGATGGGCATCGGCGGCATCCCGGTCGTGAACGTCGAGAACGCGTGCGCGAGCGGGTCGACGGCGTTCCACGGCGCGTTCCAGTTCCTGCGCGGCGGGCTCGGCGACGTCGCGCTCGCGGTCGGCGCCGAGAAGATGTTCGCGGAGGACAAATCCAAGTCCGCAGCGCTCTTCGACGGCGGCTGGGACGTAGAGACGCCGGAGGCGAACAGACAAAAACTTCTTGCGCTCGGCGCCGGCGTCGAGGTGCCGCCCGGCACCACGTCGCCGCGCTGGTACAGCCCGTTCATGGACGTCTACGCGTCGTGGGCGCGCTTCCACATGCGCGAGTTCGGCACCACGCGCGAGCAGATCGCCGCGGTCTCGGCGAAGAACCATGCCCACTCCGTCTCGAACCCGCTGTCGCAGTATCGGGACGCCTACACCGTGGAAGAAGTGCTCGCCGCGCCGCCGATCACGTATCCGCTGACGCTGCCGATGTGTGCGCCGATCAGCGACGGCGCGGCCGCGGCGCTGCTCGTGAGCGAGAAGGCGCTCGCGCGCTTCGGCCGCGCCCGCGCGATCGAGGTGAAGGCGGCGATACTTCGCAGCGGCATCGACCGCGATCCAAAGGATCTCGAGAACCACATCGGCCGCCGCACCTCGCGTGCGGCGTATGAAATGGCGGGCGTCGGTCCGCAGGACGTTTCTCTTGCCGAGGTGCACGACGCGACCGCGATGGGCGAGGTGATCCAGATCGAGACGCTCGGCTTCGTCCCGTTCGGTGAAGGCGGCCCCGCGTCGGCGCGCGGTGAGACGAAGATCGGTGGGCGCATTCCGGTGAATCCATCCGGCGGCCTCGAGTCGAAAGGCCATCCCGTCGGCGCGACCGGGATCGGTCAGATCCACGAGCTCGTCACGCAGCTCCGCGGCGAAGCGGGCGCGCGGCAGGTCGAGGGCGCGAGAGTCGCGCTCGCCGAGAACGGCGGCGGGATTCACGGCATCGAAGAAGCCGCCTGCTGTGTGACGATCCTCGGGAGCTAGTACTCACCCCCCGGGCTTGCGCCCGACTCCCTGAGGGGGTGCGTCAGCCGCGCGCGCGGAAGAGCGCGTTCAGCTCGCCGGGCGACATCCAGTCCTTCGTGAAGCCGCCCCAGTCGCCGCTCTCTTTCAGGTCGGTCGCGATGCGCCGCACGAACGCGAGCGCCGCCTGCATCGGACCGCAGCCGACGCTCACGCGCGCGACGCCGAGCCGCTCGAGCTCGGCGGCTGGCGGCAATCCCGGGATCGCGTAGACGTTCAGCGGTAAGCGGATCGCTTCGAGGATCTCGCTGATCTCGTCCGGCGCGGCGAGACCGGGCGCGAAGAGGCCGTCCGCGCCGGCATCCTGGTAGGCGCGGAAGCGCTCGCGCGTCTCGCGCACGCGCGTCGCGCGATCCTCGATCCCGAGGAAGTAGACGTCGGTGCGCGCGTTCACGAAGAGCGGGATGCCGGCACGATCGGCCGCGCTCCGCGCCGCGCGAATCTTCGCGGCCATCTCCGGCGGGTCGAGGAGAGGCGTCTTCGGATCGCGGCTCTTGTCCTCGATGTTCACGCCGACCGCGCCCGCCGCGATGATCTGCTCGATCGAGCGCGCGATCTCGTCGGCGCCGTCGCCGAAGCCCTGCTCGATGTCGGCGGTCACGGGAACGGCGACGCTCTCCGCGACGCGGCGCGCCATCTCGACGACGAAGCGGAACGGAATCTTCTGCCCGTCAGGATAGCCGTGCGCCCACGCGACGCCCGCGCTCGTCGTGCCGATCGCGGGGAAGCCCGCGATCTCGAAGAGCTTCGCGCTCGCCACGTCCCAGCCGTTCGCGAGCACGAGGATTTTTCCCCCGGCGTGGAGCTCACGGAAACGGCGCGCTCGATCTCGCTGCGTGTCAGTGTCCATGCCGCCTTCTACTCCGCTCCGGCGGCCGAAAACCGGCGGCTTTCGGACCCGACCGCCGGGATACGTGGAAACCCTAGTCCGGGGCGGGGGTATCTCCGGATTCCCGCTTGGACGCTCCTTGGGCAAGTTGCGCATCCGACGAGGCTTCCGCGAACCGGGAGGCGATATGCTGATTCGAGTTTCCTGCCCGCGCTGCCACATCACCGTGTGGACGGACGACCCGGAATTCGCACGCTCGGCTGACTTCCACATCAAGAAATGTGGGAACTCGTCGAAGCGCCAGGCGACTCGGAAACCTAGGGCGAAGTTCGTGGAGCAGCAGAGTGCGCCGCTTGCGCTGGCTGCTGCGCGCTAGAGAGCTCCCCCTCACCCGCGCTTCGCGCGACCTCTCCCCAACGGGGAGAGGTGGATCAGACGCCGAGTAGCTGGCGGACGAAGCCGAGCGACGCGCCGACGTCGAGGTCGTAGCCGGCCTGCTCGAAGAGGCCGCGTTCGAGCGCTTCGACGAGCGTGAGCCCGAGCTGGTCCTCGACGTCCTGCACGCCCGGCACGTCCTGGAAGATCTGCCCGTCACACGGGAGCGAGCCGAGCGGCAACGCCGGCACCGGATCGAGGATCGCATCGGCGTCCGGGCTCGACGCGAGCGAGGCGCCGATGTTCTCGGCGAAGCGGTCGCGCGTCGTCAGCCACCAACCGTTTCCGTCCGTTCCGCTCGCCGGCGCACCGAGGAATCGCCACTCGATGAAGCGGAGCACCGACGCGTGATCGTAGAGCGTGTGGTCGGCGAAGCCCGGCCGCGCGTACGGCGAGGCGATCAGCGTCGGCACGCGGAATCCCGCCTGTCCGAGATTCTCGAGATCGACGGTCGACGCGTGGTCATCGGGCAAGATCGGCGGCGGCACGTGATCGAAGAAGCCGCCCCACTCGTCGTAGGTGACGATGAACGCAGTCCGCGACCACTGCGGCGAGCGCTGGAGCGCGCCGAACACGAGCGACAGGAAGCGCTGCGCGACGCGCATGTCGCCGTGCGGGTGGTCGTCGGTGCGAAGACCGCTCATGAAGCCCGGATCGAGATACACGACGTGCGGCAGCGTGCCGGCCGCCGCATCCGCGAAGAACGCGGGAAGCGGGCGCGCATAGTCGGAGGAGCCGCGGGCCGAAGAAGCCGATCACCGGCAGATCCGTGAAGTAGTACGCCGCCGGAGACGCCCTTCGCGCGCAGCCGATCCCAGATCGTCGGCCATTGGAAGCCGAGCGTGGTCACGACCTCGTCGATGCCGAAGTCCTGCATGCCGCCCGACTGCGCGGAGTGGAGGTACGTGCGGTTCGGATACGTCGCCGAGAGGAGCGAGCAGTGGTAGCGGTCGCAGATCGTGAAGCTCCGCGCGAGCGGTCCGTAGAACGGCAGATCCTCCTCGAGGTAGTAGCCGAGCGCGAACGCGTCGTTGCCGCTGCCCTCGGCGAGAAAGCCGCCGTCGCGCTGCGCGCGTCCCTGCACCGGCCCGTGTCCCGGGTCGGGATGACCGCAGCCGCGCCACGGATCGAGCTCGGCCATGCGCGAGGGCAGGTGGTACGTCGCGACCTCTTCGCCCGTCGCCGGATCGACGTAGGTGAGGTCGTTCCGCGCGTCGAAGTGGAAGCCTTCGCCGTAACGGCTTCGGCCCGCTTCGAGATACGCGCCGTCCTGCGCGAGCCAGCCGAAGTAGTGATCGACGGAGCGGTTCTCCATCATCACGACGACGATCGTGTCGATCGGTGACGACGTGGCGGGCTCGTTCAGGATGCTCTTCCGGAGCTGCGCGACGCGCGTTTCCGGGTCGTCGCCGCAGCCGGCGAGGAAGCGCGGCGCGAGCGCGAGCCCGCCCGCGACGCGCGCGGCGTCACCGAGAAACCGACGTCGGCTGATCGGCACGCGCGATTGGAAACATGCGCCCGGTGGGCGCGTCCAGCGAAGATTTCGCGACGGGGTTACACGGTCGAGGGCGGGACGACCGGCCTGGGTCGCACCCCGTAGTGGTCGTTCAAGTAGCGGACGATGTCCGTCGACTCGAAGAGCCCGATCGCGCGATTCGGGTCGAACAGGTAGGGCACCTGCATCTTCCCGGAGCGGCGCACGAACTCCGCGCGGCGCGGGCTTCCCTTGCCGACGTTGTGGAGGATGTACGGCAGCTCGAGCTCGCAGAGCGCTTCCCGCACGATGCGGCAGAACGGGGACGCCTCGAAGCTCCAGAGCTCGAGCGGGCGATCCGGCACCTTCGACGGGCGTGCCGACATCCCCGAGCCGAATCTCGCCGCGCCGATCACCGCGGCCGCCGCGAGCGTGAGCGGCGCGAGCGACAGCAAGAACGGCACGCCGCCGGCGCCGTACGTCGTGAAGAGGTGCCGGACGATGTCGTCGGACTCGTAGAGCTCCTTCCCCGTGTTCGGATCGACGAGGTAGGGGAACTGCTCCTTGCCGCCGCGGCGGAGGAGCTCCGGCCGCGCGCGCGTGCCGCCTTTCGGGCACGGGTAGATCATCGCGTCGAGGTCGAGCACGGTGAGCGCTTCGCGCACCTTGCGGCAGAACGGGCACGCCTCGAACTCGAAGAGCTCGAGGAGCCGCGCCGGTCTCCGGCCGAGCGTGCCGACGGACGCGCCGAAGCCGAGCCGCGAGACGGAAGCGGCGAACGATCGGGCGACGTCGAGCGAGCGATTCATTTGCGGATCACGACCGAGTATACGCGACCGCGTGACCGGCATCGACCTCCCCGGCGAGGGACGATTCGGCGCCCTCCTGCTGCACGGTCTCACGGGCACGCCGGACGAGGTGCAACCGCTCGCCGAGCGCCTCGCGAAGCGTGGCTGGGACGTCGTCGCGCCGCTCTTGCCCGGGCACGGCACGCGCGTCGAGGATCTCCGCCGCCGCACGTTCGGCGACTGGTTCGGCGCCGCGCTCGAGGGCTGGGAGCGTCTCGGCTCGCGCGCGAAGGAAGCGCGCTTCGCCGCCGGCGTGTCGATGGGCGGGCTGCTGACGCTCCACCTCGCCCACGAGCGCGCGAAGGAGGTCACGGCGATCGCCGTTCTCGCGCCCGCGCTCGCGCTCATCTCGCAGCGAAGCGCCGAGGCCGCGCTCTGGCTCGCGCGCCTGCCGTGGCTGCCGCCGTTTCTCGAGATCACGCCGAAAGGGCGCATGGATCGCGTCACGCCGGCTTACGATCGCATCGCCACCCGCGCGGTCGGCGAGCTCGTCAAGCTCCAGCGCACGGTCCGCGCCGAGCTTCCCGAGATCCACGTGCCGACGCTGATCCTCGAAGGCGCGCTCGACCGCACCGTCGCCGCGGGAACGGGCGAAGCGATCGAGCGTGCGCTCGGCGCGCCCGTGAAGCGCCGGCGGATCTTCGACGACGGGCATCACGTGCTGACCGAGGGAACCTGCGCGGAAGCGGTCCTGACGGAGGTGGAGACCTGGTTTCTCGATCACGTCCCGCCTGTTAACTAAGGCGCTTCATGCCCTACGATCCGAAGACCGCGGAGCCGAAGTGGCAGGCCCGCTGGGAGGCCGAGAACGCGTTCGCGACCGACACGGACGCGTCGAAGCCGGGCATCTACATCCTCGACATGTTCCCGTACCCGTCGGGCGCCGGCCTCCACGTCGGGCACTGCGAGGGCTACACCGCGACCGACGTGCTCGCGCGCTATCACCGCGCGAAGGGCTTCCGCGTCCTCCACCCGATGGGCTGGGACGCGTTCGGTCTCCCCGCCGAGCTCTACGCCGTCCGCACCGGCGTTCACCCCGCGAAGACGACGGCGACCGCGATCGCGAACTTCAAGCGCCAGATCCGCTCGCTAGGCTTCTCGTACGACTGGTCGCGCGAGATCGACACGACCGATCCGAAGTACGTGCGCTGGACGCAGTGGATCTTTCTCGTGCTCTTCGAGCGCGGCCTCGCCTTCGAAGACGTGGTGCCGATCAACTGGTGCCCGTACGACAAGACCGGCCTCGCGAACGAGGAAGTGAAGCAGGGGCGGTGCGAGCGCTGCGGCACGCCGGTCGAGAAGCGGAACCTCCGCCAGTGGATGCTCCGGATCACGCAGTACGCGGATCGCCTGCTCGCCGACCTCGACGGCCTCGACTGGCCGGAAGGCACGATCGCGATGCAGCGCGAGTGGATCGGCCGGAGCGAGGGCGCGGATCTCACGTTCGCGGTTGCCGAGGGGTCGCCCGCCGCGGGCGAGCCGATCGTCGTCTTCACCACGCGGCCGGACACGCTCTACGGCGCGACGTATGTCGTGCTCGCGCCCGAGCATCCGCTCGTCGAGAAGGTGACGACGGACGCGCAGCGCGCGGCCGTCCGCGGGTACGTCGAGACGTCCAAGAACAAGAGCGAGCGGGAGCGTCTCGAACAGGGGAAGAAGAAGTCCGGTGTCGCGACCGGCGCCCACGCGGTGAACCCGGTGAACGGCGCGCGCGTGCCGATCTGGATCGCGGACTACGTGCTCTGGGGCTACGGCACCGGCGCGATCATGGCCGTGCCGGCGCACGACGAGCGCGACTTCGAGTTCGCGCAGACGTTCGGTCTGCCGATCGTGCAAGTGATCGCGCCCAAGGACGGCTCGCCGGTTCCGGAGGATCGCGCAACCGTCGACGACGGCGACCACGTCGTGATGGTGAATTCCGGGCCGCACACCGGACTCACCGCGCCCGAGGGTAAGAAGGCCGTCGTCGCTTCGCTCGCGGCGAAGGGCCTCGGTGCGCCGAAGGTCGGCTACAAGCTCCGCGACTGGATCTTCGCGCGCCAGCGCTACTGGGGCGAGCCGATCCCGATCGTCCACTGCGAGAAGTGCGGCGTGGTGCCCGTGCCGGAGAAGGACCTGCCGGTCACGCTGCCCGCGGTCGAGCGCTTCCAGCCGTCGGAGACGGGCGAGAGCCCGCTCGCGACCGTCGAGTCGTGGATCCGGACGACGTGTCCGAAGTGCGGCGGCCCGGCGCGGCGCGAGACGAACACGATGCCGCAGTGGGCGGGCTCGTGCTGGTACTTCCTCCGCTTCCTCGATCCCAAGAACGAGCAAGCCGCATGGGATCCCGCGATCGAGAAGCAATGGATGCCGGTCGACGTCTACATCGGCGGCGCCGAGCACGCCGTCCTCCATCTCCTCTACGCGCGCTTCTGGCAGAAGGTGCTGTTCGACGCCGGCTACGTCTCGACGAACGAGCCGTTCAAGAAGCTCCGGCATCAAGGGATGGTGCTCGCGTACGCCTACCGCGATTCGAACGATCGCTGGCACGGCTACGACGAGATCGAGCTCCGCGGCTCCGAAGCGTTCTCGAAGAAGACGGGCGAGAAGCTCGTCGTCTCGGTCGAGAAGATGTCGAAGTCGCGGCTCAACGTCATCAATCCCGACGACGTCGTCGCCGAGCACGGCGCGGACGTGCTCCGCCTCTACGAGATGTTCATGGGCGACTTCGAGCAGCCGAAGCCGTGGGACACGCGCGCGATCGTCGGGCTCGTGCGCTTCGTCGCGAACGTGTGGCGCGCCGTCGAGTCGCCGAAGCCGGTCGACGGCGATCCGCATCTCCGTCTCCGGCACAAGACGATTCGCGCGGTCGGCGAGCGCATCGAGGCGCTCAAGTTCAACACCGCGATCGCGGCGATGATGGAGTACGTGAGCGAGCTCCTCGCGAAAGGCGCGACGCGTGACGATCAGGAAACGCTCGTGCGCCTCGTCGCGCCGTTCGCGCCGCACCTCGCGGAAGAAGGCTGGCAGCAGCTCGGTCACGCCACGCTGCTCGCCCAGGAGCCGTGGCCCGAGCATGACGTGGCCCTCACGATCGACGCGGTCGTGACGATTCCGATCCAGGTCTCCGGCAAGACGCGCGGGACGGTCGAAGTGCCGCGCGGCGCCGACGAGGCCGCGGTGCGTGCGGCCGCCGAGCAACTGACGACCGTGACCCGCGCGCTCGAGGGCAAGACGATCGTCAAGACGATCTTCGTCCCGGACCGGATGCTGAATCTCGTCGCGCGCTGACGTTCCTTCTCAGAGCTTCCACTCCGTCGGCTTCTCGGGTCGGTATTCGCAGAACGTGCCGAGCCGGATCGCGTTCGCGAGATGGGCGCCGAGCGCCGGGTGTTCTTTCGCGATCTTCGCGATCGACTCGGTGATCCGGCCCGACACCGCCTTGCGCGCGCGCTCCGAAGAGTCGCCGGCCTTGCGCGCTCGGCCGCCGAGGCCGAACGCGGAGGCGAGCTCGCGGCCGAGGAAGTCGATCTCTTCGCGTAGGCGCGCGGTGCGGCCGATGTCGTTCGCCGCCTCGGCCTCCTCGAGCTCGAGCTTCAGATCCTCGAGCCGCTCCTGATACTCCGCTCGAGCTCGGGGATCGAGGATCTCGCCGGCGCTGCCGAGGTCGGACGACACGCGATCGGTCATTTGCGCTGCCGGACCGGCAGCGCGGCTCCCGCCGTCGAGCAGATCGAGTACGTGGATCTCGCGTCCCGCTTCGTTGAGAAGGCGGGAGATGTAGTTGAGCCCCTTGGTGTCGCGGAGCGTGAGCGAGCGACCCTCGAAGGTGATCGTCCAGAAGTCGCCGTTGCGGCGGAAGACGTGATCGACGGGCTCGGCGATCGGCGCGACCGGCGCGGGACGGCTATCCGCGACGTCCGCCGGCTCGCGGCCGTCCCAGCCGACCGCGCAAACGCCGTGAGCGCCAGCGAGGCCCTTGAGCTCGACCTCGCGCACGTTGCCGAACGGCAGCTCGCTGTCGCGCTGCGTGAGCTCGCGGAAGAGCGACGAGACGAGGATCTCGCCGCCGCGCGCGTGCGCTGCGATCCGCGCGGCGAGGATCACGGCTCTGCCGAAGAACTTGTTGGCATCTCGGATCGTCTCTCCGGTGTGGAGGCCCATGCGCACGCGGAGCGGCTCGTCCGAATGCTTCTCGTTGTACTCGGCGAAGCGCTTCTGGATCGCGACCGCGCAGTCGAGCCCGCGCCGCGCGCTCGAGAACGCGAGCAGAAAACCGTCGCCCATGAGCTCGACCTCGTGCCCGCCGTGTCCGCGCACTTCGCCGCGCACGATCTCGTTGTGCTCGCGCATGATCTCGTGCGCGCGGCGATCGCCGAGGCGATCGGTCATGGTGGTGAAGCCCTCGACGTCGCTGAAGAGGAGCGTGACCGTGCCGTCCGGCGCGGCGTGCGAGGTGAGGTCGGGGCGGCGCGTGTCGACCGAATCGGCGACAGCGTCGATCGAGGTCTTGACGTCGGCGCCGGCGAGGCCTTGGGCCTGGAGACGGAGAGCGAGGGCGCCTTCGAGATAGCGCTTCGAGCCGAGGCGCTGATGCGTTTCGATCGCCTCGGCGAGCAAGTCGAGCGCCTTCTCCCTGTCGCCGCCCGAGCCGCGGCGGAGCAGCATCCAGGCGTAGTCCTGCTGCGTGATCGCCACGAACAGCGGCGTGCGGATGCGCCGATTCATCGCGAGCGCCGCTTCGAAGTGCCGCTCGGCATCGTCGAACCGTGAGAGCAGCGTGGCGACCAGGCCGAGCGATCGCGACACGGATCCAAAGAGGAAGAAGCGTAGGATGCTGGCACAGCGGTCGGCATAGGGGAGAAGCGCCTCGTAAATCGACGCCAGTGCCTCGCGATCCTCGAGCGTGACGGCGAACTCGGCGCACACGCAGAGCTCGGACACCCATCCTGCACCGATGCGGACGGCGAGCGACTCCTTCACCTTCTGCTCGATGGCGGCGCTCATCGCGCGCTTCGCTTGGGGGCTACTCTTGGCGAGGTCCCGAAAGTCCATGCCGCTCAGCTTCGCGAGCGGCAGGTATTGCAGCACAAGCAAGGTCGGCATGCGCTCGGTGAGAGTGACCAGGCTACCCAGCGCCTCGTCGATCCGTCCCTGGAAGTATCTCAGCAGCAGCAATTGTGAATATCCCGAGGCGACCGCGTCTCGATTGTTGCTCTCCTCCCCGGCCGCGAGGACCTCTCCGATCAAGCGCTCCGCGTCCTCGAAGCGCCCCTCGAACGTCGCGAGCGTGACCTCCCAGTTCAGATGCAGCGCGCGCGCGTAGGGGAATCGTATGGTTTCCGGAGCGCGCTCGAGCTCCCTCGCATCGGCGATCGCGCCGTCGATGTCGCCGAGCTCGACCCGGGCCTGGCCGCGGAGCATGGTCGGGAGGAAGCGGAGCACGGTCTTCTGCTCGCGCGCCAACTCCAAGGATTCGTCGAACAGGTGGAGGCGCTCCTCGATCGTGTCCGGCGCCTGGATCGCGTACGAGCCGGTGGCGAGCACGAACGCGAGCGCCTCGCGGTCACCGCTGCGCCGTGCCAGCGCGATCGCCTCGCGCGCCATGGCCATGCGAGCGACGGGGTCCTTTTCGGGTAGCAGCCCCGAGCCGTATTGCGCGGCGAAGCGCACCATGAGCTTGGCTCGCAGCGCGCTCTCCGAGGCGCCGAGCGCCGCGATCGCCTTCTCGAGGAGAGCCATGAGCTTCTCGCTCGGCTGCGAGCTCTCGAAGCTCATGTTGAAACCGCCGCCGAGACCGAAGGCGGCGCGCCCCAGCCGCTCGGCGTCGCCGATCCGCTCGGCGAGGGACGCCGCGTCGTAGAACGTGGCCTTGGCGGCATCGAATTCGCCCGCGTTGAATCGCGCGTCTCCGAGCATCAAGAGGAGCTCGCAGCGTTGCGCCTCGTCCGCCGTGTCGGCGAGCGCGAGGCACTCGAGCGCCTGCGTGAAACAGCGCGCCGCCTCTTCCGGCGCGAACTGCGCGTTCGCTTGTTCGCCGGCACGAAGCGCATAGCTCACCGCCTTGTCGATTTCACCGAGCGGCGCCGCCTCCGCATAGTGGTACGCAAGCTCCGAGAGATGACGTGAGGAGCGATCGCCGTGGATCGCCTCGATCGCCTCCGCGGTCTTCTTGTGGAGACCGACACGCTGCCCCGTTCGCAGATCGCCGTACAGCGTTTCGCGAATGAGCGCGTGCGCGAAGCGAAAGCGGCCGACGGCCCGCGGCACCTCGCCGACGACGCCGGCCGTGATCGCCTCGGTGAGCGCCGTCTCGAGAGCCGCCGATTCTCCGTTGGCCACGCGCTCGAGCACCACGAAGTCGAAGTCGCGGCCGATCACGGACGCCAGCGTGAGCGCCCGGCGGGTGGGCTCGGAGAGCCGCCCGATCCGGCGGCTGATCACGTCGCGGACGCTCTCCGGGATACCGATTTCGTCGGCGCCGCGAGCGCCGAGCTTACCCTCCTCCATCAAATGCTTCACCACCTCGCCGACGAAGAACGGGTTGCCCTCGGTTTCGCGGTAGATCGTCTGCGTGATCGACGGCGCGATCTCCGCTCCCCCGCAGGCGGCGAGTAGCTTGCGCACCTCCGGCTCGCGAAGGCCGCGCAAGCGAATGCGCTCGTGTCCGTGTGCCCGTCGGATCGATGGCAGCACTTCGGCGAGCGGATGCCCCTGCTGCACTTCCACGTCGCGATAGGTGCCGACGACGATGATCCGTGCCTCGTCGATCTCGCGTGCGAGGAACTGGAGCAGCAGCAGCGACGGCTTGTCCGCCCAGTGGAGGTCGTCGAGGATGAGCAGCAAGGGCTGAGCGGCTGCCGCTGCCCTCAGAAAGCGCGTGATGCCGTCGAATAGCCGGAACCGCGCCTCTTCACCCTCGAGCCGCGTCACCTCAAGGCCGGGAATGCGCTCATGGAGCTCGGGGACGACTTGCGCGATCACCGGCGCGGCGAGCCCCGCCTCGACGACGAGCGACTTCGCGTCGCGCGTCGAGATGTAGGCGCGAAGGATCTGCACCCAGGGCCAGAACGCCGGGGCTCCCTCTCCCTCGTGGCAGCGGCCGAGCAGCACGCGCACGCCGCGGCGGCGTGCGTGCACGGCGAGCTCGTTCGCGGTGCGCGTCTTGCCGATGCCGGGATCGCCGAGCAACAGGGACACACGGCCGCGGCCGCGCATCGCATCGTCGAGCGCGGCGACGAGCTGACTCATCTCATGCTCGCGGCCGACGAAGAGGTCGCGCTGGAGATCGTCTTGCAGCGCCGCACCGCCTTCGCTCGTTCGCATGCTGGCGATCTCCGCCAGCGCTTGCTCGAGCTCGGCGGCACTCGCCGGGCGATCGCCGATCTGCTTGGCGAGACAGCGGACCACAAGCGCGTCGAGCGCCTCCGGCACGTCGCGGTTCTTCATCGACGGCGGCGCCGGCGCGGTCTGCAGATGCTGCGCGAGAACCGCCGCGGCGTCGCCGATGAAGGGCGGCTCGCCGGTCAGCATCTCGTAGAGCAGGCAGCCGACGGAGTAGAGGTCGCTCCGCGCTTCGATCGCCTTACCGAGCGCTTGCTCGGGGGCCATGTAGGTGACCGTACCGACGATCGCTCGGTGTGGCGTCTTCGGCATGCGCTCCGGCGCGGTCGCGAGCCCGAAGTCGCCGAGCTTGGCGCTTCCGTCGGCGGTCAGCCACAGGTTCGCGGGTTTGACGTCGCAATGGAGCACGCCGCGCGAATGCGCGTGAGCGAGCGCCTGACAGACCTCGCCGGCGATGCGCATGGCGTCGGTGACGGCGAGACCGCCGGACTCGCGGCGCTCGAGCAGCTCCTCGAGCGTACCGCCGGCCATGAGCTCGCTCACGAAGTACGGACGGCCGTTCTCCTGCCCGAAGTCGTGCACGGCGACGATGCGCGGGTGATCGCCGAGCCCCGCCATCGCCCGCGCCTCGAGCGTCATGCGCGCGAGGCTCGCGCCGTCGGCGTCCGCGTCCTTGAGCACGGCGAGCGCGACCTCGCGGGCGAGCGTCGCGTCGCGCGCGACGTAGACGCGTTTCCGCGCGCCCTCTCCGAGGAGGCGCACGACCTGGTAGCGGCCCGAGCCGAACGACGGCTGCTCCGCGTTACCGCCCTCGTCGCGTGCGGCGACGGTGCCGCCCGAGAGCGCGGGACTCGGCGGCAGCAGCTCGAGCCCCTCGGCCATGTAGGGCAAGATCTCGTCGAAGAGAATGAGGTCCGGGGCGAGACGCTTGGAGAGCCCCTCCATCGCCAGGAACGTGAGGTAGACCATCGTGTGGTTGGCGCGCGCCTGGACGCGGTGGCGGCGCATGATGTCGAAGATGCTGCCGACGACGTACACGAGGCTCAGCTCGCGGAGCGGCCGGCGATGGACGTCGGTCGCGAGCGCCACCATCTCGGCCTCGTAGGCGGCGTAGTCGCGGACGTCGCGACGCGGCGCCTGCTCGTAGAGGATCTTGGCGAGCGAGCCGCCGTCACCCGTGCCGAGCGAGAACATCATCCGCGCGAACGCGCGTCGCTCCTCGGGATCGAGCTCGGCGACCAGGCCGAAATCGAACATCACGCATTTCCCGGGCGGCAGAAAGCGCACGTTCCCCGGGTGCGGGTCCGCGTGGACGAAGCCGTTCAGGTAGACGCACTTGCAGACGGCGCGCGCGACGTTTCGGATCAAGAGCGGCAGGTCGACGCCGCTACCCGGGAGCTCGTCCTCGCGGAGGCCTTCGGCCCACTCCATCGTCAGCACCGCTTGCGTCGACGCAGCGGGAAAGGTGGCTGGAAAGATCCAGTCCTCGTGCGCCTTCATCTTCACCGCGAAGGCGCTGAGGCGCGCGTTGTTCTCGGCCTCGCGGACGAAGTCGATCTGCTGCGCGACCGCCGCGCAGAACTCCTCGACCGCCTGCTCGATGGAGAGCAGGCGGGCACCCCGGGAGACGCGCTCGAGGAAGCGTGCCCCGGACTTGAGGATCGCGCGATCGAGCAGCATCTTCCGCCGGATGTCCGGGCGGCGAACCTTGACCGCGACGTCCTCGCCGGTCGCGCGAAGCACGGCGCGATGCACCTGCGCGATCGAGCCGGCGGCGACGGGCTCTTCCTCGAATCGCTCGTAGACCCCCTCGAGCGGGCGACCGAGCTCGGCCTCGACCGTCGCTCGCACCACGGGGAACGGGAAGGGCGGCACCTGATCCTGGATGACCGCGAGCTCGTCGAGAAGCGGCTGTGGCAGTAGGTCGGCGCGCGTCGAAAGGATCTGTCCGATCTTGATGAACGTGGCGCCAAGACGATTGCAGAGCTGGAGGAGCGCCCGTCCCGCCGCGCGCTGGCGGCTCTCGGCGCCTTTGCCGCGCAATCGCAGACGCTCGCGGAGGTAAACGCCACACGCGACGACGATCGCGAGCTCGATCTGGGCGAGGCGCGCCAGCGCCGCAAGCACGCCCACGCGAGGCTCGGGCGGCGCCGCAACGTGCTTCGAGACAGGTTCACCGACCATCGTGGATTGTCCGAGGAGTAACATAACGCCTCACCGCCAGCCGAATCCGTTTGCGAATGCGTCCAAACCGAGAGTCCTCGAAAGCGTGCGCTTCATCTCCGCGAGACGACCGGTCGGATCGCCTGGCACGTCTGCGGCATGCGGCAGCCCTTGGCGGTAGAAAACCTCGTCGATCTGCTGGAACGGCTCCGCAACCGGCGAACGATAGGGATCGAAGATCCGACAGGAGCGCGCGCTCGACGAAGAAGCCTCGAGGATCGCGTTCGCGGCGCGACGACCGGCTTCGTTCGCGGCCTCGGTCGTCGTGAGCGGGAACGCGCCGCGCACATAGTCCGCCGCGAGGAAGAGGTTCGGAATCGCCGTCGCAGCGGTTGGCCGCTGCGACCACGATCCGACCGTGTGGCTGAAAAGCGGATCGAGATCTTCGACGAGCGTGCCCGATGGGCCAACGACGAGGCCGGGGTCGAGGTGCCAGGAGACGACGTCCCCGTCCGCGAGCCGTGGCTCGCCCGCGCGATCGAAATGCTGCTGCATCTGCACCCACACGTCGCGCGCGATCTCGTCGGGGCTCATGTCGCGCGCGGCTCGCCCAAAGACGGCGCCGGGGATGTCGAGATCCGAGATCGCGACGCTCAGGCATTCCGCGGCCGACCCGTCCCCGTAATCGCGCGCGAGGTCGGATTCAGGCCAGAACTGCGCTTCGCTGATCGAGAGCAGCGCCCAGGGCGAGTCGACGTAGATGACGTGCCCGCGCGCGAGCGGGGTCGGCCGCCGCAGGTAGTACTGGATTCCCGCTGCCCAGCGGACGGAGAGCTCGTTCATCATCTCGAGGCTCGGATCGGCTGCGAGGATCGCCGGCGTCCAGAACCGGCGCGCGCATTCAACGGGCAGCGCGCAGACGTAATGATCGGCCGTCACCGTATACGCGCCGTTGGGACCCGTCAGGTCCGCGCCGGCGATCCGACTTCCGCGGACGTCGAAGCCCGTGAGCGAATGATCGAGACGGAGGTCGACGCCGAGGCTCTCGAGATGGGCAACCCACGGATCGATGAACGCCTCGTTCTTCGGGCGATCGAAGATGCGGTTCGCGGGTCCGGTGCCGAAGAAGCCGAAGCACTGGTAGATGATCTGCTCGATGAACGTTGCAATCGCTCGCGCGCTCGTCTCGCGCAGCGGCTGCGCCGCGAGCACCCGCGTGAAGAAATCGACGGCGAGCTTCTGGTAGTCGTCGGAGAACCGCTCGGCGCCGCTGAAGTCCCACCAGCTCGTCACCTCCCATTGGCCGGAGCGGCGCGCCTCGCAGCTCGACATGAAGACGAGCATGCGATCCACGAAGTACGCCGCCTCGTGCGGCGGAAGGTGAGTGAGCAGGGCGAGGATCGGGCCCGGTGCCGGCGAGGTCGGCGCCGGCTCGTGCTCTCCGGCGTCCATGACGAAGTGGCTGCGCTCGCCGGTCCGTGCGAACCCCACCTCGGGTGCCGCGACGAGGTTGTCGAAGACGCCGTTCGGGTTCGAGCCGAACGGGATACGCCGGAAGGTGTCGGGGATGTTCTGATAGATGCCCGGAAAGAAATGGGGGCTGTGCTCGGCCGGGAGCGGGGCACGGCCGGCGCGGGCGCTGTTCGGTACGCCGTGGCTGCGAGCCTTGCCACCCCACGCGCGCCTCTCGAAGACCGTGACCGCGAAGCCGCGCTCGGCGAGCTCGTGGGCGACGGTGAGCCCGCCGACGCCCCCGCCGAAAATCGCGACCGTCTCGGCGCCACGGGGTGGGGACGCGTAGGCGGGGATGCGCAGTCCGTGCGCCGCGACCGAGCCCGCCGCGAGCGCTGCGCCGCGAAGGAAATCACGCCGGCGAAGCGTCATCGCTACACCAGCAGCGCGCCGAGGCCGTCCAGGCCCGACATGCCGAGGCTCGAAGTGAGCGTCTTCCGCATCTCAGCGACGACGGGAGTTTGGGGGACGAGCGGATCGGCCAGGTGGGGAAGGCCTTGTTTGTAGACGATCTCGTCGATCGCCTTGAACGCCTCCCACTCGGGCGGGCGATAGGGCTCGTAGATCCGACACGGCGCCTCATTCGAGGAGGACGCCGCGAGGATCGCGTTCACCGCGCGGCGGCCCGCTTCGTTGGCCAGCTCCGTCGAGGTGAGCGGAAAGCTGCTGCGCACGTAGTCGGCCGCGAGGAACAGATTCGGGATCGCGGTCGCGGCGGTTGGCCGTTTCGACCACGATCCGATCGTGTTGCTCACCAGCGGATCGAGATTCTCGGCGACGCCCGAAGGGCCGAACACCAAGCCGGGATCGATGTGCCACGAGATGAGATCCTCGTCGTCAAGACGAGGCTCGTCGGGCCGCTCGAGGTGCTGCTTCATCTGCATCCACACCTCGTGCGCGATCTCATCGGGCGTGCACTCGCGGGCAGGGCGACCGTAAACGATGCCGGACGCGTCGAAGTCCGAGATCGCGACGCTCAGGCATTCGCGAGCCGAGCCGTCTCCGTAGTCGCGCGCCAGATCGCGCTCGGGCCAGAACTGCGCCTCGCTGATGGATACAAGGGCCCACGGAGAGTCGACGTAGGCGATATGTCCATGTGCGAGCGGCGCAGGACGCTTCAAGTAGTACTGGAGGGCGTTGCTCCAGAGGAGCCGCAGGTCCTGCATTCCGGTGAGGCTCGGATCGGCTTCTAGGATCTCCGGGCTCCAGAGCCTGCGCGCGCACTCGACCGGTAGCGCGCAGACGTAGTGATCGGCGCTCACCGAGTACGCGCCCTGTGGACCGACCAGCGCGGCGCCGGCGATGCGACCGTCGACGACGTCGAAGCCGGTGAGCGTGTGGCCCAACCGAAGCTCGACGCCGAGGCTCTCGAGATGGGTCACCCAAGGCTCGACGAACGCCTCGTTCTTCGGGCGATCGAAAACACGAATCAGAGGCCCCGAGCCAAAGCGACCGAGGGAATTGTAGATGATCTGTTCCAGGCACGTGCCGAAAGCGCGCGCGCTGGTGTCACGCGGCTGCCCGGTGATGTGCCGACTCAGCGCGTCGATGACGAGCTTCTGGTAGTCCGACGATCGCTTCGCGGCGCCGACGAAATCCCACCACGTCGTCTGCTCCCACGCACCGAAGCGGCGAGCATCGCTGCCGGTGAAAAACACGAGCATGCGATCGGCGAGGTACGCTGCCTCGTCCGGCGGCAGGTGAGTGAGCAGCCCTGCGAAGCCGAGCTCGGGCGAGTACGGCCTCGGCTCGCCGGTCCCTGTACGCATGACCCAGTCACGCGCCTCACCGGCGCGCGCGAAACGCAGCTCCGACACGTCGACGAGGTTGTCGAACACTCCGTTCGGGTTGGACCCGAACGGAATCCGTCGGAGGGTGTCGGGAAGGTTCTGATAGACACCGAAGATCCCGTGTGGAGTGTGCTCGGCGGGAAGCGGCGCGCGGCCGCCGCTCGCGCTCCCCGGCACACCGTGGCTCCGCACCTTCCCGCCCCACGCTCGCCTCTCGAAGACCGTCACCGCGAAGCCGCGTTCGGCGAGCTCGTGCGCGACGGTCAGCCCGCCGACGCCGCCGCCGAAGATCGCGACCGTCTCGGCGCCGCGGGGCGGTGATGCATACGCTGGGATGCGCAGACCGCGCGCTGCGACCGACCCCGCCGCGAGCGCCGCGCCGCGAAGGAAATCACGCCGCCGGAGCGTCATCGCGGCACCACGAACGCGCCGAGGCCGTCCAGCCCCGACATGCCGAGCGTCGAAGCGAATGTCTCGCGCATCTGCTCGACGATCGGAATTCCGGTCGAAGGCGGATCGGCCAGGTGGGGAAGCCCTTGCGCGTAGACGATCTCGTCGATCGCCTTGAACGCCTCCCACTCCGGCGGACGGTAGAGGTCGTAGATGCGACACGGCGACTCGTTCGACGAGGAGGTCGCGAGGATCGCGTTCGCCGCGCGGCGGCCGGCCTCGTTGGCGACCTCGGTCGTCGTCACCGGGAAGCCCGCCTGCACGTAGTCGGCGGCGAGGAACAGATTCGGAATGGCAGTCGCCGCGGTCGGCCGCTTCGACCATGAGCCGACGGTGTTCGTCACCAGTGGGTCTTCGAAGTCGGCGATCGTCCCCGAAGCGCCGACGATCAATCCCGGGTCGAGGTACCAGGAGATCAAGTCCTCGTCCTCGAGCCGGTGCTCCCCGTCTTTGTTCAGGTGCTGCTTCATCTGCACCCAGGCGTCGTGCGCGATCTGCTCGGGCGAGAGCTCGCGCGCCGGCAGCTCGTAGACGACGCCGGGAGTGTCGAAATCCGAGATCGAGACGCTGAAGCATTCGAGCGCCGTGCCGTCGCCGTAGTCGCGCGCGAAATCGCGCTCGGGCCAGAACTGTGTTTCGCTCACCGAGCCGAGCGCCCAGGGTGAATCGAGATAGCCGACGTGGCCGCGGGCGAGCGGCGTCGGGCGCCGCAGGTAGTACTGGATGGCGCTACACCAGATGAGCCCCAGCTCGAACGTGTCGGCGAGACGCGGATCGGCGTCGAGGATCTCGGGCGTCCAGAAGCTCCGCGCGCGCTCGACCGGCAGCGCGCACACGTAGTGATCGGCGGTGACGGAGAACGCGCCGTTCGGACCGCTCACTCCGGCGGCGGCGACGCGTCCATCCTGCACGTCGAAGCCGGTGAGCGAGTGTCCGAGTCGGAGCCCGACGCCGAGGCTCGCGAGGTACGCGATCCACGGATCGATGAACGCCGCGTTCTTGGGGAGGTCGAAGATCTGATCGACGGACCCGGTGCCGCAGCGACCGAGCGAGTTGTAGAAGATCTGCTCGATCAGCGTGCCGGTGACGCGCGCGCTCGTGCCGCGGAGCGACTGCGCGACGAGCAAGCGCGTGAAGAGGTCGACGACGAGCTCTTGGTATTCCTTCGAGAAGCGCTCCGCGTCGCAGAAGTCCCACCAGCTCACGTTCTCCCACTGGCCGAAGCGGCGCGCGTCGCTGCTCGACAGGAACACGAACATGCGATCGAGGAGGAAAGCAGCTTCGTCGGGCGGCAGCTGCGTGAGCGCCGTCGTGAGAATGCTCGGGCTCGGCTCGTACGGCTTCGGGTCGCCGGTCCTGAGCGCCATGCTGAACTCGCGGCGGTCGCCGGTGCGCGTCAGAAGGCCTTCCGGAACGCCGACGAGGTTGTCGAACACGCCGCGCGGGTTTGAGCCGAACGGGATCCGGCGGAGCGTGTCGGGCAGATTCTGGTAACAGCCGTGGATGATGTGCGTGCAGTGCTCGGCAGGGAGCTCGGCCCGGCCGCCGCTCGCGCTACCCGGGACGCCGTAGCTCCGCACCTTCCCGCCCCAGGCGCGCTTCTCGAAGACCGTCACGGCAAAGCCGCGCTCGGCGAGCTCGTGAGCGACGGTCAGGCCGCCGACGCCGCCGCCGAAGATCGCGACCGTCTCGCCGCCGCGGCGTGGGGAGGCGAAGGCGGGCACGCGAAGCCCGTGGCTCGCCGCGGCGCCGGCGGTAAGGGCGGCGCCGCGAAGGAGCTGGCGTCGGGTCAGTCCTCGGTTTTGAGCGGGTGATCTCATCGGCGGCCTCGCGGGTGGTTTCCCCTCGGCCGCTCGATTCGCTCAAGCGATGCTTGAGTCACCCTGGCGGTTCACCGAAGCCAGCGTTCCTGTTGGTTGTGCGTTCATTTGCTGGCTTCTCACCGATCATTCGCCATGGTACCAAAGAGCCATGGCGAAACCGTCACAGCGAGCGCGATTGGCGATTGATCTTCCAGCCGACGTCCGCGTGCGAGCCCGGGTCGCTGCCGCGCGAAGGGACATGACCCTCCAAGAGTACGTCCGGCGTGCCCTCGATCGTCAGCTCGAGGAAGACGGTCGCGCGGCGTTGCACGCGGCCGAGGATCCGGTGCTCGCGGCGATTTGGTCCGATCCGGAGAACGATGCCTACGATGCCCTATGAACGCGGGCAGGTCGCACTCGTGCGGTTCGTTTTCGCCGACGAGCAGGGCGTCAAACGTCGTCCGGTTTTGGTTTTGTCGACGGAGGCATATCAGGGCGGTCGCGCCGAGGTGATCGTTGCCGCGTTGACCAGCAACGTTGCGCGGTTGCTTCCCGGAGATTTGCTCCTCGAACGATGGGAGGAAGCCGGGCTACCCAAACCGACGGTCGCCACCGCCATCCTGAGGACGATCAAGTCGGCGATGATCGAGCGCGTGCTCGGTGCCCTCGATCCCGGTGACCTGCAGGTGTTCTCGAGGCGCCTTCGACCTCTCCTCGGTTTGTAGAGCTCGGCACCCGAGCCCGCGAGAAACGTCGCCTCGCCGAGCTCGCCGCGCGCAAACGAGCCGGTCCATGCCCTTCCACGAAGCGAAGCGCATCGTGCGGTCGCGCGCTGAGAAAACCGCTCAGCGCGGTGCCGTACGCCGCGGCAGGCGGACCACCGCGGTCGCTCGCACCGAGAGCTCGCCGTCCTGATTCACCGCGCGCTGCGTGATCTCGACGAGGCCCGCGCCGTTCTCTTCGAACGTGCGCATGACCTCGCCATCGATGAAGAGCGTGTCGCCGACCGGGTTGTGGCGGCGGATCTCGACGCGATGGCGCGCGAGGAAGCCGTCGTCGCCCATCCAGTTCGTCAGGTGGTGCGCCATCCACGAGCAGCGCTCGGGGCCGTAGTCGTAGGCCGCCGGCGTGCCGACGCGAACCGCGAGATCGTCGTCCCAGTGGACGCGCTCGGGCACGTCCGGGATGCCGAAGCGGTCGGGAATGCCGAGCCCGGGATGCTTCTGGAGTTGCTTCCACGCGAGCTTGTTCGCGCGGATGTAGAGGCCGCCCCAGCCTTGCGCGAAGCAGATGAAGCCGGTCACCGTCATCGGCCCCTTCACCATCCGTGGTAGGCGCTCGCCGGCGGCTTACTTCCTCGAAGAAGCGAGGTCTTGCGCCGCGGATCTCCTCGGCGGCGTAGAGCGCGTGGATCTCCTCGAGCTTCTCGCGCGTGTAGCGCATCGGCTCGCGCCGCTTCGTCTCCTCGTACTTCGTGCCGCGCTCGCGCGCGGTGTCGCGCTCGGTGCGGAAGCACCAGCTATCGCCCTCCGCGAGGAGGTTCCCGCGCGCGCCGTAGAACTCGCAGCGGTAGATCTGCTGGATCGAGCGGCCCGCGAAGCGCGTCTCGTGCTCGACGAGCTCCTTCAGCTGCACGCGGGTGTCGAAGATCTCACCGTGGAGCATCGGCTCGTGCCACGTGACGTCGATACCGGCGAACATCGCGTGCACGCCGGCGAGGCCCGCGACGTAGCCGCTGAACGTGCGGTTCAGCGGGAACAGGAACGACGGCGGCGCGACGAGGCGACCGTACTTCGTCGTCTTCGCGTAGGCCGGATCGCACCAGAGCGGGTTGTCGTCGCCGATGCCGTGGGCCCAGTGGCGGATCGCGTCCCGCGTGGCCTCGGTGCACCACGGCTCGAGCGTGTCCTCGACCGGTTGGCCGATCAGCCGCCGCAGCGCGTGGAGGCTCTCGTCGGTGATGAGCGCGAACGGACGTGAAGAGTCCATTCGCATTACCTCGCTCAGATCACGGCCGATTGCGAGGCGACCACGAGCACCGCAGCGAGCGCGGTCTCGACGCCGAAGTAGAACCATTCCGGGTAGAGCCCGCTCGGCCGCTCGAGGAGCGCGGAGACGACGCGGCCGCCGGCCATGCCGGCGAGCGCGACCGCGACGCTCAAGTAGATGCCGGCCGCCATCCCCGGCATCGACGGTGCGGAGAAGAGGAGCGCGCCGATCGCGACGCCGAAGCCGCCGTAGACGGCGCGGATCTCGTTCCGATGCGAAAGCGAGAGCGCCGGCGTGCCGAAGATCGCGGTAATCCGCTCCGGAGCGAAGAGCCCGATGAGGCCCATGCCGACGAAGAAGACCGATACGAACGTGGTGAGCGCAGAAAGCATGTCCGAGTCCCCCTGGACGCCGACGGAATCACGAATCCGGGGCTCGAGTCGAAGGGCCACGTCGCGACTGTCCCTCGGTGCCATCCGGATTCTTGCTTGCGGCGCCCGGCCCCGCGGGTGACAAGCCTGCCGTGCAAGTGATCGGCGCGGACGTCTGCGTCGTCGGGGCGGGTTACGCGGGGCTCGTCGCCGCGCGCACGCTCGTGCGCGCGGGGCGCTCGGTCGCCCTCCTCGAAGCGCGCGACCGCGTCGGCGGGCGCGTGTGGACGCAGACGCTCGCGGACGGCACGCTGATCGACATCGGCGGTACGTGGGTCGGGCCGGAGCACGACGCGATCCGCGCGCTCGCGGCCGAGTACGGCGTCGGCTTCGACCGCACGAACTCGCGCGGCGAGAAGCTCCTCATTCGCGACGGCCGCGTGCAGCGCTGGAGCGGGTCGTTGCCGAAGATCGGCCCGCTCGCGCTCGTCTCGCTCGGGCAAGCGATGGCGCGGCTCGATTGGATGGCGCGCTCGCTGCCGCCCGACGCGCCGTGGACCGCGCGGAAGGCCGCCAAGTGGGATCGGCCGGCCGGCGAATGGACGGCGCGGAACGTGCCGAACGCGTACGCGCGTGATCTCCTGAACGTGATGATCCGCGGGCTCTTCACCTGCGACCCCGGCGAGCTGTCGTTGCTCCATTTCCTGCACCTCGTCCGCTCGGCGGGTAACTTGAATACGCTCCTCGCGATCGACGGCGGCTATCAGCAGGACATGTTCGCGGGCGGTGCGCAGCGGGTCGCGAGCACGATTGCGCACGAGCTCGGTGAGTCGCTCTTCCTCGATTCGCCGGTCGAGTCGATCTCGTTCGACGTGCGCGGCGTCCGCGTGAGCGCCGGCGAGCGCGAGGTGCGGTGTCGGCGCGCGATCGTCGCGGTGCCGCGGAAGCTCGCCGGACGATTCCGGTTCGATCCGGCGCTGCCGGACGACGCCGTCGCGCTCTCCGCCGCGTCGACGGCTGGCCCGGTGCTCAAGGTCGTGACGGTCTACCCCGAAGCGTTCTGGCGCGCCGACGGTCTCTCCGGCGAATCCGCTTCGACCGACTCGCCGATCGAGAACACGCTCGACTGCTCGCACACCGAGAGCCCGGGCATGCTCTGCTCGCTCGCGTTCGGCGCGACCGGCGAGAAGCTCGGCAAGCTCGAAGCCGCGGAGCGGCGCGCGCTCGTGCTCGAGACGCTCGCGCAGCGCTTCGGTCCGAAGGCGGCGAAGCCCGAGCACTACGTCGAGCTCGAGTGGGGGAGCGTCGAGTGGACGAAGGGCTGCTACCTCGCGCACTACGCGCCGGGCGTGCTCACGCGGCTCGGACCCGTGCTGCGCCGGCCGTTCGGTCCGATCCACTGGGCGGGCACGGAGACGGCGGGCATGTCGCTCGGCTCGATCGACGGCGCCGTGCGATCGGGACAGCGCGTGGCGGAAGAGATATTGCACGAAGTATGACACGCGCGGTTCTCTTCGATTTCGGCGGCACGCTCTACGACTACCGCTCGCTCGAGCCCGGCGATCGCGAGTCGATCGTGATCCTCGCTCAGGAGCTCGGCATCGAGGCGAGCGAAGAGGAGATCCAGCGCGCGCACCGCCGCGGCATCCGCAAGGCGTTCGAGCGCTTCCTGCACGAGCCGTATTACCTCCATCGCGACTTCTTCCTCGCCGGTGTGAGCGAGATGGCGAAGACGTTCGGCGTCGACGTCTCGCTCGAGCAGTTTTTCGGCTACCGCGAGCGGCAGTGGGGCCTGCAGAAGCGCGACTTCGTGCTGCGCCCCGGTGTTCCGGAGACGTTGAAGCAGCTCCGTAACCGCGGCCTGCGGCTCGGCATCGTCAGCAACATCGACCGCGATCAGCTCGACTACATGATGGGGCTCGCCGGCGTCGGCGGTCGCTTCGACTGGATGATCTCGAGCGAGGAAGCCGGCTCCTGCAAGCCGGACAAGCGGATCTTCGATCAGGCGCTCGCGCTCGCCGGCTGCGAGCCGGGCGAGGCGCTCTTCGTCGGCGACTCGATCGACCAGGACATCGCCGGCGCGCGCCGCGCCGGCATCCGCTCCGCGCTCCTCTGGTATCGCGAGGACCGCGAGCCGCCGCTCGAGCGCCACCGCCCGGATCACGTGATCCGCAAGATCCCGGACGTCCTCGATCTCGTGTGATCCCTTCGCCTCTCCCCTTTGGGGAGAGGCCGCCGGCAAAGCCGGCGGGTGAGGGGGAGATTCTCTTGACGATCGTCTTGCCCCGAAGATAGACCGATCAGTATACCTTCAATGCAGCCGGCTCTCCTCCACGAGGTCCTGCGCGACCGTGCGCGGCAGCGTCCCGAGCGCGTCGTGCTCCGCTTCGACGAGCGCTCGCTCACGCTCGGTGAGCTCGATCGCGAGGTCGACGCGTTCGCCGCGCGGCTCGGCTTTCTCGGCGTGGAACGTGGCTGCCTCGTCGCGCTCCTCTTGCCGAACGTGCCGGAGATGGCGATCGCGCTCCTCGCGTGCGCGCGGCTCGGTGCGATCGTCGTGCCCGTCAACGTCGCGCTCAAGGGCGAGGGCCTCGCCTACGTCTTCGAGCAGAGCGGCGCGCGCTTCGCGGTCGCGGACGCCGTGCTCGTCGAGCGGCTCGCCGCCGCGCTCGCCGGGCGGGTCGAGCTCGAGCTTCTCATTCTCGTCCGCGCGGAGAGCGTGCCGCGCGTCTCGGGGCCGTTTCGCCGGATCGAGCCGTTCGTTTCTGCTTCTCCGCCGCGCCGAGGTCGCGGCTCGCGCCGGTCGCCGCCGCGGATCCCTGGGCGATCCTCTACACCTCCGGCACGACCGGCCCGGCGAAGGGCGTCGTGCTGCCGCACCAGATGTGGGCGACCGAGTCCGAAGAAGCCGCGCGAGGGCAGGGGCTCGACGAGAGCTCCGTCCTCTATTCGTTCCTCCCGCTCTTCCACTTGAACTCGCTCTGCTTCGCGCTCGGCTCGGCGATCGTCGCCGGCTGCGAGGCGGTGCTCCGCGAGCGCTTCCCGCAGGAGCGTTTCCTCGACGACCTCGGCGTGAACGGCGTGACGCACGCGGCGATTCCGGCGTTCGTGCTGCTGCGCCTGCTCGAGAGCCCGCCCGATCCCGCGGAGAAGGAGCTCCGGCTCCGGCTGGCGCTCTCGATGGGCGTGCCGCCCGATGCTTGGCTGCGCGTCGAAGAGCGCTTCGGCTGTCGTGTCGCGTGCGGCTACGGTCTCACCGAGGCGGGGATGCTCTGCGTGCTCGCCACGGATCGTCCCGGCGCTTCCGGCCGCGCGAACCCGCGCTACGAGCTCGCCGTCGTCGACGACGACGACCAGATGCTCGAGCCCGGCGGCATCGGGCAGATCGTCTGCCGCGCGCGCCGGCCGAACGAGGTGATGCTCGGCTACCACCGCATGCCCGAGGCGACCGCCGAGGCGTTCAAGAACGGCTGGTTCCACACCGGCGATCTCGGCTGGTTCGACGCGGACGACTACTTCCACTTCGCCGACCGGCGGAAGGACATGATCAAGCGCCGCGGCGAGAACGTCTCGGCGACGGAGGTCGAGATGCAGCTCGCGCGGCATCCCGCCGTGGCCGACGTCGCGGTCGCGCCGCACGCGGCGCCTCCCGACGAGGAGGCGCGAGCATTCATCGTCGTCGCGCCCGGGCAGACGCTCGATCCGGCCGCGCTTCTCGTCTGGCTCGGCGAGCGCGTCGCCCACTTCATGGTGCCCCGCTACGTGGACGTCGTCGCCGAGCTGCCGCGGAACGCGCTCGGCAAGGTCGAGAAGTACAAGCTCCGCGCGCTGCCGCTCGGTCCCGAAACGTTCGATCGCGTGGCCGCAGGCCTGAAGGTCGAACGCTGATGCCGGCACCGCGGAAGCTCTCCGACGATCGCCTGCTCGACACGGCAGCGCGCCTCTTCTCCGAGCGCGGCTACGACGCGACGTCGATCTCGCAGCTCGTCGAGGAGCTCGGCGTGACGCGGATGACGCTCTACGCGCGCGCGCGGAGCAAGGAAGAGCTCGCGGCCGCGATCTACGAGCGCGCGATCGATTGGTACCGCGAGAACCTGCCGAAGCACGTGCGGCCGCGCGATACGCCGATCGAGCGCTTGCGCGGGCTCGTCGAGCTTCAGCTCGAGGCGGTGAAGCGCTTGAAGCACGGCATGCACTTCGTTCACCGCCAGCTCGGCGGCCTCACGCCGCGCCCCGAGTGGCGTGCGTGGTGGAGCGAGCTCGATCGCGAGCTCGGGGAGATCGTCGCCGAGGGACAGAAGCGCGGCGACATCGCCAAGGGCGTCGATCCGGTCGTCTTGCGGCGGACGTTCTGGGCGGTGGTGAGCGATCTGCCGCGCTGGTACCGGCCGGGGCGCCGGCTCTCGGCGGAGCAGATCGCGGACCAGATCGTCTCGCTCTTTGGGACCTCCCCCTCACCCGGCGCATCGCGCCGGCCTCTCCCCAAGGGGGAGAGGCGAGGGCTCCCCACACCTCTCCCTTTGGGGAGAGGTCGCGCGAAGCGCGGGTGAGGGGGAGACCGCCCTTGCGCCCACAGTCCTCCATCGTCGGCGTCGGGCACACCGAGTATTCCTGGCGCTCGGGACGCTCGGAGCTCGCGCTCGCGATGGACGCGGTGCGTGCGGCCGTCGCCGATGCCGGACTCGAGCTCGCCGAGGTCGACGGCTTCGTGCGCTTCGCGATCGACTCCGTCATGCCGGCCGAGCTCGCGAGCGCGCTCGGTCTTCCGCCGCCGCGCTTCGGCGCGGAGGACGCGAACGGCGGCGGCTCGGCGTGCGCGCTCCTCGGCCTCGCCGACGCGGCGATCGCGCGCGGCCGGGCTCGCACCGTCGTCGCCTATCGTTCGCTCAACGCGCGAAGCGGCATGCGGCTCGGCGAGCCGCTGCCGTCGCACGTCGCCGAGCGCGACGGCATCGTCGGCGCCACGGGCTTCGGGCCCGGTGGCGAGCTCACCGCGCCGTACGGGCTCCTCGCGCCCGGTCACGTGTTCGCGCTATGGACGCGCGCCTACATGCATCGCCACGCGATCGACGAGGCTCGCATGATCGAAGCGCTCGCCGCGGTCGTGACGCGACAGCGTGCGGCGGCGGCGAAGACGTCGCACGCCGTGCTTCGCGAACGCCCGCTCTCCCGCGAAGCGTACGACGCCGAGCCGATGATCGCCGATCCGCTCCGGCGCGCCGACCTCTGCCTCGAGAGCGACGGCGCCGCGGCGGTCGTGCTGACGAGCCCGAGCGCCGCCGCGGATTGCCGGAACACGCCGGTCGACGTGCTCGCGGTCGGGCAGGCGCTCCTCGCCGGTCACGACGATCTCTTCCTCCGCTGCGCGGAGCTTCCGCCGCGGACGCCCGACGGCTGGGTCACGGAGCTCCTCGCCTCGGTCGGCGTCGCGCCGCGGGACGTCGACGTCGTCGGCACCTACGACGCGACCTCCGCGCACGTCGCTTTCGACGCCGAGATGCTCGGCCTCTGCGCGGAGGGCGAAGGCGTCGCCTGGGCGAGGGCGCCGAGCGCGGCCTGCAACACGAGCGGCGGGCTCCTCGCCGAAGGGTACGTGCAGGGCATGAACCATGTGGTCGAGCTCGTGCGGCAGCTGCGCGGCGAGGCAGTCGCGCAGGTCGCGGACGCGGAGCTCGCGCTCGCCTCGGCACCCGCGGTCACCGCCGTCGCACTCCTCGCGCGAGGCCGTCGATGAGGATCCTCCCGCGGCCGTTCCCGCTCACGCGCCCTTTCTGGGAAGCGGCGCGCGCTCGTCGGCTCGTGCTGCCGCGCTGCGCGCGCTGCGAGCGCTGGGCGCATCCGCAGGAGATCGCGAACGAGTGTCCGTGCGGCGCGGAGCGCGGGTGGGTCGAAGCATCGGGCCGCGGCGCCGTCGTGTCGTGGACGGTGGTGCGGAAGGCCGCGCACCCGGCGGTCGCGGCGGAGATTCCGTACACGCTGTTCCTCGTCCGGCTCGCGGAGGGCCCGCAGCTCGTCTCGAGCCTCGGCGGGGAAGGGCACGGCCTCGCGGTCGGCAGCGAGGTCGAGGCGTTCTTCGACGACGTCGCCGACGACGTCACGCTGGTGAGGTTCCATGCGCCTTGAAATCATCGCGCTGCTGTCGATCTCGCTCACGGTTCCTGCATTCGCGGAGGAGCCGCGCGCGATCGAGGAGATCGTCGTCACCGCGCAGAAGCGCGAGCAGTCGATCGAAGAGGTGCCGATCTCGATCACCGCGCTCACCGGCACGTTCCTGAAGGAAGCCGGCATCGGCGGCGTTCACGAGCTCGTCCGCCACACGCCGAACGTTCACTTCGCGACGAGCCCTTGCTGCAGCACCATCTTCATCCGGGGCTTCGGCTCGCCGTTCCAGGCCGGCGCCTTCGACCCGACCGTGAGCCTCGTGCTCGACGAGCTCTCGATCCCGAAGGACATCTATCTCTCGGACCCCCTCTACGACATCGAGCGCTTCGAGGTGCTGCGCGGGCCGCAAGGGAGCCTCTTCGGCAAGAACACGCCGGCCGGCCTCTTCAACGTGACGACGGCCGGGCCGACGGAGGAGTTCACCGGCACGATCCTCGGCCGCCTCGGCGACGGACGACATCCACAAGGTCGAAGCCGCATTCGGCGGGCCGCTCGGCCCGCCTCGGACGCTTCGCGCGATTTCGATTCGCCGTCATGGATTCAAAGCAGGCCGAGGACGTCTTCAACACGCGGACACGCAAGCGCGAGCCCGGCACCGAGCAGAGCGCGGCGCGCCTCCGCCTCGCGTTCGAGCCGCTCGACGGGCTCGAGGTGCTCTTGACCGGCGATCGCGCGACGACGGAAGCGGCGCGGACGTTCTCCTTCCAGCTCCATCGCCTTCCCGAGAGCTCCGTCGACTTTCTCCGCGGCTTCGATCCCGAGTTCGAGGACGACGGCCTCAATCACCAGAACTCGCAGGATCTACGCGACCCGATCACGCGGACGACGGATCGCGCGCAGGCGAACATGCGCTACGACTTGGGCAGGCTCGGGCCGGTCGAGAAAGGCGAGATCGTCGCCGTCGTCGGCTACACCGCGTTCGACGCGGACACGCCGATCGACAACGACTTCTCGCCCGCCGATATCCAGGTCGTCGATCCTTCGCTGCTCACATACGAGCAGAAGTCGGCCGAGCTCCGTGCCTCGGGAACGCTGACCGCGCCGTTCCTCGGCGAGATCGATTTTCTGTTGGGCTTTCTCGCTTTCGATTCGTCGTACGTCTCGGACTTGAGCCTCACGGCGGGCGACGACATCGAGGAGTGGCTCGTCTCGCCGGCCGCGATCGAGATCCTGAGTGGCTCGCCGGCGCCGAGCCTCATCGCTTTCGGCAGCGTCGCGGAAGCCCTCGCGGCGCTCGGGCTCGGACCGTCGCCGGTGCCGCCCGTCCTCGCGGGCGACGGCTTCCGCGGCCTCAGCGATCAAGGTACGCGATCGTACGGCATCTTCGGCCAAGCCTCGTGGCGCCTCACGGACCAGTGGACCGCGAGCTTCGGCGGCCGTGTCACGTTCGAGAAGAAGTCGGCCGCGCTCCGCTTCACGTGCTTCCAGCCGGGCGTCCTCTGCTTGGCGCTCGGCGGGCAGAGCTATGCGCTCGATTTCGACCGGAACGAGACGAACTTCTCGCCGAAGGTGACGCTGCAATATTTCCCGTGGGACGGCCTCTCGCTCTTCGCGACGCGCGCGACGGGCTTCAAGAGCGGCGGCTACAACAACTTGAGCATCGCGCCCTCGAGCATCGAGGTCGAGGAGGAAAGCACCGTCAGCTACGAGGTCGGCGCCAAGGGCTCGCTCTTCGAAGAGACCGTCTCGTACTCCGCGACGCTCTTCAACACGGAGGTCGAGGACCTCCAGGTGCAACAGTTCCTCGGTGGCACGACGATCGTCGTCCGAAACGCTGGCGGCGCCCGGAGCCGCGGTCTCGAGCTCGACTTCCAGTGGCTGACGCCGTGGGAGCCGCTTTCGCTCCGAGGCGCGGGCGCGCTCACGGACGGTGTGTTCCAGGACTTCCCCGACGCGCCGGCGCCGCGCTCGTTCGGGCCGGGCGCGGAGCAGGATCTCTCGGGCGAGCGCCTGCCGTTCCTCTCGGAGCGACAGCTCGCGCTCACGCCCGAGCTCCGCTTCCCCTTCGACGGCGCGAGCGTGCCCGCGCTCGGCGCGTGGCTCCCGCGCGACATGGCGCTCACGACCGCGCTCGACGTCCTCTACCGTTCGAGCGTCTATCTCGACGTCGATCTCGATCCCGCGACGCTGCAGGACGACTACGTGCTCTTGAACGGCCGGCTCTCGCTCGCCGGTCTCGCCGACGCGCTCACGCTTTCGCTCGCCGTCGAGAACATTGCCGACGAGGACGTCCTCCAGTTCGCGACGGACACGCCGGTCTTCAACGGCTTCATGGTGCTTCAGGAGTACGGGCGCACCGCGTGGATGGAGCTCCGCTACACCTGGTGAAACGGAGGTGACGTGATGGAGACGCGAATGCGGCGACGCCCGCTGCCCGTGCCGCCCGAAGGCGACGGCGGCTTCAGCCAGTCCTGGTATCCCGTGTGTCTTTCCTCGGAGGTCCTGGCCGGACAGGTGATCGGGCTCGACTTCCTCGACGGACGGATCGTCGTCATGCGCGGCGCGGACGGCGTCGCGCAGGCGCTCTCCGCCTACTGCCCGCACATGGGCGCGGACCTCGCGTGCGGCGCGGTCGACGGCAACGAGCTCCAGTGCGCGTTCCACGCCTGGAGCTTCGACCGCGACGGCGCGTGCACCAGGACGCTCGTCGGCGATCCGGTGCCGCCGCGGGCGAAGCTCTACCGCTTTCCGACCGCGGAGCGCTGGGGGCTCGTGTGGGCCTTCAACGGCGAGTCGCCGCTCTACGACGTACCCGGCTTCGATCGCCCCGACGAGGAGCTCATCTTCGCGAGCGAGCGGCACTGGCTCTTGCCGTGCGATCCGCCGTGTCTCGTCTGCAACTCGGTCGACATGCAGCACATCGTCGCCGTGCACGGCTTCGACATCGACCGGCCGACGCATTTCGATTCGATCGAGTGGACGCCGTATCGCGTGCGCTCGAAGGTCGACGCGCACGTCCGCGATTCCGGCGTGAAGCTCGACTGGGAGACCGTCGTCTTCGGCACGAACGCGGTGCGCACGACCGGTATGTTCGGCGATCGCTGGCTCGGCACGATGGTCGCGTTCGGCATCCCCGCGCCGGGGAGCGCGCAGACGTACTGCATCACGGTCACGGAGAGGGGCGGCGAGGAAGCGCGCCAGTTCCTCGAAGGCGCGGCGCTGTTCACGCGCGGCGAGGTCGAGAAGGATTCCGTCATCATGAAGCGCATTCGCTTCGTGCAGGGCACGCTCACGAAGTCCGACCGCGCGGTCGCGGAGATGCTGAAGCACTTCCGCGCGTATCCGCGCGCGCATCAATCCGCCGACTACATCGCTTAGGGGAGGGTCACTCGATGGGAGCGCAGGAGAACAAAGAGCTCGTCCGCAAATATCTCTCTCACCAGATGAAGTTCGAGATCGACGAGGCGTTCGAGAAGTACGTCGCGCCGGACGCGACGTGGTGGATGCCGGGGCATCTACCGTTCAGCGGCACCTACACGCGCGAGAAGATCTTCGATGTCTTCCGCAACGCGCGGAACCGCTTCGACGGCATCCCGAAGATGGAGATCGTCAGCATGACCGCGGAGGAGGATCGCGTCGCGGTCGAGATCGAGGGGAACGGCAAGATGGCGAGCGGGCTCCCCTACGCGAACACGTACCACATGCTGTTCCGCGTGCGGGACGGGAAGATCGCGTCCTGCAAGAACTACCAGGACATCCACCACATCTGGGAGCTGATGCAGGCGGACTCGCTCCCGCCCGTGAAGAACCAGTAGTGCCTCCCCCTCACCCGGCGCTGCGCGCCGGCCTCTCCCCAAGGGGGAGAGGCGAAGGCTCCCCAACACCTCTCGCTTTGGGGAGAGGTCGACGGCGAAGCCGTCGGGTGAGGGGGAGGTCCTCTAGTCCTCCCCGAAAAATCTTTTCCGCGCGGTTTCGTCGGCTTTGATCTCGGGGCCGCTGATCGGCGTGTCGATGATCCGCGTCGGGTCCTGGAGGATCTGCGGTAGCGCGCGGGCGCGGCGCGCATCGGCCTCGGGGCCGACGTCGAGAAAGATGTCCGTGTACCAGCCGTCCGCAGTGTGGACGTCGCGATGGAACTCGGCGTGCCCCTCCGCGTACGCGTGCCCGGCAGCGTCCCAGTCGTCCGAGGCGACGAGCGCGTCGCGGAGCAGGCGGACGTCGCGGAGCGTCACCGACATTCCCTGGCCCCAGGTGGGGTCGCTCGTCGATGCCGCGTCGCCGACGAGTGCGATGCCTTCCCGATACGGATGCGCGACCCATTCGTCCGTGGCGTCGAACGTCGCGAGCGGGCCGTTCGCGCGTGCGCCCTCGTACCATTCCTTCGGCACGCCGACTTGCTGCGCGGTCTCGATGAAGCGCGGCACGTCGGCCGCGCCCTGAAAGCGCGACACGTCGGTACCCTTTTGGAAGCCGACGTACGCGCGGACGCGGCCTTTCCCCTGCGGGAACACGTAGGTCATGAGACCCGTTCCCGGAAGGAAGCCTAGATAGAGAACCTCCTCGGGTGCCGGCATGTCGTCGAAGAGGATGCCGGCGAAGAGTCGCCGCTCCGGATCGCGCTCGGTCGCGAAGCCGCCCCACTTCCGCACCACGGAGCCGCGCCCGTCCGCACCGACCACGATTCGCGCCGTGACCTCGCGCTCGGCGCCCTCGTGATCGAACACGACCGTCGGGGGTTTGCCCGGACGCACGAGCGTCGCCTTGGCGCCGCGCCGGACCTCCGCGCCCGCGTCCTCCGCGGCTTGGAGAACGATCTCCTGCATCTCCGGGTGGTAGTACGTGTACACCGGCAGCCCGAGGATCGACTGCTTGATGAGGTCGCGACTGATCACCACCTGACCGGCGGCGGCGATGTCCCAGCGAACGAGATCGTTCGCGATCGGGCGGAGGAGCGGTTCGAGCTCGAGCTTCTTCGCCTCGGCGACGCCCCAGGGGACGAGCACCTCGCCGCGGATCCGGTCCTTGAACTCGTTCGTGCGCTCGAGCACGAGCACCTTTGCGCCGCGCGCGGCCATCAGTCGCGCGAGACCCGCGCCGCCGAGACCGCCGCCGACCGTCACCACGTCGTACGTCGAAGCCATCGTCGTCTCCTATCCGAGTCGAGAGCGTCGCAGCATCGTTCGGAAAGGTCGGGAAGTCCATCTTTCGAGGCGCGCAGTCCACTTGCTGCGTTGACAGCTTCGCGATCGGGACTACGATCGGTCGCGACGCGAGGCATTTGGCCCGCGTCCCACATAGCCCGCCGGGCGCGAACGCCCCGGCAGAGGAGGACCCCATGAGATGTCATCCCGGGATGATGCACTGGTGGATGGCGCGCGAGCGCGCCCGCACGGCGAGGGCATATGCCGCAGCCGCATGTGACGAGCCGTCGTTCGGCCGCGAGCACCGGCGTGAGCACGCCTACGAGTTCGGCGGCGATCGCTCCGCCGACGGCGGCGCGTTCGGCGTGCGCCGCCCGCTTCGCTTCCTCGCCTACAAGCTCGAGCTCCGCGAGGAGCAGGTCGCCGAGCTCGCCAAGATCCTCGCCGAGCTGAAGACCGAGCGGGCGCAAGCGGAAGTCGACGAGAGACGCACGCTCGGCGCCTTCGCCGACGCCGTCGCGGGCGGTGCGTTCGACGGCTCGCGCGCGGCCGAGGCCGGCCGGCTCCGCGTGACGAGCGCGGAGCGCTTGCGCGATGCGGTGCTCCGCTCGCTCGAACGGATCCACGCGATCCTCGATCCCGACCAGCGCGAGCAGCTCGCGTATCTGATTCGCACCGGACGATTGAGTCTGTAGCCCTCCCACCTCTCCCCGTTGGGGAGAGGTCGACGGCGAAGCCGGCGGGTGAGGGGGAGGCGCGACGGCAGAGATCGTCTCCCCCTCACTCGCGCCTGCGGCGCGGTCTCTCCCCAATGGGGAGAGACGTTTGGGTGCCGGTAGCTTTCACGCGCCCGAATCGGGTATCGATCGGGCACTTCCGTGAGTGACGACGTCGCCAATCTTCAGCGCGAACGTGACCTCTATCTGCGGCTCCTCGACCTCGGCATGCAGACGGAGCTCGACCCCTTTCTCAAGGGCGCGCTCGCGCTCGTCGTCGAGCTGACCAGCGCGCAGCACGGCTATCTCGAGGTCGGCGGCGACTCGGATTCCGACTACGGCTCGCGCTGGTCGATCGCGCACAACTGGTCGGAAAGCGAGATCGAGCACGTTCGCGCGACGATGTCGCGCGGGATCATCGCGGAAGCGATGGCGAGCGGGCGCACGGTGATGACGCCGTCGGCGCTTCTGGATCCGCGGTTCCGCGACCGCGGCAGCGTGCAGGTCGGGAAGATCGAGGCCGTCCTCTGCGTGCCGATCGGCGGGCCTCCGCCCGTCGGCGTCGTCTATCTTCAGGCTCGCGCGACCCCCGGCCCGTACTCGCCGGAGGAACAGGCGAACGCCGAGCTCTTCGCTCGTCATCTCGCGCCGATCGCCGATCGCCTGCTGGCCCAGGAGCGATTGCGCGGCGCGGACCCGACGAAGCCGTTCCGCGACAAGCTCCGGCTCGACGGCATCATCGGGCGGAGCGAAGCACTGGCGTCTCTTCTCAAGCAGGTCGCGCTCGTCTCGCCGCTCGAAGTGAGCGTCCTCCTCACCGGAGACTCGGGCACCGGCAAGAGTCAGGTCGCGCGCGTCATCCACGAAAACGGCCCGCGCGCCCCCGGCCCGTTCATCGAGGTGAACTGCGGCGCGCTTGCCGGAGGCGCTCGTCGAGAGCGAGCTCTTCGGTGCGATCGCCGGCGCGCACTCGACGGCGACGCGGAAGATGGAAGGGCAAGGTCGCGGCGGCGAACAAGGGCACGCTCTTTCTCGACGAGGTGGCCGAGCTCCCGTCGTCGGCGCAGGCGAAGCTCCTCCAGCTCCTGCAGTCGAAGGAGTATTTCCCGCTCGGGCGCATCGAAGCCGATGATCGCCGACGTCCGGCTCATCACCGCGACGAACTCGAACTTGAAGGCGGCCGTCGCCGAAAAGAAGTTCCGCGAGGACCTCTACTATCGCCTCGAGGTCATGCCGATCCGACTTCCCGTCGCTCGCCGAGCGGCGCGAGGACATCGCCGATCTCGCCGTCCACTTCGTGCCGGAGCGCCTGCGAGCGGAACGGCTTCGCGCGACTCGAGATCTCCGCCGGCGGGCTGCGCGCCGATCCAGACGGCGGAGTGGCCCGGCAACGTCCGGCAGCTCGCGCACACGATGGAGGCGTCGGCGATCCGCGCGACGGCCGAGGGCGCCGCTCGCGATCGAGCGGAATCACGTCTTCCCGCGAAGCGCAGTCGAAGGCGCGACGCCGCCGAGCCGACGACGTTCCAGGAAGCGAGCCGCCGGTTCCAATCGGAGTTCCTGCAGCGCGCGCTCGACGACGCCGACTGGAACGTCACCGACGTCGCCAAGAATCTCGATCTCGCGCGTTCGCACGTCTACAACTTGATTCGCGCGTTCGGGCTGAAGCGCACCTGAGCGCCGCGCGTGTCGCGCGGCTTGACATCCGACGGCACGCCCTCCTAGGGTTCGCGCTCACCCACGAGCTGCGCAGAACCCGTGCCTAGGAAGAAGATCGATCCCGCCTCCATCTTCGACGTCTCCCTCGTGCAACCGGTGATCGAGGCGAGAACGGGCGAGGTGCGCGTCCAGGTCACGAATCCGACGGACGCGGAGTTGCGTGACGTGATGCTTCGCTTCGAAGAGATCACGGGCGAGATGCGCGAGGCGCGTCGATTCGCGATCATCCCGTCGAGCGACGACGGAGGATACGCGATCCCCGTCATCGAGCCGGGTGGGACCGAGTCGCGAACCTTCTGTCTTCGGCCGGTACAAGCCCCCGTCGGCTCCGTGACCGAGTTCCAGGCCTCGCTAGAGCCGCGCGTCGACGATCACGGCGAGCGAAGCGCCGCCGGGAAGCTGCCGGATCTCGAGAGCGCGGCCTTCTCCGTGCGCGTCGAGGCTCGACCGGAGATGTATGCCGCCGTCGGCGCCGCGGAGTGGTTGAGAGACGCCTTGCTGCGCGCGTACGACGAGCTCCAGGAAAAAGGACGAACGACGTATCAGGAGCGCGGATTCACTCGCCCGGGCATGCAACCGGCCGACGCTCCGCGCGTGATCCTCAGCGAGAAGACGTTCGAGACGATCTTCCAAGCGATCGAGGTCGGGGTTCGCATCGCCGACGGGATCGCGCGCCGGTCCGGCTCCGGAGGCGGCGGAGGCGGCCAGTCCTGAATCGGCGCCTCTTCGTCTGGATCCGATCGTCCCCCGTCTCTTCGGTCCGTCCGCTCCGCTTCCTCGCCGCGCCCGGCCCCGAGCTGCTCCGCCAGAATCTCCGTTGGGTCGAGGTGGTGACCGATCCCACCGCGGACGAGCTCCGTCGAATTGGTCACGCCGATGCGGCTCGCGCGTTCGCGCTCTTCGATCTCGCGGAGATGCCCCGGGCCATCCCCGCGCTTCGCGGCCTCGGGGGCGAGGTGCCCGTGGTCGCGGCTCGCGGGCGCGTCGTCCCGTCGGACGCGATCGAGGTTTTCGAGGAGCTCTGGCTCGGTTCGCGCTTTCTCGAGCGTCTCGTGCTCGAGGGTGGCGCCATGCCGAAGCGGTGGAAGCATCCGGTCGTGGCCGCCGAGATCTTCCGCGCCTCGGGAGCCGAGCGATTGGGCGTCGTGTTCTCGAAGCTTCCGGAGGCCGGTGCGCTCGACTTCGCGGACTTCGGCCGGTGCGGACGCCGCGAAGGCGCACCGGCCCGCCTGCGCCGGCGCGGGGTCGCACGTCGCGCCTCGCGACCTGCCGCCCGTCCTCGAAGGCTTCGCTCGGACGGGCCTGCGGCGTGCTCTCCTCGTCGACGCCGGCGGTGCGCCCGCGGTGCTCGCCGAGGAGCTCGTCCGGTCGGGCTCGCTGGGAGGCTATTTCGCTCCCGCGTCGCGCGGAGTGCCCGAGGTCGTGCGCGCCTCCGGTGTGCCGATCTACCTCTGGTTCGAACCGGAGGATCGTCGCCGTGTCGACGCGAAAACGCTCCGCGATGCCTGCGCGCTCGTTCCGGTCGGGCTCGTCGACGAGACGCCGGACGCGGCGGAGGAGCGCGTTCGCGATCTTCGCCGTCGCGGTTTTTCGGGGGTGGCCCCGCGCTTCCACATCCCCGTGCCGGCGACCCGCGAGTGGCGAGCGTTGGCGGCGACGGCACCGATCCGCCACGCGGCGAGCGAGCCTCTCGACGGCACGGTGCCTCTGTTCGCGACGCCGGGCTGGGATCTCGCGGCGGCGTCTGCCTTCGTGCGCCGCTGCGCTCTCGCCAATCGACCGCCGCGTCCCGCGCGTGACGCGCCGCCGCCTCCGACCTCCTACTCGCTCGCCGCGATCAGCTCGTTGATCGACGGCTACGTGTCCGAAGCGCGGCGCTCCGCACACGAGCCGCACGCGCGCGACCTGATGGCCGAGGTGCTCCGGAAGGCGGGCACCGGCCGCCTCGAGCCGCACTTCGCTTACCCCTTCTTGAGTTGGCGCGGCGAAAGCTTGCTCGATCTCGTCGACTGCGGCGTCGACGCGCGGCTGCGCTCCATCGGCGGCGCCCCGGAACCGCTCTATCGCTCGCTCCGTCACACCGCGCTCGCCGGCGGAAAGCGTCTGCGACCGGTCCTGGCGGTCGCCGTCGGGCTCGCGAACGGCGCACGCCTCGATGCGGTGTTGCCCGCGGCGCTCGCGCTCGAATGGCTGCACACCGCCTCGCTCGTGCAAGACGACTTGCCGAGCATGGACGACGACCCGGTTCGCCGCCGCGCCGCGAGCGCGCACGTCCGTCACGGCGAGGGGCTCGCGCTGCTCGCATCGGATGGGCTCGTCGCGCTCGCATTCGAGGATCTGGCCACGCTCGCCGAGAACCCGGCCGTCGGCGGTTTGCGCGCGAGCCGGCTCGTCGCCGCGTTTGCACGCGAGCTCGGCGCGCTCGGGGTCGTCGGCGGACAAGCGCTCGACCTCGAGGCGCGCGAGAAGGGCAGCACCGATCTCCGTGCGCAAATCGAGATCCACCGACGAAAGACGGCGCCGTTTTTCCGCCTCGCGGCCACGATCGGCGCGGTGCTGACCGATCTTCCCGGCGCGCGGCGGCGGCCGCTCGAGGCGGCGCTCGGAAGCCTCGGCGTCGCGTTCCAGCTCGTCGACGACTTGCTCGACGACGACGCCGCCGGCCAGGCGTCCTCGACCTCGGTTTCGCGGCGCAGAGCGGCGGCGGTTGCGCGCCGCTTGGCGCGGCCGGCGTCCGCGATCGAAGGTCCGGACGTGCTGCGAGGCGCATTCGCTCGTATCGCCGACTTCGTCCTGGCACGATCCGCGTAGCTGATGAACGACGGCGGAACGGGCTCTCCGCCGCGTGTGATCGGAGAGCGATACACGCTGCTCGATCTGCTCGGATCGGGTTTGATGGGGCAGGTCTACCGCGCGCACGACGCGGAGCTCGGCCGTGACGTCGCGCTGAAGATTCTCCGTGACCCCGAGGATCTACTCGGTCTCAAGCACGAGTTTCGCTCGCTCGCCGATCTCCGCCATCCGAACCTCGTCGCGTTGCACGAGCTGGTCGTCGCGCCCGAGCTCTCGTTTCTGACCATGGAGCTCGTTTCGGGGGTCGATCTCGTCTCGTGGGCGCGCACGCCGGCGGAAGGCCGATTCGACCGCCTGCGCGAAGCGCTGCCGCAGCTCCTCGACGGCCTCGAGGCGCTGCACGTCGCCGGCCGTTTCCATCGCGACATTAAGCCCTCGAACATCCTGGTGACGGCCGAACGGCGCGTGGTCTTGGTCGATTTCGGCCTCGCATTCACCCGGCCGTTGTTGGTGTCGAGGCGAGGAGACGAAACCGGCTTCGCCGGAACGCCCGACTACATGGCGCCCGAGCAGCTCTGGGGAGCGCCTCCCTCCTCGGCGTCCGACGCATACGCGCTCGGTGCCACGCTCTTCGAGGCGCTGACCGGAGAGCTTCCGTTCCGCGGGGACGTGCAAGCGCTCGCGAATCGCGCTCGAGGCGCCGGTCCGTCGCCGCGGGAGCGTGATCCGTCCGTGCCGGCCGATTTGGATGAGCTCGTCCGCAGCCTCCTGGAGACGGAGCCTGCACGACGCCCCGCAATCGATGCCATGCGACGCTCGATCGGCGCGCCGGGCTCGCGCGCGGAGCTCTTGCCCTCGAGCGCTTCCGTCTGGGAAGCGCCGTTCGTCGATCGCGAAGAGCCGATCGCCGCGCTCGTCGCCGCGCTCGAGGAAGTGCGCGCGGGCTCGGCCGTCGCGATCCGGATCGAGGGGCCCTCGGGAATCGGCAAATCCGCGCTCGTCCGGCACTTCGTCGCCTCCATTCCCGAACCCGAGCGCATCGTCGTGCTCGCAGGGCGCTGCTATCCGCAGGAGTCGGTCCCGTTCAAGGCGCTCGATCCGCTGGTCGACGCCTTGAGCGGATTTCTGGAGCGACTCGATGGCGAGGATCTCGGCCTCGTCCTTCCGGAACACGGCGCCGCGCTCCTCCGGCTTTTCCCCGTCCTCGGACGCTGTGTCCGACTTCGAGAGATCGCCGATCGAAGCGTTCTCCCTCCCGAACCGGACGAGATCCGCCGCGCCGGGTTCGCGGAGCTCCTCGAGCTTCTCCGCCGCGTCTCGGCGCGATTCACGTTGTTGCTTTGGATCGACGACCTGCAGTGGGGCGATTCAGACAGCGCGATCTTTCTGCGCGGTCTCGCGAGCTCGCGCGAGGCTCCGCCGCTTCTCCTGCTCCTCACCCATCGCGGTGCCGAGTGGGAGATGAGCGCGATGCGCGCCGCGCTGGTGGAAAGCGGCGGGCAGGCGTTCGCGCGGACGATCGAGCTCGCTCCGTTGCCAGCCACCGATGCGCGGGCACTCGCGCGCGATCTGGTCTCGAGAGTCGACACCTCGCCGTCGCCCACCCTCGATGAGATCGTTCGCGAAGCCGGCGGCAATCCCTTCCTCGTTTGCGAGCTCGCCCGTCACTGCGCGGCGCGAGTCGGTGGCGCGACGGCGCCGCTGCCGGTCGGGGTCACGGAGATCGTGGCGGAGCGCGTCCGTCGCATCGACGAAGGCGCTCGGCGCCTGCTCTCGGTGGTGGCGGTGGCCGGCGGCCCTTGCCGAGATCCGCGGCCGCGCGTGCGGCGGGCCTCGCGCTTGGCGTCGATGCCGCGATCGGGCTCCTCCGCAACCAGTGCCTCGTTCGTGATTCCGCCGGTGGCCGCGCGCAACTCGAGACGTATCACGATCGGATTCGGGAGGGCGTCCTCGACGGCATCGCGACCGACGAGCGGCGATCGATTCATCTTTCGCTGGCCGGGGCCCTCGAGCTCGAGCCGGACGTCGACCCGTTCCTCCTCGTCGAGCACTACCATGGCGGTGGTGACGACGTGCGCGCCGCGCGCGCCGCGGTGGAGGCCGCCCGACGCGCGTACGCGGCCCTCGCGTTCGAGCAAGCCGCGCGCCTCTACGAGCTCGCGCTTCGCGTTGGCCGCGACGAGGCCGAGCGGTGGCGTTGGCATCGCGGCCGCGCCGACGCGCTCGCGCAAGCCGGACGGGGCGGCGACGCGGGCGCCGCGTATCACGAGGCGGCGGGCGCGCTCGCGGGGCAGGGGGGGAATGCCGACGAGGTGAACGAGCTCGTACGCCTCGAGGCCGAGCAGTATCTCCGGAGCGGATACCTCGAAGAAGGACGCGCGGCTCTGCGGCGGGTGCTCGGCGCGGTCGGCGAGCGCTACCCGCGAACGACGGCCGCCGCTCTCGCTTCCCTCGTGCGGCAGCGCGCCGCGCTCGCCGTGCGCGGCGTTCGCCATGCGCGCCGCGCCGAATCCGAGATCCCGAAAGAAGAGCTTCGCCGGATCGACACCTGCTGGGCGGCCGCGGAAGGGCTCATCTGGGCGGACGGAATCCGCTCGGCCGACTTTCAGGCGCGCCACACGCGTCTCGCGCTGGCGGCCGGCGAGCCGACGCGCGTCGTTCGCGCGCTCTGCACGGAGGCCGCGTTCCAGTCTCTTCGGCACCGCATGGGGATCGCGCCGCGCGCGATTCGCGCTCGACGCCGCACGCGAGCTCGCCGCGGAGATCGGCTCGCCGCTCGCCGAGGGGCTGACCGAGGTGTGCGAAGCTGCGGCCGCCTATCTTTCGGGCCACTTTCCGGAAGGACACCGCCACAGCGTTCGCGCGGAAGAGATTCTCCGCACGCGCTGCACGGGCGTCGCCTGGGAGCTCACGAACGTCCACATCTTCGGGAGCTGGTCGCTGGCGCACATGGGCGAGATCGATGCGCTTCACCAGACGATGCCCGATCTCCTCCAGCGCGCGCGTGAGCGCGGCGACCTTCTCGCCTATTGCACTCTCCTCGGAGGCATCCCGAACGTGATCCGTCTCCTCGCGGAAGACTCCGTGGACGCTGCGCGTGCCGCGGTCGAGGAGGCGGGACCGCGCTGGCCGACGGAAGATTTCCAGCTGCCGAATTTATTTCGCGCTCGTTTCCGCGACGCTCATCGATCTCTACGAAGGCCGCCCGCGCGCGGCGCACGAGCGCCTCGAGGACCGATGGCCGACGATTCGGGCCGTCGGGCTCCTCGCGTTCCGCCTGGTTCGCACCGAGGCGCGCCAGCTGCGCGCCCGTTGCGCGGTGGCGGCGCTCACCGAGAACGGCTCTGCGGCGGGGATACCACGCGTCGCGCGAAGCGCGGCGCGGCAGATTCGCCGCGAGGCGATGCCTTGGGCGGACCCGCTCGCCTCGGCGCTCGCCGCGAGCATGCACGCCCGGGAGAGGAACGACGAGGCGATGTCCGACGCGCTTTCGCGGGCCGCCGCCGGATTCGACGGCGCCGCGATGCGAGTCTGGGCGGCCGCCGCTCGTCACCAAGCCGGCGATGCGGGCGGGACCGCCGTCTCACCGCGGCCGGCGTCCGCAATCCCGAGCGATTCGCCGAGGCGCTGATTCCGATTCAGGCGCTCAAAGGAGCTCGAGCAGCGGCGCCGAGGCCGTGAGCGTCGTCTGCACGAGATCAATGAGGCCCGGTGACGTGGCGGCCAAGCTCATCGGAAGCTCGTCCATGAAGTGCGGCCGTCCCTGCGCGAAGCGTGTGTCGTCGATCTGCTTCGGCAGATCGAAGTACGGCTCTTCCTGGCTCCCAGATCGGGCAGTGGACGTGAGCGCTGCCGTCCGCTTTCAGGATCGCATTCGTCGCGCGGCGCGCCGCCTCGTTGGCGGACTCCATCGTCGCGAGCATCGTGCTCGTGCGAACGTAGTCCCCGCAAAGGAAGAGATTGCCGATCTCGGTCTTGGCGTCGGGGCGAAACGACAGGCCGTTCGGCGGATGGACGAGCAGCGGGCTCAGGTTCTTCGTCGCCGTGTAGCCGCTTCCGACGACGAGGTTCTCGTCGAGATGCCGATGGACGATGTTCCCGGTCGAGAAATCCGCGTTCGGGCCGAGCTCGTCCTCGAGCTGCAGCCGGACCTCCTCGAGGATCGAGGCCGCCGACGTGTGATTCTTGGCGGTGAGCCCGTTCCGCACGTCCGGAGTGTCCCAGTCGGAGATGATGACGGAGAGAACGCCTCGGACGTTCCGGTTGCCGTACTGGTTCGCGAACGGCTTGCCGCTCTTCTCCCAGAACTGCGCTTGCGACACCGACGTGAGCGCCCACGGCGTTTTCGGGTAGAAGACGTGACCGTCGACCATCGGCTGATCGGTCGCGAGATAGAACTGCGCGCCGACCATCCACGACGTGCTCGCCGGCGAACCGGCGAGCGCCGCGAGCTTCGCGTCGTCGCTCTTGAGGCCGGGCGCCTTCGTGACCTGTTCCTTCATCACCTCGATCGGCAACGCCGCGACGTAGTAGTCGGCGGTGATGGTCACCGGGGGCTTCGTGCCGAACTTGACGGCCGCGCCCGAGATCGTCTTCGAGCCGGCGACGTACTCGAAGTGATCGAGCGTCGCGCTCGCGTGGAACGTGACGTTCTGCAGCTTCAGATACGCGCGCCACGACTCGATCCAACGCTCGCTGCTCGGGCCGATCAGGGTCCATCTCTCGTCGCCCGGCGGCCTAGCCCACTACCAACTGCTCGGATGTCACCGATTACCTTCGCGCTGCTCGAGTCGGCGATCATCGCCGACATCGTTCGGGAATGGACCGTTCGAAATCACGAAACGCCGGCGAGTAGTGGGGACTGTTCCCGTCAATGAACGTCCACCACGTGTCCTTGCCCCAGCCGAGACGCCGCTTCGGCCCGGCCGTCAGGTACTTCAGGCGGAACCAGGTCATGCGGGCCAGGTCGTGGGCGAACCCAGAGCTCCGAAGAGCTTCCGCATGCGCCCGAGCACGTCCCAGCTCGGCCCGAGATTGCGTCGCGGGAACGTGTAGAAGCTCCCCTTCCACGTGATTCCCGCGTTGTTGCTGGGCACGAAATTTCGCCATGACGCCGCTCCCCGTGCTTCGAGGGATCTCGTTCATCGTCGCGATGACGTTCCGGTAGAAGCCGGGGAAGAAGCGAAAGCCGCGCTCGCCGGGGAGCGGCAGGTGATTCGGCGCGGGAGCCGAAAGCCTTTTGGCGCCTGGCTCGCGGCCTTGCCGCCGAACGAGCGGCGGCGCCCGACACAATCACCTCGAAGCCGCGATGCGCGAGCTCGTGCGCGGCCGACAGGCCGGCAACGCCGCCACCGAAGATCGCGACCTTCTTGGCCATGCTCCGTCGTCACCCCGAGGTCAGCGTCGCTTGACGAGTCAAACTCGCCCTCGGCATTGTCGGCCGCGCTCATGCTGCCGAACCCGATCGAGATCCTGAACGACGTCTTCCTCACGAGCACGCCGAGCAAGACGATGACGCCGATCGTGTTGCCGGCCGATGAGCTCATGCACGAGTACCCGGTCGAATGGTGGTACTTCGTCGCGCACCTGAACGTCGCGGGGAGCGACGAGAAGCTCGCGGTCGAGATGACGGCATTGCGGCTCCGTGCGCGCAGCCTCCCCGCGTTCGGCACCCGCTACATCGCCGTGATGGATCTCAAGAATCAGAAGTACGTGTCGGCCGACCCGCAGAGCGAGCGCGCGTACGATCAGGGCGCGAACCATCTGCTTCTCCGGTTCCCGGCGCCTGTGGGGCAGCCGGGCGAGTGGCGGATCGAGGGCGCCGCACCGACGGCCCCGATCCGATACGAGCTGGAGGGAGCATTCCAGGCGGGCCGCGAGCAGCGCGCCGTACGCCTCGTGTTCCGCGACGTCGCCAACAAGCCGGTGCTCCTCCACGGCAACGCCGGTGTCCTCCAGCTCCATGGGCTCGACCTCGGCGACTACTCTCGGACGCGACTCGCGGTGACGGGCGGTCTCAAGATGAACGGACGCCACGTGCTCGTCGACGGCTCCGGCTGGATGGACCACGAATACGGCGCCGCCGACTTGCCGAACAGTCGATGGACCTTCCTCGCGATCCAGCTCGACACGAACGAAGAGCTCTGCGTCTACCGCGTCGAGCGCAAGGACCCGCCCGACCCCGGAGTCACCTTCGGCTATCCCGTCGACTCCGGGAACAACAGCACCGTCGCGAATCCCGTCACGATGACCGCCGGCGCCGCACCATGGGGAACGTGGAAGTATCCGCTGACGTGGGACGTCAACGCGACGTTCCCGGGCGGCATCGTCAAGTCGTTGCGGGTCGAGCCGAGTTTCCCGAGCAACGGCGGGTGCCGACCGGCGAGCCGGCACTCCCGTTCGTGACCTTCTGGAAAGGCGCGGCCAAGGTCATCGACCTCAACAACTACAATCAGGTCGGCCGCGCGTTCCTCGAGATGGCCGGCTACGGTAGCAGCTGGCTCCCCACGGCCAGTCCGCTGGACGCCCTGTCCAATCGATTGGA
>CAWBOU010000043.1:0-80861 GCA_963790365.1 uncultured delta proteobacterium
TCGCGAGCGCTGCGTCGAGCACCGCCTCGGGCGGCAGCTCGACCCACACGTCGTCGCCTTCGACGCGACAGGAAACGTCGTCATCGCGATCGGCTCGCCGCTGAGGCACCTGCCGTCGGTCGAGGCGAACGTCTTCTTGTGCAGCGGGCAGGCGACCTTCGGCATGCCGTCCTGGTCGCCGAGGATGCCGCGCGAGAGGACGAACTCCCGCTTGTGCGGGCACATGTTCTGGCGTCGCGTACCACTCGCCGCGGCTCGCGAAGTTGAACACGGCGATCTGCGTTTGCCGTGCTTGATCGTGCGGCCGCCGTCGTGCGGGAAAGTCGTCGACCTGGCCGACCCTCACCCAGCGTCGGCGCGGCCGTCCGCGAGGATCGTCTCCGACGCCGCGCGGTCAGTGCGCCGCCGCACGTCCTTCGGCCAGTCGGCGGGGCGCTTCTGGCCGCGCTCGGTGACGATCTCGATGCCCGGCTCCGTCTCGTCGCGTGTTGACGAACTGCTGGAAAGACTTGCGGCGCTCCGGGATCGTTGACGACCTCGGTCCACTCGCACTTGTAGGTGTCGACCAGGTGCTGCATCCGCCGCTCCAGCTCGTCGCAGATGCCGAGCTTGTCGTCGATGATCGACGTCGCGGAGGTGCTCGATGCCGCCTTCCATGTTCTCCAGCCAGACGCTGGTGCGCGTCAGGCGGTCGGCGGTCTGGATGTAGTACATCAGGAAGCGGTCGATGTACTCGGATCGCGGTCTCTTCGTCGAGGTCGGCGGCCAGCAGGTCGGCGTGCCGCGGCTTGGCGCCGCCGTTGCCGCAGACGTAGAGGTTGTAGCCCTTCTCGGTGGCGATCAGGCCGAAGTCCTTGCTCTGGGCCTCGGCGCATTCGCGGATGCAGCCGGAGACCGCCGCCTTGATCTTGTGCGGCGCGCGGATGCCGCGATAGCGCTTCTCGACGCGGATGGCGAAGCCGACCGAGTCCTGCACGCCGTAGCGGCACCAGGTCGTGCCGACGCAGCTCTTCACCGTGCGCAGCGCCTTGCCGTAGGCGTGGCCGCTCTCGAAGCCGGCGGCGACCAGCTCCTCCCAGATGTCGGGAAGCTGCTGCACCTGCGCGCCGAACAGATCGACGCGCTGGCCGCCGGTGATCTTCGTGTACAGGCCGTACTTCTTGGCGACCTGCCCGAGGGCGATCAGCTGGTCGGGCGTGATCTCGCCGCCGGGCACGCGCGGCACGACCGAGTACAGCCCGCCGCGCTGCATGTTGGCCAGGAAGCGGTCGTTGGTGTCCTGCAGCGTCTGGTGCGTGCGTCGAGGATGTTCTCGTTCCACAGGCTGGCCAGGATCGAGGCGACGGCCGGCTTGCAGATCTCGCAGCCGTCGCCGCGTGCCGTGGCTGGCGAGCAGCTCGTCGAACGTCTTGATCTCGCTTGATCTTGACGATCTGGAACAGCTCCTGCCGCGTGTAGGCGAAGTGCTCGCAGAGGTGCTTGATCGACCGTCTTGCCGGCGGCCTTCAGCTCGGCCTTGAGCAGGTCGGTGACCAGCGGCATGCAGCCGCCGCAGCCGGTGCCGGCCTTGGTGCAGCTCTTGACTTCGCCGACCGTCGTCGAGGCCCTTGTCGCGGATCGCCGCGCAGATCTGCGCCCTTGCTGACGTTGTTGCACGAGCAGACCTGCGCGTCGTCGGGCAATGCGAGCCGCCGGCAGCCGGCGTCGCCGTCGCCGTGCCGACGCATCAGCTCGCCCGGCGGACAGGGCAGCGGCTCGTCGCTCTTGGCGAGCGCCGAGCAGCGTGCCGTAGTCGCGACGCGTCGCCGACCAGGATGCCGCCGAGCAGCCGCGTGCCGTCGGGGCTGAAGAGCAGCTTCTTGTAGACGCCGCGGAACGGGTCTTCGAAGACGAGCGGCGTGGCCTGTTCGGGCTTGGCCTCGTAGTCGCCGAAGCTGGCGACGTCGACGCCCATCAGCTTGAGCTTGGTCGACAGGTCGGCGCCGCGTGAACGTGCGCTCGCTCGCCGGCGAGGTTCGCGGCGACGATCTCGGCCATCTCGTAGCCGGCGCGACCAGGCCGTAGATCATGCCGCTGTGCAGCGCGACTTCGCCGATGGCGAAGATCGTCGGGATCGGAGGTCTGCAGTCGATCGTTCGACGACGACGCCGCCGCGCTCGCCGACCGTCGAGGCCGCACTCGCGGGCCAGCTCGTCGCGCGGGCGGATGCCGGCCGAGACGATGACCATCTCCACGTCGAGCGTCGCTGCCGTCGTTGAACACCATGCCCTCGACGCTGCCGTTCGCCGAGCACCTCCTTGGTCGCTCTTGTTGAGGTGCACCTGCACGCCGAGGCTCTCGATCTTGCTGACGAGCAGCCTGCGAGCCGGCGTCGTCGATCTGCCGCGGCATCAGGCGCGGGGCGAACTCGACGACGTGCGTTTCCAGGCCCAGGTCGTAGGCCGCCTTGGCCGCTTCCAGGCCGAGCAGGCCGCCGCCGATCACCGCCGCACCGCTTCGACGTCTTGCGCGTAGGCGATGATCCGCTCGCAGGTCCTCGATCGTGCGATAGACGAACACGCCGCGGTTGTTGATGCCCGGCACCGGCGGCACGAACGGATACGAGCCGGTCGCCAGCACGACGTCGTCGTAGGCGATCTCGCGGCCCTTGTCGGAGTGCACGATCTGTCGCTTGCGGTCGATCTCGCGCGGCCCGGTCGCCGATGTGCAGCTCGATGCCGTTGCTCGCGATACCAGTCGAGCCGCGCGAGCATCAGCTTCTCGGCGTCGCGATGGGCGAAGAACGACGTCAGGCCGACGCGGTCGTAGGCGGCCCGCGGCTCTTCGCAGAACGTGACGATGCGGTAGCGGCGGTCGGCGTCGAACTCGACCAGCTTCTCGCAGAAGCGGTGGCCGACCATGCCGTTGCCGATGACGACGATGGTTTGCGGTCGATGATCTGCAGTCGTGAGTCGTTGCGATCATCGACGTCGTGGTCCGTCAAGCTCGTCCGGATGCCAGCGGGCGAACGCGGACCGCGCAGTCCTTGTAGGAAGGCTGCCGCGAGTGCGGATCGAAGTGGGCGAGCGTCAGCCGGTTCGTCGACTTCGTAGTGCATCGGCATGAAGACCTGGCCCGGCTCGCACGGTGTGCGTCACGAACGCCTTGCGCACGGAGCTCGCCGCGCTGCGATTCGACGACGACGCGCTGATTCGGCTCGAATGCCGCGCGCCGCGGCGTCGGCGGGATTGATCTCCACATACACCTCCGCGCGGGTAGAGCTTCCGCAGCACGGCCGACTTGCCGGTGCGCGTCTGCGTGTGCCACTGCGACGCCGTGCCGCGGCCGGTGAGCAGCAGCAGCGGATAACGCTCGCGTCGGCGGCTCGGGCATCGGCGCGGGCTCGTCGAACAGGAACCGCGCCTGCCGTCGGCGATGGTAGAACCGGCCGTCCGCGAACAGCCGCCGCTCGGCTGCGCGGCTCGCGCTCGCGCCTGCTCGGGATACGGCCACTGGATGCCGCCGCGCTCGTCGAGCATCGCGGTAGTCCGCGATGCCGGTGATGTCGCACGGCTGGCCGCGCGAGAGCTGCTTGCAGGATCTGGAACACCGCCTCGGGGCTCGGTCCAGCGGCGGAACATCTCGCCGCAGCCCCAGGCCTCGGCGATCAGGCGGAAGATCGCGAAAGTCGGCCAGCGCCTGGCCCGGCGCGCGGCGCACCTTCTTGATCAGGCCGATCCGCCGCTCGGAGTTGATGAACGTGCCTTCCTTCTCGCCCCAGCCGGCGGCCGGCAGCACCAGGTCGGCCAGCTGCGGCCGTCTCGGTGGTGTGGTACATGTCCTGCACGACGAGGAACTCGAGCCGCGACGAGCACGTCGCGCAGCATGTTCTGGTTGATCCAGGAGTGCGCCGGGTTCGTGGCGATGACCCACAGCCCGTTGATCTTGCCCGCGCAGGATGCCTTCGATGATCTGGTCGTACGCCCAGCTCGGCTCGGTCGGGAATGCGCGCCGCGATCGATGCCCAGGATCGCCGCGACCTTCGCGGCGATGCTCGGCGTTCGTGAAGTCGCGGCCGCCCAGCAGGTTCGTCGTATTGCTGAACAGCCGCGAGCCCATCGCGTTGCACTGGCCGGTGATCGAGTTCGCCCCGGTGCCCGGCCGGCCGATGTTGCCGGTCATCAGCGCCAGGTTGATGATGGCTCTGCGCGGTGCGCACGCCCTCGTAGCTCTGGTTGACGCCCATCGTCCACCAGAACGAGACGCGCTTGCCCTCGTGAATCGATGCCGCGCGATCGCGAGCAGCGTCGCCGGCGTCGATGCCGGTCGCCGCGGCCACGCGCTCGGGCGTGAACTCGGCGACGTGCTCGCGCGAACTCCTCGAAGCCGGTCGTGTGCGCGTCGATGAACTCGCGGTCGATCCAGCCTTCGCGGATCAGGAGGTGCGCCAGGCCGTAGAACAGCGCAGGTCGCGACTTCGGCCGCAGCGGCAGGTGCAGCGTGGCCGCCATCGCCGTCTCGGTCCGCCGCGGATCGACGACGATGATCTCGCGGCCGATGCGGGTTGCGGCAGATGCGCTGCCACAGGATCGGATGCGCGATGCACAGGTTCGAGCCGACGAGCACGATCACGTCGGACTCCTCGAAGTCGTCGTAGGTGTACGGCGGCGCATCGAAGCCGAACGCTCTGCTTGTAGGCGACGACCGCCGTGGCCATGCACTGGCGCGTGTTGCCGTCGCCGTGCAGCATGCCCATGCCGAACTTGGCGAGCGCGCCGAGCAACGCCATCTCTTCGGTCGGCGATCTGCCCGGTGCTGAGGAAGGCGACCGAGTCGGGGCCGTGCTTCGCCTGGATCTCCTTGAAGCGCGTGCACGAACAGCGACCAGCGCGTCGCTCCAGTCGACGGGCACGAGCCGGCCGCTCGCGTCGCGCAGCAGCGGCGTGGTCGCGCGGTCGGCGGCCTCGAGCACGCGCGAGCGCCTCCCAGCCTTTCGGGCAGGCCATGCCGCAGATTGACCGGATAGTCGGGGGCCGGCGTGAGAATCTCCGCGGCGCCGCCGCGGAGGTGCGTCGTCAAGCCGCAGCCGGTCGAGCAGAAGCCGCACACGATGGTCGCGAGGGCGTCGGCTTTCGTCCGCTCGGGCACCTGTCCGAGCCCGAATCCGCCGGGCACTCGCCGGAGCTCCGCCGTGAGCGGCCCGTCGAACGCGCGAAAGAGCTCGCCGCTCACGTTCGCTTCCCTCCCAGCAGACCGGGCATGCGCGGAGCCGTCGCCGCGCGGAAGAAGAGCCGGCGCTCGGAAATCTCGCCGGCGAGTGAGAACGCGAAGACGAGCGAAACCGCGATGGCGAGCGGCAGCGGATGCGCGCCGCGAATCGCGCCGGCGGCGAACAGAAGCGGGACGAGCACGCCGCCGATGCCCCCGAGGAGGAATCGCGTCGCCGTCAGGTTCGCGAGCTCGCCGGACATCAGGAGCGCCGTTTCCTGGAGCGGCGTTCGCCGCGGCGTACAACGCGCGAACCGCAGGTGTCGGAAGATGGCGGCCTCGAACGCGAGCTTCGCCGCGGTCGTCACGGCGAGCGCGGCGCAGAGGCCTCGGCCCGAGCTCCCGAGGAATTCGGCGATCGAGAGCGTCGGGGTCACGGCGGTCGCCAAGAGCCCGGCAAAGAGCGTCGCCGCGACACCGAGGAGGATCGTGCTCGCGAAGAAGCGAACGGAGGTGGCACCGATCGTCCAGAGGCGACGCCGCGTGACGTGGTAAACCATCGCCGAGCACGCGATGCCGGCGACCCCGGCGCCGACGACGGCGACACCGAGCACCGGAAGCGCGGGAGAATCCGGCGCGAGGTGCGTGGCGCCGGCGTAAACGGCCGCGAGCGCGGCGAAGAGACCGAACGCCGCGATCTCGCGGGACAGCCACGAGGTGCGGAGCCCGATGATCGCGCGCCACGCTTGCAGGGGTCGTCCGAGATGGAGCGTGCTCGCCGCGATCGCGAGGATCCCGGCGACGAGAGCCGTCACGGCGTGCACCGGTCGCACCGACGTGAAGACGCCCGCGGTCATCGCCTCGACGGCCCGACCGACGAGGAACGCGCCGGTCGAGAGCTGGGTGAGCACGAGCATCGCGACGAGCGGTGGGTGCTCTTCGGCCGGACGAACCTCGTGCACGTCCGCGGGCGACGCGTCTTCGGGAAGCGCGCGCGCCGAGCGGTACACGGTGGTCGGTTGCGTCATCTCCGGCACGGGCGCGCCCGGCAGGAAGCTCGCGGCTCCGCTTCGTGCCGCCATCGCCGCCTGATCGACGACGGCGATGCGGATCGCTTGATTCGGGCAGGACTGCACGCACGCGGGGGCTTCACCGGCGGCGAGGCGGCCGTGACAGAGATCGCACTTCCGCACGATGCCGAGCTCCGCGTTGTACTTCGGCACCTCGTACGGGCACATCAGCGTGCAGTAGCGGCAACCGATGCACTGATCGTCGAGATGGAAGACGATGCCCGTCTCGGCGTCCTTCTCGTAGGCCGCGGCCGGGCATCCGTTCGCACAGGCCGGGTCGACGCAGTGATGGCAGGCGCCGGTGACGTGCTGAAGGAGCGGCTCACCCGCGCGCGCGCCCACGAGCAATCCGACCTGCCGCCACGTCTCGCCGGGGGAAAGACCGTTCAAGGTGCTGCACGCGGCGACGCAGGCCTTACAGCCCGAGCAGGCGTCGAGATCGACCTCGAAGCCGTACTGCTCGCCGGGCCCCGGCCGCGAGAGCGGCACGAGATCGCGATACACGCCTGCGAGAAAGTCGTTCGGCGCGGCGGAATCGTGGTGCGCGGCGAATCGCTGCGCGGCGGAGAGATCCGCCTGGCGCGCGAGCGCTTCGTCGACAAAGGCGAGGAGGCCGCCGTCGCGCGCGAGATTCTCGCCGCTGCCGACCATCGTCACGCAGTCCCACCTCTCCCCATTGGGATCCGAACGTCCTGCGGACGTTCGGATGCGAGCGAGCCGAACAACGAGAGGCGGTCGCGAGCCGGGCCGAGGTCGAGCGAAGCTCGGGTGGGGAGACGACGGTCGGCCGCCGGGACGAAGCCCACGAGCAGCGTCAGTGCCGACGAGCCGATCACGAGGAGCCCGAGCGTCAAGAGGGCCGACGGCCACGGCGTCGCGCCGCGGAAGAGGAACCCCGCGAGCAGCGCCCCTGCGTTTCCGCCCGCGCCGACGATGCCGGAGACCGAGCCGAGCGCGTCCGGTTTCAGGAACGGCACCACGGCGAACGTCGCGCCGCACGAGACGTGGACGAACACGCCGAAGACGAGCATCGCCGCGACGGCGAGCGCGAGCGTCGGCGCGGCCGAGAACACGACGAGCGCGACTCCTTCGCCGAGGAGCGCCGCGCCGAGCAGCACGGTGCGGCCGCCGAGGCCGAACCGCGCCGCCGCGCGATCGCTGAGCACCCCGCCGAGAAGCCGAGCGCCGACGGCGAGCACGCCGAAGCTCCCGGCCGCGAGGCCCGCGGTCGTGAGATCGGCGGCGAAATAGTCGACGAAATACAGCGCGGCGACGTTGTGTACGGTGAGCTCGACGCCGAAGCAGGCGGCGTAGATGCCGAAGAGCGCCCAGACTCTCGAGTCGCGCGCGGCGTCGAGGAGCCCGGGCTTCGCGGGTCCCGAAGACGGAATCGACCGCGCGAGATTTCCGCTCGGCGTGTCTTCGGTGAGGAGGAAGTACGCGATGCCGAGCACGAAGAGCACGACACCGACGATCATCATCGCCACGCGCCACGACCAGAACGGCCCGAGACCGAGCGTGCTCGAGAGGAAGACGAACGCGAGCGGCATCGCGATGTTCGCGAGTCCCGCGCCGGAGTTCCCGAAGCCCGCGGCGGCGGCGTTCGCCGTGCCCACGCAGCGCGGTGCGAACATCAGCGACGTATGGACTTGCGTGACGACGAACGAGGCGCCGACGAAACCGATCCACATGCGGAACGCGAGGAACGACTCGAAGCTCCGCGAGAGCCCGATCGCGATGACCGGAATCGCGCCGGAGACGAGCAACGCCGAGTACGTGAGCCGCGGACCGAAGCGGTCGCATGCCCACCCGGCGGCCAGCCGCGCGAAGATGGTCGTGCCGACGGAGCCGATGATGCACCAGCCGACCTGCGCCTGGGTGAGCCCGAGCTCCTCGCGCACGATCGGCATCAACGGGGCGATGCCGAACCAGGCGAAGAAGGAAACGAGGAACGCGATCCACGCCATGTGGAAGGCGCGCATCGGCGGCGTCGAGAAATCGAGCACGCGGATCCGCGTCGCGCGCGCGTCAGACATCATCATGACTTATCGTTCCGATCCGCTCGCACCATGGATGAGCGCCTCCTGCTGCCAGCCTCCGAGAGAGCAACGCCGATGCCAGCCCGAAAAATACTTACGAAGTCTTTTTTGCGAAGCACCCTCCGGGCCGTTCCGGAAAAAGACTTCGTAAGTATTTTTCGCGCGGCTGCTCAGCGGGCGGGCAAACGCACACGCACTGCGCACCACGAATCACCATCGGATCCGTGGATCGATGTGATTCGCGCTGCTTATGGGCGCGGTCAGATCCTCAGCGTGAGCTCGAGGAGGCCGAAATCCGCGTCGTCTTCGGCGAAAAGGGATCGCACGACTCCGCCGCCGAACACGTGGCCGTAATAGATCCCGGCCGAGACGTTCGCGCTCCAGTCCCAGGTGATCGACGTCTCGATGATGCGGAGGAGCTCGTTCCGTCCGCCCGCGGGACGCGCGGGGAAGCCGAAGCCGACGTTGCGATCCGCGAGCGTCGCGCCCGAGCCCTGATACCAGAGATCCTTCTCCTCGGAGACGCGGATCGCGTGGAAGTCCGTGCGCCACGTGATCGTCTGCTTCGGCCGGAGGATCAGCTGAACGAACGCATCCTCGTTGTTCTGCAGGTTGTAAAAGGTCGACCAAGAGTAGATCCGCGCGGTCGGCAGCATCTGGAAGAACGTGCCGTGATCGCCGTCGGCGGGATCGTCGTCGCCGGAGGTGCGGCCGTAGCCGACGCGGAGCCAGGGCTTCCACGCGAGCGCGGGCTGCCAGCCGGCCTCGAAATCGTAACCGTGCGCGCCGTGATCGAGCGGTCCCCAGTCTCCGGTCTGCACCACGCCCCACGCGAGGAGATCGAACGGACCGGCGCCGGTCGGGATCACCTGCTGCACGTTGCCGCCGAACGTGTGCGTCGTGATGTCCGTGCCGAGATCCGCCTCGCGCGCGGGCAGCGGGCGGTTGTCCGTCTTCAGGAGCCCGCGATCGTCGTCGTAGTAGACGTAGAAGAGACGCGCGTCGGTGTTCGTGGAGAAGCGCGGCCGCGTGAGGTTGAAGGCGGCGTAGCCAATCGTGATCTCGTCGATCTCGTCGTTGCCGTCGAGGTCGAAGCCGCCTTGCGTGGGATGCGCGCCGAACAGCGTGACGTTCGCGGCGCACGTCGGCCACCAGGTCGCGGTGCACCACTCGGGGTTCGTGGTCCAGCTCGCCGTCCCACCGTCGAACGCGCGTCCGACGTGCGACCAGCCGAACGGCCCGATCAGGCGCTCGGCGATGCGGGACCGCTTCAGCCACTCGAGCGTCGGCTCGCCGCCGGCCGGGACCTCCGAACCTTCGGAGAACTCGAAGCGCCCGCCCTTGAGGTTCAAGCCGGGGAAGCCGACGTCTTGCGCGACGTCCTTCAAGAGCACGAAGCCCTGCTTCAGGAAGACGCTCGCATCGTCCTGCGCGCGGTTGTGCGCGAAGTACACGCCGCCGAGGCCGAGCGGGCCTTCCGGCGGCGCGCCGACCGCATCGTCCGGCAGGCCGAAGAGCGCCGAGGTCTGCCCTTCGGCGACGACCTCGTAGCGCCAGGCTTTCCACTGCACGGCGAGACGCCCGAGCGTGGCACCGAAGACGTAGTCGTTGTTGAGGCCGCTCTTCGGCTCGAACCAGTTCCACGCCTCCGCACGCGTGCGCAGGCTGCCTTTGATCGAGAGCTCGGGCGCGATCGAGTCGAGCGTCACGTCGGCGCGCGCGGTCGCCGCGAGGAGCATCAACAAGAAGAGAAGGCGCAAACGGGTCATTCGTCACTCCCGTGCGATCCGGTCTCGAGAAACCCGAGGAGCCGGTCACGCGTCTGGTAGTAGGCGGGGTCGTCGAGGATCGTCCCGCGCGAGCGCGGGCGGGCGAACGGCACGTCCATCACGCCGCCGATCCGCGCCCCCGGACCCGGCGTCATCATCACGATGCGATCGGCGAGGAGGAGCGCCTCGTCGACGTCGTGCGTGACCATCATCACGGTCTTGTGCGTCCGCTCCCACAAGAGCGAGCAGCTGGTCCTGGAGCTCGATCCGCGTGAGCGCGTCGAGGAGGCTGAAGGGCTCGTCGAGGAGGAGCACCGGCGGATCGAGCGCGAAGGCGCGCGCGATGCCGACCCGCTGCCGCATGCCCGCGGAGATCTCGTCGGGCATGCGGTCGCCGGCGCCTTCGAGGCCGACCTCGGCGAGCAGGCGATCGGCGAGCGCGTCGCGCTCGGCGGCCGTGCGCCTCGTCGGCAGCTGCGTCGACCGCGAGCTGACGTTCTCGCGCACGGTCAGCCACGGCAGCAGCGCCGCGGACTGGAAGACGACGCCGCGGTCGATGCCCGGCCCCGCGATCTCGCGCCCGCCGAGGATCACGCCGCCGCGGGTCGCCTCGGTGAGGCCCATCACGATCGAGAGCACGGTCGACTTGCCGCAGCCCGAATGGCCGATCACACAGACGAACTCGCCTTCGATGGATCTTCAAGCTGAAGTCCTCGACGACGACGGTCTCGCCGCTCGGCGACGGATAGGACTTCGCGACTTCCCAGAGGTCGATCATGACGTCGTTCACGAGCGCACCCTCGTCGCTCCCCATCGGGGAGAGACCGCCCGTAGGGCGAGTGAGGCGGAGGCATCGCGGCTCATGGCGGTCTCCCCCTCACCCGCGCTTCGCGCGACCTCTCCCCAACGGGGAGAGGTGGAGAGAACGTCGATGATCTCGCGGCGCGCGCGCTGGTACTCCGGAATCAGCGACAGCTTCGTCTTGACCCGCGGGCGCGGGATCTCGATCTCGATCGAGCGGCCGAGCGACGCGGCCGGCCCGCTGCTCGAGCGGATGGACGCGGTCGGCGAGCAGGATCGCCTCGTCGATGTCGTTCGTGACGAGCACGACGGTCGTCCGTGCCGTCTCCAGATCGCGCGCGAGCTCCTCCTGGAGCGCGCCGCGCGTGAGCGCGTCGAGCGCGGAGAGCGGCTCGTCGAGGAGGAGCATGCGCGGCTCCATCGCGAGCGCGCGCGCGACCGCGACGCGCTGGCGCATGCCGCCGGAGAGCTCGCGCGGCCGCTTCTCCGCCGCCGCGCCGAGGCGGACGAGCTCGACGAAGCGCTGCGCCTTGTCGATCGCGTCGCCGCTTCGAGAGCCCGGGCGACGCCGCTTCGACCGCGAGGCGCACGTTGTCGAGCACGGTCAGCCACGGCAGGAGCGAGTAGTTCTGGAAGACGACGGCGCGCTCCGGACCGGGGCCGGCGACGGGCGCGCCGTCGAAGCAGGACCTCGCCGCGGTCGGGAGCGAGCAGCCCGGCGGCGAGCGAGATGAGCGTCGTCTTGCCCGAGCCCGAGCAGCCGACGACGACCGCGAACTCGCCCTCCTCGACGACGAGATCGAGGTCCGCAAGGACCGGCTGCGGCGACGCCGCCGAAGCCCTTGGCGACGCCGCGAAGCTCGAGCAACGGACGCGCTCATACGCGTCTGCGTCCGCGCCTCGACGGCGCTCATCAGCGCGGTCGAGCACGAAGCCGACGAGCCCGATCGTCAGGATCGCGAGAATGATGTGCGAGTAGACGAGGCTGTTGTACTCCTGCCAGAGGAAGCCGCCGACGCCGGGCGCGCCGGTGAGCATCTCCGAGGCGACGATCACGAGCCAGGCGATGCCGAGGCTCAAACGATAGCCGGTGAAGAGGTACGGCAGCGTCGCCGGAATGATGATCTTCCGGAGCATCTTCGCCGTCGAGAGCCGGAGGACGCGGCCGACGTTCAGATACTCGGGGCTGATGCTGCGCACGCCGACCGCGGTGTTGATGACGGTCGGCCACATCGCGCACGATCGCGATCGTGAAGAGCGCCGCCGGCTCCGAGCTCTGGAAGATCACGAGGCCGAGCGGCAGCCAGGCGAGCGGCGAGATCGGCCGCAGCACCTGCACGAGCGGGTCGAAGGCGCGCGAGAAATTCCGCGACAGCCCGAGCAGGAATCCGAGCGGCGTGCCGATCGCGATCGCGAGGAAGAAGCCTTTGCCGACGCGGAGCAGGCTGTAGAAGGCGAAGCCGCCCGATCCCCTGGTTCATCTCGCCTTCCTTGAAGAAGGGCTCGAGGACGTAGCGCTTCGACTCCTCCCAGGTGCGGGCGCGGCGACGGCAGGTCGGGCGAGAGCGTGGCGCTGAGGAGCGTCCAGAGCGCGAGCACGGCGGCGACGCTGAGAAGCGGCATGCCGAGATCGAGCGCGCGCGCGATCCACTTCTTCTCCATCGTCACACCTCCACCTTGTTGTTCACCGGCGAACGCGCTCGCGTATTCCTCGGGTTTCGTCGGGTCGAAGGCGACGCCGTCGAAGAGCGTCTCGGCCTTCGCATCGGTCGCGGGCGCCTCCAGCCCGAGCTCTTTCGCGACCTCGCGATAGATGTCGGGACGGTGAACCCGATCGACGATGCCGGCGTAGTCGGGCGCGCCGCGCACCATCCCCCAGCGGCGGAACTGCGATAGCCACCAGATGCCGTGCGACTTCCACGGGAAGTTCACGCCGCGCTCGGAGAAGCGCATGTAGTCGTCGTCCTGGTGCTCGCCCTCGCCCGCGCCGTGGTCGTACTTGCCGAGCATCCGACCGAGGATGATTTCCTTCGGACAGTTGATGTAGGCGGGCCGCGAGACGATCTCGGCGACCTCCGGCCGATTCTCGAGCTTGTCGATGAAGACGCTCGAGTGATGGAGCGCGCGCAGTACGGCCCGCACCGTCTTCGGGTTCTCGGCCGCGAATTCCTCGGTGAACGCGCAGACCTTCTCGGGGTGATCCTTCCAGATCGCCTGCGTGGTGGTCGCGGTGAAGCCGATCTTGTCGGCGATCGCGCGCGCATTCCACGGCTCGCCGACGCAGAAGCCGTCCATCTTGCCGACCTTCATGTTCGCGACCATCTGCGGCGGCGGGATGGTGATCAGCGAGACGTCCTTGTCAGGATTGATGCCGCCGGACGCGAGCCAGTAGCGCATCCACATCGCGTGCGTGCCGGGCGGAAAGGTCATCGCGAACGTGCGCGGCGGCTTCCCTTCCGCCTTCTCCGCATCGATCAGCTTCTTCAGATCCTGCGGCGTGCGCACGCCCTTTTGCTTCAGTTCGTTGTTCAGCGTGATCGCTTGCCCGTTGTAGTTGAGCACCCACGGGATGATCATCGGCTTCACGGGCGCGCCGAAGAGACCCATCGTCGACGCGTAGGGCATGCCGTAGAGCATGTGCGTCGCCTGGTTCTCGCCGAGGTTCAGCTTGTCGCGGATGACGGCCCACGAGGCTTCCTTCGAGACCGTGACGTCGAGCCCTTCCTTCGCGAAGAAGCCCTTCTCGTGCGCGATCACGATCGACGAGTTGTCCGTGAGCGCGATGATGCCGATGCGGATCGCCGTCGTTTCCGGCGCATCCGAGGCGTAGACGCCGCCGCGCCAGCCGACGGGAAGCTGCGAGAGCAACGCTCCCGCGGCGGACAGCTTCAGCAGCTTTCTTCTCTTGATGGTCATTTCTTTCCTTTTCGATTCACCGGGCCTCGTGGGCATCGTCGTTGCTTATGACTTCCCCCCGTGGAGCCTGATCCTGCTTCGCGGCGCGGACACGGAACGGAAAAGAGCAACGGCGGTGCCAAAGAACGAACGACCCCGGGGAGTTCGCGCGTGAGGCGCGAGCCTCCGGAACGTGCTCAGTGCTTGGGCATCCCGCTCACTCCCTGTGCACGCCGAGCAACAATCGCGGGTGCGGATGCGCGGAGTCCGCTTCGGTTATGATCGAGCTGAAGCAACTGAAAATCTTCCGGACGGTCGTCGACGTCGGCAGCTTCACCGGCGCCGGCGAGCATCTCGGCATGAGCCAGCCGGCGATCAGCCAACACATCCGCGCGCTCGAGGAAGAGCTCGGCGTGCCGCTCCTCCTCCGCACCGCGCGCTCGCTGCAGATCACGCCGGCGGGCGACATGCTGCTTCACTGCGCGCGCCAGGTGCTCGACAAGATCGAAGAGACGCGGCGGCGCGTGGAGGATCATGCGCGCGGCCGTGCGGGCCTCGTGCGCGTCGGCACGCCCGAGCCGCCGTGCAACTATCTCCTGCCGGAAGTCCTCGTGGAGCTGAAGCGACGCTTCCCGCGAATCGACGTTCGAGTCGTCAGCGGCCACACCGCCGAGACGCTCGCGCGACTCGTGGCGGGCGAGCTCGACGTCGCGCTCTTGCCGCTACCGGTCGAAGCCGGGAAGCTCCGCATCGTCGAGGTCGGACGCGACGAGCTCGTCGCGCTCGTGCCGCCCGATCACGCGTGGGCGCAGATGCCGTTCGTCACCGCCCGCGATTTCGACAAGGAATCGCTCCTCGTCTACGACCGCGCGAGCCAGATCACGGAGCTCACGCTCGGGTTTCTGCTCGCGGACGGGGTCTTTCCGCGAATCGCCGCCGAGGTCGATCACCTCGAGGCGCTGAAGCAGCTCGCGCAGCGGAAGCTCGGCATCGCGGTCGCGCCGGTGTGGTCCGCGCGGCGCGAGCTCGAAGCCGGGTTGCTCGTGTCGGTACGGCTCGGGCCGACCGGCCTGACGCGCGCTTGGGGCGTGCTGCACGCCGACCGCCAGCCCTACCCCGCGACGCTCCGCGCGCTCGTGCAGCTCTTCGCGGAAGCGCTGCCGCCGCTGTTCGCTCGCGCCGCTTGAATCAGGCTTGGCGCAGGAACTAGCGCGCTTGGCGGATCCGCTCGAGCACCGGCATCAAGTGCCGGCGAAACGCTTCCGGATTCTCGCACATCGGGAAGTGCCCGACGTTCTTCATCTCGGTGAACTCGGAGCCCTTCACGCGATCGGCGAGCGCCTTCACATCTTCCGGCGACGCGGACCAATCGTACTCGCCGCCGAGCAGGTAGACGGCGCACTTCTTCGAGTCGATCTGCTCCGCCGTCTCGCTGAGGTCGTGCTCCTGTGAATAGTAGTAGAGATCGCCACGGAACACGGGCGGCGCGCCCTGGCTGTAGATCCAGGTCGTCTCCTGCTTGAACGGCTCGGGGCTCTGCGGCGCCATCAGCGTGTACATGAGGCTCGGCTTCGAGCCGTTCGAGAGCCGCGGATGGTTGAACCACTCGAGCAGCGTGTCCGTCCCCTTGCTGGAGACCGCGCTTTCGACGCCGATCACGGCGCGGAATTCCTCGGGATGGTGGAGCGCCAAGTCGCCGGCGAGATGTCCGCCCATCGAGCAGCCCATGTAGACCGGCCGATCGAGCTCGAGCTCGTGCGCGAGCGTGACGATGAACTTCATGAAGAACGCCTGCGTGAGCTTGTACTCGCGCTTCCACCACTCGACGCCGACCGGCGGCAGCGACTTCCCGTGATACGGCAGATCGTGCGCGATGAGGCGGAAGCTTCGCGTGATCTCCGGATCCTCGAGGAGATGGCGCCATTGGCGTCCGTCCGCGCCGGCCGTGTGCTGCAGGATCAGTGGAATCCCCTGCCCCGCCTCCTCGAAGTAAACGCGGTACTCGACGCCGTCGACGGGGAAGTAGACGTAACGTCCGCGAACGTCGGCGAAGCGCGCCATCACGCGCGCCTCATGACGTCGACGACGCGCCGAAGCGCGGCGTGATACGCGAAGAACGATTCGACGTCGCCGCCGAGCACGAAGCCGTGACGGAGGAGCGCCGAGGCCACGTCTTGATAGAACGGTCGCGGCTCCGGCGCGAAGATCTCGCGCCAACCGTCGGCCGGGCCCGACACCTCGAAGTCCCAGGCATCGAAGTGCGTGGGCGCGAGGTTCACATCGACGAGCCGACCGTCGCGAACGCGGAAGACGTACGCTTCCTCGGGGCCCATCCCGAAGCGAAAGCTCCCGTTCCAGAAGCGCGCCGCGAGCTGGAACTCGGGATCGCCGTTCACGGCCTCGACGATCGCGGCGCGGTTGCCCTCGTGGATGCGGCGGCTCACATCCCGCTCCTAACGAGATCTCGTTGACTCGGCAATCCGGAACGCCTCCTACCGGAGGGAACGCCGCCGATCGCGACGCCACCAGCGATTCGCGAGAGTGGCAGCGAGGCCCCCGGTGAAGAGGCCGACCACGAGAAACGCGACGAGATGTCGGCGGCCGGGACGCGCGGGAAGGAGACGCCGAGCCCAGGATTCGCCGGTCGAGGAATCCGCTTCGCCGACCAGCCTGCGTGCGATCGCTTCGGCGCCGTCACGGGAGATGCCGGTCACCGGCATTCGCGCCGCAACATCGTCGAACGTCGGATGAAGGATGCGGTTACGGACCCACGCGACGCGCTGCGCCTCGCCCGTCGCCGCGCGAACCTCTTGGCGCGCCTCGCGCAACGCCGCGTCCCCGCCCGCGGCATCGAGCGCGCGGAGGCGCTCGAGGTAGGTGGGGTCGGCGAGTCGCTGATCGATGCTCGCGATCAGCGCAGCACGATCGAGAGCGGGGCCTTCCTGACCGCCGAGGCCGTCTAGCCGGTGGCACCCGAGGCAGCCTTTGTCCGCGATCAACGAGGCGGGATCGGTGAGCGAGTCGAGGTTGTACGGATGTCGATTCTCGCCGTCTTCCCGCATCGCCAAGACGGCGGACGTCGCGCCGTCCACGGGCAAGATCGGCACCACGTACAGCGCGTCGGCGCCGAGCGCGACGCCGACGACCATCTGCGGGCTGCCCCCGCGGTGGCGTAGCAACGGTCGCGGCGGCTCGACGAGATGCCGCTTCTCGACGTCGAACGGCACGACATAGACGCCGGCGGACGACATCGCCGAGGCCGCGAGCACGAAGGAGCCGCGCGCTCGCGACAGTACCGTCGAGCTCGGGGGCACGTAGGCGAGCTGCACCGGACCGAGCGGCGGATGGAAGAACGCCTGCGCGCGAGCACCGAGCGTCATGTCGGTTCCGGACCAGAGATAGTCGGCTCCGCGCTCGATCTCGAGAAAGCGATCGACGGAGCGCCCGTTGTCCGTCGCGAACAAACGGTCGTGCACGAATTCGAGCCCGAACGGATTTCGCAGGCCGAACGCCCACACGAAGCTAGCCGGCGCACGAGCGGCGGCGACGTCGTAGTAGGGATTGTCGGGCGAAGCCTCTCCGTCGATCGTCAGGCGCAGGATCTTGCCGAGCGGGGAATCGAGCCGGCGACTATGCGCGGTCTGCCGACCGTCGCCGATGGCCACGTAGAGATCATCGCCATGAACTCGGCAGGGGCCGATTTGGTGGGACACGGCGGCGCGGAAGGAACCGAGGAGCCCCTCGGCGATGGGAGTCGTCCTCACGGGAGCAAGCGCCAAGCGGCCTGACTCCGTTTCGAAACGGGCGATGCGGTTCCGCAGCGTACCGGCCGGCTCGAAATCCGCGTACGTGACGAAGACGTGTCCCCGTCGCTCGTCGAGGCAGATCCCTGCGAGCCCGACTTCCCCTTCCGCCGCGGGGAGCTCGCGGGCCGGGGCTCGTCGAACGAAGCCTTCGGCAAAGGTGCGGACTCGTCGGTCGCGGGTGACGACCTTCACCGAGCCGGCGATCTCGGTGACGAAGTAGATCGGATCGTCGGGACTCGGGCCGGGATTCGCGACGACGGCGATCGACGTCGGCATTTGGAAGCCGCGCGCGTGGATCTCGACCGAAAGACCGTCGTCGGCGGCCCATTGGCTTCTCCAGTCCTCCGCTCCAGCCGCGCTCGGCACCGCCGCATCTCCGGCAACGGCGAAGACCGCGAGCGCCGAGACGACTGCCGTCAGGCGTCTCATCCCGGGGGCTCGGGCGCGGCCGGCCGCACTCCACAGACGGCCCAGACCGAAATCGTGGCGACCACGGCGAGGATCGCCCATGCGACCGCGATCATGGCGCGAAGATATCGCGGTTGATAGCGGAAGCGAACCTCGTGAGGCCCCGCGTCGACCTCGATCGCGCGAAAGAGGAAATTCGCACCTTTCACCTCGACGCTGCGGCCGTCGACTTCGGCTTCCCAGCTCCGCGCCCAGCGATCGGTGACCAACAGCCAGCCGCGCGCCGGTGCTTCCACCTCGAACGAGAGCTCCTCGGGGCGATACGAGATCAGCCTCGCACCGAGTGGCGTCATCGGCATCGCCGCGGAAATCGCGGCGACGTCCGCCTTCGCATCGTCGTTCGCCGTGCGCGACGCGGCGCCCGCTAGCATCGCCGTCCTCGAGTGGAGAACGAGCGGCGGAGCTCCGACCACCTTGGCACGCTGGGCGAAGGCGTCGAATGCGGATGCGATCGGCGGGACTTCGACGGCGTGCGGCGAAAACCAAGTTCGTTCCGCGCCCGTCGCCGCGGCGAGGAGCACGGGATGGGCGGCCGTCGCATGATGAAGCGCATGGTCCGCCGTCGAGTTCGAGAAGAAGACCGGAATCCGATCGATCAACTGGTCGGAGGTGAGGACCTCACAGGACGGGTCGCGACACGCGCGCTCCTTGCGAATCCATCCGACGCCGCTCAGGTCGAGAAGGGAAGAATGCGACCGGTCGAGCGCGGACCAGCGCTCGCGCGAACGATCGTCGACCCCGTACGTCGTGTGCCGCGTGATCGGTGCGGTGATCGCCGCATCGGCGATCGCAACGAGGGCGAGAAGCAGCGAAAAGGAACCCGCTGTGGTGCGCCACCGTAGGGCCCACCAGCCGGCAATGATGGAAAGACCGCCCCAAGCAGCGGCCGCATGAAGCCAGCCGGCGGCGTGCACGATCGAGGGTGCGCGCGCCGCCGGAGAGCTCCCCAGCACCACTGCCGTCGTCGCCGTCGCAACGAGCGCACTCGCCAGCGCGGCAGCGGCGAGCCACCGGAAGAATGTCGCATCGGTCCGGCGCTCGCTCATCTCCCGCGCCCCGAGACTCGCCAGCACGACCAGGCCAAACATGAAGTAAACGCGAAAGATCGCCGCATGGCGGAAGAACCGCGTCGGCGGAAGAAGATCGTACAGCCACCCGCGAACGGGGAGCGTTCGCCCGAGACTCGCGGCAAGCGCGAGCGCCGCCACGATCGCGATCAACGGCGCGAAGCGGCTCGGGCCTCGCCACGCGAGAGACACGATGGCCAGCGCGAGAATCACGGGCCCCACGTAGACGCTCATCATGGAGATGTCGGTGCCGGGTGACACCTCAGCCGGCGCGAAACGCTTGAGACGCGTTTGCACGGGCGACGCGAGCGTCGTCAGGTTCACCGGCGAAAGCGAGTTTGCGAGCGCTGCCTCACGCGCAACGGCGCGGGCCCGCTCGTGAACACCCGCAGATTCGTGGAGCAGTCCCCGCGCCACCGGCAGGAACACAGGCATCCCCACGACAACGAAGAGCGCGAGCGAAGCGGAGCCGCGACGCACCATCGCAATCGAAGGACGTTCGAGCACGCGGGCCCCGGCCCACAACCCCACGAAACCCGCGGACAGGATCGTCAGGCCGGGGTACCCCGAAATCGCCGACAGCCCCCACAGCGCTCCCGCTTCGCACGCGGGCAGAATCCGTCCGTCGAGCAGCGCGACGTCGAGACGCCAGACGATCCACGGCAGCAGGGCAACCGAAACGATCCAAGAAAAATGCTCCGCATTCCCGGTGAACACGCCGCCGAAGGAGAAGCCGAGCGCGATCGCCAACGCGGCGCCAGGCGGCGATCCGAGGTGACGGGCGAGAGCGATGAGTCCGACGCCGCCGAGGCACCAGACGAAGAGCCAGGAGAGCAAATAGCCGTGAGTCGAAGGACCGAAGACGAGGCCGAGCGAGAGCCGGAGGGGCGAGAGCGTCCCGACCTGAGGATCCGCGAAAATCGGCAATCCTCCGTCCGTCCACGGATCCCACAGGACCCACGCGGCCGAGCGGGCCGCGTCGGCAAGCAATGCGTGATAGGCGACGAACTGCCGATCAGCGTCCCAGAGACCCGCCGCACGGCCGAGCAGCACGGGAAGATTCGCGACGAGGATCGTCGCGAGGAGCACGGCAACGGCGACGGCGAACCCACCCATCGCGGGCGATCGTATCGACAGGGTCGGACGGCCACAAACTCGTCCGCATCGTTGACTCGGCGATCGGGAACGCGTGAGAACCGCGCCCATGGCCTGGACCGTCTCCGACATGCCCGACCTCGCGGGTCGTACGATCGTCGTCACCGGCGCGAACAGCGGCCTCGGCTACGAAGGCGCGCACGCGTTCGCCGGCAAGGGCGCGCACGTCGTCATGGCGTGCCGCGACGCGGAAAAAGGTGCGAGCGCGAAAGCGAAGATCGTCGCCGAGCACCCCGGCGCGCGCGTCGAGGTGATGGCGCTCGACCTCGCGAGCCTCACCTCGATCCGCCGATTCGCCGAAGAGCTCTCGCCGCGCGTCCAGCGGATCGACGCGCTCTGCAACAACGCCGGCGTGATGGCGCTGCCACGGCGCGAGACCGCCGACGGCTTCGAGATGCAGATCGGCACGAACCACTTCGGGCATTTCGCGCTGACCGGGCTGCTGCTGCCGAAGCTCCTCGCGACGCCGGGCGCACGCATCGTCACGCAGTCGAGCGGCGCGCATCGCGGCGGCCGGATCAGCTTCGACGACATCCACAGCCAACGGCGCTACAGCAAATGGCCCGCGTATTGTCAGAGCAAGCTCGCGAACCTGCTCTTCATGTTCGAGCTCGATCGGCGCCTGCGCGCGAAGGGCGCGAACGCCGTCAGCGTCGCCTGCCATCCGGGCTATTCCGCGACCGAGCTTCAAGGCGCCGGGCCGCGCATGGAAGGCTCGAGCTTCATGGAGCGGATCATGGAGCTCGGCAACCGGCTGTTCGCACAGGACGCCGCCACGGGCGCGCTGCCGATGCTCTACGCGGCGACCGCGGCGGACGTCGCCGGCGGAGAATACTGGGGCCCGAACGGCTTCGGCGAGCTCTGGGGCGCGCCGAAGCGCGTGCCGACGACGAAGCGCGCGCGAAACGTCGACGACGCGCGCCGGCTCTGGACGGTCTCCGAAGAAGCCACGGGCGTCCGGTACGAGGCGCTCGCATGAGCCTCACCCGCGCGCTCGTCGGCTCGGTGCGCGGTCTCCGGTTCGAAGACGTCCCCGAGGAGGCGCGCGAAGTCGGGCGGCACTGCCTTCTCGATTTCCTCGGGTGTGCGATCGCGGGCTCGCGGGAGCCGCTCGTCGAGATCCTGGTGAATGCCGTCGCCCGCGGCGAAGGCTCGAGCGAGGCCGCGCTGGTCGCGCGGAGCGAGCGCGCTTCGCGGCTCACGGCCGCGCTCGTGAACGGCGCCGCAGGCCACGCGCTCGATTTCGACGACACGCACATGGCGATGAACGGGCATCCGTCGGTGCCCGTGCTGCCGGCGCTCCTCACGCTCGCCGAGAGCGAGAAGGCGTGCGGACGAAGCCTCCTCACCGCGCTCGTCGCCGGCATCGAGCTCGAGTGTCGGCTCGGGATCCTCCTCGGCCTCCGCCACTACGACGTCGGCTTCCACACGACCGGCACGATCGGCACGTTCGGCGCGGCGGCGGCATGCGCTCACCTCCTCCGTCTCGACGAAGACGGCTGGCTCCGCGCGATCGGCCTCGCCGGCACCGAGGCCGCCGGGCTCAAGTCCGCGTTCGGCACGATGGCGAAGCCGCTTCACGCGGGCCGAGCCGCCTCGGCGGGGCTCCTCGCCGCACTCCTCGCGCGCGACGGATTCACCGCCGCGACCGACGTGCTCGAAGCGAAGCAGGGCTTCTTCGAGACGCATCACGGCACCGCGGCCGATCCGAAGCGCCTCGACGCGCTCGCCGGCCGATTCTACGTCCGCGAGACGCTCTTCAAGTACCACGCCGCGTGCTACCTCACCCACGCGCCGATCGAGGCGGCACGTCGCCTCCGTGAGGGCGGGCTCGAGCCCGATTCGATCGATCTCGTCACGCTGACGGTCTCGCCGATGCTGCTCGGCGTCTGCAGCATCCCCGAGCCGCGCACCGGGCTCGAAGGCAAGTTCAGCCTTCGTGCGACGACCGCGCTCGCGCTCCTCGGCGACGATACGGCGGCGCTCGCGACGTACTCGGACGCGAGGATGCGCGAAGCGAATCTGCTCCGTCTCCGCGACCGCGTGCTCGTCGAGACCGACGGCGATCTCGCGCCCACGCAAGCGCGCGTGCGGATCGCGGCCTCGGGCCGCCGGCTCAGGAGACCGCCGACAGCGGCGTGCCCGCGTCCGACCTCGCCGCGCAGCGCGCACGGCTCCGTGAGAAGTTCGTCGCCCTGACGGACGCCGCTATGCGGCTCGTCGAAGCTCGGCCTCGATCGCCGACGCCGCGCTCGGTGTCGATCGCGGCGCGTTCGCCGCGGATCTCCTCCTCTCTCAGAGGCCTAGATCAGGCTCGAAGAGCGGCGCCCCTACGTCGCCTACGCACACCTCAATGACGTCGAACTGAGAGGACAGCAGGAGCCCGGTCACGAACGCGTTTCGTCTTTTACGAACAGCCAAGCTGAACCTGCAGCTGATTCGGCCGCCTCGAGGAGCTCGGCGGCCTGCTCGGCAGAGAGCTTCTTGCCCGATTGCGCCTGAACCTGGCTCTCGAAGGACTGGAGGTGACTGCAGGCACTGGCGATGTCGCCTTCGGCGATGGCGTCGAGAACGGCTTGCAGCTTTACCGTCAGCGCGTTGCTCAGACCGGCGGGGAGGTCGAAGATGTCGATCTTCTCGATCGTCTCCCCGACCTGCTCCTGAGGAGTCGTTCCCGGACCGATGGCGATCGCGAAGGCGTTGCCGGTGGGCACCAGCCGACGACCGTATTGCCGGCGGTATCGATGATCGAAACGTCGCCGCCGAGCTTGGTGGCGTATACTCGGGTGCCGTCGGGTGTGATCGCCAAATCAAACACGACCGACGTGATCGGCACGTGGGTCAACAACGTGTTCGTTGCCGTGTCGATGACGGTGACGCCGTCGTGATTGCTCGCATAGACGCGGCTGCCGTCGGGCGTGACGGCTATGCCGTCGGTGCCTTGATCGCTCTGGGAATCACGGCGACCTCCGTGTTTCCGACCGTCTCCAAGACCGAAACGCTCGGAGCGATCTTAACCACGTAGGCAAAGGCACCGTCAGGCGAGAAGTCGACACCGCTCGGGATTCCCGGAAGAGCGAAGGCATCGAGCACGGTGTTCGTGGCGGTGTCGATGACCGACATGGACTGAGCCTGCGTGACGTAGAGCCGGCTACCGTCGGGAGTCACGGCCACGTTGTTGGGCGCGGGCCGGGGTATCGTCGCGACGACGGCGTTGGTGGCGACGTCGATCACGGAAACGGTATTCGAGAGGATGTTCGCCACGTACGCCCGAGTGCCGTCCGGCGTGAACGCAACACCCCGAGGGGAGTCGCCGACCGGAATCGTGGCAACCACCGTCCGCGTGGCGGTATCGATGACGGAGATGGTGTCGAGATCCTCGTTGGACACGTACGCTCGAGTGCCGTCCGGCGAAATCGCGATGTAGAAGGGAGAGCCGAACCCCTCGATGGTGTCTACCACCGTGTTGGTCGCGGTGTCGAAGACCGACACGCTATCGTTCGCGGTGCTGGTGACGAAGGCGAGTGGCGGGGCGGCGTCGACCGGCAGAGCGCTCGCCACGAGCAGCATCGCCGATGCCCAAGTTGATACGGTCGTGATTCTACGCTTCGTTTTCATGATTTCCCCTTCTTCGGCGACTCACGAACAGCTGAAGCCGATGGATGCGCAGTTCTCGGGTGAACCGCAGGCGTCGAAGTCGACCAAGATCGTGCCGTGGCAGCAACAGCCGGTTTCGCAGTCACTGTTCTGGGTGCAGTCCCCCGGGGCGGGTGGCGGCGGGGGCGGTGGCGCCTGGCACTCGCCGAGGACGTTCTCGCAACCCCAATCCGGGATGCAGACGCCGACATCACCCACCAGAGGCACGGTCATAAGGCAGCAACAGGCTGTGCCACATTGATCGCTCTCTTCGCAGTGGGCGTTCAACGGCAACGGTGGCGGCCCGTCGGAGATGGGCAGGTTCGGGATCAGGCATTCCGACACGCAGGTGAGAATGTCGCCTCGCGACGGGTCGGGAACCTCGCAGCCTTGTGGCTCGCACGTCGCGCCCCTGACCGGTGTGCCCCGCCCGGCGGAGCAAATCCCGGCCGTGGTGTTCGAGCATTCCTCACCGACGCCGCAGCAAACCGTCGTGCCTCCGCACAGCCCAGTGGCCGCATTGCAGCTGCCCGAGGCTGGCTGCCCACCCTGCGATACGCAGTCGCTCGGCGCCGGTACATGCAGCCGTCATCCAGCTGGCAGCAGCCCCCGGCCGAGATCTGGCTCCACGCTTCGCCGTTGAGCGCGAACAACAGCGCGATCACCGCCCATCCTCGTTGAAATCGCATCGTCGTCATCCTCCCCTGCTGGGCCGAGCGATCACTCACGGACTGACCTGTCCCAATCCGTCGATGACGTCGGGTTCGGCGATGATGAAGGACACGAGGCACCGAGTGCTGGCGCTCCCGGTCTTGTAGAACGGCTTGATCTCCACCGATCGATTGCCGACGGCTCGCGCGAGGATCTCGACGTCGCTACTCGTGACGAGCTTGCCGAAGCAAAGGGACCCGCCCCAGCGATAGGTGCGCATTTGCAAGTCCGTCTCGCGAACGATGATTCGCCCGTGCGATGCGCCGTACTCGTCGGAGGAGGATTCGTTTCGCTGAATTCCGACCAACAGACCGGGAGTTCCGATCGCGTCCGCGTGCGCGGTCGTCGCCGCGAAGGAAATGCCGGCGATCCCCAGTAACACTGCTACTTTCATCGTTCGCCCCAGATTCATCGCGTCCCTCCCCTGGTTTTGCGTCAGTGGCCCCTTCCGAGAATGACCTGACTCATCCACGCCGAGAGCTCGTCCAGCGAGGCGAAACGAACCGCCAATCCGGAGGCGAGATGCTCCGCGCGACCCGCGTAGTTTGTTCCGCTCTTTCGAGCCCGCTCGCGGAACTGCACGACGAAGCCCAAGTCCGGTGAGAGCGGCGGCTCTTCCGTGAGCTCGGTTTCGCTGGCGCGCGCTTTTCGGAATCTCGTCGGCATGGGTCGACGCGATGCCACCCGGGAGATTCGAAGGGCGATGGGTCGTGCGTTGATTCGACGTCGAATCGACGTTGAATCGGCGGTAAGGCGAACTTGTAACTTCGGCGGCGGGAGTTGTACGTTCGGGCATCGGTCACTCAGGTGGAGTTCGAATCCATCGTCTTCCCGCCCTTTCGACTCGAGCCGGGAAATGCGCGGCTTTGGCGCGGCTCGGAGATCGTTCCGCTTCGGGGCAAGACGTTCGGCGTGCTTCGCTACCTCGTCGAACGGCACGATCAGCTGGTCACGCGTGACGAGCTTCTGAGCGCGCTTTGGCCCGACACGCACGGCGCCGAGGCGCTCCCGCGCGGGTGCATTCACGAGCTTCGTGAGGTGCTCGAGGACGACACCGCCCGCCCCCGCTTCATCGAGACCGTCGGCCGGCGCCAGGGCTACCGCTTCATCGCACCCGTGACGACGAACACGTACGTCGATGCTAGGCCCCGACCCCGTGCCAAACGGGTGACCGTCGCGACTCGCGTCGCTTCAGTGCAACGCCAACCGTTGGTCGTCGGCCGTACTGCCGAGTTCGCGCGCCTCGACGCGGCGTTCGAACGAGCACTCGACGGCGAGCGCCGGCTCGTCTTCGTGACGGGGGAGCCCGGAATCGGCAAGACCACCCTGGTCGATACGTTTCTCGGGCGGCTCCGGAGGGACCATGACGTCTGGAGCGGCTGGGGCCAGTGCGTCGAGCAGTACGGGGCGGGCGAAGCCTACTTACCCGTCCTCGAGGCGCTCGGTCGACTCTGCCGCAGCGCCGATGGCGAGCGCGTGATCGCTCTCCTCGATCGCCACGCCCCAATGTGGCTGATGCAGATGCCCGCGCTACTCGACTCGCAGCGGGCGGAGGACCTCCGGCGCCGGGTGCAAGGCGGCAATCCCGAGCGGATGGTTCGTGAGCTGTCCGACGGCCTGGACGCCCTCGCCGCGGAAAAGCCGTTGGTACTGGTGATCGAGGATCTCCAGTGGAGCGACTACTCGACCGTCGACCTCGTCGCCGCGCTGGCATCGCGAAGAGAATCTGCGCGGCTTCTGTTCATCGCGACGTATCGACCGGCGGACGTCGTCGTGAGCCGGCATCCGGTGAGAGTCGTGAAGCAGCAACTGCAAGCGCGCGGGAAGTGTGAAGACGTCCTGCTCGGATCGCTGAACGCAGCCGAGGTAGGTCACTATTTGACGATTCGTTTCGCGGGCAACCGATTTCCGCAGGAGCTCGACCGTGCGATCTACGGCAACACGGATGGGAACCCGCTCTTCGTCGTGAATCTCTTGGACTATCTCGTCGCGACCGGCGGGATCCGCGAAGCGGACGGTCTATGGCGGGTGACGGGCGACATTCATGATGTCGTCAAGCGCGTTCCGGACACCCTGCGCGCGTTGATCGAGGCGCAGATCGATCGTTTGTCCGAACCGGAGAAACACCTTCTCGAGGCCGGGAGCCTCGCGGGAGACGAGTATTCTTCCCTCCATCTCGCGGCACTGCTCGGCGAACCCGCCGAGACGATCGAAGATCGATGTGACGAACTGACCCGCCGAAGCCAGTTCATTCGAGCGCTCGGGCCACTCGCGCTGCCGGATGGATCCACGGGCGCGCGCTACGGCTTTCTCCACACGCTCTACCAGAAAGTTTTCTACGAGCGCATGTCGGCTACGCGTCGGGCGCGGCTTCATCGGAGGTTTGCCGCGGAGCTCGAGCGGCGGCACGCGAACCGAACGGATGAGATCGCAGCCGAGCTGGCGATCCATTTCGAGCGGGGAGGCGAGGAAGCGCGCGCGGTTCACTATGTCGCGAAAGCGGCGCAGAACGCGAATCGACGCGGCGCGCTCCGCGAGGCCATGGGTCATCGTGCGAAGGGATTGCGACTTCTCGAAGCACTCCCTCAGGGAGCGTGGCGTGCAGACCTCGAGCTCACGCTCGAAGTCGACGCCTACGACGCGATGTACTTCGCCGAGGGCGGCGTCGGCGTGGGCGCGGAAGCCGAAGGGATTCTGGCCCGCGCGTTGACGCTATCCCGTCAAGCGAGTCAGACGCGCGCTCTGGCACTCACGCTGATGCGACTGGCATTCGTCCATCTTTGGCGCGGAGATTTCGCCGGCGCCGAAAAGCTCGTGGATCAACTCGTGACCGTGGCGCAGCGGAGGCGCGATCCTCTGCAGCTCGCGATCGCGCATGGAATGGCGGCGACCGTATCTCTGTTTCGCGGCGACCTGCGGTCGTCATGTGGGCGATTCGAACAGTGCCTCGCTCAGTATCGTCGGGCCGAGCATGACGTCGCCGAACCCATGCACGACAACGTTTTGATCTTCGTTGCCTTCTCCGCGTTTCCTTTGTGGTTCCTCGGGCGCGCCGATCGATCGCGGCACAGATTCGATGAAGCCCTGACGTTGTTGGCAGGCCGTACCGGCTCGATCCTCGCAATCCTTCACCACACCCTGCTGCACTACCTCCGTCGGGAGACCGAAATGGCTCGGTCCTCCCTGCGGGCGGTGATCTCGCGCGCCACCGAGGACACGCTCGCTTCCTTCTGGATCAACAATTTGCGGTTTTGGTTGCTCGACGAAGGGGGCGCGAAGGAAGGCGGCATCGCGCGATTTCGTCAGCAGCTGGTTTCCGAGAATCAGACGTGGCGGTCGCTCTTCGTATGCATCGCCGCCGAAAAGCTCGCGCAGCGCGGCCGTCTCGAGGAAGCGATCGCGTTGGTCGCGGAGGACCTGGGCTCGGTCCCGAAGCGAGGCGATCGCTGGTGCCTCGCCGAGCTCTACCGGGTCCAGGGTGAGCTGATGCTCAAGCGGGCAAGGCAGCTCGAGAAAAAACTCAAACGAAGCGGGCCGAAGCGGCCCCGACCGTCTGCCATTGAACACCTCGAGTTGAGGGCCGAAGAGTCGGTTCGGCGCGCAATCGTTGTCGCGCGACGGCAGAGTGCCAAATCATTGGAGCTGCGGGCCGCGATCAGCCTGAGCCGCCTGCTCCGAAGCAAGGGCAAGAGCTCGGCGGCTCGTCGAATGCTCTCGCGCATTCATGGGTGTTTCACCGAGGGCTTCGCGACACCGGATCTCGCAGACGCCAAAGCTCTACTGGACCAGCTGGATGGCAGCGCACCTGAAGTGGTGAGGTGAATTGCATGGGCTCTCCGCGAGGCCTATGACCCGTCGTTGATGAACCGTCGTACCTGCGTCATCACCGGCGCGAGCTCCGGGATCGGTCTCGAGGCTGCCGTCGGCATCGCGCAGACCGGCGCCAAGATCTTCCTCATCGTGCGCGATCGCGGGCGCGGCGAGAACGCCGCGGCCGAGATCCGCCGGCGAACCGGCAACCAGGACGTCGAGCTGTTGCTTGCTGATCTTGCTTCGCAGCGTGATATCCGGCGCGTCGCGAAGGAGTTTCTCGACCGCGGCGAGCCTCTCCACCTGCTCGTCAACAACGCCGGCGTCTTCCAGCTCCGTCACGAGAAGACCGTCGACGGCATCGAGACGACGTTCGCCGTCAACCATCTCGGTTACTTCCTCCTGACGAATCTCCTGTTGCCGCGCCTCCGCGAGAGCGCGCCGGCGCGGATCGTGAACGTCGCCTCCGACGCGCACCACTGGGGCACGATCGACTTCGACGACCTCGGCGGCGAGAAGAGCTTCCGCTCGATGAAGATCTACGGGCGATCGAAGCTCGCGAACGTGCTCTTCACGCGCGAGCTCGCCGAACGGCTCGCGGGCACCGGCGTGACCGTCAACTGCATGCACCCGGGCGCCGTCGGCACGAACCTCGGCAAGCAGAACGGCACGTTCGCGCAGGTGGTCACCACGGTCATCCGACCGTTCATGCGAACGCCGGCGAGGGGCGCCAACACGATCGTCTGGCTCGCGACCGCGCCCGAGCTCGAAGGCGTGACCGGCAAATACTACTTCGACCGCCGCGAGAAGCGCGGCTCGCCCGAATCGCAGGACCCGAACGTACGCAAACGACTTTGGACCGTGAGCGAACAGCTCACCGAGAGGAGCTCTGCATGACCCCTCATCAATCCGTCGCTCTCATGGTGAAGATGCTGAAGAACGTCGAGGCGTGGCTCGACAAGGCCACCGCCCATGCGACCGCCAAGAAGTTCGAAGCCGACGTGCTCGCCGGATCGCGCCTCGCGCCCGACGCGTACGACCTCGCACGGCAGATCCAGGCCGCGTGCGATCAGGCGAAGTACACGGCCGCGTATCTCGGCGGCAAGCCGCCGCCTTCTCACGCGGACACCGAGAAGACGATCGCCGAGCTCCGCCAGCGGATCTCGAAGTGCCTCGCCTTCGTCGAGAGCGTGCCGGAGAAGGACTACGCGGGCGGCGAGGAGCGGAAGGTCAGCCCGGGCTGGCTCGGCGGCAAGTGGCTTCGCGGCGAAGACTATCTCGTCGAGCTCGCGATGCCGAACTTCTTCTTCCACGTGACGATGGTCTACGCGATCCTCCGCCACAACGGCGTCGACGTCGGGAAGATGGATTACATCGGCTCGCTCTCGATCCGCGAGTAGTTCGAGAAAAAATACTTACGAAGTATTTTTTCGGACGCGCACCGGCACGCCCGTCTGGTGCGGCATGAAGCTGATGCGCTCGCGGTGCCCCGCCGCGAGCGGCACGAGCCGACCGGTGTGCGCGCCGCGCGGGCCGTCGAAGCCGTGCGCCATCGAGATGACCGAACGGCGTACCGTCGCGTCGCTGATCGCGACCGCGACGATCTCGCCCGTTCGTGAGCCGATGCGGATCGGACCGCCTTCGGCGACGCCGTCGCGCCGCATGTCCTCCGGATTCATGTGGGCGTGGTTGATCTCGCCCTTCTCGCCGAGCCGCGGCGTGCCGCGGAGGAGACTGTTCATCACGTGCGGCAGGCGCCGCGAGGCCAGGCGGTAAGGGAACGCGCCGTCGGCGCTCGCCGCGAGGTCCTTTCGCACCTCGTCGATCTCGAGCGCGACGTCGTCGGGACATACGTCGAGGCGGCGGCCTGAGTCTTCGGGAAGTGCCGCCACGCGGAGCGGCGGCAGATCGTAGACGATGCCGCCTTCGGCGGAAGAAAGCTCCGCGTACGAAAGACCGCGCTGCTCGCAGATCCAGGCGAGGATCTCTTCTTCGCTCGGCTTCGACTCCATCGAAAGCGCGAGACCGGGCGGCAGCGCCGCGTAGTCCATCAACAGCCCGAGGTACTTGTACTCGAGGCGGATGCCCATCCGCCGCGCGACGCCCCAGAAGAGCTCCCAGTCGTGGATCACGCCGGGCGGCTTCTCCACGACGGGCTTCGAGAGCTCGGCGAAGGTCCGCTCGAACATGAACTCGAGATAGCCGGAGAGCTCGTGACGCTCGAAGAACGTCGAGGTCGCGATCACGTAGTGAGAGAGCGCGGTCGTCTCCGTCTCGCGGGAATCGAGCGTGACGAGAAGCTCGAGGTCCCGGAGCGCGGTTCGCGTCTTGCCGGGATCGACGAGCGCGACGGCCGGGTTGCCGGAGAAGACGATCAAAGCGCGGATCTTGTCGTCGCCGGGCGCGAGGATCTCGTCCGGGAGGAGCGGCGTCGGCAGCTCGCCGCCGATCCGTCCGACGTTCTGCGTGCGACACCACGGGGCGGATTTCCACGTCCGGTTCGGCGGCAGCACGTCCTCGATCGGGGGCATGCCGAAGAAGACGCCCCGATTCGGAACCTCCTCGCCGGCGCGCCGATAACCGCCGCAGAGCGCGTTCAGCGACTCGACGAGGAACTCGGCCGCGTTCGAATGCGGGGTCATGCAGGTGCCGGTGCCACAGCCGGCCATCGGATGCTTCGCGTGGCTGAAGATTCGCGCCGCCTCGACGACGTCTTCCGCGCGCACGTCGCAGCGGCGGGCGACGGTGTGCGGATCGAACGCGGCCGTATGCTCGCGCAAGCGATCCACGCCGACGACCCACCGGTCGCAGAACTCGCGGTTCTGCCAGCCGTTCCGGAGGATCACGTGCACGATGCCGGCGAAGAGCGTCGCGTCCTCTCCGGGCAGGAGCTGGAGGTGAATGTCCGCGTGCTTCGCAAGCTCGGTGCGCCGCGGGTCGACGACGATGTGCCGAACGCCTTTCCGGCGAAGCTCGCGATTCGCGAGGTTCGGATCGAGGCCCGGCGCCGGCGTCATCGGGTTCCCGAGATGCGAGACGAACGGATTGTTCCCCGCCGTGAGCATGACGTCGACGTCGTGGTGGCTCCGCTTCCCGCCGAGCCAGAGCCCCATGCGCGCGGGGGTCGTCACCTTCTGCGGCTGGTCGATCGTCACGGTCGAGAAGAGGTTCGGCGTGCCGATCTCGTGCACGAACGAGCGCGCCATGCCGTAGGCGATCGTGTTCGCGTACGACCCGGTGCCCGTGTAGAGCGCGATCGAGCGCGGACCGTAGCGTCGTCTCAACGCCGCGAGCTTCGCGGCGACCTCGTCGAGCGCCGTCTCGGCGTCGATCGCGGCGAAGCGCCCGTCAGGAAGACGCTTCCGCGACTCGCGCAGGCGCGGCACGCCGTCGCCCTGCAGGAACCGCACGAAGTCGGCGCCTTTCGCACAGGCGTAGCCGCGCGACACGGGGTGATCCGCGTCCGGACGCGCGGCGACGATGCGCCCGTCCTCGACGTCGAGGTCGAAGCCGCAATAGATGCAGATCCGGCACGGCGACTTGACCGTGCGCAACACCGTCTACCTCTTCGACTTCACGAACGCGCCGATGCGCTCGATCGCGTCGAGCGCCTCCGGCAGGAGCGGCGCGTAGCCCTGGAACACGTGCGGCATGCCTTCGAAGACGTCGACGCTCGCCTCGATCCCCACCGCGCGTGCCTTCGCGACAAATCGCGTCGAATCATCGCGCAGGATCTCGAGCCCGCCGACCTGGAAGTAGAGCGGCGGGAGGTCGCGCATGTCGTCGTAGAGCGGCGAGGCGTACGGCATCCGCGGGTCCTCGCCGTTCTGGAGGTAGAGCTTGCAGACTTCCCTGACGCTCTCCGGCGAGACCCAGTCGTCGACCGCGCGCCGCGACTCCATGCTCGGGCTCTCGCAGAGGAAGTCCGTGCCGGGCGACATCGGTACGAGGCCGTGCGGCGCGCGACGTCCGGCATCGCGGATGCGGAGCGCGGTGGTGAGCGTCAGCCCGCCGCCGGCGCTGTCTCCGGAGATGAACATGCGCTCGGCCTTGCTCGCGCCGTCCGGGCCGTTCTCGAGCATCCACTCGTAGCCGGTGACGCAGTCGTCGAGCCCGGCGGGATAAGGATTCTCCGGAGCGAGACGATATTCGACGGCGAGCACCGCGCATCCCGTCGCCCGCGCGATGCGACTCATGAACGGGCGATGCGAATCGATGCCGCAGAAGCACCACCCGCCGCCGTGGAGATACAGGAGCCGGTGGCGAGGATTTCCTTCCTTCGTGGTCAGCCACTCCCCGCGCATCCGGCCGATCGTGACCGGCTTCGTGTCGGCGACGACCTCGCGACACGCGGGGTCGGCCCAGAACGTCCCGTCGACGACCCCGCGCGCCGCGGCCATGTCGCCGCCGAGCAGTGCCTGCTCGAACCGATTCTTGAGGCTGCGCGCGTGACTTCGAACGATCTCGAGAGGGGTGGGCATGCGCACCCGCTATCAGCAGCGGCGTCGCCCAGGCGACGCCCTGACCGTAGGGAGTTCGTTATTTTGTCGTTAGCGAGGTTGCCGACCACTCTTCGAGAAGGTCGCGCGCGACGCGCAGATCGACCGAGTCGAAGCCCTCGGTGAATCGCTCGTAGACCGGCGCGAGCAGGCGACGCGCTGGCTTCGCGCCCTGCTGCGCTCGCCGCAGCCGCGCGAGATCGATCGTGGCGCGGAGGACGAGAGAGAGCGCACCCTGACGCTCGGCGATCGCGATCGCCTTCGTGAAGCACGCTTCGATCTCGGGCGTGCCCGCGTCGTTCTTGCGCTTGCGCAGCGAGAGCTCTCCCTTCAAGCGCCAGAGCTCGGGCGCGTAGAAGCCTTCCCTGCCCTCCACGACCTCGCCGAGCGCCCGCTCGAGGACCGCGAGGCCCGCGTCGATCCGGCCGTCGCTCGCGAGCGTCTCCGCGAGCCACGCGTCGAAATGCGGGCGTAGCCATTTCGCGCCCGTCGCCTCGAACGCGGCGATCGCCTCGCGCATTTGCTCGATCGCGGCAGCGCGGAAGCCGCTGCGGCGCGCGCGGATGCGGGCGTCGCAGACGCGCGCGATCGCGAGCATCATCGTGAGACCCTGCACGGTGAAGAGATCGATCGCCTCTTCGAGACGCTCCTTTGCCGTCGGCTCCTCCGGTCGGCATTCCTGCGTGAGGAAGAGCAGCGAGATCAGCCCGATCCCGAGGCTCAAGGGATGGCCGAGCTCGCGGGCGAGCCCGATCGCTTCCTCGGCTCGCGCGATGCCGCGCTCGGGAAACCCGAGCGCCCAGAGCGCGGCCGCTTCCGTCACGAGGCACATCACGCCTGGATCGTCCGCGGAAGCCACCGCGACGCCGCGACGCGCGCGGCGATCGTAGAGCTCGAGGCCGCGCTCCGCGTGCTCCATCGCGCTGGACCAGTCGCCGAGGAAGTGCGACGTCACCGCGATCGCCTGATGCGCTTCGAGGAGCTTCGCGGGATCGCGCGGGGACTCGGCGAGCGCGAGCAGCCGGTGGCCGAGCTCGAGCGCGCGCATGAGCTCGCCGCGTACCATCGCGACCATCCACGAGCCTTGCAGCACGGGGAAGATCTCCGCCGCGGCGTCGAGGCCGGCGCAGAGCTCGCTCGCGCGTGCGTACGTCTCCTCGACGGCCGGATCGGCGTAGCCGCGCGTCGTCGACAACGCCGGGCCGAGCACGAGTCGGAGCGCGAGCTCGTGGCGGTCACGAGGCGCACCCGTCGGCAGGCTCTCGAGGAGGCGGAGACCCGATCGCAGGAATGCCTCCGCTTCGCGCGGTGCATGGCCCCGCATCGCGCGCGCCCCCGCCGCGTGGAGCGCGTCGATCGCGCGGCCCGGCTCGCTGCCGCGCTCGAAGTGCATCGCGAGCTCCGGCGCGATCTCCGCGGTCTTCGCGACCCAGCCGCGCTCGAGCCGCTCGCCGATCCGCCGGTGAAGTCCGATCCGCCGCGCCGTCGTTACGCGGCGATAGAGCACTTCCTGGTGGAGCGCGTGCGCGAAGCGGAAGCTCGCGCCGACCGTGCCGTCCGGCCACTCGGCGGTCTCGCCCGGCTCGAGAAGCGATCCGCGGCGCGCGAGCTCCCCGAGCCGTGCCTCGACATCCTCGAGCGGCTCCTCCAACCCGGCGGCGACGCTCGCGGCGGCGAGCTCCATGCCGGCGACGCTCGCGGCTTCGAGGAGCCGGCGATCTTCGCGCGGCAAGTGCTCGATCTGCTGCTCGAGGAACTCGCGCACGTTCGGCGGAACCTCGCGGCAGACGTCGCGCGCGACCCCTAGGAAACTGCCGGCGTCCGCGCCGCGCTCGAGCACCGCGTCGACGGTGGAGACGAAGAACAGCGGATTGCCGTCGGTGCGCGCGTGGATCAGATCGGCCGCATCGCGAATCGCGGCCTCGTCCGTGGCGCGGAGCTCCGCGCGCGTCGCGAGGTACGCCGCGACGCCTTCCTTCGAAAGCGGCGCGAGCGCGAGCTCGTGACACCACCCGCGCACCTGCAGCTCCTGCTGGATCGCCCAGAGCGGGTGCTCGCCCGTGCGCACGACCGAAGGGCGGTACGTGCCGACCACGAGGAGCCGTGCCGGCTCGCGACGCCGCGCGAGGAACGCGAGGAGATCGAGCGTCGCGTGGTCGCTCCCATGGAGGTCCTCGAGCCAGAGCACGAGCGGCGAGCGGTGTCCGATCTCCTCGATCGCGTCGGCCATCTCGCGGAGCATCCGTTCCGGCGTCGCGCCCGCGACTCGCGCGTCGAGCGCCTCGCGATCGGACGCGGACGCGACCGACGGCATCTGCGCGAGCCAGAGCGGGGCATGCCGGGCAAGGATCTCCACCACCGCCTCGCTGCCGGGCGCGCGGCAGAGCCGCGTGAAGGCCTCGAGCACCGGGAGATAGGCCTCGGGCGTGCCGTAGTGCTCGATGCACTGTCCGCGCGCGATCCGGAAGCTCGCCGCGCGGCGCGCGGCGAACGCGTCGACGAGCGTCGTCTTGCCGATGCCGGCCTCGCCCGTCACGAACACGATGCGGCGCTCGCCGGCGAGCGCGTCGGCGAGCCAGCGGTCGAGCTTCGCGAGCTCCGCGTCGCGGCCGACGAGATCCCCCGCAATCCTTTCGGGCGACGACGACCCCAGCGCGGTGGCGTCGGACGGCACTACGACGCTCACCGGCGCGACGAACCGATACCCGCGCCGCGGCACCGTTTCGATGAATTGCGGCGCCGCGGCATCCTCGCCGAGCGCTTCGCGAATCTCGTGGAGGCAGACTCGCGGCGACGTGGGGGTCACGTGGACGCCGCCCCAGACGACGTCGAGCAGGTCCTGCTTGGTGACGAGCCGCCCCGGGTGCTCGACCAGATGGCGGAGCATCGCGAACGGCTTCGGGCTGAGCGCGATCTCCTCGGAGCCACGCCACAGGCGCTCGTCGACCGCATCGAGCCGGAACGGCCCGAAGTGGAATTCGCGCGCTCGCTCCATCCGGATCGCCGGACGCTAACGGAAAGCGAACGAAAACCCAACGGGTTCTCACTTCCGGCCGGCGCTCGCGAAGGCGTAGGGTCCGCGCCACTCATGAAGAACCACGACAGCGACGTCGCGATCGGCGACGGGCTTTCGATCCACTCCGTCGAGCGCGGCAGCGGCGCGCCCGTCGTTTTCCTTCACGGCGGGGGGCCCGGTGCGAGCGGCATCAGCAACTGGCGCGCGAACCTCGACGCCTTCGCCGACGCAGGCTTCCGCGCGATCGCGCCGGACGCGCTCGGCTACGGCCGTTCGAGCAAGCCCGAGGACGCGACCTTCGACGGCAAGTTCCTCGTCGGCGGCTTGCGACGCTTTCTCGATGCTCTGGGTATCGAGCGCGCGTCGTTCGTCGGCAACGCGATGGGCGGATCGATGGCGCTCCAGCTCGCGCAGGAATCGCCGGAGCGAGTGGAGAAGCTCGTCGTCATGGCGCCGGGTGGGATCGGCGACGTCGCCCGCTACCTGGCGATGCCGGTCATCCAGGTGATGCTCCGCGTGGCGCGGGATCCCGACGGGCCGACGCGCGCGGGTCTCCGCGAGCTCTTCGAAGCGCTCGTCTCGGACCGTGGCCTCGTCACCGACGAGCTCGTCGAGGAGCGCTTCGCGGTCGCGGCCACACAGCCGAAGCGCGTGCTCGCGACGCTTCGCTTCGACGACCTCGTGCCGGGCCTCGGCAAGCTCCGGGTGCCGCTCCTCGCGCTCTGGGGGCGCGACGACCGCGCGGTTCCGCTCGAGGCCGGTCTCGACATCCTGCGTGCGTGCGACACCGCGCGGCTCATCGCCTTCGCGAACTGCGGCCACTGGCTGCACGCTGAGCGTGCGGCGATCTTCAACCAGACGTGCGTGAGCTTTCTGAAGGAGGTTTCTCGATGACTGCCGAAACGTTTCTGGAAGACCTGCGCGCTTACATCCGCGCGCAAGACGAGAAGCCGCTCCTCGGGGTGAATTTCTACGAGGGCGTCATCGGCGGGAAGCTCTCGCGCGAGCAGCTGAAGCACTGGGCGCTCAACATGTTCTATGTCTCCGGGCAGCACATCCGTGCGTTCGGCGGGATCTTCCTGAACACGGGGCTCGCGCCGCTCGACTGCCGGATCCGCCAGCACATCGTCGAGAACCTGATCGACGAGGAGACGAATCAGGGGCGTGGCGACGAGCCGCACTGGAAGCTCGCGGCGCGGCTCGCACGCGCGCTCGGCGCGACCGACGAAGAGCTGATGAACCCACGTGTGTCGAAGGAATCCGTCGAGTACGTCGAGTGGGTGATCGAGCTCGGGCGCCGCGAGTACGGCGCTGTCACGCTCGCGGCGATGTCGATCGGCGGCGAGACGCGCACCGACAAGGGAGTCGGCCAGATGCTGCAGGCGCTCCGCGATCACTACGGGCTCAGCCGCGAGGCGCTCGAGTTCTTCTACGCGCACATCGGCGAGGCGGAGGCGCACGGCGACCCCGTTTTCGACATGGTCCGCGAGTGGGCGACGACCGACGAGCGCCAGCAACGGATCCGGGATGAAGTGCAGACCTGGTGCAAGAAGTTCGCGGCCTCGGCCGACGGCGTCTTGCGCGTCGCGATGGGGGTCGATCCCGGCGTGCAGGTGCGTCTCGGGCCGACGGTTTAGGCATGGGAGCTCGAACCGGACGGCAGTACGTCGAGCGACTCCGCGACGATCGTCGCCTGTTCGCGAACGGCGCGCTCGTTCGGGACGTGACGGAGCATCGCCCGTTCCATGGCATCATCCGCACGCTCGCCGACCTCTACGATCGCCACCACGACCCCGCCGTACGAAATGTGCTCACCTATCGCTCGCCGTCGACCGGCGACCGCGTGAGCACCTCGTTCCTGCAGGCGAAGAGCTGGCCGGAGGTCGAGCACCGCGTTGCCGGCGAGCGCGCCCGCGCCGAGGCGACGTACGGATTCATGGGCCGGCTGCCGGACTTCATGAACGCATTCGTCACGGAAGCGGCGATGCTCCGCTCGTTCCTCGGCCAGCGCGAGCGCGCGTTCGGCGACAACGCCGTCGGCTACTACGAGAAGGTGCGCGAGGAGGATCTCTGCCTCACGCACGCGCTCGCCGATCCGCTGATCGACCGCTCGAAAGGCATCGAGGAGCAGGACGCTGTTCGCGTGGTGAAGGAAACCGATGCCGGGATCGTCGTCCGCGGCGCGCGCATGCTGTCGACGCTCGCGCCGGTCGCGCACGAGATCTGGGTCGGGCCGTACATGCCGCGCCGGCCGGGCGAAGAGGACTACGCGCTCTGCTTCGCGCTGCCGATGGCGACGCCCGGGCTCACGCTCCTCTGTCGCGAGTCCTACGACGCGGGGCGGAGCTCCTACGACCGGCCGCTCAGCGGGCGCTTTGACGAAGGCGATGCGATCGCCGTCTTCAAGGACGTGCTGGTGCCGTGGGAGCGCGTGTTCGCGCTCCGCGATATCGAGATCTACAACGCGTTCCTGCCGTCGACCGCCGGCTATATCAGCCTTCAGGCGGTCATCCGCAGCGCGACGAAGCTCCGGTTCCTGACCGGTCTCGCCAACGTCGTGGCCGACACGCTCGGGCGATCGGCAATGCCGCGCTATCAGGAGATGATCGGCGAGCTCGTCGGCTTCGTCGAGATGGCCGACGGTTTCGTCACGGCCTCTGCTCACGATGCGCTGTTCAACGCGCAGCGTCTGCTCGGCGCGGACCCGTCGCTCGCGACACCGCTCAGCGGCAACGGCCGGAGCTCCCTCGCGGCGGCCGCTGCGATCCGCCTCTTCTTCCCCGAAGCGATCAGCAAGGCGATCCATGCGCTTCGCCTGCTCGGCAGCAGCGGCCTCGTGATGACGCCCTCGGAGGCGGACTTCGCGAATCCGGACGCGCACGAGATCCTGCAGCGGCATCTCCGCGGCCGCGACATCACGGCCGAAGAGCGCGTACGCGTGATGAAGCTCGCCTGGGATACGGTCGCAACCGAGTTCGCCGGGCGCCAGCTTCTCTACGAGTGGTTCTACGCCGGCGACCCGGTGACGAACCGGATGGGCTTCTGGATGGACCCGCGGCGCGAGGAATGCACGGCGCTCGCGCGCGGCCTGATCGACTCGCTCAAGGAAGCGCGGTCGTGACCGGCGTCACGGAGCTCGGCTACCTCGGCTTCGGCGTCCGCGACATCCGGGCCTTCGGCCACTTTGCGACCGAGGTCCTCGGCCTCGAGCCGAACGGCGCGGACGAAGACGGCGGGCTCTTCTTCCGCATGGACGCGCACCATCATCGCTTCATCGTCCGCGAATCCGACGCGGACGACGTGGCGTTCATCGGCTGGGAGGTCGCGAACGAGCGGGCGCTCGGCGAGCTCGGCGAGCGGCTCGCCGCCGGAGGCACCGCGGTCGTGCGCGCCGACGCGGCCGACGCGAAGAAGCGACGCGTGGCCGGGCTCCTCCGCTTCGCCGACCCGAACGGCGTCGCCTGCGAGGCTTTCTTCGGCGCGCGCGTCTTGACCGACAGGCCGTTCCTCTCGCCGCGCCCGATCTCCGGCTTCAAGACCGGCGAGCTCGGGATGGGCCATCTCGTGCTCCTCGCGGACGACTTCGAGAAGACGCAACGTTTCTACTGCGACGTGCTCGGCTTTCGCGTGACCGACTTCATTCATTTTCCGGCTGCGCCCGGAGTCGTGGTCGACATCGGCTTCCTGCACTGCAACCCGCGACACCACACGCTCGCATTCATCGCCATGCCGAATCCGCCGAAGCGCATGCATCACTTCATGCTGCAGCTCCGCTCACTCGACGACGTCGGGCTCACGTACTCGCTCTGCCAGGAGCGCGGCGTACCGATCGTCTCGACGCTCGGCCGTCACACGAACGACCAGATGGTCTCGTTCTACGCCGCCACTCCGGCCGGCTTCGCCGTCGAATACGGCTGGGGTGCGCGCGATGTCGACGATGCGACGTGGCGCGTGCAGACCTACGACGCCGGCTCGATCTGGGGCCACAACCCTCCGGCTTAGATGCTGCGACGCATTCTCTTCTCGGCTGCCATGCTCGCCGCGCTACCCGCTTGGGCGCAGTCGCCGCCGCATTCGATCGAGGAGGTCGTCGTCACCGCGCAGCGCCGAAGCGAGAACCTCCAGGACGTTCCCGTCGCGGTCACGGCGTTCACGGAGAACGTGATCGAGCAGCGCGACTTCGACTCGGTCGAAGATATCGAGCACTCCGTCCCCGGTTTCGTCTACGCGCACGTCGTCGGCACCACGCAGCCGACGCTCCGCGGCGTCGGGAGCGACCTCTACACCGCGGCCGGCGAGCCCGGCGTCGCGCTCTACGTCGACGACATCTACCTCGGCCGCACGTATCTACCGCAGGCCGCGCTCGGTGACGTCGAGCGCATCGAGGTCCTGCGCGGACCGCAGGGGACGCTCTACGGGCGAAACACCTCGGGCGGCGCGCTCAAGTTCGTCACCCGGCGCCCGCCGGACGAGCTCGATGTGCGCGCGAGCTTCCAGTACGGCTCCTTCGACCAGCTCCTCGGCAAAGCGTCGATCGGCGGACCGATCCTCGCGGAGATGCTGAAAGCGACGGCGTCGTTCGTCGGTGAAGATCGCGACGGGTGGCTGACGAACCTGAACACCGGCGAGAACCTCGAAGGACGCGAGCTCTGGTCGGGCCGTGCGGCGATGGACTTCGATCCGCTCGACTGGCTCGGCCTCAGCATCACGGGGGACGTCACGCGTCAGGAGGACGACGGCCCGCAGCCGCGCTACGTGCGTCCCGCGGTCGGCAACCTCGTGAGCGATTCGGCGGCCTCGCCGTTGTTCCGGCCGTACGACACCATCATCAAATCGATCGAAGACCAGTTCGCCATCGTGCTCGATCCGATCCGCGACCGCGTGCTCGCGGAGATCGCGGGCGGGCGCTTCTCCCCGGATCCGCGCGAGGTCTACACGGACTTCCCGCCCCACACGAAGATCGACAGCGAGGGCATCTCGGCCACGCTCAGAGGGACGTTCGGGCCGGTCGACGCGAAGCTCATCGGCGGCTGGCGGAACAGCAAGCGGAAACACAACTTCGACGCCGACGGCAGCGATCAGCCGCTCATCCACATGCACAAGTTCGACGATCGCGGCGAGCAGACGAGCGTCGAGCTCCACCTCTCCTCCGAAGGGGATCTCCCGTTCGGCCTCGGGCGCGGCCGTGTGCTCGGCGGCTTCTACTACTACGACGAGGACGCGAGTCAGTTGATCGACATCGCACTCTTGACGCTCGCGCCGAACGAGCTCGCCCCGCTGGCGGCGCTGATTCCGCCGAACGTGCCGGTCCTTCAGAACCCGGGTCTCTTCGCGCTCGTCTACGACGCCGAGCTCGACACGCGCTCCTACGCCGGGTTCGGGGAGGGCGAATGGGACGTGCTCGAGTGGCTGACCCTGCGCGCGGGCGGACGTTACACGCTCGACGAGAAGAGCGCCGTGCTCGCCTCGATCAACCCGTCCGTCACGGATGCGTGCCCGCCGACGGCCTTCGAGGAATCCTTCAGCGCGTTCACCGGCAAAGTCGGCGCCGACGTGCGGATCGACGACGAGCGGATGGTGTACGCGTCGTTCAGCCAGGGCTTCAAGGCGGGCGGCTTCACGAACGCCGGCTGCAACGGCACGCCGTACGATCCCGAGCGCATCGACGCGTACGAGATCGGCTTCAAGAGCCAGTGGCTCGAGCGACGGCTGCGGCTGAACGTGGCGGCGTACTACTACTCCTTCCGCGACATCCAGGTGCAGCAGGCCGCGGGGCTCGTCTCGATCGTCGTCAACGCGGCCGAGGCCGAGATCAAGGGCGTCGAGGTCGAGATGCAGGCGCGGCCGTTCGACGGGATCGCGTTCCTCGACGGCTTCTCGCTCGACGGCTCGGCGACATGGCTCGACGCCAAGTACACGGACTACGTCGACGACGAACAGCTCACGCTCTTCGAAGGCGACATCGACCTATCCGGCAATCGCCTGCCGAAGGCTCCGGAGTGGTCGGGCACCGTCGGCGTGCAATACGACGCGCCGGTCGCGTCGTACGGTGAGGCAACGGCGCGCGTCGACTGGAGCTATCGCGGGCAGCAGTACTTCGATCAGTTCAACCGCGACTTCAACGGCCAGGCCGCGTACGACCTGTGGAACGCGTTCCTCGGCTTCGAGCACGCGAGCGGGTACGGCGGCTTCCGCGGCTTCGTGAAGAATATCGAGGACGAATCCTACCTGCAGGGCGGCCTGATCACGTCGTTCATCATCGGCGCGCCGTCGAACTTCTATGCGGCGCCGCGGACGTGGGGTATCGAGGCGTACGTCCGCTTCTGATGGATACGGCCGAAGCCTACCTCGCCCTTCTCGCCGACCGCGGCATCCGATGGATGTTCGGCAACGGCGGCACCGACTTCGCGCCGATCGTCGAAGCGCTCGTGCGCATGCAGGCGCGCGGCGCGGCGTTCCCGCAGCCGATCACCGTGCCCCACGAGCAGGTCGCCGCGAGCATGGCGCACGGCGCGGCGATGGTGAGCGGCGAGCCGCAGCTCGTCATGGCGCACGTGACCGTCGGCACCGCGAACCTCCTGAACGGCATCATCAATGCCAGCCGTTCGAACGCGCCGATCCTCTTCACCGCGGGCCGCTCACCGATCACCGAGCGCGGTCTCCGCGGCTCGCGCGATCTCCACATCCATTGGTCGCAGGAAGCGTTCGACCAGGGCGCGATGGTGCGCGAGTGGGTGAAGTGGGACTACGAGCTCCGCAACGCGACGCAGCTCGAGACCGTCGTCGACCGCGCGCTGGCGCTCTGCTCGGCGGAGCCGCGCGGACCGGTCTATCTGACGCTGCCGCGCGAGGTGCTCGCGACGGAGATCGAGAACCGGACGTTCTCGCAGCGCCGCGCGACCGTCGGCGCCGCGCTCGAGCATCCGCGTCCGGCCGGCGTCGCCGAAGCGGCCGAAGCGATCCGTCGCGCGCGGAATCCGCTGATCGTGACGTCCGCGGCGGGGCGTGATCCCGCAGCCGTCGCCGCGCTCGTCGCGCTCGCGGAGCTCGCGGCGATTTCCGTCGTCGAGCCGGGCCGCACGTTCGTGAATTTCCCGACGACCCATCCGCTGCACTCCGGCTTCGATTCGAATGCGCTCGTCGCCGAGGCCGACGTCGTCCTCGTCGTCGAGGCGGACGTGCCGTGGATTCCGGTACGCGCGGAGCCGCGCGCCGACGCGACCGTGATCCATCTCGGCGTCGATCCGCAGCACACGCGCTATCCGATCTGGGGATTTCGAACCGACGTCGCGATCACGGCGGCGCCCGCGGCCGGCCTGCGAGCGCTCGCGGAGGAGCTCCGCGAGCGGCCGGCGCTCGATCCGGCGGCGATCGAGGAGCGGCGTGCCACGGCGACGGCCCGACACGAGAGCGCGCGACGCGCCGCGCGCGAGGGCGCCGTGGCGCGCGCGAGCGCGAGCCCCGTCGACTTCGCCTGGCTCGCATCGGCGATCGGCCAGGTCCTCGACGACGAGACGATCTGCATCAACGAATACGACCTGCTGCCGCAGTTTCTCGATTTCGCGCGGCCCGGCTCGTACTTCGGCTATCCACCTTCGGGCGGCCTCGGCTGGGGCCTCGGCGCCGCGCTCGGCGCCAAGCTCGCCGCGCCCGACAAGACGGTCGTCTGCTGCGTCGGTGACGGCTCCTACCTCTTCGGCGAGCCGCTCGCGGCGCACTGGGTCTCGCGCGCGCAGAGCCTACCGGTGCTCTTCGTCGTCTTCAACAACGAGGCGTGGAACGCCGTGCGAGCCTCGACGCTCATGGTCTACCCGGAGGGCGCCACGCGAGACGCAGCCTCGACACCGTTCTCCGATCTCCGCCCGCAGGGACGCTTCGACCAGGTGGTCGCCGCCTTCGGCGGGCACGGCGAACGGGTCGAGCACGGCGTGGACGTGCTCCCCGCCCTGCGGCGCGCGCTCCGCGTCGTCCGCGAAGAAGGGCGCCAGGCGCTGCTCGACGTGAGCTGCGCGCGTTAGCCCACGCCGTCTACGCCGAGAACCGCCGGAAGAACTCCGTCGCCGCGGCGTCGAACGCTTCCGGAGCCTCGAGATTGACGGCGTGCCCGGCGTCGAGGCCGACGACCTCGAGCGCGGGCATCGTGCGCTCCGCGTGCTCGCGATGGGGCGCGAAGCGCTTCTCGTGATGTCCGAAGACGAGGAGCGTCGGCACGCGGTTCTCCCCGACTCGGTCGCGGACGCTCGATTCCGGGAGCATGTGTCGCCAGATGCGCGCGACCGCGCCGGGATCGACGAGCGCCGCGTCCTCGAGGATCGCGCGCTTCACGTCCGGCGCGAGGCGCTTGGCGCGAAGCGGATGGATCGGGAGCTTCTCGAGCCCTTCCCGTCCGCCCGCGGCGATCGCCGCGGACATCGTCTCCGCGGTGGCGAGCGTTGCCTTCGTCCACGCCTCGTCGGCGAGCGCCGAAACGGAGTTCGTGAAGACATGCGCGATCAGGCGATCGGGATGATCGAGCGCGTAGCGAAGCGTCAGCGCCGCGCCGAGCGAGGCGCCGCAGACGAGCCAACGCTCGACGCCGAGCTCGCGGCGGATCTCTTCGAAGAGGCGGACGGCGGTGCTCGGTCGATAGAGCTCGGGGTCCTCCGGCGCGGGCGACCGCCCGTGCCCCCAGAGCTCGACGACGACCGGGCGACAAACCCGGCGCAAAGAAGAAAGATTGGGCGCCCACTGCGCGCGGCCGGAGAGCATGCCGTGCACGAGGAGGAGCGGCGGCCCCTCGCCCGCGTGGACGTCGTGGTGGAATCTCAGAGCTTGATCGTCACGCACTTGAGCTGCGTGTAGTGGTGCAGCGCCTCGAGGCCCTTCTCGCGCCCGTAGCCGCTCATCTTGTAGCCGCCGAACGGAGTCTCGACGCCGCCGGCCATCCACTCGTTCACGAAGATCTGTCCGGCTTCGAGCCGCGCGGCGACGCGGTGCGCGCGCGAGAGATCGCGCGTCCAGATGCCGGCGACGAGCCCGTACTCGGAGTCGTTCGCGATCCGCACCGCCTCGTCCTCGTCGCCGAACGGGATCGCAACGACCACCGGGCCGAAGATCTCCTCGCGCGCGAGGCGCGAATCGTTCGTCACGCCGGAATAGATCGTCGGGGAGACGTACCAGCCGCGGCCGAGGTCCGTCGGCAGCTCGCCGCCGACGACCGCTTTCAACCCCTCGTCCTTCGCGACCGCGTAGTAGTCCTGCACCTTCTGGTATTGCGCCTCGGTCGTCACCGGGCCGAGCGCCTTGCCGGGCTTCGACACCGTCTGCGGCGACGGGCGAGCGCAGCGACGAACGAGTCGTGGATCTCGCGCTGAAGGAGAAGCCGCGTGCCGCAGCTGCAGACCTGCCCGGGTTGATCACGAACGCGCGGAGCGAGCCGACGACCGCCGCTTCCATGTCGGCATCGGCGAAGACGAGGTTCGGCGATTTGCCACCGAGCTCGAGCGTGAGCGGCAGGATCCGATCGGCGGCGATCCGCGAGATCTCCTTCCCCGCGCGCACCGAGCCGGTGAACGCGACCTTGCGCACGTCCGGATGCTCGACGAGCGCCTGGCCCGCCTCGCGCCCGGTGCCGGTGACGACGTTGAAGACGCCGGCGGGAACGCCGCAATCGATCGCCATCCGCGCGAGCGCGAGACACGTCGCCGAGGTGAACTCCGACGGCTTCGCGACCGCGACGTTGCCGGCGGCGAGCGCGGGCGCGACGGCGCGCGCCGCCTGGTTCATCGGCGCGTTCCACGGCAGGATCACGCCGACGACGCCGTAAGGCTCGCGGCGCGTGTACGAGTGGTATGCGGCGCCGAGGTCGATCGTGTCGCCCTGGATCGCGTTCACGAGCCCGCCGTAGAGCTCGAAGTACTGCGCCGCGACCTCGATCTCGCCCATCGCCTGCATTTGCGGCTTGCCGGTCTCGCCCTGCTCGAGCGCGACGAGCTCGCTCATCCGCTCGCGCATGCGGCGCGCGATCTCGAGGAGGATCCGCCCGCGCTCGATCGGACGCCGATCGCGCCACGCGGGGAACGCGCCCTTCGCCGATTCGACCGCGGCGGCGACGTCCGCGGCGTTCCCGCGCGCGACGGACCGGCGACCTCGCCGGTCGTCGGGTTCTTGGTTTCGACGTACTGCCCGGAGCGCGGCGCCACCGAAGCGCCGGCGATGAAGTGGTCCTGCGGCTCGCTCATGATCCGCCCCTGCCGAGCTTGTCGGCGAGGCGAGCACGCTCGATCACGTTCTCGAAGATGCGCGCCGTCGCCGCGTCGATCATCATGCCGCCGACCGCCTTCGCGCCGTCGCCGCCGCGCTCGGCGCGCCTGGTACGCCTCGATCATCCGCTTCGCGGTCGCGATCTCCTCGTCGGTCGGCGCGAACACCTCGTTCGCGATCTCGATCTGGCTCGGGTGGATCGCCCACTTGCCGACGGCGCCGAGCGTCGCCGCCCACGTCGCGTCTTCCGGTAGCCGTCAGGATCGCGGAAGTTCGCGAACGGTCCGTCGATCGCGTCGATGCCGTTCGCGCGCGCGGCGACGATCATGTCGCGTCGCGCGCGTAGTGCCACATGTCGCCCGGGATAGCCGCCGCCGCCGTCGTCGCCGATGTGGCCGAGGCGCATGCCCTGGCTCGCGGAGAGGTCGCCGAAGCCGAGGATCAGCGCCTCGAGCCGCGGCGAGCACGCGGCGATCTCCTCGACGCGCGCGAGCGCCTCCGTCTCCTCGATCAGCACCTCGAGGCCGATCGGCGTCGTCGAGGCCGAGCTTCTTCTCGAGCTGCGTGAGCAGCGTGTCGAAGAACCAGACGTCGCGCGGCGCCTTCACCTTCGGGATGATGAGGATGTCGAGGTTCGCGCCGCGCCCGTCGACGACGCGATGATGTCGCCGTGCGCCCATTCGGTGTGCGCGCCGTTGACGCGCACGCGCGCGGAGCTTCTTGCCCCAGTCGAGCTCGCGCAGGCCGCGATCGACGATGTCGCGCGCGCCGATCCTTCTGCGCCGGCGCGACCGCGTCCTCGAGATCGAGGAACACGAGGTCGGCGGCGCTCGCCGCCGCCTTCTCGATCATCTTCTCGCTCGAGCCCGGCGTCGACAGCTCGGATCGTCTGAGCCGTAGACTCATGCGTACTACCGGACTCGTAGTCAGCCGCAGCGAAGCAAGTGACCCTCATGGTTTTTTCCTCGCGCGCGCTTCCGCCAAGACCTCCTCGGTGTGCTCGCCGAGGAGCGGCGGGCGGCGATAGACGCCGGCCGGCGTGGTGGTGAACTTGATCGGCGTGTTCGCGACGACGACACGATGGTTCTCGCCCGGGAGCTCCATCTCGGCGAGCATGTCGCGCGCCGCGACGTGCGGGTCGGCGAATACGTCCGGCGCGGTGTTCACGGGACCGACCGGAACCTTGCCGCCGAGGATCTCGACGACCTCCCGCTTCGTCTTCGAGCGCGTCCACTCGAGCAGGATGCCGTTCACGAAGTCGCGGTTCGCCGAGCGGCGGCCGACGTCCTTCGTGCGCTCGTCCGCGACGAGGTCCGGCCGGCCGAGGATCGCGCAGAGCGCGCCCCAATGGTTCTCCATCGGTGCGGCGATCGCGACCGCGCCGTCGCTCGTCTCGTAGACGTCGAACGGGCAGAGGCTCGGATGGCCGGACCCTCGCGCGCCGAGCGCGCGCTTCGCGTACGAATAGTTGACGACGATCGTCTCGCAGAGCGCGAGCACGGCGTCGACCATCGAGACGTCGAGGAACTGCCCCTGCCCCGAGCGGCGCGCGGCATGAACCGCGGAGACGACTCCGAGCGCCATCAAGGTTCCGGGAAAGATGTCGCCGACGCTCGAGCCGCTCGGGAACCCCGCCGTGCCGGTCGGCCCGGTGATGCCGACGAGCCCGCCCATGCACTGCGCGACGATGTCGAACGCCGGCCACTGCGCGTACGGGCTCTCGCCGGTCCGCGGATCGCCGAAGCCGCGGATCGCCGCGTAGACGATGCGCGGATTCCGCGCGCGGCACGTCTCGTAGCCGACGCCGAGGCGGTCCATGACGCCGACGCGCGAGTTCTCGATGACCGCGTCGGCAGTGTCGACGAGCTCGAGGAACGAGGCGCGGTCCGCTTCCTTCGTGAGGTCGAGCACGACGCTCCGCTTGTTGCGGTTGATGCTCGCGAAGTAGCCGCCGTAATCGCAGCCCGCGGTCGAGCCCGAAGACGGCGCGGCGAAGTCTTTCGGGATCGGCGGCAGAATGCGCGCCATGTCGCCGCGCGGCGGCTCTATCTTGATGACGTCGCAGCCGAGATCGGCGAGCAGCGCGGTGCCGAACGGCCCGGCGAGCGCCTGCGTGCAGTCGACGATGCGAAGGTCCGAGAGCGGGCCGGTGCGTCCCTCGATCAAGTTTGCTTCTCCCAATGGCTCTTGCGCTTCAATAACACCTCGCGCTCCCCCTCGAAGACGATCGTGCCGTCCTGCTTCGTGCCCCAGTGCTTGAAGCGGACGACGCCCGCGTCGGCGCGGTCGGCGTCTCGCACCGCCAGCACCTCCGTGAACGCCGTCAGCGAATCCCCGTGGAAGACCGGCGCGCGGAAGCGGAGCTTGTCGAGGCGGAGCTCCGCGAGCGCGTTCTCGGCCGTGTCTTGCGTCGCGAGCCCGATCACGACGGAGCCGGTGACGAGGCCGAATACCACCCGCTGCCCGAACACCGTCGTCTTCGCGAAGTGCTCGTCGTAGTGCGCGCTCGCGGTGTTCATCACGAGCTTCGTCACCATCTGGTTCTCGACCTCGCCGATCGTCGTGCCGCGTGCGTGCCGCATGCGCTGGCCGACCTCGTAGTCCTCGAACCAAAGGCTCACTTCTTCGCCCTCGGCAGGTACGTGTCCGAGATGATGCGCTGCTGGATCTCGGAGGTACCCTCGAAGATCTTCGTCAGCCGCGCGTCGCGCCAGTAGCGCTCGAGCGGGTATTCGGTCGTGTAGCCAGCGCCGCCGTGGATCTGGATGCCCTCGCTCGTCACGCGCTCCGCCATCTCGCTCGCGAAGAGCTTCGCCATCGAGGCCTTGATGTCGTCCACCCGTCCTTTGTCGGACTCGTCCGCGGCCGAATAGGTGAGATCGCGCGCCGCCTCGATCTCGGTCGCCATCATCGCGATCTTGAACCGGATCGCCTGAAAATCGCCGATCGGCCGCTCGAACTGCTCGCGCGACTGCGCGTAGGCGACGGAATCCTCGAGCGCGCCGCGCGCGAGGCCGATCGCGCGCGCCGCGGTGTGAATGCGCGCGATCGAGAGCCAGCTGAGCGCACGCTTGAAGCCCTCGCCCGCGGCGCCGTCGCCCCCCTTCTCCGCGCCGAGTACGTTCTCGCGCGGAATCTTGAAGTCCGTGAACGAGAGCTCCCATGTCTTCCAACCGTGGTAGCCGATCTTCCGCATCGGCGTGCCCTCGACGCCGTCCGGAAGCTTGCCGCGCTCCTTCGGAATCAGGAACTGCGTGATGCCCGCGTGGCGCCGTTGCGGGTCGTACGGGGTCGCGCGCGCGACGAGCACGATGAAGTCCGCGCCGTCCGCGAACGTGCACCACATCTTCTGCCCGTTGATGACCCAGTGATCGCCCTCGAGCTCCGCGCGACAGCGGATCGACGCCGCGTCCGAGCCCGACGCCGGCTCGGAGAGCGCAAACGCGCCGAGGCATTCGCCCTTCGCCATCTTCGGCAGCATTTCTTTCCTGTGTTTCTCACTGAATCCCCCGCCGAGACCGTTGCCGCGCGCGATGATGCTCGCGACGCTCATCCACGCACGCGAGAGCTCCTCGGTGACGAGCACGTACTCGAAGATGCCGAGCCCGAGCCCGCCGTACTCCTGCGGGATCAAGATGCCGAAGTAGCCGAGCTCCGCCATCTTGTCGCGGAGATCCATCGGGATCTCGCCCTTCTCGGGATCGAGCTTGTTCGCGACCGGCATCACTTCCTTCATCGCGAACTCGCGCGCCGACTCGAGAATCGCCTGCCGCTCTTCCGTGAAGTACGCGGCGGGAACGCGTTGGATGACGCCCGTCCGCAGGCTCACGGCGCGCTCCTCTTCATCACGAGGTTCGAGCGGCGATAGCTCACCACGATCTCTCCCTTCTGATTGCGACCTTCGGTTTGCCAGGTGACGATGCCGAAATTCGGCCGGCTCTCGGATTCGCGCTTCGAGACGACCGTGCTCCGCGCGGTGATCGTGTCGCCGGGATAAACGGGCCGGCGAAACTCGACGTCGTCGACGCCGAGAAACGGCCCGCCGCCCTCGGAGAGGTCTTCGACCGAGAGACCGAGGACCGTGCAGAGGACGAGCAGCGGATCGACGACGACGCCGGGGTGTCCGTCCGCGCGCGCCGCTTCCGCGTTGAAGTAGATCGGCGTGAACCGCAGCGCGAGCGTCGCGAAGAGCGTGTTGTCGCTTTCGCCGATCGTGCGGCCCCAGTGATGCTCGAACGTCTGCCCCTCGGCGAAGTCCTCGAACTGCCGCCCCTTTCGCACGAGCGGGAACGCGCCGAGATCGGGATCGGGGCTCATCGGTTTCGCCTACGACAATTTTCCGGAACGCGGAAGTAGCGGACGGCGGCACTTTCGATCATGCTCGGCGGTCGATGGCGGTACACGTGGCGATTGCGGTCGCCACGGCATTCGCTCTCGCCGTGGCCGGCTGTAGCGGAGACGATGACGACGGCTCACCGCCGGCGAGCGGCGGCACGGGCACGACGACGAATGCCGCCGCCCTCGGTGATCCCGACACGGTGCCGCCCGAGCTGCCGCTCGGTTTCCTCGTGCTTCCCGCCGGCGTGTCCGTTCTGCCGACCTCGATCTCGATCTCGCCCGACGGCGGCACGCTCTACGCCGCGAGCCTCGCGGGCTTCGTGTTCTCGCACACGATCATCGCCGGGATGGTGGTCGGCCCGCCGATCCCATTCCTCAGCAATCTCAGCGACGCGCTCGGCGTGCTCGCGACCGAAGACGCGGTCTTCGTCTCGGTGTCGCGAGACGGCAAGGGAGCCGTGCTCCGCGCGCGCGACGGGAACGGCGACGGCATGGCCGACTCGACCGACGTCGTCATCTCCGGATTGCCGATCGGGCGACACAACACGAACGGCCTCGCGATCGGGCCCGACGGCATGCTCTACGTCACGAACGGCGCCTCGACGGACTCGGGCTTCCGCGCCGAAGGCGGCCCTCCGGAAGAGCCGCCGTTCTCGGGAAGCCTTCTGCGGATCGATCCCGACGCGAAGGACCTCACGCCGCAGAGGGAGATGGTCGTCGCGACCGGCTGGCGGAACATCTACGACGTCGCGTTCGTGCCCGACGGCCATCCGTCGCTCCACCCCGGCCTCGCCGCGGTGCCGATGAACGGGGCCGACGGTGAGAGTTACGGTCAGCCCGACGGGACCTCGATCGCGCGGCCGCAAGGCGAAGACACGCTGAGCCTCCTCGACGTGACCGACGGCGTCGTCGAGCACTTCGGCTTTCCGTGGTGTCTCTACGATCGCGCGAACGGCGGGCTCGCGGGGTTCACGCAGGATCCGGCCGAAGGCGATTGCCATCCGCTCTCGCCGAAGGCGTTCGCCGCGCTCGGCGTGACTCCGTTCGGGCAAGGCCCCGAGGTGATCGCGGCGAAGCCGGTCGTGCTCTTCGGCGCGCACGTGAGCGCCGACGGCCTCGCGTTCAACCCGGGCGGCAGCTTCCCGGCCGCCTACGCCGGCGACCTCTTCGTCGCCGAGTTCGGCAGCAATCCCAACGAGTCGACCGCCGGCCACAAGCTCGTCCGCGTGCGCTTCGGCGCCGACGGAGAGATCGCCGGGGTCGAGGATTTCATGAGCGCGCCGCTGCCCTTGGATCTCACCTTCGCCCCGGACGGGAGCCTCTGGCTCGCCGACTTGAGCGGTCTGATCCTGCGAATCAGCAGCTTCGGGCCTTAGATTTTCTGCCCGACCTTAAAAGAAAGTGACTTGACACTTTCTTTTTAGAGACCTATACCGCTGCGCATGCCGCAGCTCGCCGCGCCCCGCCGCCGCACCCAGGCCGAGCGACGCGCCTCGACCCGAGGCAAGCTTCTCGACGCCGCGCTCGATGAACTCGTCGAGGGCGGCTACCACGACCTCACCACGCCGGCGATCTGCCAGCGCGCGGGCGTCTCGCAGGGCGCGCTCTTCAAGCACTTCCCCACGAAGTCGGCGCTCCTCGCGGCCGCGGCCGAGCATCTCTTCGCCGCGCTCCGCTCCGGCTACGCCGAGCGCTTCGAGGCGGCCGGTGCGGCGAGTGATCCGATCCGCAAGGGCGTCGAGCTCCTCTGGAACGTCTTCCAGGATCCGCGCCTTCACGCCGCCTACGATCTCTACACCGCGGCGCGCACGGACGCCGAGCTTCGCGCGAGCCTCGATCCCGTCGTCCGCGAGCACGCCGAGAGCCTCCACGCGCTCGCGCGCGCTCTCTTCGGCGATCTCGCCGAAGCGGACGCGGAGCGGCTGCACGACGCCGTCGATCTCGCGATCCTCGCGCTTCAGGGTTTGGCGCTCAACGAAATGGCTCATCACGAGCCGACCGCACGCGAGCGAGCGCTCCGCGTGCTTGCCGCCGTCGCCGAGCAACTGCTCGCCGGCGCGAACGAGAGAAGCCGATGAAAGCCGACGACATCCTCCTCCTCGCGATTCCCTTCTTCCTCGTCACGATGGCGATCGAAGCCGCGATCCTCGCGCGCGCGGGCCGCTCGTACGGGCGCGCCGACACCGCGGCGAGCTTGTCGATGGGCATCGGCTACCTCGTGATCGAGGCGTTCTGGCGCGTCGCCGAAGTCGGCGTGCTCGCGTGGGCGTGGCAGTTCCGGATCTTCGATCTCGAGGACAGCCTCGCCACGTGGGCGTTCGCGATCGTCGGCTGGGACTTCGCGTACTACTGGTACCACCGCGCGGGTCACGAAGTTCGCCTGCTCTGGGCCGCGCACGTGAACCACCACTCGAGCGAGCGCTACAATCTCTCCACCGCGCTTCGCCAAACGTGGACGCCGTTCGCGGGCGTGATCTTCTTCGTGCCGCTCGCGCTGCTCGGGCTCTCGCCCGAGAAGATCGTCGTCGCCGGCGCGTTGAACCTCCTCTACCAGTACTGGATCCACACCGAGACGATCGGCCGACTCGGCGCGCTCGAGTGGGTGATGAACACGCCGTCACACCACCGCGTGCACCACGGCACGAACCCGCAGTACATCGACCGCAACTACGCCGGGATCTTCATCCTCTGGGATCGCCTGTTCGGCTCGTTCGAGCCCGAGGGCGAGAAGGTCCGCTACGGCCTCACCAAGAACATCGGCAGCTTCCACCCGCTCTGGATCGCGCTCCACGAGTACGCGGGGATCCTCCGCGACGTGCGCGGCGCCGAGAATTGGCGCGCTCGCCTGGGCTTCGTCTTCCGCTTTCCTGGCTGGCAACCATCTCCTTCGATTCGCCCCTTGCCAGGCGCCGCGGAAAGCTGTTAGGAACCCCGACTAAAGTCGAAGCCTGAGCTTCGGCCCTACCCTGATGAGGGCGTCTCACCGAGGTCCCCCCTGACCACCACGGTGCGGCGCCCTCGTCGTTTCTGGGGCGCGACCCCAAGAAAAAGGGGTCGGGAGTCATTTGTATGGGAAGCAATTGACTTCCGACCCTGGGCGGGAGCGCCGCGAGTGCGACGCTCCCGCGAAAAAACCGTTCAGGCCTGGGGAGCTTGCTCGTTCCGCGGGGCCTGGTTGCCGTTGCCGCCGAGCGCCTCGTCCGTCAGGTCACGCGCCCGCGCGACCGCGTCAGCCGCGACGCCGAGCCACCTGGCCGCGCTCGTCCGGGCCGATTCGGCCGCCGCGACGACGAGCTTCTCGGTCTCCTCGCGCGCCTGGCCGTTCAGGAAGCCCTTCACCGCGTCCGTCGACTTCTCGACGAGGCCGCGCGCGCACGCGATCTCGGCCTGAGCCGCCTTCGCGACGCTCGCCGCGCCCTTGTCGATCTCCTCGAGCCCACGCTCCGCGATGCGGGAAACGCGCTCGGAGAGCTTCTTCGTGAACTCCTGGATCGCTTCGGGGTCGATCGTTTGCTTTGCCATGGTTCGTTCCTCCTCGGTTGGGATCGTTGTGCGACTGCGGCAATCTTTAGTGCGCTTGCACAACGCCGTCAAGGCCAAAATCGAGATATTTTTTGCGTCTGCACCAAGAAGCCTTGACCCGATGGTGCGCTCGCACTACCTGGAGCCATGGCCGAAGCCGAACCGAAGCCCCGTCTGGAGATCCGTAAGTACCCGAATCGGCGACTCTATGACGTGACCCGGAGCCAGCACCTCACCGCCGACGAGCTCTACGAGCTGATTCGCCAGGGCCACGACGTGACGGTCGTGGATTCCGCCACCGGAGCCGACATCACGCATCAGATCCTCACGCAGATGATCCTCGAGCGCGATTCCTCGAAGCTCGAGGTGTTCCCGACGACGCTCCTGCACGAGATCATCCGCGCGAACCAGCGGATGTGGAAGGCGTTCGCGGAGCAGTGGATGAACGGCATCACCCGGATGATCGCCGAACAAGCCAACACCTACGCCGAGCGTGTGGCTGAGATCGGACGCGCGCCGCTCGACGCCGCCGCGTGGAATCGCCTCTTCGGCAAGAGCGGCGGGGAGGACCTCCGCGAGACGGTGCGGCGCCTCGAAGCCGAGGTGAAGCGTCTCGCGCGCGGCCGGAAGGCGCGTCAGCGCCGGTCGTAGACCCGCTTCGCTTTGCCGAGCGAGCGCTCGACGCCGCCCTCGGCGCGAACTTCGACCGCGGCGGTGATGCCGATGCGGTTCTTCACGCGCTCGCAGAGCGCCTGGCCGGACGCCCGCCGCGTTTCTTCCTCGACGCCGGGACGACCTTCGACGACGATCGCGAGCTCGTCGAGCTGCTTCGGTCGCGTGAGCTCCAGGAAGAAGTGCGCGGTGAGCGCGGGGTCCTCGAGCACCAGCTCTTCGATCTGCGACGGGAACACGTTCACGCCGCGGACGATCATCATGTCATCGCTCCGCGCGCGGATCCGCGCGATGCGGCGAAACGGTCGGGCCGTACCAGGCAACAATCGCGTGAGATCGCGCGTGCGATAACGCACGACCGGGAACGCCTCTTTCGTGAGCGAGGTGAACACGAGCTCGCCGGCTTCTCCGTCGGGCAACACGCGACCGGTCTCGGGATCGACGATCTCGGGGAGAAAGTGATCCTCCCAGATGTGCGGCCCGTCCTTCGTCTCGATGCACTCGCTCGCGACACCGGGACCCATCACCTCGGAGAGGCCGTAGATGTCGACGGCGTCGATCGCGAAGCGGTCCTCGATCTCGCGCCGCATCGCCTCGGTCCACGGCTCGGCGCCGAAGATGCCGATCGCGAGCGCGGTCGAGCGCGGATCGACGCCTTGCTTCTCGAACTCGTCCGCGATCGCGAGCATGTAGCTCGGCGTCACCATCACGACGCGCGGCGCGAAATCGCAGAGGAGCTGCACCTGGCGCTCCGTCATGCCGCCCGAGACCGGTACGACCGTGCAGCCGAGACGCTCGGCGCCGTAGTGCGCGCCGAGGCCGCCCGTGAAGAGGCCGTAACCGTAGGCGATGTGGACGACGTCGCCCGGCCGCCCGCCGGCGGCGCGAATCGACCGCGCGCAGAGCCCCGCCCAGGTCTCGAGGTCACGCGCCGTGTAGCCGACGACGGTCGGCTTGCCGGTCGTGCCGCTCGACGCGTGCACGCGAACGACCTGCTCGCGCGGCACGGCGAACATGCCGAACGGATAGCTCTCGCGGAGGTCCGCCTTCGAGGTGAACGGGAACTTCGCGAGGTCGGCGAGCGCGCGGCAGTCGTCGGGATGGACGCCGGCGGCGTCGAACTTCGCGCGGAGCGGCGGCACGTTCGCGTAGACGTGCGCGAGCGTCCTGCGCAGGCGCTCGAGCTGCAGCGCTCGAAGCTCGTCGATCGAGGCGCGCTCCATCGCATCGAGCGACTCGGGAGCGGGCGGCCGAGCGCGGTCCTTCGTCATTCGCCGCGGAACTTGGGCTCGCGCTTCTCGAGAAACGCGCGCACGCCTTCTTGATAGTCGTGGCTGCGGCCGGCCTCGCTCTGGAGATCACGCTCGACGTCGAGCTGGCGGTCCAGATCGTTCGTCAAAGACAGATTGAGCGCACGCTTCGTGAGGCCGAGCCCGCGCGTCGGCCGCGTCGCGAGATGCGCGGCGAGCTTCCACGCCTCGTCGGCCAGCGCCTCGGGCTCGCAGACTTTGTAAATCATGCCCCACGCGAGCGCCTGCTCGGCGGACACGCGCTCGCCGAGCATCATCGCCGCGGTCGCGCGCGGCAGACCGACGAGCCGCGGGAGGAAGAACGTGCCGCCGCTGTCCGGCACGAGGCCAATCGCGGCGAACGCCTGGAGGAAGAACGCCTTCTTCGAGGCGAGCACGATGTCGCAGGCGAGCGAGAGGTTCGCGCCGGCGCCGGCCGCGGTGCCGTTGACAGCGCCGATGACCGGCTTCTCGAGCGCTCGCATCGCGCGAATGATTGGATTGAAGCCGGCCTCGACGTACTTGCCGAGATCGAGCGGCGGCTCGCCTTCGCGCGGCTTCACCTCTTCGAGGTCCTGGCCCGCGCAGAACGCCCGGCCCGCGGCGCCCAGAAGAACGGAGCGCACCGCGCGGTCCTTCGCGGCAGACTCGATCGCGGCCGTCAGGCGCTTCGCCATCTCGCTCGTGAAGCTGTTCAGCGCGTCCGGGCGGTTCAGCGTGATCTTGGCGACGCCCTGGTCGACCTCGTAGAGGATGCTCTCGGCCACGGAAGACTCCTTCACCAGCTCGCGCCGGGAAACGCCCGCGCGAGGCTCTGCATCTCGGAGAGCATGCGACCGAGCGCCTCGCCGTGGAGGCCGCGACGTCCGCCGCTCGGAGGGAACGGATTCTCGCCCGGCACTTCGAGTGTCGCCTCGCGAAGCACCGCGCTCACGGCGTCGCGCCATGCACCGCGGAGCGCTTCGGGATCGACGAGCACCTTCGCCTCGACGAGGCGCGCGACGAGCGGATCCTTCTCGAATAGCTCGGGCGCGAAGCCGAAGAGCGCGTCCACGGCGGCCTGCATCCGGCGCCGGCTCTCGTCGGTGCCGTCGCCGAGGCGGATCGTCCACTCGCGACTGTGTCGCCAGTGATACGTCGCTTCCTTGCCGCTCCGCTCGCCGAAGCGGGCGAGCCAATCGTCGCTCGAGCTCGCGAGCGACGCGGACAAATGGAGATCCCAGGCGTCGAAGAGGAGCTGGCGGACGATCGTCGCCGCGAAATCGCCGTTCGGCTGCTCGACGAGGAGCGCGTTCCGGAAACCGGTGACGTCGCGAAAGAACGCGATCTCGTCCGCGCTCCGCCCCTTCGATTCCAGCTCGCCCGCGCGCGCGAGGAGATCGCTCGCCTGGCCGAGAAGGTCGAGCGCGAGGTTGCCGATCGCGAGCTCCTCCTCGAGGACCGGCGCATGCCCGACCCACTCGGACAATCGGTGCCCGAGCACGAGGCGATCGTCTCCGAGCCGGAGACAGAGCTCCGCGATGTCTTCCTTGGACGCCGCGTTCAACCTCACATCCCCCGGACGCCGCGCGGCACTTTGTAGAACTGTGGATGCCGATAGATCTTGTCGTCCGCGGGCTCGAAGAACGACGGCCGATCGGCCGGCTCACTCGCGAGGATCTCTGTCGACCGCACGATCCAGAGGCTCGTCACCTTCCCGCGACGCGCGAAGAGATCGCGCGCGTTCTGCAGCGCCATCTCGCGATCGGAAGCGTGGACGCTGCCGGCATGCACGTGCGGCGAGCCGTCTTCCTCCTGGACGAACACTTCCCAGAGCACGCCTTCACCACCTCCCTCCGGGAGGTCGCGCGAAGCGCGGGAGGGGGAAACGCTGTTGGCGCTCATGCGACGTCTTTCGTGCGCGCGCGCCGTTTCGCCTCGTAGGCCGCCGCGGCCTCGCGCACCCAGCGGCCGCCTTCGTGAGCCTCTCGGCGATCGGCCAAGCGCTCACGATTCATCGGTCCGCCGCCTTTGACGACGCGCCAGAACTCGTCCCAATCGATCGCGCCAAACCGCCAGTGCTTCGTCTCCTCTTCCCACTGGAGATCCGGATCGGGCAGCGTCAGGCTCATCGCGCGCGCCTGGGGCACCGCGAGATCTACGAAGCGCTGGCGGAGCTCGTCGTTCGACTTCGGCTTCACCTTCCAGCGCATGAGCTCGCCCGAGTTCGGCGACTCCGTGTCCGGCGGGCCGAACATCATGAGCGTCGGCCACCACCAGCGGTCGACCGCGTCTTGCGCCATCGCGTGCTGCTCCGGCGTTCCCGCCGCGAGCGTCGCGAGCATCTCGAAGCCCTGGCGCTTGTGCGCGTTCTCCTCGGAGCAGATGCGGCGCATCGCGCGCGCGTACGGTCCGTACGACGTCTTCGCGAGCGTCGTCTGGTTCACGATCGCGGCGCCGTCGACGAGCCAGCCGATCGCGCCGACGTCGGCCCAGGAGAGCGACGCGTAGTTGAAGATGCTCGAGTACTTCGCGGCGCCGGTGAGGAGCTGCTCGATCAGCTCGTCGCGCGAAACACCGAGCGTCTCCGCGGCCGCGTAGAGATAGAGGCCGTGTCCCGCCTCGTCCTCCACCTTGGAGAGGAGCCCGATCTTCCGTTTGAGGCTCGGCGCGCGCGTGATCCAGTTGCCTTCCGGCAGCATGCCGACGACCTCGGAGTGCGCGTGCTGCGAGATCATGCGCACGAGCTGCTTGCGATAGCGCTCGGGCATCCAGTCGCGCGGCTCGATCGACTCGTCGCGATCGAGCCGCTCCAGGAACGCAGCCTCGAGCTCCGCCGACTCGCGATTCTTCGCTTCCATCATCACGGTCTGATCTGATACAAAATAACTGGAAAACCGTCAAGCCTTTGTATCATGAAACTTGTATCATGAAGATCGCGCGATGAAATCCTTCGAGCGGATCCTCGAGCAGCGCCCCCCGAAAGCGGCCTCGCTCGTCGTCTCGACGTTCGGCGACGCGGTCGTGCCGCACGGCGGCGAAATCTGGCTCGGTTCGCTGATCCGCTGGCTGGTGCCGTTCGGGGTGAACGACCGCGCGGTCCGCACGGCGGCTCAGCGCCTGGCGGCCGATGACTGGTTCACGACGCGAACCGGCGGCCGGCGCTCCGACTATCTCCTCACGCCGACCGGCCGCGATCGATTCGCGGATGCGGACCGCCGGATCTACGCGGACGCGCCGCACCCATGGGACGGGAGCTGGTCGGTCGTCGTGATCCCGCCGACCGCCTCCGCCGAACGAAGGGACACGGCGCGACGGGAGCTCAGCTGGCACGGCTTCGGCGAGCTCGCGCCGAGCGTGCTCGTGCACCCGCGCGCGGACGTTTCCGAGCTCGAGCATGCGCTCCGCGACCTCGGCCTCGATCGCACGGCGCTGATCCTCCGCGCGCGCGGCGAGCGGGAGGGCCCGGCTCCACTCCACGCGCTCACGGACGCCGCCTGGGATCTCCGCGACCTCGCCGCCGACTACGCGGCCTATGTCGAGCGCTTCCGCCCGCTCGCGAGCCAGCTCCGCGGCACGACGCCCGAGCCCGAGCTGGCGTTCCGGATTCGCGTGCTCGCAATCCACGAGTACCGGCGCATCTTGTTGCGCGATCCCGAGCTGCCGAGCGAGCTGCTCCCGAAGAGCTGGGTGGGGGCCGAAGCACGCCGTCTCTGCGGGGAGATCTACCGTCGCGTCGAGAGCGCCGCGGTCGGCTTCGTCCTTGCTACTGGTGAGACTATGATGGGATCCTTGCCACCACCCCGCGACTTCTATTACCGCCGATTCGGGGGCTTACCGCGGCACCGAGAGGGGAAGAACGGTCGCCGTGTTTCACTCCGGTGAGGGCCCGGGGGAGATCGATGACGCGAGGCAGCAGAGAGGGTGGCCGTCCGGCGATGGTCGGCACGGCGGCGGTGGCCCGCCGGGGACGGCGGGAGTGGCGATGCCGCCCGCGATCGCCCTCGGCTTCGTGCTCGTCGCCGCCAAGGCGGCATACCTGCTCGCCCAGGCGCCGGCGAAGCCGCAAGGCGCGCTCGCGTTCCTCTCCGCGCTCTCGGCGATCACCGTCGCGGACGTCACGTTCGTCGCCGCGGTCGCGATCGCCACTGGCTCCTCCTCGTGGTCGCGCGCGTCGTGCCGGGGCTCCGCGGCGTGCTCAAGCCCGTGCTCGCCGCGACGTATTCTCTCGCTGCAGCGTTCGCGATCGCGAATCTCTCGATCTTCGCGTTCTTCCGCATGCCGCTCACGCATGCACTGGTTTCGCTCGCGGGTGACGCGGCCGGCTTCTTCGAAATCCTCTCCGCGTCGCTCACGCTGCCGGTGCTCGCCGGGCTCCTCGGTGGCGTCTGGATCTGGGCCGGACTCCTGCTCGGGCTCCGGCTGCTCGTCGATGCATGCAGCGGCCCCGTGCGCCGCGATGCGTTCGCCGTGCTCGTCGTCCTCGCCGCGCTCTGGTGCGCGTGGGGCGGCTTCGAGCTCGAAGCGCGGTGGGACAAACGGGCCGACCATCGCATCGCCGAGAATCCGCACGTGACGTATCTCGCGTCCGTTCTGCGCGCGCCGATCGACGAATCGCCGCTCGCGCTCGCGGAGGCCGCCACCGCGATCGACCTCGAGGACTTCGACACGGTCGCGATGCGCGCCGAGCGGCGGGCGAACGCGCCGATCGTGCGCGCGGCGGCGTATCGGACCTCGCGGGTCGCGGCGGCGCAGCGTCCGAAGAACGTGATCCTCGTCGTGCTCGAATCGGTGTCTGCGAAGTGGCTCGAGCCTTACGATTCCCCTTATCCGGCTACGCCGTTTCTGGATGCCGAGGCGAAGCACGCGCTCGTGTTCGACGCGTTCTACGCGCCGGCCGGCAGATCGAGCGATTCGCTCGCGGCGCTCCTTCTTTCGGTGCATCCGCGAGTCTCCTGGCGCGACCTCACGGTCGACTTCCCGGATCTGCCGGGCGAATCGATCGCGGATCGTTTCCGCGAGAGCGGACGGCGGACCGCGCTCTTCACCTCGAGCGATCTCGGCTGGGCGAACTGGCGCGGCTTCGTCCGCGACCGCGGCTTCGACGTCGTGAAGGAGCATCGCGACCTCGATTGCGGCGCGCTCCTCACCTACTGGGGCGGCGAAGACCGCTGCGCGATCGACGGCCTCCTCGGCTGGCTCGCGGAAGACGACGAGCGACCGTTCTTCGCGATGGCGTGGACGGTGCAGACGCACCATCCGTACGAGCCGACGCCCGGCGCGCCGTTCCTCGACTTCTTCCACGGCGCGGCGCCGCCGGACGCGTACGACCTCGATCGCTATCTCAACGTGCTGCACGACACGGACCGCCAGCTCGGGCGGCTCTTCGAAGCGCTGCGCGCGAGGGGCCGGGATCGCGACACGCTCGTCGCGATCGTCGGCGATCACGGCGAAGCGTTCGGCGACCCTCGCTCGATCTACGGGCACGGCACGACGCTCTACGACGAGCAGATGCGCGTGCCGATGATCCTCTGGAGCCCGAAGCTCTTCCCGCGCGGCAGCCGCTCGGCCGTCGTCGGCGGACATGTCGACCTCGCGCTCACGATCGCGGACCTCGTCGGCCTCGAGCCCGCGCCGACGTGGCAGGGCCGCAGTCTCCTCTCCGCCGAAGCGCCGTCGCGCACGTACTTCACGTCGACGGCCGATGGCCTCCGGCTCGGCGTTCGCGAAGCGCGCTGGAAGTACATCGTCGACGCGACGACGGGTAAAGAGGAGCTCTACGACGTCGGCACCGACCCCGACGAGCGCACGAACGTCGCCGGGGATCACGCCGAGATCACGCGCCGCATGCGCCAGCGAGTCGCCGCGCGGCTCGAAGCAGATCGCCGCTTCTATTCGCCGTTGATCGCGACCGGCGCCCCGCAGCCAGGCTAGCCGAAACCGCCTCCCCCCTCACCCGCCGGCTTCGCCGGCCGGGCCGGCTCGCCAAACGCCCCTCCCATTCGGTCGGGTCGGCTCGCATCCGAACGCACAACGTGCGTTCGGATCCTCTTCCCCAAGGGGGAGAGGTGAATTGGCGCACGCGTTGTGCGAGAGGAGCACTGATGTCCTCTCCCCGCACCTGGCTCACCGCGGTCCGTGCGTATTCCTATCCGGCGAGCATCGTGCCGATCGCGCTCGGCACCGCGCTCGCCTACCGCGAGGTGGGAGAACTTTCGTTTGGCGCGTTCCTGCTCGCATTGATCGCCGGGATCTTGGTCCACACCGGCTGCAATCTCCTGAACGACCTCTACGATTTCCGTCAGGGCGTGGATCGGGCGGACACGTTCGGCGGCAGCGGCGTGCTCGTCTCGGGCGAGCTGACGGAAGACGCGATCGCGCGCAGCGCGTGGCTCTGCCTCGGGCTCGCCGCCGGCGTCGGGCTCACGCTCGTCGGCCGCGTCGGCACGCCGCTCGTGGTGCTCGGCGCGCTCGGCATCGCCGGCGCCGTCCTCTACACCGCGACGCCGGTCGCGGCGAAGTACCACGCCCTCGGCGCGCCGCTCGTCTTTCTCGCGATGGGTGTCGGCATGACCGTCGGCGGCTATCTCGTGCAGACCGGCGGCTGGAACGCCGTGATCGTGCTCGCGAGCCTCCCGGTCGGTTTCCTCGTGACGGCGATCCTTCACGCGAACGACACGCGCGATCTCGCGGACGATCGCGAGAGCGGGATCCACACGCTGGCGATCGCGCTCGGCGCGCGCGCTTCGCGTGTGCTCTTCAGCTCACTCCTCGTCGCGACCTACGCTTCGACCGCGGCGCTCGCCGCAGGCGGCATCGTTCCTCTCGCCGCGCTCGCAACGTTCGCCACGCTACCGATCGCGGTCGGGCTCCATCGGCTCGCGTTCTCCGACACGGCCGAGCGAAGCGAGAGCCTCCGCGACGGTCCCGAGCGCACGGCGAAGCTGCATCTCGCGTTCGGCGCGCTCTACACGCTCGGCATCGCGTTCGGTTAGACAATCTCCTGATGCTCGGGCGACGCCTCGAAGAGACCGAATGGGTGGAGACGAACGGTCTCGGCGGCTACGCCTCGGGCACGGTCGGCGGGCCGCGCGCGAGCCGCGAGCAAGGGCTCCTCGTCACGGAGGTCGCGCCCGACCGACGCTTCGTTCTCGTCAACGGCTTCGACGCGTGGATCGACGGGCCGGCGGGCAAGTTCGCGATCAGCTCGCAGCGGTATTCGCCCGACGTCGTCCATCCCGACGGCTTCGAGCGCATCGCCGACTTCGAGCCGGATCCGTGGCCACGCTGGCGCTATGCGATCGAGGGCGGCGCGCAGGTCGAGCAGGAGATCGTCGTTCGTCACGGCACCTCGCTCACCGCGGCCGCGTGGCGCGTACGCGGGCCACGCATCGGCATCTCGCTCACGGTGCGACCGTTCTTCTCCGGGCGCGAGGCGAGCGCGCTCCACTCCGAGAATCCGACCTTCCGCTTCGACCCCGAGATCAGCTTCGGACGGCTCGTCTGGCGGCCCTACGCCGGCGTGCCCGGGATCGTGGTGGCGATGAACGGCGAGTATTCACACCACCCTCTCTGGTATCGGAGCTTCATTTACGGGCGCACCGGTCTCGACGGCAGCGAGGATCTCGCCTCGCCCGGCGTGTTTCGCTGGGACTTCTCCCAAGGCGAGGCCGTGTGGATCGTCGCCGCGGAGGGCGCGGAGGGCCAGGAGCTGGTCGGCGTCGACAGCGCCGAATCCTGCCTCGCCGCCGTACGCGACGCCGAGCGCGCGCGTCGAAAGTAGGATTGCCAACCGCGCGACGCCGAGTCAGAGACCTCCAACGAGGGTCAGGCTTGCTTCGCTGCGGCTGACCCTACGAGTCCGAGAGAAAGGCGGGAAAACAAAGATGCCGCATCCAACCAAGCCGGTCCCGACGAAGTCGTTCGAAGAGCACCTCAAGGACATGCCCAAGAACTGGGGGCGTTGGGGCGCGAACGACGAGCTCGGCTCGATCAACTTCCTGACCTCCGCCGAGGTGCTCCGCGGCGCGAAGTCGATCCGCTCAGGCAAGGTCTTCACGCTCGGCGTTCCCGTCGCGCGGAAGGAAGGCGACCCGATCTATCCGGGACGCGGTCAGCCCGTGAAGACGATGAACATGGACAAGGGCTTCTACATCAACGACCAGGCGCCGCTCTTCCCCGGCGGGCTCGAGTACGCGGACGACGTCATCTTCATGTACGTGCAGGGCACGACGCAGTACGACGCGCTCGGCCACGTCTGGTACGGCGAGAAGCTCTACAACGGCTACGACGCGAAGACGACGATCGGCGGCCTCAAGAAGTGCTCGATCCAACCGATCGCCGAGCACGGCGTCGTCGGCCGCGGCGTGATGCTCGACGTGGCACGCTACAAGGGCGTTCCCCACCTCGGCGCGAACGAGCAGATCACGCTCGATGATCTCTTGAAGACCGCCGCGAAGCAGAAGGTGAAGATCGAGAAGCACGACATCATCGTCATCCACACCGGCTGGCTGAAGGTCTTCTACGACAAGGGCGCGGACGCGTTCTTCCCCGACAAGGCCGTGATGGAGCCGGGCATCACCGACGAGCCCGCCCTGATCCGTTGGTTCCACGAGATGGAGATCCCGTCGCTCACCGTCGACACGATCGCGAACGAGCAATCGTGGTCGTCGGAGAGCGGTTACTTCCTCCCGCTCCACGCCGCGCTACTCCGCAACCTCGGCATTCCGTTCAACGAGATCAACTGGCTCGCCGATCTCGCGGAGGACTGCGCAAAGGACGGTCAGTACGACTTCCTCTTCGTCGGCGCGCCATTGAAGATCGTGGGGGGCACCGGGTCGCCGGTGAATCCGATCGCGATCAAATAACCGCGACGATGATGCGGGGGATCGCCGGACTCGCGCTGCTCGGCCTTCTCCTCGGCTGCCGCTCGTCGGCACCGGACAACTCGGCGCTCTACGCGGCGATCCGGGCGGGCGATGCCGCGCGCGTTCGCTCGCTCCTCGCCGGCGGCGCGGATCCGAGCTCGAACGCCGTGAGCACCGCCTTCGGCGAGCGAATCATCCGACCGTCGTCGGGGCCACCGCCTCCGCCGCTCGTGCTCGCGATCACGGACAAGCAACCGGAGTGCGCGCTCGCGCTCCTCGAGGGCGGGGCGCGAGCAGATGCCCGCGACGACGACGGCTTTTCGGCGCTCGAGCACGCCACCTCCGGCGGCCAAGCGGCCGTGGTCGGAGCCTTACTCGAGCGCGGCGCCGACCCGCGCGCGGCGTCGAAGCACGGCTTCCCGCTGGTCTTCGTCGCGGCCGCCGGCGGGAACCCGGAGATCGTGCGCGCGTTCCTCGAGCGCGGCGCCGATCCGAACGCGCGCGATACCGCGGGCGCGGCGGCGAATCACTACGTCGGCTCGCTCGACAGCGTCTACGAGAAGCTTCGCGGCAAGACGGGGCAGCGCGCTCGCCCGGGCGAGACGGCGATGATGCTCGCCGCCCAGCGCGGGCATGCCGACGCCGTCCGCGCCTTTCTGGAAAAGGGCGCGGACCCGAACGCGCGCGACGAGAGCGGCCGCGACGCGCTCATGCTCGTCGCCGAGGAGGCTCTCGGGACCACCGTCGACGAGCGTTATCTGCGCGTCACGCAGGTCCTCCTCGAGCGGAAGCTCGATCTCGGTGCGAAGGATTCGGCCGGGGGCACCGCGCTCGACCGCGCCCACAAACTCGCCGGCCTGAGCCCGCATCATGCCGAGCTCGCGCGCCGGATCGAGGCCGCCTCACGGTAGCTTCTCCGCGGCTACGCGCCGACGACGGCGCTCCGGCGCGCTACGATCCCCGGTTGATCGCCCCCCACGCGGCGAGCAAGGCGACGGCGCCGACCACCGCGCCGATGAAGCCCGCCGCCTCGCCCGGTTGGTAGAACCCGAGCGCCTGTCCGCCGTAGGTCGCGACGAGCGCGCCGCCGATGCCGAGAACGATGGTGAGGATGATCCCGACCGCCTGCCTGCCGGGCATCACCGCTCGGGCGACGAGTCCGACGATGAGCCCGATGATGATCGTGCCAATGATTCCCATCGTACGCCCTCCTCTTTCGCGAGCATGCAATCCCGTCGCGCTGCCGATTTCAACACTCGGGATTCCGACAATGGGAGGAAGATCCCATCCACAGAGCCGACGCGTCGCGACTTGCTTCCGACCACGACCTCAGTAGATGTGCGGTATACGGACACTCGTTCGAGAGAGCTCGCTCTCCTTTCCCTCCTCTCGCTCCCCGGCCTCTTCGCGCTGGGGGTGGCAGTCGGGTGGATCTGGCTTACGCCGCCCGAGGAGCCCGAGCGGTGGGCGGTGTCCCCGGAGGACGAGCTCACCCGTCCGCCCGAAACGATCGAGGAGCGGGAGCTCCACGCGTTTCCGGTGCGCCGGGCGTCGACGAAGAAGATCAGCCATTACCGCGACGCGAACGGCGTCTTCCACTTCGTCGAAGAGAAGTCTCCGTCGAACGCCGACCGGGAGCAGGCGAACAACACGGTCGAGCTCGAAGAGACGCTGAACCGCTGACGATTGACATCCGGGGCGAGGAAGCCCGACTAGGGCGCGTGGCTCCGGCGAACGACGCGCTCCGCAGCGTTCACACGACAAATCTTCCCGAGCTCTTTCGCCAACTCGGGATCAGCTTGGTCGTCTCGACGTACCAGGCCGGCAAGGTAATCCTCATCCGAGCGGACGGCGACAAGCTGAACACCCACTTCCGCACGTTCGGCAAGCCGATGGGGATCGCCGCCGATCGCGCCCGGTTGACGATCGGCGGCGCGAACACCGTCTGGTTCTACCGGAACGTGCCTGCGGTCGCCGCGAAGATCGAGCCCGCCGGCAAGCACGACGCCTGCTTCCTGCCGCGCCGGCTCCACGTCACCGGCGACATCGACATCCACGAGATGGCCTACGACCAGAGCGGCGAGCTCTGGGTCGTGAACACCCGCTTCTGCTGCCTCTCGACGCTCGACGTCGATCACAGCTTCACGCCGCGCTGGCGGCCCCCGTTCGTGAGCGCCTACGCGCCGGAGGACCGCTGCCACCTGAACGGGCTCGCGCTCGGCGACGGCCGCGTGAAGTACGTGACCGCGCTCGGCGAGACGGACGCGGCGGGCGGCTGGCGCGTGAACAAGAAGAGCGGCGGCCTGCTGATGGACGTGGAGACGAACGAGATCCTGCTGCGCGGCTTGTCGATGCCGCACTCGCCGCGCTGGTACCGCGGCAAGCTCTGGCTCCTCGAGTCCGGCGACGGCGGCATCGCGATCGCCGATCTTGCGCGTGGTACGTGGCAGACGATCGCGCGCTTGCCGGGGTTCACGCGCGGCATCGACTTCGTCGGACCGATCGCGTTCGTAGGGCTCTCTCAGGTACGCGAGAGCGCGACGTTCAGCGGCATCCCGCTCGTCGAGCGTCTGAACGAGCGGACGTGCGGCGTGTGGGTGGTGAACCTCGAGACCGGCCAGACGCTCGGCTTCATTCGGTTCGAAGCGGGCGTGCAAGAGATCTTCGCCGTGCAGGTGCTGCACGGTATCCGCTTCCCGGAGCTCCTCGAGTGGAACGACGAGCGGCTCTCGCAGTCCTACGTGCTGCCCGACGAGGCGCTCGCCCAGGTCGCGCTGCCGAAGCCGGAAGACCTCGAGCGCTCCCCGCTCCACCACCTTCGCCGCGGCATCGAGCTTCATCGTACCGGCAAGCTCGACGAGTCGATCGCGGCTTTCGAGCGCTCGCTCGAGCTCGAGCCGAAGGACGTGAACGCGCGCCTGAATCTCGGCGTCGCGCTCGGCGACGCGGGACGGCACGACGAGGCGACCGCACAACTCGAGCAGGTAGTCGCCGAGGAGCCGAACCGCGCCGAGGCCTGGAACAGCCTCGGCTTCGCCGCGAGCCGTCGCGGCGATCCGCGCGCGGCCGTTGCGCATTACGAGCATGCGATCGAACGCCGGCCGGACTGGCCGCAAGCGCACTTCAATCTCGGCATGACGCTCCTCCTCCTCGGCGAGTACGAGCGCGGCTGGGTCGAGTACGACTGGCGCTGGAAGACGGGCGAGTTCACGCCGTTCCAGGCGCCGCATCCGCTATGGGACGGCTCGCCGATCCCCGACAAGACGCTGCTCCTCCACACCGAGCAAGGCGCGGGCGACGCGATCCAGCTCGCGCGCTTCATTCCGCTGGCGGCCGAGCGCGCGCGGAAGGTGATCCTCGTTTGCAAAGCGGAGCTCGCCCCTTTGTTCGCGACCGTCCCGGGGATCGCAGAGCTCCGCGAGGCGGGGCGCATCGGCGTGAACGAGTTCGACGCGTATCTGCCGTTGATGAGCCTGCCCCGCGTGTTCGGCACCACGCTCGAGACGATTCCGAACCGCGTTCCGTACCTCGACGTGGAGGCGATCCGCCGCCGCAAGGGTGGCGGGGCGCCGTCGATCGCCGCCGACGGCCGGTATCGGGTGGGCCTCGTCTGGGCGGGCAGCCCGACCCACAAGAACGATCGCCATCGCTCGCTCGCGCTCCGCGAGCTGTTGCCGATCTTGCGTACCCCCGGCGTTTCGTTCCACGCCTTGCAGGTGGGCGATCGCCGAACGGATCTCGCGGAGCTTTCCGCAGGCGTCACGGTGACCGATCTCGGCGATCAGCTTCGCGACTACGGCGACACCGCGCTCGCGATCGACGCGCTCGACCTGATGATCGGCGTCGACACCTCCGTCGTCCATCTCGCGGGCGCCCTCGCCAAGCCGGTCTGGACGCTCCTCCCGCTCGTGCCCGACTGGCGCTGGCTCACGACCGGCAGCACCACACCCTGGTACCCGACGATGCGACTCTTCCGACAGCTCGCGAGCGGCGACTGGTCACCCGTCGTCGCCGAGGTCGCCGGCGCGCTCGCGGCTCGCCGCGCCGCGTAAACGAACCGTCATCGACGATCGTTTGTGCTCGAGCCTCGAGGGCACGAACACGTTCGACGCGAGCTGCGAGATCAAGAAGGAACTCGCATTTGTGATTCGCGAACACACCGTGGTACAGACGGCGCGTTCGTAACGCGTTGGGCGGTGGCCGGGAGCCGGTGCCGCGGAAGTGAGGCGGCATGCGTAAGACGGTCTTCGCGGTCGATGGGATGCTCTCGCGTGAGCTCGCGGCCGTCAGCCGACAACCGTGGCTGCTGAGCGAGATCGTCGAGCGCGGTCTCTTGCCCCGCGCCGCGGCCTACTATGCAGAGCTGCAGGCCCTGCCGAGGCGGATGCGGCGCGCGCTGCAAAGCCGCTGCGCGCGCTCGCTCGCCGGCGTGGCGATCCTGCTCGCGCTCGGCCAGGCGCCGGCGATGGCGGGCACGATCGCGGTCGACGGCGTCACCTGCGCGCTTCCCGCCGCGGTGACGACGGCGAATGACGACACGCCGACCGGCGGATGCGTGATCACGGGCACCGTGGGCGGCGCGGACACGATCACGCTTCCCGCGGCGAGCACGCAGACGCTCGGGGTGGGGATCGCGACGCCCAGCGAAGACAGCGGCACGGAGCTCGTCACGAGCACGATCACGATCGCGGGCAACGGCGCGACGATCGCGCGTGACACGAGCGACCCCGACGTCTTCCGGCTCTTCACGGTCGCGGCGAGCGGGGTGCTGACTCTCGAGAACGTCACGCTCTCGGGTGGCAGCGCCGTCAACGGCGGCGCGGTTTACAACGACGGCGGCAGCCTCACGATCACGAACGCGAAGATCTCGGGGAACGCCGCCCTCGCCGGCGGCGGGGGAATCGCCGCCTCTAACGGCCAGGTGGCAATCAACTCGAGCACGATTTCGGGAAACTCGGCCGGCGATGCGACAGGTCCTGCAGAGGGCAGTGCCCTCTTCGCAGTTGGAAGCGGGTCGACCACGACGATCACGAACAGCGTGATCAGCGGCAATCAGACGTCCGGAACGGGCTCAGTGGTCGGAGCCGTCTCCGTGGGTTTCGGGGACGAGTTCACGGTTACGAACAGCACGATCAGCGACAATCGGGTATCGGGCGGTGTCGTGTTCGGCGCCGGGATCGGCGTCTTCGACACTGCCGCGACGATCACGGGCAGCACGATCAGCGGCAACCGGGCGTACGGAAGCACCTCGGCCTACGGAAGCGGTGTAAATGTAGCTGTCGGGTACCAGACAACAACGATCCTGAACAGTACGATCAGCGGCAACACCGCCGAGGCGGCCTCACAATTCGCGGAAGGCGCCGGTGTCTACGCTGTAGAAGCTGTCCTCGTCATCGACAGCTCCACGATCACCCGGAATACCGTCGATTCCCCGTTGTTGCCTTATGGAGGCGGCATCTACGCGAACGACGTCACGTTGACCCTCCGGCGCTCGATCATCGCCGGCAACGATGCGCCGGCCGGCCCGGAAGTGTATATCGTCGACTCGGACGCCCCGACCACGACGCTCAACATCTTCGGTCTCAACAACATCCCCGGGACGGTAGGATTTGCCCCGGACGCGAGCGACATCGTGCCTCCCGCGGGCGTGTTCCTCGCCGACATCCTCGATCCCGTGCTCGGCAACAACGGCGGCCCGACACCGACGCACGCGCTGCCGCCGACCAGCATCGCGGTCGACGTGAGCGACGCCGGCTGTCCGGCAACGGACCAGCGCGGCGTGGGCAGGCCCGCTGACGGAGACGCCGACGGCCTGCCCGTCTGCGACATCGGCGCCTTCGAGCTCGCGCCGGCGGGCGTCGATCCCGACAACGACGGGATCCCCGCGAACATCGACAACTGCCCGACGATCCCGAACCCCGATCAGGCGAACGGCGACGCCGACGCGCTCGGCGACGCCTGCGACAACTGTGACGCGCTCACGAACCCGACCCAGCTCGACGCCGACAGCGACGGCTTCGGCAACGAGTGCGACAACTGCGCCGGCGAGATCAATTTGAGCCAGGGCGACTTCGACACCGACACGATCGGCGACGTCTGCGACAACTGCCCGACGCTCTCCAATCCGAATCAGCTCGACTCCGACGTCGACGGCTTCGGTGACGTCTGCGAGGGCCTGCCCGCGCCGATCTTCTGCTTCGACCGCGTGGCGACGATCATCGGCACGAACCTCGCCGAGAACCTGATCGGCACGGAAGGCAACGACACGATCGCCGGCCTCGGCGGCGACGACGCGATCGACGGCTTCGGCGGCAACGACTTCATCTGCGGCGGCGACGGCAACGACGTGATCTTCGGCCGCAAAGGCAACGACTTCCTGAAGGGGAACTCGGGGAACGACTTCATCAAGGGCGGCAAGGGCGACGACGAGCTCCGCGGCAGCAAGGGTGACGACACCCTGAACGGCGGCGGCGGCGTCGACCAAGTGCGCGCCGGCAAAGGTACGGACGTGCTGATCGGCGGCAACGGCACGCCCGACACCTGCTCGGGTCTCGAAGGCACGGACACCTTCGACGCCACCTGCGAGATCAAGAAGTAAGCGAAGCGCAAAATTTGGGATGCGCGATCGCGGCGAGAGCTTCGGCCCTCGCCGCGAGGTCCCTGCCCTTCAGGCGCGCGATCCCGTACTCGGTGACGACCGCGTCGACGCAGAAGCGCGGCGCCGTCACGACCGCTCCCTCGCCTAGGCGCGCGACGATCCGCGAGCGCTTGCCGTCCTCGGTCGTCGACGGCAGCGCGAGGATGGAGAGACCGCCGTCCGACGCGGCCGCGGCCTCCAGGAAGTCGAGGCTGCCGCCGACGCCCGAGACCTGCACACCGTCGATCGTCTCGCCGTTCGCTTGACCCATGAGGTCGATCTCGATCGTCGAGTTGATCGAGGTGAATCGCGGCAGCTTGGCGATGCGGCCGACGTCGTGCGTGACGCTCGCGGGCGCCATCCGGATCCGCGGATTGCGATCGGCGAAGCGGTAGAGCGTCGCGTCGCCGGCGAGCTCGCCGGTCACGACCGGCGGACCGCCCTCGGTCGCGTTCAGGAAGTCGATGAGCGCCTGCGAGAACATCCCCGAGAAGAGCCGCACGCCGCGTACCCCGGCGAGCCGGCCGAGCACGCGATCCGGCACCGAGCCGACGCCGAGCTGCACCGTCGCGTTCTCGGGCACGAGCGAGAGCACGTGATCGAGGATCTTCGCGTCGCGCTCGCTCGCCTTCGGAGTCCTGTACTCGAGTAGCGGCTCGTCGCTCTCGCACGCGAACGTGATTCGCCCGACGGGAATCGTGCTCGCGCCCGAAGTCCACGGCATGTTCGGGTTCACCTCGGCGAGCACGAGCTTCGCCTCGCCGATCAGGTCGCGCTGCACGCCGCTCGAGATGCCGAGGCTCACGCGTCCGCGGCGTGGAGGCGAGACTTGCGTGACGAGGACATCCGGCTCGATCACACCCCCGCGGCGGATGACGCGGTGCACGTCGCCGTAGCGGATCGGTAGGATGCCGACGAGCCCGGCGCGCGCCCGCTCGCGCAGCTTCGGCGAGCTCTGCCAGGTGAAGTAGCGAAAATTCTTGCCGAGCCCGCGCTCGAGATAGCCGTACGCGCCGAACGAGAGCCCGGAGATCACGCGGAGGTCACGGAATCGATCCACGCCGGTCGTGAACGCGCGATGCAGCGAGCGCGGCTCGACGCAGCCCGCCGCGAAGACCACCGTGCTCCCGTTCGGGATCGCCGCGATCGCCTCTTCCGGCGAGACGAGCTTCATGCCGTTGCCTCCGGCGCGTGGATGGTCGAGAACACGAGGCTCGCGGAGGAGACTCGATGGACTTCGGCTGGACCGAAGAGCAGCAAGAGATCCGGCGTCAGGTGCAAGCGCTCTGCTCGCATTTTCCCGACGAGTACTGGCGCGACCGCGACAAGACCGGCGTGTTCCCCTGGGAGTTCTACGACGCCGTCGCCAAGGGCGGCTGGCTCGGCATCACGATCCCCCGCGAATTCGGCGGCGCCGGGCTCGGCATCGCCGAAGCGGCGCTCGTCTTGCAGACCGTCGCCGAGTCGGGCGGCGGCACGCAGGCCTGCTCCTCGATTCACCTCGGCATCTTCGGGCTCGAGCCGCTCGTGCGCTACGGCACCGAAGAGGCGAAGCAGAAGTATCTGCCGGACATTCTCGAGGGGAAGCTTCACGTCTCGTTCGCGGTCACCGAGCCGAATGCCGGCACCAACACGACTCAAATCGAAACCTTCGCGACTCGCAAGGGCGACGACTACGTCGTCTCCGGCCGGAAGGTCTTCATCACGAAGGCGCGCGAATCGAAGAAGATGCTGCTCCTCACGCGGACGACGCCGTACGACAAGGTCGCGAAGAAGACGGACGGCATGACCCTCTTCTTCGCGGACATCGATCCCGCGGCCGTCGAGGTGCGCGAGCTCGAGAAGTGCGGGCGGAAAGCCGTCGACACGAACATGCTGTTCATCGACGAGCTTCACGTCTCCGCCGGGGACCGCGTCGGCGAGGAGGGCAAAGGCTTCCGCTACATCCTCGACGGCATCAACCCCGAGCGGATCCTCATCGCCGCCGAGTGCATCGGCATGGGCAAGCGCGCCATCGAGAAGGCCGTCGCGTATGCCAAGGAGCGCATCGTCTTCGGCCGACCGATCGGCATGAACCAGGGAATCCAGTTCCCGCTCGCGGAGTCGGCGGCGAAGCTGGAGACGGCGGAGCTCATGGTCTACAAGGCGGCCTGGCTGTACGACCGACGCGAGCCCTGCGGCAAGGAGGCGAACATCGCGAAGTACATGGCGGCGGAAGCGGCGTTCGAGGCCACGGACCGCGCGATGCAGACGCACGGCGGTTACGGCTACATCAAGGACTACGACGTCGAGCGCTACTGGCGCGAGGCGCGCCTCTTCAAGATCGCGCCGATCTCGCAGGAGATGATCCTCAACTACGTCGGCGAGCACGTGCTCGGGTTGCCGAGGTCGTACTAGCGTGAGCGTCTCCCCCTCACCCGCCGGCTCCGCCGTCGGCCTCTCCCCAACGGGCAGAGGCGAAGAGGATCCACCTCTCCCTTTGGGGAGAGGTCGGAGGCGAAGCCTCCGGGTGAGGGGGAGGCGATTCGCGGTCGTCGCGCTCTCCCTAGCGCTCGCGACGGTGGTCGCCGCGAAGGACGAGCCCGCCCCCTCGTCCATCGACGGTCAGATCGCGTGGGTCGATCTCGGCGGCGAGCTCTGGATCGGCACGGCGGATGGCGCGACGTCGCGGCAGCTCGGACCGGGCGCCGAGATGCGGCCCGCGTCGTTCTCGCTCGTGCAGGATCTGCCGGAGTCCTTCCGCTGGCCGCTCTGGTCGCCGGACGGCAAGCGGCTCGCGGCGTTCTACATCTCGCAGGGCGCCGGCCCCGCGACGAGCCGGCTCCTCGTCTTCGACGCGCCCTCCGGGCGCGTGCTCCACTCGTTCCAGGACGTCGATCTCCGGCCGATCTACGCGTACTGGGCGCCCGACGGCTCGCGCTTCGCGTTCCTCCATCAGACGGGCCCGGTGCACACGCTCTCGCTCTGGCCCGCCGAGGACCGCGACACTCCGCGGAACGTCGCGGCCGGCATCCCGCTCTTCTTCGATTGGCGCCGCGACTCGCGCGCGCTCGTGCTCCACGTCGCGCGCGATCCCGAGTCGAAGGATCGGAGCAGCGTGACGCTCCTCGATCCGTCGACGGGCGAGCGAACGCTCCGCACCTCCTCGCCCGCCGCGTTCGGCCCCGCCTCGTATTCGCCGGACGGCTCGTGGCTCGCCTACGGGATCGAGGCGCCGGACGGCAAGGCGCGGCTCGTGATCGAGAAGCGCGACGGCACGAGCCGCAAGGATCTCGCCCGCATCGATCCCGAGGCCGCGTTCACCTGGTCGCCGGACGGGAAATCCATCGCGCTCGGCAAGACGAGCGACGAGCGCGCGCCACTGCTCGAAGAGATCGTTCGCATCGACGTCGCCTCCGGCCAGACCAAGTCGATCGCGAAGGAGATCATCGGCTGCTTCTTCTGGTCGCCGAAGAGCGACAAGATCCTCTACGCGGTCCGCGACCTCGACCGCGGCGACTGGGAATGGGTCGTCGTCGACGTGAAGAGCGGCGTGAAGACGCGGCTCATCCGCTTCGTGCCCTCCCCCGCGCTCGTGTTCGTCTTCCAGTTCTTCGACCAGTACGCGCTCTCGCACCGCTTCTGGTCGCCGGACGGACGCGCGTTCGTGTTCACCGGCTGGACGGGCGTCGACCAGCAGGCGGAAGGTCCGGTCGGGCCGCCCGCCGTGCACGTCGTGCCCGTGAACCCCGCGGAGAAGCCGCGCATCCTCGCCGAGGGGCACGTCGCGTTCTGGTCGCCGCGATGAGAACCGCGTGAGCACCGATCCCTCCGCCCCGCTCGCCGAATACGCCCGTCTCGCCGCAGACGATCGGCGCGAGAAGAACTGGAAGCGCTGGGGCCCGTACCTCGCCGATCGCCAGTGGGCCACGGTGCGCGAAGATTACTCCGGCACCGGCGAGTGCTGGGATTACTTCCCGCACGACCAGGCGCGGAGCCGCGCCTATCGCTGGGGCGAGGACGGACTCCTCGGCATTACGGACCGCGAGTGCCGCCTCTGCTTCGGCATCGCGCTCTGGAACGGCCGCGATCCGATTCTGAAGGAGCGCCTCTTCGGCCTCGGCGGCCCGGAGGGGAATCACGGCGAGGACGTGAAGGAGCAATACTTCCACCTCGACGCGACGCCGACGTCCTCGTACCTGAAGGCGCTCTACAAGTATCCACAGGCGGAGTTCCCGTACGCGCGCCTCGTCGAGGAGAACCGCCGGCGCGGGCGCGGCGACCTCGAGTTCGAGCTCACGGACACCGGAGTCTTCGACGACGGCCGCTACTTCGACGTGTTCGTCGAGTACGCCAAGAACACGCCGAACGACATTCTCATCCGCCTGACGATTGCGAACCGCGCGAGCGCCGCGGCGACGATCCACGTGCTGCCTCAGCTCTGGTTCCGTAACACGTGGTCGTGGGGTCGCACCGGCGAAGGCTACTGGCCGAAGCCGCGGATCGAGCGCGTCCGCGACGGGGTGATGGTCGCGCAGCACGCGTCGCTCGCCGCGTATCGATTCGAGGCGGAGGCGATTCCCGGGAAGGGCTTCCCGCGCTTCGTCTTCACCGAGAACGAGTCGAACAACCAACGGCTCTACGGCGTAGCCTCGGCATCGCCGTGGGTGAAGGACGCGTTTCACGAGCTCGTGATCAAAGGCCGCGAAGCGGCCGTGAACCCAGGCGGCTTCGGCACGAAAGCTGCCGCGTGGACGCTGCTCGAGATCCCGGGCGGGAAGGAAGCGACGCTCAAGCTCCGGCTCTACGCCGAGAGCGAAGCCCCGCGCCGCTGCTTCGGCGCCGAGTACGACGACACGTTCGCGCTCCGCATTCGCGAGGCCGACGAGTTCTATGCCGTGAGCCTGTCGAACGCGATGGAGGCCGAGGAGCGAAACGTCGCGCGCCAGGGATACGCCGGGCTCCTCTGGTCGAAGCAGTTCTATCACTACGTGGTGGGCGATTGGCTCGCCGGCGATCCGTCACAGCCGCAGCCTCCCGCGGGCCGGAGCGGCGGCCGCAATGCGGACTGGCCGCATCTCCACAGCCGCGACCTCCTCTCGATGCCGGACAAGTGGGAATACCCGTGGTTCGCCGCATGGGATCTCGCGTTCCACACGATCCCGTTCGCGGACATCGACTCGACCTTCGCGAAGGAGCAGCTCGTGCTGCTGCTTCGCGAGTGGTACATGCACCCGAACGGGCAGATCCCGGCGTACGAGTTCGCGTTCGGCGACGTGAACCCGCCCGTGCACGCATGGGCCGCGTGGCGGATCTACAAGACGACCGGCGCGCGCGGCGAGCGCGATCGCCTGTTCCTCTCGCGCGTCTTCCAGAAGCTCCTCATCAACTTCACGTGGTGGGTGAACCGGAAGGACATCTCGGGCAAGCACATCTTCGCCGGCGGCTTCCTCGGGCTCGACAACATCGGCGTCTTCGACCGCTCGCGCCCGCTGCCGACCGGCGGGCACCTCGAGCAGGCGGACGGCACCGCGTGGATGGCCTTCTACTGCTCGACGATGCTGTCGATGGCGCTCGAGCTCGCGCGCGACAACCCCGCGACGGAAGACGTCGCGTCCAAGTTCTTCGAGCACTTCGTCGCGATCGCCGACGCGATGAACAGCCTCGGCGGCACCGGCCTCTGGGACGGGAGCGACGGGTTCTACTACGACCAGCTCCACGTAACGGGGAGCTGATGCCGCTCCGCATCCGCTCCATGGTCGGCATCATCCCGTTGTTCGCCGCCGAGATGCTCGAGGAGGAGCGCCTCGAGAGGCTTCCCGGGTTCGTCAAGCGGATGCGCTGGTTCCTCGAGAACCGCCAGGACCTCGCGCTGCCACACCTCCTACCTGGAGCGCGGCGGGGACACGGCATCGGCTGCTCGCGATCCCCTCGCGCGAGCGCCTCGAACGCGTGCTCCGCTACGTGCTCGACGAGAACGAGCTCCTCTCGCCCCTAGAGATCCGCTCGCTCTCCCGGTTCCACGCGGAGCATCCCTTTCTCCTGCGCCCGGGGGCGGCGAATATCGCGTCGGTACGAGTCGGGGGAGTCCCACAGGCGTCTTCGGCGGGAACTCCAACTGGCGGGGGCCCGTCTGGATGCCGGTCAATTATCTCCTGGTCGGGCGCTGGAGCGGTACTACCACTTTACGGGGACACCCTTGAAAGTGGAATGCCCGACGGGCTCGGGGAACCGCATGAACCTGCTCCAGGTCGCCCGGCGGTCTCGCGCCGGTAACGGGCCTCTTCCAGCCGGACACCACAGGCGGGCGCCCCTGCCCGGAGACGATCCGCGCTTCCGCGCCGATCCGCACTGGAAGGACCTCGTCCTCTTCTACGAGTACTTCCACGGCGACAACGGACGCGGGATCGGCGCGACATCAGACGGGCTGGACGGCGCTGGTAATCCGGTGCCTCGCCAAGCAGGCGCAGCGGCGCGAGTGAGCTTCCTAAGACTTTTATACCTTAGTAGAGACTCCTGCGGGCCGCTGGTGTAGGTACGACCAACATCGATGCCAAATCAGTTTGTGCGGCTCCTCCAGGTCGCGTGTGCTGTCGTGCTCCTGGGTGCCGCCCCGGCGCGCGCCGCCACGATCGTCGTCAGTAGCTGGTCCGACACCTCGAGCGCGCTCGACGGCGCCTGCACGCTGCGCGAGGCGATCCGCTCCGCCAATCTCGACGAGATGGAGCGGACCCGCGGCTGGAGAGTGCGTTGCCGGCCAGCCCGCCTCCACGGCGACCGACACGATCGTCTTCACCGTCGCCGGGACGATCGCCGTGGCGACCGACCTGCCGCCCATCGCCGGGCCGGTGCTGATCAACGGGGTCGGCACGCCGGCCAACCCCACGACCGTCTGCCCGGCCTTTCCGCCCGCTCTGACGGTGGTGCTCGACGGAACGAACACCGCCTTGGTCGGCCTGGCCTCCTCGGGCGCCGGCGGCAGCACGTTTCGCGGCCTGGTGATCCAGCGCTTCACGCAGTCCGGAATTCTCCTCAATGACGATTTTGGCGGCGATCGGGTGCAGTGCAGCTTCATCGGCACCAACGCGTCCGGCAGCACGGCGGCCGGCAACGCCAACGGCGGTGTCACAGTCGGGGGAAAGCCGTTCAACACTCCGAGCTTCATCGGCACGGACGGCGACGAGATCAACGATGCCAACGAAGGCAACGTGATCTCCGGCAACGGCGCCCACGGGGTTCGCCTCCAGAACGCGCTGGCCGTCAAAGTGGCCGGCAACCGCATCGGCACCAACCCCGCTGGCACCGCCGCGCTGCCCAACAACGGCCAGGGCGTGCGCGTGACGGTCGGCAGCACGAACAACGTCATCGGCACCGACGGTGACGGCAAATCCGATGACGTCGAGGGAAACCTCATCTCGGGCAACACGGATTACGGAGTTGTCGTCTTCGGAGACAGCAGCATCGGGCACCGGGTTGCCGGGAACCGCATCGGCACGAACGCCGCCGGCACCGCCGCTCTCGGCAACCAGGGCGGCGTGAGGGTCGATGGCGGCACCCTGAACAACGTCATCGAGGGCAACCTCGTCTCCGGCAATGGTGCGCTCGGGGGCGTTTCCGTCGCGGAAGAGGGCACGAACGCGAACCGGGTGAGAAACAACGAGATCGGCACGGACATCAACGGCGGGCCGCTCGGGAACGCCGGCAATGGCGTCGAGATCGACACCGGGCCCCACGACGCCCGCATCGAAGATAACCGCATCGCCAACAACGGCGGCGCGGGCATCGCGCTCATCGACGATGCGACGGCCTTCCAACTGCTGAGCCCCTTCCGCCGCAACTCCATCAGCGACAACGGCGCTCTGGGAATCGACCTTCGACCTGCCGGGGCGAGCGGCGTCACCGCGAACGATGCCTTCGACCTGGATATCGGGCCGAATCGCGGGCAGAACTTCCCCGTGCTGACCTCCGCGAGCCTCGCGGGAGCAGACACGAGCGTGCAGGGCACGCTCAACAGCACTCCCGGCGCGACCTTCACGATCGAGCTCTTCGCCAACGACTCGTGCGACGCGAGCGGCAACGGCGAGGGAGAGACGTTCCTCACGAGCTTGGTGACGGGAACGACCGACGGCAGCGGCAACGTCGAGCTTCTCCACTTCCGTGACCGGGCTCTCGGCCGGCGAGTTCCTCACGGCCACCGCGACGAGCGGGGGTGGCGCAACCTCCGAGTTCTCCGCGTGCATCGCGGTGGCGGGGCCACCCCCCACGGCGACAGCCACCGCGACCGCGACGCGCACCACGACGCCCGTGCCGCCGACGCCGACACACACCGCGACACCCGTGCCGCCGACACCGACACGCACCGCGACACCGGTCCCGCCGACGCCCACGCGGACGGCGACGCCGGTGCCGCCGACACCCACGCGCACCGCGACGCCGGTCCCGCCGACACCCACACGTACCGCCACGCCCGTGCCGCCGACACCGACCGTAACGCGGACCCCGACGCGCACGGCGACGCCGACCCGCACCGCGACACCGACGAGAACGCCGACCGGCACGCAAACACCGGCTGCAACCGCGACGATCACCCCGACCCCGACGGTGACCGGAACCCCGACGCGGACCGGCACTCCGACCGCGACACCGACGGTGACCCCGACGCGCGCGCCGCTCGCCCTCGATCACTTCAAGTGCTACCCGGCCGCCAGCCGCACGCCGTGGGTGGACCAGACGGCCACGCTATCCGATCAGTTCGACAACAAGCCGATGACGGTGCGGAAGCCGAACCTCCTCTGCACCGCCGCCGACAAGAACGACGAGGGTGTCCTCGATCCCACCCAGAACCTCGAGTGCTACGGCCTCAGGGATCCGAGCGGAGAGCGGTTCACACCGCGCACCGTCGAGGTCGACAATCAGTTCGGAACGAGCATCTTGAGCGCGGCGGCTCCGCGCGGACTCTGCGTGCCGACGGAGCTCGACGACGAGCAGATGCAGTCCTCGCTCGATCACTTCCAGTGCTACGACGTGAAGATCCCGCGAGGCGCGCCCGCCTTCGAGCCGCGGACGGTGACGGTCGAGGATCGCTTCGAGAGCAAGACGACGATCGTCTCCAAGCCGAAGCTCCTCTGTAACCCGGTCGACAAGGACGGCTCGGGGATCGAAGATCCCACGGCGCACCTCGTCTGCTACACGGCCAAGGATGCCAAGGATCAGCTGAAGTTCGAGAAGCGGCTGGTCCAGCCCGAGAACGCGCTCGGCGACGCCGACCTCGAGATCAGCGGCTCGAAGCTCCTCTGCGTGCCGTCCTACAAGACCGAGCTTCCCCGAGCTGAGCCCGCGCCTCTAGCGCACGCCCCGCGACAGTCGCGCGAGCACGCGACCGTCGCGGGTCAGCGGCTCGCGACGAC
>CAWBOU010000044.1:0-77215 GCA_963790365.1 uncultured delta proteobacterium
TCGCCGAGCACGCGATGGTCGGGGACACCACCGACGAGATGCAGCAAACGAGAACCACGATCGCGAGCTGGTGGGAGCAGCTCCTCGTCGCCCCGAATCGCGTCAACTACCACCTCGAGCACCACCTGCTGATGACGGTGCCGCACTACAATCTCCCGCGGTTGCACCGCCGCCTCCGCGAGAGCGGCGTCCTCGAGGATGCTTGCGTGACCGACGGCTACCGCGCCGTGCTCGCGCGCGCCGCGTCGAAGGGCTGACTCACCGGCTCAGCCAAGGAGGATCGGCGGTCGCGCATCGACGAGTCGGAAGTCGAGCGCGAGCTCGCGCTTCCGGCGCCGGAGCCAGCTGACGATGCGATCGTGGGCGGCTGCGCCGAGCACGACGCCGAGGAACAGCATGTGGAGCGGGTGCGTCCGCAGCGCGCGCTCGATCGCCGTCACGCTTCCACGCGCTGGTGCGGCCGGCTTCGGTGCCGCGGCGCGCCTCTTCGCAACGGCGGCGGTTTTTAACAGCCGATCCTCGGGAACCGGCGCCACGCCGATCGGCGCGAGCGACGGTGACGGCTCATCCTCCAGGAACGTGGGAGACGGGGGCAGCGCAGGCCGCGGCGCGGCCGCCGCGCCGACGGCGGCGGAGGCCGGCTCCGCCCCGACGTTCGGATGGCGCCGCCGCCAGTCCGTGACGGCCGCGTCCCAGACGGCGCGATCGCGCGTCAGCGTGAAGCACGCGGGGAGCTCGCCCGGAAACGCGCCCGCGCCGAGCCAGACGACGACGTTGTTCCGGCAGCTCGCGACGAGCTCCGGCGTGAAGCCCATCCACGCCGGCTCCCGGCTCGCCATCTCGGCGAGGAAGATGCTGTCCTCGATCACGAGCTTCGGCGTCCGAGTCACGTCCTTCCCTTCGCCCATCTCGATGAAGCCCTCGTGGCCGTACGGCGCGTAGTTGCCGGGCGGCCCGGCCATCGGCTCGAGACGAACGAGCGAGCGCTCGATCCTGACGACCTCGCCCTCGCCGCTCGCGCCCACCTCGATCGGCTCGACGCTCAAGCCGGTCGAGCAGCCATCGAGCAGCGAGTCGACGATCGCGCCGGAGCGGAGCCCGTCGTTCGCCACACAGTCGTCGTGCACGTGCGAGATCAGGGAGCCTCGCACGAGCCAATCGTCCTTCTTGCGAACGCGGACACCGTCCCAGGTATTCCAGATCGAGATCCCCTCGACCGTGCCGCCCGGCGCCTCGTCGTCGCCGAAGACGAACCCCGCGCTGTTCCAGCTCTCGGGCTTCTCGGCGTTCGCGGGAAAGAAGTCGAACGGGAGGAAGACGCCGTTGTCCGGAATCCGGTGGTAGCGGTTGTTGCCGTAGTCTCCGCGCACGTTTCCGCCGGCGAAGCAGAAGCTCTCGCCGGTGGTGACGATCGGATAGAGGTTCGCCTGCGTTCGTCCCGAAACGCGATCGTAGGGAAAGAGAGCGAAGCTCGCGTCGCGCGCGTCGATCGTCCCGCCCGGCGGGAGCGCGCCTCCTTGAGGCTCGTCGAAGGTGCCGGCGAGCGTCCGTACCATCGAGCCGCCGTCGGCCAGACACTGCGGCTCGCCCACGCCCGCATGGGCCGAAGCGCCGATCGCGAGTGCGACACCGAGAATTCGGACGATTCTCCCGAGAACCACGCCCCTCCCCAGCGCAACGGACGTGCCAGCCCCGCGCCGGACCCTATGTACGCGAGGCGACTGGGGAATCGGCCGACGGTTCGGCGAGGACCCGCGGATTTCGTACGGCCGGCGCACAAAAAACCGGCCTCGGAGCCTAACGCGTCTGCTCTGCCCAGCGGACTTCGACTTCGGGCGGCGAGGCGCCGGCGCGAATCGGTCCGTCCGACGGCACCTCGAAGGCGAAGCTCGCGAATTCGCCGGCCAGGATGTCCTTCGGATCGGTGTTCTTCCACGCCCCGACGGCGCCGATCTCGACGGCGTGCACGGTCTCGGGTGCCGCGTTCTGGACGCTGCCCGCGAGCTTCCAGCGCGATTTGCCGGGCGTCGCCGTCATCGCGACGATGCGCACCGCGGACGCGAGCGCGGCGCGCCGCTCCGCCTCGGGATCGATCGTGGGCTCCGCCGTCGGCTCCGCGGCCGTCGCCGCGGCTTCATCCGCCGCGACCTCGCGATCGGTGAGCACCTTCACGCCGTGCGACTCGATCGTCGGCTCCGGCAGCGGCTCGGGCGCGACCGCGCGCGCCTCGTCCGCCGCGACGTCCTCGTCCGTCAGCACCTTGCCGCGGCCGCGCGCGCTCGCGCCGTCGACCGCGCCGAGGTCCACGCTTCCTTCCGGCGGCCGATCGCCGAAGAAGATCCGGCCGTCGCGCGTCCGCCACTTGTGGACCTCCTGGCCGAGCACCGCGGCCGGGATCGAAAGTGAAAGACCCACGGCGATCGCGAGCCAACGAGACGGTCGCATGTCGCTTGGATACGACCTCTCGGCGCCGGCGTTCAAGGGCTTGCCGAGCGCGATCGTTTCGGGGGATGGTCGCGCGATGGTGAGCGTGCCGTACCGCCTCCACACGAGCGGGGCGATCGATGCCGACGGCCACATCCTCGAGCCGCCGGATCTCTGGGAGCGCTACCTCGAGGAGCGCCATCGCAACCGCGCGCTGCGCATCCGCCGCGACGACGACGGGCTCGAATACCTCGAGATCGGCGGCAAGCCGTCGACGATGAGCCGCAAGGGCTTCCCGGGCACGCTCGGCGGCATGGGGCGCTCGATCGACGAGGTGCTGCCGACGCCGAAGCGCACGTATCTCGCCGGCGCTCCGTTCGGCTCGATGGATGCCGCCGAGCGGCTCGAGCTGCTCGACGCCGAGAACCTCGAAGCCGCGGTGCTCTACCCGACGCTCTCGATCCTCTGGGAGGCGGAGCTCGAGGACACCGAGCTCTCGCAAGCCTACGCGCGCGCGTACAACCGCTGGATCGCCGACTTCTGCCGCGACTCGCGCGGGCGGCTGATCCCGATTGCGCATCTTTCTCTCACCGACCCGCAAGCCGCGGCGCGCGAGCTCGAGCGCGCCGTCGCCGACGGCTGCCGCGGCGCCTTCGTCGCGCCGTTCACGTGGACGAAGCAGCCGCACGGCCATCCCGATCACGACCCGGTGTTCGCGGCCGCGCAATCGCTCGGCGTCCCGCTCGCGATCCATCCGACGTTCGAGCCGCCCTGGGCGCAGCCGCGCCGCTTCCACGACATCCGGAAGACGCGGCTCCTCGCCTCGGTCGCCGGCGCGGACGGCGTGCGACACGCGTTCACGACGCTCTTCGACTTCGGCGTGTTCGACCGCTTTCCGAAGCTCGAGATCGTCGTGCTCGAATCGGGCGGCGGATGGATCGGCTACTGGCTCGATCGCATGGACGCCGTCCACGGCACGTTCATCGGCGCGCGAGTTCCGCTCCGCGAGAAGCCGACGCAGTATTTCCGCCGCCAGTGCTGGATCTCGTGCGATCCCGACGAGCGGACGATCCCCGCGCTCGCCGAGCTCTACGGCGCGTCGCGCTTCCTCTGGGCGTCGGACTTCCCGCATCCGGACCACACCGGCGACTACCTTCGCGAGGTCGAGAACCTCGCCGGGCTCCTCCCCCACTCCGAGCGCGAGCGCTTCCTCGGCGACAACGTGCGCGAGCTCTACGACATCTCGATCTCGTAGTGCGCCTCGCTCGCTTTTTCCAAGATCTCGCCGAGATCCCGACCGTCGCGAAGCTCGCGCGCGCCGCGAAGGCTGCGCGTCATGCGCCGACCTGCGGACCATTGATCCGCGCGCAAGCGGAGCGTCACGGCGATCGTCCCTGTCTCGTCTTCGAAGACTCGCGTTCACTCAGCTTCGCCGCGTTCGAGGCGGAGACGAATCGCCTGGCGCACGTGCTCGAGCGTCACGGCATCGGCAAGGGCGACGTCGTCGCGCTCCTCGCCGAGAACGAGCCGCTCTTCCTGATCACTCAGGGAGCCGCGGCGAAGCGGGGCGCGATCGCCGCGCTCTTGAACAGCCATCTCGCCGGCGACGCGCTCCGCCACGTGATCCGCGTCTCGAACGCACGCGTGCTCGTGGTCGGGGCGGGCTCGCTCGCCGCCGTCACCGCGCTCGGCGAGCTCCCGGGCGTGACCGTCCTCGCCGACGCGAGCGAGCCCGAGGCGGGCGTGCGTCCGCTCGCGGACGAGCTCGCCGCCGCTCCCGCGGGCGCGCCCGATCTCGCGAACGTCGGGCTCGGCGACGTTTTTCTCTACGTCTACACGTCGGGCACGACGGGCTATCCGAAGCCCGCGATCGTCCGGCACGCGAAGTTCACGATGGGCGGGCACTCGCTCGGCGCGCTCTCGGCGTCGGGCCGGACGACTGCATCTACGCGCCGCTGCCGCTCTATCACGGCTACGCGAACTTCGCGGCGTTCGCCGTGACGCTCACGCAACGGCGCGCGCTTCGCGTCGCGGCGACGCTTCCGCGCGAGCGAGTTCCTCGCCGACGTCCGCCGGCACGAGGCGACCGGCTTCGTCTACGTGGGCGAGCTCTGCCGCTATCTCCTCCGACTGCCGCCGTCACCGGCCGATCGCGATCACCGGCTTCGCTTCGCCGCGGGCGCGGGCCTCCGACCGGAGATCTGGGAAGAGTTCCAGAAGCGCTTCGGCATCGCGCGGATCTTCGAGATGTACGGCGCAACGGAAGGCAACGTCAGCCTGATGAACCGCGGCAATCGAGCCGGTTCCGTCGGCCGGCCGTTCCCGTTCCAGCACGATCACCTCAAGCTCGCGCGCGTCGACGCGACGACGGGCGACCTCGCGCGCGGCGCCGACGGCTTCCTCGTCGAATGCGGCGACGGCGAGCCGGGCGAGCTCCTCGGCCGGATCGGCGCGGGACCGATGACCTACGACGGCTACGCGGGCGATCCCGACGCGACCGAGCGCAAAGTCCTCCGGAGCGCATTCGCCGCGGGCGACGCCTGGTTTCGCACGGGCGACCTGCTACGCCGCGACGCGGCCGGCTGGTTCACGTTCGTCGATCGGCTCGGCGACACGTTCCGCTGGAAGGGCGAGAACGTGTCCACGCAGGAGGTCGCGGATCTCCTCTCACGCGCGGAAGGCGTCGCCGACGTCTGCGTCTATGGCGTTCGCGTCGAAGGCGCGGACGGTCGCGCGGGCATGGCCGCGGTGGCGCTCGCGGACGGCCGCCCGTTCGACGGACGAGCGTTCTTCCGACACGCGGAGCAAGCGCTCCCGGCGTACGCGCGCCCGCTCTTCGTCCGCATCGTCGCCGCGCTCGACATGACCGGGAACTTCAAGCCGAAGAAGGCGCGCTACCGAGACGAGGGCTTCGATCCTGCGCGCGTGGGCGACCCGCTCTTCGTGCGCGACGACGCGGCGAGCACCTACGTGCCGCTCGACGCCGAGACGTACTCGGCGATCGTCGAGGGGAAACGGAAGATCTAGCCGCCGAGCTGCTTCTCGATCACTTTGACGAGCGCTTCCTTGCTGACCGGCTTCGCGACGAACACGCGCCCGCCGATCATGCCGGACTTCTCCTCGACCTCGCTCTGAGAGACGATCGCGGTCAAGTAGACGATCGGGATCGCCTTGAGATCGGGATCCTCGCGGAGATTCTCGGCGATCTGGCCGCCGTCCATGTCGGGCAGGACGACGTCGAGGAGGATCAGGTCCGGCTTGAATTCGCGCGCGGCGTCGACGGCGTTCGTGCCCTGGTTCTCGACGCGGACTTCGTACGCATTCGTCTGCTCGAGATTGAGCTTCAGGAGGCGCGTGAAGCCTTCCTCGTCATCGACCAGCAGCAAACGCTTCTTGGACATGTCCGGGATCCCCCTTCTGATTGAGCACGATCGTGACGCGCGCGCCACCTTCCTGCCGGTTGCGGATCTCGATCGAGCCGCCATGTAGCTCTACGATCGCGCGGCACACGGTCAAGCCGAGACCGGTGCCTTCCCCCGTCGGTTTCGTCGTGAAGAACGGCTCGAAGACCTTGCGGAGCGCCGAGTCCGGAAATCCGGTCCCCGTGTCCTCGATGACGATGGCGACCTCGTCGCGGCGTCCCAGCACCGAACGCCCGCGCTCGCCGCGGTCGATGCGCGCCGCGTTCCGCGCGAACGTTCGCACCGTCAGCGTCCCGCCTTCGCGCATCGCTTGAAGCGAGTTCAGGAACACGTTGACGAGGACCTGCGCGATCTTCCGGCGATCGATCCTCACGCGGGGAAGCCCGACGCCGAAGTCGCGGACGACCGACACACGCGCGCGCTCCGTCTGATATTTCATGAAGCGGAGCGTGTCTTCGACGATCGCGTTCAAGTGCTCCGGCGCGAGCTCGAGGTCGTGCGGCGCGGAGAAGTCGAGGAGACCGACGACGATCTCGTTCGCCCGCTCGACCGCCCGCCGCATCTCGCGGAGCACGTCGCGGTCGGAGGCGCTCGAGGCGGGTCGATCGCCGAGATAGTCGATCCCCCCGAGGATCGTCGCGAGCGGGTTCTTCACCTCGTGCGCCACGCCCGCTGCCAGGCGGCCGACGGATTCGAGCTTCTCCGCCTGGGCGACCTGGAGCTGCGCGGTCTTCAATCGCTCTTCGATCCGTTTCCGCTCGCTCATGTCGCGGACGATCTTGGCGAAGCCGCGGATCTCGCCGTCGTCGGTGCTGAGCGCGGTGACGAGCACGTGCGCCCAGAAGCGCGTCTTGTCCTTGCGAACGCGCCAACCCTCGTCTTCGACGCGTCCGTTCGCGCTCGCGAGCGCGAGCTCGAGCCGCGGCTTGCCGCGGAGGATATCCTCGGGGGGGAAGAAGCTCGAAAAGTGTTGGCCGAGGATCTCCTCCTCGTCGTAGCCGATGATGCGCTCCGCGCCGGGGTTCCAGCTCTGCACGGTGCCATGCGCGTCGAGCATGAAGATCGCGGTGTCGCGCGCGCCGTCGACGAGCAGGCGGAACCGCTCTCGGTTCCGTGTGGCGGCTTCTTCCGCGTCCGCGCGATCGACGTCGACGCGATAGAGAAGCTTCGACGCCCGGAGAACGACCACGGCGAACGCGACGATGCTCGCGAGCGAGACGACGGCGAGACCGAAGCCCGGCGGGAAATAGCCCCCGCCGACGCCCTGGTAGACGAGCCACGCGAGGGCCGGCGGGATCCCGATCGCGGCCGGCAGGAGGCTCCGGGACGTCGTGCCGCCGGCGGTGTGGCTCGAGATGATCTTCATGAGCCCGCGCTCCGGCCGCGCGAAGAGCACGCCGGCGGAGAGCAGGCAGAAGCCCGCCGTCGAGTGGACCGCCATGTGCGTGTAGAGGCCCGTGCCGTGGAGGAGCTCGAGCGCGTAAACGGAGCCGAGGTAACCGAGGAGCGCGACGAAGATCGCGGTGAACGCGAGGGCCTCGACACGCCAGTGCGCGTTCGGCCGATCGAGCTGCTGAAGCGCGGCGGCGAGGACGATGAAGTTGACCGCGCTCGTCGGCGCCATGCGGCCCGGGTGGGAGGTCCAGACCATCCGGTCCGACTCGAGGAAGAGCAGCTGATCGATCCCGAGATCGACGTTGAGCGCGTACTCCGCGAGCGTGGCGAGGCCGAGGGCCGCGACCGCCGTCGTGCAGACGGTCATCTGGGTTCGCCGGCGCCGGTCGACCGGCTCCTGGCGCACCAGCCACAGCGCGACGCCGAGAAGGATGAAGCCGACCGCGTTGTTCGCCTTCATCGACACGAGGCCCGGCGCGACGCTCTTCAGCATCGTGTTGTCGAAGAACCAGCCGATGAGGACCGCCCAGCCGAGCAGGATCACGGCGGCGCTCATCGTCTCCGAGACGGTGTTGAACCGGAGCGTGAACGACGAATCGTTGGGAGTGATCAGCGCGCGCACGGTCGTCTGGGCGGTCGCCTCGACGTCACCCCCCTGAGAGAGATGATGCCCCGGAGCGTGGGGCGACTGCAATGACGGCGCTACGGCGCGAACTTGCCGAAAGGAAGAGAGGGACAGGGCGTGGAAGATGCACTGTCCCTTCAAGATTCCTAGCCGCTTTTCGCGACGTTCACCACCTGGATCTCGGTGAAGCCGAGGAGGCCCCAGGAGCCGCCTTCGACGCCGACGCCCGACCACTTCGCGCCGCCGAACGGCAGGTTCGGCGCGACGACGATGTGCTGGTTCACCCACGCGCTGCCGCACTCGAGCTGACTCGCGACCTCCGTCGCCCGCTCCGGGCTCGCGGACCAGACCGACCCGGAGAGCCCGAAGTGCGTCGCGTTCGCGCGCCGGAGCGCGTCGTCGACGTCCTTGTACGGCATCACCGGAAGCGCCGGGCCGAACTGCTCCTCGTCGACCAGTCGCACGCCGTCGGTCACGTCGGTGACGATCGTCGGCTGGAAGAAGTAGCCGTCGCCGGCAATCCGCTCGCCGCCCGTCACGATCTTCGCACCTTGCTTCTTCGCGTCTTCGACGAGCTCCGTCACGCGCTCGTACTGCGGCTTGTTGTTGATCGGCCCGAGACGCGTGCCTTCCTCGAGGCCGTTGCCGACCTTCACACCCTTGGCGAGCTCGGCGAACTCGGCGACGAGCGGCTTGTAGATGGACTCGTGCACGTAGACGCGCTTGATCGCGCTGCAGATCTGACCGTTGTTCTCGAAGGCGCCCCAGAAGATCTTCTGCGCCATTTTCTTCGGATCGACGTCGTCCAAGATGATCGCGGGATCGTTGCCGCCGAGCTCGAGCGTCACGCGCTTGAGATCGGGTGCGGCCGAGGACATCACCCGCTTGCCGGTTGCGACGGATCCCGTGAAGGAAATCTTCCGGGGAACCGGATGGCTCGTCATCCACGCGCCGAGATCATCGCCGCCGGACACCGCGTTCACGACGCCCGGAGGAAAGACCTCCCGTACGATTTGCGCCAGCAGAAGAGTGGTGAGCGGCGTGAACGGCGAGGGCTTGATCACCACCGTGTTGCCCGCGAGGATCGCCGGCGCGATCTTCCACGCCGCCATCAGCAGCGGAAAGTTCCACGGCGTGATCGCCGCAACCACACCGAGCGGCCGGCGGCGGATCTCGACGCGGCGGGACTCGTCGTCCTGGACGACCTCGTGCGGGATGTCGAGCTTCGCGGTGGCGGACGTCCACACGGCGGCGCCGACGGCTTCCTCCGTCGCCTTTCCGAGCGCCTTGCCCTGCTCCTGCGTGAGGACCGGGGCGATCTTCGCGACGTTCGCCTTGATCACCTTCGACATCGCGACGAGCGCCTGCTTCCGGGCTTCGACGTCCTTCGCCCATGCCGGCTGAGCCCGCGCGGCCGCGCTCATCGCCTCGTCGAGCTGCTCTCGTGAGCACTCGGGGACTTCGGCGAACACCTTGCCGGTTGCCGGATTGATCACGCCTGCCGTCTTCTTGCCGCCGACGGCCTTGCCGTCGATCGTCATCGTGTAGGTGTCCACCGAGGATCCTCCTCCGCCGGAGCCTAATCGGATCGCCGGCAACTGCAAGTGATCGTTCGAGAATCCATGGGAATTGCCGAAGGTACTTCGGCGATGGATGATCCCGGCGGATGGCCAGGCGTTCGCTCCGCGTTCTTGCCCTCGTTTGCGCGCTCCTCGGGGATGCAACGTCGGCGATGGCCGATGAGGTCGGGGTCGCCGTCGCCGCGAATTTCCTCGAGCCGCTGAAGGCGATGGTCGAGCCGTTCGCGAAGGCGAGTGGACATCGCCTCGAGCCGCGTCCGGGATCGACGGGAGAGCTCTACGCACAGATCACGAGCGGCGCTCCCTACGACGTCTTCCTGTCGGCCGATGGCGAGCGGCCGGAGAAGCTGGAGAAGGAAGGCCACGGCGTCGCCGCTACGCGGTTCACGTATGCGATCGGCAAGCTCGTGCTCTGGTCGGCCGACGCGAAAGGCGTCGCGGCCGACGGTCTCTCCACGCTTCGCGGAGCGAAGTTCGCGCACCTCGCGGTCGCAGATCCGAAGACGGCGCCGTACGGCGCTGCAGCGATGCAGGTGCTCGAGCGCGCGAAGGTCAAAGTCGCGGTCGAGCCGAAGCTCGTCTTCGGCCAGAACATCGGTCAGACGCTCCAGTTCGTGACGACCGGCAACGCCGAGCTCGGCTTCGTCGCGCTCTCACAGGTCGACGGCCCCGGAAAGAAGCCGACCGGTAGCCGCTGGCTCGTGCCGAACGACCTCTACGATCCGATCCGACAGGACGCGATCTTGCTCGCACGCGCGAAGGATTCCGCGGCGGCGAAAGCGTTCCTCGAGTATCTCAAGAGCCCCGCCGGGCTCGATCTCGTGCGCTCGTTCGGTTACGAGGTGCCGTGATCCCCGATCTGGGCCCGGTCTGGCTCACGATCCGTCTCGCTTTCGTTTCCGTCGCGATCCTCCTGCTGCTCGGCACGCCGCTCGCCTGGTGGCTCGCGCGGACGCGGTCGCGCGCGCGGATCGTCGTCGAAGCGGCGTCCGCCCTGCCCTTCGTCCTGCCGCCGACCGTGCTCGGGTTCTACCTTCTCCTCCTCCTCGGTCCGTACGGTCCGATCGGCGCGCCGTTCCTCGCGCTCACGGGACACACGCTCACGTTCTCCTTCACCGGGCTCGTGATCGCATCGATCATCTACTCGCTGCCGTTCGTCGTGCAGCCGCTGCAGGGAGCGTTCGAGGCGATCGGCCGCGGTCCCGTGGAAGCGGCGGCGACGCTCCGCGCCGGGCCGCTCGACGCGTTCCTCACGGTCGTCTGTCCGATGGCGTCGCGCGGCTATCTTACCGCCGCAGTGCTCGGCTTCGCGCACACGCTCGGCGAGTTCGGCATCGTGCTGATGGTCGGCGGCAGCATCCCGGGCAAGACACGCGTCGTCTCGATCGCGATCTACCAGCACGTCGAATCGCTCGAGTACCCGCAGGCGCACGTGCTCGCGGCCGGGCTTCTTCTTTTCTCGTTCGTCGTGCTGAGCGTCGTCTACGCGGTCAACCGGCGCTACCCGGTGCACGCGGCTTGAGCGCTCACCTCGACGCGAAGCTCACGGTCGACGCCGGCGATTTCCGCCTCGACGCGCGGCTCGATCTCGCGCTCGACGGCATCGCGGTCGTGTTCGGGCCGTCGGGCGCGGGCAAGACGACGCTCCTCCGCGCGATCGCCGGCGTCGGCCCGGAGCCGCGCGGCTTCGTCTCGTTCGACGGCGAGGTCTGGCTCGACGACGCACGCGGCGTGCGCGTGCCGCCACACCGTCGCGGCGTCGGCTACGTGTTCCAGCAAGGTCGATTGTTCCCGCATCTCTCGGTGCGATCGAACCTCCTCTACGGCTGGAAGCGAACGCCGGCGGCCGAGCGAAAGCTCGACGTCGACGGCGTCTTCGATCTTCTCGAAATGCGGCCGCTCCTCGATCGCCGCATCTCGATGCTCTCCGGTGGTGAGCGCCAGCGCGTCGCAATCGGGCGGGCACTGCTCGCGAGCCCGCGGCTCCTCTTGATGGACGAGCCGGTCGCATCCGTCGACCTCGCGCTTCGAGGTGAGATCCTCACGTTCGTCGAGCGACTGCCACGGGAGCTCGGGATCCCGATCCTCTACGTCACGCACTCGCTCGAGGAGATGCTCCGCCTCGCCTCGCTCCTCGTGCTCGTCGCGGGCGGGCGCGTGCGCGCGCACGGCTCGGTCGAAGCGCTCTCGAGCGAGCTCGACGCGCTCCTCGGCGCCGAGCTCGATCCCGGCACCGTGTTCGCCGGCACGGTGACCGACTACGACGCCACGTTCAGCCTCGCGCGGATCCGCTTCGAGGGCGGCGAGCTTCGCATCCCGAGTACCGCCGCGGAGCCGGGCGAGCGGCGCCGCGTGCGGATTCGCTCGCGCGACGTCTCGCTCAGCCTCGATCCGCCCGGAAGAGTGACGAACCTGAACGTGCTCCGCGGCACGATCCGCGAGATCGTCGAAGTCTCGCGCTCGGACGCCGACGTCGTGATCGACGTGGGCGTCCGTTTGCGCGCGAGGGTCACGCGCCGGTCGGTCGCCCAGCTCGCGCTCGCGCCCGGCGTCGAGGCCTGGGCCCTGGTCAAGGCCGTCGCGCTGGAGAACCGATGAACCACGGTGATAGGCTCGCGAAAACCCGAGAAGGGGGCTCGACATGCTCAGTCCGACGAGAAGCGCCGCGTTCATCGTCGTGACGCTCGCCTGCGCGAACGTCACGCTCGCGATCGCGTCCAATTGCTGCGAAACCGCCGGTACTCTCTACGGACCCGTGACCGCTGTGAGTCCGAGCGAGCCGGCCACGGGCGCGGGAACGGCAACCGCAGCCGCGGCCCCGGCCGCACCGGCGCCTGCACCGGCCCAGGCGCCTGCTCCGGCCCAAGCGGCTGCACCGCCCCCAGCCCCTGCGCCGGCCCCGGCGGCCGCTCCGCCCCCTCCCAGCGCGCCGGCTGAGCCCGCCGCTGCGAGCGCGAGCGCCGAGCCCGTGGCCGCGCCGGCGCCGAGCGCAGGCATCGACGACGCTACGGCCCCGGCAGCCGAGAAACCCGACAACTCGACATGGGTCGCCGAACAGAACCGCGCGAGCGCGAAGATCCGGCAGGAGCAGCAGTCGGGCGGGGGCGCCCCGGCGGAGAAGCCCGAAGAGGCGCCGAAGCCTGCGGATCCGCCGCCGGCTTCCGCGGAGCCACCGCCGGCTCCGGCGCCATGACCACTAGAATCGCGCTGTAAGATCCACCTGCCAGCGGTAGCTGGTTTCGGGGTTCCGGCCTTCGACCTCGTCGATCGACTCGGTGATGTAGGCCGTCGACGTGAGCGCGAGGTTCTTCAGGAGCACATAGTTCACGCGGAGGATGTGACCTTCGCTGTTCGTGCCGCCGTCCGGTCCGAAGTCGCTCTCCGTGAAAGCCGAGATCACCGCGTCCGTCTCGAGGTGCTCCCAGGCATAGATGAACGCGAAGTCGCCGGGATCCTTGTCGGCACCGATCTGGAAGCCGCCTTCGTAGCCGGTGTCTTCGCTGCCGACCGCTTCCGTGTTGACGACGTAGTCGAAGAAGATCTTGAGCGGCCATCTCGGCAGCCCGGTCGAGATCGCGAGATCGGTGCCCGCGTTCACCAGGTTGAAGTCGCTCACGTAGCCCCGGATCGTCAGCGGATTTCCTTCCGCGTCCTCACCGAGACGAGTGGCATCGATCGCGCGACCTGAGAGGATCGAGCCGTCCGACAGGCGCACGGCGTTCGACAAGACGATCGTCGCGTTCCGGCCCTTGGCGACCGCGATCGTGCTCGCCTTCTGCAAGTGGTAGTCGCCGACGCCGAGATTCCAGAGGATTCCGTCGGTGAGCGCGAGCGACGTCGCGCCCTGGAACGCGAAGATCGCGGAGTCACCCGTGCGGCTCGACTCCTCGAAGACCCACTGGCCGAAGTTCAGGAACAGGCCGCGGAGCACGCCGTCCGTCGATTCGACGAGACGCAGCGACTCGAAGCCACCTTCCGGCCCGAGGTCACGATCGAAGACGAGCCCGGTCGGCGTCGGCGGGTTGTAGAGCGGGACGTCGAACTTGCCGCCCCAGACGTGCAGGTACGGTCGCGCCCAGCCGAAGCTCTTCGCCGGCGCGACCTTGATGTAGGCGTTCGTGATGTTGAAGTCCTTGAACTGGAACGTGTCGTCGAACGTCTGATTGTTGGAGATCAGCTCCCCGTTCGCGCCGCTGCCGAGACGAAAGCCGAGCTCCGTCTCGTCGTTGATCTTCACCTTCGCGCCGAAGCGCAGGCGGAAGCGTTGCCGCACGCGATCCGGATCGTCCTTGCGGAAGAACGCCTCGTTTCGCAGCCGGACGTCGCCGAACGGCGTGAACTTCGACAGCCACTCCGGCAGCCCGGGCGCTCCCGCGGACGCGGACGCCGTGCTCGCCGCGGCTTTCGACTCCTTGAGCTCCGCGGCTTCCTCTTTCGTGATCACACCCTTCTCACGCAGGATCTCCGTGAGATCCCGCGCTTCCCCCCAACCCGGCAGCAGCAACAGCGCCGCGACCGTCAGGCCTCTCGCTCGTCTCGTACTCATCTCTCTCCCCGATGTTCACTTGGACAGACGTCTCCGCGAGAGCGGTCGACGCATGGAGGTTCATGTGGGGACCTCCCCCGCGCGGGGGCCGGTCGGTCGCTTCAGCGCCGCGCGCGGCGCGGCGAGAATCGCAGCTTTTCGGTGCGATCGATCTGGACGATCGCGCCGTCGTGGATCGTGAGCGTCACCTCGCCGTAGCGGAGACCGCGAAGCGCGCCGAGCACCGCGTCGACGACGCCGAGCGCGGACGCGCGCTCCTCGGCCACTTCCTGCTCGACGGATCGGGATTCGATATTCGGAGGCGCGCCTTCGCTCATGCGATGCTCCGCCGGCGCGTCGCCGCCACGCCGACCGCGTCGTGTCCGGTCGGGGGAGCGGCGAGGCGCGGCTCGTCGTAGACGCTGAACTGCATCATCCGCAGCCGAACGGTGGCGCCGCGGACGAAGAGCGGAGCGTCGTGATGTAAGTGGGGGATCTCGATCGCGACGGGCTGCTCCGTCGCGCGAATCCTGGCCTCGACGCTCACGCGCGGTCCCGTGCGATGGACGTCGAGCACTTCGATCTCGAAGCCGGCCTGCTCATTCGACGCGATCCGGAGATCGCCGGGGCGGACGTAGATCCACGCCGCCCCGTCGGGCCGGATGCTGTCGGTGACGAGCGGCTGCGGCGCACCGGGGAGATAGATCTGGCGGCCGCGGACCTCGACGGGCAGCACGTTCGCTTCGCCGAGAAACTCGAAGACGAACGGCGACGCCGGGTGCTCGTAGACGTCGTCGACCGGTCCGACCTGCGCGACTCGCCCGCGGTTCATCACGACGACGTGATCCGCCACCTCCATCGCCTCTTCCTGGTCGTGCGTGACGAACACGGTCGTGATGTGGAGCTCGTCGTGGAGCCGCCGGAGCCAGCGCCGGAGATCCTTCCGCACCTTCGCGTCGAGCGCGCCGAACGGCTCGTCGAGGAGGAGCACCTTCGGCTCGACCGCGAGCGCCCGGGCGAGCGCGACGCGCTGCCGCTGGCCGCCGGAGAGCTCCCCCGGACGGCGGCCGGCGAGGCCGTCGAGCTGGACGAGCTCGAGGAGCTCGTGCACCCGCCGCGCGATCTCGGCCTTCGCCGGCCGCTCGGCACGGGGTCTCACCGTCAGGCCGAAGGCCACGTTGTCGAATACGGACATGTGGCGGAAGAGCGCGTAGTGCTGGAAGACGAAGCCGACCCGGCGGTGCCGCACGTGGACGTCCGTGACGTCCTCGCCGAAGAAATGGACCCTGCCGGCATCCGGGCGCTCCAGGCCGGCGATGATGCGGAGGAGGGTCGTCTTGCCGCATCCGGAGGGACCGAGGAGCGCGAGGAGCTCGCCGCCGGCGACGTTCAAGCTGACGTCGTGGAGCGCGGTGAACTCCCCGAACGTCTTCGTCAGCTCCCGGACTTCGATGCTCATGCGGCGATCTCCTCTACCGTAGTCGGTTCGAGCGAGGCGGAAACGGATTCCACGCGCGAGCGCCACTCGACGATCGATTTCAGGACGAGCGTCAGCAGCGCGAGGAGCGCGAGAAGCGACGCCACCGCGAACGCGGCGACGAACTCGTATTCGTTGTAGAGGATCTCCACGTGGAGCGGCATCGTGTTCGTGCGGCCGCGTATATGTCCCGAGACGACGGAAACCGCGCCGAACTCGCCCATCGCGCGCGCGTTGCAGAGGATCACGCCGTAGAGGAGCGCCCACTTCACGTTCGGTAGCGTCACGCGGAAGAACGTCTGCCAGCCGGTCGCGCCGAGCGAGAGCGCGGCTTGTTCGGCCTCCGTCCCCTGCTCCTGCATCGTCGGGATGAGCTCCCGCGCGACGAACGGGAACGTGACGAAGATCGTCGCGAGCACGATGCCCGGCACGGCGAAGATGATCTGGATGTCATGCGCCTTCAGCCAAGGCCCGAACCAACCCTGCATGCCGAAGAGGAGCACGTAGATCAGGCCGGAGACGACGGGCGAGACGGCGAACGGGAGATCGATCAACGTGACGAGGAAGCTCTTGCCGCGAAAATCGAACTTCGCGATCGCCCACGCCGCGGCGAGGCCGAAGACGAGGTTCGCGGGAACCGCGATCGCCGCCGTGAGGAGGGTCAAGCGGATCGCCGAGAGCGCAGCCGAGTCGGTGAAGCTCGCGAGGTACGCGCCGAACCCCTTGCGGAGCGCCTCGACGAAGACCGCGGCGAGCGGCACGACGAGGAAGAGCGCGAGGAAGGAAAGGCTCGTGGCGACGAGCACCACGCGAACCCACGGCGCCTCGGCCGTCGCGGGACGATTCGCGGAGCTCACGCCGGAGCCCCCGACCGCCGTCCGGCCCACCACTGCAAGAGGTTCAGCGCGAACAGCAGCGTGAACGAGAAGAGCAGCAGGACGACCGCCACCGCGGCCGCGCCCGCGTAGTCGAACTGCTCGAGCTTCGTGATGATGAGGAGCGAGGTGATCTCCGTCTTCATCGGCATGTTGCCCGCGATGAAGATGACGGAGCCGTATTCGCCGAGCGCGCGAGCGAACGCGAGCGTGAAGCCCGTGAGGAGCGCCGGGAGAATCGCCGGCAGGACGACACGGCGAAACGATTGGGCGCGGTTCGCGCCGAGGCTCGAGGCCGCCTCTTCCTGCTCGCGCTCGAGGTCTTCGAGCGCGGGCTGCAGCGTCCGCACCACGAACGGCAGGCCGATGAACGTGAGCGCGATCGTCACGCCGAGCGGCGAATAGGCGGCCTGGATGCCGAGCGGCTCGAGCAGGCTGCCGATCCAGCCCGTCGGCGCGTAGATCGCGGTGAGCGCGATGCCCGAAACGGCCGTCGGCAGCGCAAACGGGAGATCGACGAGCGCGTCGACGAGCCGCTTGCCTGGGAATTCGATGCGCACGAGCGTCCACGCGACGACGAAGCCGAAGATCGCGTTGATCGAAGCGGCGACGAACGAGGCGCCGAGGGTGAGCTTGTACGAGGCGACGACTCGCGGATTCGAGACCGCGCCCCAGAACTCCGCGAGCGACAGCGACGTCGGCCGCAGCACGAGCGCGGCGAGCGGGAGCAGCACGATCAAGCTCAGGTAGAGGATCGTGTAGCCGAGCGTCAGACCGAAGCCCGGAAGAACGCTCGAGCGCCTGCCGATCGTCGCCATCTCGGCCTTACGAACCGGGCTGGTAGATCTGATCGAAGACGCCGCCGTCGGCGAAATGCGTCTTCTGCGCCTTCGCCCAGCCGCCGAACACGTCGTCGATCGTGAAGAGCTCGATCTTCTGGAACGAGTCGGCGTACTTCTTCGCGGCCGCCTCGGCACGCGGGCGGTAGTGGTGCTTGCCGGCGAGGTCCTGGCCCTCCGGCGAATAGAGGTACTGGAGATACGCCTCGGCGACCGCGCGGCTCTTGTGCTTGTCCGCGAACTGATCGACGAGAGCGACCGGCGGCTCGGCGAGGATGCTCCGGGGCGGCGCCACGATCTCGAACTTGTCGGCGCCGAACTCCTTCAGGATCAGATACGCCTCGTTCTCCCAGGAGAGGAACACGTCGCCCATTCCGCGCTGCGCGAACGTCGTCGTCGAGCCTCGCGCACCGGAATCGAGGACGGGCACGTTCTTGAAGAGCGCGGTCACGAACTCGCGCGCCTTCGCTTCGTCGCCGCCGTTCTTGGCGAGGGCGTCGCCCCAAGCGGCGAGATAGTTCCAGCGGGCGCCGCCGGAGGTCTTCGGATTCGGCGTGATCACCTTCACGCCGTCTTTGACGAGGTCGTTCCAGTCCTTGATGCCCTTCGGATTCCCCTTCTTCACGACGAAGACGATCGTCGAGGTGTAGGGCGCGCTGTTGTCGGGCAGCCGCTTCTGCCAGTCCGCGGGCAGCAGCTTGCCCTCCTTGACGATCGCATCGATGTCCGCGGCGAGTGCGAGCGTGACGACGTCGGCCTCGAGGCCGTCGATCACGGCGCGCGCTTGCTTGCCGGAGCCGCCGTGCGACTGCTCGACGACGACGTCGTCGCCGGTCTTCGCCTTCCAATGCTTGGCGAAGGCCGCGTTGAAGTCCTGATAGAGCTCGCGAGTCGGGTCGTAGGAGACGTTGAGCAGCTTCACCTCGGCCGCTCCCGCGGCGGAAGCCGCGAGCGCGAGGCCGAGGAGGATGGCGAATACCGATCGGGACGACATGCAGAAAGCTCCTTTGGCGGTTGAGTGGTGTCTCGGTGGGAGCAAGCTCCGGGCCACCGGAAAAAAGCCGCAAGAAGGTCGTTTCCGAAAAGATCCGTGATGGGCCCTGGCTGTAGCCAGGATATTTGCTAGATAAATCCGTTGTATGCCACGGGATAGCAGGGCGAAACCATCGATCCTGCTGGGCGTCTGGCGCGAGGCCGGGCGCCAGCGCTCGGTCGACGAAACGGTCGAGCATCTCACGCCGCTGCTGCTCGAGCCCCTGCCCTTCGACGTGCTGATCGTGCTCGCGATCGATCTGCCGCGGAGCGAGCTCGAAGTGCTCGCGGTCGGCTCGCGACGCGAGGCGCCTCCCGCGCGTCCACACGTGACCCTCTCGCCCGAGCACCTCCAAGGGCTGCTCGCATGGGGACGAGGCAGCGGCGTCGCACGCGGGTCCGCCCGCGAGATCGCACGCATCGCCGGTCCGATCGTCGCCGAAGCGGACGGGCGCTCGTTCGTCGTCGGTCCGCTCCTTCACGACGGCGAGCCCGTCGGGATGCTCGTCTTCGCGGCGCGGCGTGCAGGCGCGTTCGACCGCGACGACGAAGCGCTCGTGCGCACGCTCCTCGAGCCGTTCGCGGTCGCGCTCGACAACGATCGGCGCGTCCGCGAGACGACGAAGCTCCGCGAGGCGGCGGAGGCGGACCGCCGTTCGCTCCTCACGCGGCTCGGGCGCGGCGACGGCGGCGATGTGATCGTCGGCGCCGACGCGGGCCTTCGCTCGGTGATGGAGCGCGTCGAGCTCGTCGCCCGCTCCGACGTCCCCGTGCTGATCCTCGGCGAGACCGGCTCCGGAAAGGAAGTCGTCGCGCGGGCGATTCACGCGAGCTCGCGGCGAGCCGCGGGGCCGTTCCTCCGCGTGAACTGTGGTGCGATTCCGCCCGAGCTCATCGACTCCGAGCTCTTCGGACACGAGCGGGGGAGCTTCACCGGCGCCGTCGGTTTACGAAAAGGCTGGTTCGAGCGCGCGGACGGCGGAACGCTGCTGCTCGACGAGATCGGCGAGCTGCCACTCGCCGCTCAGGTCCGCCTCTTGCGCATTCTCCAGGAGGGGGCGTTCGAGCGCGTCGGCGGGCAGCATCTCCTCCACGTCGACGTGCGCATCGTCGCCGCCACGCATCGCGATCTCCCGGCGATGGCGCGCGAAGGACGCTTCCGCGAAGACCTCTGGTACCGGATCGCCGTCTTTCCGATCCATCTTCCCGCGCTGCGCGAGCACCCGGAGGACATCCCCGCGCTCGCGACGCACTTCGCGCTCCGCGCTTCGCGCCGGTTCGGGCTCGTGCCGCACGTACCGAGCGGGGAGGATCTTCGGCTCCTCGTCGCCTATCCCTGGCCGGGCAACGTCCGCGAGCTCGCGGCGGTGATGGAACGGGCGTCGATCCTCGGCGACGGCAAGGGCTTGCAGGTGGCGACCGCGCTCGGCCCCCTGCCGAATGCGAAGCCGGCGCCGTCGCATCGGCCGGAAGCCGTCGATGCCGGGCAGGCCTTCCCCTCGCTCGATCGCGCGATGGCGCGCCACATCGAGCTCGCGCTCGAGCGGACGGGCGGCCGCATCGAGGGTCCCCGCGGCGCGGCCGTGCTCCTCGACATCAACCCGCACACCCTGCGAGCCCGCATGCGCAAGCTCGGCGTCGACTGGTCTCGTCATCGCCGAGATTCCAGTTGACCGGTGCCCCCTCGCTGCGGACACTTTTCGCTGCCCGCCGCATCGACCGATTCGACCGTGAGATCGATCGTCCCACTGGCCGTCGTGGCCGTCTCGCTCGCCCTGACGTCGCCCTCCGGGGCGGTCAGCGTCGGCCGCTTCGGCGGCGCGCAGGGCTGCGGTTGCCACGGCCTCGAGCCGGCTCCTTCGACCGCGGTCACCGTGGAAAGCGACGGACCCGTGGCGCCCGGGAGCGAGGCGACGCTCACGGTGCGCATCACCGAGACCGCGATCCCCGCCCACCCGGACCATCAGCAGGGCGGCTTCAACCTCGTGGTCGGCGAAGGCAGCCTCGCGAGCCTCGATGCCGACGCCGTCCGCGCCGAGGGACGTGAGGCCGGCCATCGCCGGCTCGGCAATCGCCAGCGCGAATGGCGAGTCGCCTGGCGCGTGCCGGATCTACCGAGCGCCTGCACGCTCGAGGTGCAAGCCGCGGCGCTCGCAGCGAACGGCGACTCGAGCACGACCTACGACGAATGGAACCGGACCGTGATCGGCGTGCCCGTCGCCGCGGGTGACGACCACGAGGTCCCGGATCTCGCGTTCGTGAAGCCGCCTTCCCCCGCGCTGACGATCGGCGCGCTCGACTTGTCCGTTCCCGCACCGCTGACGATCCATCTCGGCGCGCCGGTCGAGATCGCCATCCGCGCGGGGGATCGATCCGGGATCGACCGTCTCGAGCTCCGCGACACCGACGCCGGCGGCACCGCGCCACTCGATCCGCCGGCGTTCGATCCGGAAACGGGGCTCTTCTCGCTGCGCTGGGACACGCGCGGCGAGCCGCCGGGCCTGCATCGCCTGACCGCCGAAGCCTCTGACTGCGCGGGCAACGAGCCTGCGACCGCCGTGCTGGAGATCCTGATTCTCCTCTGAAGGAGCGACTCATGATTCGACTCGCGACCGTTCTCGGCATCTTCGTCCTGTTCGCGCCCGCAGCCGCGCTCGCGCAGATCTGTCCCTGGAACGGCGACGAGCCGCCGGAGTTCACGCACTTCGTCGACCTCGATCACGACGGCGCGTGCGACCGCGCGGGCGAGCTCGGCGACTTCGTCGTCCCGGAGGTGGAGTCTCCTTCCGGCGCGGTCGTGCATCCGAACGGGACCTATCCGGACTGCGAGCTCGAGGACGGCGAACGGCAGCTCTCGCACGGCCACTGGGAGTACGTGCATCACCAGCTCGAGCCCCACATGCCGAGCGTGACCGAGGAGAAAGACTATCTGACTCTCACGCAGTCGCTCCTCGGCGACCTCGAAGCCGCGGATACGGGCCTCACGCGGACGCTCGACAGCATCGGGCAGACGTTTCGCTTCGCGGCGCACGAGCCCGTCCGATTTGACCGTTTCCTCGGGAGCGCGCGGCCGCGGAGCGGCCGTTACTGGCAGGTCGACGAGTGGATCGGGCCCGCGCTGCCTCTGCCGTTCGGTCCGATTCCTCTCCTCACTTGGAACGAGCGATTCTTCGTCTGCGCGACTGAGACCGATCCGTTCGGCGATTGCTTCGAGCGCGACGGGCTCCCGGTGCTCGGCGCCTACTGGAGCAATCATCAGAGCGGCTTCAACGTGCCGGACTGTGGTGACGGCACCGATCCCGCGGCCGCGCGCGATCCGCGCTGCGGCTTCCTCTTCACCGCCGCACCGAGCTGTCCCACCGAATGATGGAGCGGCGATCCATCCTCGCGTTGGTGACGACGGCGATCGCCGCCGTCGCGGCGCCGTTCCACCGCCGGCGGACGCCGCGCTTCGAGGAGCGCACGCCGCCGGGAAATCGCTTCCGCAAGCTCTCGGTCGGCGGCCGCCCGCTCTACGTTCGCGAGGATCTCTTCCGCTCGGGCTTGTTCGACGACGTCCGCTTTCACGACGAGAAGGACGGATGATCTCGCGCCGCTCGTTCCTTCGACGCGCGAGCGGCGCCGCGGTCGCCGCGACGTTGCCGCCCGCCACGAGCGATGTCCTCGCCGCCGATCCGCCGCTCGTCTCCGGATTCGCCTTCACGTCGGCCGAGCGCGCCGCGCTCCGCGCTGCGGCGAATCAGGTGATCCCGCCGTTTCGGAACGAGCGCCTCTCGTTTCGCGGCGCCGGCGAGGAAGGCGCGGTCGAGTACATCGAGACGCTCCTCACCGCGTTCGATCACGATCCACCGCGCATCTATGCGAGCGCGAGCCACGGCACGCACCTTCCGGGATTCCCGGAGCGGCGCGATCCCGGGTTCACCGAGTGCGAGGGCGGCCACCTCGCGGTCGCGCACGGCTGGCTGCCGCTGCCCGCGGAGAAAGAGGCCGGCTGGCGCGCGGCCGTGGCGCGGTTTCAGCAGGGCTATCGCGTCGGTCTCGGGCTCCTCGAGCGCGACAGCCACGCGCTCTTCGCGTCGCCATTCGACGGGCTTCCGCTCGGCGCGCTGCAGACGGTGCTCCTCGAAGCGTACGACGGGCTGAACCTCCTGCTCCGGTTCGAAGGCGTCTACACGGCAGGCGCCGGCGAGCCCGCGCTCGTGCGCACGTTCGGCGCGCCGGAGGACCCGCGCGCCGTCTTCATGAACCTGCTCGTCAGCCACGTGATGGAAGCGATCTACGGCGATCCGATCTACGGCGGGAACAAGGACCGGGTCGGCTGGAAGCTCGTCGGCTTCGGCGGGCCGCGGCATCCCGAGGGCTACTTCCCGGAGGAGCTCGAGACCCGCCTCGAGTGCGATCTCGGGCTCCCGATCAACGCCGAGCTGCCGAAGAACATCCTGTGAAAACCGTCATCATCGGGAGCGGCGCGGGCGGCGGAATCGCCGCGATGGTCCGCGCCCGCGCGGGCGACGAAGTCGTCATGCTCGAGAAGGGCCCGTGGTGGCGCGGGCGCCACTACAGCGACGACGAGATCAAGTTCGGCTCGCGCGCGATGATCAACCAGGACCCGCGGATCCATCCGCGCGTGGCGCGGATCGCCGGCGCCGACGCGTATCGCGGCCGGATCCTGCCCGCGTCTCAGTGCGTCGGCGGCGGCACGGTGCACTACGCAGCGATGTCCTTCCGCCTGCGCCCGGAGGACTTCGTCGTGCTCGACGCGTTCGGTCCGGTCGCCGGTGCGAACGTGCGGAACTGGCCGTTCACCTACGACGACCTCGAGCCGTACTACACGCGGGTCGAATACCTGATCGGCGTGCAGGGGCTCGATGCGGGCAAGAGCGTCACCTACCGCAAGCGCCCGGGCGGCGTGACGCGGGAGCTCACGCTCGAAGGCAACGGGGCGCAAGCGAAGCGCTCGCTGCCGTACCCGATGCCGCCCGGACCCGGGAAGATCGACAACCTCCTCTTCGCGGCCGCCGCGAAGGATCTCGGCTTCCATCCGTATCCGTGCCCGCTCGCGGTGAACTCGGTGCCGTACGCCTCGGAGATCCGCGGCCCGCGCGATGGGAGCGGCCAGTTCCCCGTCCTCGAGCGCCTCCGCCAGCGGCCGACCTGCGAGCAGTGCGGCATGTGCTCGGGCTACGGCTGTCCGATCGACGCCAAGAACTCGACGCTCGTCACCGCGATCGAAGCGATCGAGAAGCGGCCGAACTTCCGCCTGATCGAGCAGGCGATGGCGACCGAGATCGTCTGGGAGCAGGTCGGCTCGGCGCTCCGCGTGACCGGCGTCCGCTATCGACGCTACGGCGAGGAAGAGAAGATCGAGCCCCTCGAGAAGGGCGATCGCTTGATCGTCGCCGCCGACGCGATCGAGACGCCGCGTCTTTTCCTCCTCTCGGGGCTCGACGCGTTCGACGAGAGCGGCGACCTCGGCTGCAACCTGATGACGAACCACCTGCCGAGCGCGATCGGGTTCTTCCCCGACCTCGTGAACAACCACCGCGGCGTCTACACGACCCACGTGATCGACGACCTCTGGATGATTCCGTGGGATACGCTGCCGCGGAAGGCGACGGAGACCCTGCCGCGCGCGCTCCGCGACGCGGTCCGTCGCGTCGGCTTGAAGGGCGGCACCGTCGCCGCGGCCGGTCCGTCGGCCGGCGAGCCGTTCGGCATCGGCGGCCTCGTCGCGCTCGGGCAGACGCTCCCGTGGGGCGAAGCGCACGTGCCGGCGATGCAGTCGGCGTTCGGCCACTCGATCTACCTCGGCATGGTCGGCGACGACCTCCCGCAGAAGACGAATCGTGTGACGCTCGCCGATGACGTCCGCGACGTGCACGGCGTGCCGGTCGCGCGGATCGAGCAGCTCCCCCATCCGCGGGAGCTCGCGGTGCTCGCGGCGGCGGGGCCGATCCTCCAGTCGATCCTCGCCCGCGCCGGCGCGGCGATCAGCGTGGCGCTGTCCGCGACGCTCCCGGTCTATCCGAGCCAGTACAATCACCGCATGGGCACGATGCGGATGGGCACGAGCCCGAAGACCTCCGTCGTCGACCCAGACGGGCGGTTCTGGGCCGCCGATAATCTCTACGTGATGGACGGCAGCGTGATGGCGTCAGCCGGGGGACACAACCCGACGGAGACGATTCAAGCGATCGCCTGGATGCTCGCCGAGCGGCTTTGACTCCCGCCGCGGAGCCGTTAGACTCGCGCGCCGCCGATGTCGAAACCGACTCGCAAAGCCGCGCCGCAAGCGCCGCTGTATCCCGACCCTCCGCGGTGGAGCGGTCAGGCGCTTCTCATTGCTTCGGTCGTCGGGGTCGTCCTCTCGGCGATCTCGACGTACGTCCACCTGCGCCTGCGCTGGTCGGGCGGCCTCTACACGAGCTTCTGCAACCTCTCGCAGAACGTGAATTGCGACGACGTCGTGACGAGCCCTTACGGCTCGCTCTTCGGCGTGCCCGTCTCCGCCTGGGGGCTCGCGTTCTACGCGCTGCTCGCGTTCGTCGCGATGCGGGCGAGCGGCCCGCGGAGCCCGTCGCGGAATCGCGCCCGCGCGGACGCGCTCGCGCTCGCCGTCGGCGGCACCGCGTTCTCGCTCTACCTCGGGCTCGTCTCCTATTTCGTCCTCGGCATGATCTGTCTCCTGTGCGCGGGACTCTACGCGGTGAGCCTCGTGGCGCTCGTCGCCGCGTTCGTGCTCGCGGCGCCGCTGCCGCGGGCGGTCGACCAACTCAGGGAGCGGTGGCAACAAGTGCGTGAACGACCGGCGATGGCGACGATCGCGGCGACGACCCTGGTCGCCGTCCTCTTCCTTCCGAGCTGGCTCGGCGCGCCGACCAAGCTCACGCGCGAGGAAGTCTTCAAGGCGAACCCGGGATTCTACGACTGGTTCACGAGCCGGCCGATCGTCGAGACGCCGACCTCGGGCGGCATCTCCGTCGGCAAGCCGGACGCCAAGGTGACGCTGATCGAGTTCTCGGACTTCCAATGTCCGCACTGCCGCATGGCGCACGTGATGCTGAAGGACGTGCTGCCGCGCTTCGGCGACGACGTCCGCTTCGTCTTCTACAACTACCCGCTCTCCAAGGACTGCAACGACGCGATGCCGGGGCGCGGTCACGAGCACGCGTGCAAGGCGGCCGCCGCGGCGATCTGCGCGGACGAGCAAGGCCACTTCAAGCGCTTCGCCGACCTCCTCTTCGCGCGTCAGGACGCGCTCGAGGCCGAGAAGGTGCGCGACTACGCGAAGGAGGTCGGGCTCGATCTCGGCGCGTACGACAAGTGCGTGGCGAGCGCGGAGACGGCGGCGCGGATCACGGCGGACGTCGCCGCGGGCCAGCGGAGCGGCGTCGTCTCGACGCCGACGTTCTTCATGAACGGCCGGAAGATCGAGGGCAACATGCCCTTCGAGAACTGGCTGATGGGGCTCGCGGTCGAGTTGGACAAAGGCTAGAGGCGCCGGCGGGCACGCGGGGGCTGGCCTCGCGGAAGTAAAGCGCAGCCGAGCAGTCGTCTACGCCGGCAACCGGGTGCCTGGCTCGCTCCATGGCTCGCTGCTGGGGGCGAGCAGCTTCTTGCGAGCACTCAGCGCAGCTGCGCTTTACTTCCGCGAACCAGGCACCCGGCTGCCGACTAAACAAGCGCGATCGGCGAGCCATGGAGCGAGGCCAGCCCCCGCGTGCCCGCCGGCATCACGACCGTCCTTGACGCTCGTTCCCGCGATCAGCTAACAGCCGTTAACTGATCGCGGGAGGGCGTCCGCATGAGTCGTGAGCTGGTGATCGATTCCGACGGCCACGTGGTCGAGCCGCCGGAGATGCTCGAGCAGTACGTCGACCCCGCTTTCCGCGATCGCGTCCCGCGCTGCGTGAAGGACGAGAAGACCGGCTTCGAGTATCTCGAGCCGCGCGATCCGACGATCAGCCAGACGTCCGGCTGGTTCCCGCGCCAGCGCATGATGGTGACGTGCCTGCCGAACAGCGCGGGCATGAAGTGGACGGACGCCCTCGGCCGCCCGTTCCGCGAGGGCCACGCGGGCGCGTGGGATCCGCACGCGCGGATGAAGGACATGGACGCCGAGGGCATCGACATCGCGGTCCTCTATCCGACGTACGCGCTCGGTTACGTGACGGACGTGCCGCTCCAGAGCGCGGTCTGCCAAGCGTACAACCGCTGGGCGGCCGAGTACTGCAGCGCCTATCCGAAGCGTCTCTTCGGCGTCGCCGCGGTCAACCTCTCGGATCCGGAGGGCGCCGCGCGCGAGCTCCGGCGCTGCGTGAAGGAGCACGGCTTCGTCGGCGCGTTCATCCGGCCGAACCCGTACGTCGAGGAGCGGAAGCTGAACGACACCGTCTACGATCCGCTCTGGCGCGAAGCCGAGTCGCTCGACGTCGCGATCGGGCTCCACCCGTTTCTGATGGCGGACATGCCCGGCGCGGTGCGTGGCCTCAAGCTCCGCGACGAGCTTCCCGACGACGTCTTCTTCAAGCAGGCGCTCGGCAATCCGGTCGACATGATGAGCGCGCTCATCCTCTTCACCGCGGGCGGCATCTTCGAGCGCTTCCCGAAGCTCCGCGTCGCATTCCTCGAGGCGAACGGCGGCTGGATCGTGCCGATGCTCGAGCGGCTCGATCACCACTACGAGATCTGGAAGACGCAGGTACCGTACTTGAAGCACGCGCCGAGCGAGCTCTTCCGCCGGAACGGCTACATCTCGTTCGACGCCGACGAGAAGCTCCTCCGGATCACCGCGCAGATGCTCGGCGCGGACCGCATCATCTGGGCGTCCGACTACCCGCACCCCGACGCCAAGGTGCCGGGCGTGGTGGCCGAGCTCCGCGAGAATCTCGAGACGATGTCTGCGGAGGATCGCTCGACCGTGCTCGGACGCAGCGCGGCGTCCCTGTACAAATTGCAGACAGCGTAGACGCCGCCGTTCCGAAGTGCCGTTTTTCGCGCGTCGAAATCATGACGGTCGGCGCGATTTTCCGTGGCAGTGAAACTGGCACGCTTCTCGCTTCATCGAAAAGGCGATGCGTGCCACCGTCCAATCGAGACCGCCGGGATTGCCGGCCGACTCCATCTGGAGCCCGCACCGGTTCGGCTTCGGCGACTGCGCCGCGCTGCTCCTCGGTCTGTCGCTGATGATGGTCTCGGCGCTCTGCCAGAGGGTGGGACGCTCCTCGACGGCTCCATCGTCGCGCGGGTCGCGATAGTCGACCCGTCGAGAAACATCCCTCGCCAGCGTATAACGCGTTCCGCGTTCTACACCGGTCAGATGCGCCAGCTCACCGGCCGCTCGGGCTGATAGCAGCAGAAGATTCCGGTCCGCACCGAGTTCGCGAGGTGGCGGCCGAGGCTCGCGTGATCCTTTTCGATCCGCGTCACGGCGTCGCGGATGCGGTTCGCGACCGCCTTTCGCGCGCGCTCCGTCGAGTCGGCGGCCTTGCGCGCGCGGCCGCCGATTCCGTACGCGGCGGCGATCTCGCCCGCGATGAAGTCGATCTCCGCCTGCAAACGTGACGCGCGCTCCTTGTCGCCCCACTCGGTCGCCTGCGCGAGCTCGCTGCGGAGCTCGTCGAGACGCGCGCGGTACGCGTCGCGAGCGCGCACGTCGAGCATCTCCCCGGCGTCTCCGAGACCCGCGCGTCCCCCAGCCTCGTCGACGCTCGGCACGGGACCACCGACCTCGGGATCGATTCCGCCGCCGCTCGCGAGCTCCGCGGAATGCACGTCGCGTCCCGGCTCGCCGAGGAGCCGCGCGAGATAGCGTAGGCCGCGGCTATCCCGCAGGCGGACTTCTTTTCCGTCGTACGCGATTCGCCAGATCTCGCCCTCGCGCAGGAAGACCGCGTTCGCGACCACCGCGGGCGACGGCGGCGCCTCCTCCCGGGCCGGCTGCGCCGGAAGCGTCGCCCCGACGGCGCGCACCGAGGCTGCAATCCGCTCGAGACCACGGTCTTCGGCACGGGAGCGCGCTTTCTCGAGGAGCCGCGTGCCGCGCTCGACCTCGCCCCTCGCGAGCAGAAGCTTTGCGAGCTCGCACTCGCCGTCGGCGACGAACGGAATCGCACCCATCGCGAGCGACAGATCGATCGACTTCTCGAAATGGGCGATCGCCGCTTCCGCATCGCCAAAGGTCGCCGCGAGCAGGCCGAGGATGTGCGCGGTCGGGCCGAACGCATCGAACGGAGGCGGCCCCGCCGTCACGTTGATATCGGCGTACGGACGCAAGCGTTCGTAGAGCTCGCGAGCGCGATCGCGGTCGCCGATCGTCGCGCACACGCGACCGAGGAGCGCCATGCTGCCGAGCCAGCCGTGACCGAACGGCACGTCCTCGAAATGGCGCTCCGCGAACCGATCGAGCTCGACGCGCGCCTCTTCGGCGCGACCGAGCTCCGCCAAGACGAACGCGAGCGCGCAGCGCGTGCCCGCGAGATCCGAGCCCGCGCGGATGCCCGCCACCGCGGCCTCGAGCATCTCCGTCCGCCCCTGTTCCCAAGAAGACCGGAAGAGCTGGCCGCCGTAAAAAACGGCCGCGAGCGGATTCTGCGCGCGCTCGGCGAGCGCGAACGCTTCGGCCGCGAGCCCTTCGCCCGCGGCGAACTCACCCCGCAACATGCAGAGCGTCGCGCGAAACATCCGCGCGTCGCCGAGGAAGAACGGCTGGCGAAGCGCGTCCGCGGTCCGCTGGTACGCCTCGAGCTCGGGCTCGAATCTGCGGAGGTCGCAGAGCTCGACGAAATCCCAGAGCCGCATCTCGCGGGCGAAGAGAACGTGCTCGTGGTCGCCGATGCGCTCGGCGAGCTCGAGGATCTCGGTCGCCTCGGCGAGGCGCGCAACGGCGTTGTCGGGCGTCCAGAGCGCATAGCGTCGGGCGATCATCGCGACGACGACGCCGAGCGGGTCGCCCAGCCGGTTCGCCATCTCGACCGCGGCGCGCGAGAGCTCCTCGCGTCGCTGGCGCGCCTTCGGATCCCAGTAGAGTGACGACGCGAGACGACCGAGGAGACGGGCGCGGAGTGGAGAATCCTGCGGCGGGATTCCGGCGAGCGCCTCCTCGAGCAGCGCGACGACTTCTCCGTCGACGCGTCCCGTCGCCTCGTAGGCGTCGCCGAGCGTGCCCGGCGCGCCGCGGAGGTGAAGCGCGGCTCGCCCGACGCGATCGGGGAACCCGAGCCGGCGTGCCATCGCGGCGGCTTCGGAGAACCGCGACGCCGCGGAGGCGACGTCGCCCGCACGCCGCTGCACTTCGCCGAGCTCGAGCAACAAATCGATGTGCTGCGCGTTGTCGCGCACGGGGAGCAGAGCCTCCACGTCGAGCGCGGCGCGAAAGTGAGCGACCGATTCGTCGTACGCGCATTCCTCGGCGGCGCACCGTCCCGCGCGTTGCGCATAGGCGACCGCCTTCTCCGCGGAGCCGGCCGGGCTCGCGAGGCGGAAGTGGAAGGCGAGCTCGTTCGCTTTCGCATCGAGCTCGGCTCCTGCCATCTTCTCGAGCGCCTCTCCGACGCGACGGTGGAGATCGAGCCGCCGCGATTCGGACAAGCTCGCGTAGAGGCTCTCTCGATAGAGCGCATGGACGAACGACCACCTCGCGATACGGGTGGAGTCCGGCTCGACGATCGCGGCGGCCGCGGCGGCGTCGAGCAGCTCGATCGTCGTGCCGACGTCGCGTGAGACCGTGGCGGCGAGGAGCGGCATCGAGAACGAACGGCCGATGACCGACGCGACGATCAGCGTGTCGCGACAGTCCTCCGAGAGCGAGGCCACCCGCCGTTCCACGAGCTGCCGCACCCCTTGGGGGATCCGCCGCGCGCGGCCGCCATCGCTTTCCTCGAGCTTTCCTTCCGAGCTCAAGAGCCGCGTCAGCTCGTCGACGAAGAAGGGATTGCCACGCGTCGTCGAGACGATCTCCTCGAGGAGGCGCGGAGGCGGCGCGGCGCCGGTCGTTCGCGCCACGAGATCCGCGACGTCACGGCTCGGCAGGCCGCCGAGCGAGACCGTCGCACCGACGCGCGCGAGCTCACCGATCGTCTCGGCGACGGGCGGGCTCGTGCGCGCTTCGACCTCGCGGAACAGTGCGACGGTAAGGAGGTGAGACTCGGTCGGGTCCTGAGCGAAGAAGCGGAGGAGCTGGAGCGAATCCCGATCTGCCCAGTGGAGGTCGTCGAGGATCATGACGACCGGCTCGGTCCGCGCGGCTTGGCGCACGAGCTGGGTCACCGCGTCGAAGAGGTAGAAGCGAGCGTGCGCCGATTCGCTCGACGTCGGCGGCGCCCCGAATCGCTCCAAGAGGCTCGGCACGATCTGCGCGAGGTGCGTCGCGGACGACCCGATCGACGCGAGCAGCGCGTCCGGGTCGGGTCCAGCGAGCAGCGAGCGAACGATCTGAGTCCACGGCCAGAACGGCGGCCCGCCGCCTTCCTCGCGGCAACGGCCCCAGACGACTCGCGCGCTTTGCTCGCGGGCGCGCTCGGCGAACTCGGTCGCGAGGCGCGTCTTGCCGATGCCGGGCTCGCCGCCGATCAGCAGCATGCGCGTCCGGCCCTGCGCGGCGTCTTCCAGGCCTTCGAGCAGGAGCTCGAACTCGTCCCGGCGGTCGAAGAAGCCGCGGGCGGCGCGTGTGTCCACTTTAGTCGAAGCCATCGGACGCTGCGCACCGCCAGATTCCGCATTGCCGACGAAAATCGCGCGGTGCGATAGTCACGGGACTTTCGAAACTCTCGCTCCGTTGTGCGTGAAGTTAAGCGCCCGCGGCGCGAACGGTCAAGTTACGTCTCGTCACGAGCGGAGCCAAAGGAGGAGGTGGTCGATGCGAACGAGACTTCGAATCGCCGGATCGATGCTGCTCGCCTGCGCGAGCGCGGCGTTCGCGCAGGCGCCCACGCCCGGCGCGCCATTGCCGAAGGGCGCGAACGTCCGCGCGGGAGTGCCGATCATGCGCTCGTTCGAGTACACGTACAATCGAGTGTCGACCGACCCCGGGCGCTACCGCGCCGCCGGCTACCGTCCGTGGATCAGCGGCCTCACGGTCGAGGAGCTCTTCGTGACGCCGACGACGTCGATCGTGCCCGGTCTCCTCGATCCGTTGCTCCGCGCGCTCGGCACCGCGAACGAGTCGACGGCACGCTTCACGCACACCGAAGCCGGGTGTCTGCAATCGACGATTCCGAAGACGCCGAACTTCGGAAGCGTGCTGAAGTACGGGGGCACGGGAACCCTCCTCAATCTGAACGAGCCGACGGTGACGACGACACACGCACGCGCGCGACAGTGCATCTACTACGAGGCGAACCCGGCCCCGCGCAGCTGGATCCAGCCGAAGACGTTCGCGCGAGGCAAGCTCGCCGCCGTGATGCACTTGAGCGACGAGACGGACTTCGTCGACCTCGCGAGCCGCACCGGCGTCGGCACTGCGGTCGTCGACGTGGTCTGCGCGAATCCGCTGACGCTCGTGGGCGGCCGGCAATTCAACCTGGGATCGTTCGGGTCGTCGTACGTCGCGGAGTTCCAGTTCCAGATCATGCCGAAGCCGCCGGCGATCGATCCCGACTTCAAGGACTACACGGTCGTGTTCGCGGACTCGGGGGTCTGGAAGGTGCTCGAGCGCGCGTCCGTCCCGGCGTGCGGCACGGACGCCGACCCGTGCGCGAAAGACATCCAGCAGTGTCCGTAGCCTGCGACTCACCCCCCGGGCTTCGCCCGACCCCCTGAGGGGGTGGCGACTAGGCGCCCGGGGGGGTCGCGGGATCCCCCGGCGACTGGACGAGCTCGATCCGGAGCCCGTCGGGATCCTCGATCATCACCGCGGCGGCGCCGAACTCGGGAAAGTCGAGCCGCGTCCGCTCGCGCACCGTGACGCCTGCCGCACCGAGCTCGGCGAGGAGCGTGGCGAGATCACTCACCCGGAGCGAGAGGTGCGTGAGACCGAGATCGTCGAACGCGCGCGCGATCGGTCGCCGAGGACGGGTCGGGGCAAGGAAGTGCAAGAGCTCGATTCGCAGCCCGTCGCGCTCGAGGTAGACCGCGCGGAGATGCGAGCCCTCGAGCTCGAGCAAGCGATCGGTCGGCTCGCCGCCGATCTCGAGCTCGGAGAGGCGGACGAAGCCGAGCAGGTCGCGATAGAAGCGGAGCGAGCGGTCGAGATCGGAGACGCCGATGCCGACGTGCGTGGCGCGCTCGACCGGCACCGGCCTTCCCTCAGCGTCCCTTCCAGATCGGCTTGCGCTTCTGCGCGAACGCCATCGGACCCTCGCGGGCGTCCTCGGAGCGGAACAGCTCGCGCTCCAGCGGCGCGCCGCCCTTGATCGCCTCGGCGACGGAGAGATGCAGGTTCTCCATCGACACGCGCTTCGTCGTCCGCACGGAAAGCGGCGAGCACTCGGCGATCTCGTTCGCCCAGCGCACGGCCGCATCCATCAAGCCGGCTGGCGCCACGACCTCGTTCACGACGCCCCAGCGATGCGCCTCGGGCGCCGTCATGTGCTTGCCCGTCAGCATGTACCCCATGGCGATCTTCAGCGGCACGTGCCGCGGGAAGCGATGCACGCCGCCCGCGGCCGCCATCAACCCGACCCGCGGCTCGGGAAGACCGAAGCGCGCCGTCTCGGAGGCGATGATCACGTCGCAGGAAAGCGCGATCTCGAAGCCGCCGCCGAGCGCGACGCCGTTGACGGCCGCGATCACCGGCTTCGCGAGATCGAAGCGGTTCGTGATCGACGCGAAGCCGGTCGGCGGGATCTTCGGCGTGCCCCGCTGCGCCTGCCATTTGAGGTCGTTGCCCGCACAGAACGCCCTGTCGCCGGCGCCCGTCAGGATCGCGACCCAGATCTCGTCGTCCGCGAGGAAGTCGGTGAGGATGCTCTCCATCTCCGCGTGACACGGCTCGTGGAGCGCGTTCATGACCTCGGGGCGGTTGAACGTGATCTTGGCGATCCGACCCGTCTTTTCGTACTTGACGAATTCGAGGTCCATGGCCGGTCGCCTACTGCATTCCGAGACCGATGTCATGTACGTAGGGCGGATGGCGGACCGACCCGATCTCTGGACGCCCCACGTGACCGTGGCCGCCGTGATCGAGCGCGCTGGGCGCTTCCTGCTCGTTGACGAAGAGACCGATCAGGGGCGCCTCTTCAACCAGCCCGCCGGCCATTGGGATCCTGGCGAGACGCTGCTCGAGGCCGTCGTGCGGGAAACGCGCGAAGAGACGGGACTCCGCTTCACGCCGCGAGCGCTCGTCGCGATCCACCACTGGCACGACCCCGCGAACGACTTCACCTACCTGCGCTTCGCGTTCGCGGGGGACGCCGAAGGAGACGCGAAGGCGCGACCCGAGGAGCCGTCGATCTACGGCGTCGTCTGGATGACCGTCGACGAGATCCGCGCCACGCGCGCGCGCCAGCGCGGGCCGCAGGTCCTCGCTTGCGTCGAGGAGTACCTCCGCGGTCGCCGCGTGCCGCTCGACCTCATCGCACACCTCGCGGAGATCGGGGCGCAGCCCGGCGAGGGGAGCGCGCGGTGAGCGCCGACCGCACCTACGAGGGCAGCTGCCATTGCGGCCGCGTTCGCTTTCGCGTCCGCGGGGAGCTCGTGCGCGTGAGCCACTGCAACTGCTCGATGTGCACGAAGAAGGGGATCCTCCACTGGATCGTCCCGCCGGAGCGATTCGAGCTCCTCTCCGGCGAGGAGGAGCTCACGACATACAGCTTCAACACCGGCGTCGCGCGCCACACGTTCTGCCGTACGTGCGGGATCCACCCCTTCTACGTGCCGCGCTCCGACCCCGACAAGATCGACGTGAACGTGCGCTGCCTGGACGACGTCGATCCCGCGACGATCGCGATCGACGAGTTCGACGGACGGAACTGGGAGCAAGCCATCCAAGGCCAGGTGCCCTGGCGCTAGGCACCCGTCCGAACCGCCCGAACGAGGATATCCGCGCTCCCGAACGGCGGCCGCGCTGTTCATGAAGGTGGTCAAGTTTTCGACGGACCTCGCGCGTTCTCGTTCCAATCGCGAGCCGAGTTTTCAGGACGGGACGCCGGGGTCGCGAAAACATGGCGGTTTCCGCGGTAGCGTCCCTGGCACTAAAAATGCTTCAAAACAGGCGGGGAATTCGGTCCTGGGGGGAACAGAGGAGGTGGGATAGTGGCAAGCAAGACCGTACTCGTCGTCGAAGACGGACTCGAAGAGTCGTTTCTTCTCGATCATCAGCTCCGCGACGCCGGTTTCGAAACGATCGTCGTCGCTTCGGGGGAGGCCGCGCTCGGAGAGCTCGCTTCGTGGCCCCCGGACGCCGTGATCCTCGACCTGAGCGTGCGCGGAGCCGATGCCTGGGAGACGCTCGGCCGGCTGCGCGACCAGGCGAAGAGCCAGGACGTGCCGGTGATCCTGCTCACCGGTCGTGACGGCGCCTCCGAGCGCCGCCGCGCGCTCGGCGAGCGCATCTCCGCGTTCATCGCGAAGCCCTGGACGACCGCGACGTTGCTCCGCGACCTCCGCACGGCGCTTGCCTGAATCGGCCATCTGAGCGCTCCCCCGGCTCCCTGCGACCGCCGCGGGAATCCGGGGTTTCAGCGGGCGTGACGCGACCGCGAATCGCGGGGCTGCTCTTCGCGCTGACGCTGCTGAGCACCCCGGGGCTCTGTCGAGCCGACGCGCGCGAAGATGCGTTTCTCGCGGGCTACGTGACGGCCATCCTGGAGCGCGACTTCCAGCTCACCGACGCCGCGATCGAGGTCGATGGCGGACGCGTCCTCGTCCGGCTCGATCACGTGCAGGGGCCCGACAAGGAGCGAATCGTCACCGCGTTGTCCAAGATCGAGGGCGTCCGCGGCGTCGACGTCGTGGACCGCGACGACCCGCACCCGCGCACCGGCAGCACCGATCGTTCGCCCGTCGTCGGCGCGGACGTCGCGGTGGAGCTGCCGCAGTTCCTCCCGCCCGGCGTGATCTTCGATCCGGTCCTCGCCGATCCGCGCTGGCCGCACTTCTCGGTCTCGTACCATTCGTACATCGACGACGCAGAGCTCGAGAGCGTTGCCTCGACGACGTTCGGCGAGACGATCCCGCTCTACCGCGATCACGGCCCGTGGGGCGGTCTCTGGGAGATCGGGCTTCAAGCCGGCGTCTTCGCGGTGTTCGATCTCGACGCGCCGTCGAGCGATCTCGTGAATGCCGACTATCTCGGCGGCGGCACGTTCGCCTATCGCAAGGCGAACTTCTCGACGTCCCTGCGGCTCTTCCATCAGAGCTCGCATCTCGGCGACGAGTTCGTGCTCCGCGAGACGACGGAGCGGGTGAACCTAAGCTTCGAACAGGCGGACGCCCTTTTCTCCTATGACATCTTCGATGTCCTACGCCTCTATGCGGGCGGCGGCGCCCTCGTGCGGCGCGAGCCGAAGGATCTCGATCGCTGGTCGACGCAGGGAGGCGCCGAGCTCGATCTGCCGATCGGCTTGCCGTTCCGCCCGTTGCTCGCGGTCGACGTGCAGAACCGCCAAGAGTCCGATTGGAACACCGACGTGTCGGCGCGGGCCGGCGTCGAGATCGAGAACTTCCAGCTTGCAGCGCGGAAGTTCGTGCTCTTCCTCGAGTACTACGACGGCCGCTCGCCGAACGGCCAATTCTTCGATCGCCGCATCGAGTACCTCGGGTTCGGCGGACACCTCTTCTTCTAGAGAAAATGCCGGGGGCGGGATTCGAACCCGCACGAGGCTTTCGCCTCAAAGCGTTTTAAGCGCTCATCGTCTGCCAGTTCCGACACCCCGGCGCCGAATGCCGCGCTCAGCGTAACGGAAAGCCGACGATCGCTTCCAGCTCGGCGAGCGCGGTCGCGGGCTCGACGACCTTGATCGTCTTCATGCCGAGCTCCCGCGCTGCTTTGAGGTTCGCGCCGATGTCGTCGAGGAACACGGCCTCCGTGGGCTCGATCTCGAGCGCCTCGCAGGCCATGCGATAGATCCGCGGGTCGGGCTTGCGGATGCCGGTGACCGCGGACTCGACGAACGCGTCGAAGAGGCCGCGGAGCGACCCCGTACCCTCTTCCGGCGAGCGCCAGTTGTTCGTCACGGCGCCGACGAGGAGCCCGTGCTCGCGGAGACGGCGGATCGCCTGGAGCATCTCCTCGCGCGGGAGGATCGCGGCACCGATTCGGGTCATCATCTCGCGAGCGGAGAGCGTGCCGCCGGCGGCCGTACATTCGGCGTCGAACAGCGGAAAAAACGCCTCGAGATCGAGCTCGCCGCGTTCGAGCCGGCTCCACGCACCGTTCGTGCCCCCGCCGGCGACGACGCGGTTCACGAGCCCTTCCGGGACGCCGAGCTCGGCCTCGTACGCCGCGATCACGTGCAGCGGCGAGCCGACGACGACCCCGCCGAGATCGAAGAGAACCGCGCGAATCTGCAAAGTCAAAGAGGGACGCTCCTGCGGGCGAATCACGATCTACACGAAGGACCGGCCCGCAGGAACGTCCCCGTCTCGGGTAAAACGCTGCGCGTTTTACCCGAAGGTGATCAGCGGCTTGATGATGCCGTCTTCCTTCGTCTCCATCATGTGGAAGGCGCGCTCGACGTCCGTGAACGGCATCCGATGCGTCGTCATCGGCGACGGGTCGAAGCGGCCCGTCTCGAGGACGCGGATCAAGCGCGTCATGCGCTCGCGACCGCCCGGACAGAGAATCCCGTGAATCGCCTTGTCCGCCATGCCGAACCCGAACTCGACGAGCGGGATCGAGAGCGAATCGCCGAACTCGCCGTGATAGCCGACGTTCGCGACGACGCCTCCGGGCCGCGTCACCTTCACGCAGTTCGTGAACGTCGTCGGATGGCCGAGCGCTTCGATCGCGACGTCGACGCCGATGCCGCCCGTCTCGGCGAGGATCGCCTGGACGGGGTCGCCCTTACTCGGATCGACGATCACGTCGGCGCCGAAACGGCGCGCGAGCGCCTGGCGATCCGGCTTCGACTCGACCGCGATCACCACGGCGGCACCGAGCAACCGTGCGCCGGCCGTCGCGCAGAGCCCGACCGGCCCCTGCGCGAACACGGCGACCGAGCCGCCGAGCGGGATCTGGCCCTTCTCGGCGGCGGCGAAGCCCGTGCTCATCATGTCGCAGGTGTAGACGGCCTTCTCGTCCGGCAACGAGTCCGGGATGCGCACGAGATTGAAATCGGCATCGTTCACGAGGAAGTACTCGGCGAGATTCCCGTCGCGCTGCGCGGTGTACTTGTAGCCGCCGAGCATGCCGCCGCATTGCGACGAGAGGCCGCGCTGGCAGTTGTCGCAGCGACCGCAGGGGGTGAGCGCGTTCGTGGTCACGCGATCTCCGGGCTGGAAGCCCGTGACGCCGGCGCCCACGCGGTGGACGATGCCGACGCTCTCGTGCCCGAGCACGCGATCGGGCGGGAGCGGGATGACGCCGCGAACGGTGTGGACGTCGGAGCTACAAATGAGCGCGGCCGTGGTGCGAACGACGGCGTCGTTCGGACCGGGGTCGGGAATCGGCTTGTCGACCACGCCGACCTTGCCGTTGCCGAGGAATGCGAGCGCTTTCATCCGACTCACCTCCAGTCGCCTCGCTCGCGGATTCCGTCGCCGCGCGCAATCCCTCGAAAGATCGGCTAGATCTCGCTTGATGGTCGCGAGCGACAAGGAAGCCGCGCTGCGCGCGCGCATGGCCGATCTCGGCGTTCGAGAAGAAGATCTCGACGAGAGCTTCATTCGCTCGAGCGGACCCGGCGGCCAGAACGTCAACAAGACCTCGACGTGCGTCGTCCTCCTCCATCGGCCGAGCGGCGTCCGCGTGCGCTGCCAGGAGACCCGTTCGCAGGCGATGAACCGCTTCCTCGCGCGGCGGCGCCTGGCCGACGAGATCGAGCGCCGGGCGCGCGGCGCCGTTGCGGCCGAGCAGGAGCGCGCGGAGAAGATCCGCCGCCAGAAGCGGCGGCGCTCGCGGCGCGCAAAAGCCAAGATGCTCGACGACAAGGCGCGGAATTCGGACAAGAAGGCGCTGCGTGGGCGCGTCCGCCCGGAGTGAGGTCGTGGGGCAGATTGCAAGTGGTCGGTGGCGGGCGCGGCCTCGCCTCCGCGGAAGTAAAGCGCAGCCGAGCAGCGATCTACGCCGGCAGCCGAGTGTCTGGCTCGCTCCATGGCTCGCTGCAACAGCGAGCTGCTTCGTGCGGGCGCAATGCGCAGACTGCGCTTTACTTCCGCGAGCCAGACACCCGGCTGCCGACTAAACGCGCACGATCGGCGAGCCATGGAGCGGAGGCGAGGCCGCGCCCGCCACCGACCGATCGAGCTGCCCCGTTCCCTCGCGCGCGATTCGTGTTAATTCCTAGGGGTTGCGCGACGATTGGACGTCGCCCCTCACTCACCTCGAAAGGAGATCTTCACCGATGTCTTTGATCGGACAGCAAGAACCCGACTGGAAGGCCGCCGCGTACGCGAACGGCGAGCAGAAGGTCATCGGCCGCGACGACTACAAGGGCAAGTGGCACGTTCTCTACTGGTACCCCCTCGACTTCACGTTCGTGTGCCCGACCGAGATCAAGGGATTCCAGGAGCTCATCGACGACTTCAAGGACGACAAGACCGAGGTGATCGGCGTCAGCACCGATTCGTTCTTCTCGCACAAGAACTGGTTCGCCGATCGGAAGACGTTCCCGAAGGAGATCACGCACCCCGTGGTCGCCGACACGAACCACGCCGTGAGCCGCGCGTTCGGCGTGCTGAAGGAAGACCAGGGCATCGCATTCCGCGCCACCGTCGTCGTCGACGACAAGGGCATCGTGCGCTCGGTGTCCGTGAACGACCTCTCCGTCGGACGCAGCCCGAAGGAGATCCTCCGAACGGTGCAGGCGCTCCAGAGCGGCGGGCTTTGCGGCGCCGACTGGAAGAAAGGCGAAAAGTTCGTCGGATGAGCGACCGCCTCGAAATGATCGACGGCAACAACTGGCGGGCCTTCATCGCCGCGCCGAAAGCAGTGCTGATGATCGGCAAGAGCGACTGCGGCGCATGTGGGCAGTGGACCGAGGAGCTCAAGCAGTTCCTCGAGACGGACGAGGAGTGGAAGGACGTTCGCTTCGGCAAGATGCTCCTCGACCAGCGCGGGCTCATCTCCTTCAAGAAGGAGAACACCTGGCTCGCCGATCTCGATGAGCTGCCGTTCAACCAGATCTACGTGAACGGAACGCGCTCGAAGTCGTTCGCCGGCGGCGGCGTGGAGCGCTTGGTGAACCGGCTCCGCAACCTCGCCGGCAAGTCGGAGTAATCGACCGTCGAAACCACGGCGGCGTGGTCACGGGCGCTCCCCGCGGTCACGCCGCCCGGTTCATCGCCGTTCCGCCGGAAACGGTGTAAGGCGTCCGCATGCTGTGTATTCGCGCGCACCAGGTCGGAGGCCCCGAAGCTCTGCAAGCGGATGAGCTGCCGACTCCCGAGCCCGGCGCCGGACAGGTTCTCGTTCGCATCGAGGCCGCCGGCGTCAACTACATCGACGTCTACCACCGCACTGGTCTCTACCCGATGCCGATGCCATTGCGGATCGGGCTCGAAGGCGCGGGTGTCGTCGAAGCGGTCGGCACGGGAGTCACGGACGTCCGCGTCGGCGATCGCGTCGCCTGGCAAGGCGTGCCCGGCTCGTACGCCACGCACAACCTCGTGCCGGCGGAGCGGCTCGCGAAGCTGCCGGAAGGGATCGATTCGCGGATCGGCGCGGCGCTCATGTTGCAAGGCATGACCGCGCACTACCTCTCGCGCACGACCTATCCGTTGAAGCCCGGCGACACCTGCCTCGTGCACGCGGCCGCGGGCGGCGTCGGGCTTCTCCTCTGCCAGATGGCCAAGCGAGCGGGCGCCCGTGTGATCGGCACCGTGTCGACCGAGGAAAAAGCCGCGCTCGCGCGCGCGGCCGGTGCCGACGAGATCATCTTCTACACGCGACAGGACTTCGCGGCGGAGGTGAAGCGCCTCACGAACGGGCGGGGCCTCGAGGTCGTCTACGACTCCGTCGGGAAGACGACGTTCGAGAAGAGCCTCGACTGCCTCCTGCTCCGCGGGATGATGGTCCTCTACGGGCAGTCGAGCGGACCGGTGCCGCCGATCGAGCCGCAAGTCTTCTCGCTCAAAGGCTCGATCTTCTTCACGCGTCCGACGCTCGCGCACTACGTTCAGTCCGTGGAGGACCTCCGCCGGCGTTCGGGGGAGGTCTTCGAGTGGGCGGCGCGCGGCGAGCTCGACGTGCGGATCGGCGCGACCTACCCGCTCCGCGACGCCGCCGCCGCGCATCGCGACCTCGAAGCCCGCAAAACGACCGGCAAGGTGCTTCTTCTCCCGTGACGATGCGGGTCGTCGATCTTCACAACCACTTCGTGGCGCCCGAGATCGTCGAGTTCCTCGAGCGGGAGGGCGCGCGCTACGCGACGCGCATCGAGGAGCGCGACGGGCAGCGGTTCTTCGTGATCCGCGACTCCGCGGTGCGACCGCTGACGCCGAAGGTCTCGACGCCCGAGCCGCGGCTCCGCGACATGGACGCGAGCGGCATCGACGTTCAAGCATTCTCCTGCGTGCCGTTCCTGATGTTCCCCGACGTCGACGCCTCGCTCGCGCTTGCGATCGCGACGATCAACAACGACGGCCTCGCGGCGGTGGCGGCGCGCCATCCCGATCGTTTCGTCGGGCTCGCGTCGGTGCCGCTCCAGGATCCGCCGGCCGCCGCGAAGGAGCTCGAGCGCGCGGCCGCGCTCGGCTTTCGCGGGGTCGAGGTTCCGCCGAAGCTACCCGGCCTCGACGTCGACGACCCGCGGCTCGGCGTCTTCTGGGAGGCCGCCGAAGCGCTTCGGATGGTCGTCTGCATCCATCCGTTCGACGCGAAGCCCGAAGGCGCGATGTGCCGCTACGCGCTCGGCAACCTCGTCGGCAATCTCTACGACACCGGGCTCGCGGCGACGCTGCTCGTCTACGGCGGCGTGCTCGAGCGGCACCCGAAGCTCCGCGTCGTGCTCTATCACGCGGGCGGCGCGTTCCCGTCGCTCATCGGACGGCTCGAGAAGGGCTACGAGATCTTTCCGGATTGCCGCCGCGCGATCCCGCACGCGCCGTCGCACTATCTCGACCGCTTCTGGTTCGACGTGCTCGCGTTCGACCGCACCGAACTTCATCAGCTCATTCGGCGCTTCGGTGCCGATCGGTTCGTGATCGGCACCGACTACCCGTTCCCGATCGGCTTCGATCGACCCGTGGACGAGGTCCGCGCGCTCGGGCTCGCGCCGGACGAGGAAGCGGCGATCCTCGGCGGCAACGCAGCCGAGTTGCTCGGCTTGGCCTAGCCGCTCGGCGCCGGCACGGCGGCGCTCTCGCGCGGCGGCGCGAGCTTCGCGAGCAGGCCCGGCGCTTCGACCCGGAACAGCACGTGGGCGCGCGCAATCCCGCGAAGCTGGAACGACCCGAGGTCGCGGAGCTTCACGCCGGCCGGCGGAGCACCGGCCATCGCCTCGCGCGCCTGATCGGAGATCAGAATCTGTCCGCCGTGCGCGGCCGAGCAAACGCGATTCGCGGTGTGGACGGGAAGGCCGACGTAGCTGCCATCGATGAGCTTCGGCGTCCCGCAGTGGATGCCCGCGCGAACGAGCACCTTGATCCCCCCCGGCCACTTTCGCTCGCGAAGCGCCCGTTGGATCGCGAGTGCGGCCTGCAACGCATCGGCCGCACGCGGAAAGGCGGCGAAGAACTCGTCCGCGCGCGCGTCGACCTCGGCGCCCTTCGCGGAAGTGACCGCCTCTCGCATCAGCGCTCGCACGCCGCTCAGCACGTCGATGTAGCCGTCGCCGAGCATCTGCAGGAGCCCCGTGGAGGCCTCGATGTCGGTGAACAAGAGCGCGACGAGACCCGTCGGCAGCTTCGGCGCCTTCGCCGGGGATTCCGCGCGCGGTTGAAGCTGCCGCGTCATGAAACCGATCGGCACGATGCCGTACTTCCGCGCGGCGAGGAGCACTCGCTTGCATGCCTCCGCGCGGGCGCCTTCGTCCTCGAAGCGGACCTGGTTGAACCGCGCAAGCGCGGCTCGCACGTGGCCCTCGTCGTGGATCGGCAGGCGCCGCTTCCTTGCGCGATCGATGTACGCGAACGCGCGATCGGGAAGCGCGCGCCGCTCTTTCGCTCTCAGCGTCGGCATGACCGCGGCAAACTAGCCACCGCGACCGGGCAAAGGGAATGACGAGAAGTCGAGATTTGACTCCCCTTCCGAGCTTGCCCTAGAAGCACGAGGGGGAAACACACGCGCGTGGCGTCGACAGGGGAGATCCCCACCGGCCCGCAGCTGGATTCGCGGAGGACCCGACGCCGGCTGCTCTCCCTCAACGCCAAGGTATTCCTCCTCACCGCGTCGGTTGTCTTCGTTTTCATCGTCCTCCAGGTCGAGCCCACGCCCGAGCAGTGGCGCGCGCTGCCGTTCATCACCGCGCTGGTCGGCATCGTCGTCCTCGGCATGGACGCGTACGTCCTCGATCGCCATTACCGCCCGATTCACCAGGTGGTCACCGCGCTCGAGGCCGGTCGCACACCACCCCGGGCGGAGCTTTCCCGGGCGATCGTTCGCGCGCTCAACCTGCCGCTCTACTCGTTTCTCTACGTTTCGCTCCTCGAGGGCCCGGTCGGGACTTGCATCATCGTGGCCATCCTCGTGCTCCGCAATCTCTACGGGGACGGCGGCTACACCCTTTGGCAGATCTTCATGCCGGCGACGCTGATCCTCGCGTTCGCTTCACCTGCTCAATCCCTCTTCTTGTTCTTCACGATGTCTCGCTTCTCGACTCCGCTCGTCGAGTCGCTTTCGGCGCACGGGGACATCCTTCCCGAGCATCGGAAGCACCTACTTTCGACGACCATCCGGCGGAAGCTCCTTTACGTCGCGACCTTCATCACCAGCGTGCCGCTCGTTTTCTTCGCGGCCTCGATCCTCATTCAAGTTTACTTCCTGTTCGACGCGCTCGGTTTGGACCCCTCGTTCGACCGCGTGCAGGGTCTCTGGCTCCTGGTCTTCACCACGCTGCTCGTCTGCATCGGCGGCGCACTCACGATGTCCGTGCTCGTCGCGAACGAGATCTCGCGCTCGGCGGCGAAGCTCGCCGAAGCCATGAAAGAGGTCGAGAAGGGACGCCTCGACATCCAGTTGCCCGTCACCACGACGGACGAATACGCCGACCTCTTTCGCGGCTTCAATTTGATGGTCGACGGGCTCCGCGAGGAGGTGAAGATCCTCGAGACGAGCCAGGCCCTGATGGGCGAGATCCATCTCGATCGGCTGCTCGAGCGGATCATCACCGCGACGACCGACCTCCTCGACGCCGAGCGCGGCACGCTCTTCGTCTACGATCCGAAGACGAACGAGCTGTTCTCGCGGTTCGCCGAGGGCTCGAAAGAGATCCGTATTCCGGCCGACGAAGGCATCGCGGGTGCGGTGTTCACGAGCGGCAGGGCCGAGAACATCTCCAATCCGTACGAGGACCCGCGCTTCAACCCGGAGGTCGATCGCCACACGGGGTTCCGCACCGAGAGCATCCTGACGATGCCGATCTTGAACAAAGAAGGCGGCCGCATCGGCGTCACCCAGGTGCTGAACAAGCGCGACGGCGGCCGGTTCACTTCACGGGACGAGGCCCGCTTGGGAGCGTTCACCGCGCAGATCGCGATCGCGCTCGAGGCCGCTCGGCTCTTCGACGACGTCCTCAGCATGAAGAACTACAACGAGAGCATCCTCCGGAGCACGAGCAACGGGATGATGACTCTCGACGACAAGGGCCGCGTCGCGACGGCGAACGAAGCGACGCTCGCGATTCTCCGCATCGATCGCGAAGCGCTCATCGCGCGCCCTGCCGCGGAGATCTTCGCCGGCGAGAACGCGTGGGTACTGAGAGCCATCGACAAGGTGCAGCAGACCGGCGAAACCGAGGTCTCGGTCGATGCCGACTTGAAGCTCGCCGGCGGCCAGACGGCTTCGGTCAACTTGAGCGCGGTGCCGCTCGTCGATCTGAATCAACAGAGCATCGGCTCGATGCTGATTCTCGAAGACATCACCAGCGAGAAGCGCGTGAAGAGCACGATGTCGCGCTACATGAGCAAGGAGGTCGCCGACCAGCTGATCCAGTCCGGCGAGTCGATCCTCGGCGGCAAGGATCAGCAGGTGACGATCCTCTTCTCCGACATTCGCAACTTCACGACGTTCTCGGAGGCGCTCGGCGCGAGAGAGACCGTCACGATGCTGAACGAGTACTTCGCCGAGATGGTCGACGTGATCTTTCGCTACGGCGGAATTCTCGACAAGTACATCGGCGACGCGATCATGGCGCTCTTCGGCGCGCCGATCAGCCGGGCGACGGACGCTGACAACGCGGTCGAGGCGGCGAATCAGATGATCGTGATTCTCCGCACGCTCAACGAACGCCGCACGGCCGAGGGACGCGCCCCGATCGAGATCGGCATCGGCATGAGCACCGGCAACGTCATCGTCGGCAGCATCGGCTCGCCGAAGCGGATGGAGTACACCGCGATCGGCGACCCCGTGAACCTGGCGTCACGGCTCGAGGGCGCCACCAAGCTGTACGGCGCCAAGGTGCTGATCAGCGAGTTCACCGTTCGCGAGATGAAGAAGCCGGCGTTGCTGCGCGAGATCGACCTCATGCGAGTCAAAGGGAAGGACCGACCGGTCGCGGTCTACGAGGCGCTCGACCATCACGACGAGCGGAGCTTCCCGAATCGCGCGGAGGTGCTCGACGCGTACGCCCGCGGGATGGAGCGGTTCAAGCTTCGCGACTTCGTCGGCTCGGCCCTGCTCTTCGAATCCGCGCTGGCGGGTCACGAGGGCGACAAGCCGTCGCGAACCTACCTCGAGCGCTCCCGCCGCTTCATCGCGAGCCCCCCGCCCTCGGACTGGGATCGCGTCTCGGTCTTGACCGAGAAGTGAGGCGAGCGGCGCTCGCCGGAAACGAAGCAGAAACGAAAGCGGGAGACGGGGATTGAACCCGCGACCTTCTCGTTGGCAACGAGACGTTCTACCGCTGAACTACTCCCGCGTACCTTCGCAGAACCTCAGTTTGATAGCGGAACGATGTCCGCGAGGCAACGAGACCCCGTTTCGGGTATGAGGAAGTCCGAATGACGTTGCTCTTGTTCCTAGGCTTCCTCCTCGGCATCCGGCACGCGCTGGAGGCCGATCACGTCGCGGCGGTGGCGTCGCTTGCGGCTCGCTCAGGGAGAATCCGAGACACGTTGAGGGTCGCGTCCTGGTGGGCGACCGGACACGGCGCGACACTCATCGTCCTCGGATCCGTCTTCGTGGCGCTCGGCGCCTCACTGCCGGAGCATCTCGAGCGGAGCTTCGAAGCGATCGTCGGCTTGGTGCTCGTCGCGCTCGGCGCCGACGTGCTCCGGCGGTTGCGGAGCGAGCACGTCCACTTTCACGTCCACGAGCACGAGGGCACTGGCCAGCATCTCCACGCGCACGCCCACGAAGAAGACGTCGCCCACGACGCCTCGCATCACGAGCACGCGCACCCGCGTGGGCTCGTCGCGCGCTCGTTCGCGGTCGGCAGCCTCCATGGCCTCGCCGGATCGGGGGCTCTCGTCCTCCTGTCGACGGAGCAAGCGGGATCTCCGGTGCGCGCCATCGCGTACCTCGTGCTCTTCGCGCTCGGCTCGGTCCTCGGCATGGTGGCGTTCTCGATCGCGATCTCACTGCCGATGCGGCTCTCCTCGCGCTGGCTCGAGAAGGCGTCCGGCAGCGTACAGATGACGCTCGGCGCGCTGTCGATCGCGCTCGGGATCTGGGTGACCGTTCGCGCCATGACCTCGTAGGAACGCACGAGATTCCCCCCCGGGGTCTCCGGGTATAGCCTGGAGGCGTGCTCGGCTATCGACTCGATGATCGATTCATCGCCGAGCACGGCACGGTCTTCCTGACCGGCATCCAGGCTCTCGCGCGCATTCCCATCGAGCAGCTCCGCGTCGATCGCCGCGCCGGACACCGGACCGCGGCGCTCGTGAGCGGCTATCCGGGCTCCCCGCTCGGAGGCTTCGACGCCGTGATGGCCGCGGCCGCGAAGCTGTCGCCCGATCTGCCGATCGTCTGCCGCCCCGCGATCAACGAGGAGTACGCGGCGAGCGCGGTGATGGGCTCGCAGCTCGCGAATTCGCAGCCCGACCACCGTTACGACGGCGTCCTCGGCATCTGGTACGGCAAGGCGCCCGGGCGTCGATCGCGCGACGGATGCGCTTCGCCATGCCGTCTATGCCGGGCACTTCCGCGCTCGGCGGTGCGGTCGCGCTCGTCGGCGACGACCCGACGGCGAAGAGCTCGACGGTGCCGTCGTCGTCCGCGGGCGTGTTGAGCGATCTCCACATGCCCATGCTCTATCCGGGAGATCCGGCGGAAGTGCTCGATCTCGGGCGTCACGCCGTAGCGCTCTCGCGCGTATCGGGTCTGTGGACCGCGCTCAAGATCGTCTCCGACGTCGCCGACGGTAGCGCGTCGGTGGAGCTCGACATCGATCGGGTGCAGCCGGTGATGCCGAAGCTCGCCGACGGGCGCGAGTATCACCGCGCCCCGGAAGGCCGCCTGCTCACGCCGCGGACGCTCGAGCTCGAGCGCGAGATCTACGAGGTCCGCTACGAGCTCGCTTCGGCGTACGCCTCGGCGAACCGCTTGAACCGCGTCACGGCCGACTCGGCGGACGCCTGGCTCGGCATCGTCGCATCGGGAATCACCTACCGCGAGGTGCTCGAGGCCTTCGCGGCGTCTGGGCTTGAAGAACGAGCGGGAGATCGCCGCGTGCGGCGTCCGCCTTCTCAAGATGCAGATGCCGCTGCCGTTCGATCCCCGTACGGTGCGCGAGTTCGCGAGAGGCCTCGTCGAGGTTTTCGTGATCGAGGAGAAGCAGCCCAACATCGAGCTGCTCGTGAAGGACGCGCTCTACTCGGCGAGCGTGCGGCCGGTGGTGATCGGCAAGCACGACGAATCGGGCCGCCCGCTCGTGCCCGGCTACGGCGGGCTCGACGGCGATTCGATCTTGCCGGGCTTGCGCGCGCGCCTCGAGCCGCGGCTCGGCGATCGACTCGCGCCGCTCGTGGCAGAAGCCGCAGATCGAAGCAAGCCTCTTGATCGACCGTTCGCCGTTCTACTGCTCCGGTTGCCCGCACAACCGCTCGACGGAGGTGCCGACGGCGCCGGTCATCGGCGCCGGCATCGGCTGCCACACGATGGCGATCCTGATGGATCCCGGCGCGCGTCGGCGAGATCGCCGGCCTCACGCCGATGGGCAACGAAGGCACGCAGTGGATCGGCATGAGCGACTTCGTCGAGCGGGGGCACTTCATCCAGAACCTCGGCGACGGCACCTACTTCCACAGCGGCCAGCTCGCCGTCACCGCCGCGATCGCGGCCGGCGTCAACATCACCTACAAGCTCCTCTACAACGGCGCGGTCGCCATGACTGGCGGCCAGCATCCCGCAAGGTCAGCGTCCCGGTCGCGAGGTCGCCGCGAACGCTCCTCACGCAGGGCGTGAGCGAAGGTCCTCGATCACCACGGAAGACCTCGCGCGCTACGAGGACGGCACGCTCCCCGCGGGCGTCGAGGTGTGGGCCGCGAGCGGCTGCGTCGAGGCGCAGGAGCATCTCGCGACAGATTCCCGGGGTGACCGTGCTGATCCACGAGCAGGCGTTGCGCGGCGGAAGTGCGGCGCGCGCGCAAGCGCGGGCGCATCGCCACGCCGACGCGTCGCGTCGTGATCAACGAGCGCATCTGCGAGGGGTGCGGCGACTGCGGGCGAGGTGAGCAACTGCCTGTCCGTGCAGCCGGTCGACACGCCGTTCGGCCGCAAGACCCGCATCGACCAGACCACGTGCAACTCGACTACTCGTGTCTCGAAGGCGACTGCCCCTCGTTCGTCACGATCGAGACGAAGCCCTCGCTGTTGTCTGGCGCCTGTTCGGCGGTGACCGGCGCCGGAGCGAGAACGACGAAGCCCGATGCCGGCGCTCGACGCGCTCCTCGCGTCGCCGCTGCCCGACCCGACGCCGATCGTGCCGGTGCGACGACATCACGATCCGCATGGTCGGCATCGGCGGCACGGGGGTCGTGACGGTCGCGCAGGTGCTCGGCACCGCGGCGATGCTCGCCGGCTACGCGGTGCGCGGGCTCGACCAGATCGGGCTCTCGCAGAAGGCCGGGCCGGTCGTGAGCGATCTCCGCCTCACCTACGACCGCGCGATTCCGATCGAACCGGCTCGGCGCGGGCCAGGCCGACGTGCTGCTCGCGTTCGACGAGCTGGTCGCCGCGTCGGAGAAAGGCATGCTGCCGGCGGCGCCGGATCGCACGGTCGTCGTCGGGTCGATCTCACCGACTCCGACCGGCGCGATGATCACGCATCCCGCGATTCCGATGCCGAGCACCGCCGATCTCGACGCGCGCCTCGCCACGGTGACGCGTCCGGGCCACCGCTACTGGGCGGATGCGGCGAGCCTCACGACGCGCGCGTTCGGCGACGCCGTCACGGCGAACTTCCTGGTCGCGGGCATGGCGGTGCAGGTCGGCGCGCTGCCGATCGATCCCGCACGAATCGAGGAGGCGATCGCGCTCAACAAGGTCGCCGTCGAGACGAACACGAAGGCGTTCCAGCTCGGCCGTCACGTGATCGTCGACGCGGGGCGCGTCGAGCGCGCGCTCGGCTCGCGCGCCGCCGACGCCACGCGCCCGCTCGATCGCGCGCTCCAGGAGCGGATCGCCGCTCTCGCCGCGTCCCCCGAGGTCGCCGAGACCGTCACGCGGTTCGCGACCGACCTCGTCGCCTATCAAGATCGCGCGTACGCGGCCGGCTACGTCGACTTCGTCGCCGACGTCGCGGCGCGCGAGCGGGCGGTCTCCGCCGCGTCCACCGCGTTGACGCTCGCCGTCGCCCGGAACCTCTACAAGCTCCTCGCCTACAAGGACGAATACGAGGTCGCGCGATTGCTCGACGATTCCGAGGTTACCCGACAAGCGGAACGGCTCGCCGGACCGGGCGCGCGCATGCGCGTGCAGCTGCATCCGCCGCTTCTGCGCGCGCTCGGGCTCGATCGGAAGCTCGCGTTCGGCTCGTGGTCGCGTCCGTTCTTCCGGATGCTCGCCAAGGGAAAAAGGCTCCGCGGCACGATCTTCGACCCGTTCCGGTGGCCGCGGGTGCGGCGCGAGGAACGGCGGCTCCCGGAGGAGTACCGCGCGCTCGTCGCCGACCTCGCCAAGCGGCTGACGGCCGCGAACCTCGCCGCGGCGATCGAGATCGCCGGGCTGCCCGACCTGGTGCGCGGCTACGAGGAGATCAAGCTCGCGCGGATCGACGAATACCGCGGCCGCCTCGCCGCGGCGAAGCAACGGTTCGCGGTCTAGGGACCTGCCGCCGCGGTCTGCGTCGCCGCCACCACCGCGGTCTGCACGAACGGGGGGAACGGGGTCGGCGTGCCCACCACCGGAGGCGGCACCGTCGTGCCCGGCAGCGGCGTGCTCGTCGGGAACGGCGTCACGGTCGGCCGCAGGGGGAACGGCTTGCCCGGCGGCAAGCTCGCGCCGTAGGCGAGCTCGCTCGTCGTGGCACAGTCGACCGCGAACGCGTCGAGCGGCGCGCCGTCGTCACGGTCGGAGGCGCCGTCGTTGTCGGTGTCGTTGTTCAGCGGGTCGGTCTCGCTGAGGCACGGCTCGAACTTGCCGTCGTTGTCGCAGTCCTCGCAGCGCACGCAGGCGACGTCGCCGGTATCCTCCGGCAGGCCGTCGCAGACGCCCTCGAGGTCGGTGTCGAACGCGTTGAAGTCGCTCTCGCCCTGGTCGAACAGGAAGTTGTCGTTCGGGTCCTCGAGCTGATCCGGCACGCCGTCGAGATCGAAGTCCGAGCCCTCGCCCTCGTCGACGCAGGCGGCGACGGTGAACGACAACAGCGCGGCGAAGGCCACGGCGGCCAGGGGTCGAATCCTCATCCTGATCTCAGCTCCTCGTCCCCTGCCCCTGGATCAGGCGGGATACCTTCACCGTGTACGCCACCCCCGACCACAGGCTCACCACCAGGGAGATCCAGAGGAAGTACATGCCGGCGAGGTGAAAATCGACCCCCCCATAGTTGTAGTGGAGGAGCAGGCCGTGGAGCGCGAACATCTGGAAAATCATCTTGTATTTGCCGAGCTCTTCGGCCGGCAAGATGATTCCTTCGCCGGACGCGATCGCGCGGAGCCCGGTGACCGCGAACTCGCGGCCGATGAGGATCGTGACGAGCCACCCCGGCACGGTCGGCTCGCGACGCATGCCGACGAGCATGATGAGGATCGCTGCGACGAGGAGCTTGTCCGCCAGCGGGTCGAGGAACCGCCCGAGGGTCGTGACGATGTGATGCTTCCGCGCGAGATAGCCGTCGAAGTAGTCGGACAGGCAGGCCGCGAAGAACAACACGCCCGCGAGGAGCCCGGCGAAGCGCCCCTCGTCGAGCAGGCAGACGACGATCACCGGCACGATCGCGATCCGGCCGAGCGTCAGGAGGTTCGGCAGGTTCATCGGTCCAGCGGTTCTATCCCGGCGAGGCCGACCGTGGAAACCGGAGCCCAATTCCCCCTTCGCTCGGGCTCCGATAGGCTCCGCTCCCGTGCGCTTCGAGAGCGACTTCCTGGTCATCGGCGGCGGCATCGCCGGCCTCTTCTTCGCGCTCAAGGCCGCCAAGCGCGGGACGGTCATCCTGCTCACCAAGGACCGCCTGCCCGAGAGCAACACGGCGTATGCGCAGGGGGGCATCGCCTCGGTGTGGAGCCCGGAAGACTCGTTCGACGCCCACATCGCCGACACGCTCGATGCGGGCGCGGGGCTCTGTCACGAGGACGTCGTCGATCTCGTCGTCCACGAAGGCCCGGAGCGGATCCGCGAGCTGATCGCGCTCGGCACCAGCTTCTCGACGCGCTCCGACCAGGAAGATCGGGAATACGATCTCGGCCGTGAAGGCGGCCACTCGCATCGCCGCATCCTCCACGCCTCCGACGCGACGGGCCGGGAGATCGTCCGCGCGCTGATGGCCGCGACCCAGGCCGAGAGCGGGATCCGCGTCTTCGAGGACCACCTCGCGGTCGGCCTCATCCTCGACGGGCCGCCGGGGCCGCGGCCGGATCGCGCGAGCTGCTGGGGCGCGTACGTGCTCGACCGCAAGTCGAACGAGGTCCACACGTTCGCCGCGCGCGCGACCGTGCTCGCGACCGGCGGCAGCGGCAAGGTCTACCTCTACACCTCGAACCCCGACATCGCGACCGGCGACGGCGTCGCGATGGCCTATCGCGCGGGCGCATCGATCGGGAACATGGAGTTCTTCCAGTTCCATCCGACGTGCCTCTACCACCCGCGCGCGAAGTCGTTTCTGCTGACGGAAGCGCTTCGCGGCGAGGGCGCGATCCTCCGCCTGCCGGACGGCACGCCGTTCATGAAGCGCTACGATTCCCGCGCCGAGCTCGCGCCGCGCGACATCGTCGCGCGCGCGATCGATCACGAGATGAAGGTGCACGGGTTCGATCACGTGTTCCTCGACATCAGTCACCGCGACGCCGACTTCATCCGCTCGCGCTTCCCGACGATCCATCAGCGGTGTCTGCAGTTCGGGCTCGACCTCACGAAGGAGCCGATGCCCGTCGTGCCCGCAGCGCACTACGGCTGCGGCGGCGTCGTCACGGACGGGCGCGGCGCGACGGACATCCCGCGTCTTTACGCGTGCGGCGAGGTCGCGATGACCGGCCTCCACGGCGCGAATCGACTGGCGTCGAACTCTCTCCTCGAGGCGGTGGTGTTCGCGGAGCGCGCCGTCCGCGACGCGGTCCGCACCCTCGCCGCCGATCCGCGCCATCCGCCGACCGCTCCCGACTGGGATCCCGGCAACGCGGTCGATAGCGACGAATCCGTCGTCGTCACGCAGAACTGGGACGAGATCCGCCGCTTCATGTGGAACTACGTCGGCATCGTGCGCACGAACCGCCGCCTCGCTCGGGCACGCCAGCGGATCCGCCTCCTCCAGGACGAGATTCACGAGTACTACTGGCGAGTGCTCGTCACCGCGGATCTGATCGAGCTCCGCAATCTCGCGACCGTCGCCGGCATCATCATCGAGTGCGCGATCGCTCGGCATGAGAGCCGCGGCCTCCACTACAATCGCGACTATCCCGATCGCGACGACCGGAACTGGCGGCGCGACACGATCCTCAACCGCTTCCCGGAAGAGCCGAAGGAGATCGAGGCGGCGGCGTGGCCCGCGTCCTGATCGCCGGCTGCGGCTACGTTGGCGCAGCGCTCGCGCGCCGGCTCGTCGCCGCGGGTCACGAGGTCGTCGGGCTGAGGCGCCGTCCCGTGGCGATTCCGGGCGTGCGCGTCGTCGCGCTCGATTTGTTGCGCGGCGAAGACCTCGGCGCGCTCCCGGACGGAATGGACCGCGTGGTCTACGCGGTCTCGGCCGGCGGCGGCGACGAAGCCGCGTACCGCGCGGCGTACGTGACCGGGCTCGCGAATTTGACGAGCGAGCTCGCGCGGCGCGGCGAGCGGCCGGCGCGGCTCGTGTTCACCTCGAGCACCGGCGTCTACGGGCAATCCGACGGCGAGTGGGTCGACGAGGCGTCGCCGACGGCGCCGACGCACTTCAGCGGACGGATCCTCCTCGAAGGCGAATCACTCGCGCTCGCGAGCGGAGTGCCGGCCGTCGTGCTCCGGCTCGGCGGCATCTACGGCCCGGAGCGCACGCGCGTCATCGACTCGGTCCGCAGCGGCGAAGCGCTCTGCCGCGACGGCGAGCCGGTCTGGACGAATCGCATCCATCGCGACGACGCAGCGGACGCGATCGCGCACCTCCTGTTCGCGGACGCGCCGCCTTCGCTCGTGGTCGGCGTCGACCACGAGCCGGCCGACCAGTGCGAGGTGTTTCGCTGGCTCGCCGACCAGCTCGGCGTGCCACCGCCGCGGCGCGGCTCGGGACCGACGCGCGATCTCCGCTACCAGCGCTCGAACAAGCGCTGCCGCAACTCGCGCCTCCTCGGCACGGGCTTCCGCTTCGCGTACCCGACGTTCCGCGAAGGCTACGCGAGTTTGCTGACCCCCAACCCCCTCAGGGGGTCGGGCGACAGCCCGGGGGGTGAGTAAACGGGGGTCGGGCGAAGCCCGGGGGGTGAGGAATCGTTAGAAGCTGAATTCGATCCCCGCTGCCGGCACGAAGTCCGCGCGGAGCCCGTCCTCGTTCACCGGGATGAAGACGGACGCGAAGGCGACCGCGTTCTCGGAGATCAGAGCCTTGATGCCCGGAGCGAAGTCGATGATGTCCGTGCTCGTCTCGCGAAACACGGTCTCGGTCGGCACGGTTCCCGGACCCTCTTCGAAGGTCGGCACCTCGACGTTGATGCGGTCGGTGTGAATGTTCGAGCTGCCGACGAAATCGGCGAGAAGCGCGATCCGCTCGCCGAGCTGCCAGGTGACACCCGCCCCCCAGCGAATGCGGCTCCGGTCGCTGTCCTCGAAGTTGATCTCGACGCCACCCGTCGCGTGAAGGTCGATCGGGCCGAATACCTTCGCGGTGGAGAGGAACGGGGTCAGCGTCGTCGCGCCGATCCCCTGAAAGTTCTCCTCGTCGCCCGTCTCGAAGCGCACCGCGAGCCCGCTCGCCAAGCCGATCGGATCTCCGTCCATCAGGCGGTACTTGGTGCGGAACTGGACGTCGCCGACGCCGAACTTGTCGTCGTCCGTCGAGCGCGTCTCGGTCGTTCGCTTCGTGTCGTTGTCGAAGAAATGGACCGGCGCGCCGCTCTGGTTACCGACCGTCGCCGTCGCCTCGATGTCGAGCGACGTCTGGATGATCGGCACGAGGACGTTCACGTCCCAGCGGTCGGTCAGACCGTACGTGGCGAAGAACGAGATCACGTGCGACTGGAGCTGGAATTTGTCGAACGAGAGCGTCGCCGTGTCGCCCTCGAAGCCGGGCACGCCCGGGCTCGGGGGGTTCGCGCAGCAGTCGTTGTGGCCGAGCTCGGCGAACTCCAGGCCGTCGATGTCGTCGCCGTTCAGGTCATCGAAATCGACGAAGAGATAGGAGAGGCCGACGTCGAGCTTGCCTTTGCCGAGCGTGCCGGGGCGCTCGACGAAGACCGGGCCGAGCGGACCGGGCGCCCGCTCGAAGACCTCGAGCTCCGGATTCAGGCGGTAGGTGAAGCCGGGAACCGTCGAGACGGCCGGAAAGTCGGCGGCGCTCGACGCGAGATCGGTGACGAGCAAGCCGAGCGTCCCGAGACTGTCGCTCGAGAAGTGCGCCGTGTGCGGCGGGAACGCCGGGTTCGCCGGCCGGATGTCGAGCGTGACACCCGACGGACCGAACACGTTGGTGATCTGATCCGCCAGGCTCGATGCGCGCGCATCACCCGCGGAAGCCACGATCGCCGCCACCACCACCCAACCGAGAGCCTTCTGCATCGACATTCGCGACCCCCTCTCCCCTCGCGGTTGTCGGTCACGGATCCACGGCTGTCAAGACGGCGAGGGGCGTCCGCGCAAGCCGGAAGAACCTGACGGCTATGCAGGTTTCGTCGTCAAGATTTTGACGGACGGGGTTTTTGAGGGCGCCGCACAGGCGCTCGCAAGTGCCGAATGGGGCGCCGGAATTCGCGTGACGACGGATTCATGACCGAACGGGCACGAGGCTTGCGCTGGGGCGGTTCAGAAGGGAATCGCCATGAACTCCATGTTTCGCTTCGCAGCCTGCCTCGCCGTCGCTCTTCTGCCGACACAGGCATCCGCATTCGTGCTGGATCTCGACGGCGTCGGCAACGTGCTCCACTGGGTGCTCGGCGGCAACGCGGTCGGGTACCGCATCAACACCGCGACGGTGCCGTACGGCGCCGAGGGCGAACAGGCGATCCACAACGCGTTCGCCGCGTGGAGCAACGCCTCGACCGGGCTCGACTACCAGTACCAGGGCTCGACGAACGCGCGCATGGCGAACGATGGATCGAACACCGTCCTCTTCGTCTACGACAACTGGCCCTACGATCAGGGCTTCGCCGCGCTCACCTTCCGCTACTACGACAACCGGACCGAGACGTCCTCGACCAGTGTCCCCACCGAAGCGACGAGCCGGACGCGACAATCGGCCGGTGGAGTGGGTGAGACCGGCGTCTCGGCGGCGACGGGAGCCACCGCGCCAACCGCGGCCGGAGCCGAGAGCGATGGTGTCGCCAGGTCTGAGGTGGGCGCCGCCGGCGCATCGACCCAGTGCCGGGTGCGCTCGAACGGATAGCGGGCAGCGGGACGCGGCGGCGCCGCTCGTGTGGCGTAGCCGTCCCAGTCGATTGCCGCGCCGAGCGTCCACAGCTGGCCGAGCGCCGCGGCGAGCGCCTCGGGCTCGCGCTCGGCGGAGTCGGCGAGCGACGGCGATCGCGAGCGGCCGCGCCCGCTTGTCGGTGACCGCCTGGCGCGCGAGGGTCGACAGCGTCGCGCGCGGTCCAATCTCGATCAGCACGCGCCGCGGATCGGCGAGCACGCTGGCGACGGCCGGCGCGAAGCGCACCGGCAGGCGCAGGTGCGTCCGCCCAGTAGCGCGTGCTGGTCGCCTCCTCGTCGCTGAGCCAGCCGCGCGGTCACCGTCGAGAGGATCGGGATCGCGGCGGCGCGGCAGCGCGGACCTGCGCAATCCGCGCCGCCAGCGGCTCGATGACCGGATCCATCATCGCCGAGTGGAACGCGTGCGAGGTCGACCAGACCGGCGCGGCGATGATCGGCCTCGGCGGCGAGCGTCGGCCTCGAGCCGCGCGATGCGCTCGGTCGGGCCCGGACGCCACGCACAGCCCGGGCGCGTTCTCGGCGGCGATCACGACGCCAGCGGGCAGCCGCGGCATGCAGCTCGCCGACCGGCAGCGCGCACCGACAGCATGCTGCCGGCGGGCAGCGCCTGCATGCGGCGCGCCGCGCTCGACGCACGAGCCCGAGCGCGTCGGCGAGCGGCATCACGCCGGCGAGCGCGGCGCACGCCAACTCGCCGACGCTGTGGCCGATCAGCGCCGTCGGCTCGACGCCCCAGCTCATCCACAGCCGCGCCAGCGCGTACTCGAGCGCGAAGATCGCCGGCTGCGTGACGCTGGTCGGCGACCAGCGCCTCCGGGTCGTCGGCGAAGAACACGCGCGCGCGGATCGGCGCCGGTGTGCGCGTCGACGATCGCGACAGCACTCGTCGTAGGCGGCGCGGAACGCCGGCTCGGCTGCGTGGAGGCCGCGGCCCATGCCGGGTACTGCGAGCCCTGGCCCGGGACACAGGAAGCCGACGTCGGGCAGCTCGGCGCCGACCTCGCGCGCGCCGGCGCCGATTGCCGAGTCCGGACGCGAGCAGCGCTCGGCGGCCTCGGTCGACGGTCGGCGGCGACGACGCAGCGGCGGTGCGCGAAGCGCGCGGCGGCCGACGTCGCAGCGTGTGCGCGACGTCGGCGAGCGGCGTCGCGGCGATGCCGTCGAAGATAGCGCGCCGAGGTCGCGCGCTTGCCTCGGCCAGCGCCGGCGTGCTGCGCGCCGAGACGGCAGCAGCTGCACCGGCGCGGCTCGACGGCGCGGAGCGAAGCGCGCCGGCGGCGCCTCCTCGAGCACGACGTGCGCGTTGGTGCCGCCGAAGCCGAACGAGCTGACGCCGGCGCGCCGCGGACCGCGCGCCGTCGCCGGCCACGCGGTCGAGCGCGCGTCTGCACGCGGAACGGCGTGCGCGCGAAGTCGATCTGCCGGGTTCGGCGCGGTCGAAGCCGATCGACGGCGGCAGCGTGCTTGCCGATGCAGCGCGAGCGCGGTCTTGATCAGGCTGGCCGCGCCGGCCGCGATGACCAGGTGGCCGACGTTGCTCTTGAGCGAGCCGATGGCGCAGAAGCCCGCGGTCGCCGGGTGTGCGGCGCGAACGCGCGGCGTCAGCCCCTCGATCTCGATCGGATCGCCGAGCGGCGTCGCGGTGCCGTGGGCCTCGACGTAGGAGATGCGTGCGCGGCGTCGATGCCGGCGGCGTCGTGCGCCGCCGCGATCACCGCGGCCTGGCCGTCGGGGCTCGGCGCGGTGAAGCTCGCGCGCTCGCTGCCGTCGTTGTTGACCGCGGCGCCGCGCAGCACCGCGTAGATCGGTGTCGCCGGTCGGCGAGCGCGTCGCGACAGCCGCCGCAGCACCACCATCGCGACGCCGTCGGAGAACACGGTGCCCGCCGCGCCGCGCGTCGAAGGGGCGCGTGTGGCCGTCGGGCGACGCCATCGCGCCCTTCCTGGTAGAAGTGGCCGCTGCTGGGCGGGCAGGTGATCGCCACGCCGCCGGCGAGCGCGACGTCGCAGCCGCCGTTGCGCAGGCTGTCCATCGCCATCGCGGTCGCGACCAGCGACGTCGAGCACGCGGTGTGGATGGCCACCGCCGGGCCGGTCAGCCCGAGCTTGTGCGCGACGCGGGTCGTGACGTAGTCCTTCTCGTTGCCGAGCATCACGTGCAGCTCGCCGAGCCGGCCGGCGACGTCGGGCCGCGGTGCGCAGGTGGCGCTGGTAGTAGGTCGCGTTGTACATCCCGCCGAAGATGCCGACCGGGCCCGGCGCCGTCTCGGGCACGTAGCCGGCGTGCTCGAGCGCGTGCCACGACGACTTCGAGGAAGTGGCGGTGCTGCGGATCCATCAGCTGGGCTTCGAGCGGCGAGATGCCGAAGAACGCGGCGTCGAACAGCTCGACGTCGTCGAGCACGCCGCGCGCCGGCGACGTAGGCCGGATCGGCGCGCCGGGTCGGCCGGAATGCGACGGGTCGAGCTCGTGCGGCTGCGAAGACGCGGATCGACTCGCGGCCCGTCGCACAGGTTGGCCCAGAACGCCTCGACGTCGCGCGGCGCCGGGGAACCGGCCGGCCATGCCGATGATCGCGATCGGCTCGTCGGCCGCGCCAGCGGCGGGACGTCGGCCGCACGCCTCGCGGCCGGGCGCGTCGATCGCCTGTGCCAGCGCCGCCGGGGTCGGCGCCGCGAAGAACGCCGCCGGGGAGACGTCGGGCAGGCCGCTGTCGCGCAGCTGGGCCAGCAGGCGCAGCGACAGCAGCGAATTGCCGCCGAGCTCGAAGAAGCCGTCGAGCGCGCCGACCTGGTCGAGGCCGAGCACTCGGCGAACGCCGCGCAGATGGCGGCTTCGCGATCGCCCGATGGCGCGCGGTACGGCTGCGCCAGTTCGGGTCGGGCGCTCGTCGGGGCGGGCAGCGCGGCGCGATCGAGCTTGCCGTTGGCGGTGACCGGCAGCGCCGCCAGCGAGACGAACGACCGCCGGCACCATGAAGTCGGGCAGCAGCGTGGCGAGCTGCGCGCGCAGCACCGGCGCCGCGGCGTGCGCCGGGTCCGACGGCACGACGTAGGCGACCAGCCGCTTGACCCGTCGGGCCGTCGTCGGCGCAGCACCACCGCGCACGAGCTGACCCCGGGCAGCGCCGCCAGCCGGGCTTCGATCTCGCCGAGCTCGATGCGGAAGCCGCGCATCTTGACCTGCGTGTCGGCGCGGCCGAAGAACTCGAGGATGCCGTCGGGCCGCCAGCGGACCAGATCGCCGGTGCGATACAGGCGCCCGGCCGCCGAACGGGTTCACCGACGAAGCGCTCGGCGTCGAGCTCGGGCCGGTCGCAGATAGCCGCGCGCGACCCCGAGGCCGCCGACATGGAGCTCGCCGACGATCCCGACCGGCACCGGCTCGCCGCGCGCGGTTGAGCACGTAGCACTGCGTGTCGGCGATCGGCGCGCCGATCGGAATCGGCTCGCCGGCCGGCAGATCGCGCGGGATGGCGGTACGTCGTCGTGAAGGTCGTGCACTCGGTCGGGCCGTAGCCGTTGATCAGCTCGGTGTCCGGCAGCGCCGCGAGCGCGCGGCGCACGTGCGGACGGCGACAGCGCCTCGCCGCCGACGAACAGCTGGCGCACGCCCGCAGCAGCGCGCGGGTCGTCGTCGACGACCGCGTTGAACAGCGCCGACGTCAGCCACAGCGATCGTCACGCCGTGAGCGGCGATGGCGCGGGCCAGGCCGCCGCCGGTCGGCACCGGATCGCGATAGACGACGCAGGGCCGCCGTGGAGCAGCGGGCCCCAGATCTCGAGCGTCGAGGCGTCGAAACCGAGCGGCGCCGCGTGCAGGAACCGCGTCGCCGGCGAGAGCGCGACGTAACGCCGGTCGGCCCACCAGCCGGACGATCGAGCGATGCTCGATCTGCACGCCCTTCGGCGTGCCGGTCGAGCCCGACGTGTACATGACGTAGGCGCGCGTGTGCGGCGTGGCCCGCTCGACCCGCGGCTGGGCCGGCGCGGCGTCACCCGCCGCGTCCTCGACGAAGATCGTCCGTGACGCCAGCGCGGCGAGCGCATCGCCTCGCGAGCGCGAGGTCACCAGCACCCGCGCGCCGGCGTCGCCGATCGCGAAGGCGAGCCGCGGCATCGGGTGCTGCGGATCGAGCGGCAGATAGGCGCCGCCCGCCTTCATGATCGCCAGCGCCGCGACGAGGGCTTCCGGGCAGCGCTCCAGGCACAACGCGACCGGCTGATCGGTGTCGACGCCGGCGGCGATCAGCCGTTCGGCGAGCGCGTCGGACCAGCGATCGAGCTGGCCGTAAGTCGAGCTGGCCGCCGTCCCAGGCGAGCGCGATCCGCTCGGGATGCGACGCCGCGTGTTCGCGAAACAGCGCGTGGACCGTGGCCTCGGGCCGATACCCGACCGCCGTCCGGTTCCAGGTATCGACGACCAGCGCGCGTTCCTCCGCCGCGAGCGGCGAGACGTGCTCGAGCCGCGCCCCGGGCACGACCACGCCGCTCATCGCGACGCGCAGCAGTCGGCCGAGACGCTCGACCGTTGCGCGATCGAGCCGCGACCGATCGAAGCGGCAGGTCGCGCGCGAGCCGCTCGCGGTCCAGGTGAGCACCGCGTCGCCGTCCCACGCCGTCTGCGGCGGGTCGCCCGGCATCGAGTCGATCGAGTTCGGGGCCGCCGCGGCGGCGGCGAGCCACGTATCGACCGCGCCCTCGCGCGGAACGTCGATCGCCACGACCAGGCTGCCGCGACCGATCCGGACGCGTTCGACCCCGGCGAGCCGTGCCAGGACCAGTGCCCACTGGCCCGCCAAATCTCCGTCGCGTCGAGCCCGGTCCGGGCGGCGGCCGCTTCGACCCCGCCGGCCTCGATGGTGACCGTGTCCTCGCCGCTACCCGCGGCCGACAGGGTGACGACATCGAGCAGATCGGGCCACTCACTCATGGACTGTGCTCGAGTTGGGACACGATCGCCTGTACCACCTCTATCGGCACGATGGTCGAGTTCAGAGCGGCATCGCTGTTCCACGCCGTGCTCTCGCGGATCTCGATCCACTTCGCCTGCGGCGGGAGCCGCGCCGGATCCGGGGGCCGCGTCGTGATCACGGTGAGCGCATCGGCGGACGGCGTGACGGTTGCCAGGTCGATGGCGCACAGCTCGGCCGCCAGCGCGTCGCTGATCGGCGCGCCGAACGCTTCCCGCGGTGTCCCGTCACTGCGCATCAGCAGCCGATCCTGCCAGTTGTGGCCCATCTCGTCACGCATGTACCTCGCGATGCTGGGTCACCAACTCGCGCAGATACGCGGCGCCGTCGACGATCGGGTCCCACAGCAGCAGATGGCGAGGCCGCAACCCGCGGGTGCTGGCGAGCAAGGCCAGGGTGGCGCCCAGCCGCAACCCGACCAACGCGACCCGCTGCGCACCGCTCGCCGCCAGCAGGCCCTCGGCCGCCGCGCCGATATCGGCGACACAGGTGGCGAGCGTGACGTCCTCCGCCTGCCCGAGCGAGTCACCGGTGCCGGAGTAGTCGAACCGCAACACCGAGAAGCCCGCCCGCTCCAACTGCGTCGCGAGCACGCGATACGTGCGGTGCGCACGCGACGCTTCCTCGCCGAACGGACTGCACAACAACACCGCCGTCCGACGTGGTTGCAGCCGCTGGGCGAGGTGGAATGCGCCGAGCAGGTGGGTCCCGGTGCCGAAGTATTCGATGCGGACGCCCAACCAGTCGCCAGCTTACAATCGGCCGCCACATGCCAGCAACCCACGAGCCGCCGGTCGCGGCCGACCGAGTGCGGGACGAGGTACGCAGGTTCGGGCCGGTCGAACAGCTGGTGGGCATCCTGTCGCAGCCGGTCGACGCGGCGGCGACGTCGGTGGTCATCCTGAACGCCGGCGTGCTCCATCGGGTCGGGCCGCATCGCCTCCACGTCGTGCTGGCGCGCCGGCTCGCGGCGCTCGGCTTCCCGACCTTGCGCCTCGACCTCGGCGGCATCGGCGACAGCGTCGCCTCGAGCGACGCGCCGACGTTTCGTGAAAGCGCCGTCGCCGACACGCGCCTGGCGATGAGCGGGCTGGCGACGCCGCAGCACGTCATCGTCGGCATATGCGCCGGCGCCGACAATGCGCTCGCCACCGCCCTGGTCGACGACCGTGTCGCCGGCATCGTCCTGGTCGATCCGTACGTCTATGCGAGTCGGCAGGCGAAGTGGCGACACGTCCGTGCCAAGCTGTCGACGATGACGGCCGGCGAGCGGCTGCGGTGGGCGGTCGGCGCCGTCGCTCTGCGCCTCGGCCTTGTCGCCGCGCCAGCCCGTGTCCAGAGCGGCGGCCGCGAGTACCCGCCGATTGCCGACTATCGCCGCCAGCTCGGTGCGCTGGTCGACAAGGGCGTGCGGATCCTGGCCGTCTACAGCGGCACCCACGGCGTGAGGTACAACCACGCCGAGCAGCTGTTCGAGCTGTTCCCCGAGCTGCGCGGCCGCGCTCGATTGCGTCTACTGCCCGGATGCGAATCACACCTTCACCGAGCTCGGCGCACAGGCCGAGCTGATTGCCGTCGTCGCGGACTGGATCAGCGCGCGCTTCCGCTGATGTCGGTCGCCAGGCAAGCCGGCGCGCGGCGTCGCGTGGAACATGCTGCTGGGCGTCGGCGCCCGCATGCTCCAGCTGGTCGGGACGCTGATCCTGACGCGCTTCATCGCGCCCGACGAGTACGGCGCCGTGCTCACCGCGTCGATCGTGGTGATGAGTGCCGGCGTGCTCACCAGTTTCGCCTTCGGCCAGCACCTGATCGCAAAGCAGGCACCGCCCGAGGTGGCGTTCCAGGCCTTCGTCGTGCACGTCGGCCTCGGCGTCGGCGCGATGGCCGTCGTCTATGCCAGCCGCGGGCCGATCGGCGACGCGCTCGACACGCCGCACATGGCGAACTATCTGCTCGGCTACGCCGTCGCGCACCTGCTCGATCGCGCGCGCTACGTGCCCGAGCGGCTGCTGATGCGCGCGCTGCGCTTCCGCACCATCGCCGCCGTCAATGCCAGCGGCGAGCTGGCGTTCACCGCCGCCGCGCTGCTGATGGCGCAGCCGGTGGGGCGCCGACGCCATCGTCGCTCGGGGTGCTGGTGCGGGCGCGTGCTCACGGCGACGCTGTATCTTCCGGCTCGCGCCGCGCGACGAGTACCTCGTGCCGACGCGCCTGCGCCCGGCCGACGTGCGCGACCTGTTCAGCTACGGCGCCCCGATCACCGTGGCCGCGGTGGCCGATCGCGCCGCCACCCGCTGGGACAACCTGATCATGTCGAAGCTGTTCAGTCCTGGCGTGATGGGCCAGTACAACCTCGCCTACTCGCTCGCCGAGCTGCCCGTGAACAACATCGCCGATCAGATCGGCGAGGTGCTCATGCCGGCGTTCTCCCGCATGGACGACGCGCAGCGCCGCCGCGCCGTCGTCCGGACGCCGCTGTTGATGGGCATCATCGTCACGCCAATCGGCTTCGGGCTGGCCGCCGTGGCGACGACGGTGGTCGCGGCGTTCTTCGACGAGCGGTGGGCGGGCATGGCGCCGATGCTGGCGATCCTCTCGATCATGGCGGTGACCCGCCCGATGACCTGGGGGGCGGTCGCCTACCTGCAGGCGGTCCAGCAGACCCGGCTGGTGATGTACACGAGCTTCCTCCGCGCCGTGATCGTGCTCGCCCTGGTCGCGGTCTGCGGCTACGTCGGCGGCGTGCTGTGGGCGTGTATCGGCGCCAACATCGGCTGTGCGATCCACACGATCCTGACCATCGTCGTCGCCGGGCGCGCGACCGGCTTCGACGTCGGCGCCTACCTTCGCGGCTGCGCGCGCCCGCTGCTGCCGTGCCTGCCGATGGTCGTCGCCGCGGTTGGCATCGGGCGTCTGTTGAGCGGGACGGCGATGCCACGGGTGGCGGTGCTCGGCGCTGCAGGTGGCCGGGCGGCGCAATGGTCTACGCGGTCGGCGCGTGCCTGCTGGCGCGGGCCGCGGTCAGCGACCTCATCCGGCTCGGCCGCGAGGCGATCGGTCGGCGCGGGAAGGCCGGGCTGGCCAGCGAGCCCTCTGCGGTGTGACGCGTTGGTCCCGGCGCAACAGGTTCGCGGGTGGCGGCGGCTATAATCCGCCGGTCATGTCCACTGACGATACGCGCCGTCGCTTTCTCGCCACCTTCACCGGCCTCGGCCTCGGCAGCACGCTCGCGCCTGGCGTGCTCTGGGCGCGCATGCAGGAGGCCGGCGCCGACCGCGTCACGCTGGCGATGGTGACCGACGCGCTGAAGCTGTCGGGCATCGAACTGGCGGAAGACGACCGCAAGGCGCTCGTCGACGGCGCCAACACCGCGCTCGCGCGGCTGGAGGAGCAGCGCGCGGTCCCCATCCCGAACGACGTGTCGCCGCCGTATCACTTCAGTCCCGTCGTGCCCGGCATCACCGTGGACAGGACGCGGCAAGCCGTTCGTGGTGAGCAAGGCGCCCGCGCTGAAGCGTCCCGCGAATCTCGAGGACGCGGCGCTCTGGCCCGTGCGCCATCTGGCCGAGCTCGTGCGCACGAAGCAGGTGTCGTCGGTGGAGCTGACGCGCATGTACCTGGCACGGCTGCACCGCCACAACGCGCTGCTCAACAACGTCGTCACGTTCCTCGACGAGCATGGACTCGCCGAGGCCGCCCGTGCCGACGCGCGAGATCGCGGCCGGCAGGTACAAGGGGCCGCTGCACGGCATCCCGTGGGGCGTGAAGGACATCATCACGGTGAAGGGCTTCAAGACCACGTGGGGATCGCCGGCCTTCACCGAGCAGCAATTCGACTACGACGCCAGCGTCGTGGAGATGCTGCGCGAGGCCGGCGCCGTGCTGATTGCCAAGCTCGCGACGGGCGAACTGGCCGCCGGCGACAACTGGTTCGGCGGGCAGACCAAGAGCCCGTGGGATCCCGACCCAGGGCTCGAGCGGATCGTCGGCCGGTCCCGCGTCGGCCACCGCGGCCGGCGGCGTCGCGTTTGCGATCGGCAGCGAGACGAGCGGGTCGATCCTGAGCCCGGCGGCGCCGCTGCGGCGTGGTGGGGCTGCGGCCCACGTTCGGCCGCGTGAGCCGCCACGGCGCCATGGCGCTGTCGTGGACGCAGGACCGCCTCGGGCCGTTCTGCCGGTACGCCGAGGACTGCGCGCTCGTGATGCAGGCGATCGCCAGGCCCGATGGCCGCGACATGAGCGTGAGCGATCTGCCGTTCAACTGGAACGCGGCGCTCGACGTGCGGACGCTGCAAGGTGGGCATCATCCAGGCGTCGTTCGACGAGCTGACGGAGCCGGCGGCCAAGGCCAACGCCGCGGCGACGCTCGACGCGCTTGAGGGCGCTCGGCGTCGAAGACGTTCGTGCCGGTGCACGTGCCGGAGTTCGCGCCCGACGTGAGCGCCATCGGCGTGGAGTCGGCCGCGTTCTTCGACGAGCACGCCCGCGCCGGGCGCATGCAGAAGGCGCGCGGCGGCGGACGTCCCAGCGGCCGCCTCGTGTCGGCCGTGGACTTCCTGCAGGCGCAGCGCGCTGCGCATGATGATGATGGAGGCGCTGGCGAAGGCGACGGCGCACGTGGACGTGTACGTCGTGGCGTCGAACAGCGTCGGCCGCGGGGGCCCGGGCGGTCCGCCGGCGGGCGCGGGCGCCGGCGGGGCCGCGTCCAGCCGCGCCGGCCGCAGGGGCCGACGCAGCGTCATTTCACCATGGCGAACCTGGCGTGCTACCCGGCGGTGAACGTGCCGAACGGCTTTGCCGACGGCGGCACGCCCACGAGCATCGTGTTCTACGCGCAGCCCTATCGCGAGATGGAGCTGCTGGCGCTGGCCAAGGCGTACCAGGACCGCGCCGGCTGGCACACCCGCCGCCGACGGCGCTCGGCACCTAGAGCGCGTGCAGCGAGCAGGTCCGATGGCGCCGACACCGGCCGTGCACGCGCTGCGCCGGCACGGCCTCGCGTTCACCGAGCACGAGTACCGCTACGAGGCCGCGCGGCGGCACGGCCGTGTCGTCGCGCGAACTGGGCGTGCCCGAGCACCACGTCGTGAAGACGCTCGTGATGGAGGACGAGGCGAAGCGGCCGCTCGTCATCCTGATGCACGGCGATCGCGAGGTCTCGACCAAGCAGCTCGCGCGGCAGATTGGCATGAAGACCGTGAGGCCGTGCGCGCCCGAGGTGGCCGAGCGCCACACCGGCTACCAGGTGGGCGGCACGTCGCCCTTCGGCATGCGCAAGCCGTTGCCGATCTACATGGAGAAGAGCATCACCACGCTCGACCACATCTACCTGAACGGCGGCCGCCGCGGATTTCTCGTGCGCTCGACCCGCGGCGGCGGCCGCGGCGCTCGCCGCCACGCCCGTGGACGTCGCGGTCGGCCGGCGCCGTAGCTACTGCGGCTCGCGCGCAACGCCGACGAGACGAAGAGCGACGTCACCGGCGAGCTCGTGCCATTGCAGTACACTATGCCAAAGCGCCCATTGGCCCCGGCAACGAGCGGCGCGATGTCAGAGATCCCCGCCGGCAACGCGCCGAACTGGGTGAGCGCGGATGGAGATCGCCCGCCACGACCGTGGTGGCGATCCCGCCGACGGTCTCGCGCACGATACAGGCGTTGGCGGCAATCGTGACGTTGGTGCCCGACGACCCGAGCGAGACTTGCTTGGTGCGTGGTCGCGCCGAGCCGCCGGGGACCGCGGCGCCCGGCGTGAACGCGAACGACCCGGTCAGGCCGGCGCTGTCGCCACGATCCCCCGAGGCTCGACATGCTGATCGACGCGATCGTATGGATGGGGAAGACCCGGTTGAGGTCCAGGTTGTGGGCGGTGTCGAACGCGACGGTAATTTGAAAGAGCAGCGGCTCCACGAACGCCACGCCGGTGACCCCGGCGGCCAGGCCGCCGCATTGATTGTCGGTGCCCTGCAGCGCGTAGGTCGAGCCGGTCTGAATGACGGTGAGCGTGACGACGTTGCAGTACGGCTGCAGTTGCCACCGAAACGTTCCGAATCACCTGTGCCTCTGCGGCCTGGGCCCGCAGCGCCGTCATTGCCACCACCCACACCGCTACCTGCAACGCTCGTCTCATCTCGCCTCCCTGATGTCCTGCAACGGTATGGATTCCGAAGATCCTTGCGGAGCTTGGCGACGTGGCCGAGTCGCCTTGATGCCTGGGTCGCCGCGTAGGCGATCCGGCCCTTCTCGTCATGATGAAGGTCAGCGGATCACACCAGTGTTCGTCTTGCCGTAAAGCGTCTTCTTGCCTGTACACGCCCCGCTCGGTCAGGACGTCCTTGTCCGGATCCGACAGCAGCGTGATGGTCAGGTGGTCGCGGGCGCGGAACTTTCCGAGCTTCGCCGGCGCATCGGGTGAGATGCCCAGCACCTCATAGCCTTGCGCCCGCAGCGCGTCGAGCGAGTCGGTGAAGTCGCAGGCCTGCTTGGTGCAGCCCGGCGTCATCGCTGCCGGGTAGAATATAGACGATCACCTGCTTGCCGCGAAGCTTCGAGAGCTTCACGGATGCGCCGTTGTCGTCGGTGAGGGTGAAGTCGGGCGCCTTGTCGCCCACGGCCAGTTGCGGCATCAGACTATCGTGCTCTACGGCACGATGCGCGCTGACGAGTTGCGAAAACGTTTGAATTTCGCGTATGTCGACCGACCCGATAGCCTCGGCGCTCTCTCCTCGAGCTCGGCTGGCACGAATATCTCGAGCGTCGGAATCGCGCGCGAAGGCCACTCGGATCGTATGGCGTCACCGAACCGCAAGGGGACCGGCGGGTAGCAGATTGACCTCGGCTTCGACGAGTCGCGCCTCGACTCAGGCATCACCGACGCCCTCACGTCGGTTCGATTGAATCGAACGTCCTCGATAGCCGACGAGGCGTGCCGGCAGCTGCTCCTCGCAGGGCAGATCGAGCTGCATCTGACGGCCCCGAACGACCTGAGTGCGTCCCGCTGTGGCGAGGAAGGCCGACGCGTTCCTGGCGTCGAGCAGCTCAAGTGGGAGCGTCGGGACGTTGACGCTGCGCGGATGTCCCAGATTGTGCCGCGCGTTGTCGTCGGCGATGGCCTTTGCGCGCTCGAGCAGGTCGTCGCCGCCGGCGCGGAACACGTCGACGAGGGTCGGTGCCTCCGGCGCATCCTACGTCCGTCGAGCCGTTGCACGCGCCGTTGGCCCAACCATACGCGGCTGCCAGGCAGGCGAAGGAAGCTAATTTCCGAGACCATCACGCGGCGAGTTCGGCGCCGTCGACTCGAACCCTCCTGATACTGGACGAAGCGCTCCTCTGCGATCAGTTCGGCGAGGCGTGGCTCGTAGGCCACGAGGTACTCGCGCAGCTTGACCAGCGCCGGCGGTGCTTCGGGCTGCGCCGTGTGGGTCCGCTCGGCCAACTCGGTCGCGACCACGACGAGGGTCGCGATGCCCATCACCAGAGTCCGCCGCCACGAGGCGCCCATGTCGGCCGCGACTCAGCCTTCGCGCGCCGCCACCTTCGCCCACGTGTCCTTCAGCGACACGGTGCGGTTGAACACCGGCGCGCCGGGACGACCGTCGGGATCGGCGGCGAAGTAGCCGAGCCGCTCGAACTGGAAGCGCGTCGCCGGCGCGCGCCGTCGCCCAGCATCGGCTCGAGCTTGCAGCCGGTGCAGCGACGTCGAGGCTCGGCGGGATTGAGCAGCGTCGACGAACGTCTGGCCGGCCTTCTCCGCCGCGCCGTCCGGGATCCTCGCGCGTGAACAGCCGGTCGTAGAGGCGCACCTCGCCGTCGACCGCGTGCGCGGCCGACACCCAGTGCAGCGTGGCCTTCACCTTGCGGCCGTCGGGCGCATCGCCGCCGCGCGTCGCCGGGTCGTAGGTGCAGCGCAGCTCGACGACCTCGCCGCCGGCGTCCTTCACGACTTCGGTGCAGGTGACGAGGTAGGCGTTGCGCAGCCGCACCTCGCGGCCGGGCGCCAGCCGGAAGAACTTCTTCGGCGGGTCTTCCATGAAGTCGTCGCGCTCGATGTAGAGCTCGCGCGCGAACGGCACCTCGCGCGTGCCCGCCGACGGATCCTCCGGGTTGTTGACCACCGCCATCGTCTCGGTCTGGCCCTCGGGGTAGTTGGTGAGCACGACCTTCAGCGGCCGCAGCACCGCCATCGCCCGCGGCGCGCGCCGGTTCGAGGTCCTCGCGCACGCAGTGCTCGAGCAGGCCGATGTCGATGACGTTCTCCTTCTTGGCGACGCCGACGCGCGCGCAGAAGTCGCGGATCGACTCCGGCGTGTAGCCGCGGCGGCGCAGGCCGGAGAGCGTCGGCATGCGCGGGTCGTCCCAGCCGCTGACGTGCTTCTGCGCGACCAGCTGCAGCAGCTTGCGCTTGCTCATCACCGTGTAGTTCAGGTTGAGCCGCGCGAACTCGATCTGCCGCGGGCGTGCGTCGGTGCCGGCATTCGCGCACGCACCCAGTCGTAGAGCGGCCGGTGCTCCTCGTACTCGAGCGTGCACAGCGAGTGGGTCACGCCCTCGAGCGCGTCCGACAGCGGATGCGCGTAGTCGTACATCGGGTAGATGCACCACGCGTCGCCGGTGCGGTGGTGGCTGGCGTGCCGGATGCGGTAGAGCACCGGGTCGCGCAGGTTGATGTTCGGCGACGCCATGTCGATCTTCGCGCGCAGCACGTGGGCGCCGTCCGGGAACTCGCCGGCGCGCATGCGGCGGAACAGGTCGAGGTTCTCCTCGACGCGGTCGCGTGCGATACGGCGAGTCCGTGCCCGGCTCGGTCAGCGTGCCGCGGTAGGCGCGGATCTCGTCGGCGGAGTGCGAGTCCACGAAGGCCAGACCGCGCCGATCAGGTCCTCGGCGTCCTGGTAGAGCCGCTCGAAGTAGTCCGACGCGTAGTACTCGCGGTCGTCCCAGTCGAAGCCGAGCCAGCGGACGTCCTCCTTGATCGAGTCGACGTACTCGACGTCCTCCTTCACCGGGTTGGTGTCGTCGAAGCGGAGGTTGCAGTGGCCGCCGTAGTCGGCGGCGACGCCGAAGTCGAGGCAGATGGCCTTGGCGTGGCCGATGTGCAGGTAGCCGTTGGGCTCGGGCGGGAAGCGGGTGACGACGCGGCCGCCGTTGACGCCGGCGGCGACGTCGGCGGCGACGATTTCTCGGATGAAGTCGAGCGAAGGCCCTGACGGCTCGGCCGTCACTGCGCGCACGGCGGCCCAGACAGCGTGGCCAGCATGTACAGCGCGGCGGCCCGGCCGCGCTTGGCCAGGCTGTAGCTCGTGCCGCGCGGGATCATGAAATACGTGCCGGCGGCGACCTGGACGTCGCGCCCGCCCATCGTCACGGTGCCTTCACCGCCGACCACGTACAGCATCAGCTCGGCGGACTCGTGCGACCGGTTCGGCCAGGACTCGCGCACCTGCCAGAGCCACGTCTGCGCGCCACCGCTGCACCCAATCAGGTTCTCCTTGTGGGGCTCCTTGCTGGTGATGTGGTTGCGCTCGATGTAGTCGGGCACCGACAGGTTGGCCGGCTTGCCGGCGGGGTAGTCGGGGACGACGGGCTTGGGCGGCTCGGGTGCGGGCGGCGGCTCCGGCGGCGGCGGAGGCGGAGGTGCCGCGTTCAGTGTGGCCTCGACCGTCGGCGCTGGCCCGGACCTCCACGTGACCTCCTTCTCGAAGGTGTAGTAGCCCTCCTTCTCGAAGCGCACCCGGTAGGTGCCGGCGCGGATGCCGAGGAGGCGCGCCTGGCCGACCGTCGTGGTTTGCCCTTCTCGCTCCACCGGCCCGATGACGGTGACCTTCACCTCCGGCAGCGGGGCGCCGGTCGAGTCGTTCACCGTCGCCGTCAGCACGACGGTGGCGTTGGACGCCGCAGGACGCGGGCGTTTGGGCGCCGGCGGGGGCTGTGTCGTGGGGGCGGCCGGTGGCGGTGGCGTCTGCCCCGACGCGAGCGGCGCCCCGTACAGAATGGTAAGAAGTGCGACCGTTGCTCGCATGTTCATAACTGTACTCAGGGCAGAAAGTCTTGGCAAAGGCCCAGTGCCGAAGGGATGGGCCCCGAGTAAAGGTCATGGCTTGGCTGACTTTTCTGCCTGGCCGGTGAGGGGCAATGACCGCGATCGCCGCTACAGACCGTGAACAGCTTGGCACGCGACGTGCCCTGACCATGAGCCGGAGGCTCGAGTATGGCGTTCGGTACCCTACGTTGTGCTGTTTCCGGCCATGATTTGCTCGTTCGCGACAACGAGCAGGGCACGCCGGTGTGGCGCTGCCCACGGTGCTGGCAGACCCAGGCCCGGGAGAAGATTGCCGACCCTCGGCCGGTGCGCCCGGTCGATGCACGGTTCGTTTACAACCCGGTTGAGAACGTTGTGCTCCGGCGCTCGGCGATCACGGCCTTGAGCGCCGCCGAGCGCTGGCGCGTGCGCGCATCGCGGGTGGCACAAGGCGCGTCGAGCGCCGCCTAGGCACAAGGCTGGCGGCGCGCAGCGGGATGCTGCGGTCGTCAGCCGAGCCCCGGGCTCGGCTAGTAGCGCCAGCTCTTGACGTCGGCGCCTGGGGGCGCCGTTTTCAGCATCCGCTCCACCGCGCGCGGCATGAACATCTGGTGGTAGCGGAGACGCGAATAGGCGTTGGCTCGCGTCTGGTCGCCGTTCCAGCAGTGCTCGGCGCGGTCGCCGTAGTCCACCTCGCCGTCGTAATACGGCTTTCGCGTCGACTCGAGGAACTCCTCGGCCAGGTACACGGCGTTGTTCAGGTAGTAGTTGTCCATGTCGCCGACGTAGATGTGCAGCTTGCCCTCGAGCTTCTTGCCCAGGCCCTTGGCCTCCCAGTCGCGCTGCAGGATGTGCACCAGGTCGTAGTTGTCTCGCCAGTAGTTGGCGACGTCCTTGTCGATCACCCCGGTGCCTTTGTCCCAGATGCGCGCCGGGTAGCCGTCGCGGCCCACGGGTGAGAACACCGCCTCCCAGATGTCATACTGCTGGCCCGACCGCGTCCGGGTGCCCAGCACCAGCTCCAGCCGATTCACTTCCCACTGCATCGACGTCGACGTGGCCGAGCCAGTTGCGATGCGCCGGCCGCGGCGTGCGCTTGAACGGCTCGTCGAGGAAGTAGGCGTTCCGGTCCTTGTAGATGTCCACGGTCGTGAACGCCCGGAAGTCGATCGGATCGGGCAGGCGATGTACGCGCCGTTGAAAGCGTCCGGGTAGAACACCTGCGCGGCCATCGCCTCCCAGCCGCCGGTCGAGCCGCCGTACATGAAGCGAGCCCAGACCTTCGCCGATGCCGCGGTATTTCTTCTCCAGGTAGGGCAGCAGTTCCTGGACGATGGCGTCGCCGTAAGGCCCGAGGTTCGCCGAGTTCACCGCGTAGGAGTCGTCGTAGAACGGGTTGGCGTGCTGGATCTCGATGGCGATCCCGCGCGGGAAGCTCGGCCCGGTCCACTCCTTGTAGAACTGGTAGGCGTACTCCTGCTGGACGCGGTTGTAGCCCTTCAGGCTGAAGCGCGTCGAGAAGTCGGGCGCCAGGTTCGGATCGGGCGGCGTTTCGCGCCATCCCGAGATCGTGGCGGGGAAGTGGCCGTGATAGACGAACAGCGGGTACTTCGCCTGCGGATGGGTGTCCCACCCCTCGGGCAGCAGCACGCGCGGCGCCGATGTGCATCGGCCGGCCCCAGAACTTCGTGAGTAGCGCGCTCTGGATGCGCTCGTGCTTGACGTACTTCGTGTCCTTCTGCGGCGGGATCTGCGGGATGATCTGGTCGAGCGCGATCGAGACGGCACCGCTCGTCACCGGATCGATGGTGATCTGGCGCGGCGTCGAATAGAGGTTGCCCGGCGCCAGGTTCCACTGCTGGCCCTCGCCGCGGTCCATCGGCATCTTCACCGTGTGGCCGTCGCGCGCGCTTGAAGGTCTCGTAGCGGTGGAACAGCGCCTGCACGGTGTAGGTGCCGGCGGGGATCTCCGACAAACGTTCGACCGGAAACCCGATGGTGGCGCCGCCGACGCTGGCGGGGGCGCCGGCGGGCCAGCCCTCGAGATCGAGGCCGAAGATCGGTTGCGCGCCCTCGCCGAAGGTGACGTGGAAGCGCGGCTCGCCGTCCTTGCGGGTCGACAGGATCAGCAGCAGCCGCCCATCGAGCGGCGTGTCGCTGCGCGACGCCGGGTAGCTGATCTCGAAGCGCAGCGGACCGGGCGGCGACGCCGCCTGCCTGGCGTCGAGGGTGGCGAGGCCCGCGGCACTGCCGGCCGCCGCGAACAGGGCGAAGAGAAGGCGTCGCGACATGCGCGGAGTGTAGCGCAGGTGTAGCATCCGCCCATGACCCTCGAACGCTTCCGTCAGGTGTGTCTGAAGCAGCCCGGCGCCACCGAGCAGATTCAGTGGGGCGCGGACGCGGTCTTCAAGGTGGGCGGCAAGATGTTCGCCGTCGCCTGCACCGATCCCGCGTATCCCAACGCCAAGGCCTGCTCGTTCAAGTGCGACGACGAGGGGTTCGCCGAGCTGTGCGAGCGCGAAGGTGTCGTACCGGCGCCGTATCTGGCGCGGGCCAAGTGGGTGGCGCTCGATACGTGGAGCGCGCTGCCGGACAGGGAGATCGCCTCGAGGATCGCCGCCGCCTACGCGATCGTCCGCGCGGGGCTGACGAAGAAGGCGCAGGCAGCGCTCGATCGTCCCGGCCGCGCCGTTCCTCCCGGCCGCGCCGTTGCCGTCGCGCCGCCACGCCGCGCGGCCAAAGCCCGACGCTGAGACGACACGCTGTCGTCATCCGCCGTGGCAGAGCAGCCACAGTGTGGTTCGCCGTCCGTGGCTACGACACCACAGCTCGGCCAGTCGGCCGGCGTGATTCAGAAACGTAAGTCGCTGATTGGCCGACGCTTGACGGAGCACGGGCGTGCGCGGACGTGGGCACTCCCGTTGCATTCAGGCCGACGCGTCAGAATCGTCGTTACTCTCGGAGACCTCATGCGATCACGACGAACCCTCCTCCTCGTCGCGGCCTTGTGGAGCGTCGGTCGTCCCGCGCTCGCTCAGGATCGGCTTTTCGTGTCGAGCGGTGAACAGCGGCTCGAGATCGGCGCGATCGGTCGATTCGGCCAGCCGATCGGTCCGGCACCGGCCGAGGCCTTCACGCACGTGTTTCCGGCCGCGCGCCACTTCGAGCTGAGCGGCAACACCATCGTCGAGACCGCCAGCGGTTCCATCGTCTACACCGCCCCTCAGGGCGAGGGCATCACCGGCTGGACGGCCACTCCGGGCGCCACGCGGATCTATGCCACGACGTCCGCGGGCGGCCTTAGCCATACGACAGTTCGCGCCGTCGACGTTGCCACCCGCGCCGTCGTCGCCGAAATCGTCAACCCCGGCTCCCCGACATCGCTGCTCTGGCTGCCCGGTGATCGCGTCCTCGTCGACGGGCCGAGGAACACCTACACGGTCTTCGACCGCGACCTGCGCTCCCTCGGACAGTTCTCGGTGGAGAACTCCTGTCTTCAGCCAGTGTGGTTCATCAGCCAGCACACCGGCCGCGCCTACCTCCTGACAATCGCCGGCTACAGCCAGAACTTTCTTTCCGCGTCCCTGGCGGCCTTCGATACGGTTGCCGGCCTCAAGGTCGGCCAGGTCAGCTTGAGCGGCACACTGGGCCTCGGCCACACGTCGTGTGCCGGGATCGCCGTGACCCTGTGGACGGCGCCCGGGCCGCCGCAGCGCTTTGCGGCTGCCGTGCTCGGGCGCGACGTCACGCTGTCGTGGCTGGCCACCGACCTCGCTGAGGGCTATGTGCTCGACGTCGGGCTCGCGCCCGGACGCACCGATCTGTCCTTCTTCGTCGGCAGCACCACCGGCGTCACGTTCGCGAGCGTGCCGCCAGGCGCGTATACGTGCGGGTCCGCGCCGGCAATGTGGCGGGCGGTGGCCGTCCGTCACAGGAAGTCCAGATCGTCGTGCCGTAGAGAGGGACCAGTCATGCACATTCGGTGTTTGAGGATTCGGGTTCTGGTCGGGCTGGCCCTCGTGTGCGCGGCGGTGGATGCCGGGGCGCAGGACCGGCTGTACTTCGATGGCAGCGAAATCGGCGCGTTCGGCCGCTTCGCAGAGCGAATCGGGCCGTCGAACGGGCTCGAAGGGCGGCTGATCGCCGGCGGGCGCATCGCCGTCCACGACAATCGGGTCGTGGATCTGCGGACTGGGGCCGAACGGGCCCTCCCGACGGGCACGACCGTCGTGGCTCTGGACCCGGCCCGGCCGCGGCTGATCGTCGCGTCGACGCCGTCGGCTCCGGGGGCGACCCTCGACGTGTCGCTGTTCGACCCGCTGTCCGCCACGCTGACGCTGCTGACGTCATCGGCGTGCGCGTCGTCGACGATCGGCTCGATCGTCACGAATTCGAGTTACGCCTACAGCGCGCAGGTGGTGTTCGTGAGCCGGTGCGCGGCCGCGCAGACCGTGCAGGACGTCGTCGCCATCGACGTGCAGTCGACGCCCCCCGTGCTTCGCGTGCTGGCGATCCCACCGACCCAAGGCGGCGCGCTCACCGCGTCGCCCGACGGGCGCCGCCTCTATTTCTCCCTGAGTGCGGGATTCTTCGGTGTGGGTTCGACCACTGCCTACGACGTAGCGACGGGCGACATCGTCGGTGTCGGCGGGACCAACGGCGAGATTGTCTGGGACGAGGCGCGCGATCGCCTGTTCGTCGTGAGCCGCACCGGACTGGAGACGGTACTGGTGTCCGCGTTCGACCGCGACCTCCAGTTCCTGGGAGCGGCCGAGCTGTTCTCTCGCATTTGCACGGCGCGGCTGCAGAATCTCGCCGCACACCGGGCGCATCTACGTCTCCACGGACGGCACGACGAACACGACGGCGGAGCCGGCCAAGCTGCGGGCGTTCGCGGGCGAGCCGCTGGCCCTGACCGCGTCGGCGTTCCTGCCGCCGCCTTCGGGGCCGACCTGCGCAGGGGCGGTGCTTCGCACGGCGCCGGGGCCGCCCCGCGAGGTCCGTGCGTCGGTCACCGGGCGCGACGTGACGCTGGATTGGCAGAACGTCGGCGCGGCGTCGAGCTTCGTCCTCGACGTCGGGCTGCAGCCTGGCCGCACCGACCTCAGTGTGTTCCTCGGGTCGTCGCAATCCGCAGGGTTCGCCAATGTGCCACCGGGCACCTATTACCTGCGTGTCCGCGGCGGCAACGAGTTCGGTGGCGGGCGGCCGTCCGAAGAGATTGCGATCGTCGTGCCATAGCGAGAGCGGAGCGGACCATGCGCATCTGGCAAACGGCGACTCGCGCTCTGATCGGGCTGGCCCTGGTGTGCGCGGCCGTACAGGCCGGGGCTCAGGACCGGCTCTTCATCGAAGGGCCCGAATCGGCGAAGGGAGTGAGATCGGCGCGCTCCGCCGATTCGGCGAGACCATCGGCCCCGCGAACGGGCTCGACCACACGCTGGCCGGCGGCGGTCGGTTCCGCGTTCCCGACTCCGAGGGCGAGACCGACGTCATCGACCTTCGCACCGGAGCACGCCGTCCACTGCCGTCCGGAGCGAACATCGCGGCGGTGGACCCGGCGCGGCCCACACTGATTCTGTGGCTGCCCGGCACCGGCGGGGCCGGCACGTTCGACATCGCGGCATTCGACATCGTCACCGGTGCGACCGAGACCATCCTCACGCGAGCGTGTGCGTCGCGCTCGTGGGTCGTGTTCCCGACCATCGCCTACGCCTACGACGCTCAACTGGTCGTGACCCAACGCTGTGCGGCGCCGACGGTCGTGGAAGGACTCGTGGTGGTCGACCTCGCCACCCACCCTCGTCAAGTACGCCAGCTGCCGCTTGCGTTCAATCTTCCTCTCGACTTCGGAGCTTTCGCCGTCTCTTCAGACGGCCAACGCTTGTTCGTGCGGACCACTACCGAACTCCTGACCTATCGGATCGACGCTTATGACCTGGTCAGCGGGATTCGGGTCGGGTCTCCGTGGCCGACCCCTGGATGCTGTGGGACGACGCCCTCGATGCGTTGGTGGTCGTGTCGGTGGGGAGTTACTTCGACAGCGAGGTCAACGTCTTCGGTCGTTCGATGGAACACCTGGCAGCAGCGGTGCTCCCATCAAGCATCTGCCCGGCGCGTATCCAAGCCAGCGCGCACACTGGCCGGAATCTACGTCACCCTCAACGGCAACCGCAACACCGGCGCGCACCCGGCCGTTGTCGAAGCCTTCGCAGGAGTTCCCCTGCGACTCGTCGGCCACGCGACCGTCGCGCCGCTCGGGAGCCCGTCGTGCCGGGGCGCTGTTCTACGGACCGCTCCCGGCGCTCCCCGCCATCTTCGCGCGATCGTCAGCGGCCGGGGTGTTGCGCTCGACTGGGCCAATGTCGGCGGCGCCTCGGCGTTCGTGCTCGACATCGGTGTCGCGGCGGCGTACCAACTGTAAATCTCCTGGGTCCCGATTCGAACGCGTCGTTCGACCAGGTGCCACCGGGCACTTACTACTTGCGGGTCCGCGGCGGCAACGAGTTCGGTGGTGGTCGGCCGTCGGCCGAAGTCCAGGTCGTCGTCCCATAGTTCACCCGGGGTGGACGTCGCGGCATAGACTCTGGTCCGTGAGCGCGTCCCGTCTGGCCATCGTCATCGCCGCGACCGGC
>CAWBOU010000045.1:0-11161 GCA_963790365.1 uncultured delta proteobacterium
GCAAAGCCTCGGCATCGAGCTGCGCCTCGGCGAGGCGATCGAAGCGCTCGACTTCGAGAGCGGACGGATCGCCGCTGCACGGGTGAGAGGTCCGCAGGGCGTGCGCTCGGTGCACGCCGATTGGTACGTCTGTGCGCTTCCCGTCGAGCGCGCGCGCGAGCTTTGGACCGATGCGATCGTCGCAGCCGATCCGCAACTGGGGCAGATGCGAAAGCTCAAGACCGGATGGATGAACGGTATGAAGCTTTTCTTACGCGTGAACCGGCCACTCGCGAGGGGCCCATTGGCCTATTCGGACTCGCCGTGGGCGATGACCTCGGTGAATCAGGCGCAGTTCTGGCCGTCGGACTTCTCGAGCACCTACGGCGACGGGCGTGCGCACGACAGCCTCTCGGTGATCGTCAGCGACTGGGACACCCCCGGCGTGATCTTCGGCAAGCCTGCCCGCGAGTGTACACCCGACGAGGTCATCCAAGAGGTTTGGGAGCAGGTGAAGCGTGCCGCGAACCTGCCGGGCAAGGCGCCGGAGCTCACCGACGCCGACCTCGTATCGTGGGACATCGACCCGGGCATGGAGCTCGTGGACGGCCACCTGGTGAGCGGAGACCCGCTCGTCATGCCGACGGTGGGACACCAGCGATTGAAGCCCGACGTAGTGACCGCCGTCCCGAACCTGATGCTCGCCGGCGACTACCTGCAAGGCTGGATCTGCGGAACGATGGAGGCGGCGAACGAGACCGGGCGCCGCGCGGCCAACGCGATCCTCGCCGAATCAGGTTCGCGCGAGACGCCGGCAACCGTCTTGCAGCCGCAGCGCTTGGCGGAGTGGGAGCCGCTCAAGAAGATCGACGAGACCCGTTGGCGGCTGGGCTTGCCGAACCTCTTCGACATCGGACTCGTGCCGGACGAGATCTTCGACCTACTGCGCTTCGGCGTGACGCTCTTCTGATCCGCGCGCTTCAGAAGCTCCAGGTGACCGGCTTCTCCGGCTTGTAGTGGCAGAAGAAGCCGAGGCGGATCGAGTTGCCGAGGTGCGCGCCGAGGTCGGGGTTCTCCTTGCGGATTCGCGAGATCGAATCCAAAACGCGCGAGGAGACCGCCTTGCGCGCGCGCTCCGAGGGAGCGGAGATCCGCCGGCTGCGTCCGCCGAGCCCGTAAGCGGACGCGAGCTCCTGGGTGAGGAACTCGATCTCCTGCTGCAGGACCGCTGATCGCCCCGTATCGTTCGTCGCCTGCGCCCCCTCGAGCTCCGATCGGAGGCTTTCGAGTCGCGCCCGGTAGTCGTCGCGCGCTTTCGCGTCGAGCGCTTCGCCGGCATCGCCGAGATCGGCGGTGATGCTGAGCTCGCTCGCTTCGACCGCGGTGATCGATGTACGCGCGCCGATCGCGACGCCGTTCACGAGATCCGCGACGTGCACTTCCCCTCCCTGCCGACGAAGCAGCTGCGCGATGTATTGCAAACCCTTGGCATCCTTCATTCGGATGCTGCGGTGCTCGTAGGTGATCGTCCAGAAGTCGCCTTCCCTTCGGTACGCGTTGCCCGACGGTGCTTTCTCGGCGACGGCCGGCCGTTGCCGGCGTGAAGCCGCATCCGGGTCCCAGGTGAACGCGTGAACGCGATGCACGCCCGAGAGACCCTGGAACACGACCTCCTCGCCGCCATCCTGGAAACGGAGCTCGTCCGCCGAAGACGCGAGCTCGCGCACGATGGAAGAGACCAGAACCTCGTCGCCCTTGGCGTGGGCAGCGATGCGCGCAGCGAGGATCACGGTCTTCCCGTAAAAGCGGTCTCCCTCTCGGATCGGCTCTCCCGTGTGGAGTCCCATGCGAACGTGAATCCGGTCGCCGGGGTGCTCGGCGCGGTGCGCGGCGAGCGTGCGCTGCGCCGCTGTCGCGTAGCGCAGCGCCTCGATCGCCTTCGGGAACGCGAAGAGGAACCCGCCTGCTTGCTCTTCGATCTCACTGCCGCCGTGGTCCGCGAGCGCTTCACGAAGGATTCGCCGCTGCATTTGCACGAGGCGGTGCGCTTCCGCGTCCCCGAGCTCTTCGGTCAGCTCGGCGAAGCCTTCCATGTCGCTGAACAGGAGCGTCACCGTTCCGTTCGGAGCGGTCGCGCGGCGCACGTCGATGCCCTTCGCTTCGATCGATGCCGTGACCGCGTCGATCGAGGATCTCACGTCGGCAGACGTCACGCCCTCGAGCTCGAGCTTCAGCGCGATGGCTTCGGCCGCGACCTTCGCCATGCCGTACTGCCGGGCGCCTTCGGCGGCCTGACCGCAGAGCTCGAGCGCCCGGATCCGATCGCCTGGCGCGTCGCGGAGCCGAAGCAGCGCGGCATACTCGGCTCGAGTCCGCGCGAGCCATACCGGCATTTGCCGTTCGACCTCGAGCGCGCGTTCGTAGTGGTCGGCCGCCTCCTCGTACCACGACAGGGTCTTGGCGAGACGCGCGAGATACCGCGCTACGGAGCCGAAACAGTAGACTCCACCGGGATTCACCGCGCGATCCGAATGCGGCAGCAGCGCGGCGTACCACACGCGAGCACGACTCGCATCGCCGATCCTATCGACCGCGAGCGCTGTCAGCGACGTTGCGCTCAGCCAGAACTGGTCGCGCGGGAATGCGGAGGGGTCCGGGTAACATCGCAGCAGCTCCCTCGCGTCGGCCTCCTTTTCCGTGAAGACAGGCATGAGCGCCGCGAAGGGGGCGAAGCTTACCGAGTACGCGCCGATCTCTCGGATCCGCGCCGCGGCCTCCTGCGAGCGACCCCGCTGCCACAAGTTGAGAGCTGTCTGTATCTCGAAGAACGCGAAGCTGAGGCCAGCCCCAAGCGCCGGCATCGCGCCCCGATACGTCCGTTGAATCAGCTCGTCGACCTGGTCTTGCTTCGCCGCCGCCATCGCCCATCCGCCCCTCACGAACGTGACACCCCATCGAAGATGCGGCATGCGCTCGCCCATGCGTTCCACCCGCAAGAACCACGGTGCGGCGCCTTCGATGTCGCCGGCTTCGGCGATGAACATGGCCTGGATGCCGCAGGCGAAGAAGCTCATTCGGTCGTCATCGAGCTCGTCGGCGAGGAGAACCAACCTCTCGACGTCGGTACGAAGGGTTGCAAGCGGATCGATGCCCCATCGCGCGAGACACTTAGTGTAGAGCAAGCCGGCGAGCGCGCGCTTGTCGCCGACACCCTCGGCCATCTCTTCCGCTCGCGCGAAGAGCTCGCGACGTCTCTCCTCTTGTTCCGCCCTCAAGAGAGAGCTCGCCAGGCGCCCCATCACCGTTGCGCGGAGCGCGCTGTCGGTGTCGGGCAGCGCCGAGAGCGCCGTCTCCAGCAACCGAACCATGTCCTCGTCCACGTCGAAGGCGGGGAAGACCGTCTGCATGTCCTCGCCCTTGTAGGAGATCGCGGCGCGAGCGAGCGGCTCCGCTCTCAGGAATCGCTTCGCCGTGTCGGCGGCGTGGCGCAAGGTCTTCACCGACTTCGCATCCCCCGACCAAAACTGCGCCGTACCGAGGCCAATCAGCGTCTCGCATAGCAAAGTACCGTCGACGTCATCACTCGCCTCGAGCGCACGGCGCGCGCGATCGTAAAACGCTGCCGCTTCCTCGTAAGCGTACTGCCGCTCGGCGCGCGCCGCGGCGCGCAAGTTGAATTCGATCGCTCGCTTCGCGTCGCCGCCCGCAGACGCTTCGAAGAGATGGTAGGCGAGCTCCGAAAGGTGCGTATCGACGTCACCGGCATGGAGCGCGAGGAGCGCATCCGCGATCCTGCCGTGCATAGGGATCCGCTCGGCAGTGCCGAGCTCCGCGTAGAGCGTTTCGCGGATCAGCGTATGCGAGAATCGGTGGCGCGATCCCTTCCTCTCGATCTCTACGATCAGCGCTCCCTCCGCTTCCCGAAGGAGCTCGCTCAGGCGCTCGCGCCCGATGCCGGCGACCTGCTCGAGAACGGGTGCATCGAAGTCGCGTCCGAGAACGGATGCCGTGGCGAGAATTTTCCGGCAATCGTCGCTGAGACGCGCGAGCCGGCGGCTGATGACTTCGCGGACTCCCTCCGGAAGCCCGATGTCGTCGAAGGAGCCGACGACACGCTCCTCCGCGAGGTGCCGAAGCGTTTCCTCGATGAAGAACGGGTTCCCCTCTGTCTCACGGTAGATCGCGCGGACGAGCGGCTCCGATGCGTCCGCGCCGGCGAGCGCTCGCACGAGGGCGCGCACGTCATCCTCGGGAAGCCCGCGCAAGAGAACGCGCTCGAAGGCACGCTCTCGACGGAGCGTCGGGAGCACCTCGGCGAGTGGGTGACCGTGCTGCACGTCGACGTTGCGGTAGGTCGCGACGATGAAAATCCGCGAGCCGCCGAGCTCGCGCGCGAGAAATTGCAGGAGCAGGAGCGACGCCGTGTCCGCCCAGTGAAGGTCGTCGAGGAAGAGGAACAACGGGCGTGCGACCGATGCTCGCTTGAGGAACGTGCTCACGGCATCGAACAAGCGGAAACGGGCGCCGTCCGCCTCCCCCTCGCGTGCAGCGGGAAGGTCGGGCAGGACCTCGCGGAGCTCGGGGACGATCTGCGCGACGTAGGGAGCGCCTGCCCCGAGCTCGGTCTCGAGCCGGGCGCGATCGGCGCTCTCGGCGTAGCCGCGGAGAATCTGCACCCACGGCCAAAACGCCGGCGCTCCCGCGCCTTCGAAGGAGCGCCCGCTGAGGACGACGAAACCGCGTTGTGCCGCATAGCCGCTGAGAAGCTCTGCCATGCGCGTCTTGCCGATCCCTGGCTCGCCGACGACCAAGAACAGCCGGCCGTGACCGGCGAGCACTTCCTCGAGGCCGCCGCGCAGCTTGGTCGTCTCCTGCTCGCGGCCGACGAAGAGCGTCGCGGTGCGCGAGGGAATCGGCTCGGGCTCGGCGGGTCGGCCCGCGACCTCATCCTCACGAATCCCGCGGAGAGCGGATCGCACGTCCGCGGCGCTTTCGAAGCGGCTCTCGGGGAGCTTGGCGAGGAGCTTCAGCAGCACGGCGTCGAGCGAGAGCGGCATCGCCGGATTCAGCTTCGACGGCGGCGCCGGAGCCTCGTTCACGTGCTTGGCGATCACCTCTGCGACACTTTCGCCCGCGAACGGCGAATGGCCGGTGACGAGCTCGTAGAGCGTCGCGCCGAGGGAGTAGAGGTCGCTGCGCTGATCGACGCCACGCCCGAGCGCCTGCTCGGGCGGCATGTAGAGAGCGGTGCCGACCGTCAATCCTTCGGCCGCCGTCTCGATGCGGCCGATCGTCCGCGCGAGCCCGAAATCGCCGAGCTTCGCGAAGCCGTCCTCGGTGAGCCAGACGTTCTCGGGTTTCACGTCACGGTGAACGACGCCATGCGCGTGAGCGTGCTCGAGGGCCTGCAGAATCTGGTCCGCGAAGCGGAGCGCTTCCGAAAGCGCGAGCCGGTGGTCCGTCGCGCGCAAGAGGCGACCGGCGAGCGTACCGCCTCCCATGTATTGGCTGACGACGAACGGCACACCGTCTTCCTCACCGCTGTCGTAGACGGGCACGATGCGCGGATGCTCGGCGAGGCGCGCGACCGTGCGCGCCTCGAGCTGGATGCGATTCGCCGCCGCTTCATCGAGATCCTCGGTACGAATGAACGCGACCGCTACGTCGCGCGCCAACCGAGTGTCGCGGGCGAGGTAGACGCGTTTGCGAACCCCCTCGCCGAGGAGGCGCCGCATCCGGTAGCGGCCCGCGGCGATCGTGAGCGGCGCCGCGGGCGGGCTCGCCGCTGGAGCCTCGGCACCCGAGCTGCGAGCCGCCTCACCTAGCGCGAGCGCCGACTCGACGTACGGGCGCATCTCGCGACCGGGGTTCAGCTTCGGGCCGAGCTTCCGCGCGATCCCCTCCCCCGTCACGAGCGCGATGAATTCCATCGTGAACGTCGCCTCGAGACGTAGACGATGGCGACGGAGGAGCGCGAAGAGCTCGGCGAGCCGCGCGGTGTACTGCACCTCGCTCACCGGCCGGTCGAAGTTGTGGGCGACCAGCTCGACCATGTCCCGCTCGTAAGCGGCGTAGTCGGTCACGCGCTTCCACTGCGCCTCCTCGTGAAGCCAGCGCGCGGTTTCAGCGCCCTGCCCGGTCAAGGTGAAGTAGATGAAGAGCGCAAAGCGGCGGCGATGCTCGTGGTCGAGGACTCCCACGAGACCCACGTCGAGGAGCGCGATCCGGTTCCCGGCCATGTAGAGCACGTTCCCCGGATGCAGGTCGGCGTGGACAAAGCCGTGCTGGAAGACCATCCGGGCGATGATCTCCAGGCTCTTCCGGGCGATGAACGTCGGATCCGAGCCGACGGCGTGGATGCGATCGATGCCAACGCCGTGAATCAGCTCCATCGTGAGCACGCGATCGCTGCAGAGTTGATCGACGAGCGCGGGAAAGACGAGGTGCGCGTCGTCATCGAAGTCCTTACGGAACCGGCGGTTGTTGTCGGCCTCGATGCGGAAGTCGAGCTGTCGGTTCACCGCCTCGCAGAACTCGGCGATCGCCTCGAGCGGCGAGAGTAAGAAGAGCGTCGGGATCAGGGACAGGGCTCGTCCGACGAAGCGGAGGATCGCCTCGTCGAAATACGCGCGGCGAACGATGCCGGGCCGCCTCACCTTCACCGCGACCGTGCGGCTCGGAAACGTCGGCGGGAGCTCCGCTTCCTGGAGGACCGCGCGATGCACTTGCGCGATCGATGCCGACGCGATCGGGGCTCGATCGAACTCTTCGAAGATCTCTTCGAGCTTTCGCCGGAAATCCTCCTCGATCGTCCGCCGAACGTCCGCGAAGGAAAATCCCGGCACTCGATCCTGGAGCGTAGTGATCGGCGCGATGAACTCGGCCGAGAAGATATCCGGCCGAGTGCTCATGATCTGGCCGACCTTGATGAACGTCGCGCCGAGCCGCTGGAAGAGAAATGTCGCGGCCGCGCCGGCGGCGCCCCTCCAGCTCCGCCGGGCGACGAGGAAGATCGGCGCGGCGGCGATCGTGACCGCGAGCCAGAAGAGAATCTGGCAAACGCGAACGATCAGCCTGGCAAGCCAGGCGAGTCGACCCGTTGGCCGAGCCGCGAGATCGATCTCCCGCCCCGATCCGGCCATGTCGCAATCATCGAGGGGAAACTAGCGTCTCCGCAAGTTCCTTTCCGTCGAGCATACGGCTCCGAGCGGCCGGTCCTGGCAATGCCAAGAGGAACCTGGCGCCGCTGATTTGAACAAGCGGTGGGACCGTGGGTATCCAGAAGCGGATCCAAGCCGCCGAAACGTGGATGACAGCCCGAGCTTCCAGGCGCGAGATCGATCTCGCCGGTCGCCCGACGAGCCGGTTGGTCTGGCTCGTCCGACTCTGCATTCGCCTCTTCCAGATCGGGTTCTGGCTCGCGGTCACGCTCGCCGCATTTCCCTTTTTCTGGATCGGCCGTCGTGAGCTCGCGGCCGCGCGAGGCGCGGCCCTCACGTTTCTCTTCCAGCGGCTCGGGGCCACCTTCATCAAGATCGGCCAGATCATGAGCTCGCGGCCTGACGTGTTTTCGGCCGAGTTCATCGGTCCGCTCATCACGCTCCAAGATCGCGTGCCCTCGTTCCGATTCTCAGACGTTCGCCAAATGATCGAGGAAGACTTCGGCCGGCCGCTCGAAGAGATCTTCGTCGAGATCGACCGGCAGCCGGTGGCGTCGGCGTCGGTCGCCCAGGTGCATCGCGCCGTACTTCACGAGGCGGAGCTGCCGCCGACGTTCGCGAGCCGCGTGATCGCGGTCAAGGTCAGACGCCCGAACATCGTCCGGCGCGCCTATCTCGACGAATCGATCCTCCGCTTCGTGGCGAAGCTGCTGTCGATGGTTCCGAGCTTCCGCATTTCTCTCCGTCGGAGACCGTTCGTGAATTCTGCGACGCCGTGAACAAGCAGCTCGACTTCCGGCTTGAGGCCGCGAACTACCGCTTGTTCCGCGCGCACTTCGAGTCCAACCCGCACGTGGTCTTCCCCGCTCTCGTCGAGCAGCTCTGCAGCGACCGCGTGCTCACCATGGAGTTCATCAACGGGGTCAAGGAGGACAAGATCCGGGCGATCGGCGACGACCCGTCGTTCGTCGCCCGCAAGGGGCTCGAGATCGTGGCCCGGATGACCCTCGAGATCGGCGTGGTCCACGCCGATCTCCACCCGGGAAACATCCTGTTCCTGCCCGGAAACCGCATCGCACTACTTGACGTCGGCTTGGTGGGGCGGTCCGACGACGAGGGGCGGCGGCGCTTCGCACGCCTCTCGTTCTATCTGGCTTGCGGCATGGGGCCCGAGGTCGCGCGGGTCTTCTACGAGAGCTCGGAGCGCATGGGGGACCTCGACTATCCGGCCTACGAGCACGAGATCACCGAGGTCTTAGCCGGGCTCCAGGACCGGCCGTTCGACGAGATCAACGTCACCGCCCGCCTGCCGCACCTCTACAGGGTGCTCCGCCGCCACCACCTTCGCGTCGACCCGTCGCTCACCATGCCGTCCATCGCGGTGATGGCGTCGATCAAGACGACGGCGCCGGGGCCGCAGGCTAGACCCGTCTCCGCCCAGCGCGAACACAGTGCGTCTGCTAGCTCCTTTGGCGGCAGGATGCGTCCGAGCACGAGCTGCGTAGGTGCTGTCCGTGGTGCCGCCTCGGACCAAGGTGGTCGAAAGGGTCGTTGGGCAGAGCGATGGTCTCGCCGGGACCAATTCGTGAGCGATTAGGTCGATTGGACCTCCTGAACGATCCCTGAGGCGGAATCCGGTCACAAATTGGCTCGGTATGGCAAGAACAGGGTGATGGCCTTGCAAACACGTCGACCGCGCGCTGATGCCGATCGGCTTGCTCAGCTCTATGAGGAGCGCGGCCGTGCGCTGCTGGCGTTCTTCGCGCGCCGCGCGCTCGACCCAGAGGTTGCACTCGACCTTGTCGCTGAGACGTTCGCGCAGGCCTACGCCTCGCGACATCGGCTCCGTGGATCGACCGAGGACGAGCTGGCCGGTTGGCTCTTCGGCATCGCGAACCACCTGCTCGCCCGCTATCTCCGGCGCGGAAAGCTCAAGCGTCGGGCCATCGGGCGGCTCGGTATTCAGATCCAGGCGCTTTCCGAGGACGATCACGCGCGGATCGAGGAGCTTGCCGGCCTACGGGAGGTGCGTAGCGCCGTAGCGGAGCGCTCCGCGACTTGGCGGCCGATCAACGTCGGGCCGTTGAGCTGCGAATCGTCGAGGAGCGCTCATACGCCGACATTGCCGAAGCCCTCGGAATCTCCGAGGTGGCGGCACGCGCCCGCGTTTCACGCGGCTTGCGTGCGCTCGCCCAGGCACTCGACAGCCCACGACTCGCCAGAGAGGAACTCGCGCAATGACAGAGCGCAACCACAAGCCCCGGATCGCCGTGCTTGATCTTCTGCTGACCGAAACGCGGGCCGCGATGCAGCGCGCAGAGCGCCCGCGCCAGCCATCAAGGATGCGCCGCCTGTGGCCGGCGGTGGCGATTGGAGCAGTCCTGCTCGTCGGCGGAGCGGCGACCGCGACAGACATCATCATCGGCGACGACCTTCCCGCGCCTCCGGCCGGCGATCGCCCGGCCGACCAGGTGCCTGCGCCGGGTACCTCGACGGTCGAGGCGGTTCGCAGCGCGGACCCGTATGGCGGTGCGCCGTGGGGCGTCCGCGTATCACGCAACAAAGAGGGTGCGCTCTGCGTGGCCGTTGGGCGCATCCATCAGGGCCGCCTCGGCGTGCAGGACGGCAGGGTCTTCCGCGCACTGCCCGAAGGCGGTCCAGATGTCTGCAACCCGGTTCCGTCAAAGGCAGATCCGCTGCGGTACGAGATCACACAGGACTTCGGAGTCAGAAGCGAGGGACCGCGAACGATCATCGCTGGTCTTGCGCACCCCGACGTCCGTGCCATCGCTGTCGAGACTCCCGCCGGCGGCAAGCCGCTCGAGGTTTCCGACCGCGGAGCCTTCGTTGCGGTCTTCAAGGGCCAGCTTCATCCGCGCGAGCTTCCCCTGACGGCGGAACTGGCCGATGGCTCACGGGAGCGCTATTCGGCGCCTGGAGTCCGCTGAGCGACGGGTGCAGGGCTGCGCGCCCTGCACCCGTCCTCGAGCGGGACGTTCTACTCGTGCAGCTCGAACGTCTCGCGTCGACCGTCGTCGAATGTCGCAGTGACCGTCGGCAGGTTCGACTTTTCGACCGCACCCGCGAATACCGCGATGAAGCCGCCGCGCTTCGAGGGCGTCTGCGTCTGGCGTTCTCCGAGAGCGCGTACCTCAACCTCGCGAACGGTTGCGTCGGCGACACCAGTCACGACCGTCCGCTTCTCGCCCGCATCATCCTCACTGGCGAAAACGCTGAAATCGAGCGGCGCGGAGAAGACTCCGCAAACGCCCGCGCTTTAGCGGCAGCTCGTGGAGCTCGCCGGTCCGATCCACCGCTCCGAACCGGCCGTCCTGAACACGGCCGCCGTTGAAGCCGACGCGGCCCCCACGGGTCCGCGCCATGCGGACCGCCCATGGGGCACCGCCATCCGGATCGCGCACGCGTGCCGGTTCGACGGTGTCCGAGCCGGCATCCGGCGGGTCATGCGGGGTCACTCTCTCCGGCTCGCCGTTGCTGTGCTGCTCCTGCGCCGGCGCGATCGCCACGACAGACCCCGATCCCGAGAACTGTGAGCGCGATCGCCATGAAGGCGATTGTCTTGTCCTTCTTCATTGCGCCTCCCATCAGCACTGGCTGTGCGCGTAGTGGTTGTGGCTTGAGAAGACGCCGTCGTAATCGACGGCGGCGTAGGCCCTGCATTCGGCAGGCCAGCCTCCGATCTCGTGCGAGAAGAGAGAGCACTCATAACGCGGCGCCGCGAAGCGGTTGCCGCCCCAGCCGCTGTACTTGTCGCGCAGCCCGCACGTCTCTCCGCCGGCGCTCGAACCGCCGGACACCGAGTAGTAGCAATAGTTCGTGCGGACGATCGAGTGGTAGGCGCCGTCGCTGGCGCTACTGCCATGGACCAGGCCTGCTTGGAACGACACCACGACCGCCTCCTGGTTCAGGCAATCGTGATAGGGAAAGTGGTCCGCCTGCGCGGCGGGCGCACTGGCCCCGACGATGCCGAGCACCGCGAGCGCTGCTGTCGCCGCCCGGCA
>CAWBOU010000046.1:0-50958 GCA_963790365.1 uncultured delta proteobacterium
CCGTCGGCGAACGCGTCATGGGTGAACCACAGTTCGCCCAGCGGTGCGCCGTCGAGCGCGACGGAGCGAACGTACTTCTTCACGAGCGACGCACCGGGTGCTCGCGCGACGTCGAATCGTCCGCCATTCGCCAGGTGCAGGGTCACGTCCTCGAACACGGGGCTGCCGACCGTGTAGATGGGCGAGCCGGGCGTGACCGGGTAGAAGCCGAGCGCGCTCCAGACGTACCACGCGCTCATCGTGCCGAGGTCGTCGTTGCCGGGGAGCCCGTCCGGCGGCGGGCGGAAAGCGACTGGTAGCCCGCTGGATCGCCTGCGTCTTCCACGGCTGCGACGTCCAGTTGTAGAGCCACGGCGCCTGCAGGTCGTGCTCGTTCGACGGCGCGTACTGGTTCCCGTAGTAGGCGATCCCGTACGCGGTGAGATTCTGCTGGAGCTCGGGCCACGGCGGCGACGCGGTCAGCGCGCGTCGCGAAGAAGGTGTCGAGCCGTGGCGCTCAGTTCGTCGTCCCGCGGGGCTCGCCCATCGACGTCGAAGAGGCCCGCGAGGTCGTGCGGCACGAGCCACGTGTACTGCCACCCGGTGCCCTCGCGGAACCCGTCGGGCATCTCGGGTGGTACGGCGTCACCCACGAGCCGTCGCGGTTGCCGCGGGCGCATGAAGCGCGTGTCGTCCGGCGTCGAAGACGTTCCGCCAGTTGCCGAGCAGATCCCGGAGCGCCTCCGCGTTCGCGTCTCGCCGCCGGTCGGCGACAGCGCGAGCGCGAAGTCGCCGAGCGCGTGCTCGAGCGTCCCGCTCGCGCCCGATCGTCGCGTCGGACGGGATGAAGCCCATTGTCAGGTAGTCCGGATCGCGGTGCGGTGACGGCACGAGCGCGAGGCCGAGCGCGCTCGCGCAAGCGGCTCGAGCGCGTCGTCCGGCACGAGCCCGCGACAGAAGGCGTCGGCGAACACCTGCAGCCCCGGCTCGCCGTTCATGAAGTCGGCGTACACGTTCATCAGGCCCCAGCGCGGCATCCGGCCGCCCTGGCTAGCGATCGCCGGAGCGAGCGCATCATGTCCCGCAAGCGGTCCGGCGCGACAAGCATGAGCAGCGGCTTCTCGGCGCGGTAGGTGTCCCACATCGAGAAGTTCGCGTAGTAGGTCGAACCCGCGGCATCGGATCGCCCGGCGCCCGATGCGTGGGGGACGCCGTCGTAGCCCATGTAGTCGCCGTTCGCGTCGTGAACACGTTCGGATGATGCTGCGCGTGGTAGAGCGCCGTGTAGAACGTGCGCTCGTCCGCCGCTCCCGCCGCTCACCTCGATCGCGTGCAGCGCGTCGTTCCACGCCGCGCGCGTTCGGCGCCGCAGGGCGTCGAAGTCGAAATCGGGCCGGGCAGCTCGCCCGCGAGGTTCGCCAGCGCGTTCGCCTGGCTCACGAACGAGATGCCGACTTTGATGAGTACGCGGCTCGGTCGTGGCGTCGAACGTACGACGGCGCCGGCGCCGGGCCCGGCGACCGCGTCCCCCCCGACCGGTTCGGACCGCCGCGCGCCTGCCAGATCCCGAAGCTCGGAAGCCCGGCTGAACCTCGCCGCGAAATGGACGGTGTAGTCCTCCGAGTCGTTCTGTTCCGTCGACCGTGCGGGCTCGACGATCTCGATCGCCGCGTCTGCACGCCGGGCGCCGTTTGGATCGTCCGCCGGTCCCCTGCGAGCGTCTGCCCGTGTCGATGAGCACGTTCGCCTCGCTCGTCGGCGGGAACGTGTAGCGATGCATGCCGACGCGCAAGCCGGCAGTCAGCTCGGCGTAGATCCCGTAGGTGAGCAGCCGACGCGGTAGTAACCGGGCGACGCGTCTTCAACGAGTGTGAGAACAGCGACTTGTATAGGTTCGCCTGGGTCGACGACGGGCCCGGTCGTCGGCATGAACGGGAGGTCACCGCCGGCGTGCACGCCCATCGACTCGGTGTGAACGTGGCTGAAGCCTCGGATGAAGAGGTCGACCTATTGGTAACCCGTGTACGCGAAGAGGCCTTCGGTATCGGGCGAGAGCTGGACCATCCCGTACGGTGCGGCCGGTCCCGGGAACGTGAATCCTCCGCCGAGCGTCCCGATGAAGGGATCGACCTTGGCGGCGAGGTCGTCATGAGGCTCGGCGTTGGGCGGCGCGAACAGCCGCATCGCGACGATCAGCGAGGCGAGGAGGGGACGTCGTGTCACGAGTGAGGGCGTCTACTACGTGCCGAGCGGGCAGCGGAGACGAGAAACGAGGCCGAGGAGTCCGTCCGAGTAATCCGGACCGAGCATGCGAGTCGAGCGCCAAGCAGCGCAAGGAAGAGCCCCGAGTGATAGCCATTGCGCTATCTCGAGGGGCGATGACGCCGCGATGCGCCGGCGATCGGCTCGCAGGCGACGGGAGCCGATTACTCGGACGGGCTCCTACCCCTTCCTCGTCTCGATCCGTCCTTGACCCCGCGTCAAGCGCGCTGTTACCGCTCGCACGCGCGTGAAAGCGACACTCGTACTCCTGCTGGCGCCGGCCGTGCTCGCCGCGCTGGTCGGATGCTCGGATTCGCCCGAGGTCGTCGTCGAGCGCGAGGCGCGTCAAGCGTGCGTCGTTCACGAGCCGCTCCGGCAGCCGCTCTTCGGCGAGCTCCACGTGCACACGCGCCTCTCGTTCGACGCTTTCCCTGGGATCCGCCGCTCGGGCCGCGCGACGCGTATCGCTTCGCGACCGGCGAGGAGGTCGAGATTCCGCCGCGCGCCACGGACGGCTCGCGCCTCCGCGCGCGGATCGGCCGGCCGCTCGACTTCGCCGCGGTCACGGATCACGCCGAGGGGCTCGGCGAAACCGGCGTCTGCATGAACCCGGGAGCCTCGGGTACTCGTCCGCGGAGTGCATTCTCTATCGCGGCGAGGTCTCCGCGATCGGCCCCGACGAGGTCTATCTGATCTTCGGCACCTGGTTCTTCGGCGATCCGCTGCCGACGGCGCGGAGCCCGATGTCGTTCTGCTTGCTGCCGGGCGTCGACTGCGACGCGCGCGGAGGGCGCGCTCTGGCAGGAGATCCGCGACGCCGCCGAGGAGTTCTACGATCGCTCGTCCGACTGCCGCTTCACCACGTTCGTCGGCTACGAGTGGACCGGCACGCCGCTCGGCTCGAACCTCCATCGCAACGTGATCTTCCGGAACGAGCACGTGCCGTCGCTGCCGATCAGCAAGGTCGACACCGGCCCCGAGCCGCGCGAGCTCTGGCGGCGGCTCCGCGCGGAATGCCTCGACGCCGGGACCGGCTGCGACGTGCTCGCGATTCCGCACAATCCGAACCTGAGCGCCGGACAGCAGTTCCTCGATCCGGCGAGCCCGGAAGCGGCCGAGACGCAAGCCCGACTCGAGCCCCTCGTCGAGATCATGCAGGCAAAGGGCTCCTCCGAATGCCGGATCGGTCTCGGCACGCAGGACGAGCTCTGCGACTTCGAGCTCCGCACGAACGGCACGTTCTTCCCGTTCCCGCGCCCCGCGATCCTCGGGCCCGAGCTCACGGAGCGCTCGTTCGTGCGGAACATCCTGAAAGAAGGGCTGCGCCTCGGTCGGGCGAACGATCTCGGCACGAACCCCTGGCGGATGGGCTTCGTCGGTGGCACGGACTCGCACTTCGGTACGCCCGGCAACGTCGACGAGACGACGCATCAAGGCACGCACCCCGACGTCGGCAGCCGCGAGAACCTGCTCGCCGAGATCGAAGACAACCCCGGCGGCCTCACCGTCGTCTGGGCGCAGGAGAACTCGCGCGATTCGATCTTCGAGGCGCTCCGTCGTCGGGAGAGCTACGCGACGAGCGGCACGCGCCCGACGGTGCGCTTCTTCGGCGGCTGGGACTATCCGGAGAATCTCTGCGATTCGACCGACCCGTCGCGGCGGCCGACGGTGGCGGCGTGCCGATGGGTGGGTTGCTCGGCGCGCGCCCCGCGGAGGGCGCGGCGCCGCGCTTCGTGGTGACGGCGCTGCGAGATCCGGAAGGCTCGCCGCTGCAGGCGCTGCAGATCATCAAAGGCTGGGTCGACGCCTCGGGCGAGACGCACGAGCAGGTCTTCGATGTCGCCGGCGATCGCGCGAACGGCGCAGCCGTCGACGCCGAGACCTGTGAAGCGACCGGCGGCGGCGCGAGCTCGCTCTGCGCGGTGTGGAGCGATCCCGACTTCCACCCGGCGGAGCCCGCGTTCTGGTACGTGCGTGTGCTCGAGAATCCGACGTGCCGTTGGAGCACGCTCTGGTGCCAGGAGCACGGCGTGAATCCGCTCGCCGAGGACTGCGTCGACCAGGCCACGGCGGCGGGCGGCTTCGGCGGTTGCTGCTCCGACGGCCTCGTGCGCCCGATCATCCAAGAGCGCGCGTGGACGTCGCCGATCTGGTGGCAGGGATGAGGCACCTCCTCCGCTTCCTCGCCGTCGGTGCGCTCGCGGCGGCGCTCTCCGCGAGCGTTCGCGACGACCGCGAGCTCCTCGTCGTCTCGCGCGAGCGTCTGGCCGACCTCGAGGCGGATTGGCGCCGCACGACCGGCGCGCCGCCGTCGGGAGTCGAGCGAGCCGAGCTCGTCGAGCGCGAGATCGACGACGAGATACTCTTCCGCGAGGCGCTCCGGCGCGGGCTCGAGCGTGGGAGCTTGCTCGTGCGCGATCGCCTGCTCACGACGATGCGCTTCCTCGGCGAAGCGGACGCGTCGGAGGAGGAGCTCGTTCGCGGCGCGCGGGAGCTCGGCCTCGACCGCACCGACCTCGTGATCCGCCGCCATCTCGTCGAGGACATGCGTTTGCGCGTCAGGCGAGAGGGCGATGACGAGCCCGTCACCGAGGCCGAGCTCGAGGCGAGGCTCGCGGGCGATCGCGGGGCCGGCACCTCGCGGACGGCGCTTCGGCACTTCTTCTTCGATCGCGAGCGGCGCGGTTCGAACGCCGAGCCCGAGGCCAAGGCGCTCGCCGAGCGATTGCAGCGCGGCGCCGGCGACCCCGTCGCGGCGCGCGCCGGGAGCGATCCGTTTCTGCACGGGCTCGAGCTCCCGGCGCTGTCCGCGCGCGAGCTCGAGAGCCGGTTCGGTGCGGAGTTCGTGCGCGCCGCGGACGCGCTTCGCGCGGGCGAATGGTCCGGTCCGCTCCGCTCGCCCTACGGCTTCCACGTGGTACGCCTGGACGAGCGGAGAAACGCCGCGCCGGACGTCGCCGGCGCTCGGGCGCGAATCGCGCACGCGATCCGGCTCGAGCGCGGCACCGCGCACGAGCGCGCGCAGCTTCGCGAGTGGCGCGCGGAGTATCGAGTCGTCGTCGAGGAGGCGAGCCGATGATTCTGCGCCGGATCGCGTGGCTCGTCGTGCTCGCGGCCGCGGTCCTCGTGGACGTCGCGAGCGCGCACATGCTCGGCGCCTCGCTTCTCGAGCTTCGCGAGTCGGCGCCGGCGACGTTCCGCGTGCGATGGAAAACCCCGCTGCAGAAGGCGCCCGACGCCGATCCGCATCCGCTCCTGCCGCCGAGCTGCGAGCGGCATGGTGAGATCACCCACGGGCGTACGCTGGACGCGGCCGTCGAGATCTGGAGCGTCCGTTGCGGGCGGGACGGTCTCGTCGGCGGCGACGTCGCGATCGAAGGGCTCGCCGCGGCGAAAGCTCCCGTGCTCCTCCGCATCGAGCTCGCGGACGGACGGCGCTTCCGGAGCGTGCTGACCGCGGGCTCGCCGTCGTTTCGCGTGCCGGAGCGCGAGAGTCGTGCGGGTGTCTTCCGCGGCCATCTCGCGCTCGGCGTCGAGCACATCCTGCTCGGCTTCGATCATCTCCTCTTCGTCTTCGCGCTCGTGCTCCTCGTGCCCGTACGAGCGCTCGCGGCGACGGTGACGGCGTTCACCGTCGGCCACAGCGTGACGCTCTCCGTGGCGGTGCTCGGCTTCGTCGCGTTTCCCGTGCGCCCGATCGAGGCCGCGATCGCGGCGAGCATCCTCTTCCTCGGCGTCGAGCTGACGAGAGACGGTGCGACGCTCGCGCGTCGCCGACCGTGGCTCGTCGCCGGGGCGTTCGGCTTGCTCCACGGCTTCGGCTTCGCGGGCGCGCTCACCGCTGCGGGCCTGCCGGCGGGGGAGATCCCGCTCGCGCTGTTCTCGTTCAATCTCGGCATCGAGATCGGCCAGCTCGCGTTCGTGCTCGCGGTCGTCGCTGCTCGCCGTCTCCTGCGCGGCGCGTTCGCGCTCGCGCCGAGTTGGACGCGGCTTGGGCCGGCCTACGCCGTCGGCTGCGCGAGCGCGTTCTGGCTCTTCGAGCGGATCCTCGGAATCTCGGCGTGAGCCGAATCCGTCGTTGACCGGCCCGGGGAGCGGCCGACACAATCGTCGCGTCACCCTCGCGCGTCCTCCGCCAACGAAACGGGAGGACGATCATGCCCACCAAGCGAGCGAAGTCGGAGGAGTGGCTCCACAACGTGAAGTCGCCGGTCGCGACGTTCGCGCCGGCCGGGACGTTTTCGAAGGACGCCGCGTCGATCGCACGCATCGTCGCGTCGAAGCGGGTCAGCCCGAAGGGCCTCGGCTCGGCGATCCGGATGGTGCAATTCTTCTTGAACCGTTCGGGAAGTGGTATCTCGCGGGCGCGCCGGCGCGAGGTCGAGAAGGCGAAGCGGCTGCTGCAAGAGCGGCTGCGCCGGAAGGCGAAGCGATGAGCGAACCAAAGTAGGCGCTTGAGCGAGCGACTTCAGGTCTCCGTCGGTGCTCATGGGCTCGCCGTCGAGCGGATCGGTGGCGGCGAGCCGACGTTCGTGTGTCTGCACGGACTCGCCGATTCGCGGCGGATCTGGGACGCCATCGCGCCTGCTCTCGCGGAGCGCGGTACGGTCGTGCTCGTCGACCAGCGCGGCCACGGCGAGTCGGATGCACCGCCGGGGCCTTGTCGACGCGAGGATCTCGCGCAGGACGTGCGCGCGCTCGCCGGCGCGCTCGGCATCGAGCGCGTAATTCTCGTCGGTCATTCGATGGGCGGCATCGTCGCGCTGACCGTCGCGGTGGAGCATCCGGAGATCGTCGCCGGGCTCGTGCTCCTCGGCACGACGAGCCAGGTGAACGAGCGGGCCGCCGGCTGGTACGAGGAGATCGCGAGAGCGGCCGAGCGGGACGGCCTCGACGGGCTCCGCCGGGCCATCTTCGGCGAACGATCGCGGCGCGAGATCCGCGGCGACGCGCGCGCGATCGCAGCGATCACGCGCTGCCTCGCGAGCCTCCACCGCGAGCCGCTGACGCCGCGGCTCGCCGCGCTCCGCGTGCCCGCGCTCGTGATGGTCGGCGAGCAGGACCCGATGGGCCCCGCGGCGTCCTCGATCCTCGCGAGCGCGATCCCCGGCGCGAGGCTCGTGACGATCCCCGGTCGCGGGCACTGGCTCCACGTGGAGGAGCCGGCCGCGGTCGTCGCGAACGTCGACGCGCTTCTCGCCGAAAACTTCGGCCGCTAGTCGCCGATCTCGAGCTCGAGGAGCGCGATGCTCGCGTTCTCGAGGGACACGCGGAGCGGCATGGTGTCGACCGGCTCGCTGACGAGGTCGCCGTCGAAGCCGGTGCTCGCTCCGGAAGGAAGACGGTGCAGCGTCCCCGTCGCGGATCGCCCCGCGAGGCCGGCGATTTCGATGCGGAGCTGTTCGGTTCGCCCGAGGAGCGGGCGCCAGTTGTAGAGGAGCGCGGTCAGCCTCTTGCCGTCGGGCGAGCGCGAGGCGATCGCGCCGACGTGCGACGCTGCCGGAGTCGTACGCGCGGCGAGACGCAGCTCCTCGAGACGGCTCCACAGCCGGAAGAACGCGTAGACGGGCTTCGGCGTGCCGTCGGGGAAGAACATCCCCTGGTTGAAGTTCGGGTCCTCGAGATCGGTCGCCGTGAAGAAGCTCGAGCGATCGAGGCCGGCATCGAGCATCGCACGGACGGCGCTCGCCGCGAACGCCGCCGCCTCGGTCGTGTCGTGACGCAGATCGTGCCCGGCATCGAGATTCCATTCGTCGAGCCAGAGAAACGGTCGAGCCGCACCGTCCGTTCGTCGCGACCACGCAGCGGCGACGAGGGCGCGCACGAGCCGGACCTGATCGCCGTAGAAGCTCGGATCGAGCAGCGGGTTCTCGATCGTGAGCGGCGGGATCGTGAGCGGCGGCTCGCCGAGAATCGGACCAATCAGCGGGTAGTTCGCGTACCAATGCCAGGAGACGAAATCGAGGCGGAGCCCGCGGCTGACGACGCGATCGAGGAGCGCGACGAGCAAGAGGGGATCGGGAACGAACGCCGCCGGGCCGCCGAGCTTCAGATCGAGACCGGTCGTGCCGCGCACGTCTTCGACGGCGCCGGCGATCGTCTCGTAGAGGTCGAGATACTCGAGGATCGTGCCCTGGAAGAACTGTGGCACGTCGGGCTCGTTCCAGGCTTCGAACCACCGAACGTCCAGGCCCGGCGTCGTCGCGGCCCGCTCGACCGTCGCGCGGACGAGCGCGGCGTAAGCGACGCGGTCGCGCGGCGGATGCTTCGTAGGGTCCGGCTGTCCGCCGAAGCTCGGTCCGGGATAGCGGCTCATGCAGGCCGGTGTGTACGAGAGGATCACGAGCGGCTCGGCGCCGGCTGCCCGCACCGATCGAATCCGCGCGTCGAGCTTCGTGAAGTCGGGCGGTCGCGCGCAGTCGGAACCGACTTCCTCGAGTGACGCATCGATCCGGATGTGCGGGAAGCGCGCTTGGCGGAGGAGCTCGATCGTCGCCGGATTTTCGCTGCCCTTCGCCGTGCCGAGGATCTCGCGGTTCAGCGGGCCGAGAGGATGGTCGAGGTCGAGCACGATGCGCCGCTCGCCCGCGCCGAGCAGCGGCAGGGCGAGAAGGCCGAGCAGGCCGAGGAGCTTCGTCACGATGCGATCACGCGGGCGGCCGATCGACGATCGCGCCGTGCTCGCGGAGGCGCGCGCGGAGGTCGGCGACCGGCACCTCGCGAAGCGCGATCCCGCGGCTCGTCGCGATCGCCGCGGCTACGCCCGCGGCTTCGCCGGTCGCCATGCAGGGCGGGATCTCCTTCGTCGAATGGTGCACGCGATGGTCGACCGAGATGCAGCGACCGGCGGCGATCAATCCGTCGAGCGCCTGTGGCAAGAGCGAGCGGTACGGGATCGCATAGGTCGCGCCGTACTTCGTCCAGTTGCCCGTGACCGCGATCGAGTCGTCGAACGCGCGGCCCTCGTCGTCGCGGGCGAGCACGTAGTCGCCGACGAGGCGGCGGCTCTCGGTGACGCCGAGCTGGGTCGCGACGTCGCAGACGTGAGCGCCCGCGAATCCTGGAACTTCTCGACGAAGCCGTTCGGCTTCCTCCATCACCATCCTCCGGCACTCGATCTCGGCGAATGTCAGGTCTTCGGGATTCGTCGCGTCGATCTTCCGCGCGATCCGGCCCGTCGCGCCCCACGGCAGAAGCACGCGGCCGCCGCCCGGCGTCTCGAAGAACCAGGCGCCCGCTTCGATCGCGCGTTGCAGGTCTTCGACGCCGCCCATGCGGAACCAGAGCCAGGGGAAGACCTCTTCCTTCTCGAACGGCGCGCCCGCGCGCGCGAAGAGGTCGCCGTCGCCGGTCGCGTCGATGACGGCCTCGGCGCGGATCGCGAAGCGGCCGCTCTTCGACTCGAACGCGACGCCGCGCACGCGACCGCCGTCCACGATCGGGTCTGCGGCGAACGCGTGCATCAGGAGCCGCACCTTCGCGTCGGTCGCCATCTCGAGGAACGCGAGCTTCGCGGCCTCGGCGTCGTAGGCGACCGAGTAGCGGACGCGATGCGGGCCATGGCCCCAGACAAGCCCCCAGCGGCGGTAGCGTTCGACGAGCTCGGGGTCGCCCGCGTTCCAATCGCGCCGCGGCGGCGCGACCGCGGCGCCGCGCTTCGTCAGCCGATCCGTCAGTTCCTGGCAGAGCCCGGCGACGACCTGGCGGCCCTCGCCGTCGTCGAGCGTGAGGAGGAGGATGATGAGGCCGCCCGTGGCGAGCCCGCCGAGCTGGCCGTAGCGCTCGACGAGCATGGTGTCCGCGCCTTCGCGCGCCGCGGCCGCCGCGGCCGCGACGCCGGCCGAGCCGCCGCCGACCACGAGCACCTGCGTCTCGGCGAGCACGCGAGTCTCGCGCGCCGGCTCGCCGATCGTCGTCATGCGGTCTCACTCTTCGGCACGTTCCGGAGACGGCCCTTCGGCTGCACGCTCGGCGGCAAGAGGCCCTGGCGCGCGAGCCGGTGGAACGTGCGCCGCGCGTCGCGATACCCGGCGTCGCGGAGCCGGCGCGTCTTCTTCGGATAGGCGTTGAAGATGTCGAGCGGGCCGAAGCCGGAGAGCTCCTCGCCAGGCTCGATCAAGACCACGGGCACGCCGTGATACTTGCCCTGGTCCATCCGCGCGTAGAGGTAGCCCATGTTGCCGATCGTCCTCCACATCACGTCCATGAAGCGCGAGGCGAAGCCGACGAAGTTCCCCATGCTCTTCTGATACGGGAGCTGGCTCGCGATCACCGCGAGGATCCAGATCTCCGTCGCGCCGATCTCGAACGCGTGCTCGAACGGGATGTTCCAGGCGAAGCCGCCGTCGACGAATGTGTCGCCGCGGAACGTGACCGGCGGGAACAGCATCGGGATCGCGTAGCCGGCGCGCACGACCTGGCGCATCTCCTCGGCGCTCGACACGTCGCGGTTCGAGACGATCTCGCCCTCGCCGCGCGAGAGGTTCAGCACGATGAAGGCAAGCTCGATCGGGCTCTTCCAGCACTTCTCGTAGTCGACGTGTTTGTCGATCAGATCGAGCGCCGGGCCGACGTCGAAGAGCGAGTGGCCGAGCAGGGGATTGTGCCGGAGCGACGGTTTCGCGATGCCCGGGAAGCTCCGCGCCTTGGCCCAAGCTTTCTCCATCAGGTCGACCCCGCCAGTCGCGTAGACGCAGGCGTTGATCACGCCGATCGAGCTCCCGAGGATCGCGTCGGGGCGGATCTTTTGCTCCTCGAGGTAGCGGAGGGCGCCGATCTGATGCGCGCCGAGCGCGGCGCCGCCGCCGAGGATGAAGACTCGCTTGGCCATCGGTGATCGATAGCGCGGCGGGGTTTCGCGGCGCAACGATCGAGATCGCGGCGGGAGCGGGGTCTCGCCTCCGCTCCATGGCTCGCCGACCGTGCGTGTTTAGTCGGCAGCCGGGTGCCTGGCTCGCGGAAGTAAAGCGCAGGCCGCGCAGACTGCTCGCACAAAGCGGCTCGCCGCAGCGGCGAGCCATGGAGCGAGCCAGGCACCCGGTTGCCGGCGTAGGCCGCTGCTCGGCTGCGCTTTACTTCCGCGAAGGCGACACCCCGCTCCCGCCGCTCAGCCTGTCCCCGGGGCCGGATTTCCGCTCGACACGATTCGCCGGGCTCGGTTAGTCAAGTTGGGCCATGCACGATCTCGTGATTCGGAACGGAACGGTGGTCGACGGCACCGGGGCGCCGCGGTTCGAGGGCGACGTGGCGGTCGACGGGGGCAAGATCACGCGCGTCGGCGACGTTTCCGAGCGCGGCAAGCGCGAGGTCGACGCGAAGGACCAGCTCGTGCTGCCGGGCTGGGTCGACGTCCACACGCACTACGACGGACAGGTGACGTGGGATCCGCTGCTCCAGCCGTCGAGCGGCCACGGCGTGACCACGCTCGTGATGGGGAACTGCGGCGTCGGCTTCGCGCCGGTGCGCCCCGGGGCCGAGTCGTTCCTGATCGAGCTCATGGAAGGCGTCGAGGACATCCCCGGCACCGCGCTCCACGAGGGCATCGACTTCAAGTGGGAGTCGTTCCCCGAATATCTCGACGCGCTCGCGGCCATGCCGCGCGTGCTCGACGTCGCGGCGCAGGTTCCGCACTGCGCAATCCGGGCCTACGTGCTCGGCGATCGCGCGCACGACGTGGAGGTCTCGAACGACGAGATCGCTCAGATGGCGTCACTCACCAAGGACGCGCTCCGTGCCGGCGCGATCGGCTTCACGACGTCGCGCACGATCCTCCACCGCTCGAAGCACGGCCTCGTGCCCGGCACGCACTCGACGCCCGAGGAGCTCCTCGTGATCGGCCGCGCGCTCGGCGACGCGGCCACGGCGTCTTCGAGATGGTCTCCGACATGCAGGGGCAGGAGCCCGATCTCGGCTGGATGAAGGAGTTCTGCGCGACGACGAAGCGCCCGCTCACGTTCGCGATCGCGCAGACGTTCGTGCAGCCGGACGCGTGGAAGGAAACGCTCGCCCGCGCGAACGACCTCGTCGCCGAGGGGCTGAACCTCGTGCCGCAGATCGCCTGCCGGCCGACCGGGCTCCTCTTCTCGCTCGAGAGCTCGTTCCATCCGTTCTTCCTGCACAAGCTCTATCAAGAGCAGCTCGCGCCGCTGCCGCTCGCGGAGCGCGTCGCGCGCATGCGGAACGCGGAGATCCGCGCTGCGCTCGTCGGCACGGAGCCCGACATCGACAACGGCATCGCGCGGTTCCTCGCGACGAACTGGATGCAGATGTTCCCGCTCGGCGATCCGCCGGACTACGAGCCGGCGCCGGACCGGAGTGTCTACGCCATCGCCGAGCGCGAGGGGCGCACGCCCCAGGAAGTCGCCTACGACCTCATGCTCGAGCAGGATGGGCGCGCGTTCCTCTTCTCGCCGCTCGCGAACTACCTCGAAGGCAATTTCGACGTGATCCGCGAGATGATGCTGCACCCGCGGACCGTGCTCGGCCTTTCCGACGGCGGCGCGCACTGCGGGCTCATCTGCGATGCGAGCATGCCGACGTACCTGCTGACGCACTGGGCACGCGACCGGAAGCGCGGCGAGAAGATCCCGCTCGAGCAAGTCGTGCGCCTGCAGACGAGCCGCACGGCGGAGGTCTACGGCTTCCGCGATCGCGGGGCGATCCAGCCCGGCAAGAAAGCCGACTTCAACGTCGTCGATTTCGACGCGCTTCATCTTCACGCGCCGAAGATGGTGTTCGATCTTCCGGCCGGCGGCCGGCGGCTCGTGCAGAGCGCCGACGGCTACAAGGCGACGATCGTCTCCGGCGCGGTCACGTTCGAGAACGGCGAACCGACCGGCGCGCGTCCCGGCACGTTGTTCCGGGCCTCGTGACGACGTAAAAAGGCTCCGTGAAAGCGGAAGACTGCACTCTCTTCAGCGGAGCTGCCCAGGGCGCGGAAGCGGCGTTCGGCGAGGCGGCCGAGCGTTACGGCGTCGCCGAGGTGAATTTCTCCTTCGAGGGCCACGGCGACGCGCGCACGCGCGGGCTGCGCGTCCTCACCAAGGAAGAGCTGAAGCACGGCGACGTCAGCCTCTCGTACGTGAGCAAGCTGATGCACCGGAAGTATCCGGACACGCCGCTCTTCCGGAAGGTGCTGCAGAGCATCTGGCACCAGGTGAACTCCGGCCAGGACGTCTTCGTCGTCGGCAAGATCCAGCCGGACGGCACGGTCGTCGGCGGCACCGGCGTCGCCGCGGAGTACGCGAAGTTCTTCAACAAGCGGCTCCACTGCTTCGACCAAGAGAAGGACGGCTGGCTCTTGTGGACGGGTGACGCGTGGCAGACGGCGAAGGATCCGGTGATCGCCGAAGCGCACTTCACCGGCACCGGCACGCGCTTCCTCGTCGCCAACGGCAAGGCCGCGATCGACGCGCTGTTTCGGCGGACGTTCGGATAAAGAGCGGTCCCCGGCGACGACGACCTTTGGCGTCGCTATCGCCGTCGCCGAGAAACAGGTTCGCCGTCAGGCGAACCAACTTTCGCGCTTGGCGAGTCCCTCGTCGAGCATCGACTGGATGCGCGCGCGGACCTTTTCGACGCGCTCTTCGATCGCCGCGTCGTCGTCGTTCTCGCTGCCTTCGAACATGATCGGCTCGCCCCAGTAGATCCGGTATTTCACGGGGAGCGGGATCATCCCGAGCGGGCCGAGCCACGGGAACGTGAGCGTGATCGGCAGTGACGGCAGGCCGAGCCGTTTGCCGATGGATTCCAGGTTCGCGATCGCGATCGTCTGCTCCTCCGAGCCGACGACGGCGACCGGAACGATCGGTGCTTTCGCCTCGAGCGCAAGGCGCATGAAGCCGGTACCGAAGCGCTTCAGCTGATAGCGCTCCCAGAAGAGCTTGCTGATCCCGCGCACGCCTTCCGGGAAGGCGATCACCGCCTCGTCGTGCTCGAGCAGATCGACGCAGTTCTTCGGCGTACCGACGACAGAGCCGAGGCGATGCATGATGATGTTGAGATACGGGATGTTCGGCAGGAAGAACTCGCCCATGCCGCGGAGGATCCGCGGCGGCTCCGCCTCGAGCAGCGCGCCGAGGCAGACCATGCCCGCGTCGAGCGCGATCTGCCCCGCGTGATTCGCGATCACCAGGCAGCGCCCGTGCGGCAGGTTCTCGATGCCGAAATTTTCGACGCGGAACCACCAGCGATAGAGGACGGCGCTCGCGACGAAGAGGCGGCGTGCGGAATCGGGGTGGAAGCCCCAGGGATCGTATTTGTACTCGTTCAGGCGGTTCGGCGCGCGCGAGATCTTCTCGTCGATCTCGTCGGAGAGCTCGGTGAGCGCGGCCGGCGTCAGCGTCTCGATCAGCTCTTCGAGGCTGCCGGGTCTCCGGAGCGTGGGGCTCGGCTCCGCCATCTCGAAGCCGCTATTCGCGAATGCTCGCGAACGTCTCGTCGAGGCTGAAGAGCGGCTTGAAGCCCGTCGCCTCGTTGAAGCGCTTGCCGCTCACCGTGCACGGGAACTTGATGAAGTCGAGCGCGCCCGGCGGCGTGTGGAAGAGGCCGAGCTGGAAGAGCCGACCGAAGACCGCGCGCGCGACGGGCTCGGGGAAGGGGATCGCCGTACCGCCGGTCTCGCGGATCGCGACCTTGATCGGCACCTCGCCCGGGCCGGTCACGTTGAAGATGCCGCGGAGCTTCTTCTCGAGCGTGAGCGCGATCGCTTCCGTGAGATCGTCCTCGTGGATGAACTGGGTCATCGGGTTGAAGCCGAGGATCGTCGGCACGTAGCCGTACTTGAGGTAGCTCACGATCGCGCTCTGCACGTGCGTGCCGATCGTGTTCACCTGGCGGAGGATCGCGGTCGCCTGGTCGGGGTACTTCCAGAGGTGCGTGTTGCAGAGCGAGTCGACCTCGGCGAGGTCGCGCATTTCAGGGTACGTCCGAGCCACATTGAGCGGCGCGTCTTCGTCGAGAAAGTACGGATTCTCCGGCAGCGCGCCGTAGACGTACGAGCTCGTCATGATCACGGCCTGCTTGACGCCGTACTTCGCGCAATACTCGAGCACACGCTTCGTGCCGAGCACGTTGCCTTCGTGCCGCCGCCGGGGGTCGCTGCGGAAATGGCGAATCAAGCCGAGGTGAACGACGGCGCTCGGCTTCTCCTGCCGGAACACGTCCTCGAACTTCCGCTTGAGGACGTCGACCGTGTGCACCTTGATGTTCTTCGGGTGCCCCTCCCAGGGGATGCGGTCGATGCCGACGACGTCGAACTGGTCGTTCACCCGAGACGCGAGCAACCGCCCCTGGCCGCTCGCGATTCCGGTGATGAGTAGCTTGTCCATTTCGTGTGGGACTAGAACTAAGGCTCGACGCTTGCGGCGAGCCGTGACCTAGCCGTATCTCAGGCGTTCCGCCTGAGATACGGCTAGAACATCCCGCTCGGGTCGACCTTGCCCGGATCGGCGGCGGACTTCTCCACGTCGCGCGGGGTGATCCACTTGCCGGTGATCATGTCCTTGTAGCCCATGCCGGGGCCGATCATCGGGTAGACGCCGGCCGAAGGATCGATCAACGCCTCGACGAACGCCGGCCCCTCGAAGCGGATGAACGCTTCGAGCACCGACTTCACCTGCTGCTTTTCGCTGATCCGCTCGGCGAAGCCGAAGCCGTCCGCGAGCGCGGCTTTGATGAAGTCCTTCTTGTGGAGCGTCTTGTCGGAGCCGGAATAGCGGTTCGCGTAGAAGAGCTCCTGCCACTGGCGCACCATGCCGTCGCCGAGGTTGTTCAGGAGGAGCACCTTCACCGGGATGCCGTAGTTCGTGAGCGTCTCGAGCTCGCCGAGATTCATGCGGATCGAGCCGTCGCCGTCGACGTCGATCACGAGCTTGCCGGGGTTCGCGATCTGCGCGCCGATCGCCGCCGGGAGACCGAAGCCCATCGTGCCCATGCTGCCGGAGGTGAGGAACGTGCGCGGATTCAGGCAGTCGAGGTACTGGGCCGCCCACATCTGATGCTGGCCGACGCCCGTCGTGTAGATCGCGTTGCCTTTGACGAGCGAGTTCAGCGTCTCGAGCACCTCTTGCGGCTGCACGAGCGGCGAGTTCCGGTTGTAGTTCATCGCGTGGCGCTTGCGGAGATCGGCGAGGTGGCGGTGCCAGCCGGCGAAGTCTTTGTGGAACTCCTTGCCGGCGCGGATCAGATCGGAGAGCCCGCGCTTTGCGTCCGCGACGTGCGCCCAGTCGACGTTCTTCACCTTGCGGATCTCGGAGCTGTCGACGTCGAGGTGCGCGATCTTCGCGTTCGGCGCGAACTCCTTGACCTTGCCGGCGACGCGGTCGTCGAACCGCGAGCCCACCGCGAAGAGGAAGTCGCAGTCCTCGACCGCGTAGTTCGCGTACGCCGGGCCGTGCATGCCGAGCATGTGCATCGAGAGCCCGCCCGTCGTGTCCATCGCGCCAATCGCCATCACGGTCGTGACGACGGGGATGTGGAAGCGCTCTGCGAACGCGCGGAGCTGATCGGCCGCGTTCGCATTGATGACGCCGCCGCCCGCGTAGATGAGCGGGCGCTCGGACTTCGCGAGCATCTTGAAGAACGTCTTCGCGTCGTTCTCGGGGAGCGTCGCCTGCTTCAGGTTCTCGAGGCGCTCGTCGTAGCCGCGAAGCGGAAGGACGCCCGCGCCTTTGAACGTCACGTCGCAGAGCTGCACGTCCTTCGGGATGTCGATCACGACCGGCCCGGGGCGCCCGGTCCGCGCGATCTCGAACGCCGTGCGGATCGTCTCCTCGAGCTTGTGCTCGTCGGTGACGAGGAACACGTGCTTCGCGCAGGCGCTCATGATGCTGAACACCGGCGCTTCCTGGAACGCGTCGGTGCCGATCGCGGCGCGCGGCACCTGGCCGCAGATGAGGACCACGGGCACCGAATCCGCGAAGCAATCGCGGATCGGCGTCACGCAGTTCGTCGCGCCGGGACCGGAGGTGACGAGGAAGACACCGACGCGGCCGGACGAACGCGCATAACCGGCGGCCATGAAGCCCGCGCCCTGCTCGTTCGCCGGAACGATCAGCCGGATCTGGTCGTTCGCATCGCGACCCTCGTTGAAGCGGAAGATCGCGTCGTAGGTCGGGAGAATCGCGCCGCCGGAGTACCCGAAAATCGTGTCGACGCCCTCGTCGGCGAGGACCTGGAGGACGGCGTCCGCCCCGGTCATCTGAGTGCCGGCTAGGGAGTGCTCGGGTTGGCTCGACGGCTTGATCACCTTCATCGACGTGGGCTCCTGTTGGGCGAACGCCACGAATACATGGAAAATCCGGTGATTGCGAGACGAGTAGGGGGCCGGTAGGGTCCGCCGGATGAGCACCGAGCGGGCCGGACTGCGCGATTCCTTTCGCGGCGCGCTCCTCGGCAGCATCGTCGGGGAGGCGCTCGGACGGCCCTATGACGGCTGGTCGGCGGCACGTCTGCAGCGCGAGGTCGGCGAGGTGCGCGAGATCCGCGAGGCCCGCGGGCCGGCCGAAGGGAGCGCCTGCATGGCGGCGCTCGCCGAGGCGATGGTCGGCGAGGAAGGGTTCGAGCCTGCTGCCTTCGCAGCCCGGCTGGCCGCGAGCCCTCATCTCTTCGGCGGCCTCGGTCGCGGACTCACGGACGTGGTCCGCCGTCTGCGAGCGAACGAGAGCTGGGAGACGGCTCCGTTCCACATCTATCCTCGGGGATCCTTCGGCAACGGCGCGGCGGTGCGCATCGCGCCGGTCGCGATCCTTCTCTTCGACCGCGACGAGGACCTGCCTCGGCTCGCCGAGGAGAGCGCCCTCGTCACGCACGCGCATCCGCTCGGCATCGCCGGCGCGATCCTGCAAGCGCGTCAGATCGCGCTTGCCGTCGCGAACCAGGGCAAGGAGATCGATCCGATCGCCATGGCGGTGACGCTCCTGTCGGCGACCGAGTCCACGGAGTTTCGCAAGCGTCTTCGCGCGGTCGAGAAATGTCTCGACGAGAACGCCGACGCGAAGACATTGCGCGGGCGTCTCGGTTTCAACGCGACGGCGCTCGGTTCGGTGCCGGCGGCGCTCTATTGCTTCCTCACGGGGCTCGCGAGCTTCGAAGACGCCGTCGTGCTCGCGGCCTCGCTCGGGGGGGCGACCGCCTCGATCACGGGGATGACCGGCGCGATCGCGGGCGCGTATCACGGCGTCGGCGCGATCCCGCGACGCTGGCGCGAGCGCGTCTCGCCGGGAGTCCTCGGCGCCGACCCGATCGAACGCCTCGCCGATCGTTTGCTCGAACGGCACGTCGACCAACGACGGGCCTGACCTGCGCACCGTTGGCGTTGACCTCTGGGCGATCGAGTCGTAGTCGAAGCGTTCGAAGGGAGGGCGGCCGTATGGGACTTTTCAGCTTCATCACCAGCGCCGGAGAGAAGCTCGCTGGAGGGCCGGACGACAAGGCGGGCGAGCAGCAGTGGAGACAGGCGGCACTGAAAAACGTTCCGGCGAAGCTCGGACTCCCGGTCACCGATTTCGGCGTGGTGCTCGAGGGCGAGGTCGCCGTGCTGACGGGGAAGGCAGCGTCGCAGGAAGTGCGCGAGAAGATCGTGCTCGCGATCGGCAATACCGCCGGGGTCGGCAAAGTCGACGACCGCCTGGAGGTCGTCCCCGCGGCAGCTGCCCAAGGTGGCGCGGGTACATCCGCGGCCCCAGCCGCCGAAGTCGCCGTCTTCTACACGGTGAAGGCGGGGGACAACCTTTCGAAGATCGCCAAGCAGCACTACGGCGATGCGTCGAAGTACTCGCGGATCTTCGAGGCGAACAAGCCGATGCTCAAGGACCCGGACAAGATCTACGTCGGGCAGACCTTGCGGATTCCGCCGAAAGCCTGAAGCCGGTCCGTCGGGAGAGCTTGCTCTACCGGCGCGCGGTCGCTCGGCGAAAGAGCTTGCGGCGCCAGCCGGAGCCGTAGAGCAAGTTGAGCGCCCGGCGCAGCATGCCGAGCTTCGCGCCGGTGCTCGGGAACCAGTTGAACTCGCTCTTCAGCCCGAAGCGATCGACGACGACGCTCTTCTGCAGGCTGTATTTGCGGATGCCTTCCTTGCCGTGGCGGTGGCCGATCCCGCTCTCCTTGAGGCCGCCTTGCGGAAGGTCGGTGACGGCGAAGTGGACGAGGCAGTCGTTCACGCAGATGCCGCCGGCTTCGATCCGCCGCGCGATCGCGCGGCCCTTCTCGACGTCGCGCGTGAAGATGCTCGCGCCGAGCCCGTAGCAGGAGTCGTTCGCGAGGCGGATCGCCTCCTCGGCGTCGCGCACCTTCATGATCGGGATCACGGGCCCGAACGTCTCGTCGCGCATCACTTCCATGTCATGCGTGACGTCGACGAGCAGCGTCGGCTCGTAGAAGAGGCCCGGGAGACCGGTCCGGCGCTTGCCGCCGGCGAGCACCTTCGCGCCCTTCGCGACGGCGTCCGCCACGTGGCGCTCGACCTTCTCGAGCTGCGGCGGGAACGTCATCGAGCCGACGTCCGCTTCGATCGACGGCGGCCCCTGGCGCACGGCGGCCATCTTCTCCTTCACGCTTTCGACGAAGCGGTCGTAGATCGGCTCCTCGACGTAGACGCGCTCGACGGAGAGGCAGACCTGTCCCGAGTTCACGAGCCCGCCCCAGACGCACGCGTTCGCGGCGCGCTCGAGGTTCGCGTCGGCGAGCACGATCATCGGGTCTTTGCCGCCGAGCTCGAGCGTGCAGGGCTTGAGCTGCTCTGCCGCCTTCATCGCGACCTTGCGTCCGGTCGCGACGCTTCCGGTGAAGCAGATCATGTCGACGTGATCGATCAGCGCCGCGCCAATGTCGCCATAGCCGGGGACGACCTGCAGGAGGTCCGCGGGCAGCCCGGCCGTACGCCAGATCTCGGCGCCGAAGAGCGCCGTGCGCGGCGTCACCTCGGACGGCTTGATGATCACCGCGTTCCCGGCGAGGAGCGCCGGCACCGCCTCCCCGATCGTCAGCACGAACGGGAAGTTCCAGGGGCCGATGATCCCGATGAGGCCGATCGGCGTGTACGTCGTGTAGGCGATCTTGTTCTTGAAGAGATGCGGAGTCACGCGCTCGTCGGAGAGGAAACGATCGCCGCTCTTGATCCAGTACCCGATCACGTCGCAGACGTACGCGAGCTCGACCGCCCACGCGTCCGCGCGGGGCTTGCCGGTCTCGGCGGTGAGGACGTCGGCGAAGCGCTCGTCGGCGTCGAGCAGCGCGTCTCGGAAGCGGCGAACCGCGGCGGCGCGCTCGGCGAACGGCAACTTCGCCCACTCGGCTTGCGCGACGCGCGCGCGGTCGGCCGCGTCGGCGAGCTCTTCCGGGCTCGTCGCCGCGATCTCCGCGACGCGCTCGAGCGTCGCGGGATTCACGATCTCGATCGTCCGCCGTGTGGGACTCAGGACCTGTGCGGCTCCCGCCATGGTGCGCCCCTCCGAGCCATCACCGCTAGGAGAGGCGCACCGCCGTGTCAACGCGGTTCGCCAGGCCGGTCGCCGGCTGCTAAGAATCGCAGCTCCGGAGGAAGCTGCCGTGGAAGTACGCAAGGTCGGCATCGTGGGCGCGGGGCAAATGGGCAGCGGCATCGCGCAGGTCGCTGCTCAGTCGGGGCTCGGCGTCGTGCTGTACGACGTGGCGGCGCCGATGCTCGATCGCGCGCGGACGGCGACCGAGCGAAGCCTCACGCGGCTCGCCGAAAAGGGGAAGACCGGCGGCCAGAAGGTGGAGCAGATTCTCGCCCGCATCGCGGGCACGACCCGGCTCGAAGAGCTCGCGACCTGCGACGCCGTGATCGAAGCGGCACCCGAGGACTTCGAGCTCAAGAAAGGGATCTTCCAGCGGCTCGACACGCTCTGTCCGCCCGAGACGATCCTCGCGAGCAATACGTCCTCGATCTCGCTCACGCAGCTCGGCGCGACGACGAAGCGGCCTGCGAAAGTCGTCGGCATGCACTTCATGAATCCGCCGGCCGTGCTCCTGCTCGTCGAGATCGTGCGCAGCCTCGCGACGTCGGACGAGACCTACGAAACGATTCGCGCGCTCGCCGAACGAATGGGCAAGGTCACGATCCTCGCCAAGGACTACGCCGGGTTCATCGTGAATCGCGTGCTCTTGCCGATGATCAACGAAGCGATCTACGCGGTCTACGAGGGCGTCGGCTCGGTCGAAGACATCGACCAAGGGATGAAGCTCGGCACGAACCAGCCGATGGGGCCGCTCGCGCTCGCGGATCTGATCGGCCTCGACACGTGCCTCGCGATCCTCGAGCGGCTCCACATGAGCCTCGGCGACGACAAGTATCGGCCGTGTCCGCTGCTGCGGAACTACGTGGCGGCGGGCTACTTCGGGCGGAAGGTCGGGCGGGGCTTCTACACGTACGGCTAAACGCCGCCGCGGCGAAGCCCCGCCCGCCCCGCTCAGTGATGAACCTGGGCGGGTTGCGAGATTCCTTTCAGGGCCTTGCTCGCGACGCGCTGGTCGCCTTCGACGGCGAGGTCGCCGAGCGAGACGATGCCGACGAGCCGCTTGTCGCGGTTCAGCACGATCAGCCGGCGCACCTGGTGCTCCTTCATGATCTGCGCCACTTCGCGAATGTCCTGATCGTCGAAGCAGTAGACGACGCCTTGGCTCAACACGTCGCGGACGGGTGTCTTCGGATCGCGGCCCTCGGCGACACCGCGAACGACGACGTCGCGGTCCGTCACCATGCCGATCAAGCGGTCGCCCTCGTAAACGGGGAGCGCGCCGACGTCCATTTCCTTCATCTTCTGAGCGGCATCTCGCATGCTCGTATCCGGCGGGATCCGCTCCACGTCACGCGTCAACACCTCACGTACTTGCATGAAAAAACCTCCTGTAGGGGAAACAGCCGCTGCCCGAGGAGGTGTCAGGATCCGGGGCGCGCCACGCCCACGATTTCCGAGACGTCGGTCGCGGGCGTCGTCACCCAACGCTTCCAGATCCGGTGCCAGTTCGTCACCGTGCCGGACTGCTTCAGATAGGCGTCGAGCCCGATCATCACGCGGTCGAGGAAGATCGCGTGCGGCGGCCTCTTCCAGTAACCGGCGCGGATCGCGTCCTGGGCGGCGAGCATCGCTTGCTCGATCGAATCGTACTTGCGCGGATCGACGGGGCGATCCTTCAGCACGGGATCGAGAATGCGCCGGAGGATCTTCCGCATCGGCTGGTGGTCGTCGTCGGGGTTCAGGAAGTCGAGCCGGACGAGCGAATCGCGAAGAAGCGGGTCGTCGTCCTCGAGGAGCGCGCGGTTCAAGTCGCGGTACGCGTCGCGGATCGGCGGCGGCAAGACGCGGATGCAGCCGAAGTCGAGGAGCACGAGCTTCGGGTGGTGCGTGACGAGATAGTTTCCCGGGTGCGGATCGACGTGGACGATCCCGAACTGAAGGAGCTGGCGCCAGGTGATCTCGTAGAGCTTGATCATCACCCGGTCCTTCAGCTCCTGGTCCACGCCCGGCGCGAAGATCTCCTTGATCTTGTAGCCCTCGATGTAATCGAGCGTGATCAAGCGACGCGTCGAGAGCTCGAGGTGAACCGTCGGAATCACGACCTCGTCGTCGTCGGCGAAGAGCTTGCGGAAGAGCTCGGCGTTGCGCGCTTCCTGCTCGTAGTCGAGCTCCTCTTCGAGGCGCTCCTTCAGCTCGTCGTAGACGCCGCGCCAATCGAGGTCGCGCTTCCCCGCGACGTCGCTCGCGACGACCTTGAGCGCGCGGATCAGCGACTTCACGTTCTGGAGATCGCTCGCGACGGTCTTCTCGACGCCCGGGTACTGCACCTTGACGACGACGTCTTCGCCGCTCTTCAAGCGCGCGCGATGCACCTGGCCGAGTGACGCCGCGGCGAACGCCTCGGGCTCGAACTCCGCGAAGACTTTCTCGGGTGGTTTGCCGAGCTCGGCGATGATGCGCTCGCGGATCACGCCATAGTCCATCGGCGGCACGCCGGATTGGACGACGGAAAGGATGTCGAGCGCTTCCGTTGGGAACAGATCGTCGCGCATCGAGAGGATCTGCGTGAGCTTCATGAACGCGCCGCGAAGCTCCTTCGACGATTCGACGATACGAAGGACGTTCTTGAGATGCGTGTCGAGGAGCGCGGTCTCGCGCTTCTCCTCCGTCTGGAACGGGCGCTTCAGCGCGGACCACAGGTACGAGCTGCCGACCTTGCCGGTCAGCGTGCCGAGATTCACGAGCCGCTCGACGCGGCCGGTCTTGAGTTCACTCGCGGGTTGCTTCTTGCTCACGGACCGGGGAGCGTATCGTCGGCGTCGGCGCCCCGCAATCGAGGAGGAACGAGATGGCGACCGGGTTCGTTTGGCACGAGCGGTACATGTGGCACGACACACGAAGCGCGGGGCTCTTCCTGCCCGCGGGCGGCATGCTCGAGCCGGACGAGCACGCGGAGAATCCGCGCACGAAGCGGCGGCTCAAGAATCTGCTCGAGGTCTCCGGAGTCTTCGAGAAGCTGGCGCTCGTCGCGCCGCGCCCCGCGACCGTCGACGAGGTTTGTCGCTTCCACGATCGCGGCTACGTCGAGCGCATCCGCGAGATGAGCGCGGCGGGCGGCGGCGACGCCGGCGAGTTCACGCCGTTCGGCCCAGGCAGCTACGAGATCGCGCTCCTCTCGACGGGCGGTTGTCTCGCGGCGACGGACGCGATCGTGGCGGGCAAGGTCCGCAACGCCTATGCGCTCGTCCGCCCGCCCGGACACCACGCGGAAGCGGCGATCGGTCGCGGCTTCTGCATCTTCGGCAACGTCGCGCTGGCCGTGATGCACGCGCGCGCCGCGCACGGCATCCAGCGGGCGGCCGTCGTCGATTGGGACGTGCATCACGGCAACGGCACGGAGAAGGCGTTCTGGACGGATCCGAACGTGCTCACGATCTCGCTCCACCAGGACCGGTTCTATCCGCCGGAGACGGGCGCCGTGGACGCCGTCGGCGAAGGGAAGGGCCGCGGCACGAACTTGAACGTACCGCTGCCGCCCGGCTCGGGCGTCGGCGCGTACCTCGCGGCGTTCGATCGAGTGGTCGTGCCCGCGCTGCGGGCGTTCCGTCCGGAGATGATCTTCGTCGCGAGCGGGTTCGACGGCGGCGCGTTCGATCCGCTCGGACGCATGATGGTGACGAGCCGCGCCTACCGGGAGATGACGCAGCGGCTGCTGGCGGCGGGCGCCGACTCGGCGGGCGGGCGGCTGCTCCTCTGTCACGAGGGCGGTTACTCGACCGCCTACGTGCCGTTCTGCGGCCTCGCGGTGATGGAAGAGCTCTCAGGGATCGCGAGCGGCGTGGAGGATCCCTACCTCGCCTTCCTGGAGGGAATGGCGGGGCATGAGCTCCTCGCTCACCAAGAAGCCGCGATCGCGACCGCGGAGAAGAACCTGAGCCTGATGCCGCGTTAGGCGATCATGCCGCCGCGACGGCGGCGCGCCGATCACCGATGAGCATGCCGCGCTCGCGGTACTTCGACTCCGTCCGCTCGGTGATGAGCCCGAGCCGGAGGAGGTTCGGCATCACCGTGTGCATGTAGGGCTCGCAGTTGATCTTCGGCCACTCCTCCATGCCCTGCACCATCTGGACGACGTTCTCGGGATCGAGGCCGTACTTCGGGCCGAAGAGGCGCAGCATGTCGAGCTGCTGATTCGCGTTCAGCGTCTCGAGGACGTGGAAGGCGAAGTCCTCCAGCTCGCATCTCGTCTGCTCGTCGGACTCCTTCACGAGCCGGCGCATGGAGAGGATGCCGAAGGCGGCGTGGCGCGCCTCGTCCTGGTGGACGCGGCGGATGATGTCTTTCACGAGCGGGTTCGTGTTCATCCGCTTCGACCATGTCCATGATGCCGACCGCCATGCCCTCGAAGAGCGTCTGCATGCCGAGCGTCTTCGTCTTCCAGGTCGGCGCCTCGAGCAGCTTGTCGAGCAGGACCTTGAGCGTCGGGTCGATCGGGTGGACGACGCCCATCTTGCGGTGCAGGAACTTCGAGAACACCTCGACGTGGCGCACCTCGTCGATCACCTGCGAGCCCGCGTACCACTTCGCGTCCATCGTCGGGCAGCAGTTCACGAGCTGACCGCAGAGCTGGAGCGCCGCCTGCTCGCCGTGGAGCAGCTGCGAGATGAGGTGCGAGAACTCGTCCCACGCGGCTTCCTGGCAGGTCTTCTCGTCCGCGCCCATGGCATTGAGGATGCTCGCGAGAAGCGAGGCGCCGACGGGCGGCATGAACCACTCGTCGCGTCGGGAGCGGCGTCGACCAGTCGAGGTCGTCCTCCGCGTTCCACTGGCCCTTCTTGCCGCGCTCGTAGAGCGCGCGGAGCTCCTCGACCTCGCTGCCGTACTCCCACGTCCAGTGGAGCTCGAGCGGCACGTCGACGTCGAGCCGCGCACGGAGCCGAGGCGATCTCCTGTTCGTCGACGAAGTCGACGACTTCGAAGTCGCCGAGCTTCTTCCGGTTGTCGGGGAGAATGACGTCCATCAGCGAATCCTCCTGACGTTGTTTCTGGGGTTTTCCTGACTGGCCGAGGCCGTGGAGCACGATCGCTTTCAGCTCGCCTTTCCGGCGCCGGACTTCGGCGGGAGCGAACAGCGAGCGGCCGATCATCTCGTCGCCGAACTCGCCGGAGGCGAAATGGAAGACGATCGCGCCGATCAGCGTTTGGAGCGTGTGCGGCACGCTCGCCGAGCGGAACTCGCCCGACGCCATGCCTTCCTTGCAGCAGCAGACCGCCGGCGCCGACGATGCGCCGGAGGATCTCGTTCGCTTCCAGTTCTTCCGGGATGTCGCCGCCGAGCTCGTCGTCCTCGAAGAGCGAACGGAGGAGGAGGCGGGCGTACGTCGGTTGCGATCCGAGCGTGTCGACGAGGACGTCGATCCAGCGCTCGACGCGCTCCGTCGGCGATCCCCCGGCGGCGAGGCTCCGCATCATCACGGCCTCGATGCGCGCGAGAATGCGCGCGATCACCGCCGCGTAGAGCTGGGCCTTGCTGTGGAAGTGGTGGAAGAGCGACGACTTGCCGAGGCCGACCGCTTCCGCGACTTCGGCGAGGCCGATGCCGGCGAAGCCGCGGCCGCGCGAACAGCGCTTCGGCGCTGATCGAGGATCTTGTCGCGCGAGGGTTGCTTGACGGGAATCGCCATCGACCGTCCGATCGGTCGCTTTTATCCGACCGATCGGTCGGGAAGTCAAGGGAAGTTGCGAGCCGCTCGCCGGATGCGTAGGACGAATCATGAAGCGGATCGTCGGAGCCTTCGTCGCCGTGTTGTTCGCGGGCGTTTCCTTCGCCGCCATGTCGCGCGGGCCGACACCGGTCGGCGGCGGCGCGAAAGCTGAAAGCCCATTCGATCGCGCCGAAGCCGCGGCGCGGTCGGGCGATTGCCGCGACGCGATCTCGCAGCTCGTCGACGTGCTCCACGATGCCCCGGAAAACGCGGAAGCCTGGAATCTCCTCGCCTATTGCCAGCGCAAGACCGGCAAGCTCGACGAGGCATTCCTCAACTACAGGAAGGCGCTCGATCTGAAGCCCGAGTTCCCGGAGGCCCGGGAGTACCTCGGTGAGGCGCACCTGCAGGCGGTGCTGCGAGAGATCGAGATCCTGCGCGGGTACGGCGGTTCCGCGCAGAAGGAGCTCGACCAGCTCGTCGCTGCGCTCCGGGAGACCGCGGACAAGGCCGCGGCGGGAGCTTCTGCGAAGGCCGCTGTGCAGTTGGATTGGTGACGCGAATCGAGGTAGCACGCCAAGGGGAGGACCGCTCATGCTTCGGACGTTCCGCTGGGTTGCCGTGATGGGGGTCGTGGTCGTCGCGCTCGCCGCGTGCGCGAAGAAGGACGTCGTCTCGCCGGTAACGACGTCGGTCGCGAAGGACGCGGCCCAAGAAAAGACGGCGTCCGCCAAGCCGTCCGCGCGCCGCTCGGTTCCCGAGGGAGCCGACGCGCCGCTCTTCAACGATCTCGGCAATCATCACTACCCGGTCACGACGGCTTCGAAGCTCGCCCAGCGCTACTTCGATCAAGGCTTGATCCTCGCCTGGGGATTCAACCACGCGGAGGCGGCACGCTCGTTCCGTGAGGCGCAGCGGCTCGATCCGAAGTGCGCGATGTGTGCGTGGGGCGAGGCGTACGTGCTCGGCCCGAACATCAACAAGCCGATGGACGAGGCCGACGCGATCCCCGCGTGGAAGGCGGCCCAGGCCGCGAAGGCCGCGGCGAAGAACGCGGATGCGAAGGAGCAGGCGCTGATCGACGCGATCTCCAAGCGCTACGCCGCGAAGGCGCCGAAGGATCGGAGCTCGCTCGACAAAGACTACGCGGCCGCGATGCGCAAGGTCGCGAAGGCGTATCCGGACGACCTCGAAGTGCAGACGCTGTTCGCCGAGTCCCTCATGGATACGATGCCGTGGGACTACTACACGAAGGACAAACAGCCGAAGCCCGCGACGAAGGAAGTCGTCGCCGCGCTGGAATCCGTTCTCGCCCGCGAGCCGCGGCACGCCGGCGCGATCCACCTCTACATTCACGCGGTCGAAGCCTCGACGAGTCCGGGGCGTGCCGAGGCGCCGGCCGACCGCCTCGCCGATCTCGTGCCCGGCGCCGGTCATCTCGTGCACATGCCCTCGCACATCTATTTCCGCGTCGGCCGCTATCAGGACGCGAACGAAGCGAACGACCGGGCGGCGAAAGCGGACGAGTCGTACATCTCGCAGTGCCTCGCGCAGGGCTTCTATCCGGCGCTCTATTATCCCCACAACGTCCACTTCCAGTGGTCCGCGGCGACGTTCGAAGGGCGGAGCGAAGAGGCGCTGAAGACCGCGAAGAAGCTCGTCGACTTCATTCCGCCCGCGCGCGCGAAGGAGTTCTCGTTCCTGCAGGAGATGCTGCCGCTCCACCTCTTCACGCTCGCCCGCTTCGGAAAGTGGCAGGAGATCCTCGATGCGCCGGCGATGGACTCGTCGTTCGTCTATGCCTCGGCGATGGGCAGCTATGCGCGCGGCATGGCGCTCGCGGGTCTCGATCGCGCGGACGAGGCCGAGAAGGAGCATGCGATCGTCGCGAAGACCGCGAAGGATCCCGAGATGAAGACGTTCGCGCTCGTCTCGGTCGGCTCGACCGGGGCGGATCTCCTCGGTATCGCCGCGCTCGTCCTCGAGGGCGAGATCGCGACCACGCGCGAGGATTGGAAGAAGGCGATCCGCGCGTACGAAGCTGCCGTCGAGAAGCAGGACGCGCTCACGTACTCCGAGCCGCCGCCCTGGTATTTCCCGATTCGCGATGCGCTCGGTCGCGCGCTCCTCGGCGCAGGCCGTGCCGCCGACGCGGAGAAGGTCTACCGCAAGCAGCTCGAGATCACGCCGCGGAACGGCTGGTCGCTCTACGGCCTCAAGGCGAGCCTCGACGCGCAGAAGAAGAAGGAGCTCGCGGCCGAAGTCGAGCGGCAATTCGACAAGGCGTGGAAGCGCGCCGACGTCGAGATCACCGCATCGGTCTTTTGAGCAAAGTGGGACGCTCCTCCTCGACGCTCTCGCCACGGCGTTCGCGATCGGCGCGTCGGAGAGGAACGTCCCCGTCGCGTCCATAACGCTTCGCGTTCTGTCCGCCGGTGCCCAAGCTTCTCGTCCTCAAACACGTTCCTCACGAGCCGCTCGGCACGCTCGACCCGCTCCTTCGCCGCTCGGGTTTCCGCCTCCATTTCGTGAACTTCGGCCGCGATCCCGACGCGCGACCGACGCTCGACGGGTACCACGGGCTCGTCATGCTCGGCGGGCCGATGAACGTGGACGATATCGCGCGCCACCCGCATCTCGCAGTCGAGCGCGAGCTCGTCTCGCGCGCGATCGACCGTAAGCTACCGGTGCTCGGGATCTGTCTCGGGGCGCAGATGATCGCGCGCGCGCTCGGCGCCGAGGTGCGGCGCGCGCCGGCGAAGGAGATCGGCTGGCACCGCGTGTCGCCGACCGACGGCGCCCGCGCGGATCCACTGTTGGAGCACTTCGCCGAGGCGGAGCACCTCTTCCAGTGGCACGAGGACGTGCTCGATCTGCCGGGCGGAGCGACTCACCTCGCGCGCTCCGAAGGCTGTGACCACCAGGCCTTTCGCTGGGGCGACCGCGTCTATGGTTTCCAGTTCCACCTCGAGGTCGACGAGCCGATGGTGGAGCGCTGGCTCCGTGTGCCCGGGCTTCAACCGGATCTCGAGCTCATCGATGGCGGTGCCGATCGCGTCCGCCGCGACACGGCCGCGCATCTCCGCCGCCTGCAGGAGCTCGCCGCGCGAACGTTCGGCGGCTTCATCGATCTCTTCCCCAAGAAGTCTCGCGTGAGCATCTTGCCGTCTCGATAGCTCGTGTACCGTGTCGCGGCGGGAGCGGGGTCTCGCCTCCGCGGAAGTAAAGCGCAGCCGAGCAGCGATCTACGCCGGCAGCCGGGTGCCTGGCTCGCTCCATGGCTCGCCGCTGTGGCGAGCCGCTCCAGGCGAGCGAACTGCGCGGACTGCGCTTTACTTCCGCGAACCAGGCACCCGGCTGCCGACTAAACACGCACGATCGGCGAGCCATGCAGCGGAGGCGAGACCCCGCTCCCGCCGCGATCGGGGTTACCCGACCGCGCGATGCGCGTCGCGGACGACGTCGACGATGTCGTCCATGATCGCGCCGAGCTCGAAATCCTTCGGCGTGTAGACGCGCGCGACGCCCGCGGCGAGGAGTGGGGCACGGTCTTCCTCGGGGATGATGCCGCCGACCACGACCGGCACGTCGCCCCCTTTGAGCTCGCGGATGAGGCGCAGCGTCTCCGGCACGAGCTCGAGGTGCGAGCCCGAGAGGATCGAGAGGCCGATCACGTCGACGTCCTCGTCGGCCGCGACGCGCGCGATCGTCTCGGGCGTGTTGCGGATGCCGTCGTAGATCACCTCGAAGCCGACGTCCCGCGCGGCGAGCGCGATCTGCTCGGCGCCGTTCGAGTGACCGTCGAGACCCGGCTTGCCGACGAGCATGCGAAGCTTGTGGCCGACGGCCTTCTCCGTCGCCGCGAGCTTGGCGCGAACCTGCGTCAGGCGGTCGAGCTCGAGCCCCGTCGTTGCCGCACCGGACACGCCGGTCGGCGCGCGGTATTCCCCGAACACTTCGCGGAGCGTGTCGGCCCACTCGCCGGTCGTGACGCCCGCGCTCGCGCAGCGGATCGACGGCGGCATTACGTTGCTGCCGCTCTTCAGCGCGTCGCGCAGGTTCGCGAGCGCGGCCTCGACCTCAGCCGCGTTCCGCTTCCTCCGGAACGCCTGGAGACGCTCGATCTGCTCGCGCTCGGCCGCGGGATCGACCTTGAGGATGCGGTCGATGCCGCCCGCCAGCGGGCTTGGCTCGGCCTCGACGAATTTGTTGACGCCGACGACGATCTGCTCGCCCGACTCGATGCGGCGGACGCGCGCGGCGTTCGAAGCGACGAGCGATTGCTTGAAGTACGCGCTCTCGACGGCGGCGAGCGCGCCGCCCATCTTCTCGACGCGCGCGAGCTCCTCGCGGGTCGCGGCCTTCAGCTCCTCCGTCCGCGCCTCGATCACGCGCGAGCCGTCGAAGAGGTCTTCGTACTCGAGGAGGTCGGTCTCGAAGGCGAGCACCTGCTGGATGCGGAGCGACCACTGCTGGTCCCACGGCCGCGGCAGACCGAGCGCCTCGTTCCACGCCGGCAGCTGCACGGAGCGGCGCGCGGGCTTTCTTCGACAGCACCACGGCGAGCATCTCGAGCACGATCCGCTGGACGTTGTTCTCGGGCTGCGCCTCGGTGAGCCCGAGCGAGTTGACCTGCACGCCGTAGCGGAAGCGGCGGAGCTTCGCGTCCTCACGCCGTAGCGGTCACGCGTGATCTCGTCCCAGATCTCGGTGAACGCGCGGAGCTTGCAGACTTCCTCGATGAAGCGGACGCCGGCGTTGACGAAGAAGCTGATGCGCCCGACGACCTGCGGAAACTCCTCGGGCGGGACCGCGCCGGAGTCGCGGACGGTGTCGAGCACGCAGATCGCGTTCGCGAGCGCGAAGGCGAGCTCCTGCACCGGCGTCGCGCCGGCTTCCTGCAGGTGGTAGCTGCAGACGTTGGTCGGGTTCCACTTCGGGATCGCGCGCACGGCGTACGCGACCATGTCGGAGATCAGCCGCATCGACGGCACCGGCGGGAAGATGTGCGTGCCGCGCGACAGGTACTCCTTGATGATGTCGTTCTGGGTCGTGCCCTCGAGCGCCTTCGCATCGACGCCCCGGCGTCTCCGCGAGCGCGACGTAGAGCGAGAGCAGCCACGCCGCCGTCGCGTTGATCGTCATCGAGGTGTTCATGCGGTCGAGGGGAATGCCCTCGAGCAGTACGTCCATGTCCTCGATGTGGGAGATCGGCACGCCGACCTTGCCGACCTCGCCGCGGGCGAGCACGTGGTCGGAGTCGTAGCCGGTCTGGGTCGGCAGATCGAAGGCGACCGACAAGCCGGTCTGACCCTTGGTGAGGTTCTTCCGGTAGAGCTCGTTCGACGCTCGGGCCGAGCTGTGGCCCGAGTACGTGCGCATCAGCCACGGTCGATCGGGGGTCTTGCCCTCGGCGGCCATGGCTCGGGAGTCTACGTGTGGCCGGGGCATCAGGCCACCCGCTTCATCTGTCCAGGCACCGAACGAACCGTCTGGCGACGTCGGGGTTCGAGTGGTAGAAGCCGCCGACTCGCTTTCCCATGTCGAAATCTCGCGATTCGGGTGATCTCGCACCGCTTGTGACGGCCCTCGAGCGCGTCACGAGTGCCGCCCTGGAGAACGCGCAGCGCCTGACCGACGGCGGCAAAGGGATCGACGACCACCAGGTCCACTGCGAGCGCGTGAGCTATCTGGCGACCGAGCTCCGCGCCGCGCAGGCGCTCGCGGAATACGCCGATGCCGCCCAGGACGAGGATCCTCATGCGGCCGACGTCGCGGCGATCTTCGTGAGCCAGGTCGCGCAGCGAGTGGCGTCGCAAGTCTCCACGCATCTCGATGCGTTCGGCTTCAAAGAATTTTTTCTGGAGGAGACCCTTGGTGCGCCCGAGGTGAAGGCGCTGATCCGCGAGGGCAACGCCGACGAGCGCGTGCGCGAGCTCGGGCGGGCGATGATCGCGACCGGCGGCATGAACCAGAGCCATCTCGAAGGCGAGATGGAGCGTCTCACGCGCGACTCCGTCCGGCAGTTCGCCCGTACGGTGATCGAGCCGAGAGCGCAGCAGATCCACATCGAAGATCTTCTCGTGCCCGAGGATTTCATCCGCCAGATGGCGGAGCTCGGCTACTTCGGCATGTCGGTGCCCGAGGAGTACGGCGGCGGCGGCATGGGCAACCTGGTGATGATCCTCACCACCGAGGAGCTCTCCGCGGCGTCGCTCGCCGCGGCAGGCAGCCTGATCACGCGCCCGGAGATCCTGACGAAGGCGCTCCTCGCGGGCGGGACCGCGGAGCAGAAGAAGGAGTGGCTGCCGCGCGATCGCCTCGGGCGAGATCATGGTGGCGATCTCCGTCACGGAGCCCGACACGGGCTCCGACGTCGCCTCGGTGAAGTGCCGCGCCGAGCCCGCGACGGACGGCGGCGCGAAGGCTGGGTGATCAACGGCGCGAAGGCGTGGTGCACGTTCGCCGGCCGCGCGGACGTGATCGCGCTGCTCGCGCGCACGGATCCGAATCTGGAGAGCGGGCGCGAAGGGCCTCTCGCTCTTCATCGTCGAGAAGGACGCGTTCGACGGTCACGAGTTCGAGATGCGCCAGCGAGCGGCGGCACGCTCCACGGCAAGGCCGACGCGACGCCCGGCTATCGCGGCATGCACTCGTACACGCTCGGCTTCGACAACTATTTCGTGCCGGCGAAGAACCTGATCGGCGGCGACGCCGGCAAGGGCAGGGGCTTCTACCTGCAGATGGCCGGCTTCGCGGCGGGACGGCTGCAAACCGGCGGTCGGGCCACCGGCGTCTCGCAGGCGGCGCTCGAGAAGACGTGCGCGTACGTCGTCGGAGCGACAGCAGTTCGGGAAGCCGATCGCCGAGTACGAGCTCACGCAGTGGAAGATCGGGCGCATGGCCATCGAAATTGCCGCCGGCGCGGCAACTCACTTATGCTGCGGCTCGAGCGATGGACGCGGAAGAGGAGGCGCGGCGACGCTCGAAGCGGCGATGGCGAAGCTCTACGCCTCCGACGTCGCGCAGCGGGTCACGCAGGAAGGTCAGCTTCTCCACGGCGGTTGGGGCTTCGCCGAGGAGTTCGCGATCTGCCGCTACGTGCTGGATTCGCTCGTGCTGCCGATCTTCGAAGGAGTGAAGCCGATCCTCGAGCTCAAGGTCATCGCTCGGGGACTCCTGGCCAGCGAACGATAGCACGATGGAACCCGTTCTGACCGCGGTCCTCTTCGTGGACGTCTGCGGCAGCACCGCGTATTTCGACCGGCGCGGTGAGGTCGCGGGGCAGGCGATGCTCGAGCGCTGCTTCCGGCTGATCGTGCCGGAGATCGAGCTTCGCAAAGGACGGGTGGTGAAGCGGATCGGCGACGGGCTGCTCGCCGTGTTCGAACGCGCCCCGTGGATGGTGCGCGCCGTCTCCGCGGCACACGTGAACATCGCCGAGGCGAACGAGGGGCAGCCCGCGGACGAGCGGATCCGGATTCATTCGGGCGGCCATTTCGGGCCAGTCGTGTTCGACGAAACGGGCGACGTGTTCGGTGACGTCGTGAACGTCGCCGCGCGAATCCAGGCGATGGCCGGGCCCGACGAGGTGTTCGTCACGACAGACGTGCTTCGCGAAATCGGTCCGGACGATCCGCCGTTCGACTCCCGTCGCATCGGCGCGTTCCCGCTTCGCGGCAAAGAAGCCGACGTCGAGCTCCACGAGGTGATCTGGCGCTCCGAGAGCTCGACGATGCTGTTCTCGCATGCGAAGACGCAGGAGATCGGCCGCGCGACGATCCATCTCCACTTCGACGGCCGGGCGATCGAGCTCCGGCCGGATCGCGTTCGGCTGTCGATCGGTCGAATCGAAACGAACGACGTGATCGTCCCCGACTCCGCGGCCTCGCGCGAGCATGCGGAGATCGTCCGGCGCCGGAACTTCTACTACCTCGTCGATCGCAGCACGAACGGCACGTATCTCCGCCCTAGCAACGGGAAGCCCAGGCACGTGCACCGAGAGGAGATCCTCCTCGAGGGCAAGGGAGCCTTTTCGCTCGGACGCCCCGACGGCCCCGCCGTCGAATACGAAGTCGGCTGAGCCCCGGGGCTCAGCACCCCCTCAGGGGGTCGGACGAAGTCCGGGGGGGGGGGGGTGATCAGCCGTAGCCCATCATCGCCAGGAAGTCCTCGACCGAGTCGAAGCGCATGCAGGCGTTGCGGCGCTTCTGTTCGCCGATCGTCGACGACGGTCTGGCTCGCGTAGTTGTGGCCGGGGAAGAGACGCGTTCCTTCGGGTAGATCGCCGAGCGTCTTCAGGCTGTCGTAGAGCGCGCGCGGGTCACTGCCCGGCAGGTCGACGCGGCCGCACGAGCCGATGAAGAGCGTGTCGCCCGAGACGAGCGCGTCGGCGACGAGGAAGCACTGCGAGCCGGGCGTGTGTCCGGGCGTGTGCACGAAGCGTGATCGGGATGTTGCCGACGCGGATCGTCGTCGCCGCCCTCGACCTTGACGACGTCGGACTCGGCCAGATCGGTCACGCGGTTCACGTACGGAGCTTCGGGCTTGTGGATGTGGATCTTCGCCTTGACGCCGGCGGCGAGCAGCTCCGGCGCGCCGCGCACGCTCATGCCCATCATGCGGCCGCCGAGGTGATCCGGGTGAAAATGCGTGACGAGGGGATGCGTGATCTCCATACCGTTCTTCTGGGCGACCTCCATGATGCGCGTCGATCTCCCACGCCGGGTCGATGACGGCGAGTGAGCGCGTCTCCGGATCGCCGATGAAGTAGACGAAGTTCTGCATCGGCCCCATTTCGATCTGCTGAAAGAACACTTTGCTCATGATCGCTTATGCTTTCCGTTTGGCCTTTCGGACCGGCAGCCGCAGCCCACGCTCCCACAGGTACTCGGATTCGCCGGTCACCTTCGTAATCCAGCGCGCGAGCACGAAGAGAAGATCCGAGAGTCGGTTCACGTAGCGGAGGAGATCCGCGCTCACGTCCTCGGCGCGCGAGAGCCGGAGGATCTCGATCTCGGCGCGCCGGCATATCGTTCGCGCCTGGTGGATCGTGGCGCCGAGCACGCCGCCGCCCGGAAGTACGAAGGACTTGAGCGGCTCGAGATCTTTCTGAAGCTCGTCGATCGTCGCTTCGAGCGCGGCGACGTCGGCCGCGGCAACGCGCCACATGCCCTCGTATTCCGCGTCGGCCGGGGTGGCGAGCTCGCTGCCGAGATCGAAGAGCTCGTTCTGAAGCTTCCGCAGGATCTCGACGAGCCTACCGAGGTCGTCACGTCCGCGCCGCAGGCGCGTCGAAGAAGGACTGCGTTCCGTCGCGAACGCGCGGACGAGCCCGAGCGTCGAGTTGAGCTCGTCGATGGTGCCGTAGGCGACGATCCGCGGCGAATCTTTCGCGACGCGCGCGCCGCCGACGAGAGCCGTCTCTCCGGCGTCGCCGGTGCGCGTGTAGACGCGAGTGATGCGAATCGCCATCGCTACCGCTTCAAGGTCGGCATCGGCGTCAGGTACTTCTTGCGGAGCTCTTCGTAGCAGCGACCCGTCGGGTTGCCGCGCTCGACCGGCAGCCGGCATTCGACCCATCCCCGCTCGATCGTGCGGCCGCTCGCATCGCGCCGTCCACTGAAGCCGCCGTCGACGTTCGTGACGTTCGTGAAGCCGAGCGTACCGAGGATCTCGGCCGCACGAAGGGAGCGGACTCCGCTCGCGCAGCCGACGAGAATGCGGGCATCCTTCGCGAACCGGCGCTCGCAGATGTGCGAGAAGAGATCGTTCTGAATCGGATCGCGCCGCGGCGGCTCGAAAAACGCGACGGGGATGTTCACGGACCCGGCCGGGTGGCCGCCTTCGTATTCCGCGACCGTCCGCACGTCGAGGTACACGGCGTTCGGGTCGTCGTGGAGGATCTGCGCGGCTTTCTCGGGAGTCGTCTGTTCGACCATCTCCTCATCCTTTCATGGAGAGCCGACTTCGAAGAGGCGCAAGAGCTCGTCCATCGTCGCGGGCGCACGCGCCGCGAGCGGAAGGTTCTCCTCCACGTGGCGGCGCTGCCTCATGCCGACGATGGCGGACGTCACGCCGGGAGTCGAGCGGACGAACTGGATGGCGCGGTGGGCATCGTTGCCGAGGTCGGGGAACGCGTCCTCGAGAAGATCGGGTAGCCCCGTGGTCAGGCGTCCCTGGAGGATCGGCGCGCTCGCGAACACGTCGACGCCGACCTCGCCGGCGACCGCGAGGAGCGACTGCAGGTCGCCCGAGGGCATTCGCTGGTTCTTGAGCGTCAGCGCTTCGGTCATCGCCAGGTTGTACGGGAGCTGCACCGCGCGGAAGTGATGGCGCGGGCCGCCGATCTCGCGGGCGACGGTGATGACTTCGTCGAGCGCGAGGTGCTCGGGACGGTCAGGCGTGGCCCGGTAGCCGTTCCACGTCGCCGTGCCGTAGGCGGCGACGCGTCCCGCGCCGACCTCTTCTTCGAGCATCCCGAATGCTCGTCGCAGCCGGTCCAGGAAATCCGGGCGGGGAATCGCGCCGAGCTGCTGCTCGGGGTTGTGCACGTAGTAAAGATCGAGAGTCGCGAGACCGAGGTTCCGCCGACTCCTCTCGATCTGGTCGCGGAGATACCGCGGCGCGAGGCAATGCACGCCGCCGACGATCTCCTTGGGAGTCACGATGCCGGTCTCCACGTATGTCTCGCGGAGAATCCGCCCCGCAGCGTGAGGGTTCGCCGGAGGCGAGCCGTCGAACGGAACGTAGCCGCCTTTCGTCGAGACGAACACCTCGTCGCGTGCGACGAGCCCGGATTCGATCGCGCGGGCGAGGGCGCGCCCGATCGCCCGCTCGCTCCGCTGAGCAGCGGTAGTTGATTGCGGTGTCGAAGACGTTGCAGCCGCGCGCGAGCGCCGCGCCGATCGCGTCTTCGTAGCTGCGGTCGTCCTCTTCGGACTCGTCGCCGAGATACGTGCCGAGGCCGATCGAGGATAGCGTCAGATCGCCGAAGAGGCGGTAGTGCCCGGCATCGACCGCCTCCGAAACCCGCGCCGCGAAGCGTTTCGTGCCCTCCGCGGTCGCGCGTCCCTCACGCACGCGCACCCCCGCGTTTCAGCGCGTCCGTGAGGATCGATTTGAGCCGGGCCGGATCGATCGGCTTCTTGAAGATGACCTGCTCGAGGCCCTCGAGCCGCGAGCGTTTGATGACGTGGTCCTTGTCGAAGTAGTACGCCGTCATCAGCACGACGGGCGTCTCGGGCCGTCGCTCCTTCAGCTCCATGTAGAGGTCGTACCCGTCCATGTCGGGCATGACGACGTCGGAAAGGACGACGTCGACCGGATGGCGCTCGAGGACTTGCAGCGCTTCGAGACCGCCGTTCGCCATGCGGACGTCGCAACGCTCGTCCGTCAGGAGATCGCGCAGCGACTGGCAGACGCCGAGATCGTCGTCGACGACGAGCACCCGAACCCCCTGCAGGCTATCGCCGTCGCGGTCTTTGTCGCCGTTCGCGGTCGGCGCATCGTCACCTGCCGCGGCGGCGGATTGATCGGCTTCGAGATCGGTCATCAATCGCCCGGGTAGGTAGACGCGCGTGCCGTACGTGCCGCGCGTCACCATCGATTGCATGCGCCGCAGGGCGCCTTGGATCTTCTCGAGCTCGCGCTGGATCGCTTCGAGACGCTCCCCCTCGACCACGAACTCCTCGTCTGTCGAGTGCGAGACGAGGAACTTGCTCACGAGATCCAGATTGTTGCCGATCGCTTCGAGCGGATTGTTGATCTCGTGCGCGAGACTGACCGCGAGTTCGCCCATCGTGGCGAGCTGGTCGCGGCGGCGAATCTCCCGGAGATCCTTCGCGAAGCCGATCGAGCCGATCTCCAGGTCGTCGTGGTCGCGGATGATCGTCCCCGAAATCGCGATCGGGATGCGCTCGCCCGAGCGGTGGACGACGACCGTTTCGAAGTTCTTGACGGCGTCCGGGCCGTCGGTCGCCGGATCGCGCATCGCCTTCATGATCGCGCGCGCGGTCTCCACGTCCGGATAGACCTTGCCGACGACCATCTCGCCGAGAAGCTCGTCTTCTGCGTACCCGAGTGTTCGCTCGGCTCCGTCGTTGTAGAAGACGATCTTGCCTTCGCGATCGACGGCGATGACGATGTCCGGCGAGATCTCGAGCAGTCGCTCGAAGTAGACCTTGGGGAGGGCGATCATCCTGGAGGGGCGAAAATAGCAGAAGATCCGCGGGGAGCGCACGACCTGGAGCACCACGGGACCCCGCAAAGACAAGGGGCCGGGAAACGGGTAAGGGAGCGAGATCGTGCGGAGAACCGGCCGAGAGCGAGCCCTGTGGCTGATCGTCGCGCTCGCCTTCGGGTGCGGCCTGGTGGGCTGTTACTACCGCAAATACGATCCTCTCGTTCGGACGCACGTCGAGCTCATGCTGGCGATGGCCGCGAAGCGGCGGGACTTGGCCGTCCCCGAAGGGGTCCCGCCGAATCCCTCCGAGTTCTCGTACCCGCTCGAGCGCGCGCGCGACTTCGTTCGCATCGTCCGCGGTCGCTTCGGCGAGCGCGCGTCCTACCGCTCATTTGAAGCTTTCCTCGAGCGCTACGCGGCATTCCTCGCGAGCGCCGCGAAGCCCGACGTCGATCGCGAAGCGCTGGGCCGCGACGTCGAGGAGCTCCGCGCGCAGGGCCAGGTGGTGGTCGCCGCGCTCGATCGCGAAGCGAGTTAGGGGCGACGCGAGCGGTCTCCGGCGACGACGACCTTTGGCGTCTCTAACGCCGTCGCCAGAAGATTGCGGGCTAAGCGGAGAGCGGCATCAACGCGATCTTCTTCGGGTCCTTCGTCCCGGCGAGCAGGTCGGAGACCGTCACCTGCAGCACGGGATGGATCATCTGCGGGGCGAGCTCGGTGATCGGGAGCAGCACGAAGCGCCGATTCGGCAGCTGCGGATGCGGGACCTTGAGGTTGCGCTTGTTGATCACCAGGGTGCCGTAGAAGACGATGTCGAGATCGATCGTCCGGCTGCCCCATTTCTTGCCCTTGACCCGCTTCCGACCCATCGCGGTCTCGATCGCCTTCAGCTTGGCGAGCAGCTTCTCGGGCGGGAGCTCGGTCGTGACCTCGATCACGCCGTTCACGAACCAGGTCTTCGCATCCCCGTGAGGCTCGCTCTCGTAGAACGAAGACGCCTTGAGGAGGCGGGTGCCCGGCAGCTTGCCGATACGGTCGATCGCCTCGTTCAGGTTCGCCCGGCGATCGCCGAGGTTCGAGCCGAGTGCGATGAAAATTTGCGCGGGCATGCTTCCTTCCGAGCCGGCGAGCTCAGCGATCCATGCACGCAACAGACTGAAATTTCTAGTGATTTCCCGCAGCCGGCCGTGTGGCCGAGCGCTTTGCCGTCGACTCGCGGCACTCCATACACGGTTGATTGCCCGCGTACAACGAAACCGGTCCGGCGACTTGCGCGGGCGCGCCCGCGGCGCCTATAAGCGCGCCGCTTTTCGGGGGGGAAGGGACGCGATGGGACGATACGTTCTCGCCATCGACCAAGGCACGACGGGGTCGACGGTTCTCGTTTTCGACCGGCGCGGGCGCGTCGTCGGCCGGGGATATTCGGAATTTCGACAGTATTATCCGAAGCCAGGCTGGGTGGAGCACGATCCGGAGGAGATCTGGCGCGTCACGCTCGGCGTGGTGAAGGCCGCGCTCCGGAACGCGAAGATCTCCGCCAAGGCGCTCGCCGCGATCGGCATCACGAATCAGCGCGAGACGACGGTTCTCTGGAACCGCAAGACCGGCAAGCCGATCCACCGCGCGATCGTCTGGCAGGACCGCCGTACGAGCGCGGCGTGCGACGAGCTCAAGAAACGGGGCCTGATCGAGACGATCCGCCACAAGACGGGCCTCGTCATCGATCCGTACTTCTCGGCGACGAAGATTCGCTGGATCCTCGACGCGGTGAAGGGCGCGAACGACCGCGCGCTCGACGGCGAGATCCTGTTCGGCACGATCGACGCGTGGATCCTCTGGAAGCTCACGGGCGGCCGCCTGCACGCCACCGACTTCACGAACGCGTCGCGAACGCTCCTGTACAACATCCACGAGCGGCGCTGGGACCCGGATCTCGTCGGGCTCCTCCAGGTGCCGGAGGCGATGTTGCCGCGGGTCGTGCCCTCGAGCGGGGTCGTCGGCGAGACCGACCCGACGCTCCTCGGCGCGACGGTCCCGATCGCCGGCATCGCCGGGGATCAGCAGGCGGCCCTCTTCGGGCAGGGCTGCTTCAACCCGGGCATGGCGAAGAACACCTACGGCACGGGCTGTTTCGTCGTCATGCCGACCGGCAGCGAGCCCGTCTCCTCGACGCGCGGGCTCATCACCACGCTCGCGTGCGGCAGCAAGGGTCAGCCGATCTACGCGCTCGAGGGCTCGATCTTCGTCGCCGGCGCGGCCGTGCAGTGGCTGCGTGACGGGCTGCAATGGATCAAGACGGCGGGGGAGACGGAGAAAGTCGCGCGCAAGACTCCCGACACGCTCGGGGTCTATGTCGTGCCCGCCTTCACCGGACTCGGCGCGCCCTACTGGGATCCCGAGGCGCGCGGCGCGATCGTCGGACTCACGCGCGGCGTGCGCCGCGAGCACATCATCCGCGCGACGCTCGAAGCGCTCGCCTACCAGACGCGCGACGTCGTCGATGCGATGGTCGCGGAATCGGGTACGCCGCTCGAGCGGCTCCGCGCCGACGGCGGCGCGACGCAGAACGACTTCCTGATGCAGTTCCAAGCCGATCTGCTCGACGCGGTCGTCGATCGCCCGAAGGTGGTCGAGACGACCGCGACGGGCGCCGCGTTCCTCGCCGGGCTCGGAGTCGGCTTCTGGCAGTCGGCCGACGAGCTCGAGCACGTGCGGAAGGTCGACCGTCTCTTCCGTCCGCATATGAAGAGCGCCGATCGTGAGCGGCTCTATTCCGGATGGAAGCGCGCCGTGACGATGGTCCGCACGACGTGACGCGAGTCGGGGACTTCGCCGGCCAAGGCGGGCTCAGAATCCACTGGCAGGCCTGGCTTCCCGAAGGGGAAGCGCGCGCATTCCTCCTCGTCGCGCACGGCTACGGCGAGCATTCCGGGCGCTACGGGCACGTCGGCGAGCGATTCGCGGCGAACGGCATCGCGGTTTACGCGCTCGACCATCGCGGTCACGGTCGCTCGCAGGGACAGCGCGGTCACCTCAATCGCTTCGCCGAGTACGTGAGCGACCTGCATGCGCTGCGCGTTCGCGTCGCGGACGAAGCCAAGGAGCGCCCGATCGTGCTCCTCGGGCACAGCATGGGCGGTCTCATCGGCGTCCACTACGCGCTCGCGCACGGGGCGGGCCTCGCCGGACTCGCGATCACCGCGCCGGCGCTCGGCATCGTCGCCGAGCCGCCGGCAATCCTCCGCGGGATCGCGCGATTGCTCTCGATCGTCGCCCCGCGGGTGAGCTTCAAGGGGACGGTCGACCCCGCCTTGCTGTCGCACGATCTCTCCGTCGGGCCCGCCTACGTCGCCGATCCGCTCGTCCACCGCCGGGCAACCGCGCGATTCTACGTGGAGTTCAAGAGCGCGATCGCGGAAGCGCACGCGCGGGCGGCGGAGATCGACCTGCCGATCCTGGTGATGATCCCGAGCGACGACCGGCTGACCGACCCGGTCGCGGCGCGTCGGTTCGCGGTTTCGACGCGCCCCGAATGCACCCGCCTGATCGAATATCCCGAGTTCTTTCACGAGGTCCTGAACGAGGTCGAGAAGGAGCGGGTGCTCGTGGATCTCGAGCGCTGGCTCGAGGAGCGTTTCGAAATCCCCTGACCGCGACCCGCGTTGCGCCAATCCCGGCCGACTGCTACACGGACAGATTCCAGAGGAACGACGCGCATGAAGGCCGAGATCCACCCCACCTACCAGGACTGTGTGATCACCTGCGCTTGCGGGAACCAGATCCATACCCGCTCGACGAAGCCGTCGTTCCACGTCGAGATCTGCTCCGCCTGTCATCCCTTCTTCACCGGGAAGCAGAAGCTGGTCGACACCGAAGGACGGGTCGAGCGCTTCCGCCGCCGGTACGGGATGAAGGGCGCCAAGGCCGCGTCCTAGCGACCTTCCTGCTGAAGTCCCGTCGGCCGCTCAGAACGCATCCGTGTCGCGTTATGAGCGGGAAGGGGACGTTGCTCGTCGGCTCGACAACGCGTTGCGTTCGAGTCCATAGAGCCGACGAACAGCGTCCTTCACGGGAAGGGTCTTCACGGAGAACATGTTCGATCGCCTAAAAGCCGTCGAGAAGCGCTTCGAAGACCTCGAGCAGCTCCTCTCTCGCGAGGACGCGCCGCGGAACGGGCGCGAGTTCGCCAAGCTCGCCCGCGAGCGTTCCGAGCTCGCGGAGATCGTCGCGCGCTATCGCGATTGGCAGCGCCTCGAAGGTGAGATTCGCGACAACGAATCCCTCCTCGAGGAGGCCGATCCCGAGATGCGCGAGCTCGCCAGGAGCGAAGTCACTGCGTTGCGTGCGCGCGAGGAAGTGCTCCGCGAGGAGCTCAAGCGGCTGCTCATCCCGAAGGACCCGAACGACGACCGGAACGTCGTCCTCGAGATCCGCGCCGGCACGGGCGGTGACGAGGCGGCGCTCTTCGCCGCCGAGCTCTTCCGCATGTACTCGCGCTACGCCGAGCGGAAGGGTTGGAAGGTCGACGTCCTTTCCTCGAACGCGACCGGGCTCGGCGGCTTCAAGGAGCTGATCGGCCTCGTCGAAGGCAAGGGCGCGTTCAGCCGTCTCAAGTTCGAAGGCGGCGTGCACCGCGTGCAGCGCGTGCCCGCGACGGAAGGCTCGGGGCGAATCCACACATCGGCCGTCACCGTGGCCGTCCTGCCCGAGGCCGAAGAGGTCGACGTCGACATCGCCGAGAAGGACCTCCGCATCGACGTGATGCGTGCCTCCGGTCCGGGCGGGCAGAGCGTCAACACGACCGACTCCGCGGTGCGCATCACGCACCTGCCGACGAACATCGTCGTCCACTGTCGTGACGAGAAGTCGCAGCACAAGAACAAGGCGAAGGCGATGAAGATCCTCCGCGCGCGGTTGCTCGAGCGCGCGCAGGACGAGCAACAATCGAAGGAAGCGGCGAAGCGGAAGAGCATGGTCGGCAGCGGCGACCGTTCCGAGCGCATCCGCACGTACAATTTCCCGCAAGGTCGCGTGACGGATCATCGCGTGAACGTCACGATCTATACGCTCGACCGGTTTCTGGACGGAGAGATCGACGCAATGATCGACACGCTCAACGCGACAGCCCAGGCCGAGGCGCTGAAGGGTGCCGACGGCGAGGCCGGGGCCGCATGAGCGCCGTCGCGCCGTCGCCCGCGGCGCCCGCCGCCGTGACTGCGCTCGACTACCTGAAGCGGGCGACGGAGTTTCTCGCGGCGCGCGGAATCGCGAACGCGCGCCTCGACGCCGAGGTGCTCCTGGCCGACGTGCTCGGCGTCGACCGCGTCGGCGTCTATCTGAACTTCGATCGGCCGCTCTCGCCGGCGGAGGTCGGTGGGTATCGCGAAGTGCTGCGGCGTCGCGGCAAGCGCGAGCCGCTGCAGCACGTCCGCGAGCGCCAGGAATTCTACTCGCGGGACTTCCGGTGCGACGCGCGCGCGCTCGTGCCCCGCGCCGACACGGAGACGCTCGTCGAAGCGGCGCTCGAGGTCGCGCGGGCGCTCGAGGCGCCGCGCATCCTCGAGCTCGGCACCGGCAGCGGCATCCTCGCGGTGACGCTCGCCCTCGAGCTCCCGGCCGCCACGATCGTCGCCACGGACGTGTCGACGAACGCGCTCGCGCTCGCGCGCGAGAACTCCGATCGGCTCGGCGCGGCGGGACGGATCGACTTTCGCGCCGGCGATCTCTTCGCACCGGCGGGCGACGAGACGTTCGATCTCGTCGTCAGCAATCCGCCGTACGTACGGGCGGGTGAGATCGCGGCGCTCGAGCCCGAGGTGCGAGACTTCGACCCGCACGGCGCGCTCGACGGCGGCGCGGACGGGCTCGACGTGATCCGGCGGATCGCCCGGGAAGCGCCCGCGCGACTCGCCGGGGAAGGCGCGCTCGCGCTCGAGATCGGCATCGGGCAGCTCGGCGCGGTCGAAGAGCTCCTCCGCGAGGCGGGATTCTCGGCGGTCGTGTCCCGCCGGGACCTCGCCGGAATCGACCGCGCGGTCGTCGCGCGAGCCGGAGCGCGCTGATGGATCAGATCGTCATCCGCGGCGGCCGGCGCCTCACCGGCGAGGTCGAGATCGGCGGCGCCAAGAACGCGGCGCTGCCGCTCTTGTTTGCCTCGCTGCTCACGCCCGAGCCGTGCCGCTTCCGGAATCTCCCCGAAGTCTTCGACATCCGCACGACGCTCCACCTGCTGCAGAACCTTGGCGCCGAGGTGCTGGAGAAGCAGGATCACGAAGTGCAGCTCCGCGCGCGGGAGATCTCGCGCGTCGAGGCGACGTACGAGCTCGTGAGGACGATGCGGGCTTCGTTCCTGACGCTCGGGCCGCTGCTCGCACGGATCGGTCGCGCGCGCGTCTCGAATCCCGGCGGGTGCGCGATCGGCGCGCGGCCGGTCGATCTCCACCTCTCCGGCTTCGAGAAGATGGGCGCGTCGATCGCGATCGTGCATGGCTACGTCGAGGCGGAGGCCCCACGCACGGCGGGCGGCGAGCGGCGCCTCCGTGGCGCGACGATCCGTTTCGAGGCGCCGAGCGTGGGCGCGACGGAGAACCTGATGATGGCCGCGGCGCTCGCCGACGGTACCACGGTGCTCGAGAACGCCGCGCGCGAGCCCGAGATCGTCGACCTCGCCACCGCGCTCGGACGCATGGGCGCGAAGATCGACGGCGCCGGCTCGCCGACGGTGACGATCGACGGCGTGCGCGAGCTCGCGGGCGTCGAGCACGACGTGATTCCCGATCGAATCGAGGCCGGCACGTTCGCGGTGGCGGCCGCGATCACCGGCGGCGATTGCTTGCTGCGCGGGGCGCGCTTCGATCACCTCGATGCGTTCCTCGACAAGCTCGTCGAGGCGGGTGTCGAGGTCGAGACCGAACCGGACGGGCTCCGCGTGAAGCGCCGCGGCGAGCTCACCTCGGTCGACGTCCAAACCGCGGCGTTCCCGGGCTTCGCCACGGACCTCCAGGCGCAGATGATGGCGCTCATGACGCTCGCGTCCGGCTCGAGCGTGATCACCGAGACGATCTTCGAGAACCGCTTCATGCACGCGCTCGAGCTCGTCCGCATGGGCGCCGACATCAAGATCGACGGCGCCCGCGCGACCGTGCGCGGGGTTCGCGCTCTCTCGGGCGCGCCGGTGATGGCGACGGATCTTCGCGCGAGCGTGTCGCTGGTCCTCGCCGGACTCGCCGCCGAGAACACGACGGAGGTGCGCCGCGTCTATCACCTCGACCGCGGGTACGAGTCGATCGAGCGGAAGCTCTCGGCGCTCGGCGCGGACGTGCGCCGGGAAAGGCAGGCTCGCTCGTGATCGCGATCTTCCGCGAAGGCGAGCCGGGCTTCGAAGAGCGCTTGCGCGCGATCGAAGCGCGCGCCGAAGCCGAAGAGGCCGGGCCGGAGGCGACGGTTCGCGAGTTGATCGCGGCCGTGCGAAAGGATGGCGACCGAGCGCTCCGCGCGCTCACACGCCGGTTCGACGGCGTCGACCTGGACGGCTCGCTCGAGATTCCTCGCGCGGAGCTGCTCGCCGCGAAACGGGCGCTTCCGCGGGCGGAGCGTCGCGCGCTCGAGCTCGCGGCGAGCCGCATCCGGGCGTTCCACGAGCGGCAGAAGGCGAAGGGCTGGCGCTATCGCGACCGCTCGGGGCTTCTGCTCGGACAGAAGATCGAGCCGCTCGATCGCGTCGGCGTCTACGTGCCGGGCGGGCGCGGGGCGTATCCGTCGTCGGTGTTGATGAACGTCGTGCCGGCGAAGGTGGCGGGCGTCCGCGAGGTGATCGCGGTGTCGCCGCCGTCGCCCGCGGCAGGCAGCTACGCCGCGGTTCTCGCGGCCGCGGCGATCGCGGGCGTGACGCGATTCTTCCGCGTCGGCGGCGCGCAGGCGGTGGCCGCGCTCGCGTACGGCACGGAGTCGATTCCGCGCGTCGACAAGATCGTCGGTCCGGGGAACGTCTGGGTGCAGACGGCGAAGCGCCTCGTCTTCGGTCGCGTCGGCATCGACAACTTCGCCGGCGCGAGCGAGGTACTCGTGATCGCCGATCGCCATGCGAATCCGGCGTGGGTGGCGGCGGACCTGCTCTCGCAAGCGGAGCACGATCCGACGGCGTCCTCGGTTTGCGTGACGGATTCGGCAAAGCTCGCCGAGCGGATCGCCAAGGGAATCGCCGCGCAGCTCGCTTCGCTGCCGCGCCGTGACGTCGCGACGGAATCGCTCCGCCGCTACGGCGCGGTCTTCGTCGTGCGCGGCCGGGCAGCGATGACCGCGCTCGCGAACCGCGTCGCGCCCGAGCACCTCGAGCTCGCGGTCGCCGATCCGGAGGCGTGGCTGCCGAAGATCCGACATGCGGGGGCGATCTTTCTCGGCGGGTACGCGCCGGAGCCGCTCGGCGACTATCTCGCCGGGCCGAACCACGTGCTGCCGACCGGCGGCACGGCGAGGTTCGGTTCGCCGCTCGGGGTCTACGACTTCGTGAAGAAGACGAGCATCATCGGGGGCACGGCGAAGGCGCTCGCGGAGCTCGGGCCCGACATCGCGCGTCTCGCGCGGCTCGAAGGCCTCGAGGCGCACGCGCGCGCCGTCGAAGTGCGAGGGAGGAAGTGATGGCGGAGAAGCGGAAGACGAAGAGGACGAAGCCTCGAGCGAGCGCGAAGTCGCAGGGTCGCGCGGCGGAGATCCGTCGCACGACGAAAGAAACGGACATCGCGCTCTCGATTGCGCTCGACGGAGCAGGGACCTACCGCGTCGAGACCGGCATCCCGTTCCTGAACCACATGCTCGAGCTCTTCGCGAAGCACGGGTTCTTCGATCTCGAGATCGCCGGCAAGGGCGACATCGACGTCGACTATCACCACACGGTCGAGGACGTCGGGCTCACGCTCGGTGAAGCCCTCCGCCAGGCGCTCGGCGACAAGAAGGGCATTCGCCGCTTCGGCGAGGCAACGGTACCGCTCGACGAAGCGCTCGTCTCGGTGGTCGTGGATCTCAGCGGACGCCCGTTTCTCGTCTACGACGTGAAGCTCGGGCACGAGAAGATCGGCAGCTTCGACGTCGAGCTCATTCACGACTTTCTCCTGGCGCTTTCGAATCAAGTGGGAATGAACCTCCACGTGAACATGATCTCGGGGCGGAATCCGCATCACATCGTCGAGGCGACGTTCAAGGGATTGGCACGGGCGCTCTCGAGCGCCGTGTCGTTCGACCCGCGCGTGAAGGGCGTGCTCTCGACGAAGGGCATCCTCTAATGCTCACGGGGGTCCCATGATCGCGATCGTCGACTACGGCGTCGGCAACCTGCGGAGCGTCGAGAAGGCGATCGCCCGCACGGGCGCACCGGTCGGCGTGACGAGCGATCCGGCGGCGATCCTCGCCGCGAGCGCGGTCGTGTTGCCGGGCGTCGGCGCGTTCGGCGCCTGCATGCGCAACCTCGAGGAGCACGGGCTCGTCGACACCGTGAAGCGCGCCGCGAGATCCGGAAAGCCGTTCCTCGGAATCTGCGTCGGCATGCAGATCCTGTTCGAGGAGAGCGAGGAATTCGGTCCCGTCGCGGGGCTCGGGCTCTTCCCGGGCCGCGTCCGCAAGTTCGCCGGCGCCGAGGTCGCGGGTTTGAAGATCCCGCAGATGGGCTGGAACCGCCTCGCGGTGCTCCGGCGCGTGCCGGAGCTCGAAGGGATCGACGACGGCGCGTTCGTGTACTTCGTGCACTCGTACTACGTCGAGCCGACGGATCCCGCGCTCGACGGCGGCAACGACCGACTACGGTGTGAGCTTCGCCGCGGCGGTCGCGCGCGACAACGTGTTCGCCTGCCAGTTCCATCCGGAGAAGAGCCAGGCGGTCGGGCTCAAGATCCTCGAGAACTTCGCACGGCGCGCCATGGGCAGCGCGTGAGGATCTACCCGGCGATCGATCTGAAGGGCGGCAAGTGTGTGCGCCTCTTCCAGGGCGACTTCGAGCAGGCGACGGTCTACGGCGACGATCCTGCGGCGATGGCGAAGCGCTGGGAGAACGAAGGCGGCGAGTTCCTGCACGTCGTGGACCTCGACGGCGCGGTGGCGGGCCGGCCGGCGCAGCTCGGGATCGTCACCGAGATCTGCTCGGAGGTCGCGATCCCGGTGGAGCTCGGCGGCGGGCTGCGCCGGGCAGATCACGTGCGCGCGGCGTTCGCCGCCGGCGTGTCACGTGTGGTGCTTGGCACCGCCGCGCTCGAGGATCCGGATCTCCTCGCCGCGCTTTGCGAGGAATTTCCCGACCGTGTCGTCGTCGCGCTCGACGCCCGCGACGGGAAAGTCGCGGTGCGCGGGTGGACCGAGACGAGCGCGGTCGAGGCGGCGGACGCCGCGCGGACGTGCGCGAGCCGCGGCGCCGCGGCGATCTTGTTCACCGACATCTCCCGCGACGGCACCGGGCGCGGCGTCAACGCGGAAGCGACCGCGCGGCTCGCCGAGGCGGCGAAGATTCCCGTCATCGCGAGCGGCGGCGTCGCCTCGCTCGACGACGTGCGGCGCGTGAAAGCGGTCGAGAATCGCGGCGTCGAGGGCGTCGTCATCGGGCGCGCGCTCTACACGCGCGCCGTCGACCTCCGTCAGGCGATCGCGGTCGCCAGGGGCTAGATGCTGACTCGGCGGATCATCCCCTGCCTCGACGTGAAGGAGGGGCGCGTCGTCAAAGGCGTCAACTTCGTCGGCCTCCGCGATGCGGGAGACCCCGTCGAGATCGCCGCCGCTACGACGACGAAGGGGCGGACGAGCTCACGTTCCTCGACATCACCGCCTCGTTCGAGAAGCGGCCGATCCTCCTCGACGTCGTCGCGCCGCACCGCCGAGACGGTGTTCATGCCGCTCACCGTCGGCGGCGGCGTGCGCACCAACGACGACATCCGCGCGCTGCTCCGCGCCGGCGCCGACAAGGTGTCGATCAACACCGCCGCGGTCGAGCGTCCGGAGTTCGTCCGCGAGGCGGCCGAGCGATTCGGCACGCAATGCGTGGTCGTCGCGATCGACGCCAAGCGCGTGCGGCGAGCGCTGGGAGGTGTTCACCCACGGCGGGCGCACGCCGACCGGGCTCGATGCGGTCGAGTGGGCGGCGCGGATGGAGGCGCTCGGCGCCGGCGAGATCCTCCTCACCAGCATGGACCGCGACGGCACGAAGGAGCGGGTACGACTGCCGCTCACGCGCGCGATCGCCGAGGCCGTCGGCGTTCCGGTGATCGCCTCCGGCGGCGTCGGCACGCTCGAGCACCTCTACGAGGGGCTCACCGCGGGCGGCGCCGACGCGGCGCTCGCGGCGTCGATCTTCCACTACCGCGAGCACACCGTGCGCGAGGCGAAGGACTATCTCGCGGCGCGGGGCGTCGCCGTCCGACTCTAAAACGCGAAGCGTTTTAGAGCGGGAGGGGACGTTCCTCTCCGGCGCGACAGTGGCGGAGATCGCGTCGAAAGCGCCGAGGAGGTGCGTCCCTCACGGTTGCTCCGCGAGGAACGTCGCGATTGCCCGGCCGAGCTCCGCCGGCCGATCGAGCAGCACGTGATGGTATGCGCCGGCGATCTCGACCAAGCGCCCGCGCCTGCAGTGTCCGGCGAGCTCGCTCGCCGTGCGCGCCGAGAGGACGCTGCTCCGTTCGCCGCGCACGAAGAGCACCGGGCATCCGATCGTGGCAAGGCCCGCACGAAAATCGAACGGATGATGGGCGGCGAAGGTCGCGCGGTCGAACTTCGGCGCCCAGCGCCCGTCGGAGCTTTGGCGGAAGCTCTCACGCGCGACGTGCTCGAGGATCTCGGGCGCCGCGTCGTTCTCACGAGGGAGCAGCGAGAAGCGCTCGATCGCATCTTCGAGCGTCTCGTACGTCGTCGCGCCGAACATGCGGAGGAGCTTCATGTACCGCGAGCCTCCTTCGCCGAACGTGGCGCGGCCGTCGACGAGGACGAGGGCGTAGAGTGGATGCTTCGCGTCGAGCGCGAGGCGAAGGGAAACGGACGCGCCGAGGGAATGTCCGACGACGATCGGTCGATCGAGCCCGAGCTGATCGAGCGTGAACACGAGATCCGCCGCGTAGTCCTCGAGTCGATAGGCGCCGTCCGGCGACCACGAGCTGTCGCCGTGGCCGCGCAGGTCGACGGCGAGCGGACGATGGCTCGCGACGAAGCGAGGCGCGACGAAGTCCCACCAGTGCGCATGCGCGGAGCCGCCGTGGACGAAGACGATCGGTCGTCCATCACCATGCCAGTCGAGGAGGTGGAGACGAAGATCGCCGCGAGAAAGCAACTGATCGCTCGGCGTGGCGCTCACGAGCGGCGCATTCAACCGATCGGCGTGCGG